>CAJWCU010000068.1 GCA_913030825.1 uncultured Rhodospirillaceae bacterium | reverse complement strand
CGCCGCCCGGCGAAATGCATCAGGGCCTCGCCGACAGTCGATGCGTCGCCGAGGCCCTGCGCAGGGTAAGGAAAGCGGGAAGGTTCTAAGCCGTTTGGGTTATTCCGCCGGCTGAGCCGCCGGTTCGGCCTGGGTCAGATGATCGCGGGCCGGTAGGAAGAACGTGACGCAGCTTTCGAAGATCGCCAGCGCCCCCAGCACCATGAACACCATGGTGAAGCCGCCAACCGCCGAATGCAGCCACCCCGTCAACGGCAAGGCCGCGGCGCCGACCATCAGACCGACCAGATATTTCAACGCGAACACCCGCGAACGGATTTCCTTCGATGTGAACCGCGCGATGATCGTGTCGTGGATCGGGATGATCGAGAAGACGATGAACATCATCGCCGTGGCGCTGCCCAACACGCCGATGCCATGGGCATAACCGACCAGGAAGATCAGCGGCGCCTGCAGCGCGACGGCGATGAGATAAATCGGCTTCAGCCGGTACTTGTCCAGCAGATGCCCCATGATCACCTGCGCGACCGACGCGATCAAAAACACGCCGAAGGTCCACATGCCGACTTCGGACAGGTTGGCGGCGAACCCACCCAGACGTTCGTCGAACAGTTTGGGCAGAGAATTGGTCGTCGAATTGAAGATCAGCATGCCGGGGGCGGACGCCAATAGAACCACGGCGATGGCGCGCTTCACTTCCGACGCCGATGCGCCGATGAACTTGTCCTTCTTGGCCAGGGGATGCGGCTCGGGCGCGTTTCTGGAAAACCACAGATAGGCCAAGCCCATCGCGATCGAAACGACCCCCGGCAGGATGAACGCGGCGCGCCAGCCGACCTGATCGGCCAGAAAACCGGTGACCACGGCGGCGCAGGCCACGCCGACATTGCCGAAGACGCCGTTAATGCCCAGCTCCTTGCCCAGCGATTTGGCGTTTTCCGCGACCATGGCGATCCCGACGGGATGATAGATAGCGGCGAACACGCCGATGGCCAACAGACCCGCGGCGACCTGATAGGGGCCGTTGGCGAAGCCGGTAATGACGGCGGACGATCCGATGCCGATAAAGAACACCGTGATCATTCCGTGCTTCGACCATTTGTCGCCGAGCCACCCCGCCGGAATGGAAAACGCGCCGAAGGCGATGAAGCTGGCGGTCGAGAGAGCCAGAAGGAAGCCGTAGGAGCTTTCCTCGGACAAGCCGTTCGCCCATTCCGTCATCGCCGTGACGGCGCCGCCCTCGAACGGGAGCACGGCCAGGAAATCTTTGATTGCGGTCGCGAAGGTTAATTGGAATGCCGGATCGAGCGAGATCGACAGCACGGCCGTCGCGTAAATCAGCAGGAAGAAATGGTCCAGCAAATGTCCGATATTCAGGAACAGGAACTGGACACCGTGGCGGTCGGTGTAGGACATGGTCGTTTCCTCGTCTTCCCCAGTGCGGCAATTGATCCGCCCGGGTTTTTAGTATGGTCGTGGTATTCGATGAGCATACATGCACGAACCTTTCTCGACAGTCTTTCGGTATTCTGTCAAGTTATATCGCCAAATTGACAAACGAGGATGCCATGGACGGCCCCATCCCCGCCCCCCGCACGCGCTTTCCCATGCCTGCGCCCGGCTTCCGCTCGGACGGGCCCGAACGGGAAGCGACCCATGCCGACAACGTCGCCAAGGTCGACGCCCTGCAGGCCGTGCCGCGCCCCGTGGTCGCCGCCGCGACCGACTATCCGGCGGGCCAGGCGACGCGCTGGCATTCCCATCCGCGCGGGCAACTGGTCTATGCGATTTCCGGCGTCATGGCGGTCACGACCGACGGCGGCGTCTGGGTGGTGCCGCCGGAACGCGCCGTCTGGGTGCCGGGCGGCATGCCGCATCGGGTCGATTTCCCGACGGACGTCAAAATGCGCAGCCTCTGGGTCGCACCCGAGGCCGCCCAGGCCCTGCCCCGCGTCTGCGGCGTCGTCACCGTCTCGCCGCTGCTGCGGGAACTGATCCGCGCCGCCGTGGACCTGCCTGCCGAATACGACACGGACGGCCCGGCCGGGCGCCTGATGGCGGTGATCCTGGATCAGTTGCGGGTCCTCGACCAGGCCGCCCTGCACCTGCCCTGGCCCGAGGACGCCCGCCTGACGCGCATCGCCGAGGCGCTGATCGACGACCCGGCGAGCCATGCCGGGCTCGACGACTGGGCCCGGACGGCGGGTGCGAGTGCCCGCACCCTGGCCCGCCTGTTCGTCAAGGAAACGGGCATGACCTTCGGCGCCTGGCGGCAGCAGGCGCGGCTGCTGAAAGCCCTCGAACTCCTCGCCGCCGGCCAATCGGTGACGGCGACCGCCCTCGACCTCG
>CAJWCU010000067.1 GCA_913030825.1 uncultured Rhodospirillaceae bacterium | reverse complement strand
GGCCGTCCGCGCCTATGTCCGGGATCACCTGGACGACAATCCGACCTTGAACGCCATGGCCCACGATCTGGGGATGAGCGTCGGTGCCATGCAAAGCGCTTTTAAAAGTGCGTACGGTCGAACGATTGCGGATTATTCACGGGAATTGCAGTTGGAACGGGCGCGCGGCGGCGGGGCCGCCGGGGAAGCTCAGCGGGTCGATTCCGTCATTTCCGCCTGGGCGCTGAACACGTCGAACAGATCGGCGATCGAGCGTTCGCGCTTGGTGTCGACCTTGACCGTGGCCGTCATGCCCGCGCGCAGCGGCGGGGCGTCGGCATGAGGTTTCAGCTTCAGACGCACGGGCAGGCGCTGCACCACCTTGACCCAGTTGCCCGACGCGTTCTGCGGCGGCAGGATCGCGAACTCTGCGCCGGTGGCGGGCGAGATGCTTTCGACCTCGGCCTGCCAGGTCACATTGGGATAGATGTCCAGCACGACCGTCGCTGCTTGGCCGACCCGCACATGGGTCAATTCCGTTTCCTTGAAATTGGCGTCGACCCAGGGGGGTGTGTCGGTGACGATGGCGAACAGCGGCTCGGCCGCTTCGATCTGTTCGCCCGGGACCAGCGGCACGGTGACGACGACGCCGTCCGACGGCGCCTTGATGGCCGTGCGCTCGAGGTCCAGCTTGGCCTGATCCAGGGCGGCCATCTTGGTCCGCACCAGGGGGTGGTCGTCGACGGGTGCGTCCGGATCGATGCCCAACGACGCCTGGATGCGTTGGATTTTCTGGCGCGCCATCATCACGCGGTCGTCGGCGGCGTTGGCGTCGTTTTCCATTTCGTCGAACCGGGCGTGGGAGGTCACGCCGCGCTTGATCAACTGGCGTTCACGGTCGAACCGTTTGCGGAAATAAAGGGCGCGGTCCTGGGCGTCCTGCAATTCGGTCTGTGCCTCTTTCAAGGTCACGGCCAGGGTTCGGACCTCCTGGCGGGCACTGTCCAATTCCGCCCGGGCACGTTCGACGGCCAAACGAAACGGCTCGGGGTCGATGCGCACCAGGACCTGGCCCTTGGTCACCTGCATATGGGCCTTGGCGTTGACTTCGACCGCGCGGCCGTCGATTTCGGCGGCCAGTTTCGCGATATCGGTCTTCACATAGGCGTTTTCCGTCGAGACGTACCGCGCGCCGTGCAGCCAATAGCCAATGGCGACGGCGACGGCGATCAGCGGAATCAGGCCGAGCAGCAGCAGGCGCCGGAGATACGGACGCACCGGTTTGGTGACGCCGACCGGTTCGGCCATGCTGATGGGGGTCTGCTCATTCGGCATTGATTTTCTCAAGTTCGGTTGAATCGATGGGATCGTTATCCAGGGCCATTTCCTGTAGCCGCTGTTTCACGTTCTGCAACAGATCGGCAAGGGTCTCGCGTTCCTTCGGCGTCAGGCCGGAAAGCTCCTCTTCGACCATCGCCTGGGCGATCGGCGTGATCTGGGCGTGGATCTTGCGGCCCAGGTCGGTCATGTAGACCCGTTTGATGCGCCGGTCCGCGTCGTCCGGCCGCCGTTCCAGCCAGCCGAATTCCTCCAACTTGTCGATCAGACGCCCGGCCGATGCCTTTTCGACCTCCAGCAGTTCCGCCAGCTCCGATTGGCTGACGCCCGGCTGATCGCCGACCCGCCGCAAGGCGAGCCATTGCGTGCGGGTAAATCCCAGTTTGCGCACCCGGCGGTCGAAGGCCGTGCGCTGCAGGCGGGCCGCTTCCATCAGCAGGAACGCGAGATAGCGCCCTTCTGACAAGGGATGGGAGTCGAGCTTGGTCATGATCGCCGGTGCAGTCCTGGATGAATGGCTCTCGGGTGAAGCTGTTTCGCGGGAAGATTGCCCTTGCGAAATTCGTAAGCATTCTTACTATTGCCTTCCTTACTGTCAATAGGGTTACCATTTCCCGTGGCCGACACTTCTTCCGACGCCGGCGGCGACGCCGCCCTGCCGCCCCGCCCGGAACTGTCTCCGGCGCGGTGCAATCTGATTCTCGGCATCATCGTTTTGTCGACGACGCTCTATTCGACGTCGATCCTGATCGTCGCCTCGGTCCTGCCGCAGCTACAGGGCGCGCTCTCGGCGACGCCCGATGAAATTTCCTGGGCCATGACCTTCAACATCCTGGCGACGGCGGTGGCGACGCCGTTGACCAGTTGGCTGGCCGGGCGTTTGGGGCGCCGCAATCTGCTGGTCGTCAGTTTGATCATCTTTACCGTCGCGACCTATTTCTCGGGGGCCGCGACGTCGCTGGAAATGCTGATCTTCTGGCGCATCGTTCAGGGGGCTGCGGGGGCGCCCCTGTCGCCCATGGGCCAGACGGTGCTGCTCGACATCTTCCCCAAGCACCGCCACGGCGTGGTCATCGGCATTTTCGGCGTCGGCGTCGTGATGGGGGCCTTCATCGGCCCGATGATCGGCGGAATCATGGCCGAGAAATATACCTGGCGGTATGCCTTCTACATCATCGTGCCGGTCGGCGCGGTGGCGGCGGCGGGCGTGTTGCTCGCCCTGCCGCGCATGCGGCGGGCGGTGACGGTGAAACTGGAATGGACCGGCTTCATCCTGATTTCCGTCGCCATCGCGGGCCTGCAGTTGGCGTTGTCGCGAGGGCAGCGCCTGGACTGGTTCGAATCCCCGGAAATCTGCATCGAGATCTTCGTCGCCGTCGTCGCCTTCTACATGTTCATCGCCCATGCCCTGACCCACGACAAACCGTTCCTCAACCTGCGTCTGCTGGTCAATCGCAACTACGCCATCGGTTTGTGCCTGGTCACCATCTACGGGATGCTGAATTTCACGCCCATGGTGATCCTGCCGGGCCTGATGCGAGAACACATGGGCATGTCGGACTCGCTGATCGGCTACGTCGTCGGCTCGCGCGGGATCGGCGCCATGGCCGGGTTCTTCGTCGGCGGCATGTTGGGCCAGCGGTTCCCCATGCGCTCGATCATGGCGGGATACGGCATGCAGGTTATCGTCGGCGTCTGGCTGATGACCTGCAGTCTCGATACGGCGCCATTGGAATTCGCGCTGAACGGGGTTCTCCAGGGCTTCGCCGGCGGCGTCATCTGGGTGCCGTTGACGATCATCACGTTTTCAAACGTGCGCGGCGAGGATTTGGACGAAACCACCTCGGTCTATCACCTGTTGCGCAATATCGGGTCCAGCTTCTTCATCTCCATGACGGTGACGGAACTGGTCCGGTCGACGGCGACCAACTACGAATACCTGACCGAACATATCTCGCCGTTCAACCCGATGCTGAAACTGCCCTGGGTGCTGGGTGAATGGGACGTCGACACGATCGAGGGCCTGGCACGCCTGTCCAAGGAAATGGTCCATCAGGCGGCGCTGATCAGTTATCTCAACGCCTTCGGCATGCTGGCCGTCGCCTCGGCGGTGGCGAT
>CAJWCU010000066.1 GCA_913030825.1 uncultured Rhodospirillaceae bacterium | reverse complement strand
CCTTCGGAGACGCCGGTCGTGGCGCCGTCCATCAGGCGGGTGAAGAAGCCCTTGCGCTTACCTTCGCCCTGGCCGTCCGGCGCCGCGGA
This sequence comes from uncultured Rhodospirillaceae bacterium, assembly GCA_913030825.1. GTDB lineage: Bacteria > Pseudomonadota > Alphaproteobacteria > Rhodospirillales > Casp-alpha2 > UBA1479. The sequence continues at coordinate 3,522 of CAJWCU010000066.1, read as the reverse complement.
GGCTGTCCCGTCGGCGGGTGCGGGTGCGGCGGCGGCCGGGTCAGACGGGGTCTCGGGGCCGCTGCCCCATCCGCCGAACAGGCGCGACATGAAACCTTCGCGCTGGGCTTCCGCCGGCGCGGCCGGGGCCGGATCGGCGGGGCGGCTTGCGACGGACGGCGCCGGTGCGGGCTGAGCCGGGGACGCCGGTCGCGCCGACGGCTGCGGCGCCTGCGGCGCACTCGGTTGTTTCAGGGCGGGCCGAACGGGGGCCGCGGCGGGCCGGGCCGCCTGAGACGCACCGCCGGCATCCCGTTTCGCCAGACAGGCATCGACGGCATCGCGCGAACAGCGCCGATAGCAGGCGCGCTTTTGCGAGATCTTCTTGTTGCTGATGCGGGTGCATTTGTCCTCGACGCAGGCATCGAAGACCTCGTCATAGGTCGCCGGCATGTTTTCAAAACACCAGTCATGGTCCCTGATGCTTTGGAACTGGGCCTGTGCCGAAGGGGTGGGCATGAGCAGGAAAAATGCGAACGCCGCGAAAGCCAAGCGAAGGATCATCGATATTCCGTCCGTTTCTTATGCGGGCTTAATTGCCGTCGCCGCCGATGGCGCGGATGCCCCCGGCCTCGCCCCAACGGGGGGCTGCGTCGATATGCACGCCCGCCTGATCCAGCAAGCGCATGCAGGTCTGATCGACCAGATCCGAAATTTCCTGCGGCTTCTGATAGAAGGCTGGGACCGGCGGGAAGATGACCGCGCCCAGGTTGGCGAGCTTCGTCAGGGTTTCCAGATGTCCAGCGTGCAGCGGCGTTTCGCGCACGGCCAGAACCAACGTCCGCCGTTCCTTCAGCATCACATCGGCCGCCCGGGTGATCAGATCGCCCGTGTTGCCGTAGGCCAGGTTCGACGCCGTCTTCACCGAACAGGGGGCGACGATCATGGCGTCCAGGCGGAACGAACCGGAGGACACCGGGGCGCCCACATTCCCCGCCAGATGCACCACGTCGGCCTTGGCCTCGACCTCGGCGGCGTCGATCTCCAACTCCGCCGAAATCGTCAGGCGCCCGGCCTTGGAAATCACCAGATGGCTTTCCACCTCCGGCACCTCGGCCAGCATTTCCAGCAGGCGCAAGCCATGGACCGCGCCGGAGGCGCCGGTGATGGCGATCAGAATGCGTTTGCTTTCGGACATGCCCGCAATTTGGCGGCTCCGGCCCCGTTTGTCCACGGCCCAAAGCGCCCTGCGCGTGAAATCGCAAGGTACACGGCACATCAGGCGAAATCCCGATTGACCGGCGGTGGGGAGGCGCTACTTTGTGAGGCACATAATTGTATACAATCAATCCATCCAAGTAGGGCCGATATCCATGGACAGTTCTTCCACCGACAATAAAATCTGGGGCCGTTCGGCCTTCATCCAGCTTCTCAAGGACGAGGGCGTCACCGACATGTTCGGCAACCCGGGGACGACGGAATTGCCGATCATGCACGCCCTCGCCGATCACCCGGACATGAACTATACCCTGGCCCTGCAGGAAGCCCTGGTCGTCGCCATGGCCGACGGCTATTCCCGCGCGTCGGGCAAGCTGGTCGCCTGCAACGTCCATGTCGCCCCCGGCCTGGGTAATGCCCTGGGCTCGCTCTACAACGCCAAGTTCACGGGCACGCCGCTGATCCTGACCGCCGGTCAGCAGGAACAGGGCCACGGCCTGACCGAGCCGGTGCTCTACGACGAATTGGTTCCGATGGCCAAGCCCCTGGTCAAATGGGCCGTCGAGGTGACGCGCCTGGAAGACCTGCCGCGCATCATGCACCGCGCCGCCAAAGTCGCGATGACGCCGCCGATGGGGCCGGTGTTCCTGTCCCTGCCGGGCGATATCCTGAACGCCGAGGCCGGATTGGACCTGGGTGCTGCGACTCGCGTCGATACCCGCACCCGGCCGTCGGACGGCCTGTTGGAAGACCTCGCCAAACGCATTCTGGCGGCGGAAAACCCGGTCGTCATCGTCGGCGACGAACTGGTGAAAAGCGACGCCCTTCAGGAAGCCGCCGATTTCGCGACGGCGCTGGGTGCCCCCGTCTATCAACAATCCGCGCCCTACGGCTCCCATTTCCTGTCGGAGCACCCCTGCTTCCTCGGCGCGCTGGAGCGCAGCCAGAAGGTGGTGCGCGACGCCCTCGCCCCATACGACCTGATGTTCGCCTTGGGCTCCGACCCGCTGACCATGTCCGTGTTCAGCGAGATCGACCCCCTGCCCGAGGGCATGTCGATCGTGCAACTGGGCCTCAACGAATGGGCCATGGGTAAGAACTACGCGGTGGAGATCGCGGCGCTGGGCGATCCCAAGACGTCGCTGCCGCCGCTGACCGAAACGCTGAACCGGCTCGGCGGCGACGCCCAGGCGGCCCGCGCCAAGGCGGGTGTTGAAGCGCTCGCCGACAAGAATTGGTCGGCCCGCCGGGCGCGTCTGATCGACGAGCTTTCCGGCGACAACGGGCCCATGCCCATCAACCCCCGAAACTTGGCCTTCATGATTTCCGAATGCGTGCCGGACGACGTCGTCATCGTCAACGAAGCCCTGACCTCGGGCCGGCTGCTGGATCAACTGATCCCGTCGCGCGACCGCTTCGCCTATCACGCACTGGCGTCGGGCGGCATCGGCTGGGGCCTGCCGGCGGCGGTCGGCGTGCAGATCGCCCAGCCCGACCGCCCGGTCGTCGCCGTGATCGGCGACGGAAGCTCGATGTATTCGATCCAGGCGCTTTGGACCGCGGCGCATAAGAAACTGCCGCTGACCTACATCATCGCCAACAACGGCGGCTATCGGATCATCAAGCAGCGCCTGAAGTCGTTCCACAAGTCCGAGAACTACATCGCCATGGACTTCGTCGACCCGCCCATCGACTTTGTCGAGGCCGCCCAAGGCATGGGCGTGACGGCACAGCGCATCACCGATCCGGCGGACTTCCGCCCGGCCCTGAAGGCCGCGATCGCCAACACAGACGGCCCGAACCTGATCGAGGTCGTCGTCGACGGCACCGTCTGAACCCAGGCGAAGGCACGGCGCGGCGGCCACACCCTCCCCTTGCTTAGTGGAAGGTCAGGCCGCCGGTCGGGCTGAGTGTCGACCCTGTCAGATAAGCCGAGTCCTCCGACGCCAGGAACGTCGCGACCCCGGCGATGTCGTCCGGATTGGCGATGCCCAGGGGGGCGCGCTGCTGAATGCGGGCGTATTGCGCGCGGTGCAGGTCGGTCATTTCGATCTTGCCTTCGAAGGCATCCCAGGACGGCGATTCCCCGATCAGCGTCACCGCAATGCAATTGATGCGCACCTTGTGGCGGGCCATTTCCTTGGCAATCACCTTGGTCGCCATGACGAGACCCCCGGCGTAGAGCGCCACGGTGGTCTGGCCCGCCGTCGGGACACGCCCGCCTTCGGACGTGACGAACATGCAGCTGCCGCTTTCCGCCTCGATCATATAGGGCAGCACCGCATGCAGCGGTAAAAGCTTCGCCGCCGTCGCGCGCCCGACGAC
>CAJWCU010000065.1 GCA_913030825.1 uncultured Rhodospirillaceae bacterium | reverse complement strand
ACCCCATTGGAAATTCGGCCCGGCGGACCCTATGTGTGGGGGGCCGCCGCGTGCCTGGGGCGGTTATATAACGACTGACCCCGGCGAACGCAACCAACGAGACGCGGTTTCGCGTTCGATCAGATAACCCTAATAACTATATTGATTTGTTGGATGCCCGGGCGCGGTCCCGTAAACTACAGAGTCAAGCGGGACAAAACCCGCATCAAAGCGTTGGAAGATTCGATGGCCAAGTGGCCCGCCGCAAATTCACAGTTCCGCAACCGCCGCCGGTACAAGGGCGGCGGCCCCTGCTTTGCGGCCATCGACCTGGGCACGCATAACTGCCGGATGCTGATCGCCAAGCCGTCGGACAAGGGCCCGGTGGTGATCGATGGATTTTCGCGGATCGTGCGCCTGGGCGAAGGCTTGGCCCATTCGGGCAATCTGTGCGAGGACGCGATCCAGCGGACGATTTCGGCACTCCGCGTCTGCGCCAGCAAGATCCGGCGCCACAACGTCATTCAATCCCGCCATATCGCCACCGAAGCCTGCCGCCAGGCCATCAACTGCAAGGACTTCTTCGAGAAGGTTCATGCCGAGACCGGCATCATGCTGGAAGCCATTCCGGCCGAGGAAGAAGCGACCCTGACGCTGACCGGCTGCATGCCGTTGCTGCGTTGCGGCCATTCCCGGGCCTTGATGTTCGACATCGGCGGCGGCTCGACGGAACTCAGTTGGATCGACCTGACCACGCCGGAGCCCCGTGCCATCGGGATTCTGTCGCTGCCCATCGGGGTGGTGAACCTGATGGAAAAGAACGGCAAGCCCGATTGCACGGCCGACGGCTTCGATTGCCTGGTCGCCGAGATCGATGCCCTGCTCGCCCCGTTCGATGCCGAGTTCGGGATTTCCGAAACCTTCGCCCGCGAAGGGGCCCGGATGCTCGGCACCTCGGGCACGGTGACGACCCTGGGCGCCATGCATTTGGGATTGCAGCGCTACGACCGGTCGGTGGTCGACGGCCTGACGATCGATTTCGCCGATTTGGAGAAACTGGCCGACAGGGTCTCCGCCATGCCCTGCGAGGCGCGCAAGAGCCTGCCCTGCATCGGGCCCGAACGGGCCGACCTGATGGTCATGGGCTGCGCCATTCTGAAGGCCATCACCAAACGTTGGCCGGCCGGGCGCCTGCGCATCGCCGACCGCGGTGTGCGCGAAGGCCTGCTTGTCCGCATGATGCAGGACGCCGAAGTTCAATGAGCCGCAAACCGGGATCAGGACGATCCGGTTCGAGCCGAACCGGAAAGCCCAAGTCCGCGTCCCGCGCAGGGACCGGCGGAAAATCGGGCAAGTCGGCCGCCACCCGGTTTTCCGGGCGCGGCATGCATACCCGCGTCAAAACCGCCAAGGGGCGCAAGACGTCATCCAAACTTTGGCTACAACGGCAATTGAACGATCCCTACGTCGCCGAGGCCCAGGCCCGGGGCTTCCGCTCCCGCGCCGCCTTCAAGCTGATCGAACTGGACGAAATGTTCGGCCTGTTGAAACCGGGGGGCCGCATCGTCGATCTGGGCGCCGCCCCCGGCGGCTGGGCCCAGGTCGCCGTCGACATCGTCGGCAGCAAGGACGGCGGGCCCGGCCAGGTCGTGGGATTGGACCTGCAGGAAATGGATTCCCTGCCGGGTGCGACGCTGATCATCCAGGATTTCATGGACGACGACGCGCCGGACCGCATCAAGGCGGCGCTCGACGGTCCCGCCGATCTGGTCATGAGCGACATGGCCGCCCATGCCACGGGCCACCGTCAGACCGATCATATGCGGATCATGATGCTCTGCGAGGCGGCGTTCGACTTCGCGTGTGAGGTTCTGGCCCCGGGTGGCGCCTTCGTCGCCAAGGTGCTGAAGGGCGGCACGGAGAACGAGTTGCTGGCCCTGATGAAGCGCCGGTTCACCACGGTCAAACACGCCAAGCCGCCGGCCAGCCGCGCCGATTCCGCGGAAAGCTATGTCGTGGCAACCGGTTTTCGGCCGGAAACAGACACCTAAACACAGCGGAATCCTAGGCTTTTGACGCGGGTGCGAAGGTGCTTGGCAAGCAACAATCCATGTGTATGATGGGCCGCCAACTCGAACACAGAACCGCGAGGATGGCATGGTCGAACTACGAGAAGCCCTGACTTTTGACGACGTTCTCCTGGTCCCGGCCGCGTCCAGCGTTCTCCCCGCCACCGCCGATACCACCACGCGACTGACCCGCGATATCTCGCTGGGCATTCCGCTGGTCTCCGCCGCCATGGATACGGTGACGGAAAGCGGGCTCGCCATCGCCATGGCGCAGGCCGGCGGCATCGGCGTTCTGCACAAGAACATGACGGCCGAGGAACAGGCCGCCGAGGTCCGCAAGGTCAAGAAATTCGAAAGCGGCATGGTCATCAACCCGGTCACCATGTTCCCGGATCAGACCCTGGCCGAGGCCCTGGCGATCAAGGAAAACACCGGATTTTCCGGTATGCCCGTGGTCGAACGGGAAACCGGCAAGCTGGTCGGCATCCTGACCAACCGCGACATCCGCTTTGCCGAGAACATGAACCAGCCGATTTCCGAGTTGATGACCCAGAACCGGCCGGACCTGCCGCTGATCACGGTGAAGGAAAACGTCAGCCGCGAAGAAGCCAAGCGCCAGTTGCACAAGTACCGGATCGAACGGCTGATCGTCGTCGATGACGATTATCGCTGCGTCGGCCTGGTCACCGTGAAGGATATTGAAAAGGAACAGGCCCATCCGAACGCCTGCAAGGACGACCAGGGCCGCCTGCGCGTGGCGGCGGCGACCGGCGTCGGCGACGACGGGCGGGCGCGGGCCGAGGCGCTGATCGACGCCGGAGTCGACGTGATCGTCGTCGACACGGCGCACGGCCATTCCAAGGGCGTGCTGGAATCCATCGAAGCCATCAAGAAAATGTCCAACTACACCCAGGTCATCGGCGGCAACGTGGCGACGCCCGAGGGCGCCAAGGCTTTGATCGACGCCGGGGCCGACGGAATCAAGGTCGGCATCGGGCCCGGCACCATCTGCACCACGCGCATGGTCGCGGGTGTCGGCATGCCGCAACTGACCGCGGTCATGGAAACCTCGGAAGAATGCGGCAAGGCGGGCGTGCCCTGCATCGCCGACGGCGGCATCAAGTATTCCGGCGATATCGCGAAAGCCATCGCCGCCGGTGCCGAGGCCGTGATGATCGGCTCGCTGTTCGCCGGCACGGACGAAAGCCCGGGTGAGGTGTTCCTCTATCAGGGCCGGTCGTTCAAGTCCTACCGGGGCATGGGTTCGCTGGGCGCCATGGCCCGGGGCTCCGCCGACCGCTACTTCCAGGCCGAAGTTTCCGACAACCTGAAGCTGGTGCCCGAAGGCGTCGAAGGCCGCGTGCCCTACCGTGGGCCGCTGGGCACGATCGTGCATCAGCTGGTCGGCGGCCTGCGGGCGGCCATGGGCTACACGGGCTGCGCCACCATCCACGAAATGCGCACCAAGCCGGAAATGCGCCGCATCACCGGCGCGGGCTTGCGCGAAAGCCACGTTCACGACATCACCATCGCCCGCGAAGCGCCCAACTACCGCTCGGATCCCTGATCCCCGCCCGACGGACGCGAACGGCCGGCAACGCGAGGGAGGCGCCCCATGGCCCGTATCGAAACCGAACAGCAACTGCGTGAGATCTACAAGGAGCCCGCGGGCCGCGCGGTCATCAAGCAGACCGACCGGCTGGAGGTTCA
>CAJWCU010000064.1 GCA_913030825.1 uncultured Rhodospirillaceae bacterium | reverse complement strand
ATGGACGAAGCCCGCCTTCAAAAGGGCGCCGATTATGCAGCGGCGAAGGACCTTTTCACGGGATTGATCGCGGAATTACGGCAATTCGCGGCCGATTGTCCGCCGGGGCGTGCTGCCTGAACTGCAACCAAGACCAAAGTAAGCGATGAAAATTGCGCGGTGGGTTGTACAATCGGGGAAAAGGCTTGGTGAGGGGAGCATGACGTTGGAACCCGGACAGCGCGGTAAACGCATGGCTTCGGCCCGATGACGGGGCGGACGCGCCATCTTTTGATTGCCCTGATGATCGGGGTGATGTTGGCGGCGATCGTCGTTTTCGCCTCCTACAACGTACGCGAGCGGCAACAAGCTCTCGTCCAGGTCACGACGGCGCAGGCATCGGAACATGCGGCTTATCAGATCGAATTGCTGATCGGCTCGCGTCTTGGCGCCGGAAGGCACCTGCAACAGCTATGGCGCGACGGCGATATCTCCACGGAACTGCATTTCCGCCATCATGCGGCCTCGCTGATGGGCAATTTCCCGGGCATCCGTGCCATTTCATGGCTCGATGCCGCCGGATACGTCACTTGGGTGGAACCGGCCCTCGGCAACGAGCGCATGGTCGGGCGCAGCCTGCGCGACAATCCCGGCGCCCTGGCGACCTATGACCATGTTGCGGAACATGGGGCTGCGGCTTCCAGTCCGCCTTTCGATTTGCCGGAAGGCGGCACGGGCTTCATCAGTCTCTATCCGTTGGATCAGGACGGCCGGCGGGTCGGCTATATCAATGTCGCCTTTGCCACGGCGCCGATCATCGACCGCGCATTGGGCGAGATGATCCCCCGGCGCTACCGGATCGAAGTCCTTCATGATTCGCGTCTGGTTCACGCGACGGGCCGCCCGGCCGCCGTCGACGGGTTCGCCGCTCCGACCGATTTCCTGATCCTCGGGCGAACCTGGACGGTCACCCTTTGGCCATCGCGGACGACACTGGTGGCACAAGTCGGCGTCGCCCATGTGGTGGTCCTGGCGCTTGGCCTGCCGGCGGCGGTCATCGTCGCCGTGCTGTTGGCCATGTTCCTGTCCCGGCATGCGGCGCTGCGCGACAGCGAAGCAATGTCGGCCGCCTTGATCGACAACGTCCCGTCGTCCCTGAACATCAAGGGGTTGGACAAACGCTATCTGCGGGTCAACCGCAAGTTCTGCGAATGGGCGAACAAGAAACCCGAAGAGGTGATCGGCCGGACGGAGGCCGAGGTCCATGGCGAGCGGCAGGGCACCACCGAGGCCATCGACGACCAGGAGAATGCCGTCCTGGCCCGAGGGGCGCCGGTCCTGCAGGAACGCGACGGCCCTTTTTGCGACGGCATCCACCGCCATGTTCTGGTCGCCAAGTTTCCGATCACGGACGGCACCGGAAAGGTGACGGCCCTGGGCACGGCGGTCACCGATATATCGAAACAGAAAGAGGCGGAGGATGTCCTTCGCCGGTCGCACGACGAGTTGGAAAAACGCGTTGCCGACCGGACCCGCGAACTCAGAAGCGAAATCCGCGTGCGCGAGATCGCCGAAACCTCTTGGCGGGAAAGCGAGGAACGCCTGCGCGACATCGCCGAGGCGGCGTCCGACTGGTTCTGGGAAATGGATCAGGATTTCCGGTTCACCTATATCTCCAATCGGCTGTTCGAGATTTCCGGGCTGGACCGGTCGGCCTTGATCGGCAAGACCCGCTGGGAAGTCGCCGGAGAACCCGCCGACGAGGCCGAGCGCGAACGCATGATCCGTCACCGCGCCGACCTGGAGGCCCATCGGCCGTTCCGCAACTTCGAATACACGCTGAAGGGCCGCGACGGTCAGGAGATTCCCGTGCGCCTGAGCGGCCGGCCCATGTTGGAAGCCTCCGGCGCGTTTTCCGGTTACCGCGGCGCGGGCACGGATATTACTCATACCCGCACCGTCGAACGGGACCTGATGCGGGCCAAGGAGGACCTGGAACGCCGTGTCGATGAGCGCACCAAGGAACTTCGCCAGGAGGTCGCCGAACGCCGCCGGGCCCAGGAATTGGCCGATCAGGCAAGCCGCGCCAAGACCGATTTCCTGGCCAACGTCAGCCACGAATTCCGCACGCCCCTGAACGGCATCATCGGCTTTTCGGAAATTCTCTCCGGCGAGATTTTCGGGCCGCTCGGGTCCGACCGGTACAGGGAATATGCCGACGACATCATCCGCTCGGGCCGCCACCTGCTGTCCTTGATCAACGACGTCCTGGACGTCTCGCGCATCGAGGCCGGGGCCATGGCCCTGCATGAAGAGCCGGTCGATTTGGCGCAATCGGTGGTGGAATGCGTCTCCATGGTGGAACAGCGGGCGGAGGCGAAGGAACTGGACCTGACGACGGATGTTCAGGAAGGCCTGCCGCTGATCCGCGCCGATCTGACGCGGATGCGCCAGATCATTTTGAATCTGGTGACCAACGCGGTGAAATTCACGGAGCAGGGAGGGCGCGTGCGGGTCGAGGTCTCGATGGACGACGCCGGCGGGCACCGGTTCCGCATATCGGATACCGGCATCGGCATCGACGCCAAGGACATCCCCAAGATCCTCAAACCCTTCGGTCAGGCGCATCGCGCCTTCACCCGGGCGCACGAAGGCTTCGGCCTGGGCCTGTCGCTGGTCCATTCCCTGACCGAAGAGCACGGCGGCACCTTGGACATCGACAGCGCGCTCGGCGAGGGCACGGTCGTCACCGTGACGTTCCCGCCCGACAGGGTGATCGCCGGTACCGAAGCCGCACAATAGGCCGCGCAATAAACCGCGCGAGGGCTGCTCAGGAGCGAGGCCCGGTGTCGCCGGGCATGGCCGGGCCCGGCCTTACATGTAGTGGTGGATGATCTTCTCGCCGAAGAACCGGGTGCCTTCCATGGGCGGCATCGGCTGGAACACGATGTGATTGACCCCGGCGTCGATCCATTCGTCGATGCGGTCGCGGACCTGGGCCACGTCGCCGATCAGGTTGGATTGCATGACGTCGTCGACGGTCGGCGGGATGGGGAATCGGTGTTTGCGTTCCTCGGCGTACATCTCGGCCCATTTGCGGGTTTCCTCGGGCCCTTTGTCGGCCAGGCCGACGGTCGAAATCGCAACCTCGAACGGCCGGTCCATCTCGGCCTTCATGCCCTCGACCAGGGTTTTTACCTGGGCCGGCGGCTTGGAATACATGAACCAGACGTCGCCGTGTTTTTTCATCAGCTCCTGGGTCGGCGGCGAATCCCCGGCGATCCAGATCGGCGGATACGGTTTCTGTTCCGGCTTGGGATAACAGAAGGCGTCCTTCAGCTGATAGAACCGGCCGTCATAGGAAAAGCCGTTTTCGTCCTCGCATTCGATCAGGCCGCGGTAGATGTCCAACCCTTCGTCCAGCCTTGCGATGCGCTCCAGCCCGTCGTCGGACCATTCCTTGAAATCGTAGGCCTTGGCCTCGGCCGCGAACCAGCCCGATCCGGGCGCCAGGATCACCCGGCCGCCGGTGATATGGTCCATGGTGCAGGCGATCTTGGTCGTCAGGCCGGGATGGCGGAACGTGTTGTTGATGGAATGGCCGCCCAGGCGCACGCGGTTGGTCTTGGCGCCGATGGCGGTCATGGTCGTCCAGTATTCCAGGATCGGCTTCGACCGGTCGAGGTGCGCGTTCTCGACATGGTCCGGGATCCAGACGGACGAGAATCCCAAGTCCTCGGCCACCCGGGCCATTTCCAGGGCGTATTCAAATCCCGAAGACGTCGCCCCCATCTCGCCTTGCACGGTCAGGCGGATGCCGAATTCCATTTTGTTGGTCATTGAAGTCCTCCCAAACGGGCCGCCGCGTGACCGCGACCCCATCGCCGGCCCTGTCATCAGGCCCGTATCGGCGGCCTCTGCCGCCCCATTGATGTCGACGATAGGAGTGCTGTTCAGACAGGGTCAAGCACGGCCCCGGAGCGATCCTGCAGGATGGCGATAATTATGACGAGATTCGTTCTGGATCGCGGTTTTCGGGACAAGTTTGAAATAATTATCGGCCTGACGTTGGCCGTCTGTCGGGAGGAATCGAACCGTCCCGCGCCGTCGCGCGGGCAAACAAAAACCCGTCGGTTCGGC
>CAJWCU010000063.1 GCA_913030825.1 uncultured Rhodospirillaceae bacterium | reverse complement strand
GGTGCGGCGGTCCCTTCGGCCAAGTCCGGGCGCGTGCCTTTGTCGTGGCTCATCCGCCCATGTTATGGCAACCTTCTTGGGCGAGGTGAAGCCCTATCGAGGGCGCCGGTCATGACGGCGGCCGCGCCGGGGCGGCGAAGGGGAATAGAAGAGGAAGGCGAACGGGCATGAGTGACAAGTGGGATTTCCGCTTCCTGCGCTTGGCGAAGGAGGTCGCGACCTGGTCCAAGGACCGCTCGACCCAGGTCGGCGCGGTCATCGTCGGCGAGGACAAGACGCCCGGGCCGTACGGCTTCAATGGCTTTCCCCGGGCCATAGACGACGACATCGAAGACCGCCATTCCCGGCCCATGAAATACAAATGGACCGAACATGCGGAACGCAACGCCATCTACAACGCGGCGCGCATCGGCATGTCGCTGAAGGGCTGCACGATCTACGTCACCCATCTGCCCTGCGCCGACTGCACGCGGGCGATCGTCCAGGTCGGCATCAAACGCGTGGTGGTCGACGCCGACAGTTTGGAGAACGCGGATTTCGCCTCGCGCTGGTCGGAAGACGATAAGATCACCAAGGACATGCTGGACGAAGCCAGGGTCGATCTGGGGGTGCTCTCGGCATCGACCCCGCCGCCGACCGCCGCCGGAGACGACGACTAGACCACGACCGAAGGACCCCCGCCATGGACGGACAGGACATCAAGCCGGGCGACGCCCAGGCGCTGCACGACGACGCCATCGTCATCGACGGGGTTTGCCCCCTGTTGATGGAGCCCGGCAACGTCGACCACTACATCAAGGGCGGCCTGACCGCCGCCGTGCCGACCTTGGCGATCCGCGAAACGGCCGAGGTCACGCTGCGGACCTTCGGCCGCTGGCTGCGCTTCATCGACGGCGACGACCGCCTGCGCCTGGCCGAGACCGCCGCCGATATCGAGGCGGCGAAGAAGGACGGCGGCATGGCCATCGTCTTTCATTTTCAGGGCACGGACGCGATCGAGGATAACCTGGATACGCTCGACGCCTATCAGGCCATGGGCCTGCGCATGGTGCAGTTGACCTATAACGTCAAATGCCGGGTCGGCGACGGTGCCTTGGAGCGCACGGACGCGGGGCTGTCCCTGTTCGGCCAGGACCTGGTCAAGCGGTGCAACGAATTGAAGATCGTCGTCGACGGCAGCCATACGGGCTTCAAGACCACGATGGACGCGATGGAGGTCTGCGACGGGCCGTTCGTGTTCTCCCACGCCAACGCCAAAGCGCTCCATCCTTCGCCCCGCAACATCACGGACGAACAGATGAAAGCCTGCGCCGCGACCGGCGGCATCGTCGGCATCAACGGCTTTCCCAGTTTCCTGGGCGACGATCCGCGCCCGACCCTGGACCGCTTCATCGAATTCATCGACTACGCGGTCGAATTGATGGGCATCGACCATGTCGGCCTGGGCATCGATTACTACATGGGCATGGATCCGATCATTCCGGCGGAGAAAGCCAAGGCACGGTACGACGACGCCATCGCCACCGGGCGCTGGGACGCCTCGGTTTATCCGCCGCCGCCGCATTACTTCCCGACCGGGATCGAAACGCCGGCGAGCCTGAGCAACCTGACCGCCGGCCTGCTGGCACGCGGCTATGCGCCCGACGACGTGAAGAAGGTCATGGGCGGCAACTGGCTGCGGGTGTTCAGGACGGTCTGGGGCGGCTAGCCCTATCCGAATTCCGGACATGAAAAAGGCGGCGCCGAATGACCGGGCCGCCTTTTGCGTGACGTGTATGCCGAGGACTTAGCGCGTCGGCACCGGCTCGTCGCCGGAATAGTCGTAGAAGCCACGGCCCGTTTTGCGGCCGAGCCAGCCGGCTTCGACGTATTTCACCAACAGCGGGCAGGGCCGGTATTTGGAATCGGCCAGGCCGTCGTGCAGCACGTGCATGATCGACAGACAGGTATCCAGGCCGATGAAGTCGGCCAGTTCCAGCGGGCCCATCGGATGGCGGGTGCCCAGCTTCATCGCGACGTCGATGGCTTCGACCGAACCGACGCCTTCGTACAGCGTGTAGATCGCTTCGTTGATCATCGGCAGCAGGATGCGGTTGACGATGAAGGCCGGGAAGTCTTCGGCGTTGACCGGCTTCTTGCCCAGCGATTCGGTCAGCGACCGGATCTCGGCGAAGGTTTCCTCGTTCGTCGCGATGCCGCGGATCAATTCCACCAGGTCCATGCGCGGCACCGGGTTCATGAAATGCATGCCGACGAAGCGCTCGGGCCGGTCGGTCTGTGCCGCCAGGCGGGTAATCGAAATCGACGAGGTGTTGGTCGCGATCAGCGCCGTGTCTTTCAGGTGATCCGCCAGGGCGCGAAGGATCGATTTCTTGATCTCTTCGTCCTCGGTCGCGGCCTCGATGACCAGGTCGCAGTCGCTCATCCCGGCATAGTCGGTGCCGGTCGCGATGCGCCCGAGGGCGGCCTTCATATCGGCGTCTGAAATCTGATCCCTTTCGACCTGACGGGCCATCGAGCGCTCGATGCCGCTCAGGCCTTTTTCCAGGGATTCGTCACTGACGTCCAACAAGTAGACGTCGCGCCCGGATAGGGCGCATACATGCGCGATGCCACTACCCATTTGACCGGCGCCGATGACGCCGACCTTGTTAATTTTATCCGACATTATTTTCTAATCTCCACACTCCGGTGCGCCCAGCCCATTGCCGATCTTTATGCCGGAATTGGCCTGTTCGCACTCGCACAATAGGCCCAGCCCCAAACCCGGTCAAGGCTCCTGCATGCGCCGATTTTCTAATGCTCAGAACGCTCTCCGGCCCGGCGGGCCGCCTGTTTCGCTGTGCGGATCAACGGTTGCCGCCGGGCACCCATAGCACGTCCGCCTTGCCCCCATCGTTAAGCCGGCGGGCCAGCACGAACAGGTGGTCGGAAAGCCGGTTGACGTACTTCACGGCCTCCGGGTTGACGGTTTCCCGCGCCGCCAGATCGGTCATCAGGCGTTCCGCCCGGCGGGCGACCGTGCGCGCGTGATGCAAATGGGCGGCGGCGGCACGGCCGCCCGGCAGGATGAAGGATTTCAGCGGCTCCAGGTCGCCGTTCATGGCGTCGATCTCGGCCTCCAGGCGGCTGACCTGCGACGCCTCCATGCGCAGTGCTCCTTCCGACCGATTGCCGTCCTCGGGCGTGCAGAGATCGGCGCCCAGGTCGAACAAATCGTTTTGAATGCGCGACAGCATGGCGTCGGCTTCCGCATCGGCGTCGGCGCCGTCGGGGCCGGTGTATAGCCGGGCCAGGCCGATCACCGAATTGGCTTCGTCGACGGTGCCGTAGGCGGCGACGCGCAGATCGTGTTTGGCCCGCCGTTCGCCGGACCCCAGCGAGGTTTCGCCCGCATCACCACCGCGGGTGTAGATCTTCGATAAGGTAACCAAGGGATACGCCCTCCCAGGCGGCGGCCGTCAGCGGCCGCTCAGCAACATGATGACGGCGAACAGGATGATCGCGATGCCCTGCATGAGGACGCGGGCGCGCATCAGTTTGTTGGAATATTTCTGATTGAACTTGCCGCCCAAGGCGAAGGCGCCGATGCCGACGAACAGCACCAGCAGCGTCAGGCCGAGCGCGATGAACATGAGGATCGTGAAGAACGCTTCCATGCCCTTGATATAGTCCTTTCGGCCCGGGGCGTCACCGATTTTCCCTTTCGCCACCTACACCCGCAGGTAAGATCGGCGTTCCGGCGGCAGTGGGCAAAGCCCGTGCCGCCCTGCCGTCCCGTCCTGCCGGAGGAGATCATCATGGACGCCGAAACCCGCCGCAATCTGGAACGCATTTCCGTCGCCACGGCCTCCATGCAGTTGTTGAAACGCGGCCTGCGCCGGGTCGTCATGTCGGGGGTGCGGCCGTTGAATACTCCGATGAAGCCGTTGCTGGGCCCGGCTTTCACTCTGCGGTTCATTCCGGCGCGGGAAGACTTGTCGGCACCGGAAATTCTGGGCGCGGACGGCTACGTGCCCCGCCATGCCGTCGAGGAAGTGCCTGAGGGTGCGGTCCTGGTCATCGATGCGCGGCAAGACGCCGAAACGGCGGTACTGGGCGATCTGATCCTGGAGCGATTGAAGGCCCGGGGCATTGCCGGGGTGGTCGCCGATGGCGGCGTGCGCGATGCAGAGGAAGCGATTGCCGTGGGCCTGCCGCTTTATGCCTCGGGGCCGGCGGCACCGGCCCATATCGTCGGTCTGGCGGCGGGGGACATGGGGACGAAGATCGGATGCGGCGGGGTCGCGGTGATCCCCGGCGATATTATCAAGGCGGACGGCGACGGCGTCGTGGTTATCCCGAAGGCATTGGCTGCCGAGGTCGCCGCCGCCGGCCCACCCCAAGAACGCTATGAGCGGTTCGCCAAGGAGAAAATCCGCGAAGGCCGCCCGATC
>CAJWCU010000062.1 GCA_913030825.1 uncultured Rhodospirillaceae bacterium | reverse complement strand
CGTCCTTTGGGTTGCCGTGGCTTTGCTGGCCGCGATTTTCCTATTTGCGCTTGTGGATTGACGCAAGAACCTTGAAAAGGGCCTGCGTAAAATTTACTTTAAGTACACTATTCTTCGCGTAAATTCTGACGAGCCGGATTATTCCGTGTACAACCGGCCGGGAAATCGTGGGACATCCGCATCATGCTCTCGGGGAAACGCATTCTCCTGATCGTCACGGGCGGCATCGCCGCCTATAAGACGCCCGATCTCGTCCGCCGCCTGAAGGAACGGGGGGCCGCGGTGCGCTGCGTCCTGACCGCGGGCGGTGCGCAGTTCGTCACACCCCTGGCCCTGGGCGCCGTTTCCGGCGACAAGGTCTATCAAGACCTGTTCGATCTGACGGACGAACAGGAAATGGGCCATATCCAATTATCCCGCGACGCCGACCTGCTGCTGGTGGCGCCGGCGTCAGCCGACGTGATGGCCAAGATGGCGGGGGGCTTGGCGTCGGACCTGGCGACCACGGCGCTGCTGGCGACGGACAAACCGGTTTTGATCGCGCCCGCCATGAACGTCCGCATGTGGGAACACGCGGCGACCCAGGCCAATATCGAAACCCTGAAATCGCGCGGCGTCGGCGTGATCGGCCCGGACCACGGCGACATGGCCTGCGGCGAATTCGGGCCCGGGCGCATGACCGACCCCTTGGACATCGTCCAGGCGGTGATCGATTTTTTTAGCCGGGGCCGCCCATTGGCGGGCAAGCACGCGCTGGTGACCAGCGGCCCGACGCACGAACCCATCGACCCCGTCCGCTATATCGCCAACCGGTCCTCCGGCAAACAAGGGCACGCCATCGCGGCGGCGCTCGCAGCCCTGGGGGCCCGCGTGACGTTGGTGACCGGGCCGGTCGCCCTGACCGATCCGGCGGGCGTCGCGACGGTGCATGTGGAAACGGCGCGCGACATGCTGGCCGCCTGCACCGAAGCCCTGCCCGCCGACATCGCCGTCTGCGCCGCCGCCGTCGCCGATTGGCGGACCGCCGACGCGGCGCCGGAGAAGATGAAGAAAGACGGCAAGGCCCTGCCCGCCCTGAGCCTGGCCGAAAACCCGGATATCCTGGCGACCTTGTCGGCAGACAGCGACAAGCGCCCGACCCTGGTCGTCGGGTTCGCCGCCGAGACGGAAAAGGTCATCGACCACGCCCGGGCGAAGCTGGCCAAGAAGGGCTGCGACTGGATTTGCGCCAACGACGTGTCGCCGGAAACCGGCACCTTCGGCGGCGACAGCAACCGGGTGCATCTGGTCACCGGCGGCGGCGTCGAGGATTGGCCGCAGTCGTCCAAGGCCCGGGTCGGCGAGACCCTGGCCCAGCGCATCGCCGATCATTTCGTGGCCTCCGCGCAATCCGTGGACCAGACGAGCGAATGACCGCCGTCGGCGTTCCCATCATGCGGCTGCCGCACGGCGCCGATCTGCCCCTGCCGTCCTACGCGACGGAGGGGGCCGCGGGCATGGATTTGATGGCCGCGACCGATGCGCCGATGACCTTGGCGCCCCTGGCCCGCGCCATGGTGCCGACGGGCATCGCCATCGCCCTGCCCCCCGGGTTCGAGGCCCAGGTTCGCCCCCGGTCGGGCCTGGCGGCCAAGAACGGGGTCACGGTTCTCAACAGCCCGGGCACGGTGGATGCCGACTACCGCGGTGAGGTCAAGGTCATCCTGGTGAACTTGAGCGACGAACCCTTTGAGATTCAACCCGGCATGCGGATCGCCCAGATGGTGATCGCGCCCGTGACACGGGCCGCCTGGAACGAGCGGGACAACCTGGACGACACGGCGCGCGGCGCCGGCGGGTTCGGGTCGACAGGAACACAGTCCGAGATGGGGAGAGACTGATCCGATGTTACGCCTATCCAAGAAGACTCTTTACGCCATCGAGGCCGTATTGGACGTCGCCTATCACATGGGTGCGCAACCGGTGCAAAGCCGCGACATCACCCGCCGCCAAGGCATTCCGCGGCGCTATCTGGAACAGGCCCTGCAACAGCTGGTCAAGGCCGACATCCTGGTCGGCGTACGCGGGCCCAAGGGCGGATATCGCCTGGCCCGTGAACGGCGGCGCATCACGGTCGGCGAGATCGTGCGCGTGATCGCCGGCGGAGACGGCGCCGACGACGTGCTGGAGGACGCCGAGGGCTCGGACCTGGGGATCAAGGTCGTGCGGCCGCTTTGGCTGGAATTGCGCGACGCCGCCATGGCGCGGCTGGACGCGACCTCGATCGACGAGCTTTGTCTGAAGGCAAATCAGGCCGGGGTCGAAAGCGAAGGCCGCCCCAACCTGGATTTCACGATCTAGAATGCACATCTAGTACATCTAGAAACGGCACGAATACCCACACCAAAAATCAGAAACCAACACATTACAACAACGGGGAATGGGGACCCGGCGGAGGAGAGACGAGCAATGACCAAGGGACCGGAAACCCCGAAAGGCGGCGAATTTACTGGTGAGTTCAGGGGCCGCATCTACGACAGCATCATCGACACCATCGGCGCGACGCCGCTGGTCCACCTGAAACGCCTGGCCGAGGACGCCGGGGTTTTCGCCGACATCATCGGCAAATGCGAATTCTTCAACCCCATGTCGTCGGTCAAGGACCGCATCGGCCTGAACCTGATCGAGGCCGCCGAACGCGAGGGCCGCATTCAACCGGGGGCCACTCTGGTGGAGCCGACCTCGGGCAATACGGGCATCGCGCTGGCCTTCGTGGCGGCGGCCAAGGGCTACAAGCTGATCCTGACCATGCCGGAAAGCATGTCGATCGAGCGGCGCAAGATGCTTTATCTGCTGGGCGCCGAACTGGTTCTGACGCCCGCCACGCTGGGCATGCGGGGCGCCATCGAAAAGGCCCAGGAAATCGTCGACGCCACGCCGGGTGCCATCATGCCGCAGCAGTTCGAAAACCCGGCCAACCCGGAAATCCACCGCAAGACCACGGCCGAGGAAATCTGGCGCGACACGGGCGGCAAGGTGGACGTGCTGGTCTCCGGCGTCGGCACGGGCGGCACATTGACCGGCTGCGCCCAGGTGCTGCGCAAATACAATCCGGACATCAAAATCGTCGCGGTGGAGCCCGAAGACAGCGCCATTCTGTCCGGCGGCCTGCCCGGCCCGCATAAGATTCAAGGCATCGGCGCCGGCTTCGTGCCCGCCATCCTGGACCGCGATCAGATCGACGAGGTTCTGCAGATCGGCAACGACCGGGCCATCGAAACGTCCCGCCGCGTCGCCCGCACCGAGGGCTTGCCCTGCGGCATCTCCTCGGGGGCGGCACTGGCGGCGGCGCTGGAACTGGCGGCCCGCGACGACATGGCGGGCAAACGTATCGTCGTGATCCTGCCGAGCTTCGCCGAACGCTATCTCTCGACCGACTTGTTCGCCGGGATCGGCGAATAGGGCCGGCGCAAGGAGCAGACGAAACCGATGGATTTCATCGACTTCACCGAAGACCAGGTCAACCGCTACGCGCGGCATATCCTGCTGAAGGAAGTCGGCGGCGTCGGCCAGGCCAAGCTGCTGAACAGCAAGGTCCTGGTCATCGGCGCCGGGGGGCTCGGCTCGCCGGTACTGCTTTACCTCGCCGCCGCCGGGGTCGGGACCATCGGGGTCGTCGACGATGACAAGGTGGACCTCTCGAACCTGCAACGCCAGATCGTTCATCAGACGGCGTCCGTCGGCCTGCCCAAAGTGGAAAGTGCGCGCCAGACCCTGGCCGCCATCAACCCGGACGTCACCCTGGTCGCGCACGAAACCCGCATCGGCCCGGACAACGCCGTCGACCTGATCTCACAGTACGATCTGGTCGCCGACGGGTCGGACAATTTCGAGACCCGGTTCCTGGTCAACGACGCCGCCTATTTCGCGCAGAAGCCCCTGGTCTCCGCCGCGATCCTGCGGTTCGACGGGCAGCTTGCGACCTTCAAGGCGCACGATTGCGACGACGAAGGCCATCACGGCCCCTGCTACCGCTGCATCTTCCGCGAACCGCCGCCGCCGGGGCAAATCCCGTCCTGCGCCGAGGCCGGGGTGCTGGGGGCTCTTTGCGGCACCATGGGGTCGTTGCAGGCGACGGAAATCCTCAAGGAGCTGATGGGCATCGGCGACAGCATGTCGGGCAGCCTGCTGGTTTACGAAGGTCTTGCCGCCAATTTCCGCAAGATCAAGGTCAAGGCCGATCCGGGATGCCCGCTGTGCGGAGAGAACCCGACGATCAAGGACCTGTCCATCCACGAAGGGACCGACGACGGCCGGGTCTGCAATGTCGGATAGTACGCCGCCCGACAAGCTTTCGGTCATCGTCTATGCGGGCGAATTCGACAAGATCCATTACGCCCTGGCCACCGCCGCCGCTGCCGCCGCGATCGGCCGGGCCGTGACGCTGTTCTTCACCATGGACGCCTGCGAGGCGCTGGGCCGCGACAA
>CAJWCU010000061.1 GCA_913030825.1 uncultured Rhodospirillaceae bacterium | reverse complement strand
CCCGCCCCAATCCTTGGCCGGGCGCAGGCGCACGCGGATGCGCGGCCGCCCGCAGACGGGCCGGATGTGGCGCACGAACATAGTCGGGCGGAAGGTCCGGCCATGCTGTTTGAAGCGCGGCACGAAATCGGTGATCTCGACGGCGTTGTCCTGATCGTCGATCAGGGTGGTGACGACGACCGCCGTGTTCCCGGCATAACGCTGGCTACTGGCGACCTGATTGTCGAGGACGATGTCGAAGAACCCGGCCTCCGGCTCCTCGTTCCCGGCCAGCAGGTCGCAGAACACCGGGTCGCCCGCGAAATCGGGAAGGCAGCCCCAGACGTAACGCGCATTCTTGTCCAACAGCGCCGCGACGGAACAGTTGCCGATCATGATTAGGTTCAGGTCGTTTACGGGTTTCGCCGTCATCTCGATGTCTTTCGATCCTCTTGATTGCGTTTCTTCGTTCAGTCGAGAGTACGGGACGGCGTTGCCCCGCAGATATCTTGCAGCCAGGCATGCACCTGGCCCACGTCGGCCAAGCCGTGGCGCGCCGCCGTCGGCCGCCGGCCGCCGACGCAGACCGCCAGGCCGTCCATGTCGTTGACGACGCCGAAGGCATCCTCGTCGGTCACGTCGTCGCCGATCATGACCGGCCGTCGGCCGCGAAAGGCGCCCGTCGCCATGAAGGCTCGAACGGCGCTGCCCTTGTTGGCGGCGGCAGGCTTCAATTCGAAGACCATGTTGCCCGCGATGATCTGAAACCCGCCGCCCAACCGGCCCAATGCCTCCTCGGCGGCGGCCTGAAGCGGCGCCTTAAGGTCCGGGTTGCGGCGGTAATGCAGGGCCAGGCAGGGCCCTTTGTCCTCGATCACGATGCCGGGGGCATCGATGAATTGGGCGATCAGGCGGTCCTTTTCCTGGGCCAGGTCGTCGGCCAATTCATGGCCGGTCACCGCGGCCTCGACACGGGGCCTGATTTCCAGGCCGTGCAATCCGGCGGCGGGAAGGATCAAGGGACGGAACAGGCGGTCCAGGTCCTCCACCGAACGCCCGCTGACCAACGCCAGTGCGCCCCCCAAGGTATCGTGCGCGCGGCGGAGAAGCGCGATCAGGTTGCTGGAAACCCACACGCTGTCGGGCGTTTCCGAAATTTCCAACAAGGTCCCGTCGACATCCAGGAACAACGCCAGCCCACCGGCCCCCACGGCCGTCGGCGGCGGGGGAAGGTCGGTCGTGGAATGCGGCTCGGCGTCCATGCCCGCCACAGTACCAGATACGCCGGAGGGCTCAACCGCCGGGGCGCGCCCGCCGCCGCGGGGTGGAAGCACGACGCCGATTGGACTAAGGTATCTCTGCTGTGGGATGGGGACAGCGCCGCCCGTTCACCCGCCTGAAAGAAGGGCCCGTCATGACCGACCTTCTCGACCCCATACTGCTCGCCCGGGTCCAGTTCGCCTTCACCGTATCCGCCCATATTATCTTTCCGTCCTTCACCATCGGACTGGCGAGTTACCTCGCCGTGCTCGAGGGGTTGTGGCTATGGACCAAGGACGAAGGCTATCTGAAGGTTTTCGATTACCTGAAAGTCATCTTCGCGGTGACCTTCGGCATGGGCGTCGTCTCGGGCATCGTGATGAGCTATCAGTTCGGCACAAACTGGAGCGTCTTCGCCGACAAGACCGGCCCGGTCATCGGCCCGCTGCTGGGCTACGAAGTTCTGACCGCGTTCTTTCTGGAGGCCGGGTTCCTGGGCATCATGCTG
Organism: uncultured Rhodospirillaceae bacterium; assembly: GCA_913030825.1. Classification (GTDB taxonomy): domain Bacteria; phylum Pseudomonadota; class Alphaproteobacteria; order Rhodospirillales; family Casp-alpha2; genus UBA1479. The sequence continues at coordinate 2,978 of CAJWCU010000061.1, read as the reverse complement.
TTCGGCATGAACCGGGTCGGCCCGCGCCTGCACTTCTTCGCGACCCTGATGGTCGCCGCCGGCACGCTGCTTTCGTCTTTTTGGATTCTGTCGGCTAATTCCTGGATGCAGACCCCCGCGGGATACGGCATCAACGACGTCGGCCAGTACGTGCCCGACGATTGGTGGGCGGTGATCTTCAATCCGTCCTTCCCCTACCGTCTGGTTCATATGGTGCTGGCGGCCTATCTGACCACGGCCTTCGTGGTCGGCGGGATCGGCGCCTGGCACCTGTTGAAGAACAACCGCGACCGGGGGGCCCGCATCATGTTTTCCATGGCCATGTGGATGGCGCTTCTGGTCGCGCCCCTGCAGATCGTCGCCGGCGATTTCCACGGGCTCAATACCCTGGAACACCAACCCGCCAAGGTCGCCGCCATGGAAGGCCATTACGACACCCACCGGGGGGCGCCGCTGATCCTGTTCGGGATTCCCGACGACGATGCCGAGGAAACGCGCTTCGCCGTCGAAGTGCCCAAGCTCGGCTCGCTGATCCTGACCCACGAATGGGACGGCGAGGTCAAAGGGCTCAAGGCATGGCCCAAGGAAGACCGCCCGCCCGCCGAGATCGTGTTCTGGTCGTTCCGGGTGATGGTCGCGCTCGGCCTGGCGATGGCCGCCCTGGGAATGTGGAGCGGATGGAAACGCCTGCGGGGCGGTCTTTTCGACGCCCCCTGGCTGCAACGCGCCGCCGTGCTGATGGCGCCGTCCGGCTTCGCCGCCGTGCTGGCCGGGTGGGTCACGACCGAAGTCGGACGCCAGCCCTGGACCGTCTACGGCCTGTTGCGCACGGTCGATTCCATCGCCCCCATCGACGGCGCCGCGGTCGGTGCGTCGTTGATCGCTTTCATCGTCGTCTATTTCGCGGTTTTCGGCGCGGGGACCTTTTATCTCCTGCGCCTGATGTCGCGCCCGCCGGACGCGGGCGTGATCGACGATATCGGCCCGACCCGCACGGCCGGGTTGATGCCCGGCCCGGCGACGGGCCGCCACCGGCCCACAACGGAACAGGGGGACTGAGGCCATGGAATTGGATCTTCCCTTCATCTGGGCTGCCTTGATCGCCGTCGGCGTGCTGTCCTACGTCGTGCTCGATGGCTTCGATCTGGGTGTCGGCATTTTGTTTCCGGCCCTGAAATCCGAACAGGACCGGGACCTCGCCATGAACACGGTCGCCCCCGTCTGGGACGGCAATGAAACCTGGCTGATCCTGGGCGGCGGCGGATTGTACGCCGTCTTCCCCCTGGCCTACGCGACGATCCTGCCCGCCCTTTACGCGCCCTTGATCGCCATGCTGATCGGTCTGGTGTTTCGCGGCGTGTCGTTCGAATTCCGCTGGCGGACCAAACGCGGCAAGTTCCTGTGGGATTGGGGGTTCGCCGGGGGATCGATCCTCGCCACCTTTTCCCAGGGTGTCGCCCTGGGCGCCCTGGTGCAGGGCATCGATGTCGTCGACCGCGCCTATGCGGGCGGTTGGTGGAACTGGCTGACCCCGTTCAGCGTTCTGACCGGCTTGGCCCTGCTGGTCGGCTATACCTTGCTGGGATCGACCTGGCTGGTGATGAAGACCGACGGTCCTGTCCGCGATTTCGCCCGCGAGATCGCGGGACGCGCGGGTATCGTGACGTTGCTGATGATCGGGCTGGTCAGCGCTCTGACGCCGTCCCTCAACCCGGTTTATCTGGAGCGCTGGTTCGCCTGGCCGACGGCGGCGTTCAGCATCGTCGTCCCGGCCCTGGTGCTGATCTGTGTCTGGGCGCTCTATCGCGGCCTGGCGCGGGGCAGGGACGCGCAGCCGTTCATCGCGGCGCAGGCGCTGTTCGTGCTCTGCTTCATCGGCATCGGCATCAGCTTCTACCCCTATATGGTGCCCCCCAGCCTGACCATCTGGGACGCCGCCGGGCCGGACGCCAGCCTTGGCTTCCTTTTGGTCGGCGCGGTCGTGTTGCTGCCCGTGGTGCTGGGCTACACGGCCTATGCCTATTGGATTTTCCGCGGCAAGGTCGATCCGAAGGAGGGGTATCACTGACCCCCGATCCGACCCCGAATGCGGAAGCCGACGCCCGGGGCCCACGGCAGCCCCTGGGCAAACGGCTGCTTTGGTTCGCCGTCCTGTGGATCGCGGGGGTGGCGGCGGTCGGCGCGGTCGCTTACCTTATCCGCCTGATTCTGCTGCCCTAGTCAATCTCAGGCGACGCCCAAGGACAATCCATGCCCACCTTTTCCGTGCTCGACCAATCCACCGCCGTCCGCGGCCAGGCCCCCGACCAGGCGATCCGCGACACCATCGCCCTTGCCAAGCATTGCGAAGACCTGGGCTATGCCCGGTTCTGGGTGTCGGAACACCACGACCATCCGTCCATCGTCGGCACGGCGCCGGAAATCGTCATGGCCGCCGTGGCGCAATCGACGGACCGCATCCGCATCGGATCGGCGGGCGTGATGCTGCCCCATTACGCGCCGTTGAAGGTCGCCGAACAGTTCCGCGTGCTGGAGGCCATCGCCCCGGGCCGCATCGATCTGGGATTGGGCCGGGCCCCCGGGTCGGACGGCAAGACGGCCTTGGCCCTCAACCCCAACGCGGGCGAAGACGCCGAACATTTCCCCGCCAACGTGCGCGACCTGATGGCCTGGGTCTCCGGCGAGGAATTGATGGAGGGCCATCCCTTTCGCGGGGTCGAGGCCCATCCCATGTTCCCGGGCTCGCCCGAGGTCTGGATGCTCGGCACCTCCGATTACGGCGCCCAGGTCGCGGCCCATTTCGGCCTGCCCTATTGCTTCGCGCACTTCATCACCGACGGGCACGGCACGGACCGCGCGCTGGCCCTTTACCGTGAGCGGTATCAGCCGTCGGAACGCCATCCAGAACCGTCGGGCAGCGTCTGCATCTGGGCGCTTGCCGCCGAGACGGAGGAAGAGGCCGAACGCCTGTTCACGTC
>CAJWCU010000060.1 GCA_913030825.1 uncultured Rhodospirillaceae bacterium | reverse complement strand
GCCGTCGTCGGTCTTGCCGGTCTTGATGCGGTCGGCCTGCTTGGCCTGGACCTCGATGAAATACCCCAGGACGTTGTTGTGCTTGATCTTCAGGCCCGCGATGCCGGTCTCGTCCGCATACTTGGCCTGCAGCCCGGCGATCAGTTTGCGGCTGTCGTCGCGCAATTGGCGATGTTCGTCCAGCGCCGGGGCATAGCCCGCGCGGATGAATCCGCCGTCGCGGGCAAGCAGGGGCAGATCGTCGGCGAGCGCCCGGGCCAGCCGATCCGTCAGGGTCGAATGTTCGCCGAGGTCGGCCATCGCTTTCTGGACCGCCGTCGGCACCAAGCCCTTGGCCCCGGTCAGCAAGCCCCGCAGGGCCGCCCCCTGAACCAGACCGTCCCGCACGGCGGCGAGATCGCGGGGCCCGCCGCGCCCGAGCGAAATGCGCGACAAGGCCCGCGCGACATCCGGCACCTGGGCCAGCGCCGCGCGCAGGTCGTCGGTCAGGCGCGCGTCGTCGAAAAAGAATTCGACGGCGTCCAAACGTTCGGCGATGGCGGCGGGATCGGTCAACGGCGCCGACAGCCGGGCCGCCAGCAGGCGCGCCCCGGCACTGGTCAGGGTGCGGTCGATGACTTCCAGCAACGAGCCTTTGCGTTCGCCGGTCAACGTCCGGGTCAGTTCCAGGTTGCGCCGCGTCGCCGCGTCGATGCCCATGACGGCGGAGGCGCTGAGCACGCGGGGCGGGGCGAGGCGCGGCAACTTGCCTTTCTGCGTCAGTTCGACGTAATCGACCAGGGCCCCGGCGGCGGCCAGTTCGGCCCGCCCGAAGGCGCCGAAACTGTCCAGCGTGCCGACGGCGAACAAATCCTTCAGGCGCCCTTCGCCGTTGGTGCTGTCGAACCGGGCGCGGGGCAGCGGCGTCAGGCGTGCCTTCCAATCGTTCAGAACGTCGTAAAGGTCCGGCATATCCAAAAGCCGGTCGGAGACCAGCAATTCGCCCGCGTCGATGCGCGCCAGCGCCGCGCCCAAGGTCGCCGGCGTCACCGGCTGGGTCAGGAAGTCGCCCGTCGACATGTCGATCCAGGCGAGGCCCAAATCCGACTGCGCCGCGCCCAGGGCCGCCAGGTAATTGTGCGACCGGGCGTCGAGCAGCGTTTCCTCGGTGATCGTGCCGGGGGTGACGATGCGCTGCACCGCCCGTCTGACCACGGATTTGGATCCGCGCTTCTTCGCTTCCGCCGGGTCCTCGGTCTGCTCGCAGATCGCGACCTTGTGCCCGGCGCGGATCAGGCGGGTCAGGTAGCTTTCATGGGAATGCACGGGCACGCCACACATGGGGATGTCTTCGCCCAGGTGCTTGCCCCGTTTGGTCAGCGCGATGTCCAGCGTCGCCGCCGCGGCGACCGCATCGTCGAAGAACATCTCGTAGAAATCGCCCATGCGGTAGAACAGGATCGCCCCCGGATGGGCGGCCTTGATCTCCAGGAACTGCGCCATCATGGGGGTCACGTTGGCATCGGCGCCGCCGGCCGCGGGTGCCGGCGCGCCGGTGCTTTCCGGGCTCAGGCCGTCATTATCGGCCTGTTCGTTGATGGGGCCGTCGGAAACGGGCGCGGTCTCGTCGGGAGGCATGGCTCTCTCGATCATCTTCCAATTTCAGGCGCCCAGGATAGGCGGAGCCTACCACATCTTGGGGGCGGAAGGACAAGCAATGCGCATGGGGAAACCTGTGGAAATCCCACCCCGTGGGAGAAAAAAGTCGCCGCAATGTCGAATACAATACTTTCAATTTTAACCTTCGCCGGGCAATATCGTTTCAAAGACGACAAAACGTTTAAGGGAGCACATCCGGGAAGCGCGCCGAGCCAACGGCCTGCCGCCCCGTCATTACAGACGTCACAGCAATCGCACATCGGCGTTGTTTGCCCCTATTTCCAGCCGCCGCCAGCGCGGGCCGGCGGCCGGGTGGCATGCACGCCGAACTCATCTGGGCCAGAAACTTCATAACAAGAGACCGAAAAGACCATGACCAAACAAGCCGACGACATGATGTATCAGGACGCGCTGCGCATGCACGCGCAGGGCCGCCCGGGCAAGATGGAGGTCAGCGCCACCAAGCCGCTGACCACCCAACGGGACCTGACGCTGGCCTATTCCCCCGGCGTCGCCGCCCCCTGCATGGAAATCTATAAGGACGAAAGCAAAAGCTTCGACTACACCGCGCGGGGCAACAAGGTCGCGGTCATTTCCAACGGCACGGCGGTTCTGGGTCTGGGCAATATCGGCGCCGCCGCGGCGACCCCGGTGATGGAAGGCAAGTCGGTCCTGTTCAAACGTTTCGCCGATATCGACGGCATCGATCTCGAGGTCAATACGGAAGACGTCGACGAATTCGTCAATTGCGTGCGCCACCTGGGCAAGGCGTTCGGCGGCATCAACCTGGAAGACATCAAGGCGCCCGAATGCTTCATCATCGAGGAACGCCTGAAAGAGCTTCTCGACATTCCCGTGTTCCACGACGACCAGCACGGCACGGCGATCATCACCGCCGCCGGTCTGATCAACGGCCTGCATCTGACCGGGCGCGACATCAAGGACATCAAGATGGTCGTCAATGGGGCGGGGTCCGCCTCCATCGCCTGCGTCGAGCTGTTCGAATCCTTAGGATTGCCGGCCAGCCAGGTGATCCTTTGCGATTCCAAGGGCGTGATCTACGAAGGCCGCACCGAAGGCATGAACCAGTGGAAATCCAAGCACGCGGTCGCGACCGACGCGCGGACCCTGGCCGACGCGCTGAAGGGCGCCGACGTGTTCATCGGGTTGTCCGGCCCCGACACGGTGAAAAAGGAAATGATCGCCGAGATGGCGCCGAAGCCGCTGATCTTCGCCATGGCCAATCCGGTGCCGGAAATCTGGCCCGAGGAAGTCCGCGAAGTCCGCGACGACGCGATCATCGCGACCGGCCGGTCCGACTATCCGAACCAGATCAACAACGTCCTGGGCTTCCCCTATATCTTCCGCGGCGCGCTGGACGTGCGGGCCAGCGCCATCAACGAAGACATGAAGGTCGCCGCCGCCAATGCGCTGGCGCAGTTGGCGCGGGAAGACGTGCCGGACGAGGTCGATGCCGCCTATTCCGGGTCGCGCCTGACCTACGGTCCCGACTACCTGATCCCGACGCCGTTCGATCCGCGCCTGATCTGGGCGATCCCCCGGGCCGTTGCCCAGGCGGCCATGGATTCCGGCGTCGCCCAGAAACCGATCGAGGACATGGATGCCTACGCCGCCGAATTGATGGCGCGCCTGGACCCGACCGCGGGCTCCCTGCAGGCGATCTTCGACGAGGTGAAGGCCAATCCGAAACGCATCGTCTTCGCCGAAGGCGAGGAAGAGAAAGCCATCCGCGCCGCCTACAGCTTCCAGGCGCAGGGCTACGGCACGCCGATCCTGGTCGGGCGCGAGGATCAGATCCTGGCGACCATCAAGGAACTGGGCCTGCCCGAACCCGACGGGATCGAGATCGCCAACGCGCGCCTGTCCGAGAAGAACCAGGACTACATCGACATGCTCTATCTGAAAGAGCAGCGGCGCGGCGTGCTCAAGCGGGACGCCCAACGCCGGGTCCATAACAACCGCAACGTCTTCGCCGCCTGCATGGTCGAAGCGGGCGACGCCGACGGCATGGTCACCGGCCTGACCCGTCATTACATGGTTTCGCTCAAGGACGTATCGCGGATGCTGTCGGTCGGCGGCACCTCGGTGTTCGGCGTGTCCATCGTGCTGACCCGCGACGGGCGGGCGCTGTTCATCACCGACACGGCGGTCAACGTCGCCCCCACGGCGGAACAGCTGGCCGATTTCGCCGAAGGCGGCGCCATGGTCGCCAAGGCCATGGGGCACGAGCCGCGCGTCGCGATGATTTCCTTCGCCAACTTCGGCAATCCGGACCTGCCCCATGCCGAGGTTCTGCGCGATGCCGTCGGCGTGCTGGACCGGCGCGACGTGGGCTTCGAGTACGAGGGCGAGATGAGCGCCGGTGTCGCGCTCAACCCGGACATGATGGCCAATTATCCGTTCTGCCGCCTGTCCGGCCCGGCCAACGTCCTGGTCATGCCGGGCCTGCATTCGTCGCGGATTTCGGCGCGGCTGCTCAGCGCCGTGGGCGGGGCGACGGTCTTGGGGCCGATCCTGCTGGGCTTTTCCAAACCGGCGCAGATCGTGGAAATGGACGCCTCGGTTTCCGACATCGCAACGATGGCCGTCCTCACCGCGCATCAGGCGAATTTGGGATAACATCGCCCAATCGGATGGCACCGTCGCCGTCCCGTCATAGAGGGTTCACGGACCGGTCACCGACCTGTCTCCGCCCGCCCATAGCATTCCGGACCACGGGATATGGGCGCGCGGGGCGGCCCGTCCGGCCTGCGGGATACGGACATGAATTCGGACGATTTTCCAACCGACGAAGATGGCATCGACGATGACGATCAGCCGATCGCGCGGGACCATGCGACACCGCTGAGCCTGCGGTACGGCCGCCGCGCGGTCTTGGCGGGCGGCGCCGGCCTGGCCGCCTGGACCATGACCGGCGGCCGGCCGCTGCGCGCCGACGAAACGCGGACAGCCAACCCCTCGACCCTGACCTTCGCCCAACCGCCGCACGTCATCGCCGACGGGCACGCGGTCGCGGCGGGATACGATGCCCGGGTGTTGATCCGCTGGGGCGATCCGGTGACGGCGGACGCCCCCGCCTTCGACCCCGGCCACCTGACGGCCGAGGCCCAGGAAAAACAATTCGGCACCAACAACGACTTCATCGCCTTCCTGCC
>CAJWCU010000059.1 GCA_913030825.1 uncultured Rhodospirillaceae bacterium | reverse complement strand
ACGGACTGGCTGACCGGCAACGGGGTGTTCACCTTCGCCTCGGGGCACGGCGGTGATCTGTTTGAAGGCGGCTATGGTTGGACAGAGGACGACGCCTCGGTCGGGCCCGGCGACACGGTCGGGCCGGACGGCGGCGGTATGGTTGTTCGCCTGCTGGCGGGTGGGCCCGTCGTCGACGGGCCGGACCCGATCGTCTGGTAGAGCGGTTGGTGGCAACAAAGAAGGGTGCGGCCCTAGTTCGGGCGTGTTTTGAGAGCGTGATGGGAATCCTCCAACGATTCCGCTTCAAGCATGGCGCGATAGATCTTCGCGGCCTTGTCCTCGTCGATGCCGCCGGCCAGCGCACCGGCCTGGGTCATCGCCGGCGAGGGCCGTTCGGGAACGAACTTGATACCGGAATCGGCGAGGTCCTGGATTTCGACTAACGCTCGGGAGAGGCCCGTCGAAAAAGTCTTGTTCTTGGAATTCATTGCTTGTCTCTTGGTCTTGTCACATGAGTTTAGGAATTCCGCACGAGTTTCGAGCGATGAAATATTATTTTCATGGCCCTGCTCTGAGATACGCAAAGGGCATGCCAATTGCGCCCTGGACAAAAGGCCAGGGTCGGATCGATCCGCCGGAATCCGGTGTTTTCCGGACCGATGATCCGGTCTAGTCTCCGGCCGACCGCCGAATTTCATATGCCACCAGGAGCGACATGAGCGAAACCGACGCAAACAGCGACACCGCCATCTATCATATGTGCCGGCGCGACGAATGGCAGGCCGCCCAGGCGTCCGGCGCCTACGGCGGATCGTCCCAGGACGTGGCCGACGGGTTCATCCATTTTTCGACGGCGCGCCAAGTGGTGACCAGCGCGGCCAAGCATCGCGCGGGGCAGGGTGGCCTGGTTCTTCTGCGGGTCGATCCCGACAGGTTGGGGGCGGCCTTGAAATGGGAGGAATCCCGGGGCGGGCATTTGTTCCCGCATCTCTACGGGGATTTGCCGGTGACGGCGGTGATCGCCGCCTACGATCTGCCGTTGGATGGGGGCGGTCGGCATGTCTTCCCGTCCGAGTTGAACCTGGCGGAGGGCGAATAAATGCGCTTCGCCGAACGCCTGATGCCACTGTTGCATCGGTTTCAGCCGGAGACGGCCCACAATATTGCGCTCATGGCGTTGGAGCGCGGCTTGCTGTCTGCCGCGCCGCCGCTTCGCCGATTGGTTCTGAACACACGCGTTTGGGGGCTGACGTTCGACAATCCGGTCGGGCTGGCGGCCGGCTTCGACAAGGACGGTCGCGCGCCGGCGGCGCTGCTGGGGCTCGGCTTCGGCTTCGTCGAGGTCGGCAGCATCACGCCCAGACCGCAGCCGGGAAATCCCAAGCCGCGGCTGTTCCGCCTGGACGCCGATCAGGCGGTGATCAACCGCATGGGTTTCAACAATGGCGGCCATGCCGCCATGGCGGATCGGCTGAACCGCTTTCGCGCCGGGCCGCAGGGCCGTGGCATCGTCGGCGTCAACCTGGGCCGGAACAAGGATGCCGAGGACGAGGTCCGCGATTACGTCCAAGGCGTCGAACGCCTGGGGCCGATGGCGTCCTATCTGGTGGTCAACGTGTCGTCGCCGAACACGCCGGGCCTGCGGACGCTGCAGGACCGGGGGCCGCTGACGGCGCTGCTCTCGGCGGTCAAGACGGCGCGCGACGGGCTGGCGAACCGGCCGCCGCTGCTGGTTAAGATCGCGCCGGACCTTGCTCGTGCCGATTTGGAAGACATCGCCGGGGTCGCCGCCGATGTCGGTATCGATGGGATCATCGCGACCAATACGACCATCGCCCGCCCGGACACCCTGCGCGATCCGCAGAAAGGCGAGACGGGCGGGCTTTCCGGCGCCCCTCTCCGCGATGCGTCGCAAAGCGTGCTGTTCGATCTTTATCAACTGGTCGGCGGTGAGATTCCGTTGATCGGCGTCGGCGGCATCGCATCCGGGGCGGATGCCTATGCCCGCATCCGCGCGGGGGCGTCTTTGGTTCAGGTCTATTCGGCGCTGGTCTACGGCGGACCGTACCTGGCGGCGCGGATCAACGAGGAATTGGCCGACCTTTTGGAAGCGGACGGTTTCGCCTCGGTCGCCGACGCGGTCGGCGCGGATCACCGATAAGCGCGATCACACGCTCCGTCTGGCTTCCGCCCGCTCCAGCACGCCCCGCAGAATTTTGAACGCGATCGGTGCCATGGCGACCAGGAACATCACCCGCACCATGTGATGGACCGAGACGAAAGCCACGTCGATGTTCAACGACAGGCTGATCAGCGTCATTTCCGCCAGCCCTCCGGGAGCGAAGGCGAGCCATAGGGTTTTGACCGGCAGGCCCGTGAATTGGGAGACGACCCAGGCCCCTCCCAGCGCCGCGCAAAGCATGAAGACCGTGATCCCCGCCGCCTGGATCATCGTGCCGAAGACCTTGTTCAGGGAAATCCCCAGGAAGCGGCAGCCGATCGCGGCGCCGATCACGACCTGGGCCAGGGCGATGATTTCCTGCGGCGGGCGGGCCTCGGTCAGGCCGGCCATATGGACGGCGGCGGAAACCAGGACGGGGCCCAGCAGGCGCGCCGCCGGAAGTTTCAGGAAATTGGCGAGGTAATATCCCGCGACGCCGCAGGCGATCAGGATCGCCGCGTCGTCCAGGCGGATATCGGCCATGTTGCCCAGTGCGGTCATGTTGCCCGGCTCGTAGCCTTCGAAGAACTTGAACCAGAAGGGAATGATCAAAACCGTCAGGGTGATGCGGATCGAATGGATCAGCGAAATCTTGCGGTCGTCGGCCCCCATGGACTCGCCGATCAGGGCCATTTCACTGAACCCGCCGGGCGATGCGGAGAAATAGGCGGTGGCGGCGTCCCACCGGGCAACCGATACCAGGTAATAGGAAACCATGGCGGTGACGCCCAAGGCATAGACCACCAACATCGAGACGGAGGCCAGCCATTCGGCGATATGGCCGACCGCTTCCGGCGTAAACCCGGCCCCCAGCATGACGCCCAGGACCGGCACCATCAGCAGGCGCAGGCGTTGCGGGCGGACCAGGGGCGCGCCGCTCAAGGACGCGACCAGGGTGAACAGAAGTGCCCCGATCATCCACGGTAGGGGCATGTGCAGTTCGTGGAACAGAAACCCGCCGATCCCGCCCAGGACGAGGGTCAGGCCCATGCGCAGGGGCCGCGTCTTGGGGTTGCCTTCCTTGGGCGGATCGGGCTCCTGGTCTTCGTGTGAAATCCCGCCGTTGGGATCGGACGCTTGGTTCGGGGGCGGGGATGTCACGGCTGGAACTGCTCCTTGAGGATGCGTTCCTCCAGATTGTGTTCCGGATCGAACAGGACTTCCAGGCGATGGATCGCGTCCTGATGGACCTCGACCCGGCGCACGTCGCGGACTTCTGTGTAGTCGGCGGTCGCGCTGACCGGGCGCAATTCCGGCTGTAGGATATCGAAGGCGATCACTGCCTTGCGCGGCAACAAGGCCCCCCGCCAACGCCGGGGGCGGAAGACGGAAATCGGCGTCAGGGCGATCAGGTCCGATCCCATGGGGATGATCGGGCCATGGGCCGACAGGTTATAGGCGGTCGATCCCGCCGGCGTGGCGACCAGTACCCCGTCGCAGATCATCTCGTCCAGTCGTTCGATTTCGTCGATGTGAATGCGGATCTTCGCCGCCATGCGGGATTCGCGCAGCAGCGAGACCTCGTTGATGGCAAGTGCGGTGACCGTATCGCCGTTCATGGTGAAGGCCGTCATGCGCAGCGGCCGCAGGCCCACGGACTGCGCGCGGGCGATCCGCTCGACCAGGCCATCGGATCGGTATTCGTTCATCAGAAAGCCGACCGTGCCCCGGTTCATGCCGAAGATCGGCGTGCCGTTGCCGATGGCGCCGTGCAGACTTTCCAGCATGAAGCCGTCACCGCCCAGCGCGACGATCACATCGGCCCGGTCCGGGTCGGTATTGCCGTAGCGGTGGGCCAGATGGGTCAGGGCTTCCTGCGCTTCCGGCTGTTGGGCCGCGACGAAGGCGATCTCGGATACGGCGCGAAGCTCGGGCGGCGATGAGGACATGGCGGCGGTCGTCGCGCGGGTGCGCGGTTCCTAAAAAATTCTTGGGCTTTCGGCAACTTAGACCCTTAAGTCTGGTTGCGGAAGCCTTGCGGTAAATTCATACTATTCGGTATGTCCCGCGCTTATAAACCCGATGAAACCCGGCGGCAAATCCTGGACGCCGCCTACAACGTCATTCATCGCCACGGCTTTCAGGCCGCGGGTTTGAACGACATTCTCGGCATGACCGGGGTGACAAAGGGGGCGATGTACCATCATTTCCCAGGCAAGACGGCGCTGGGCTATGCCGTCGTCGACGAATTGGTGAAGGCCTATCTGGAGGATTGGTGGCTCGCCCCTTTGGACCGATCCGAAGAATCGGGAGACGACGACCCTCTGGCCGCCATCGCCCGGACGATCCAGGACAACATGACCGGGCGGGTTCCCGACATTCATCTGCTCGGTTGTCCGTTGAACAATCTGGCACAGGAAATGTCGCCCCTGGACGGCGGTTTCAGGCAACGGATCGAGGACCTTTACCGCGCGTGGCGGCGGCGCCTGTCGCGTGCCCTGACGCGGGGGCAGCATTCGGGAACGGTCTCCGGCGCGGTCGATACCGACGAGGCCGCGACCTTGATTGTCGCCGCCATCCAGGGCGCTTTCGGCCAGGCCAAATCGGCGCAATCCATGGCGCCGTTCCACGATGCCATGGCGGGCCTCAACATATACCTGATGGGGTTGCGCCCCTAGGCCACAAGTCTTCGGCTTTATTCCTTGCCGCCGTCGATGGTCAGGATCGTCCCGGAGGTATAGCTGGACCGCGGGCTGGCCAGGAAGGCGACTGCGTTCGCGACTTCTTCCGGTTTTCCGGCCCGGCCGAAGGGCAGGTTCTTGTGCATCTCGGGCCAGCGGTCGGCGTCGCCGAATTGTGCCTCGGCCCGGGTGCGGGCAAGCATTTCCGCCCGGTCGGTCAGGATCGCCCCCGGATTGATGCCGACCACGCGGATGCCGTCGGGATGGGCCGAATGAGCGAGCGACCGGGTGAAGCCCATCAGCGCCGAATTGCCGGCCGCCCCGGCCATATAGCCCGCCGGATGGCGTTCCCCGGCGGCACCGATGATGTTGACGATGACGCCCGATTTTCGCGCTGCCATGGCCGGATAGATTTCCCGGCATAGGGAGATATAGCCAAAGACCTTGAGGTCCCAGGCCTTGCGCCAGGTTTCATCGTCGACCTGCATCAGATTGCCGGGCGGGATGGCGCCCGCGTTGTTGACCAGGAT
>CAJWCU010000058.1 GCA_913030825.1 uncultured Rhodospirillaceae bacterium | reverse complement strand
GATCGTGCCGCGCCGTATGTGGTCTTACAAATGCAGGTCGTCGTCGCCCAGGGGGGCCAGCAGGCGGTCCACCATATCCGGGGTCACGTCCTCAAGCCGGTCGGGCTTCCACGATGGCTTAAAATCCTTTTCGATGATTTGCGCGCGGATGCCTTCGAGAAACTGCGCCTCGGTCATGGACCGCCAGGTGAAGCGGTATTCCAATGCCAAAGCGTCTTCCAGCTTTTCGAACGTCCGCACACGCCGCACCATTTCGAAGGTGCAGGCGAGGGCGAGGGGGCAGGCCCGGCGCATCAGGCCCGTGATCTTTTGCGCAAATTCGGACGTGTCGGATTCGACCGACCGAAGGCAATCCAGGGCCGTCGGATGGGAGAAATGCCGTTCCGCGAATTCGATCTGCGCTTCCAGCGGCGTTTCGTCCGGCGCCACGCGGAAATCGTCGATGGCCGCGACGGAACCCGTATCTTCCAGGCCGGCCTTGAGATCATCCAGGCGGTCGCCCGGGACCAGGGCATCCGCGAATCCGGCCAGGATCGCATCGGGGCCCGTCATGCGCCAACCGGTCAGCCCCAGGAACTCGCCCAGATGCCCCGGCGCCTTGGCAAGCAGCCAGGTGCCGCCGACATCCGGGATCAACCCAATGCCGCACTCCGGCATGGCGACCATGGAACGTTCCGTCACGATGCGGTGCGAACCATGCCCCGACAGTCCCACACCGCCGCCCATGACGATGCCGTCCATGATCGCGACATAGGGGATGGGGTGGTTGGAAATCCGGGCGTTCAGGGCGTATTCGTCGGCCCAGAACCGCCGCCCGCTGTCGAAATCTCCGGCGGTGCCGCTGTGATAGAGAGCCGCGATATCACCGCCGGCGCAGAACGCCTTGGTGCCCTCGGCGTCGATCAGCACAAGCCCGACCGTCTGGCCGTCCTGCCATTGGTCCAGGGCTTCGTCGATGGCATGGACCATGACGTGGGTGAGGGCGTTCAACGCCTTCGGTCGTGTCAGGGTAATCCGCCCGGCACGCCCGGCGGTTCGGATGGAAACTTCGTCGGTGTTCACGTCAGCGTGCCTCCAGAAGGTGACGCGCGATGATCACCCGCATGATTTCGTTGGTGCCTTCAAGGATTTGATGAACCCGCAGATCGCGGACGATCTTTTCCAGGCCGAAATCGGACAGGTATCCGTATCCGCCGTGAATCTGCAGGGCTTCGTTGGCGACGTTGAAGGCGACGTCGGTTACGAAACGTTTCGCCATGGCGCAGAACTTGGTGGCGTCGGGGGCCCCGGCGTCGAGCTTGGTCGCCGCCTGATAGAGAAAAATCCGCGCTGCCTGCAATTCCGTTTCCATGTCCGCCAGCTTGAACTGGATCGATTGAAACTGGTCGATGGACTTGCCGAAGGCCTTGCGGTCGCCGGCGTAGAGCAGGGCCTTGTCCAACGCCGCCTGGGCGCCGCCCAGGGCGCTGGCGGCGATGTTCAGGCGGCCGCCGTCCAATCCCGCCATGGCGTAGCGAAAGCCTTTGCCTTCCTCGCCGATCAGGCGGTCGCCGTCGATCCGGCAGTCGTCGAAACGCACTTCGGCGGTCGGCTGGGCTTTCCAGCCCATTTTGCGTTCGTTGGCACCGAAGGACAGGCCAGGGGTGCCGTCCTCGACCAGCATGGACGAAACGCCCTTGGCGCCGTCCTCGCCCGAGCGCGCCATGACGATGTAAAGGTCCGACGTGCCGCCGCCGGAAATAAAGGATTTCGTGCCGTTCAGGCGCCATCCGTTCCCGTCGCGTTCGGCCCGCGTCTTCAGCGCCGCCGCGTCGGAGCCGACACTGGGCTCGGTCAGGCAGTAGGAGCAGATCAGTTCCATGGAACAGAGGCGAGGGACCCAGGTCTGACGTTGGTCTTCGGTGCCGAACTTGTCGATCATCCACGCGCACATATTGTGGATCGAGATGAACGAGGCGATGGACGGACAACCCGTCGCCATTGCCTCGAAGATCAGGACCGCATCGAGACGGCCCAGGCCGGATCCGCCAACGTCCTCACGGACATAGATTCCGCCCAGGCCGAGCTCGCCGACGGAACGCACGACGTCTTCAGGGAAATGGCCCGCGGCGTCCCAATCGACGGCGTTCGGGGCCAATTTGTCGGCAGCGAAGGACAGCACCATTTCGCGGATTGCTGATTGCTCTTCGCTCAATTCGAAATTCATTAGGCGTGGTTCTCCCGGGTATTGGTCCGTCGCATCGGTCGTCGCCGCCGAACATAAAGAGGAAGAGGCAGCCTTGGGAAGTCTTCATCTGACGCGCGGGGCAACCAGGTGGGGCGCCCGGCTGCCTGCATCCTATTATCGCATAATGTATATTATGGAAAATATGGGATTATATTTTATATTCAAAATGTTGCGGACTCTAATGAATCGTTTCCTGAATCAAATAAGCGCCAATCCCTCAGCGTTCCGGGACGTCCAGAACGATCCCGTCATAGGCCGCCTCCACCCCCTCCGGCAGATAGGCCATGAGAGTTTCGTAGTCTATCTTGGGACTCATATGGGTGATGACGGTGCGCCTGGGTTTGATCCGCTCCCGTAGTTCCAACGCCGCATCGACGTGCAGATGCGTCGGGTGCGGATGCCAGGCAAAGACGCCCACGACCCAAGTGTCCACCCCTTCCAAGGCTTCGACCGATGCATCGGGCATGCGAACAAGATCCGTCGTATAGGCGAACGGCCCGAAGCGAAGCCCGTGGGTCGTCGAGAACCCGTGGTCCTGCTCAAAGGGCATGATCTCCATGCCGCCGGCGGTGAACGGTTCACCCGGACCGAAAAGATGCGGCACCAAAGTCGGCTTGTAATAATAATTTACACCGTCGCGCAGCGGCGCCACCACATAGGCGAAGCGTTCCTCGATGGCCGTCAGTGTTTCCCGATCGGCCCAAAGGTCTATGGCGGCACCCATGCGACGGTTGATGCTGCGGATATCGTCGATGCCGTGCAAATGATCGGCATGGCCATGGGTCATGACCACGGCGTCCAGGCGCTGCGTACCGGTGCGCAGAAGCTGTTCGCGGAGATCCGGCGATGTGTCGATCAGGATCGTTTTGTCGGCGCGTTCGATCAGAACCGATGGTCGGCTCCGGCGGTTTTTTGGATTGTCCGGATCGCAATCGCCCCAGCCGGCCTCGATCGACGGCACGCCGCTTGAAGCGCCGGACCCAAGGATCGTGACCTTCATCGGGCGATTATTCCGCGCCGCGCACGGCCTCGGCGGCCTTGGCGAAAAGGGTGAAGAAGTTGTCGGTCGTCTGGCGGGCCAGTTCGTCCGGCGAAATGCCTTTGATTTCCGCCACTTTGGCTGCGGTCAGGGCGGTGAAGGCGGGCTCGTTGCGCTTGCCCCGGTTGGGAATGGGCGCCAGGAAAGGAGAATCCGTCTCGACCAACAGCCGGTCCAGCGGCACGTCCTTGACCGTTTCGCGAAGGTCTTCGGCATTCTTGAACGTGACGATCCCGGAAATCGAGATGTAGAGGCCCATTGCCACTGCCTTCTCAGCGACCTCACGGCCCGCGGAAAAGCAATGGATCAGGCCCGGAAACGGCCCGCCGTCGCGATATTCTTCGTCCATCACGCGCAGCGTGTCGTCGTCGGCGTCGCGGGTGTGGACGATCAGCGGCAGGCCCGTGGTCCGCGCGGCGCGGATATGGGCGCGAAACTGGGTTTCCTGGATGTCGCGCGGGCTGCGTTCGTAATAGAAATCGAGGCCCGTCTCGCCGATCCCGACGACCTTTGGGTGGGCCGCCAATTCGGCCAGTTCCTCGGGCGTCGAGACCTTTTCCGTGCCCGCTTGATGTGGGTGGATACCGACGGTGCAGAACACGTTGGGAAAGCGTTCGGCGACCGCCCTCACCTGATCGAACTTCGACAGATGGGTCGAGATCGTCACCATGTAGGCGACCCCCGCCTCGCCGGCCCGTGCCACCACGGCGTCCAGTTCTTCCTGAAATTCCGGGAAATCCAGGTGGCAGTGGCTGTCGACCAGAAACGGAAGGTTTGCGCCGTCCATGGGGCTACGCGGCCCCCGCTTCGTCGTCCTGGAACCGGGGGAACGCGCCCTCGGGCTTGGGCAGGGGCGTACCTGGTACCAACGAGTTTTCGTCCATCAGGTTATCGACGCTGCTTAGATGACTGAACGACCGCTTATCAGTTGGTACAGAGAGTTGATCGAGAATTTTCGAACAAGAGTCAGGCATGAAAGGCTGAAGCACTATGGTTACGTTTCTAATTGTTTCCGCGAGAACATACAGGACTGCATCCATTTTCTCGGGGTCTTCTTTTTTAAGTTTCCACGGAGCCGCTTGGTCAACATACCTATTCGCCTCCCGGATAACCTCCCAAACAGCCTCCAAAGCGTCATGAAATGCTTGACGGTCCATTAACTCTCGAACGCGGCCGATGAGCTCGCGAGAACCGATAATGGCCCCAAGTGTCGGGGCAGTGTCGACGCTAAGCACGAGTTTGTCTTTGGGGTCTGGCACTCTACCATCACAATTCTTGGCGATCATCGACAGGACGCGCTGCGCCAGGTTGCCATAATCGTTGGCTAGTTCGCTATTCATGCGCCCGACCATAGCGCTATGCGAAAAGTCGCCATCGTTGCCAAACGGTATTTCCCGCAAGAGGAAGAACCGAACCTGATCGAGCCCGTATTTCTCAACCAATTCAAAGGGATCGATGACGTTTCCAAGGGATTTGGAAATCTTCTGGCCCTCGTTGGTCCACCAGCCATGGGCGAATACGCGTTTCGGCGGCTCAAGCCCCGCGGCCATCAGGAAGGCGGGCCAATAAACGGCATGGAAGCGCAGGATGTCCTTGCCCACCATATGCAGGTCGGCGGGCCAGTATTTGGCGTACTCCCCCTGCTCGTCCGGGAAACCCAGAGCCGAGATGTAGTTGGTCAGGGCGTCGAGCCAGACGTAGAAGATATGATCCTCGTCGCCCGGCACCGGCACACCCCAATTGAAGGTCGTGCGCGAGATCGACAGGTCCTGCAACCCCCCCTTGACGAAGCTGGTGACCTCGTTGCGGCGACTTTGCGGCGCGATGAAATCGGGATTGGCGTCGTAGAAGGCCAAAAGCTTGTCTTCCCAGGCGGAGAGCTTGAAGAAATAGCTCGGCTCCTCGACCCATTCGACCTCGGCGCCGGAGGGCGCGATCCGCGTGCCGTCGGGCTGTTTGGTCAGTTCGTCCTCGCCGTAGAACGCTTCGTCGCGCACGGCGTACCAGCCGCCGTAGTTGTCCAGATAGATGTCGCCAGCGTCCAACATGCGCGTCCACATCGCCTGACAGGCCTGGATGTGGCGCGGTTCGGTCGTGCGGATGAAGTCGTCGTTGCTGAATTTCATGAACGCCGCGAGGCTGCGGAAATTCTGCGACACCTTGTCGGCGAAGGATTGCGGGTCGACCCCGGCCTTTTCCGCCGATTTTTCCACCTTCTGGCCGTGTTCGTCCGTGCCGGTCAGGAACTTCACGTCATAGCCGTCCAGCCGCTTGAACCGTGCCAACACGTCACAGGCCAGCGTCGTATAGGCGTGGCCTATATGGGGCGCGTCGTTCACGTAATAGATGGGCGTGGTCAGGTAATAGGGCGTGGCCGGCATGTCGTGGTTCACCAATGGCGCGATTGTTCAGAAATGGGCGGG
>CAJWCU010000057.1 GCA_913030825.1 uncultured Rhodospirillaceae bacterium | reverse complement strand
CCCAACGCGGCATGGTGTTTCAGCAACCGGCTTTGTTTCCCTGGAAATCGGTGCGCGAGAACGTGGCCTACGGCCCGCGCATGGCGGGGAAAGAGACGACCGAAGCACGACAAATCGCCGACGACCTGTTGGAAATGGTCGGTTTGTCGGCCTTCGGCGGCAAACGGCCACAGACCCTTTCCGGCGGCATGCAGCAACGCGTCGCCATCGCCCGCGCGCTGGCCAACACGCCCAGCATCCTGTTGATGGACGAACCGTTCGGCGCGCTGGATGCGCAAACACGCGCGATGATGCAGGAAAACCTGCTGCAGATTTGGCATCAGGTCGGCACGACCGTTGTCTTCGTCACCCACGACATCGACGAAGCCATCTTCCTGGCCGACCGCATCCTGGTCATGAGCGCCAGCCCCGGCCGCATCGTCCAGGAAATCGCCGTCGATATCGGCCGCCCCCGCAGCCCGGAAATGATGGTCGAGGACCGGGTCGTCGAAATCAAACGTCAGTCCCTGGAAATCATCCGGCGGGAAAGCACCCGGGCCTTCGAGCAGCAAATGAAATCGGCGCTCTGACCCCGGGCGCGCAAATATTTGCTATTCCGGAGGGCCGGGCGTCTGGAATGCTCGTGAATGCGGCGATCGTGGCCGCCATCTGTAGGCCCGTCTACCGATAGAGCGAAGGCAACAGGTTCAATGCGAGCCGCCCGGAAGTGATGACGACAGCAGCCGCCCCCCAGACCTCCTCGCCGCCGCCCGCGCCAGCGGGCGACAGCGGCTCGGCCGAGGGCACGAGTTGCCTGGAATACGTCATCGCCCAGCCGCGCCTGAACAACGCGGTCATCGTCGCGGCGCTGATCGCCGTCATCGGCATCGCCTTTTCCGCCTTCCATCTGCACGCCGCCTATTTCGGCCAGGCCCAGAGCTACCTGCACCGGACCATGCATGTCACCTTCATGGTCGTTCTTTGCATCCTGCTGAAGCCGGCAGGCCGGAAATCGTGGAAAGACCCGATCAACGCCTGGTTCGCCTACGACCTGTTCTGCATCGCCACGACGCTCGCCGTGCAAGCCTATATCTGCTGGGACGTCATCGAATTCATTAATCGGCGCGGCACGGCCGACCCCATGGACCTGACCGTCGGGGTCGCGATGATTTTGCTGATCATGGAGGCGACGCGCCGGGTGATCGGTTGGATGATGGTCGTGCTGGGCGCCTTCTTCATTCTGCAAAGCGCCTACGGCGATCATTTCTTCGGCATTTTTTACGGCCCGGCCATCGACTGGTCGTTGATCATCAACGACCTGTTCATGGAGGAAGAAGGCATCTACACGATCCCGATCTCCATCTCGGCGTCCTTCGTGGTGCTGTTCATCATCTTCGGCGCCTTCATCATGCGCACGGGCGTGGGCGAATTGTTCAAGGACGTGGCTTACGGCCTGATGGGCCGTCAGGTCGGCGGGCCGGCCAAGGCCGCCGTCGTGTCTTCGGCGTTCATGGCCTCGATTTCGGGCTCCGCCGTGTCCAACGTGGCGACCACGGGCACCTTTACCATCCCGCTGATGAAGCGCATGGGCTATCCGCCCGCCTTCGCCGGGGCTGTCGAGGCATGTGCTTCGACCGGCGGCGTGTTCACCCCGCCGATCATGGGCGCCGTCGCCTTTATCATGGCCGAATTCATGGGCATCTCCTATTGGGAGGTCGCCAAGGCCGCCGCCATTCCCGCCGTAATCTATTTTACAGCCGTGCTGTCGATGGTGCATTTCCGCTCCCACCGCATGGGACTGGCAGCCCATGACAAGGAAGACCTGCCGTCGGTCAGTGCGGCGCTCAAGGAACGGGGGCATATGCTGCTGCCCATCGTCGTTCTGGTCGGCGCCCTGGTGATCGGCTACAGCCCCATCTTCTCGGCGCTGCTGGGCATCGTCGCGGTTTTCGCCCTCAGCTTCATCCGGCCGGAAACCCGGCTCAGTCCGGTGACCTTCTTAGGCGCCCTGGAAGACGCCGCGCGCATGATGGTCTCGGTCGCCATTCCGTCGGCCGCCGCCGGGTTGATCGTCGGCGCCCTCTATTTTTCGGGCCTGGCCGTGCGATTCTCGTCTTCGATCATCGATCTCAGCCAGGGCTCGACCTTGCTCGCCCTCTGCCTCGCCATGGTCATCTGCATCGTGCTCGGCATGGGCATCACGGTCACCGCCCTTTACATCCTGGTCGCGGCTTTGGTCGTCCCGGCCCTCACGAAACTGGGCGTCGAGCCCATGGCGGCGCATCTCTTCGCCTTTCATTTCGGGGTGCATTCCTACATCACCCCGCCGGTGGCGCTGTCGGCCTTCGCCGCCGCCGCGATTGCGGGCTCGGAACCCATGAAAACCGGGTTCCAGGCTGCCAAGCTGGGTCTCGCGGCCTATCTGATCCCCTTCATGTTCGTCTATTCGCCGGGCCTGGTCTGGGTCGGCGAATGGTGGGAAATCCTGATCGCCTCAGGCACCGCCTTGATCGGCGTGATCGCCCTGGCCGCCGCGGTCGAAGGCTGGCTTTTGCAATCGGCCGTGGCCTGGCAACGCCTGGTGCTCGGCGCCGGGGCGTTGTTCCTGGTCGCCCCACCGCTCTGGACCCATCTGGCGGGTTTCGCCTTGGTCGGCGGCGTTTGCGCCCTGCAATGGATGGCGCGGACCGTGGCCTCCCGCCCGGCCCCCAAGACCGGAACGGGAGGCGCCGCATGAGCCCCTCCGCCGTCCGTTGGGTCGGATGGGCCCTGATCGTGGGGCTCTGCCTGCTCTCTCTCGTGCTCGACCGCACGCGCATGCTGACCGGACATTTCAATTGGTTCATGGCGATCCAATTGTCCGCCGTCACGGCGGTGGTCTTGGCCGTCATCCAAATGGCCAAACACCTTCGGGTCGATGGGCCGCCAGAATCCTCATCCAAGAAAACGCCGGCGGAGACCGGCGGGGAACAATCGTGACCCCCCAAACCCCAAGACCGACAGAGAGGACGACATGAAAAGATTTTTCCAACCAATAGCAGCGGGGCTGGCGACGGCTTTGCTCGCGTTGACACCGGTCATCGGCCATGCCGACGGCATGCCCGAAAAGACCCTGTCCATCTCCACATCGGGCAAGGGCGGCGCCTGGTTCGCTGTCGGCACCCGCGTGATCCGCGAGGTCGAAAAGGCCAATCCGGGCCTGGTCACCCAGGTTCAGACCGGCGGCGGCCTGACCAACCTGCGCAAGATCCAGGCCGGGCAGGCCGACATCGGCATGACTTTCGCCTTTGCCGCCCCCATGGCCTATGAAGGCATTGCACCGTTTAAGGAAAAGCACGACAAGCTGACCTACCTGGGCGTGCTGTTCCCGGGCTATCTGCAGATCGTCACCAAGAAATCGGCGAACATCACCAAGTTCGAAGATCTGTTCGACAAGCGCATTTCGGCCGGCAAGATCGGCTGGGGCGGCGAGCTGATGTTCCGTCTGATGCTCGACACCTACGGCATGGATTACGACAAGATCCGCGCCAAGGGCGGCGTCATCAACCACATCGGCACGGCCCAGGCGACGCAGATGATGCGCGACGGCAACCTGGACGCCATCATCTCCGGCGGCAGCCCGCCCAGCCATCCGAAGTTCGCCGAACTGTCGCTGACCACGCCCATCGACCTGTTGGCCGTGGACGGCGCCGGGCTGGATAAGATCTTCGCCAAATATCCGTCGTTCGTGGAATCGACCATGCCCAAGGCGCCGTACAAAGGGGTCGATGGCGGCTTCCGCGCCATCGGCGGGGCGGTCATCCTGGTCGCCAAGAAGGACCTGTCCGACGAAGCCGCCTATTCCATCGTCAAATCCTTCTACGAAGGTCTGGACGGCATCAAAGCGGACATGAAGCAGCTGAAAGAGGCGACCTTCAAGGCCGCGCTCAGCGGCAACAAAGGCTTGCCGGTGCATCCGGGTGCCGCCAAGTACTACAAGGAAAAGGGCCTGATGTGACGGCTTGCCGTCCCCTCAACGCCACGCGATAGTCGGGGGTCGCCCCGGGCGGCAACGCCCGGGGCACTCCCGTCCTCCGCCCCGACCCCACGAAAGAGAACCCCATGCCGACAGTCATCGAAAACGGAACCGTCATCGCCTGGAACGGCGAGGCCCATCATGTTTTGGACCCGGGCGTCGTCGTGTTCGACGGCGACGAGATCACCTTCGTCGGCACCGACTACGACGGACCGGCGGATCAGACCATCGACGCGACCGGCCGCCTGGTCGTTCCCGGCTTCGTCAACTGCCACCTGCACCTGACCGATACGCCCTTCACCAAAGGTCACCAGGAAGACGTCGGCAGCCCCCGCGGCCCCGGCAATTATCAGAACTACAACGCGCTCTATAAAATGCTGCCGGGCGTGCGCAAGGCGTCGCTGCCGGAAGACCAGTACGCCGGCGTGCAGGTCGCTCTCGCCGAACTGCTGCTCTCGGGATCGACGACCATTGTCGAACTCGGCTACGATTTCGAAATTGGCGGCGACGGCGACATTGCCATCACGGAAACCATCGCGGACCTGATCGGCGCCTCTGGCATCCGCTGCTACACCGGCCCGCGCTACCGCACGCGCCACTACGGCGCCGACGCCTCGGGCGGCGTGTTCTACAAGGACTACCCCGGGGACGCCGCCAAGAAGCGGTTCGAGGCCTGCGTCCGATTTTGCCAGGACTTCAACGGCCGCTACGGCGACCGCCTGCGCACCCTACTCGCCCCCGGCCAGATCGATACCTGCGACGCGCAGCTGTTGAAGGACACCCGCCGCTTCGCCGACGAACTGAAGGTGCCGATTCAAATTCACGCCGGCCAATCGCCCATGGAGTTTTCCCGCGTCGGCGAGACCGAAGGCCGGACCAGCATCGAATACATGATGGAGACGGGTCTGCTCGGCCCCGATTTCATCATCGGCCACGGCCAGTTCATGACCGGCGACGGCGACGTCAGCTCGATGGCGGCGCATGAATTGGAGGCCCTGACGTCCTCGGGCACCTCGGTCTGCCACCTGCCCTGGGTCAAGGCTCGGCGCGGCGGCGTCATCAATTCGATCCAGAAGTACCAGGACATGGGCGTGCGCCAATGCCTGGGCACGGACAACTACCCCCTGGACATGTTTCACGAGATGCAATGCGCCGCCGTGGTTTGCAAGATCGTCGAGAAATCGTCGATCGCCGCCGATTGTAACTTCATGTTTCGCATGGCGACGGTCGGCGGGGCCGAGGCCCTGGGCCGCCCGGACCTGGGCCGTCTGGCCGCCGGCTGCAAGGCAGACATCGTCTTCGTGCGGATCGACACGCCCAAGGCGGCCCCCGTCTACGACCCCTTCAAGTTCATGGTTCTGGCGGCCAGCGGCGACGACGTCGACCGTGTCATCGTCGGCGGCGAGACCGTGGTCGACAAACGGGACGTCAAAACCATCGATGTGGCCGCCGCAGTGACCCGCGTGAACGCCGCCAGCAAGGGTGTGTGGGAACGGCTCGACATCTGACGCCCCGCAATGCCGCTTGACCCCCTGCCCCCGCCGGTCTTCAGTATTCCCAACATTCCGTTTCGATTTTGGGAGGAGCCTCCATGGACTTGCAGATCGCGGGCAAGCGCGCCCTGGTCACCGGCGGCAACAAAGGCATCGGCCGCGCCGTCGCCGAGGTTCTGGCCGAAGAAGGCTGCGACCTTGTCCTGGTCGCCCGGGACGAGGTGGCGCTGACCCAGGCCGCCGAGGAAATCCGCGGCTGCCATCAGGTAAATGTCCAAACCATCGCCGCCGATCTGTCGACCGACACCGCCGTGCGCGAGGTCGTGGCCAAGGCGGGCGAGATCGATATCCTGGTCAACAACGCGGGCGCCATCCCGCCCGGCAATCTGATGCAGGTCGACG
>CAJWCU010000056.1 GCA_913030825.1 uncultured Rhodospirillaceae bacterium | reverse complement strand
GCCGGTTCGGGCGCGGGCGGGGCGGGCATGGCCGCCGGTTCGGGCGGCGGCGGCGCGGCGGCGGGCGGCGGCGGGGCGTACCCCTGCGGCGGCGGGGCATAGCCCTGCGGCGCGCCGTAGGCCGGCTGCGCGTACATTTGTTGTTGCGGCGGATAGGGGGCCGGGCGGGCCGGCGCCATCGCGGGTTGCGGCGGCGGGTCAGGTTCCGCGTCGCGCGGGTCGGCGAACCAGACATGGCTGCAGTGCGAGCAACTCACATTGCGGCCCTGACCCAGCTGTGCCGGTTGCAGGCTGTAGCGCGTGCGACAATTTGGACAGGTAATAAGCATACTTACCCCGATTCCACCCATCGACTTTATATGCGTCGGCCAATAGGAAAGCAAGCCGAGCAAACCCAAGGACTTCCCGCCCTTCCCTGGACGGAAGCCCAACCCCATGGCATTGTTCCATCAATGGGATAGCCCGCAAGGGGTGAATTTTTCCCTAAGATTCCAGAGAGCCTGATCAGGATGCCGCCAAGGTGAAAGACAGCGAGTCCGCGAGCATCGTCCGCTTCGAAAACGTCGGCCTGCGCTACGGCCTGGGGCCCGAGGTGTTGCAGGACATCACCTTCGACCTGGAACCGGCGTCTTTCCGCTTCCTGTTGGGTGAAAGCGGCGCCGGTAAATCGTCACTTCTGAAACTTCTCTATATGGCGCTGCGGCCGACGCGGGGTCAGATTTCCCTGTTCGGCAAGAACGTCGCCTCGACCTCGCGCCACGAATTGCCGCGCATGCGGCGGCGGGTCGGCGTGGTGTTCCAGGAATTCCGGCTGCTCGACCATCTGTCGGCCTTCGACAACGTGGCCCTGCCGATGCGGGTCGCGGGCGCCAAGGAGGCCGATATCCGCCGCCATGTCGAAGAACTGCTGTCCTGGGTCGGGTTGAAGGATCATTTGAATTCGCGGCCGACGACCCTGTCCGGCGGCCAGCAGCAGCGCATCGCCATCGCCCGCGCCGTCATCACCCGGCCCAAGTTGCTGTTGGCGGACGAACCGACCGGCAACGTCGACGACAAGATGGGCCTGCGCCTGATGCATCTGTTCGAGGAATTGAACAAACTGGGCACCACGGTGATCGTCGCGACCCACAACCTGGGCATCGTCCGCCAATTGGCCCATCCGGTCATGCGTCTGGAAAACGGGCGGCTGAATACGGACGAGGCCGAAATCATTTCCGACCTGGGTCTGGATGAACCCGGCGTCGGCGCCGGTGGGCGAACCGGCGGCCCGAACTTCACGCGTATCCATTGATATCCATGTTACCGACCGCGGCCCTTGTTCGGGCCGACCCCACCCCTGATTGGACCTGATCCTTCGATGTTCTTTCGCCGCCGATCCGACCTGCCGATGAACGAGGACACCCTGGGCCGCTTTCTGCCCTGGCTGATCGCGTTCATGGTCTTCTTGGCGGCCTTGGCCTTGGCCGGGATGCTGGTTCTGGGCGATGCGGTCGCGCGCTGGGACACGGGCCTGAACGCGACCGTCACCGTGCAGGTGCCGCCCGGCACCGGTGCCAAGGACGACGAACAGCGGCTGGGCCAGGTGCTCGCCGTATTGGCCCGCCAGGAAGGGGTGGAGCGCTACGAGACGCTGAGCAAGGAGAACCTGCTGAGCCTTTTAAAGCCCTGGATCGGCGAGGCGGGACAGGCCGCGGACCTGCCCATCCCGGTGTTGATCGACGTGACCGTCGACCGCGACGCCGACCTGGACATCGGGCGCCTGGGTCAGGAATTGGCCGCCCTCGTGCCGGGGGTCTCGGTCGACGACCACCGGGTCTGGCTGTCGCAATTGGTCCGTCTGGTCACGGTGATCCAGATTTTGGCCTGGGCGGTGTTGGGGCTGATCGCGTTGGCGACCGTCGGCACGGTGGTGTTCACCACGCGCACGGGACTGGCCGTGCACCGCGACGCCATCGAGGTTCTGCACCTGATCGGGGCGCAGGACGCCTATATCGCCCGCCAGTTCGCGGCCCGTGCCTTGGGCCTGGGGCTGCGTGGCGGGTTCCTGGGGTTGTTGATGGCGGTGCCGACCTTGGTCGGTATCGGCTACCTGGCGTCGCAGACGGGCTCGGCCATGGTGCCGGCCCCTGAGTTCGGCCTGCTCAAGGCCATCGGTTTCCTGGCCCTGCCCGTGGCCGTCGCCTTGCTGGCCATGACGACCGCACGGTCGACGGTCATGCGTAACCTGAAGAAGATGACCTGATGAGCCGTCCCCGCCGCCGCAGCACGCCCATCGGGGCCGGACGCCTGTTCGTCATGGCGGTGGTGGTCCTCGCGATCTGGGGCATCGGTCTGGTGCAGTTCGCCGACGCCCTGCCGGACGAGGTCGCCGATACGACCACGAAAACCGACGCCATCGTCGTGCTGACCGGCGGCAGCGGCCGCCTGGAGGAAGGGTTGGACCTGCTCGCCCGCGACCTGGGGGCGCAGTTGTTCGTCTCCGGCGTTTATCACGGCATCGACGTGGAACGCCTGATTCAAATTTCCAAACGCGAGCCCGAGGGGCTGGAACCGCGCATCGGCATCGGCAACGCCATCAATACGGTCGGCAACGCATCGGAGACCAAGGCCTGGATGGACAAGCGCGGCTTCAAATCCCTGCGGCTGGTCACCGGCTCCTATCACATGCCGCGTTCGCTGGCCGAATTCCATTTCTTCATGCCCGACGTGACGGTCATTCCCAATCCGGTGTTTCCCGAGCACGTGAAACAGAAATACTGGTGGGCCTGGCCGGGCACGGCGAGCCTGATCGTCTCGGAATACAACAAGTGGCTGTTTGCCCGGGGGCGGCACTGGATATCCCGGCTGTTCGTGCCGGGGCCGAGGACGGATACATGATGGCCCTGCGATCCATGCTGTTCGGGGCGCTGTTCTTTCCCTGGAGCACGCTGTGCTCGATCTTCGTGCCGTTGTCGCTGGTCTTTCCGCGCCCGTTCATGCAGTCGATCGTCCTGGTCTGGGGCGTCGGGGTGCGGTTTCTGCTGCGCTGGGTGGTCGGGCTGAAATGGCGGGCCGAGGGCTTGGAAAACGTGCCGCAGGGGCCCTGCGTGATCGCCGCCAAGCACCAAAGCGCCTGGGACACCATGGTCTTCCACGTTCTGCTGCCCGATCCGGTCTATGTGGTGAAGAAGGAACTGACCCGCATTCCGTTCTGGGGCTGGGGCTTCTACAAGGCCGGTTGCGTCGTCGTCGACCGCAAGGCGGGGGCCAAGGCGCTCAAACATCTGGTCGAAGGCGTCAAGGTCGCCCTCGGGCGCGGCAGCCAGGTCGTGATCTTCCCCGAAGGGACCCGCACGGCGCCGGATCAGCGCGTCGACTACCACCCGGGGATCGCCGCCATCTACCGTGACGCCAACGTGCCGGTGGTGCCCGTGGCGCTGGATTCCGGGCTGTTCTGGGGCCGCATGGCGCCGATCAAGTACCCCGGCGAAATCACCATCAAGTTCATGGAGCCGATCAACCCGGGCATGGACCGGCGGGAGTTCATGACCCTGTTGCAGGACCGGGTCGAGGGCGAAAGTGCGAAGCTGATGGCCGAAAAACGCGCCCGCTATCCCTTCCTGCCCGCCCCCAACCCCGATTTCGCCGCCCCTGTGGAAAACGGGTAAAACCGGCCTTATCGGCGGTTTTCCCGGTCCTGTCCTGTGGGCTGAATTGGGGGTTTCCGGCCGGAACCTGTTGAAAAACAAAAAGAGAACAATCTTGCGATTCTGCGGGTAAAACCTTACCTTTATTGAAGCTTTTCCCTAACGCAGAACATGAAGGAATTCGGGCCTGTGTCACAGCCGCCGACCACGACGACCACTCCGATCGCCGCCATTTCCCAGCAAATCTGGGACATGAAATACCGGCTGAAGTCGCCGGACGGGCGGCCCGTGGATAAGACCATCGACGACACCTGGGACCGGGTGGCGACGGCCTTGGCGGCGCGCGAGGACGATCCCGAAACCTGGGCTCCGCAATTCCGGGACGCGCTGACGAATTTCAAGTTCCTGCCGGCGGGCCGCATCATTTCCGGTGCCGGTACGGACCGCATGGTTACCCTGTTCAATTGCTTCGTCATGGGCGAGATCCCCGACGACATGTCGGGCATCTTCGATAATTTGAAAGAGGCCGCGCTGACCATGCAGCAGGGCGGCGGCATCGGGTATGACTTCTCGACGCTGCGGCCCAAGGGGGCCTTGGTCAAACGGGTCGGGGCCGACGCCTCGGGCCCGCTGTCGTTCATGGACGTTTGGGATTCCATGTGCCGGACGATCATGTCGGCGGGGTCGCGCCGGGGCGCCATGATGGCGACCATGCGCTGCGACCATCCGGATATCGAGGACTTCATAGAGGCCAAGCGTGAGCCGGGCCGTCTTCGCATGTTCAATCTTTCGGTCCTGGTCACGGACGCCTTCATGCAGGCGGTCAAGGAAGACGCGTCCTGGGAACTGACCTTCGGCGGCACGGTCCACCGGTCGCTGCCGGCGCGCGAGCTTTGGGACAAGATCATGCGCGGCACCTACGCCTATGCCGAACCGGGCGTGATCTTCATCGACCGCATCAACGCGCGGAACAACCTGCATTACTGCGAAACCATCCATGCCACCAACCCCTGCGGCGAACAGCCGCTGCCGCCTTACGGCGCCTGCCTGTTGGGCTCGGTCAATCTGGCGCGGCTGGTGACCGATCCGTTCCGGGACGGTGCCGGGATCGATGCTGATGAGTTGGACAAACTGGTGCGCCGGGCGGTGCGGATGATGGACGACGTCGTCGACGTCTCCAATTTCCCGCTGGAGGCCCAGCGCCACGAGGCCCAGGCCAAGCGCCGCATCGGTCTGGGCGTGACCGGTCTGGCCGATGCGCTGATCATGTGCGGCGCGCGTTACGGCGGGTCCAAGGCCGTGCGCCTGACCGAAGGCTGGCTGCGCGCGATCCAGCGCTCGGCCTATCTGGCCTCTGTCGATCTGGCCAAGGAAAAGGGCGCCTTCCCGCTTTACGACAAGGACGCCTATCTCGCGGGCGAGCATGTCCAAACGCTGGATCAGGACGTCAAGGACGCCATCGCGGAGCACGGCATCCGCAACGCGCTGCTGACCTCGGTGGCGCCGACGGGCACGATCTCGCTGTTCGCCGACAACGTCTCCTCGGGCCTGGAGCCCGTGTTCTCCTTCAAGTACACGCGCCACGTCCTGATGCCCGACGGCCAGCGCCGCGAGGAAGAAGTTACCGACTACGCCTTCCGCCTGTACCGGCGG
The DNA here is from genome assembly GCA_913030825.1 of uncultured Rhodospirillaceae bacterium. Classification (GTDB taxonomy): domain Bacteria; phylum Pseudomonadota; class Alphaproteobacteria; order Rhodospirillales; family Casp-alpha2; genus UBA1479. The sequence goes on along the minus strand of CAJWCU010000056.1, from coordinate 896 downwards.
ATGTTCGGCGAGGACGCGGCCCTGACCGACGCCTTCGTCGATGCGCAAAGCCTCAGCCCCAACGACCATCTGGTCATGCAGGCGGCGGTCCAGAAATACATCGACTCATCGATCTCCAAGACCATCAACGTGCCCGAAAGCATCGATTTCGAGAATTTCAAGGACATCTACATGCAGGCCTACGATCTGGGCTGCAAGGGCTGCACCACTTACCGGCCCAACGACGTCACGGGTGCGGTGCTGGAGGTCAAGGACAGCCAGAAGGACGCCAAGGCGGACGAGCCCGAATTGCCGCTGGAAACGGCCGCACGGACGACCCTGCCGGTGGACGAAGGAGACTCAGGTGCCGTCGTGCGCATGTTCCGCCCGCTCGACCGGCCCGGCGAGCTGGAAGGGAAAACGTATAAAGTCCGCTGGCCCGAAAGCGACCACGCCATCTACATCACCATCAACGACGTGATCGACGATCAGGGCCGCATCCGCCCGTTCGAGATTTTCATCAACTCGAAGAATACGGAGCATTACGCCTGGACCGTCGGCCTGACGCGGATGATCTCGGCGGTGTTCCGGCGCGGCGGCGACGTGTCCTTCGTGGTCGAGGAATTGAAGGCCGTGTTCGACCCGCGCGGCGGCCAATGGATGAACGGCCGCTACGTGCCGTCTTTGCTGGCGGCGATCGGCGGCGTCATCGAACAGCACATGATCCAGTCCGGCTTCATGCCGAACCCGGACAAGGACAAGGCCGACCGCGACGCCCAGGAAATGCCCAAGGCCGTGGCGGCGGGCGGCGGCGAAGGCGGCGGCATGGCCGGGGGGGCGCCCTTCCGGCAATGCCCGAAATGCGCCCAGGCGTCGCTGATCCGTCAGGAAGGCTGCGACACCTGCACGTCCTGCGG
>CAJWCU010000055.1 GCA_913030825.1 uncultured Rhodospirillaceae bacterium | reverse complement strand
GTCGGGACGGCGGGCGGTGTCATGGCGGGGCTCCGGGTGGGTGGCGCCGAACGGGGTTTCGGCGGCATTGAAACGGGGCCACATCGAACGATCAAACCTCGTTCAGGTCAAGTGCCGGGTGCGGGTGTCGGCATACTTCCGTTCTGCTTGCCGGGTGCACGCCTTTGTTGCAACATGATGTCTTAGCACCGGACGCCAAGCCCGGGCCAACCAGGGAGTTTTCACGACGATGTTTTTCCGTAAATCCATGATTGCGGCGGCATTCGCCGCCGGCCTGACGGCGGCTGCCTCCGCCGGACAGGCACAAACCATCACCATCGGCCTGGGCACGGAGCCGACTTCCATCGACCCGCACTATCACAACCTGGGCCCCAACAACCAGATTTCGCAGCACATTTTCTCGCGTCTGATGGAACAGGACGACAAACAGCGCCTGTTCCCCGGCCTGGCCACGGAATGGAAGGCCATTGACGACACGACCTGGGAATTCAAACTGCGCAAGGGCGTGAAGTTCCACGACGGTTCCGACTTCAATGTCGACGACGTGATCTTCACCATGGAGCGCGCGGCGGCCCACCCCAATGCGAAGTCCAGCTTCAAGGTGTTCACGCACGGCGGCGGCAAGGAATACGTCCGCGTCGATGACTACACCCTGCACGTCAAGACTCCGAAGCCTTATCCGCTGATGGCCGTCGACCTGTCGACCGTCCATATCGTGTCCGACAAGTCCAAGGGCCATTGGGAAGGCGACTTCAACAATGGCAGCCAGGCCATCGGCACCGGCCCTTTCAAGTTCGTCAAATGGGTCAAAGGCGAGATCCTGGAATTCGAGCGCAATGACGACTACTGGGGCAAGAAACCTCATTGGAAACACGTCATCATCAAACCGATCAAATCCGCGCCTTCGCGTCTGGCCGCACTCCTGGCCGGTGACGTGGACTTCATCGATCAGGTTCCGACGATCGACGTCAAGAACCTGAAGAACAACGATAAGATCACCCTGAGCCAGGGGATCTCCAACCGCGTGATCTACCTGCACCTGGACCAGTACCGCGACGTCACGCCCTTCGCCAAGGGCCCGAAGGGTGAAGAAATCAAGAACCCGTTCAAGGATGTGCGCGTCCGTAAGGCGATCTCCATGGCGATCAGCCGCGACCTGATCATCGAACGGATCATGGAAGGCATCGCAGTCAAGGCAGGCCAGCTGCTGCCGGACGGCTTCTTCGGCGTGTCGGACAAGCTCAAGCCCGAGGAATACGACCCCGAGGGTGCGAAGAAGCTGTTGGCCGAAGCCGGTTATCCGAACGGATTCCAGACGACCCTGCACGGCCCCAACAACCGCTACATCAACGACGCCAAAATCGTCGAGGCAGTGGCCCAAATGCTGTCGCGCATCGGCATCATGACGACGCCGGACACCATGCCGAAAAGCGTTTTCTTCAAGCGCGGCAAGAACCGAGGCCCGGAAAACCCGCCGGAATTCTCGTTCCTGCTGGTCGGCTGGGGCTCGGGCACGGGCGAGGCCTCGTCGCCGCTGCGCTCGCTGCTCGCCACCTATTCCAAGGAAAAGGGATGGGGGTCGTCCAACCGTGGCCTGCATTCCAATCCCAAGATGGATGCGGTGCTTGAGGAAGCCCTCGCCACGGTCGACGATACCAAGCGCGCGGCGCTTCTGGCCAAGGCCACGGAAATCGGCGTCGGCGAGGACATGGGCTTGATTCCGCTGCATTACCAGGTCAATACCTGGGCCGCCAAGAAGGGGCTCAAGTACTTGGCGCGCACGGACGAGCGGACGGTCGCCTACGACATCCGGCCCGAATAGCCCGGCGCCCCGATTTCGAGACGGATCACGGATAATCCGGGGGCGGCCGACTGTCGCCCCCGGATGACCCCGATCCGGTTCGACAACACAGCACACAACGACGTGTGACCAGACCTTCGTGCCGTTCTCCGACCGACCCAGGCGAGGCCCATGACCGTCTTCATCATCCGCCGGCTCCTCCAAAGCATCGCCGTCGTCTTGGTGATGTCCTTCATCGTTTTCGTCGGCGTCAATATCGTCGGCGACCCCGTCGAAATGATGGTTTCCGACGAAGCCGATCAGGCCGAGCGGGAAAAGGTCATCAAGTCCATGGGCCTGGACAAGCCCTGGTACATTCAATACGCGCGCTTCATCGGCGGCGCCCTGCAGGGCGATCTGGGCAAATCCTTCGTCTATGGCGAACCGGCCTTGCAGATCATCGCCCACCGCATTCCGGCGACCTTCGAACTGGCGCTGGCCGCCCTGGTCATGGCCGTGGTGGTCGGCATACCGCTCGGCGTCTATGCCGGGCTTAGGCCGGACACGGTGGGGTCGAAAACGATCATGGCCGGGTCCATATTGGGGTTCTCCCTGCCGACCTTCTGGGTCGGGCTGATGTTCATCATGGTCTTCGCGGTGATACTCGGCTGGCTACCCTCGACGGGGCGCGGCGACACGGTTGAACTTCTTGGCATCGACGTCAGCTTCCTGACCATGGACGGGCTCGCCCATCTGTTTCTGCCGGCCTTCAACCTGGCGCTGTTCAAAATTTCCATGGTCATCCGGCTGACCCGTGCCGGCACCCGCGAGGTCGTCCACCAGGACTACATCAAGTTCGCCCGCGCCAAGGGGCTGAGCAATCGGCGGGTCGTTCTGGTCCATCTGATGAAGAACATCATGATCCCCGTGGTTACGGTTCTGGGGCTGGAATTCGGCGGCCTGATCGCCTTTTCCGTGGTCACCGAAACGGTCTTCGCCTGGCCCGGCATGGGTAAGCTGATCATCGACAGCATCCAGTCCCTCGATCGGCCGGTCATCGTCGCTTACCTGATGATCATCGTGCTGATCTTCGTGATCATCAATCTGGTGGTCGATATCTTCTATTCGCTGCTCGACCCCCGGGTCCGCCTGTCGGAGATCAAATCATGAGCGACGCCGTAACGCCGCCCGCGACACCCACGGCTGACGAGGCCCCCATCGCCGGGGCCGTCGAAACGCCGTTTCGCCGGTTCTGCCGCGATTACATGGAAAGCCGCATCGCCACGGTGGCGCTGGCCGTCCTGGTGGCGATCATTTTGATCGCCCTCTTCGCGCCCTGGATCTCGCCGACCGACCCCTACGATCTGGCCAGCGTCAGCATCCTGGATTCGAAACTCAAACCCGGCACCCAATCGATGGGCGGCATCACTTATTGGTTGGGGACGGACGGCGCGGGCCGCGACCTTGTCTCGGCGATCATCTACGGCCTGCGGATTTCGCTGGGCGTCGGGGTCATGTCCGGTGTCTTCGCGCTTTGCATCGGCACGGCGGTGGGACTGACGGCGGCCTATTTCGGCGGCCGGATCGACGCCTTCATCATGCGCGTCGTCGATATCCAGTTGTCGTTTCCGGCGATCCTGATCGCCCTAATCCTTCTCGCCATTCTGGGCAAGGGGGTGGACAAGATCACCATCGCCCTGGTCATCGCGCAATGGGCCTATTACGCGCGGACGGTGCGCGGCTCGGCCCTGGTCGAGCGCAATAAGGAATATATCGAGGCGGCGCAATGCCTGGCACTCGGCCACAACCGGGTGGTCTTCCGCCATCTATTTCCCAACTGCCTGCCGCCCTTGATCGTTGTCGGCACGATCCAGACGGCGCACGCCATTTCGCTGGAAGCGACGCTCAGCTTTCTCGGCGTCGGTCTGCCGATCTCGGAGCCGTCGTTGGGGCTGCTGATTTCCAACGGCTTCGATTTCATGTTGTCGGGCCTGTATTGGATCAGCTTCTTCCCCGGCGTGGCGCTGCTGGTCACCATCGTCACGATCAATCTGGTCGGCGATCAGTTGCGCGACGTCCTCAATCCGCGTTTGCAGAAATAGGGGGGCGCCTGAGATGACCGACGATACGCCCACCCTGCAGGTCGAAAACCTGGAAACCCACTTCTTCACCAAGGACGGCGTCGCCAAGGCCGTCGACGGCGTCAGCTTTTCCGTCGGCCGGGGCGAGATCATGGGCCTGGTCGGCGAGTCCGGCTCGGGCAAGTCGGTGACCGGCTTTTCCATCCTGGGTCTGGTCGATCCGCCGGGCAAGGTGGTCGGCGGCAAGGTGCTGTTCCAGGGCACGGACCTGTTGTCGCTCGATGACGAAGGCTTGCGCCGGCTGCGCGGCAATCGCATCGCGATGATCTTCCAGGACCCGATGATGACGCTGAACCCCGTGCTGCGGGTCGATACGCAAATGATCGAGACCGTGCGGGCCCACGACCCCTCGGTCTCGGTCGACGAGGCCCGTGCCCGGTCGCGCGACGCCCTGGGCCAGGTCGGCATCCCCAGCCCGGACGAACGGCTCAGGGCCTACCCCCATCAATTTTCCGGCGGCATGCGCCAGCGCGTGGCGATCGCCATTGCGTTGTTGAACAAGCCGGACCTGATCATCGCGGACGAGCCGACGACGGCGTTGGACGTCACCATCCAGGGCCAGATCCTGTACGAGGCGCAGAAGCTTTGCCGCGATACGGGAACGGCGCTGATCTGGATCACCCATGACCTCGCCGTCATCGCCGGACTGGCCGACAAGATCAGCGTCATGTACGCCGGGCGCATCGTCGAACAGGGTGCTTTGGACGAAGTGCTCGACCATCCGGCCCATCCCTATACGCGGGGGCTGCTGGGCTCGGTCCCTGGGCATAACACCCGGGGCAAGCGGCTTTACCAGATTCCGGGCATGACACCGTCGCTGCTGAAGCTGCCCAAGGGCTGCGCCTTCAAGGACCGCTGCCCTCATGCCGATCAGGCCTGCGAAGACGCCCCCGAGATTACGCGTCCGGTCGAGGGACGTGCGCTCCGCTGCGTCCATCCGCAGGTCGATCTGGCGGGAGTTGCCTCATGAGCACGATCCTCGAACTTGACGGCGTGACCAAGAATTTCGTCAAGCGCCTGGATGCGGCGGCCAAACTCGCCCGCCGTCTGGGTGCCGACGTTAAGGAAGAAGTCGTCCATGCGGTCGACGGCGTCAGCCTGAAGATCGCCGCCGGCGAGGTTGTCGGCCTGGTCGGCGAGTCGGGCTGCGGCAAGTCGACCCTGGGCCGCATGGTGGCGGGTATCATGGAGCCGACGGCGGGGGATATCCGCTACAAGGACCGCATCGTCAGCGCCATGGAAAAGCAGGCCGGGCGGGAAACGGCGCTCGCCATTCAGATGATCTTCCAGGACCCCTTCGCCAGCCTGAACCCCCGCATGCGGGTGCAGGACATCATCGGCGAGGCGCCGATCCTGCATGGCGTGACCAGTCGCGCCGACGCCGCCGATTACGTCGCCCAGGTAATGGAACGGGTCGGCCTGGACCCGGAATACCGCAAACGCTATCCGCACCAGTTCTCGGGCGGCCAGCGTCAGCGCATCGGCATCGCCCGCGCGCTGGCGGTGAAGCCGGAGTTCCTGGTCTGTGACGAAGCCATCGCGGCCTTGGACGTTTCGATCCAGGCCCAGGTCATCAACCTGTTCATGGACCTGCGCGAAGATCTGGATCTGACCTATCTGTTCATCAGCCATGATCTTTCGGTGGTCGAACATATCTCCGACCGGGTGGTGATCATGTATCTGGGCCGGATCGTCGAAATCGCATCGACCGAGGACATCTTCGACAGCGCCAATCATCCTTATACCCAGGCGTTGTTGAACGAAGTTCCGCGTCTCGATGTGCGCGGTTTCGATTATCAGCCGATCGCGGGCGAAATCCCGTCGCCCCTGGACCCGCCGCCGGGCTGTCATTTCCATCCGCGCTGCCCGCATGCGACGGCGCGCTGTCGCGAAGAACGGCCCCAATTGCGCGAGATCGCACCCGGCCGGGTGTCGGCCTGTCATCTGAACGACGGATGAGCCGTCATGGAGGACCTTGCGGACCTGGAGGTTCCGGGGGTCTTGCGCCTGCGGGCCCCCAAGGCGCCGGCGGTTCCACTGGTTTTCGATTCCCCCATAGCGGCAGCGTCTATCCCGACGGGTACCCTGCGCCCCGATTGCATCCTCGGTTCGTGTGACGGTACGTCCTGCTGCCCTGAATTGACCGAGGTCGTGCGCGCCTACCTCGCGGGCCGGGGATACGATGTTCGGGTCGATTTTTGGTCCAAAGGGGTCGAGATCGTGCGTCTTTCCGGCGATCCGGCGGTCGGCCGCCACGGTCTGCAGGTCGAGATCAGCCGCCGCATCTACATGGACGAAGCCCGCCTTCAAAAGGGCGCCGATTATGCAGCGGCGAAGGACCTTT
>CAJWCU010000054.1 GCA_913030825.1 uncultured Rhodospirillaceae bacterium | reverse complement strand
ATCGAACCGACGACCTCTACAATGCCATTGTAGCGCTCTCCCAACTGAGCTACGGCCCCACAGGGTATTTCCGCCGGGTCCGAGGACCGGGAGGCTGGCGCCTCCGGGCGGGGAAATTTGGGATGTCCGGCGAACCGGGACTGGGAAAATACGGTTCCCGGGGCCCCGGGTCAACCGGGACGCGGAACATAAAGACGGATGGGATCGGAAGGCAAGGGGAAAATCGCTTGCCCATGCCGATTTCCGATCCGGGCATGGCGCGGCGCCGTAAAGGCGGCCGCGTCCGGTGCCCGGCGGGGACTATTCCTTGGTCTCGTCTTCCGGTTCGATGTGCTCGCGCACTTCGTCCAGGTCGTCGTCGTCCTCGCCCAGATCCGCTGTGTCTTCCATCAGATCGTCGTCTTCATCGTCGTCGAGCGAATCGTCGTCATCGTCACCGATGTCGTCGTCATCCACGTCTTCGACCTCGGGCAGGACCGAGTCCAGGTCGTCCTCGTCTTCGTCCTCGTCGTCTTCCGCCGGAACCTCCGCTTTCTTGGGCTTCGGATCCGCCTGCGCCACCGGTTTCGGTGCCGCGCCGCGCTTCGGACGGAATGCCTGGAGCGGATCGTTTTCGGACCCGCACGCGGGGCAGACCGCCGGCTCGCGTTTCATGTCGTAGAATTTATTGCCGCAACTGGCACAGGTGACCTTGCGGCCCCATTCGGGTTTCGCCACGGGCTGTCTCCCGGTGTCTGGAGTTGAGCCTGATACCCCCCCAAGGGAGTGCCGTTTCTTATTAACTTTTGTTGTCTGCCCAATGCCATGAACGCCGCCCCCTGTCAAAAGCAAAATGCCCTTATTCGCGCATTCCACGGATGATTGGCGGGCGGCTCCTCTATATGCTAGAGAGCCGCGGCGCCCGGCACCGGCCCGGCCGCCCGTTTTCGCCCCGTTTTCCGCATGGGAGAGCCCCGTTCCGTGAGCGCATCCACCCCCAACCCGACGCCGCTTCGTTCCGGCCCCGCCAGGGCCCTCAAGGGCGAGATCAGAGTCCCCGGCGACAAGTCGATTTCCCACCGGGCGTTGATGCTGGGCGCCCTCTGCGTCGGCGAGACCCGCATCACCGGCCTGTTGGAAGGCGAGGACGTGCTGGCGACCGCCGCCGCCGTACGCGCCATGGGGGCCGAGGCGGAAAAGCTTCCCGATGACGAACCGGACGGCGCCGGAAAGTCCACGGGCGGGCGCTGGCGCGTCGTCGGCTGCGGCGTCGGCGGCCTGGCCGAACCGGAAAACGTCATCGACATGGGCAACGCGGGCACCGGCGTGCGCCTGATGATGGGGGTTGTCGCCGGCCACGACATGACCGTGACCTTCACCGGCGACGCTTCGCTCTGCCGCCGGCCCATGGGCCGGGTGACGGGCCCCCTGAAACGCATGGGCGCCAAGTTCACCGGGCGCGACGGCGATCTGTTGCCGATGACGGTCCGGGGCGCGGCGGAACCCTTGCCCATCGAATACGAGTTGCCGGTCGCCTCGGCCCAGGTCAAGTCGGCGGTTCTGCTGGCGGGGCTCAACGCCCCCGGCGTGACCACAGTGGTCGAGCCGCAGCCGACCCGCGACCATACGGAAAACATGCTGCGCCATTTCGGGGCCGAGGTTCTGGTTCGCGAGACCGAGGACGGCGGCCGCCGGGTCTCGCTGGTCGGCCGCCCGGAACTGGTCGCCCGCGATGTCGTCGTGCCGGCGGATATTTCATCCGCCGCCTTTCCCATCGTCGCGGCGCTGATCGTGCCGGGATCGGAGGTCACGTTGAAGGATGTCGGCCTCAACCCTCTGCGTGCCGGTCTGCTGACGACGTTGGCGGAAATGGGCGCCGAGATCGAGACGATCAACGCGCGGGAAGAGGCGGGCGAGCCGGTCGCCGATCTGAAGGTTTCGGCATCGAGGCTTAAAGGTGTGACGGTGCCGCCGGAACGGGCACCTTCGATGATCGACGAATATCCGATCCTCGCCGTCGCCGCCGCGGTCGCCGACGGCGAGACGCGAATGGACGGCCTGGAGGAATTGCGGGTCAAGGAAAGCGACCGATTGTCCGCCGTGGCGACCGGTCTGGCGGCCTGTGGCGTGACGGTCGAGGAAGGCGACGACTATCTGGTCGTCGCCGGTTCCGGCGGCGCGGCGCCCAAGGGCGGCGGCACGGTGACGGTCGATCTCGACCACCGCATCGCCATGGCCTTTCTGGTATTGGGCATGGCCAGCGAGACGCCGGTGACCATCGACGACGGCGACGCCATGGCGACCAGCTTTCCGGGCTTCGCCGATCTGATGAACGGCCTGGGCGCCGATATTCGGCCGGGTTGAGCCCCGGGAACGAGAATAAGGAAGGAATAGGGCCATGATCATCGCCATAGACGGACCGGCGGCGGCCGGGAAGGGAACCCTCGCCCGGCGCCTCGCCGACGAATTGGGGCTGGCTTATCTGGATACGGGCCTGCTGTACCGCGCCACGGGCAAACGGGTATTGGAAGCCGGCGCCGATCCCGAGGACGCGGCGGCGGCCGAGGCCGAGGCCCGCGCCCTTGAGCCCCGGGATCTGGAGCGCACCGATCTGCGCGTCGACGAGGTCGCCCAGGCGGCGTCCAAGGTGTCGGCCGTGCCGGGCGTTCGGGCGGCCCTGCTGGACTTCCAGCGGACCTTCGCGGCGACCCCGCCGGGCGGCGCCAAGGGGGCCGTTCTCGACGGCCGCGACGTCGGCACGGTGATCTGCCCCGGCGCCGACGTGAAATTCTTCATCACGGCTTCCGATGAAGTCCGTGCAACCCGCCGTCACAAAGAGTTGCAGGAAAAGGACCCTGACGTTATATATGCGCGCGTTCTTGAAGAAATGCGCGAGCGTGACGCCCGGGACAAGTCCCGAGCCGTAGCGCCGCTGGAGCCGGCCGAAGACGCGATCCTGATCGATACCAGTGGCATGAACGCCGACGAGGTGTTCGCCCAAGCCCTTGATATCATATCGAATAAATAGGATCGCCTGGGCCTCGCCCGGTCCCGACCACCGCCTTCTTCGAGTTTGAACACCCGCCCGCCACCGCCGTCAAAAGGCGGGGCGACGCGGGATTTTGTGTAACCCAAGACCGTCGGAACCAACCGGCCGGCCAGATAAAATCGAAAGGATCGACCCTAATGGCCAATACGGATGCCGCTGCTGCGGCCGAAACCACCCCTCAATCCACTGAAGATTTTGAAGCTCTCCTGAACGAGTCTCTCGGCGATGACGAAGGCTTCGAAGGCCGCGTGCTGCGCGGCGTCGTTGTCAACGTCGATGGCGATTTCGCCATCGTCGACGTCGGACTGAAGTCCGAAGGACGCGTTCCCCTCAAGGAATTCATGAGCCCCGGCTCCGACGAGAAGCTCGTCGCCGGTGACGAAGTCGACGTCTATGTCGAACGCTACGAAGACCGCGACGGCCTGGTCCGTCTCTCGCGCGAGAAAGCCCGCCGCGAGGAAGCCTGGGTCGGCCTGGAAAAGGCCTTCGAAAAGGGCGAGCGCGTCAACGGCGTCATCTTCGGCCGCGTCAAAGGCGGCTTCATCGTCGACCTGGACGGTGCCGTGGCGTTCCTGCCCGGATCGCAAGTCGATATCCGCCCGGTCCGCGATGTGCAGCCCCTGATGGGCATGCCGCAGCCGTTCCAGATCCTGAAGATGGATCCCCAGCGCAACAACATCGTGGTCTCGCGCCGCGCCGTGCTGGAAGAAACCCGCACCGAAGCCCGTTCCGAGCTGATCTCCTCGCTGCAGGAAGGCCAGGTTCTCGAAGGCGTGGTCAAGAACATCACCGATTACGGCGCGTTCGTCGATCTCGGCGGTGTGGACGGCCTGCTGCACGTCACCGACATCGCCTGGAAGCGCATCAACCACCCGTCGGAAGCGCTTTCCATCGGTGAAACGGTCAAGGTCCAGATCATCCGCTTCAACGCCGAAACGCAGCGTATCTCGCTCGGCATGAAGCAGCTGGAAGCCGATCCCTGGGACGGCGTCGAAGCCAAATACCCGGTGGGCACCAAGTTCACCGGCCGGGTCACCAACATCACCGACTACGGCGCCTTCGTGGAGCTGGAGCCCGGTGTCGAAGGCCTGGTTCACGTCTCCGAAATGTCCTGGACCAAGAAAAACGTCCACCCGGGCAAGATCGTTTCCACCTCTCAGGAAGTGGAAGTCATGGTCCTGGACGTCGATCCGGACAAGCGCCGCATCTCGCTGGGTCTCAAGCAGTGCGCCGCCAACCCGTGGGAAGACTTCGTGGTCAAATTCCCGGTCGGCGCCGAAGTCGAAGGCGAGGTCAAGAACATCACCGAATTCGGTCTGTTCATCGGCCTCGACGGCGAAATCGACGGCATGGCCCACCTCTCGGACCTCAGCTGGGACAAGTCCGGCGAAGAAGCCCTTGCCGATTACACCAAGGGCGACATGGTCAAAGCCAAGGTTCTGGACGTTGACGTCGACAAGGAACGCGTGTCGCTGGGCATCAAGCAGCTGGGCGACGACCCGGTCGAAGGTGCCATGGACGGCCTGAAGAAGGGTGCGGTCGTGACCTGCACCGTGACGCAGACCAACGACGGCGGTGTCGAAGTCAAGGTCAACGACGCCCTGCTCGGCTTCATCCGCAAGTCCGATCTGTCCCGCGACCGGTCGGAACAGCGCCCGGACCGTTTCGCCGCCGGCGAAAAGGTCGACGCCAAGATCACCCAGATCGACAAGTCGGGCCGCAAGCTTTCGCTCTCCATCAAGGCCCTTGAGGTCGAGGAAGAGAAGAAGGCCATGCAGGAATACGGTTCGTCCGATTCCGGTGCCTCCCTGGGCGATATCCTGGGTGCCGCTTTGAAGGAAAAGCAGGCGCAGGAAGCGGCCGACACGGAAGAAGAAAAGCCGGCCAAGAAGGCGGCCGCCAAGAAGAAGACGGCCAAGGAAGACGACGACGCGGCGGATGCCGCGGCCGAGGAAGCCGAGGCGGAATAACGCCCCGGGGCTTCGGCCCGTCTTTCCCCCGCCTGCCGGTGCTTTCCACATTGCCCGGACATGCGGGGACCGTGATAGGATTTCCGGGAGCCTCCTGATCGGAGGCTCCCGGTTTTCTTTTGTCTGCCGGATTTCTTTTACCCAAGCGAATGGCTTGGCCGCGATGCCGCGGCCGGCCGATAACAACCAGGATTTCCCATGGCCCTCGACGCCGACAGCCTTTTCGACCGACGCCGCCTGAAACGCCACCTGACCTTGTGGCGCCTGCTCGCCCTGGGCGCGTTTGCGGCCCTTGCCGTAATCTATGCCGGACGGTTCGACGGACCGCCGTTGTTGGGTGGCGATTACGTCGCGCGCCTGTCTGTCGACGGCATCATCTTCGATGACGAGGACCGCACCCAAGCCATCGCGGCCTTGGCCGAACGGGACGACGTGCGGGGCCTGATCGTCAAGGTCGATTCACCGGGCGGCACCTTCGTCGGCGGCGAGGCGCTGTTCGAGGCGCTGCGCAAAGTGGCGGAACGCATTCCCACCGTCGCCGTTATGGGCGGGACGGCGACTTCGGCCGGATACATGGTGGCGATCGCCACCGATCACGTGATCGCCCGGCGGGGCACCTTGACCGGGTCGATCGGCGTGATCCTGCAGACCGCCGACGTGACAGAGCTGTTGGGCAAGCTCGGCATCAAGCCGGAGGTTTTCAAAAGCGGGCCGATGAAGGCCCAACCCAATCCGCTGGAACCGCTTTCCCCCGCCGCCCGCGAGGCGACCCAGGACGTGCTGATGGAGCTGTACGATCAGTTCGTCGACATGGTCGTCGATCGCCGCGGCATGCCGCGCGAGAGCGTTTTGGCGCTGGCCGACGGGCGAGTCTATTCCGGGCGCGGCGCCAAGGAGAACGGATTGATCGACGCCATCGGCGCCGAGGACACGGCGCGGGCCTGGCTTGAATCCGTGCATGGCGTGCCCGCCGATTTGCCGGTACGCGAAATCGAGTACGGTGAGGAGCCCTTGCCCTGGCGCGAGGCCCTAAGCTCGCAGCTGCAAAAAGCATTGTTTTCTGAAAGACTTAGACTTGACGGCGTGTTCTCCCTTTGGCACCCTTCGTTATAGTTAGCCACATGTGAGGGAAAGGTCTCCGGCCGAACTGTGGTATTCCGGCTTGTGCCGGGTGCCGATATGCCGCCGCCGGGGATTGGAAGCATGACCAAATCCGAACTGATCGCCAGACTGGCGGCGGACAACCCGCACCTGTACCAGCGTGATGTGGAGCGCATCGTCTCCACCATCTTCGACGAAATCACCAGCGCGCTTTCCCAGGGCGACCGGGTCGAACTGCGCGGGTTCGGCGCCTTCTCCGTGAAGCAACGGGGGGCCCGTGTCGGGCGCAACCCCAGGACCGGGGCCACCGTCGAAGTTGATTCCAAGCATATTCCCTACTTCAAGACCGGCAAGCAGCTGCGCGAGAAACTGAACGGCAGCTAACGTCCGGACGGGGCTTTTGCGGCCCCGGGTTTTCAGCAGACGCCTTCTCAACCTATTCAGGTGACGTCCGTGGGCCGAATTTTCTCCTGGATCATCCTTACGCCGCTGGTTCTGGCGCTGATCCTGTTCGCCGCCTCCAACCGGGCGGACGTGGTGCTGCGGCTCTGGCCGTTCGATTATGAATTGACCGCGCCCGTCTCCCTGGTCGGTGTCGCCGGTCTGTTCCTGGGCTTTCTCTGGGGGGCCGTGATGGTCTGGATTTCCGGCGGCGTGGCGCGCGGCCGGGCCCGGCGCGAAGCCCACCGCGCCGATCTGGCCGAACGCGAGAACCAACGCCTCAAGACAGATATCGAAGTTCTGGAAGAGCAAGTCCGCACCGCCGAGAAGCAGGCCAAGGACGCCGAAGGCAAGGCCGCCGGCGACCGGGCGTCGCTCCCGGCCCCGGCCGAGGCCGGATCCGCCGCCCCTCCGGCCATTTTCTGACGGGCCCGGCACCGGCCCGAAGGCGCCGCAAAAGAAGATGACGGCCGGCCCGGCGCGCCGGTATAAATAACCATCCCGTTTTCCGACGGGCCGCAGACCACTGGGACCGCCATCGATGATCACCACGACCATCCCGACGGGCATTGAACGCCCCGCCGATCGTATCCTCGTCGCGCTCGACACGACCGACGCGGATCAGGCGCTCGCCCTGGCCGAGGGCGTGAAGGGGGCCGTCGGCGGCGTCAAGCTGGGCAAGGAATTCTTCACTGCCCACGGTCCCCAGGGCGTGCACAAGGTTTCCGGTGCCGGTCTTCCGGTCTTCCTCGACCTCAAGTTCCACGACATTCCCAATACGGTGGCGGGGGCGATCCGCGCGTCGCTGCCCATGCGGCCCTTCATGGCCAACGTCCATGCGTCGGGCGGCCGCGCGATGATGGAGGCCGCGGCCCAGGCCGCCAAGGACGGTGGTGCGTCGCGCCCTCTGGTCCTCGCCGTCACGGTGCTGACCAGCCTGTCCGACGAAGACCTGATCGAGGTCGGCATCAACAACGAAACCAAGGCCCAGGTCGCCAAGCTGGCCAAGCTGGCGCAGGAAGCGGGCATGGACGGCGTCGTCTGTTCGGCCCACGAGATCAAGGTCATCCGCTCCGTCTGCGGCCCCGACTTCACCCTGGT
>CAJWCU010000053.1 GCA_913030825.1 uncultured Rhodospirillaceae bacterium | reverse complement strand
CCTCCGCGCCGCCGGGCACGCCGAAGACCCTGCGCAGGCCGGGTGAATACCAGTGTTTGTCCATATCGTCGGTCGTGATGTGCTTGCGGGGTTTCAGTCGTTCTGCGCGAGAATTCGGCGCATCAGGTCCGTGTCGAAGGGCGCCGGCGCGGGCTCGCGCCCGGAAACCCAGTTGTAGACGTCGTTGTCGGGCTGATCCAACAGGGCCTCGAAGGCGTCCAGGTCGGCGTCGGACAACGCCGCCATATTCGCCTCGGCGAAGCGGCCCAGAATGATGTCGTTTTCCTTCATGCCGCAATGCTGGGCACGGAACAGGATGCGTTTGCGGCGGGGGTCCATGGGGGCACTCCGTTCGGAAGGATCGGCGCCTATCGATAGGCCGTTACGGGGGACGTAGGATATAGTCCCTTCGTCCTTGCTTGTCAGCCGCCGATAGGGCTTCTTTTCCCCCATGCGCCCGGAAATTCTGTTCCCGCTGTTCAAACCGTTGACCACCCTGCCCGGCGTCGGGCCCAGGGTCGGTGCGATGATGGAAAAACTGCTGGGCGGCGATCGGCTGCTGGACCTGCTGTTTCACCTGCCGACGGGAATCGTCGACCGGCGCTATGCGCCGAAGATCTCCGAGGCAGAGGCCGGACGCGTCGCGACCCTGACCGTCACCGTGGGTGCCCATGCCAAGCCGCGCTCGCGCCGCCAGCCCTATAAGATCGAGGTCACCGACGATACGGGGTCCATGTCGCTGGTGTTCTTCCACGCCCGCGACGATTACCTGACGAAAATGCTGCCCGAGGGCGAAACGCGGGTGATCTCCGGCCTGCTCGAACGCTACGGCGACAATCTGCAGATGACCCATCCGGATCACATGGTGGCGGTGGCGGAAAAAGAAGAGATCATGCGGGCCGAGCCCGTTTACCCCATGACCGCCGGCCTGTCGCCGAAGACTCTCGGCAAGGCCGCGCTGGCGACCCTCGACTTGACGCCCGACCTGCCGGAATGGCTCGACCCCGCCGTACTCGCCCGCGACGGCTGGCCCGCATGGAAACCGGCGCTTACGGCGCTCCATAAACCGGAGAGCCTCACCGATCTGGCGCCTGAGGCCCCCGCCCACCGGCGCGCTGCCTACGACGAACTTCTCGCCAATCAACTGGCCATTGCCTTGGTCCGCCGCGACATGCGCAAGCTGGCGGGCCGCGCGACCACCGGCGACGGGGCGATCATGGACATGATCACATCGTCCCTGTCCTTTTCCCTGACCGGGTCGCAGCGCATGGCCGTGGCCGAGATCACCGGCGACATGGCGGCCCCCGAGAGGATGCTGCGCCTATTGCAGGGCGATGTCGGCGCAGGCAAGACGCTGGTCGCGTTGCTGGCCATGGCCCGCGCGGTCGAGGCCGGGGCCCAGGCGGTGATGATGGCGCCGACGGAAATCCTCGCCCGCCAGCATTTCGCGACCCTGCAACCGCTGGCCGAGGCGGCGGGTATGACCATCGCGCTGTTGACCGGCCGCGACAAGGGCAAGACCCGCGAGGCTATTCTGGCACAATTGGCCGACGGCTCGCTCAATCTCGCCGTCGGCACCCATGCGTTGTTCACCGACGACGTCGAATTCAAGGACCTGGCCCTCGCCGTGGTCGACGAGCAGCACCGCTTCGGCGTGCATCAGCGCCTGGCGATTTCGGCCAAGGGGCGGAAATGCGACGTCTTGGTGATGACGGCGACACCGATCCCCCGCACCCTGATGCTGACGGCCTACGGCGACATGGAGACCTCGCGCCTGACCGAGAAACCGCCGGGGCGCACGCCGATCAAGACGGTGACCATCCCCGCCGACCGCCTGGACGAAATCGTCGGTGCATTGCAGCGGGCACTCGCCTCAGGCGCCAAGGCGTACTGGGTCTGCCCGCTGGTCGAGGAATCGGAAAAGCTCGACCTCGCCGCCGCCGAGGACCGGTATGCCCACCTAAAACAGGTCTTCGGTGATCGCGTGGGGCTGGTCCATGGTCGGCTGAAGCCCGCCGAGAAGGATGCTGTCATGGAAGCCTTCGCCAACGGCTCGGTCGATATCCTGGTCGCGACCACGGTGATCGAGGTCGGCGTCGACGTGCCCGAGGCGACGGTGATGGTCATCGAGCACGCGGAACGCTTCGGCCTGGCGCAGCTGCACCAGTTGCGCGGGCGGATCGGGCGCGGCGACAAGGCGAGCAGCTGCTTGCTGCTCTATTCCGCGCCGCTGTCGGAAAATGCCCGCGCACGCCTGAAAATCCTGCGCGAGACCGACGATGGCTTCAAGATCGCCGAGGAGGATTTGCGTCTAAGGGGAGCCGGAGAACTGCTCGGCACTCGGCAAAGCGGCCTGCCCCAGTTCAAGGTCGCGGATCTGGCCGAGGACGCAGACCTCTTGGCCATGGCGCGGGATGACGCGGCGTTGGTCCTCAACCGGGACGAAGACCTGTCGTCGCCGCGCGGCCAAGCACTGCGCGTCCTGCTCTATCTGTTCGAACGGGACGCGGCGGCCCGGACCCTGCGGTCCGGTTAAGGGGCGGCTGGGACTACCTATCGCCGTGTTTCGGCTTGGCGCTGCGGCCCCGCTCGCTTTCCGGCAGCGACGCCTGCATCTCTTCCTGGATTTCGCCGGGACGCCGGGCGGACAGCACCACGGACGCCTTTTCCCCTTCACGCAAAACGTCCACGTCCTCGTAAACGCGGGCCGAGGTCAGGGCCTGATCCTTCAATGCTTGGGGCCGCCGGTCCGGTGGCGTGACGATGCCGCCGGAAATCACCATTTTGATCGCTTCCTCGACGCTCATGTCGAGGCTGACCAAATCGGCCTTGGGCACGAAGAGCAAAAAGCCGGAGGTCGGGTTCGGCGTGGTCGGCAGGAAGATGTTGGTGCATTCCTCTTCCGTCACGTTCTGCACCTCGCCCTCGGTCGTGCCGGTGATGAAGGCGATGGCCCAAAGCCCGCGCCGGGGGTATTCAACCAACACCGCCTCGCGAAAGGCATTGGACTGCTGCGCCAGGACCGTTTCCAGGATCTGCTTCGTCGCGTTGTAGACGCTGCGGATCACCGGCATGCGGTTGAGAACGTGTTCCGATAGCTTGATGAAGAAGCGGCCCATGAACCCGGCAGTCAACGCGCCGATCAGGGTCAGCGAGACAATCAACACGAACAACCCCAACCCCGGCAGAGCAAAGGGCAGATAGGTTTCCGGGTTGTACTTCGCCGGGATCAGCGGCCGGATCGTGTTGTCGACGAAATGGATCAGCAGCCAGGCAAGATAGAGCGTGAAGGTGATCGGCGCCGTGACCAGGATACCGGCGAAGAAATAGGCGCGCATGCGGGGGAAGAATCCGATGCTGGTCGCCGCCGATTTGGCGCCGGTCGCCGTGGCTGGGTCTTCTTGTTTCGACGTATCGCTCATGCCGATGAAAGCCTCTTATTTTAATGGGTTACGGGCCTTCGTTGCCCCAATACATAAACCGATGGCGGGCCTTACCAGGGACCGTCGCCGAGAAACGCCCGCACACGGGCAAAGGTATCGTCGGGCAACTCTTCGGCAAGAAAATGGCCGCAATCGATGGCCTCGCCGGAAACGTCCTCGGCCCGTTCCCGCCAGGCCGCCAGCACATCGAACTTGCGCCCGACCAGACCCTTGGCGCCCCAAAGGGCCATCACCGGGCAGGTCAGCTTGCGCCCGGCCGCCATGTCGGCGCGGTCGTGGTCCAGATCGACCCCCACCGATGCCCGGTAATCCTCGCAGGACGCATGGATCGTTTCGGGCATGGAAAAACAGCGCACGTATTCGGCCAGGGCTTCGTCGGCGAACAGGGCGTCCTTGCCTTTCCACTGGCCCATCTTTTTCTTCATGTAGAATTCCGGATCGGCGCCGATCATGCGCTCGGGAACGTCCGCCGGCTGGATCAAAAAGAACCAGTGATAATACCCGGTGGCGAATTCCATATCCGTCATGCGGTACATGTGTTCGGTCGGCGCGATATCGAGGACCGTCAGTTTGACGACCCGGTCCTGATAATCGGCGGTCAGGCGATGGGCGACCCTGCCCCCCCGGTCGTGGCCGATCACGGCGTATTTGTCGAAGCCCAGGTCCGCCATCAATCCGGCCAGATCGCCCGCCATGGCGCGTTTCGAATAGGGCGCGTGATCGGCGTCGGTCGGCGGCTTTCCGCTGTCGCCGTAGCCGCGCAGGTCGGGCATGACCAGCGTGTAGTGCTCTGCCATCATTGGCGCGATTTTGTGCCACATGGCATGGGTCTGGGGATAGCCGTGCAGCATGAGGACCGGCGGGCCCTCGCCGCCCATGCGGAAATTGACCGCAACGCCGTCGATTTCGCGGCGCTCCAAGGTAAAACCTTCGAACATCAAATCTTGCTCCCAATCGATGGCAACGTGATGGTCCGTGGGATCAAGTGCTTGATCGCCGGATCGTTTCCGCCAAAATCTTAAGCAGGCCCTGGACGAAGGGATCCGACTTCTTCATGCGGTGTTGGAAATTGGCGCGGTTGATGACGACCACGGTGCACCCGCCCGCGGAGCGCGCCGAGGCCGCCCGGGGTTTGCCGTCAATCAGAGCCATTTCGCCGAAGATACCGCCCGCGCCGACGGTCGAAATGACCTGCTCCGTCGCCTCACGGTAGATTTCGACGCTGCCGCTCTGCACCAGGTAGGCAAACAGGCCCTCATCCCCCTCGCGGAAAATGCGGTCCCCGTCTTGGTACATCTTGCGTTCGAGAACGCCCGTTGCCGACATGGCTGATCCTTTTTCGATCTCACCGTCCGGGAAGCCCGCATACCGCAGACCGCCCGGCGTTCTTCACCCTCGGCGCATGGGTTTGTCCCTTTCCCGTTTCCGGGCCGCGCCGATGAGGCTAGTGTACCGAACCAACCCGCCAAGGGGAGTCTAATTTCTGAATGCCCGCCCGCCCTTCGTCCAGGAAATCCATGAGCCGCGAATATCCCGAACGCCCGATCGTTGGAATCGGCGCCGTCGTCATCAAGAATGACCAGGTCCTGCTGATCCGACGCGGAAAGCCGCCCCGCCTGGGCGGCCTGTCCCTGCCCGGCGGCGCGCAGAAGGTCGGCGAAACGGTCTTCGAAGGCGCCCTACGCGAAGTGACCGAGGAAACCGGCGTCGAGGCGGAGGTCCTGGGCCTGATAGACGTGGTCGACAGTATGACCAAGGACGACGACGGGCGCCTACAATTCCACTACACCCTGATCGACGTCGTTTGCCGATGGACATCGGGCGAGCCCAAGGCCGGTGGCGATGCGGCGGATGCCCTGTGGATGCCGCTCGCCGATATCCCGGGCCTGGGCCTGTGGTCGGAAACCCAGCGCATCATCGAACGCGCCGCCGAAATGATGGCCGCCGTCCATGAAGTGGAAGAGGAATTGGGTTAGGCCGCCGGTCGCCCCGGCGCCCTACAGCAGCCGTTTCGGCGCCGTCGCAGGCCGCAGCAGGTAATCCAGCAAGGTCCGGCGCCCCGTCCGGATGCGCACGTCAACCTCCATCCCCGGCAGGATCTTGTTGATCGACGGATCGTCGCCGGTAAAGGCCTGATCCAGCACCACCGTCGCCCGGTAATAAGGCTTGCCCGCATCGTCGGAGAACGTGCCCGCCGAGACCTCGCGCAATTCACCGCCGACGCGCCCCGTTCGGTTCGACCCTGCGCCCGTTACCTGAACGGCAACCGGCTGGCCGACCACGACGCGGCCGATATCGCGGGGGGCGACGCGGATTTCCGCGACCAGATCGTCGTCCACGGGCACGATCTCCATGACCGTCGCCCCGGCCGGGACGATCCGCTCCTTGGCATAACCGCCGATGCCCTTGACGAAGCCCCGCACGGGGGCGCGGATTTCAAAGGCCGCGACACGGGCCGCCAGCTGCTTCACCTCTTCTTCCGCTTGGGCCAGACGGGCCGTCACCAGGCCCAATTCGGCGAGCGCCTCCGCGCGGGTCTCGCTTTCCAGGTCTTCAAGTTGCGCCTGGGCCTCGCTGACGACTTCGTTCAGTTTTTCGCGTTTGGATATCAAAGACGCCAGATCGCCGCGCACGTCGGCGACCTGCCGCCGGACGTTCAACAACATGATCTTGGGGCTCAAACCCTTGCGGAACAGTTCCTCGCGCATGGCCAGTTCCTCGGCCAGGATCTGCGCCCGGCGGGTCAGGGTCTGTTCGTCGCCGTCCAGACGTTGCAAGTCCGTGCGCCGTTGTTGAATGCGCGATTCCAAGATGATGCGGCGGTTTTCCTGGGCCCGCAGATAGCCGTTGTAGATCGACCATTGATCCTGCACGAGGCTTTGGAACTGCGGGTCGGCGAAACCGAAATTGGGCTCCCGTGCCTCGCCGATGGCGCGCAGGCGTTCGGCCTTGAGCCGAAGCGCCGCTTCCTCGATCCGCGCCTGCTCATACCGCGCCTTGACCTGCGCCGGGTCGAGGCGCAGCAGAACGTCGCCTTGTTCGACCAACTGGCCTTCCTTGGCGAGGACTTCCTGGACGACACCGCCTTCCAGATGCTGGACCGCGCGAATTTGCCCTGCCGGGATGACCGAGCCGCTGGCTTCGACCGTTTCCTGGACCTGCGCGAAGCCCCCCCATAGACCGACCGCGACGACAATGACGACCAGCGCCGCGATGGCGCCGCGCGACATCAGGCGGCGGCGCACTTCGGCGGCGGAAGCCGTGCCGTCCTCAAAATTGGCCAGGGCGGCGCCCGGCTCTGCCGGTGCCTGGGTCTCGGCCGTATAGGGCGGGGTAACGGGGGTCTGGTTCATTGCTCGGTCAGAGTCTGGCCGACCCGTCCCTCGTCGTAAAGCTGTTGCAGGACTTGGGCCGAGGGACCTGCGTCCCGGGTCCGCCCGCCATCGAGCCACAACACGCGGTCGGCCAGGCGGATGATCTGCGGCCGGTCCGTGGCGACGATCACCGTCGTCTCGCCGCGCAATTGTTCGATGGCCGCAAGCAAGGCCTGTTCGCCCGCCGGATCGAGATGCCGTTCCGGCCCGTCCAGCAGCAACAGACCGCTTTGCCGCAAATATCCCCGGGCCAGGGCCAGCCGTTTCAGGAAGCCCGGGTGCGGATCGCGGGTAAACGGCGCCATGTCGACGGCCAGACCGAATTTCCGGTTGGCGCCGATCCCCGTCTCCATGACCCGGATATCCTCCATCACACCGGCCAGCGTGCAGGCATCCTGGATGTCGACATCGGAGGCGACCGGGTTCATCAGGCGCAGGTTGTCTTCAATCGACAGCGGCAGGAATTCCGGCGTTTCCGGCACATAGGCAACGGATTGGCGCAATTGCAGTGGGTCGAATTGGGCGGCTTCGATGCCATCCAGGCGGGCATGCCCGGCACTGGCGGCCTGCAAACCGGCAAGAACCTGCAACAAGGCCGATTTGCCGGACTGATAATCGCCGACCACGGCGACGACCTCGCCCGGATCGGCATACAGCGAGACGTCGTCCAAGGGCATTTCGACGCCGCTCAGGGGCACGGTGGACAGGCCGCTGACGTCGACGTGACCGGCCAGACGGCGTGGTGCCGCCGACGGCACCGCAAGGCCATGTTCCGGTTGGATCGCCTGGAGTTTCCCAAGTTGGGCCAGCCCGCACCAGATGCGCGCGGCCTCGCCGCTACGGGCCAGCAGGCGCACCCCGGCCCCCATCGCGGCCCAGGTCAGCAACAAGGCGGCAGCCAGACTTCCGGCACTCATGCCGCCGTCGGCCACCTGATAGGCTCCGGCGGCGGCGGTCGCCGCCACCGTCACACCGGCGATCCATCGGCCCAGGATGC
>CAJWCU010000052.1 GCA_913030825.1 uncultured Rhodospirillaceae bacterium | reverse complement strand
CTGACGGCGCTGCGCTACCGCGATCAGACGGGCGAGGGCCAGGTCATCGACGGCGCCCTTTACGAAAGCATCTTCCGCGTGCTCGACGAATTGGCGCCGGCCTATGCCGCCGTCGGCAAGGTTCGTGAACCGGAAGGTACGGGGACGCTGAACGCCGTGCCGCACGGCCATTTCCCCTGCGGCGACGGCACCTTCATTTCCATCGCCTGCACCACGTCCAAGATGTTCCAGCGCCTGACCGAGGCCATGGAACGCCCGGACCTGTGGGACGCCTATGGCGATCAGGCGGCGCGCCTGAAGAACCGGGACACGGTGATCGAGGAAGTGACCAAGTGGTGCATGTCCATGACCCGCGACGCGGTGATGGAGAAATGCATTGCTGCCGACGTGCCCGCCGGGCCGATCAATTCCATCGCCGATATCTTCCAGGACCCGCAGTTCAAGGCCCGCGACCAGTTGTTGAAGGTGTCCGACCCGGACGTCGGCGAGGTCGTGGTGCCGGGCGTGGTGCCCAAGCTGTCGAAGACGCCGGGCAAGGTCCGCACCCTCGGCCAGGGCATCGGGGCGTCCAACGCCGATATCTACGGCGGGCTGCTGGGCTTGTCGGAGGACGAGATGGCGGACTTGAAGGCCAAGGGGATCATCTGATCCCGACCGGTTGATCGCCGGTCGGAAATCCCGGGGTCAGAAATCCAGGGGCGCGTTGTCGATCACTTCCTTCATGACGAAGAAGGTGCGGGTCTGGCGCACGCCGGGCAGGGCGATCAATTGATCGCCGTGCAGGCGTTTGAAATCGGCGATGTCGCGCACGCGGATTTTCAGGAAGTAGTCGAAGTCGCCCGCGACCAGGTGACAATCCAGGATGAACGGCAGCTTCGCGGCCTCGACCTCGAAGGTGTCGAAGCTTTCCGGTGTCGAGCGGTCCAGCACGACGCCGACCATGACCAAGGTACCGCGGTCGACCCGATCGGGCGCGACCTCGGCCCGCACGGATTTGATGTATCCCGTGTCGAACAGGCGCTGCGTGCGGCGGTGACAGGTCGCGGGGCTGACGTTGACCTTTTTCGCCAGGTCGGCGTTGCTCAACCGGCCGTCTTCCTGCAGCAGGCGCAGGATGCGGCGGTCGACCCGGTCCAATTCAGCATCGGTGAAAGAATCATCCATAATTTTAATAATTCCCGATAAAAATTAAACCAATTAGCGGCATTATAGCGGAAATATAGAATTTATTTCAGAAAATTAGAGAGCACCTTTCGCACAGCCTGTCGTAGATTTTCGGCCTGCCGCATGCCGAAAAGGAGGCTCTGATGCTGGAAAAATTCGAACGCTATCCCCTGACCTTCGGGCCCACGCCCATCGAAAAGCTGAGCCGCCTATCCGATCACTTGGGCGGCGGGGTCGAGCTCTATGCCAAGCGCGAGGATTGCAATTCGGGTCTCGCTTTCGGCGGCAACAAGGTCCGCAAGCTGGAATATATCGTCCCCGATGCCATCGCCCAGAACGCCGACACCCTGGTCACCATCGGCGGCGTGCAGTCGAATCACACCCGCCAGGTCGCCGCCGTGGCGGCCAAGCTGGGCATGAAATGCCGTCTGGTCCAGGAAAGCTGGGTACCGTTCCAGGACGCCGTCTACGACCGCGTCGGCAACATTTTGATGAGCCGCGTCATGGGCGCCGAGATCGAATTGGTCGACGAAGGTTTCGACATCGGCATCCGCGAAAGCTGGGAGCGCGCCCTGGAAGACGTCAAGGCCAAGGGCGGCAAGCCCTATCCCATTCCGGCGGGCGCTTCGGTCCACAAGTTCGGTGGCCTCGGCTTCGTCGGTTTCGCCGAGGAAGTCCGCGCCCAGGAAGCGGAACTGGGTTTCAAGTTCGATTACGTCGTCGTCTGCACGGTGACCGGCTCGACCCATGCCGGGATGCTGGTCGGCTTCGCCAAGGACGGTCGCGCCGATAAGGTCATCGGCATCGACGCCTCCGGCACCATGGATCAGACCCGTGCCCAGGTCATGGACATCGCCCGCAAGACCGCCGATCTGGTCGAACTGGGCCGCGACATCACCGAGGACGACCTGGTCCTGATCGGCGATTACGCCTATCCCGCCTACGGCGTGCCGTCCGATGAAACCAACGACGCGATCCGTCTGGCCGCCCGCATGGAAGGCATGATGACCGACCCGGTCTACGAAGGGAAATCCATGCAGGGCATGATCGATCTGGTGAAGAAGGGCTATTTCCCGGCGGGGTCCAAGGTGCTTTATGCGCACCTCGGCGGCGTGCCCGCGATCAACGGTTACAGCTACGTCTACCGCAACGGCTAAGCCCGCAGGCGCGGGCGCGGCGCTGGCGGCTATTTGCGGTCGCGGTCCGCGTCCGGCCCGTCGCCGGGAAGGCGGTCGGCCATCTTCGTGACCTGGGCCTCGATCCGATCCACCTGTTCGGCCAGGCGGCGGACGATTTCATCCTGTTCCAACTGATGCTGTTCCGCGTCCTCGGCCGCCGCGTCGTGCATGCAATTGACGATGATCGCGATGAACAGGTTCAGGACCGCGAAGGTGACGATCAGAATGAACGGCACGAAGAACGCCCAGGCATAGGGATGGACCTCCATCACCGGCCGGACGATCCCCATGGACCAGGATTCCAGGGTCATGATCTGGAACAGGGTATAGGCCGATTTACCGATGGTGCCGAACCAAGGTTCGAAATCGCCGCCGAACAGCTTTGTCGCCATGACCGCCGCGATATAGAACACCAGGCACAGCAGGGCGATGACCGAACTCATGCCCGGCACGGCTTCCAGCAACGCCTGCACCACAACCCGCATCTTCGGCACGGCCGAGATCAGCCGCAGGGCCCGCAGGATGCGAAGGGCGCGGAGTACCGTCAGTCCCTCGCTCACCGGCGTCAGCGATATCCCGACGATCAGGAAATCGAAGACGTTCCAGGCGTTGGTGAAAAACCGGAAGCGATAGACGATCAGCTTGATCGAGATTTCGACGACGAAGATCGTGACCGCGATGTGATCCAATAGGATCAGCAAGTCGCCGGCCGCGTCGTTGGCGGCGGGCGAGGTTTCCAGGCCCAGAACGATGGCGTTCAGGACGATCACGGCGATCACGAAACGTTGCGTCGCCTCGGCCTCGATAAACGTCTTGAGGCGGCCGGTCAGGCCCGCCGGCCGCCGGTCCAGGGTATCGCTTGCTGCGTCAGCCATCTCGGTCCTGTTCTGAAGGGGGTGTCGGGTTTCCCGGCCGGGAACATCTCCGGCGCGCCCAAGATAGGTGCGCCGGGGCGGGGCCGCAAGCGCCCACGCTTTGCGCGGCCGCCCGTCCGTGGGATAGTCGCCCGATGATCTATCTTCGCGATGCCGATGGGGCGATTTGGTGAGTGCGGCCGGCGCCTACGGCGGTTTGTTCCTGGTCTCGTTCCTGGCGGCGACGATCCTGCCCGCACAGTCGGAAATCGGCCTGGCGGGCCTGATTCTTACCGATGACCATGATTTCTGGGTGCTGATTCTTGTGGCCAGCCTGGGCAATACCCTGGGGGCCGTCGTGAACTGGCTGCTCGGCCGGGGGGTGGAACGGTTCAGCGACCGCAAATGGTTTCCGGTCTCGCCCAAGCAACTGGACCGCGCTACCGGATGGTATCACCGCTATGGCCGGTGGAGCCTGCTGCTCAGCTGGGCGCCTTTCGTCGGCGATCCGCTGACCCTGGCCGCCGGTGTCCTGCGCGAGCCGTTCTGGAGCTTCCTGATCCTGGTCGCCGTGGCCAAGACGGGGCGCTATCTGGTGGTCGCCGCATTGACGTTGAATTGGATGTGACTTTCCGGGACGCCGGGCTTTTCCTGGGCGGGCGCACATGCCATTGTATACAAAACATCAACCACAAACCGGGAGGCCCCCCATGGAACCCAGAATCATCCGTGCCGGCGATCGTGAAACCAAGATCGCGCCGGCCAACAACTTCGTCGGTCAGGTCCTGCACGAAAGCGTCTTCGCGCCGGAAGATCCTTCGCGCCTGCGCGTGTCGCGCGTCACCTTCACGCCCGGCGGGCGCACCAACTGGCACACCCATGCGGTCGGCCAGATCCTCTATGTGCTGTCCGGCTCCGGCCGTTATCAGCTGGAAGGCCACCCGGTCGAGGAAATCAACGCCGGCGACACGATCATCATCCCGCCCGACGCCCGCCATTGGCACGGCGCCGCCCCGGACAGCATGATGTGCCACTTGGCGCTGTCCGAATCGGACGACGAAGGCAAGGCGGCGACCTGGCTGGAGCCCGTTTCCGACGACGATTTCACGCAGGAACCGGCGTAACGCCGCTTCGCGTCACATCGAAATTTGCCTAATGACGACGCCCGGCTTCGGCCGGGCGTTTGTTTTGCGTATTCCGCTTTCCACGGCATCAGCCTTCGGTTAACACATAACGCAAGTGTATTTAGTGCCGGGGGAGGGCATTGATGAACGTAGCGAAGGTGCGCGGGCGCAGCTTGGCCGAGGTCAAGACCGTCGACCCGGCGGCGAGCCTGGGCGTGGCGGCGGCGGCGCTGGCCGATCACGACATCGGCTTGCTGGTCGTCTGCGACGGCGGCGGCTGCAATACGGGGGAGACCGGCGGCAAGATTTCCGGCGTCCTTTCGGAACGGGATATCGTTCGCGCCATCGGCGGCTACGGCTCCGGCGCGCTGGACCGCCCCGTTTCCGCCGTGATGACCAAGGACGTCCAGACCTGCGGCAGCGCCGACGATATCGACGGGGTGATGAACCGCATGGCGCGGGGCGGCTTCCGCCACATGCCGGTGGTCAAGGACGGGCGCCTGACCGGTATGGTCAGCGCGTCGGACATCATCCGGTATCTGCAACTGCACGCCACGGATCAGGACCGGGCGTTGTTCTGGTCCAAGGTGATCTGGGTCTAGACCCCGATCCGGCCTACCGTTCGATGGTGATTTCGGGGGTTGGGCTGACCAGACTGCCGGTATTGCGCCAGCGGGCCAGCTGTTCGCGGCGTTTCTCGGCAAAAGTGAAGTCGCGGGTCGCGCGGTCCAACTCGCGGAGTTTTTCTTCGCGCCGGACTTCCATTTCGGCGATGCGCTGGGCGACCACGGCTTCAAGCTGCACGCCCCGGCGTTTGCGGAACCGCCAGTCGTCCAATTGCGAATTGTGGCGGTCGCCGCTGCCGAAGGCGCGCATGTCCTGGCGTTCGCCCCGGCGTTTTTCGCGCAGAATGGCGTTCAGCCGCTCCGTCCGCCCCATATCGACGGCGACAAGACGGGTTTCCCGCTCTTCGCCGTCGTCATCGCCGTCACCGGCCTGGTCCTTGTCGCCGCGATTTCCGGTCGCCGTGCGTACCGTGCCGTCGCCGCGTTTCAGACGGTTCCAAAAACTCAGCACCTTGATCCGATAGGGGCGGAAGTTTTCCGGCGTCTGGGAATGATAATGCCCGGCCGCAGTCAGCCAGTTCTTCGTCTCGGCGTACTTCGCCTTCAGGAACTTCGCCGCATAGGCCGCGTTGGCCCGGGGATCGAAGGCGTGGTCCAGGGTTTCGAAGGCGTTCCAGTGGTAATGCAGGTTGATTTGCATGCAGCCGACGTCGATGTTTCGCACGCCCTGGCTCAGCAGGATTTCCACTTCGGCGCGGGCTTCGGCCTCGGTCGCGAAGTATCTGCCTTTGCCCTCGGCCATAACGGTCCAGGGCCAGGCAAAATTTTCCCCGCTTTCCTCATCGTGCCGGCCCGACTCGGTCAACGCGATGGCGGACAAAAGATCGCGGGGGATGCCCTCGCGCCGTTCCACTTCGCGGGCTGCCTTCAGGCAAATTTCATCAGTGTTTTCAGTCTTTTGCCCCCGAGACGCATGGGATTCCGGGGCCCAAAACATGAGCCCGGCCACCAGCCAGCAGAGGAAAAGACGCGTTTGCCACGCCATGGTTATTCTCCCGTTCTGAATAGACCGTCGCAAGGGTCGTGCCAGATGGGGGCGGATTAAAATCTTTTGATTTCAATTAGTTGAATGTTGGTCGACGTAGGTTTAGGGCGGTTAAAATTTCCCGGCCCAAATTTTTGCCCAAAATCGGGATTTTTTTGTTTGCACCTGCGAACAATGCCTCGTATATTTTGCATCGCAGCATGCGGGAGACGGATCCTCCCAGACGGTCTTCCGCACCTGCCTTTACTTGGATGTTTCCTCCCAACGACTCGGGCCGTGTCTTTTGACACGGCCCTTTTTTTTGTCCGGCCGGTTGGAAAAAACGTTTTAAATCAGGGGTTATTCGGGGGGAAGGGTTTCGCCGCCGTCGCCCAATGCGAGCTGCATGGTCACGGAATCCAGCCAGCGGCCAAACTTGAATCCGACGTTCTCGACGGTCCCGACCTCGCGGAAGCCCATTTTGCGGTGCAACCCAATTGAGCCGTGGTTATCGGAATCTCCGATCACCGCGATCATTTGCCGAAATCCGGCGTCGGTGCAGCGGCGGATCAGCTCCGCCAGCAAGGCCCGCCCGACGCCATGGCGGTGCGCCTCGGCCGCCACATAGACGGAATTCTCCACCGTGTAGCGATAGGCCCGGCGCGGACGGTAGGCCCCGGCATAGGCGTAGCCCAGGATTTCGCCCTCGGCCTCGGCGACGATGTAGGGATATCCGCCGCCAATCACGGCATCGCGGCGGCGGATCATTTCCGCGACGTCCGGCGGATCGTATTCGAAGCTGCCGCCGCCGGTTTCGACGTGATGGGCGTAGATCGCTTGAATCGCCGCCATGTCGGCGTCGGTCGCGTCGCGGATCACAAGGGGGGCGGCATCGGTCATTTCGGTTCCTGGGCGGCGGGCGTTATTCGGCGGCTTCCGGCAGGACCAGGCTTCGGACCCCCGCGCAAAGCCCGGCCATGAAGGCGTCCATGCGGGCCGCGATATCATCGAATTCCGGCTTGGGCGCGATCGCCGCTTCGTCCAGATAGAGCGCACGGTTGATTTCGATCTGCAGCACATGCACGCCCGTGCGCGGCCGTCCGTAATGGCGGGTGGTATAACCGCCGGCATAGGGCCGGTTGCGGGTCACCGAGAAATCCACTTCCTTCAACAGATGCTCGGCCAGGGCGGTCATCGCCGGGGCCGCCGCCGTGCCGTGGCAATCGCCCAGGATGATATCGCCCAGCAGGTTGGCGTTGCGTCCGCCACCGCCGGGCCCCAGCACGTTCGACGGCATGGAATGGCAATCGATCAGAAGACAGCCTCCGAAGGTGTTGCAGGTCTCCTCGATCAGGCCCTTGAGGGCGCGGTGATAGGGGCGGTGGGTCGCCTCGATCCGTTGCCGTGCCTCGGCGAAGGTCAGGCGGCCCGCGTAGATTTCCTCGCCGTTGGCGACGACCCGGGCGATGGTGCCCAGTCCCGCCGCGATGCGGGGCGAACGGGTGACCACGTGATCGGGCAGGGGGCCTTGGAACATGCGGGGATCCAACTCGTAGGCCTCGCGGTTGGCGTCGACATAGGCGCGGGGGAAATTGGCCCGGATCAGGGGGGCGCCGAATTCGGGGGCGCGGCGGAACAGACGGTCGACGAAGGCGTCTTCCGACCGGCGCAGCGCCGTCGCACTCAGGCTCGACTGTTCGATGAAAGCCGGGGTGTAATCGCGGCCCGAATGGGGCGAGGCGAAAACCACGGGCGAAGTCTGCTGCGCGGGGCGGAAAACATCGACGGGGCGGCCCGCCTCCGGCGCGCCGGTTTCGGCCTCCCCGGTCGACGGCTCGGCGGACCCGTCTTGGTCCTGATGATTTTCCATGGGCCGGTCTGTCTCCAAGAACGGAATCCCGGTGGCCGCCCGCGCGGCGGCCCTTGGTATTTTGTTACCTCTCCGGTGGCGGGGGCGCAACGCTTTCTTGGCGTTGTGGCACCCCGCCGGGTCCCCGGAAATCCCCGGAAGCCGGCGCCCCGGCGCCCCGAACACTCGCCTCGGCGATAAACCCGCGCGCCGGGCCTTGCCAAGCGGGGACGAAGGCATTAAAACCCCCTTTCTCTTGAACTGGCCCCACGGCATTTCCCGCCGGGGCAGGGATGAGAAAGGGCGCGTAGCTCAGCGGGAGAGCACTACGTTGACATCG
>CAJWCU010000051.1 GCA_913030825.1 uncultured Rhodospirillaceae bacterium | reverse complement strand
GGCCCGCAAAAATACCCGCCATCGGCCCGGCAATTTTGCGGACAACGCCCCGGTTTTGGGATAATAGAGGCGCCATGAGCACCTCATCCACGACGGCCCAGCCCCAATCGGGGGCCACATCCCCTGCCGGAACGGCAAGCGGCACCGCCGCCAAGGCCAACCCCAAGGTCGGCCTGGTCAGCCTCGGCTGCCCCAAGGCCCTGGTCGACAGCGAGCGGATCATGACCCGCCTGCGCGCCGAGGGCTATGACCTGGTGGACAGCTACGATGGCGCCGACCTGGTGATCGTCAACACCTGCGCCTTTCTGGAAACGGCGCGGGACGAGTCCATCGAAGCGATCGGCGAGGCCATGGCCGAAAACGGCAAAGTCGTGGTCACCGGCTGCCTCGGCGTCCATGAACAACTGATCCGCGAGGTCCATCCCGGCGTCCTCGCCGTGACCGGCCCGCACCAGTATGAATCGGTCATGGCCGCCGTGCATCAGGCCCTGCCCCCGGCCCACGATCCCTACGTCGATCTGATGCCGCCGCAGGGCATCAAGCTGACGCCGCGCCATTTCGCCTATCTGAAGATTTCCGAAGGCTGCAACAACAAGTGCACCTTCTGCATCATCCCATCCTTACGCGGTCCGCTGACCAGCCGCCCGATCGCCGACGTGATGACTGAGGCCGAGGGCCTGGTCGAGGCCGGGGTGAGGGAACTGCTGGTGATTTCCCAGGACACCAGCGCCTACGGCATCGACACCAAGTTCCCGCGCCAGGAATGGCGCGGAAAGGAACGGCGCACGCGGTTCATCGACCTTTGCGAGGCGCTTTCAGAATTGAATGTTTGGACGCGCCTGCACTACGTCTATCCCTACCCGCACGTTGACGAGGTCATTCCCCTGATGGCCGAGGGCAAGGTGCTGCCGTACTTGGACATCCCGTTCCAGCACGCGAGCCCGCGGGTCCTCAAGGCCATGCGCCGGCCGGCCCATCAGGAACGCACGCTCGACCGGATCAAGGGATGGCGGCGCGACTGTCCCGATCTTGTTCTGCGCTCGACCTTCATCGTCGGCTTTCCCGGCGAGACGGAAGAGGATTTCGAATTCCTGCTCGACTGGCTGGAAGAGGCCGAATTGGACCGCGTCGGCTGCTTCAAGTACGAGAACGTCCCCGGCGCCCAGGCCCAGGACCTGGCCGATCATCTGGACGAGGATGAAAAGCAGGACCGCTGGGAACGCCTGATGGAGGTTCAGCGGGACATCAGCACCCGCCGTCTGGCGCGCTTGGTCGGCCGCGACCTGGACGTGCTGATCGACGACGTCCCGGAAGACGGCACGGACGGAACGGTGATCGGTCGATGCTACGCCGACGCGCCGGAAATCGACGGCAGCGTCCGTATCACGACGACCGAACAGGTTCGGCCCGGCGACATGCTGCGGGTTCGCATCACCGGGTCGGACGACTACGATCTGGAAGGCGAGACTATTTAGTTTCCGGCCGCCCGAAGGCACCGGACACGCAGGCTATCCGGCGCGCCGGCGCTGATTGGGGTCGCTTGCCGACCGCGTATCCACGCGGTCCAGGATTTCCCGCATCAACGCGATGCATTCCTTGATTTCCTTGATGTCCTGCTTCATCGACCGAATGGCGGTTTCCTGATCTTCCGCATTCTGCGACATGATCTTGCGCAAGGTCGTGATCCGTTGGTCCTGCTGTTGCAGGGCCACGGTAATCTTGACGTCCGCATCCGCCAGTTTTTGGTCCACGAGTGATTGCAGGCGTTTCGACACCTCGGCCGAGGTGAGCAATGCCACCACGCCGATGATGACGGCCACGCCCGCGGCCACCGTGGCCAGATCGGACATTGTCGAGGCTCCGTCCATTTCTCCACCCCAAGTCGGTTATCTGCATCAAACCGGTCATTCCCGGAGCTTCTCCCCGGGAACCAACTTCGAAACCGTTATCTTCCGGGCCTTCACTGGCGCCGTTTTTTTCACCGTCGTTGGTCGAGCTTCGATCAGAATAGCGCCCATCGGGACGCGATGCACGTTATCCTAATCATACCTTAATCCGCGAACGGCGAGGCGGAAACGAAACTTTCTTTAGACTTACGTACGAAGCCGCGTTCTTCATCAGTCGGGATCACGCGGCGCACGTTGCGGACGTCGTCCAGGGCCGCCGAAACGGCATTGAGCCGCTCCCGCAGTTCCTGCGATCCGGCGCTTGCCGTTTTGAACTGATCCTCCATCGCCGCCAAGGCATCGCCAAGGACGCGGCGCTGGCGTTTCAGTTCCTGATCCTGTTTATCCAAGCCCTTCAGCAATTCCAATTCGGACTGCTGAAACCGGGCATCGATGACCGCCGAAACCCGGCGGGACATTTCGCCCGCAACCATCAATGCGATGACCCCGAAGACGATTCCGGCGGCGCCCAGGATAATGCCTAAATAGGCCGTCATGCCGCTCATGTTTCTCACCCTTTGCGTAATGCAGGCCGCCCGCGATTATTGTAGGGTCGCTTTGTGGGCTCGAGCCTTCTTCACCCGGGTAAAATTCTATGCTTGCCCCCAAATCACCGCTGTGACGTACCTCACAACTCAAAATACTTCCAAAACATCAATAGGTTAACATGAGAGCCGCCGTCATTCCCGTCACCCCCCTGCAGCAAAATTGCTCCCTCGTCTGGTGCGAAGAGACCATGAAAGCCGCCTTCGTCGACCCCGGTGGCGATATCGATCGCCTTAAGGCCGCCGTCGACGAGGCCGAGGTCACCCTGGAAAAGATCCTGGTCACCCACGGCCATCTGGACCACGCGGGCGCGGTCGCCGACTTGGCCGAGGAATACGGTATTCCCATCGAAGGTCCCCATCCCGAGGACAAATTTTGGATCGACCAGCTGCCGACCCAAGGCAAGGAATACGGTTTCGGCGACCTGCGCGCCTTCACGCCCGATCGCTGGCTGGATCAGGGCGATACCTGCACCGTCGGCAAGCAGACGTTCGACGTTCTCCATTGCCCGGGCCATACGCCGGGCCATGTGGTGTTCTTCCATCCGGGCGAACAGGTCGCCTTCGTCGGCGACGTGCTGTTTCAAGGGTCCGTCGGCCGGTCCGATTTCCCGCGTGGCGACGGCCCGACGCTGATCAAATCGATCCGTGAAAAACTGTTTCCTCTCGGCGACGACGTGACGTTCGTACCTGGCCACGGGCCTCTCTCGACCTTCGGGAACGAACGGGAGAGCAATCCCTTCGTCGCCGACCGCCTGTTCCCCGAGACGTCGGACTAGGCCCCGGGGGGACGGAGGAACGGATGAAACAGCTTCTGTTGCTCGCCGATGCCGATGAATTGCAGGGCCTGACCACACTGTTCCGGGAGATCCTGCCGGATGCCCGTATTCAAGGCGTTTCGACCGCCGAGGAATTGGACGCCGCCACCAAGGATGCGCCCGCGGACCTGCGTCTGATCGCCTTCTGCTCCGGCGTCATCGTGCCGACGGCGATCCTCGACCGGTTGTCCGGCCCTGCCTACAACGTTCATCCCGGCCCGCCCTGGGTGCGTGGCATCTATCCCTCCGTGTTCGCCCTGTACGACGGAATCGAGACCTTCGGCGCGACCCTCCACGAACTGACCGAAAACGTCGATGCCGGGCCCATCGTCGCCGTCGATGAAGCACCGATCCGCCCGGAGATGGACCGACTGGCCCTGGAAACCCTGGCCCGCGATTTGGTGACCGGCCTGCTGCGGCGCATGGCAGAAGATTTACTGACGACCGACGGCCCCCTACCCCATCTTTCCGATATCGAATGGTCCGGCCCCGCCTGGACGAAGAAAGACTTCGATGCCCTCTGCCGTTTGCCCGACGGCATCGACGAGACCGAATGGCGCCGCCGTCACCGCGCCGTCGGCGAAGGGCCGAACCACGCACTCTATATGGAAAAATTCGGCCGCCGGTTCTCGCTCGACCGGCCGGCCCAGTCCGGTCCGGTCGTCAAAGGCGGCCGCCCCATGGGCAAGACCTGAGCCTGACCCGGGCGCCATGCCGAGAGGCTTCCTTGACATCGAAGGCATGCCTTGTACCCTCGGGGCGATTACTTCGATTGGTTCGCTCTGTGTACGCGTGGCTTGTCCACCGTCGCCGTTAAGTCTCGTTGCTCAGTGACGTTCTGTTGAAGCCCGAAACGCCGCCGGTCTCCGGCCCGGCGGCATGGACCAAGCGGGGCGCCCCTTGAACAAGGGCCTGAAAATCCGGATCCCCTCCCCGCCCGCATTCGCCGGGCGAAGGAAAAGAGGACGCCCGGCTTCACCACAGACCATAGGCATAAAGGAAATCAGCGGATGAAACAGGCAACCGCGGGCGATACCGTGCGCGTGCACTACACGGGAACCCTCGACAACGGCACCACCTTCGACACTTCAGCCGACAAAGACCCCATGGAGGTGACCCTGGGCAGCGGCCAAATCCTGCCGGGCGTTGAGGACGCAATCCTCGGCATGACCGAAGGCGATTCAAAAACCGTCACCTTGGAGGCGGAGAGCGCCTTCGGCGTGCACAATCCCGACCTCATTCAGCAGGTCGAGCGGGCGCGCATCCCCGATGAGATTGATCTCGAAATCGGCGCGGTCCTGCAAGCGACGGACGAAACGGGCAATCCCCTGCATCTGACCGTGGTCGAATTCGACGATCAGGCGGTCAAGCTGGACGCCAATCATCCCTTGGCCGGACGGGACCTGACCTTCGAATTGACGCTGGTCGAGTTCGCCTGACCCCGGGCTTTGAACAAGGGTGCCGCCGACCCGCCCGACCCCCAAGGGGTTCGAGCGAGCCGGCGGCGGCCCCCCGGCGCGATGGGGTCTTGCCGGGGGGAGGAAATCAGTCGGTGGAACCGCCGGAAGCTTGGCCCGCCGAGCCGCGCAAGCGATCCGGCAGCGCCACCGCGACGATTACAAAGCCAATACCGAGAACAAGGCCCAGCCACTCGCCGGGAACGCCGGGGAAGACGGCCGGATATTTGGTACCGCCCAGCGTGCCCAGCGCGGCCTTGCCGCCCATCAGCGGATCGAGAAGGCCGGTCGCTTTAACGTCGGCGTAGCTGGCCATGTAGGCTGCCGCCCCCGCCAGACCGCCCAGCGAGAAGACCAAGCCATCCCAGCGGCCGGTGGCGGCCGCGGCCAAGCCCGTGCCCGGGCAGTACCCGGCGATGGCGAACCCCGCGCCCAGCAGCAACCCGCCGACGAAAACACCCCAATAGGCGTCTTTAACGCTCAGGTGGCCGGGGTCGACGGCACCCAGCATCAGGCCCGCGAACAACAGAACCGACGCCGTGCCGATGGCCAGCATGATGGTTTTCATCAGGTGCAAATTGGACAGCCGCAACATGCCGATGATGACGCCCGGGTTGGTCGCGCCCACGCGGTCCAACATGAAACCGAAGGCGGCGCCAACGACGATGGCGAGAACGATCATGGTCATGGCTCAGGCCTCCTTCGGATAGAGAATGATGGCGAGCGGAATGGCCGCCAGGAAGGCACCGGCCATGAAGATATAAGCCGACAGCGAGGTCTGCATGGCGCCGCTCATCATGTGGCCGGAGGTACAGCCGCCGGCGAGCCGCGCGCCGTAAAGAACGATGAACCCGGCGCCGAACGCCGTGAGGTGGCGTTTCCACGGCGCGTCGCCGTAGTTGGCGCGCCAGACGGGCGGCATGGTGCGCTCACCGGCGGGCACGCCGCCGCGCATCAGCGCCGAGACCGCCGCCCCGCCCATCATCGCCAGGACAAAGACAAAGCTGTAATTCCAGGGATTGGCGACGTTCTTGGCGTATTTGCCGCCGGACTTGTTCAAGTAGGCGTTGGGGCTGGCGTAACCGCTTTTGGCGTCCTTGTTCTCGACCACCACCGTATCGTCCATGGCGTCCCACAGGATGCCGTCGAAAATGACGAACTGGGTCGAAACGCCTACGGGCTTGACCAGAAGAACGGCCGCGAAAAACACCGCGCCCAGCAGCACGCCACCGGTTTTCCAGGATAGAATCATCGTTGAATCCTCCTTGATGCGACGGTCAGACGTCGGCTTTCGGCGCCGGGCAGGTCGAAATCCCGAAAATCGAATAGGCCGGACAGGTGGAGAACAATCCGGTGGCCAGCGGCACGACGCCGATCAGCGCCCAGACGTGAAGGGGCTCTTCCGGGAAAAGGAAATAGACCGCCAGCAAGGCGATCCCCACGACGATGCGTAACACGCGGTCAATGCCGCCGACGTTCTTCTTGAACATGATCCAACTCCTATCTGGACGCACAGGCGCGCGCCCGTTGCCTCGGGTTGAACCTATTCAATCAGCAATGCCCCGCCGCGGTCGGTGACTAGGTCACGTTCCCCATGACTTTTGTGTATTTTTTGCGCGACGATCAGGACAACAGGGCCGAAAGGCCGGGCCGATCGACGATCCGGATGGCGCCACGCTCCAGCGTGACAAATCCCTTTTTGGACAGGGCCTCCAACCGGCGCGAGACGACCTCGCGGACGGAGCCGATGGCCGTTGCCAATTCCTGATGGGTGTTGGGCACGCAACCATCTGCGTCGGCGCGCTGCAACAGCGCGGCGGCCAGTCGCTCCTCGATCCGAATGAAGGCGACCCGCTCCAACACCTGCATGACCGACTGCAGACGCTTGGCGAAGGCATGGAACACGAACGTCCGGAACGATTCCGATTGCCCCAAGAGATCGAGGAACACCTTTTTCGGGATCATGACCGCCTCGACATCGGTTTCCGCCACGGCTTCGGCGGAATAATCGTCGTCGCCCAGCAGGCCGAGCGTGCTCTGCACGCAGGAATCGCCGGGCACGATGCTGTAAAGCAGGATTTCCCGCCCCGTCGCCCCCGTCAGGTAGACATCGACCCGCCCACCGATCAGCACACCGAAACAGGTCACCTCGTCGCCCGGACGAAACAGGACATGCCCTTTTGGAATGGTGATCGGCTGAATGCCGGCAAGTGACTTGCGTGTTTCTTCGTCCAGGCTTTGCAAACCCGGCGCACGATCGATCCAATCCGTCACGGAGGTCCTCCTTATTCGCCGCCGCCTTCGCGAACGGCTCCAACCCACGGCCCGTATTGTGCGGACGGATCATCGCCGCGCAAGTCTCCGTTTGACGCATTTTCCATCCCATCGAGTTTCATCGGCATTAAACCGGCCCGCAACAAAAGCCTAACAGCGCAGGGGCACCTTTGCGGGGAAACGTCCGTCGTCGCGGTTCTGCGGCGGCGGGATATCCGAATGATCGGGGGACCGAAGACCAAGGAGGGACCGCTTCATGCGCCGTACCATCATCAAATCTTTCGCCGCTCTGGCTCTTGTGGCCGGGCTTGCCGCCTGCGCTTCGCAGGACCAGCAGATGCAGCTTCACGCACTCGAGACCAAGGTCAACACGGCCTTGCAGAACGCCGCCGCCGCCAAGGTGGACGCCGCCACGGCGATGCACATCGCCCTCGAAGCCGAGAAGAAATAAGTTACCTGACGAACCTCCCCACCCCACACCACCGTCAGGGAAAGCCCCGCCCGTGCCGCTTCGGGCGGGGCTTTCTTTTGCCCGTTTCGCCGCACGCCGCCGGGCGCTACCATCCGGGGCATGCGGTTCTTCACCTCTGACCGGTTCGTCATCCCCCTGCCCGGCGGCCATAGCTTTCCGGGCCGGAAATACGTGTTGCTGCGGGAAAAGCTGATCCGCGACGGCATCCTGAAGGCCGACGTTATCTATCCCTCGCCGCTTGCCGATGCGGCCGACCTCGCGCGTGCCCATGCGCCGGAATACATCGCCGCCGTGCTGGACGGCACGCTGGACGCCAAGGCCCAGCGGCGCATCGGCCTTCCGTGGAGCGAAACCCTGGTCAACCGCATCCATGCGACCATGGGCGGTGCGGTGATGGCGGCGGAGGCGGCATTGGAAGACGGGCTGTCCGGCCAACTGGCGGGCGGCACCCATCACGCGCACCGGGATTTCGGCGCGGGGTACTGCATCTTCAACGACTTCGCCATCGCGGCGCTGAAGGTCCTGGCCGAAGGCTGGGCCGCCCGGGTCGCGATCATCGACCTGGACGTTCACCAGGGCGACGGCAACGCGGCGATCCTGGCGGA
>CAJWCU010000050.1 GCA_913030825.1 uncultured Rhodospirillaceae bacterium | reverse complement strand
CGGCAGATTTCGATATCCGCCGCCGCCACGCCGCAGCGCAGCAGCACGTTGACGGCCCGGTCCGGGTCCAAATCGGCGACCGCCGGCACGGACAGGCGCGGATGATCCAGGGACTGAGTGATCAGGCTGGCGCCGAATTCGCCAGCGCCGACCAGACCGACACGCACCGGCGCGGTTTCGGCGTCGCGATAGACTTCGTTGAAATCGACCATTTGGGCGGTCCGTCCTTTCGAGATTAGATCACGCGGCGGAGGCCGACGCGGCGGCCGCCACGGGACGGTCGCCGCCGATCGTCACGCGGTGCATGACCCGGCGGGCGCCGTCGTAATCGTTGATAGCGCGATGCATGGTCACCCGATTGTCCCAGATCGCGACCGCGCCGGGCGTCCATTGAAAGCGGCAGGTGAATTCGTCGCGCACCATATGGGCATAGAGGAAATTCAGGATCGCCGCCGACTCGTCCTCGGCCAGATCCTTGATCCGCAGAGTGTAGTTGGGATTGACGTAAAGCGCCTTGCGCCCCGTTTCCGGATGCACGCGCACGATGGGATGTTCGATTTCCGCATCGGCGTCGTCGGAGGCATCGATCTGCATCGACTTGGTCGACGTCTTGCTGCCTGCGAACTTGCCCGATTTGCCGTAGGACCGCCCGCCAGTATGGATGCCGGTCAGGCTTTCCAGAATCTCCTGCATGCGCGGCGACAGGGCATCGTAGGCGGCGGCGGTCGCGGCGAATTTCGTATCGCCGCCGGCCGGGGGAACTTCCAAGCCATAGAGCACCGATGCCTTGGCCGGTTCCTCCAGGAACGTCATGTCCGTATGCCAGTTGCCGCCGAAGTTATAGGTCTTGCGTTCCTCGGCTTCCTTCACGATCTCGACGATCTCCGGATAGCCCTCGACCGATTTGACAAAGGGAATACCGCAAATCTCGCCGAACAGGCGACCGGCCGTCATGTGCTGTTCGGGCGTCATGTCCTGACCGCGCAGGAACACGACGTGATGTTCCAGGAACGCGCGGTAAAGCTCTTCCGATTGGCGGTTGTCGAGCGGCTTCGACAAATCCAGCCCTTCGATTTCCGCGCCGATGTTGGCGGTCAGCGGACGAACGACGATGGTCTCATAGGTCGTCATGGGCAGGCCCCTCCCCGGCCTGGCGGCGGGCCGGGCCGTCCCCATGAAAAACACGGGACTCCCGGCCACGATAAAGCCGCCGATCAGAACGTGATGATCTGGCGCACCGTGTGGCCTTCGGCCAGGTGGTCGAAGGCTTCGTTGATCTGTTCCAACGGGATCTTGTCGCAGATCAGCTTGTCCACCGGCAGGGCGCCGCGCTTGTACATCTCGATGTAATGCGGGATGTCGCGTTCGGGGATGCAGCTGCCGAGGTAGCTTCCCTTGATCGTCCGTTCCTCGGTCACGAGGTTGACGTGCTGGACCGTGAAATTGGTCGCCGGATGGCTGAGCCCGCTGGAGGTCGTCGTGCCGCCGCGCTTCGTCACCTTGTAGGCGAGGTCCATGGCCTCGACCCGGCCGACGCATTCGAACATGTATTCCAGACCGCCGCCGGTCGCGTCCTTGATCTTCTCGACGGCGTTGTTGTCCAGGGCGTTGAAGACCATGTCGCAGCCGAGCTTGGTGCCCCACTCCAACTTGTCGTCCAGGGCGTCGATGCCGACAATCTGGCGGGCCCCCGCCATCTTGGCCCCCATGACCGCGGCCAAGCCGGTCCCGCCCAGTCCGATCACGCCGACCGACGCGCCGGCCGGAACCTGGGCCGTGTTCAGAACGGCGCCGACGCCGGTGATAACCGCGCAAGAGAACGTGCAGGCGATATCCAGCGGCAGGTCCTTGTCCACCTTGACCACCGAGGACCGGTGGGCGACGACGTATTCGGAGAAGCAGGATACGCCTGCCTGGTGATAGAGGTCCTGACCGTCCTTGTGCAGGCGCATCCCGCCGCCCAGAAGCGTGCCCGCGCCGTTGGCGGCGGCCCCCTTCTCGCAGATCGACGGGCGGCCTTCCTTGCACGGCAGGCATTGTCCGCAGGACGGCAGGAAAGCGAAGACCACATGGTCGCCGGGCTCCAGCCCTTCGACGCCGGGACCGACTTCCTGCACCACGCCCGAAGCCTCATGCCCCAGGACCATCGGCAGCGGCCGTTCGCGCACGCCCGCCACGACCGACAGGTCCGAATGGCAGACACCGGCCGCCGCGACCTTGACCAGAACCTCGTTCGCCTGGGGCGGGTCGAGGTCGATTTCCTCGACCTTCATCGGACGGGATTTGGCGTAAGGGCGTTCGGCACCCAGTTCGTAAACAACGGCGGCTTTGGTTTTCATGATCGGATGGGCTCCCGGGGGATTTTTTTCGTTGGTAATGATGGCCCGAACCTTATCCCCGCCCGCCCGTATGGGCAAGTCGGGCCGCAAGCCAAACTCGATCGGCAAGGTGCCTTGAGGACGAAAAACGCGGTATAACAGGGACAAATCGAAAACGGTCGAAAACGATCAAACGTCAGGGAGAACATTCATGCTGAAAACCACCGTTGCCGGGAGCCTTCCCAAGCCGTCCTGGCTGGCCGAGCCGGAAAAGCTCTGGGCGCCCTGGAAACTCGAGGGCGAGGAGCTCTGGCAGGGCCAATGCGACGCCGCGCTGATCTGGATCA
Organism: uncultured Rhodospirillaceae bacterium; assembly: GCA_913030825.1. GTDB lineage: Bacteria > Pseudomonadota > Alphaproteobacteria > Rhodospirillales > Casp-alpha2 > UBA1479. The sequence goes on along the minus strand of CAJWCU010000050.1, from coordinate 5,589 downwards.
AGACACAGGAAGACGCCGGGATCGATATCGTCACCGACGGCGAACAGTTCCGAAAGCATTTCGTCCACGGATTTCTCGAGTTCGTCGACGGCATCGATTTTCAGAAAATGACCACCATGGGCATCCGCGACAATCGCTACGACGCCGATGTGCCGACGGTGACGAGTAAGATCAGCCGCCGCGAGCCCGCCCACACGAAATCCACCGCCTTCTGCCGCGAACACGCCAAGGGCGGATTGAAGATCACCATGCCCGGGCCGATGACGATCTGCGACACCATCGCCGACGAGGTCTATGGCAAGCGCGCCGACATGGCCATGGCCTTCGCCGAAATCCTCAACCAGGAAGCGTTGGAGCTTCAGGCGCTCGGCGTCGACGTCATCCAATTCGACGAACCGGCGTTCAACGTTTTCCTGGACGACGTCAAGGAATGGGGCGTCGCCGCCCTGAACCGCGCGTTCCAGGGCGTCACGGTGAAGAAGGCCGTGCATATCTGTTACGGCTACGGCATCGACGCCAACAACCAGTGGAAGGAAACCCTGGGCAACGAATGGCGCCAGTACGAGGAGACCTTCCCCGCCCTCAACGACAGCGACGTCGATCAGGTCTCGCTGGAATGCGCGGGCTCGCACGTTCCCCATTCGCTGATGGCGCTGTTGAAGGACAAGGAAGTCATGGTCGGCTCCGTCGATGTCGCCAATTTGGCCGTCGAGACGCCGGAACAGGTCGCCGAGGTCATCCGTTCCGCCATGCGCTATGTCGACGCGGAACGCATTTACCCCTGTACCAACTGCGGCCTCGCCCCGTTCCCCCGTCACGTCGCCGAAGGCAAGCTGAAGGCGCTGGCCGCCGGAGCCGCCATCGTCCGCAAGGAGTTGGGCGGAGCTTAAACCTGTATTCGTCACAAAAGCTGTGACCGGGAGGCCCTTGCCTTACGGGGCCTTCCGGCATTAAACCTTCCGTCCCTAATTCAAAAGGCACATCCGTTCCAGGGAGACCCCCCATGGCCAAGAAGTTCGACAAATCCAAACTGCCGTCCCGCTACACCAGCGTCGGGCCGGAAAGCGCGCCGCACCGGTCCTACTACTACGCCATGGGCATGACCGAGGAAGAGATCGAACAGCCCTTCGTCGGCGTCGCGACCTGCTGGAACGAAGCCGCCCCCTGCAACATCGCCCTCAGCCGCCAGGCCCAGGCCGTCAAGACCGGCGTCAAGGAAGCCCACGGCACGCCCCGAGAATTCACCACCATCACCGTGACCGACGGCATCGCCATGGGCCACCAGGGCATGAAATCGTCGCTGGCGTCGCGCGACGTGATCGCCGACTCGGTCGAATTGACCATGCGCGGCCATTGCTACGACGCCATGGTCTGCCTCGCCGGCTGCGATAAATCCCTGCCCGGCATGATGATGGTGCAGCTGCGCCTGAACGTGCCCAGCGTGTTCATGTACGGCGGCTCGATCCTGCCCGGTAAGTTCAAGGGCAAGGACGTCACCGTCATCGACGTGTTCGAAGCCGTGGGTGCGAACGCCAACGGTTCCATGACCGACGACGACCTGCACGAACTGGAATGCGTCGCCTGCCCGTCCGCCGGGTCCTGCGGCGGCCAGTTCACGGCCAACACCATGGCCTGCGTCTCGGAAGCCATCGGCCTGGCCCTGCCCGGCTCCGCCGGCTCCCCCGCACCGTATGAAAGCCGCGACGAATACGCCGTGGCGTCCGGCAAGGCGGTGATGAATCTGATCGAAAAGAACCTGCGGCCGCGCGATATCGTGACCAAGAAGTCGTTCGAAAACGCCGCGCGCATTGTCGCCGCCTCGGGCGGGTCGACCAACGCCGGGCTGCACCTGCCGGCCATGGCGCATGAGGCGGGCATCGATTTCTCGCTGCAGGACGTCTGCGACATCTTCAAGACCACGCCCTACATCGCCGACCTGAAGCCGGGCGGCAAATACGTCGCCAAGGACCTGTTCGACATCGGCGGCGTGCCGGTGCTGATGAAGGCCCTGCTGGACGCCGATTTGCTGCACGGCGACTGCATGACCGTGACCGGCAAGACCATCGCCGAGAACCTGGCCGATGTGGAATTCCCGACGGACCAGGACGTGATCTATCCCGTCTCCAACGCGATCTCGCCGACCGGCGGCGTCGTCGGCCTGCGCGGCTCGCTCGCCCCGGAAGGGGCCATCGTCAAGGTCGCGGGCCTGCACAAGCTGCAGTTCAGCGGCACCGCCCGCTGCTTCGATTGCGAGGAAGACGCGCTGCAAGCCGTCCTCAAGCAGCAGATCAAGGAAGGCGAGGTTGTCGTCATCCGCTACGAGGGGCCCAAGGGCGGCCCGGGCATGCGGGAGATGCTTTCGACCACGTCGGCGATCTACGGCCAGGGCCTGGGCGAGAAGGTGGCGCTGATCACCGACGGTCGGTTCTCGGGTGCGACCCGCGGCTTCTGCATCGGCCACGTCGGCCCGGAAGCCGCCGTGGGCGGCCCCATCGGCCTGCTCAAGGACGGCGACGTGATCACCATCGACGCCGACAAGGGCACTCTGGATGTCGAGGTTTCCGAAGAGGAAATGGAAGCCCGCCGCAAGGAATGGAAACCCCGCAAACACGACTACCAGTCGGGCGTGCTTTGGAAGTATGCTCAACTTGTGGGCCCCGCCTGCGACGGCGCCGTCACCCATCCGGGCGCCAAGGCGGAAACCCACACGTACGCCGACATCTAACGGCGCGCCGCGGTACGAGCGCGTCACCGTCGGCCGGGTGTGAACAGACGGGATAACGGCATGGCCGATACCTTCGCCCTGAACCGCCGCGAACACGACCGCCAGTCGACGGGACTGGACGCCCGCGTCACCGTGGGCGACGCCACGACCAAATGCACGATCGAGGACATTTCCCCCGGCGGGGCGCAGATCATCGCCTCGCTGGATTTGTCCAAGGGGCGGCACCTGACCCTCAACCTGGGAGCCTTCGGCGACGTTACCGCGACCGTCGCCTGGTGCCGGCGCGGGCGCCTCGGCATCAAGTTCGAGGCCGATCCCGAGGTTCTCGCCGAATTGGTCATGTCCATCGCCATGCAGGGTTGATCGCCATGCGGGGGCTGATCGTCCTTCTGGGCCTCGCCCTGATGGCGGGGGGCACCCCGGCGGCGGCGGACCACGTTGTCCCTCACGACGCCCAGGCCATCGCCCGGCTCGCCGATCTGAACAAGGCCTTCATCGCCGACCCGACCGATCCCCGCATTCTGCAACGCCGCGCCGCCCTGTTGATGAAGATCGGCCGCCCCCATGAAGCCATTGCCGACCTGGACGCCGCCATCGCCCAAACGCCCGACGATTGGGACAATTTCATCCTGCTGGGCACCATCTACGAATCCCTCAATCGCTGGGACGATGCGGCGGTCGCCTTCGCCCGGGCCGACAAGCTTCTGCCGACGAATGCCGGCATCCTGCTGCTGCGGGCGAAGAACCTGATCGGGCGGCCCTCGCCGACCGCGTCCCAGGGCATGAGCGGCGTGGAATTCGCCGCCCGCGCCGCCGCGATCCGCGACAGCAGCGAGGCCCGCGCCGTGCTCGCCGCCGGTTTCGCCCGCGCCCGCGAATACGGGCACGCCGTCGAGGAACAGCGCCGGGCCCTGGCCCTCTGCCGTTCAGAGGGACAGCCGGACCGGATCATCGCCGATTACCGCGCGGACCTCTCGCGCCTGGAAGCGCTCGCCGAACCGGCGCGCATGGCCCGGTAGCGCCATGTTCCCGCCCCGCGCCCTGCCCACGCCCGAATTCGACGTCGCCTTCGCCCGCGCGCAATTCCCGAACGCCTGCTTCGGCACGGGGATCGCCGACGGCAGCAACGGCTGGGCGTTCTTCGAAAACGCCGGCGGCTCCTACGTGCCGAATTCGGTGATCCGCCACATGACGGCCTACATGACCGAAAGCCAGGTCCAGCCTTCGGCCCCCTATCCGCAATCACAGTTAGCAGCCCAGCGCATGGCGGCGGGGCACGACCGCATGGCGGCGATGATCGGCGCCGATGCCCGCGACGTCGTCATCGGCCCCTCGACCTCGATGAACGTCTATGTCCTGTCGAAGGCCCTCCGTCCTTTGTGGAAGGAAGGCGACGAAGTCATCGTCGCGACCCTCAACCACGAGGCCAATTCCTCGCCCTGGCGCCGGCTGGAAGAGACCGGCATCAAGATCATCCATTGGCCCGTCCACCCGGATACCGGGGCGCTGACCGTCGACCTCCTGGGCGACCTGCTGACCGACCGCACCCGCCTAGTCGCCTTCCCCCATGTCTCCAACATCACCGGCGACATCAACGACGTCGCGGCGATCACGAAACAGGTCCATGCGGCGGGCGCCATGGTCTCCGTCGACGCGGTCGCCTACGCGCCGCACCGCGCCGTCGACGTGAAAGCCTGGGACGTCGATTTCTACCTGTTCAGTTTCTACAAGGTCATGGGGCCTCATATAGGCCTCTTGTACGGCAAGCGCGAGCGGCTCCTGGACGCCCACGGCCAGGGCCACCTGTTCTTCCCCGAGGACGACATTCAGCACAAGCTCAACCCCACCGGCCCGCAGCACGAAATGATCGCGGCGCTGGCGGGCATCGGCGACTACTTCGACGCCCTCGCGGCCCACCACGGCCTGATGGGCGAAACAGACATCCACGCCCGGACCAAACAGGTCTTCGACCTGTTCGCGAAACACGAACAACGCCTCGCCGAACGTTTCATCGACTTCGCTGCCAACCGCCCCGGCCTCCGCCTCCTGGGCCGCCACAGCGCCCGGGCCGAAGACCGCGCGCCCACCTTCTCCTTCACCATCGACGGCAAAAAATCCGCCGAGGTCGTCGAAGCGCTCCGCGCGCAAAAGATCGCCTGCTGGAACGGCGACTTCTACGCCCCCCGCCTATTGGAAGCCGTCGGCATCACCGACACCGAAGACGGCGTCGTCCGCACGTCCATGGCGCATTACAATACGGTCGATGAGGTGGAGCGGTTGGTGGGGGCGTTGGAAACCGTCGTCAAAAACTAGCTCGCTTCGAACGGCACGGGCGGCACCGCCGCCTCCGCCGCATGCAAGTCGTCGACCGCCTTGCGGGTCTTTTTCAGCTTCTTCTCCAGCATCTTTTCCTCTTTCTCGAGGGCGCGTTCCAGGCCCTTGATGCGCTTGTTGAGCGCTTCGATATTGGCCAGGCGTTCGATGCGGAGTTCGGCGTCCTTTTTGCGCTTCCATTTGCGGAAGCGCCATTCGCCGGCGATGGCGATCAGCAACAGGCCCGCGCCGCCGCAGACCAGGGCGCCGACCAGATAGGCGGTCTTGTGCAGGCTGACGGCCGTGCCCCAGAAACCGATGGTCGTCAGGCAGGCCGCCGTCATGAACAACAGGCGGCGGGTGACCGGATCGTCCTTCTGAACCTCGTTCTGGGCGGCGGCGACGGCGATGGCGATTTCGGTCTTGGCCATCGCCTGCCATTGCTTGAACGACATGCCCTCGCCGATGGTGCGGCCCTCGCGGATGAACTGCTCCAGGCGCATCATGATGTATTCCGCGCGCTGTTCGGGCGTCGGGTTCAGGGGCAGATC
>CAJWCU010000049.1 GCA_913030825.1 uncultured Rhodospirillaceae bacterium | reverse complement strand
AGCTTGAATCAGATCACCGCCGGTTTGGGAATCCCTTTTATGGGTCCGGAGCCTAAGCCAGCATCACGCCATTTTCTGCTTGCGCGGCACAACGAACAAAATTGCGTGCGCCCTTCCTTGAAGCATATTTTAATAATTCTATCAAAAATTGTATATTGGTTTGTTAGCGCCACATCCTCGAAAAACCAGAAATAGACAGGCCCCTTTTCCATTCATCGCGTCCCGGCTCCTCAAAATACTGCGTGACGTGTCGGAACACCTCGGGCGTGCCGAAAGCGGTACGCTCGGGCTGTTCTTCGGCACGCCTCGCGATGCGGGCGAGGCAGAGGTCGTCGGAGGCTTCCAGGTAGATCATGCGGTGCGGGAAACCGGCCTCGGTGGCGAGGGCCAGGAACTAGGCGCGTTGTTTGCGGGTGTTAGCCGGGAAGTCCATGACCACGTCGATCCCGGCCCGTACGGTTTGCAGGACGAGGGCGCGGATCAGCGGGCGCAGGCGGGCGGCGCGGTCTAGGTAGTCGTCGAAGGTTGCGATTTCGCCGGGATAGAGGGCCGCCAGCCAGGTGTCTTCGGAGAGGAGGAGAGCGCCCTCCTCTGCCGCCATGCGGGCGGCCAGGGTGGATTTGCCGGCTCCCATCTTTCCGCAGAAGAAGGTCAGGGAGCCGGGTTCCGTCATTATCCGGCGGCGCGCGCTTCCAGGTCTTCCAGCAGTTTTTCCGGCACGTCGACGCCGTCGGCCATGGACTTGGCGCGGTTGGCCCAGCGGTCGACGCCGGGGAGCCAGGCGCCGTCCTGATCGGTGATCGCCGTGATCAGGGTGCCGATGCGCTCGATAAAGCGGTTTTCGGCGGTTTCCTCGTCCTCGTGCGCGAAGGCCGAGGGATCGATCAGGATGAAGAACTGGCCGACCTTGGGCGGCACGCCGTCGGCGGCGAAGAAGCTGGAGGCTTCGAAGCCGTGGTTGGAGCCGGTCAGCGTCGCCGCCAGGATTTCCACCATCAGCACCAGGGCCGCCCCCTTGGCGTCGCCCATGGGGATCATCATGCCGCCGTCGATGGCTTCCTTGGCGTCCGTGGTCGGGTTGCCGTGCTTGTCCGTGGACCAGCCCTCGGGGATCGGCTCGCCCTTGTTGGCGGCCATCATGATCTTGCCGCGCGCGACCTTGGAGAGCGCCAGATCGACTAGGATCGGATCACCCCAGCCGCCCTTGCCGTCCGGGCGCGGGCAGGCGAAGGCGATGGGGTTGGTGCCGTAAAGGGCGCGGTTGCCGTTCCAGGGGGCGATGGCCGCGGGCGCGTTCAGGAAGCCCATGGCGATCAGGCCGGCGCGGGCGGCGGCCTCCACCGGGTGGCCGCCGACGCCGCCGTGATGCGAATTGCCGATGCCGAGGCCGACGATCCCGGCCTCGCGGACCAGATCCATGGCCCGGCCGAGACCCAGATGAATGGCCGGATAGGCGAAGCCGCCGTTGGCGTCGACGCGGAGCGCCGCCGTCGCCGTCTGTTCGATGCGGGCGATGGCGTGGCCGTCGACCTTGCCCGATTTCGCCTGGTCGGCGTAGCTCGGGATGCGCGACAGGCCGTGCGACGGCACGCCGTCGGCTTCGGCCTGAACCAGAGCGCGCACGACATGCGCCGCGTTGGTTTCGGAAACGTTGGAGTTCAGGAAGATCTTGAGCGCCAGTTGTTCCAGTTCGTCAAGGTTTTTGACGGCCATGTTAGTTCTCTCCCTTGAGGCAGTTGAGCACGTTATCGGCGGTGACGGTGGACACCTTGCCCTCGCCTTCCTCTGTGCGCGGTCCGATATGGGGCGTGCAGATCAGATGCGGCACGCCTTCGAAGATGTTGGGGTGGGTCAGCGGTTCCTCGACGAAGACGTCGGTGAAGGCCCCCCAGAGCTTCTCCGATTTCAGGGCGTCGACCAGGGCCTGTTCGTCGACGATCCCGCCGCGCGACAGGTTCAACAGGATCGCGCGGTCCTTCATCTTGGCGATGGTTTCGGCGTTGAACATGTTCGTCGTGTCGTCGGTGAGCGCCACATGGACCGAGACCGCGTCGCATTGCGGGAGAAGCTCGTCCAGCGTTTCCGCGCGTTCGACCTTGCAGTCGTCCCAGCGCGGATCGTCCGCCGCGACCCAGGGGTCGTAGGCGATGCGCCGCATGCCGTTGCCGCGTGCCCGCCAGGCCAGCGCCTGCCCGGCGTTGCCCAGGCCGATGATGCCGAGGGTCTTGCCCTGAATCTCGCGGCCCATCAGTTCCAGGCGCGGCCACTTGCCCGCGATGACGGCCTCGGTCGAATGGTAGGCTCGGCGGAACAGGGAATAGATCGCGCCCATGGCCAGTTCGGCGACGGAATCGGAATTGGCCCCGATCGCCGGATAGACCTTGATGCCGCGGTCGGCGCAGGCGTCCATGTCGATATTGTCGAGCCCGACACCCAGCCTTCCGACGCATTCCAGCTTGTCGGCGGCGTCCAGCACGGCACCCCGCACCTGGGTCGCGTTGCGCACGATCAGGCCGCGAACCCCCGGCATCAGGGCCGGGATCTTGTCCTGGTCGGAAACCAGATCCGGCTGATACGAGACGTCGTATTCCTTGGCCAATCGTTCGACCTGGGTTTCGTCCATGAATTCGGTGATCAGGATATCGGGCATGGTAAGGGCGGCCTCCCAAGGCTTGGCCGGACAGCGGAGCAGGCAGAGCTGGCCCATCCGGCCGTAGATAGAATTCGGGCCCCGGCCAAAGCCGGGGCCCGATACTAGGCGTTAGGCGTTGGCCGCTTCCAGGGCCTTCATGAAGCGGTCGCGGATGACGACCTGGTCCATCGTGATATTGGGAACCGGGATGTTGCCCGATTCACACTTGCAGACGATGACCGTCATCTTCTTGGACGCGATGGCGTCCTTCATGACCTGGGCCGTGTCTTCGGCCTTGCACTCGATCACGTTGTCGCAGCCGCAGGCCTCGGCGACCTTGGTCAGCGAGGTCTTCTTACCGGCGTAGGTCGGCTGGTCGCCGGTCGAGCCGTAGCTGCCGTTGTCGATGATCAGCAGGATGTAGTTGTCGGCCTGGTTGTTGCCGATGGTCGGCAGGGTGCCCAGGTTGGTCAGGACCGAGCCGTCGCCGTCGATGGCGATGATCGTCTGCTTCTGCGACAGGGCGAGGCCCAGGCCGATCGAGGACGACAGGCCCATGGTGCCGAGCATGTAGAAGTTGGTCGGCTGATCGTCCAGCATGTGGAGTTCCTGGCTGGGCAGGCCGATATTGCAGACCACGAACTGGTCGGAAATAACCGGGATCAGGCTTTTCAGAACGTCGGAGCGGATCATGGTTATTCCCCTTTCCAGAAGGTGGCGTCGGTCAGGATCGCCACCGGCTTGTTGCACATGAAGGTGTACTTCAGGATTTTGTCGAGTTCGGCCGCGTCTTCCCGTTTGTGGAAGTGATAGGTCGGGATCAGCATCTGGTTCAGCAGGGCCTTGGTGTGCAGGGCCATTTCGACCTGACAGGCCACCGGCTCGCCCAGTTCGCCGCGGTAGCTGATCAGCATGGGCAGCGGGATGTGATAGAACTGGATCAACGTCGCGAGGGAGTTGAGCGTCACGCCCAGCGCCGTGTTCTGCATGATGATGGCCGACCGCTTGCCGCCCATGAAGGCGCCGGCGCAGAGGCCCATGCCTTCGTCTTCCTTGTTGCAGGGGACGTGCATGATGCTGGGGTTCTTCTCGGCTTCTTCGATGACGCCGCCGAGCTGCTTACACGGAACTGTGGTGATGAACTCGATGTTGTTGTTCACCATGTCCGTGACGATCTGACTGTGAATCGACAAGACTTGTCCTCCGGGTTCGGGTTGGACGCAAAGCCCTGGGCATGTTCGTGCCCTGGCGCCCGCCGCCGCCGGAAATCCGGTCAGTCGGGGCGGGTGAACCGGCCTTGCGCCGAGTGAATTCGTTTCAGGGTGTGCCCTGGGTTTCCTCAATAAACGCGTTCGTTCCGGGCCGAGGCTTATGAGCCCCTCTTGTTGTTCGCCCATTCCCCAATAATCCTGGGCTCTTGCCCGCGTCAAGCAAGTCATATAACTCTTATAGAAGACTTAGAGGTTTTTCTCATAAAGGACCGGACATGGCAGACCTACGAGGCAACCGGGCACCGGACCGCCCCGCATCCCGGCCGCCCGCGCGGCGCCGCGACGGCGGGCCCGCCGGCGGGGGTGAAATCTCACCCGGCAGCGGGCCGCTCTATCGTCAGGTCAAGGAACAACTGGTCCGCGAGATTGCCCAGGGCCGCTATCCGGTGACCGACCCCCTGCCCTCGGAACAGAAACTGGCGGCCCGCTTCGGCGTGGCGCAGGGCACGGTACGCCGCGCGCTGGACGACCTCACCCGCGACAATCTGGTAATCCGTCATCAGGGGCGTGGCACCTTCGTCCATGCCCATGGCCCGGAACGTGACCGCTTTCATTTCTTCCATCTGGTCGCGGCGGATGGGGAACGGCGCCTACCGGCCTCGCGGGTGCTGTCGGTCACCCGCCGCCGGGCCAGTCAGGACGAGGCCCTGACCCTGGAGATCCCGCCGCAGGACCGCATCGTCGAAATCCGACGCGTCCGCGACCTGATGGCTCGCAGTGCGATCCTGGAAACCATCGTCGTGCCCGACGCCCTGTTTCCCGATCTCGGCAGCCTGCCCAAGACCCAGGTGCCGAACACGCTCTATCAGCTCTATCAGGATCGCTTCGGCGTGATCATTCACCGCGCCGTGGAAAAGATCACCGCCCAGGCCGCCGGCCGCGACGACGTGACCTACCTGGGCCTGGACCGGGGTGCGCCGCTGCTGTTGATCGAACGCATCGCCCAGACCCTGGACGGCACACCGGTGGAACTGCGCAGCAGCCGCTGCGACACCCGGCACCTCGCTTACTTCAGCGATATTCTCTAGGGGTGGTGGCCAAACGGGCCCCGGCCGCTTATTCGGCGGCGGCGAGGTCCGCGTTGTAGCGCTCGAACAGGGCCATGTTGGTGGCCACGTCGTAGGGGCGTTCGGTCAGGCTTTCCGGTTCCCACTCGCTGCGCGGTTCTTCGAAGAAGTTGCCGCCGTAGACATGCAGCGCACCGGTCATGCGGTCGATGGGGTTGGTCACCGAATGCACGATGTCCTTGCCCAGCGGCGCGACGTCGCCCGGGCGCATGGCCTTGGCGCCGGCGGCTTCGATGCGGGAATGGCCCGGCTCGCCATCGACCTTCTTCCAGAACACGTTGTCTTCGGCCCCGGTATAAAGGCCGATGACCGCCCACATGTTGTGATTATGGGGCATCAGCGTCATGTACGGCCCCCAGACGAGGTTGAGGATCGTCAGCTCGTCCGAGACGTAGATCTTGTCGGGCCCCGCCTTGGTCGGCTCGCCCAGGCCGCGCAGCAGGTCGGCCGGGTCGGCGCAGGCACGTTCGATCAATTCCTTCACCGCCATATGGCTGTCGGTTTCCTTGATGGCGTCCAGGCAATCCTGGGTGAAACGGTCACGGTCGAACATGGGGGGCTCCTTGGTATTTGGTCCGGCGGGGGCAATTCTCCCCCTACACACTGTATATTAGCTCCTGAGCTATCACCAAGTCGGCCTTTCGGCAAGCATTACGGATGCATCTGCGCCCGCCCGCACACCGCTCGCCCGACGCGCACCATGTGCGTAACTTTGCTCAGTGGCCGAGATTTCGGGGCTCTGGCCGCATCAGATATCCACATCTATGATTTTCAGCGGTTTCGCCCTTTTCGGGACGACGTCGGTGAAAGGTCCGTTCAGTGCGGCCTTACCGGCCGGGCCTGCCGAGCATCCTGTGAAGGACTGTAAAGATATTGTCGGAAAGCACCCTGATTTCGGGAGACATCCGGCATCCCCCCGTCGCCGCCCCATTTGACCAAGCCCCCGGAGACCAAGGCGGGCATCCGGGCCATCGATAAGAAATCAAAAAACCCCCGGAATACGGGGAGTTTCGAGCAATCGACGAGGGCGGGACCGGCAACGGCCGCGCCCGGTCGATGAAATGCCGCGCCAGCCCCTGGGCGTGCCCCACCGCCCGATCGCGTTCATGAGACGAGGTGTAAAGACTTCTCTGGTCGATAGACGCCGCCAACCATCGTCCCACCGGGATTTGTTCCAGCGCCGGCCCACAGCGTTTCGGCGAAATTCCGGGCCGGATGCAGCCGGCGGCAACCGGACGTTCTATCCCCAAAGTTATCCACAGGTCGAGCTTGATCCAGGTCAAGGCACGGATGACTCGCCTCAGATAGGTTGAGAAACCTGCATGGTGGAGGGACCGAGATGTCAGAGACGATCGATAAACTACGCACCGATCATCGCAATCTTGCCCGCTTGATGGATATCATCGCCCGCGAGGTCCGCGTCTTCGAAGCAGGCGACCTGCCGGATTACGACCTGGTCGCCAGCGTCCTGGACTACACACAGAATTACCCGGACCGCTTCCATCATCCCCTGGAGGACAAAGTTCTCGCCAAGCTGCGCCAGCGCGATCCCGATATCGCGATAACGGTCGGCGACCTGGACCGGGAACATGAAAAGCTGGGCACCCTCACCCGCCGCTTCGCGGCGGCGCTCGACAACGTCATGCAGGATGCGGAACTGCCGCGCGACTGGTTCGTCGAGGTTGCAAGCGAATACCTCGACTTCCAACGCCGTCATATGCAGATGGAAGAAGTCCTGTTCTTCCCCGCCGCCCTGCGCGCCCTCAGCGAAGACGATTGGCGGGAACTGGCCACGGACGCACCGTCCGCCGACGACCCGCTATTCGGTGGTACCGACGCCCAGGGCGGATACGATGCCTTGCTGGAAGAAATCATGAAGTGGGGTGGGGCGCAGGATACGGCGTCGTTCGCTTAAAAGAGCGCCCTGCCGACGCCCTTCTCGACCTAACGCCCGCCGGACACGTTCAGGACCGTCCCGGTCACGTAGCCGGCGGCGTCGGTGCACAGCCAATAGACACCTTCGGCAACCTCGCGGGTTTCGCTTATCCGGCCCATGGGCACTTCGGCCAACAAGGCCGCTTCGAAATTGGCCGCAATCCCGCCGTCGACAGCCATATCGGTCAGCACGTATCCCGGTGCCACGGCATTGACGCGGATGCCTTCGCCTGCAACCTCGCGGGCAAGACCGTTGGTGAAGACATCGATGGCACCCTTGATCGCCGCATAATCGGCCCATTGCCCGGCGCCGCCCTTCCGGGTCGAGGTCGAGGAGATATTGACGATCGTTCCGCCCTTGCCGCCACGCTCGGTCGACATGCGCTTGACCGCCTCGCGGCAGAACAGCACGGGACCGATGAAATTGATCCGCGTGACGTCTTCCAGAGTGTCACGGGTGACCTCGACAGCGCGGCGCTTGGGCCCCGACACGCCCGCGTTGTTGACCAGGGCATCCAGGGCGATGCCTTCGCCGTCCAGGGCGTCGAACAAGGTCAGGATATCGTCCTCGTCGCCGGAATCGCAGCGGATCGCCCTTGCGCCCGCCTCCGTCGCCACCTTGTGGGCGGCGGCGGAATTGGACACGAAGGTGAAGATCACCGACCAGCCGCGTTCGGCGAACAGCCGCACGATGGCCTCGCCGATGCCGCGGCTGCCGCCGGTGATGAGGACGGTTTTCGCCACTTCGGGTTACCTCATGACGAACGGGTTGGGCACTTCGGTCGCCATGGAAATCCAGACGGACTTGGTCTGCAGGAATTCCTCGATGGCGGCCTGGCCGCTTTCCCGGCCGAGGCCAGATTGCTTGTAGCCGCCGAACGGCGCCATGTAGCTGACGGCGCGGTAGGTATTGACCCAGACCGTTCCGGCCTGCAGTTCCTGCGACATGATGAAGGCGCGGCGGATGCTCTCCGTCCAGACCCCGGCGGCCAAGCCGTAGACCACGTCGTTACCGATCGCCAGGGCCTCTTCCTCGTCCTCGAAAGGAATGACAGATAGCACGGGGCCGAAGACCTCTTCCTGGGCGATCCGCATCTGATTGTTGACCCCGGTGAAGATCGTCGGCTCGACGAACCAGCCGTCGCCGCATTCGGGCCGCGACGCCTTGCCACCGCCGAGAACCGTCTCGGCGCCCTCGCCCTTGGCAACGTCCATATAGCCCAGAATCTTTTCAAACTGCGGCGGCGTGGTCACCGGGCCGACCTGGGTGTCCATGTCCATGGGGTCGCCCATCTTGGCGGTCTTGGCCAGCGCCACCAGCTTTTCGACGAATTCGTCGTGGATCGATTTCTGAACCAACAGGCGCGATCCCGCGATACAGGTCTGACCCGTCGCGGCGAAAATGCCGGAAACCGCCCCCTTGACCGCGTTCTCGATGTTGCAGTCGTCGAACACGATGTTGGGCGACTTGCCGCCCAGTTCCAGGGAGACCTTCTTGAAGGTTTGGGCCGCTGTCGAATAGACGTGCTTGCCGGTGGCCGAGCCGCCGGTGAAGGTGATCTTGGCGACGTCCGGATGGCTGATCAGGGCTTCGCCCGCTTCCTTGCCGTAGCCGGTGACGATATTGACCACGCCGTCGGGAATCCCGGCCTGTTTGATCAGGTCCATGAATTCCAAAGCCGAGGCCGAGGTGAATTCCGACGGCTTGAGAACCACCGTGTTGCCGGCGGCCAGCGCCGGGGCGAGTTTCCAGGCCGTCAGCATCAGGGGCGAATTCCACGGCGTGATGATACCGACCACGCCCAGCGGCTCGCGCCGGGTGAAGGTGAAGGTATCGGGCTTGTCGATGGGGATGACGGCCCCTTCGATCTTGTCGGCCAGGCCGCCGAAGTAATAGTACCACTGCGGCGCGTACTTGAGCTGCAGCCCCATTTCGGCGATCAGCTTGCCGTTGTCGCGAACCTCCGTGGCGGCCAGGCTGTCGGCGTTTTCGGCGATCAGGTCGCCCAGCTTGCGCATCAGATG
>CAJWCU010000048.1 GCA_913030825.1 uncultured Rhodospirillaceae bacterium | reverse complement strand
AAACGCTCCATGAGTTGCCCGGCTGCGAATTGGTCGTCGTCAACGCCAACCTGACGCCTGTGCAGCAGCGCAATCTGGAAACCGCGTGGGAAACCAAAGTCATCGACCGCACGGGCCTGATCCTGGAAATCTTCGGCGCCCGGGCGCGAACGCGGGAAGGGCGGCTGCAGGTCGATCTCGCCGCCCTCAGCTATCAGCTGGGCCGCCTGGTCCGCAGTTGGACCCACCTGGAACGCCAGCGCGGCGGTGCAGGCTTCATGGGCGGGCCGGGCGAGCGGCAGATCGAACTCGACCGCCGCATGATCCGACAGAAGATCGCCCGCCTGAAACGCGACCTCGCCGAGGTCAAACGGACCCGATCCCTGCAACGCCGGGCGCGTCAGCGTGTGCCGTACCCGATCGTCGCTCTGGTGGGATACACCAACGCCGGGAAATCGACCCTGTTCAACCGCCTGACCGGGGCCGAGGTCTATGCCAAGGACCAGTTGTTCGCGACGCTCGATCCGACCATGCGGCGCCTCGACCTGCCCAACGGGGCGCCGGTCATCCTGTCCGATACGGTCGGTTTCATCTCCGACCTGCCGCACCAATTGGTCAGCGCCTTCCACGCGACCCTGGAAGAGGTTCTGGAGGCCGACCTGGTCCTGCATGTCCGCGACATCGCCGACCCGGAAACGGAAATTCAGCGGCGTGACGTGCTTGAGGTGCTTGGTGAACTGGGGCTGGGTGACGATTCCGAGACGAAGATCACCGAAGCCTGGAACAAGATCGACCTGTTGACGGCGGAAGACCTTGAGGCCCTGCACCAGCGCGTGCAACGCCAGGACAACAACCCGCCGGTTCCCATCTCCGCCGTATCGGGGGCGGGGCTCGACACCTTGGTGGAACGTATCCAGGACGAACTGGGCGACACCATGGCCGAGGTCGAACTGGTCCTTGCCTTCGACGAAGGCGCGACGTTGGCCTGGATCTACGATCACGGCGAGGTGCTGGAGCGCGAAGACGGCGCCGACGGTATTCACCTGAAGATCCGCCTGGATCAACGCAGCCAGGCGCAATTGCTCAATCGAATCGACAGCAAACACCAGGCCCGTCTAAACTGATCGCCTAGTAGATCGGCATCGACGCAGGGCCTACACCGGTTGGTAACCTTTTGCCGCTAAACCGGGCTTCAGACATTCGCAATTCATGGTTCCTTCTAGGGGACGGGGCAACACCCATGGCGACCAACAGCAGCCAGAACAAATGGCGCGCCAAGAACAAGCTGGTTAAACGCCAGCTGAACGTCATGGCGAAAAGCCACGTGCACGACCATCTGCAGCGCTTGGCCGACGATTTCCGCCTGCGCGGCAAGGGCGAGGCCGTGTCCTTCGCCACCTTCGTCACGCGCGCGCTGTTGCAGCGTGCCGATTACAATGACGATGTCGCGCAGATGCTGGAAGACTTGGCCGAGGCCTATCACCGCGACCGCGACATTCATTCCAACTGATGGCATTCGAGCGGACGGCCGCCGCCGTTCCGTATCCTTCCCGTGAGCAAAGCCGCCCCCATCGACATCGATCCCGACCGCATCGCCGATATCCTGCGCGCCGCCGCGGCCGAGGAAATTCTGCCGCGCTTTCAGACGCTGAAAAGTCACGAAATCTCCGAGAAAAATCCCGGCGACCTGGTGACCGTGGCGGATCAGGCGTCGGAAGCCTTTTTGACCCGGGAGCTGAGCGCCATAACCCCCGGCGCCTTGATCGTCGGCGAGGAAGCGCATGAGGAAGACGCCAGCGCCCTCGGCCAGTTGGCCGAAGCCGACTGGGCCTGGATCATCGATCCCGTCGACGGCACCCATAATTTCGCACATGGCGTACCGCGCTTCGCCGTCATCGTCGCGCTGGCCCACAGGGGCGAGACGGTCCAGGGCTGGATCCTCGACCCCGTCAACGACGACCTGGCGACCGTCCAGCGCGGGGCAGGGGCGTTTTTGAACGGCAACCGGATGCACCTTGGCCCGACGCCGCCGATCACGGCGATGACCGGCTCTCTCGGCCGCCGGCAGGCGGACCGCCTGCGTCACCAAAGCGGCGAAATCCCAAAGGATTTCACGCGCTACCGCTGTGTCGGCCTGGAATACATGGACCTCGCGGGCGGCGCCTTGGACTTCGCCCGCTACGGCGGCAAGTTGATGCCCTGGGATCATGCGGCGGGGGTGTTGATGTTCGATGAGGCCGGCGGGTTCGCCGCGATCACTCAGGACGGCCGCAACTACCGCCCCGGCGACAAACGGGCGGGCGACGTGCTGTTGCTGGCGCCGGACCGGCCCAGTTGGGATCGCCTTAAAATCATCATGCCGTAAGGACGGTGATCGCCTTGCCCTGACCCGGTCCGGGCGTTTAGCATCGGGTCCATCGCAGGGGCGGCAAACGCCCCGAAACCACAAACAGCATCAGGAGACGGGTATGGCGCGTTGCGCATTCATCGGTCTGGGCGTCATGGGCTATCCCATGGCTGGACATCTGACGAAAAACGGACACGAGGTCACGGTCTACAATCGGACCCAGGCCAAGGCCGAGAAATGGGCCGGAGAATTCGGCGGCAGCTTCGCCGAAACGCCTGCCAAGGCGGCCGAAGGCGCCGAATTCGTATTCTGCTGCGTCGGCAACGATGACGATCTGCGGTCCGTGGCCTACGGCGATGACGGTATGCTGGCCGGCATGACCGACGGCGCGGTTCTGGTCGATCACACCACGGCCTCCGCCGCCGTCGCCCGCGAGATATCGGAGAAAGCCGCCGAGAAAGGCGTTGCCTTTATCGATGGCCCCGTCTCCGGCGGCCAGGCGGGCGCCGAGAACGGCGTTCTGACCGTGATGTGCGGCGGCGGGGAAGGGGATTTCGCCCGTGCCGAGCCGGTGATTCAATCCTACGCCCGGGCGGTTACTCTGCTGGGCCCCGTCGGATCGGGCCAGCAGTGCAAGATGGTCAATCAGATCTGCATCGCCGGGCTGGTCCAGGGCCTGTCGGAAGGGCTCGATTTCGGCATGCGCGCGGGCCTGGATGTAAAGAAGGTCCTCGACGTGATTTCCAAGGGCGCCGCGCAAAGCTGGCAGATGGAAAACCGCGGCACGACCATGGTCGACGACGAATTCGAATTCGGCTTCGCCGTCGATTGGATGCGCAAGGATTTGGGCATCTGCTTTGCCGAGGCAGAAGACAACGGAGCCGAACTGCCGATCACCCGCATCGTCGACGGCTTCTACAAGGAAGTTCAGGACATGGGCGGTGGGCGTTGGGATACGTCGTCGCTGATCCGTCGGTTCCGTCGCGCCTAGGCGCGCCCACCTAAGGGACCGAAGTGACGCAGGACGACTTCAACGCCTATTGCGCGTCGCTGAAGGCCGCGACCCATGTCGTGCAATGGGGCGGCTCCGACGTCTGGAAGGTCGGCGGCAAGGTCTTCGCCCTGGGCGCCTGGCATGCGGGAAAGAACGCGGGGATCACGTTCAAGGTCTCGGAGTTCGCCTACGATGTCCTACGCGATATGCCGGGCCTGCGCCCCGCACCCTACCTGGCGTCGCGCGGCATGACATGGATCCAGCAGTACGCCGAACCGGGCCTGGACGGGCAGGGATTGCGCGACCAGATCGCGGAGTCCCACCGTCTGGTCGCCGGAGGGCTGACGAAGAAGCTGCGGCGGGAATTGGGATTGTCGGACGACGGCGAGGAGGTCAGCGCAGGCTGATCTGCATCTGCGGCGTCGCCCGGTAGATATTGGGGATGCGGTAGATATAAACCTTGGTACGCGGGCCGCGGGCCGGGAAGTCCTTGACCTCGTTGGCGTTGTGGCTGATCACCCGGGTGTCGGTGATGATCCGCAATTCACCCGATGAATTCATGCCGGCCTGGACGATCCGGTCCTTCTGCTCGCTCGGCAGGGACCGGCCCAGGATGTTCACGATCCGGGTTTCCTTGTTGTAGGCGATGCCCAGGATGTGTTCGTTACGGCGCAGGAACGTCACCGACTTGGCTTGCAGCAAATCGCCTTCGCGCTTCCAGTTCAGCTTGAAATAGCCGTCCTTGATGTAGCCGAAATCGGACGCGTTGGGGTCGCGCGTGATGTCGGTTTCAAGTTTCTTGACCTCTTCCAGTTCCGATCCTTCGCCGCTGACGCCCCGTTTGATTTTGCCGTCCTTGAGACCCATGAACAGCCGCGTATCGATCATGTAGCCCGCGAAGATCAGCTTGTAATAGCCGCGGCGGTCCAATTCGATCTCGGCATCGAACCGCGCCGGCAGGTAGCAGCCGGTAAGCGCGACGGTCGCGATCAGCAGAACGATAAGCGGGCGCAGGCGGCGGAACATGGGGGGCGGGGCTCCCGTGGTCAGGTTTAAGTCCTTCAACCTTCTAGCCTATTCACGGCATCGGGTCAGCGGTTTTCCGCAAGCTGCCCGAATAGGACGTGCGTTATTCGGCCGCGCCTTTGTCCGATGCCTTTTCCGCCTGCCAGGCGGCTTCCATGGTGTCCAGGTCGGCCTTTCCGACCTCCGTGCCTTCGGCCTTGAGGCGCCGTTCCATGCGGCGAAATCGGTCTTCAAACTTATAGTTTCCGTCGCGAAGCGCCGTTTCAGGATCGATCTTCAAATGCCGCGCCAGATTGGCGACCGCAAACAGCAGATCGCCCATTTCTTCTTCGATACGCGCGCGCGGGCCATCGTTGTCGATTTCTTCCCGCAACTCGCCCAATTCTTCCTCGATCTTAGCGATGACCTGGGCGGCGTCGGGCCAGTCGAAACCCACGCGGGCCGCACGTTTCTGCAGTTTTTCCGCGCGGGTCAGGGCGGGAAGGGGGATCGCGACCCCGTCCAGGGCGCTGGGTTCGGCGGGGGCATCGCCTTTCGCCGCCCGTTCCTGGGCCTTCAATTCCTCCCAATGAACGGTCTGGGCCTCCGCCGTGGCGATATCCGTGTCGCCGAAGACATGGGGGTGCCTTCGGATCATCTTGTCGGTGATCGCCTGGGCCACGTCGTCATAGGCGAAATCGCCCGCTTCCTCGGCCATTCGGGCATGGAAGAAGACCTGCAGCAGCAGATCGCCCAATTCGTCCTTCAGCGCCGCCATGTCGCCGCGCTGGATGGCGTCGGCGACTTCGTAGGCTTCTTCGATGGTGTAGGGCGCAATGGTGGCAAAGGTCTGTTCAACATCCCAAGGGCACCCCCCGTCGGGGTCGCGCAGCTTGGCCATGACGGCGCGCAGGCGTTCGGTCGGGTTCGAATGGCTCAGGTCGTCGGACACGTCGAAGGGCCTTTCGGTCTCTGGATTGCGGGTCGGCTCGACCGCGCCAAGGTACCGTCTGCGGCCGGCGCCGCCTAGGTCAGTCGTGCAGCGATTTCGCGGCCAGCGCGATTGCTTCGACTGTCCGGTCGACGTCGTCGTCGGTCAGCGCCAGGCAAGGGTAGAACTTGCTGGGTCCCTTGAAGATGCCCTGTTCGCGCAGGACGGCGTTGAACCGTGCCATCTTCGCTGCGTCGCCGCGCTGAACGTCGCGGTAGTTGTGGATCGGCCCTTCGGCGAAGACGATGTCGAACAGCACCGAATGCCCCGAAACGTGATGCGCGTGGCCGGCAGCGCCCAGATGCTCGTTGACGGCGGAAATCAGCCGTTCACCAATCGCGTAGAGACGGTCGTACTGGCCGGGACGGCGCAGAATTTCCATGGTTTTCAGGCCCGCCACGGCGGCCACGGGATTGCCGCTCAGGGTCCCGATCTGCATCAGCGCCTTGTCCTTGCCGACCTTGGCCGCGTCGAAATGGGCCATCACCTCGGCCTTGCCGGCGATCACGGCCAATGGAAACCCGCCACCGATGATCTTTCCCAGCGTGCAGACATCGGGCGTGACGCCGTAGACCGCCTGAGCGCCGCCGTAGGCCAGGCGAAAGCCCGTGACGACCTCGTCGAAGATCATCACCACGCCGTGGCGCGTGCATTCCTCGCGGATCGCTTCCAGAAAACCGGGCAGGGGCGGGATGATCCGCTGCAGCGGCTCGACGATGACGCCCGCGATCTCGTGGCCGCGCTCGGCCAACAGCGAGCGGAAGAACTCGATGTCGTTGTAGGGCGCCACAAGCATGTCGTCCCGCACGCCGTCGGGGATCCCGGCCGAGTCCGGGATGGCGACGGGGAAATTCATCAACCGGTCGGGCGCCAGGCTCATCTGGCCTTCGGCGGACATGCCGTGATAGCCGCCCTCGAACTTGAGGATCTTGTCCCGGCCCGTATGCGCCCGCGCCAGGCGCATGGCGAACATGTCGGCCTCGGTGCCCGTGCTGGCGAAGCGAATTTGTTCGGCGCAGGCGACGGCGCGGCAGATTTCCTCCGCCAATTCGATGCCGTGTGCGTTGCTGGTGAAGAAGGTCGACCCCTTGGCGACTTGTTCCTGCACCGCCTCGACGACCTCCGGATGGCAATGACCCAGGATCATGGGCCCGGAGCCGATCAAAAAGTCGATGTATTCATTGCCGTCTTCATCCCAGATATGCGCGCCTTGACCTTCACGGATCACGAAATTGGCGTCGAAGTTGCCGAAACCGGCGCCGGGCAGAACGGTGCGGGCGCGATCGACGATGTCTTGTTGGTGGGTCATGATCGGTCTGGTCTCACTCAATGTTGGGGGGCGAAGAACTCTGGGGACAGAGGGTAAGGGCGATCCGCCGCTTTTCACAAGGCCCAGCCGGTCGCATTATGGGGGCCACGTGAAGCCTGGGACGGAGACAGCAAGGTGATCGACCATATCTCCATCGCGGTATCCGACCTGGACCGCAGCACCGATTTCTACCGCGCCGTGTTGGCACCGCTGGGCTTCGACCTGCTGGTCGAGCGGCCGGCGACCATGGGGTTCGGCAAACGCTATTCGGAATTCTGGCTGAACCACCGCCCGGACATGGCGCCGGTGGCCGGTGGCACGGGGGTGCATATCTGCCTAAGGGCGCGGACCAAGGATGCCGTCGTCGCGTTCCACGCCGCCGCAATCGAACACGGTGGCCGGTCGGACGGCGCGCCCGGCATGCGGGATGCCTCGACCGCGCCGTATTTCGCGGCGTTCATTCTGGACCCCGACGGCAACAAGATCGAGGCGGCGACGTTCCTGGCCGGAAATCAGAGCGGGTGAGGGCGCGCCGCAGGCTCAGCAGCCGCCGTAGCAGAACGCCTGCTTCTCCTTGACATAGACCCGATAATTGAAGGAGCCCGTGCGTACGAATTTCACGGCTTGCCCCTCTTTGAGGGCCTTCCAGATCACGTTGATGGCGTTCGCGGCCTTGGCGGCAGAATCCTTGACGCCGCCGGGTACGTCGCCCATGCCGTTCTCGAACAGCCCTTTGCACGAGCCCGCGTATTTGGTCAGAGCGCCTTTCTTGGAAATGTAATCGGACGACCGGGTCTTCACGTCGCTGAACGTCGCAAGCGGCTCGGACAACGCCTTCTTATAAAACCCGTCCATGGCCTTGTTGATGGCGTCGACATCCATGGTTTCGCCGTCGGCCTTGTAGGCCTTTGTCAAAAGCTCGGTGATTTTCAGCTTCGGTGCGCCGTCGACGGCAGTCGTCAGCATGTCCGCCGTGGCCACGACGTTGATCGGCAGGCCGTGGGACTTCACGTCCATATCGGAGCAGGGCGCCGATACGTGCTTTTCGCATTTGTCGAGCGCGATGGCAGGCTTGCCCGAGTTCGGCGTATACCCCGACGGACATTTGTAACAATTCGTTGAAAACAGGATATCGGCGAACTCGCCTTTGTTGCAGGTGACGCCCGGCTTGCCCTTATCCGCCGCTTTCTTGTGCTCTTTCTTGAAGCAGACGCCCGTATCGGCGGCTGTCTTCGAGTTGTCGTGGGTGTAGCCGCCGGGGCAGGTATAGCAATGGTAGTCGGGGATGGCGCTCAGCCATTGCCCGGAACCGACCGGACAACCGGGCGCTCCGGCCCCATGCCGGTTGGGTTTCGCATGCTTCGTCTCGACGCAGGCTTTGGAAGAGTCGCCCAGCGCGCCGGACGGCGACATTCCCGAGGGGCATTTGAAGCAGCGTCCGCCTTTGGCGGGAGAATAAAACTCGCCTTTATTGCAGAGTAGTTTGATTTTGTGGCTGGTTTTCTCCGCGCCGGTGACACTGATGATGTTCGAAATGTCCTTTTTGTTGCCGTGCAGGCGCGAAGACAGGCAGATATCAAAATCCGTGTCGGCGATCCCGTGGCGGTCTTCGTCCTCGCCCCAAACCTGTTTGACGTCCGGGCAGTATTTGCCCGTGGTATCGCCGATGAATTCCCCGTGCCAGGGAGCATCGGCGATGACGTGGTTGACCATGCCGAAGAAAAACGCCAGAGATTCCTGGCACGACGTCAAATTCAGCTGCGCCACCAACATGCTCTTCCCGCCGCCGCAGGTTTGGATGACACCCTCCAGGTAGCGGGTGAAAAACCCGCCGGTCGCCGTCTTGCCGGACTTTCCTTTTTCCACGTCGTTGTGGGTCAGGTTGTCCTGATCGGCATCGCTGGCCTTGATGTGCTTGAGATGCTCGATCGCCGCATCGGGAAAGGTGGTGCCGCGCCGATACCACACGCTGCGTGCCTTCAATAGGTTCGCGAGGTCCTTGTCATCGAGGTGATCAATGACCAGCGCGCCCATGTACCAATGGGTCGTCACGCCCGCCGCGCGCGCGGACGGCGCCGCAGCTCCCAAGCAGAACGCAAAAACGGAAAACATCAGGCAAAGGAAAATCGACGTGCGATGCCGCAACATACTGGCCCCCCAAATTTCTCCGTGGAGCGGAATGTCCACGGAGCCCTAAAAGGCCAGCCTACGTGACCCTGATCGGTCTGGATATAGACTTATTTCTGGGGTGGGGGGCGCACCGGCCGGAAGTACTGACCCTGCGAGGGCCGCGCCAAGCCTTATTTATTGCGGAACGCCGCAGGACGTTTTTCGACGAAGGCCGCCATGCCTTCCTTCTGGTCCTCGGTGGCGAACAGGGAGTAGAAGGCGCGACGTTCGAACCGCACGCCTTCCTCCAGGCTGGCCTCGAACGCGCGGTTGACGGCTTCCTTGGCCAACATCACGGACGGGCGGCCGTATCCGGCGATGGTGCGGGCGGCTTCCATCACCTCGTCCATCAGGCTGTCGTGCGGCACGACGCGGGCGACCAGGCCGGCGGCGCGGGCTTCTTCTGCGTCCATCATGCGCCCGGTCAGGATCAGGTCCATGGCCAGCGCCTTGCCGACCGCTTTGGCCAGGCGCTGCGTGCCACCCCAGCCGGGAATGACGCCCAGCTTGATCTCGGGCTGGCCGAACTTGGCCTTGTCCGAGGCAATGATGATGTCGCACATCATGGCGATTTCACAGCCGCCGCCCAGGGCGAAGCCGTTGACCGCCGCGATCATCGGCGTGCGCGTGGCGGCGAACCGCTGCCATCCAGCCTGAATATCGGCAGTCTGCATGTCGATATAGGATTTGTCCGCCATCTCGACGATGTCCGCGCCCGCGACGAAGGCCTTGTCGCCGGCGCCGGTCAGAACGATGCAGCCGATGTCCGGATCCTTGTCGAAGGCTTCGGCGGCGGCGAGAAGTTCCGCCATGACATGGTGATTGACGGCGTTCAGGGCCTTCGGGCGGTTGAAAGTGATGATCCCGACGCCTTGGTCGATGCTGGTTTCAAGTTCGCTCATGGGAGGAATGGCCTTTCGTTCTTCTTCGATGCGCGGCTGATCGTGCCGCGCCGTATGTGGTCTTACAAATGCAGGTCGTCGTCGCCCAGGGGG
>CAJWCU010000047.1 GCA_913030825.1 uncultured Rhodospirillaceae bacterium | reverse complement strand
TTGGTACGCGCTACAGGGGTCGAACCTGTGACCTACTGATTAAAAGTCAGTTGCTCTACCAACTGAGCTAAGCGCGCCTAGTGGTCTGCAAATGCCGGAGGACGGTGCCCGAAACGGCAGGGCCGGAAATTACGGGCCAAAAGCCGGAAGGTCAACGCCGGAAAGCGTTTTTCCGAGAGGTTTTTGCCGAACCCTACCCAATCGCGGTCATTCAGCCGTCAATCCGCATCGTTCTTAAGCTCGGCGAACCGCGCGAGCAGCTTCGCTTTGACCGCCGGTGAGACGAAACTGGAGATATCGCCGCCCAGGGAGCCGATTTCCTTCACGAAACGCGACGAAATGAACTGATGACGCTCCGACGCCATCAGGAACACGGTCTCGACGCTGGGATCGAGGCGCGCGTTCATGCCCGCCATCTGGAACTCGTATTCGAAGTCCGAAACGGCGCGCAGACCGCGCACGATCAGCTTGGCATCGACCTGGCTGACAAACTCCATCAACAGATTGTCGAAGGGCCGAACCTCGATCCGCCCGGGCAGGTCACCCGGCAAAGCCGCGATGTCCTCTTTCAACATCTCGACCCGTTCTTCGAGCGTGAACAGCGGCCCCTTGCCCGCGTTGACGGCAACACCGATGACCAATTCATCAACCACCCGCGCACCGCGGGTGATGATGTCCATATGGCCTTTGGTGACGGGGTCGAAGGTGCCGGGGTATACGCCGCGTTTGCCGGGCATCAGGTATCCTTTTCGGGGTCTTCGTCTTGGTCTTGGTCTTGGTCTTCGTCTTCGTCTTCAGGCGCAGCGTCGGCCTCGGGCTCTGATTCGGGCTCCGGCGCGGAATCCTCGCCGACCGGTTCAGGCTCGGCGCCGGCATCGATCGCGACGGCTTCGCCGTCCTCACCCTCTTCGCTCTCTTCATCGCCGTCATTGACGTCCCGCAGACGCGAGACGGAGACGACCTGTTCGTCTTCGGCCGTGTTGAACACGCGCACGCCGCGGGACGAGCGGGAATAGATCGAGATTCCGTCCACGGGCACACGGATGATCTGGCCGCCGTTGGAAACCATGACCAACTGGTCTTCGTCCAGCACGCCGAAGGCCGCGACCACGCGGGCGTCCGGCGCCTTGCCGCGATCAACGTTGATGTTGCCGACGCCCTGCCCGCCGCGCCCGGAGATGCGGTACTCATAGGCTGAAGTGCGTTTGCCGTATCCGTCCGCCGTGAGCGTCAGGATGAACTGTTCGTTCTCCAGCATTTCGGCGAACTTGGGCTCGGCCAATCGGGCCGCCAATTCCTCGTCGCGCGCCTTATCCTCGGCACGCTCCGTGTAATCGCCGTTGACCAGACGCCGCGACGCATTCCGTGATTGCAGGTAGGCGTCACGGTCCTCGGTTTCGACCTTCACGTGGCGGACCACGGAAAGCGCGATCAATTCATCGCCCTCGGCCAGTTTCATGCCGCGCACGCCATGGGAAGAACGGCCGGAAAACACGCGGATCGCCGTGACCGGGAAGCGGATGCACTTTCCGCCGGCCGCCGACAGCAGAATGTCGTCGTCTTCCGAACAGACGCGCACGCGGACCAAACCGTCCTCGGCATAGTCGCCTTCGAACTTCATGGCGATCTTGCCGTTGGCCATGACGTTGGTGAAATCGGACAGGCGGTTGCGCCGCACGAAGCCCGCTTTGGTCGCGAACATGACGAACAGATCGCCCCAGGTGTCTTCGTCCTCGGGCAGCGGCATGACCGTGGTGATGGTCTCGCCCTCGTCCAGCGGCAACAGGTTGATGAATGCCTTGCCGCGCGATTGCGGCGTGCCCATGGGCAGGCGATAGACCTTCATCTTGTAGACCATGCCCGCCGATGAGAAGAACAGCATCGGCGTATGGGTATTGGCAACGAAGACCTGGGAAACGAAATCCTCGTCCCGCGTCGCCATGCCCGAACGGCCCTTGCCGCCGCGCCGCTGCGCCCGGTAGGTCGACAGCGGCACACGCTTCACGTAGCCCGCGTTGGTCACGGTGACGACCATGTCCTCGCGCTGGATCAGGTCTTCCAGATCGTGTTCGAACTCGGCGTCTTCCAGCGTCGTACGCCGGTCGTTGGCGAATTTCTCCGACGTTTCGACCAGCTCTTCGCGCAGAACTTTGTAGAGCAACTCCCGCGACGCCAGCAGTTCCAGGAAATAAGTGATCTGCTTACCCAGTTCCTCCAGGTCGCCGCCGATCTTGTCGCGCTCCAATCCGGTCAGGCGGTGCAGACGCAGTTCCAGGATCGCCCGCGCCTGTTCTTCCGACAGCTTGTATTTGCCATCGACCACGGCGCGGCCCGGCTCGTCGAGCAGGGCGATCATCGGTTCGACGTCTACCGCCGGCCAGTCGCGGGCCATCAATCCCTCGCGCGCCGTCTGGGGATCGGGCGCGGCGCGGATCAAGGCGATCACCTCGTCGATATTGACGACGGCGACGGCGAGACCGGCCAGGACATGAGCCTTTTCACGGGCTTTGGCGAGTTCGTAGATCGTCCGGCGGCGGATGACTTCCTCGCGGAAGGCAACGAAGGCGACGATGATGTCCTTCAGGTTCATCAACTTCGGCCGGCCACCGTCCAACGCCAACATGTTGACGCCGAACGACGTCTGCAGCGGCGTGAAGCGGAACAGCTGCGCCAGAACGACCTCGGCCTCGGCATCACGCTTGAGTTCGACCACCACGCGCACGCCGTCACGGTCGGATTCGTCGCGCAGGTCGGAAATGCCCTCGATCTTCTTGTCGCGCACGGCATCGGCCATGACCTCGATCATGCGGGCCTTGTTGACCTGATACGGGACTTCGTGGACAACGATGGCGAAGCGGTCCTTGCGGATCTCCTCGATCGAGGTCTTGCCGCGCACAACGATGGAGCCACGGCCTGTGTGATAGGCGGAAATGATCCCCTGCTTGCCGAGAATCTGTGCCCCGGTCGGGAAATCCGGGCCCTGGACGTGATCGGCGATCAACTCGTCGATGGTGATGTCCGGATTGTCGATATAGGCACAGCAGGCGCTGACGACCTCGCCCAGGTTATGGGGCGGGATGTTGGTCGCCATACCGACCGCGATCCCGGCGGCGCCGTTGACCAGCAGGTTCGGATACCCCGCCGGCAGGACCACCGGCTCGCTAACGGATTCGTCGTAGTTGGGCTGGAAATCCACCGTCTCGCGGTCGATATCCTCGAGCAGCGCATGGGCGGAACGGGCCAGGCGTGCTTCGGTGTATCGCATGGCCGCCGCGCGGTCGCCGTCCATGGAACCGTAGTTGCCTTGCCCGTCGATCAACGGCAGACGCATGGAGAAATCCTGCGCCAGACGGACCATGGCGTCGTAAATCGCCTGGTCGCCATGGGGGTGATACTTACCCATGACGTCACCGACGATGCGCGCCGATTTGCGGTAAGGCTTGCCGGCTTCGTAGCCGTTTTCCTTCATCGCATAGAGAATGCGCCGCTGCACCGGCTTGAGCCCGTCGCGCACGTCGGGCAGCGCCCGGGAAACGATCACGCTCATCGCGTAATCGAGGTAGGAAGCGCGCATTTCGTCTTCGATCGAAACGAGCGAAACGTCCGAATCGGGAGGCAGCGGCTCAGCGCCGTCTGGCGGCAGGTCGTCGGGGGGTGTCAAAAAATTAGTCCTGATTTTTCAAAGAATTATGGGCCGAAATGGCCTGCGCCCCTCATCTCGGGTAACACATGTGTAATTTTAGCAGATCGCGCCCGCCGGAACAACTTGATCGCACCCCTTTTCGGGATGAATTCTGGATAACTTTTTTGTTTTATTTCAATTAGTTATTGTCATCTTTTTCAGGCGGCGGCGTGGCCGGGATAATGACCCGCACAGAGGTTCCTTTGCCGATCTCGCTTTCCACCCGCAATGAGCCGCCGTGAAGCTCGGCAAATGCCTTGGCGAGGGGCAGACCGAGCCCCGTTCCCTCGTTCTTTGAAACGTGACTGTGGCGGGCCTGACTGAACGGCTCCATGATCCGCGACATGTCTTCCGCCGCGATACCGATGCCCGTGTCGGAGATGATGAATTCCGCCTCCCCGTCGGCAAGACGGCGGCATGTCAGGCCGATGGTCCCGCCCTTCGGCGTGAATTTGACGGCGTTGATCAGAAGGTTCAGCAGGATCTGGCGCAGGCGTGTCGGGTCGGCCTCGATCTCGCCCAGGTCCGTTTCCTGATCGACCGCCATTTTCAATCCCGCCTTGGCCGCCCGTTCGGACACGATGGTGACACAGCTTTCCGCCGTTTCGCGCAGGTCGATGACCTGCGGTTCCAGGACCATGGCGCCGACCTCGATGCGCGAGATATCCAACAAGTCGTTGATCAGGGTCAGCAGATGGCTTCCCGAATCATGGATGTACTGGACGTATTGTTTGATTTGCGCCGGGCGGGCGCGTTCCGGGTCGACGTCCCTGACGACTTCGGCGAAGCCCAAGATGGCGTTGAGCGGCGTCCTGAGCTCATGGCTCATATGGGCCAGGAACTCGGTCTTGGCCCGGTTCGCATATTCGACTTCCGCCTTGGAGCGCAGCAGTTCCTTTTCCGCCCGGTCGCGCTCGCCGATTTCCATGGTCAATTCCAACGTCCGTTCGGCGACGCGCTGTTCCAACTCGCTTTTCAGCGACTGCATGTCCGCGACCATGCGGTCGCGTTCCTCGCCCCGTTCGCGCATCCGATCGGCCATGCGATTGAAATTGTCGGCCAGTGAGGCCATCTCCGCCGGCATTAAAAGCCCCTCGGCCGGGACCGGGTCGGGCAGACTGCCCGCCGCCAATTGTGTCGAGGCCTCCTCAATCCGGCGGATCGGCTCGGTCAGACGCCCGGCCAACCACCAAGCCAATAAGCCCGCGACCAGGGCGCCGACGACCAGGGCGATCTGCGTGCTGTGCTGAATTTCCTCGGCATGGAAGGACAGCTCTTTCTCCGGCTGCGGCACCATGACCCCCCAACCGACGGTCGGCACGGCGGCGTAGCCCGCGATCATCCACAGGTTCGCCGCCGGGGAATGGAACCGGGAAATACCCGTTTCGCCCTTCATCATCAATTGCACAGGCGCCACGGCGGAGATGTTCTTGATCGCCGCTTCCCAGTCGGGCCGGGGGTGGGAGACGATATTCCCCAGGTGATCGACGATCGCCGCATGGCCTTTCTCACCGAACACGATGGACCGGCGCAAGGCATGCAGCCACGCCAGGGACATATGCGCGGCGGCGACCGGCAATCCGGCCCGGAAGTTGACGGCGAAGACCGCCGGATCGCCCTCCATATCGGCCATCACCGGCGAAAACACGGTCCCGGCGCCGGTTTCCGGTACCCGCGCACGAATATCGCGCCACATGCGGTCCACATGGCGCGGCAGGCACCCGGCCATGCCCGAAATCACCGTGACTTCGACGGGCCGGCGGGCGCCGCTCAACAAGCAGACCGCCGTCATACCCCGCGCGGCGGCGCTTTCCAGTACCGGTTTGGGTAGATTCGTCAGGTTGTATTGGGTGGACAGCAGGTCCAGGGACTCCCGAAAATCGTCGAGATAGCCCTCGATGAACCGCGACAGGGTCTTGGCCAGCAAAAGAGAGCGTTCGGAAACGTCGGCCACCTGTACGTCGACCGTGCGGGCGTAGAGCCAGCCGGCCAGCAGAACCGACGGGCCGACCCCCACGACGATCAGGACGAACGCGAGCACAAAGCGCAGCCGCACGCCCTTTCGTTCGGGAACCGTTGTGCTCCCTTCCCTCGTCATTCAGGACCCCGTTTCGTGTCCCCGGGCCTGGCCCCCATGGCCCGCGCCTCTTTGGCTAAGCGGTGAACTCTCCGGCTAGAAGGGAATTTCGTCGTCCAGGTCGGAACCGCCACCCCCGCCGGAACCGCCACCGGAGCTACCGCCGCCCGGGCCGTCCCAGCTGGATCCGTCGTCTTCCGGCCCGCTGTAGCCACCGCCGCCACCGCCGCCGTAGCCACCGCCGCCGCCGGAACCGCCACCGGAACCGCCACCGTCGAGCATGGTCATGACGCCGTTGAAGCGCGGCAGCACGACCTCGGTCGTATATTTTTCGACGCCGTCGTTACCGGTCCATTTGCGGGTCTGCAGGGTGCCTTCCAGATAAACCTTGGAGCCCTTCTTGAGATAGCGTTCGCAGACGTCGGCCAGGCGTTCGTCGAACACCACGACCCGGTGCCATTCGGTCTTTTCCTTGCGCTCGCCGGAATTCTTGTCTTTCCAGGTTTCAGAAGTCGCCACGGACATGTTGACGATCTTCTGACCGGCCTGAGAAAACCGGACTTCGGGGTCGCGCCCCAGGTTGCCGACCAGAATGACTTTATTGACGCTGCCTGCCATCGAATTCCTCGTAATCGTTGAGTTCGGTTATTGATGCGTTTCCCCAGGAACAAGGGGCGACTTTAGCCGGAATCCCCTGGATGGGGCTAGGTATCTATTGCCCCGGCGGAAGGTCGGGCAAGCCCTGTCGCGCACGGGCGATGAAATCCGCCACCAGTTCGGCGATCCGGTCGTCGCTTTCGTCAAGACGAACCAGCGCGAGAATACCGATCTCCAGCATGGCCATGCCGTAGACTTCCTGGCTGACGCCGCCGCTCATGAATTCCTGCAAGGCGTTGGACAGGATGATGTCCGCTTTTTCGAACTGTTCGTCGTCGTTTGCCATGGGATCGGGCCTCTCGGGTGGGGATGCGGGACGCGCTGCCGCCGGTTTCGAATGTTCGGCTTCTTTTAGAGGACATGGGCTGCTTTGCAAGCCCCCCGCATAAGGCCGCCGCCGACCGCTCGCCCGAACGCCAAAAAAAACGGCGCCGGTCCAATGACCGGCGCCAGTTTCGTTGGTGATGTTCAGGGAGCGATTACACGATTACTGGGTCAGCCAACCAGCTGCGTAAGCGCCGCAACCAAGGATGAGGACCAGGGCCACAAATGCGAAAGTCCACTTGAGGGCCGATTTATCGTCCTGAGTCATGTTTGCCTCCGTTCAAAATTGGCAGCGCTGCCTGTTTCAAGGGAGGCACCTCCTTGCTTGACGGCAGGAGATTACCCAAAACCGGATATTATTTCACCACTAAATTCACATGAATTTGGTTTTAATAGATTTTTTTGTGAATATTTCTCTATTCAAAATGTGAATTTATTATCAGGAGAGACGCACTTTACGGCGGTCTCGGCACCCTATATGACTGACGACTTGTGAAGGCCGCATCGTTCGCCGCCCTTCCTCCCCCTTATCCCCCACCTGCCCGGCCTCTGTTGTCCGGTTGACGGCTTTCGGATCAGACATGGAAAAGATCAGCGTTCGCGGCGCCCGGGAACACAATCTCAGGAATATCGACGCGGAAATGCCGCGCAACAGCCTGACGGTTATCACCGGGCTGTCCGGGTCCGGCAAATCGTCTCTCGCCTTCGACACCATCTATGCCGAGGGCCAGCGCCGCTACGTCGAGAGCCTGTCGGCCTATGCCCGCCAGTTCCTGGAATTGATGCAGAAGCCCGACGTCGACCATATCGACGGGCTTAGCCCCGCGATCTCCATTGAACAGAAGACGACCTCGCGCAACCCACGCTCGACCGTCGGCACGGTGACGGAAATCTACGACTACATGCGCCTGCTGTTCGCGCGGGTCGGGGTGCCCCACTCGCCGGCCACGGGCTTGCCCATCGAAAGCCAGACGGTTTCCGAAATGGTCGACCGCATCATGGCCATGCCAGAGGGCACGCGGCTTTATCTGCTGGCCCCGGTCGTGCGCGGGCGTAAGGGCGAATACAAAAAGGAAATCGCCGCCTTCGCGCAGAAAGGCTATCAGCGCATCCGCATCGACGGCGAACTTTACGACATCGAAGACGCGCCAGACCTGGACAAGAAGTACAAGCATGACATCGAAGTCGTGGTCGACCGCCTGGTCGTCGGCGACGGCATCGAAGCCCGCCTGGCGGATTCCTTGGAGACGGCCCTCGACCTGGCCGACGGCATCGCCTATGCCGACGACGCCGACGCACCCAAGGAAGACACCGGCGCCAAGACCTCCAAGGGATCGCGCAAAGGCGGCATTCAGGACCACGTGCCCGCCGGGCGCACCGTGTTCTCGGCCCGCTTCGCCTGTCCCGTTTCCGGCTTCACCATCGACGAGATCGAACCCCGGTTGTTTTCATTCAACAACCCGCACGGCGCCTGCCCGGCCTGCGACGGCCTGGGCACGGAAATGTTCTTCGATCCGGAACTGGTGGTGCCCGACGAGAAGCGCACCTTGGCGACCGGCGCCGTCGCCCCCTGGGCCAATTCGTCGTCCAAATACTACGACCAGACGCTCAAGAGCCTGGGCGCCCATTTCGACTTCGACCTCACCACCGCCTGGAATAAGCTGCCCAAGAAAACCCGCGAGATGATTCTCTACGGTTCGGGCAGCGAGCCGGTGACGATGAAGTATCACGACGGCAAGCGCGCCTACGACATCACCAAACCGTTCGAGGGCGTGATCCCCAACATGGAGCGGCGCTGGCGCGAAACGGATTCAAGCTGGGTGCGGGACGAACTGTCGCGTTTCCAGACGGTGACGGCCTGTTCCGAATGCGGCGGTCTGCGCCTCAAGCCGGAAGCGCTGGCGGTCAAGATCGAAAGCCTCAACATCTCCCAGGTCGCCGATATGTCGATCGAGGAAGCCCATGCCTGGTTCGCCGGCCTGGAAGGCACGCTCAAGGGGCAACAGCAGGAAATCGCCCGGCGCATCCTGCGCGAGATCAACGAGCGGCTCGGCTTCCTGAAGAACGTCGGCCTGGAATACCTGACCCTGTCGCGGTCGTCGGGCACCCTGTCCGGCGGCGAGAGCCAGCGCATCCGCCTGGCCTCGCAGATCGGATCGGGCCTCACGGGCGTGCTCTACGTCCTGGACGAGCCCTCCATCGGCCTGCATCAGCGCGACAACGAACGCCTGCTGGCGACCCTGATCCGCCTGCGTGATCTGGGGAACACGGTGATCGTCGTCGAACACGACGAAGACGCCATCCGCGCCGCCGACTGGATCATCGACATGGGCCCCCGCGCCGGCATTCACGGCGGCGAGGTCGTAGCCATGGGCACGGCCGAGGACATTCTGAAATCGCCGGACAGCCTGACCGGGAAATACCTGACCGGGGTCGAACAGATCCCCGTTCCGGCCCAGCGGCGGCCGGGCAAGAAGGGCCAGGCGCTGAAACTTCGGGGGGCGTCGGCCAACAACCTGGACAACCTGGACGTCGATTTCCCGCTGGGTACCCTGACCTGCATCACCGGCGTTTCCGGCGGCGGCAAATCGACCCTGGTGATCGAAACGCTCTACAAAGCGCTCGCGCGGCGCCTGCACGGGGCGCGCGAGCATCCGGGCGCCCATGACGCGCTGGAGGGCCTGGAATTCATCGACAAGGTTGTCGACATCGACCAGTCGCCCATCGGCCGCACGCCGCGGTCCAACCCGGCGACCTATACGGGTGCATTCACGCCGATCCGCGACTGGTTCGCCAACCTGCCGGAAGCCAAGGCGCGCGGTTACAAACCGGGGCGGTTCTCGTTCAACGTCAAGGGCGGGCGCTGCGAAGCCTGCCAGGGCGACGGCGTCATCAAGATCGAGATGCACTTCCTGCCCGACGTCTACGTGACCTGCGACACCTGCAAGGGCCAGCGCTACAACCGGGAAACCCTGGACATCAAGTTCCGCGGCAAATCCATCGCCGAAGTCCTGGACATGACCGTCGACGAAGCCGCCGATTTCTTCAAGGCGGTGCCGACGATCCGCGACAAGATGGAAACGTTGAAGCGCGTCGGCCTGAGCTACATTCACCTGGGCCAGCAGGCGACGACGCTGTCCGGCGGCGAGGCGCAGCGCGTCAAGCTGGCCAAGGAACTGTCGCGCCGGGCCACGGGCAAGACCTTCTACATCCTGGACGAGCCGACCACCGGCCTGCATTTCGACGACGTGCGCAAGCTGCTGGAAGTCCTGCATGCCCTGGTCGAACAGGGAAACACCGTGGTCGTCATCGAACACAATCTGGAAGTCATCAAGACGGCCGACTGGGTGATCGACCTGGGACCCGAAGGCGGCACCAAGGGCGGCAAG
>CAJWCU010000046.1 GCA_913030825.1 uncultured Rhodospirillaceae bacterium | reverse complement strand
GCCGTCGTCTGGGCGACGAAGTTGACGGGCTGCTCCTGGCATTGGGAATCCGGAATGTCCCGGCACAGGCGCGCGTCCTCGTCACCGGCGACGAAATCGTAGATCTGTCCCGCCAGCCGGGCGTCGATCGCTTCGGGCATGGTCAGTCCCCGTCGTCCAGGCGGGCGAGATAGCGCGGATTGCTTTCCGCCAGTTCGCCCCGGTTGACCGCGACGAGATGGGCGTGGGTGCCCACGGGCGCCGTGCCGTCGCGGATCAGGCGCACCAGTTCCCGGTTGAGGTCTTCGACCGCGCCGGCTTGGCCCAACAGGGCGTGCAGGCCAGCCGCCTCGGCCCGGTCCGCGTCGTGGCCCCCCTCGGCCTGCCGTTCGGCGATGGCGCAGGCGTTGCGGATCATCGCGGCGACATAGTTGGCGTTGGGGGCGTCGGGATCGGCGGCGGCTTCCGTCGCCTCGGCGATCTCGATCAGGGCCGTTCCGCTGGGGCGCTTTCTCATGACGGTCCTCCGGTCATAGCGAGGATTTCGGCTTCCAGTTCCGGCACGACATGGGCGGTCAAGGCCAGCTCCAGAGAGGCCTCCTCGCCGGAAACGTGGCGCCAGGCCTGTTGCAGGGCGATCACCGCCCAGCGGACATGGGCCATGACCTCCCAATAGGCGACGGCCTCCGGCGGTGCCGGGCGGCCCGAGGCGGCGGTGTAACCGGCGATGAAGTCGTCCCGTGGGCCGAGTCCCCCGGCCTCCTGATCCCAGCGCCCGAAGCGCCAGCACTTGGCGAGGAACCAGCCGACGTCCTCCAGCGGGTCGGACCAGCCGGCGAATTCCCAATCGAGCGTCGCCGACAGGTGCGGGCCGTCGGGCGTCTGATCGATCATCAGATTGCCCGTGCGGTAGTCTCGGTGGCAGAGCACGATCTCGCCCGGGGTGGGGGCATGTTCGGCCAGCCAGGAAAGACCCCATTCGACCGTCGGATGCGGGTCCGGCAGGGCGTCCAGATAGGCACGGTATTGCGCCACGGCGGCACGCGCCGGGTCGGCCGGGGGCGTGCCCAGAAATTCCAGCTCGCCGCCCGCCGTCGTCGGCGTGATGGTATGGATACGGGCCAGGTCGGCGCCGATCTCGCGGACCAGCGCCGCATCCGGCGGCGATTTGATCAGGCGCCCGCCCCGGGCCTCGCCGGCGACCCGATGCATGATGAAGAACGGGCCGCCCAGGATGCTCTCGTCCGTGCACAACACGCAGGGGGCGGGCACGGTGACGCCCGCCTTGTGCGCCGCTTTCAACAGGGCATATTCCTCGGCCCGGGAATGGCTGGTCGCCACCGCCGATGCGGCGTCCCGGCGCAGGACCAGGTCGTGGCGCCCCGGCCAGGGGCCTCCCGCGACTTCGATCTCCAGACGGTGGTTTTCCTGGATGGCGCCGCCGGACAGGCGTTCCGTGGCGAGGACCTGCGTTTCCGCCTGGGCCTCGCCGGTCAGCCAGGCGGCGAGGCGGGTGGTTTGCTCGGTCGTCAGGTTTCCGGCCATGCCCATGACCCTGGCCTCAGCCCCAGTGCCAGTAATCCAGGCCCTGCTCGCGGAACAATCCGGCCAGGACCATCATGTGAACCTCGGATGCACCGTCGACCAGACGCGCCTGCCGGGCGTAGCGATAGATCCATTCCAGGACCGTATCCTTGGAATAGCCCTTGGCGCCGCACAACTGGATCGCCGTATCGACGCATTTGTGCAAGGTATCGGCGACCTGGACCTTGGCGGTCGAAACCTCGGCCCGCGCCCGGCTGCCCTGGTCCAGCGTCCAGGCGGCATGCATGGTCAGCATGCGGCCGATCTGGATTTCCTTGGCGGCCGAGCCCAACAGCAACTGCACGCTTTCCCGGTCGGCCAGGCGGGTGCCGAAGGCTTCCCGTTCCGAGATGTATTCATCGGCGATCTCCAACGACCGCTTGGCCAAGCCCAGCCAACGCATGCAATGGGTCAGGCGCGCGGTGCCCAGCCGGATCTGCACGCATTTCATGCCTTCGCCGACTTCCATCAGGCGGTTTTCGTCGGGAATTTCCAGGCCGTCGAATTTCAGCTCGCAATGGCCGCCGTGTTCTTCCGGCCCCATGATCGGAATGCGGCGGACGATTTCCCATCCCGGCTGGTCCTTGTGGAACAGGAAGGCCGTCAGGTTGCGGCGCGCGTCGTCGGACGTGCGCGCCAGCAGAATGAAATGATCGGCGACGCCAGCCCCGGTGATGAACCATTTATGGCCGTGGACGACCCAGGTGTCGCCCTTCTTCTCGGCCCGGGTCTTCATCATCCCGGCGGGGTCGGAGCCCGCACCCGGCGCCGGTTCGGTCATGACGATGGAGGACCGCACGGTGCCGTCGATGATCGGCTGCAGCCATTTTTCCTTCTGCGCCTCGGTCGCGACCTTGTTCAAAACGAACATGTTGCCGTCGTCGGGGGCGGCGGCGTTGAACACCACCGGCCCGAAGATCGAGCGGTTCATTTCCTCGTAACAGGCGGCCATGCCGACCCGGTCGAAGGCGCGCCCGCCGCGCTCGGTCGGCATCGACAGCGACCACAGGCCCTGCGCTTTCGCCTTCTCACGCATCTTGCCGAGAAGGTCCAGGCGGATGTTCTCGTGATCGTCGAAACTGGCTGGATCGGATTCCAGCGGCAGAAGGTTATCGGCGACGAAGCGGCGGATGGCCTGCCGGGTTTCGTCCACTTCCGGTGTCAGATTGAAATCCATACGGGCGATTTCCTGTTGTTTTGAGAATGATGAAAGATGGTGGCCAGCGGACGCCGGGCGGGGAGATTAACAGATATGTCGGAAAATCCGTAACCACCCCAGGGGGTTCCGTAATTCGTTCATATTGTCAGGCTAGCATCAGGCAGGTGGCCTACATTTTGCTGACGTTAATGAAAAAGACTGCTCTTGGGGGCGGGGTCCACCCATAAAGGGATCGCCGCCATGATGTTGCAAACCGAACAAGAAGCCAGAAAAACTCCCCGGTCCGTCGTTCAAGGCGTTGTCGAAGTAAACGGCGTCGAAGTGAACGGGGGTGCGCCGTGCCAAGGCGGCAAACTGCTCGACATGTCCGTCGGCGGCGCCGCGATCGTGTATCCGGACGGGATCGAGCCCGAAAACGATGCCGTGGCGATCGACGATGAGATTCTGTTGATCGTGCGCGGCCGCGCCCATATGCCGGGCCGCGTGGTTCGGTTGTTCGAAGGTGGGTTCGCCGTGGAATTCGATTGGTCCATCAACGTCGACCGCGACCGGTTTCCCGATCTGAACCGGCGCTGATCCAACACCTCCGCCCAAGCCGTCTGGCTCCGTTCTCTCCAAAATCATCGTCATTCGTTGTCCTGGGCCGGCGCGACCCCGCCGAACCCGACCGTCGACATATCGCGCAGGGGCCAGCCGCCCTCGGCGACCGTCTCATGGAAATGGGCGACGGCGGCGTTGAACCCTGCGGGGTCTTCGAGGTTCAGCAGATGCCCCGACTTGGGCACCATCTCCATCCCCGCGCCCGGCATCGTGCGTTTCAGCCATAGATTGATATCCAACACGCCGTCGTCTTCGTCGCCGACCAGGAACAGGATCGGCGTGGTCAGCGTCGCCAGTTGTTCGGCGAAGGTATAAAGCGACGGCCGGCCGCCGACGATATTGCGCAACACATGAGCCGCGCCCGTGACATCGTGTTCCGCCAATTCGTCGCGAAATTTCTCCCAGGCCGGCAGGTCCTTGCGCTTGAGCTGCAGGCGCGTGGGGCCGTTGGCGAAATCGTCCGCCGGGAAGGTGCCCGCCGCCAGCATGGCGTCGGCCAGGCTTGCCGCTTCTTCACGGAAGGCCGGATTGATTTCGGGGTGCGAGCCCGATCCCCCGGAAGCCGCCGTCAGCGTGGCGACCCGGCCGGGGTGGCGCAGTGCCAGCATCAGGCCCGTATACGCCCCCATCGAAAGGCCCACGACATGGGCCCTCTCGACCCCGGCGTCGTCCAGCACCGCCCGCGCGTCCTCGGCGACGATCTCGTAGCTATAGGCATCGGCATCGCCCGGAATGCCGGAGGGCAGGTAGCCGCGTGTCGCCGGCACCAGACAGCGATGGGTGCGGGCGAAGGCCGCGACCTGAGGTTCCCAGCTTCGCGGATCGCCGCCGTACTCGTGCAGAAACAGGATGCTCTCCCCCGGGCCCTTGGTCGGGCCCTTGTCCTGATAATGGATCAGCGTGCCGTCATCTGCGGTCGCCTGGGCCATGATTGTCTCCTCCCGATGGTGCGGCTTTTGGGGCCGTCTAAAGCGTGTTGACCAGGTGCCCGCCGTCCACGGCGACGACCTCGCCGGTCATGAAATCCGATGCGTCCGAAGACAGCAGGAGCAAGGTGCCATCCAGATCTTCCGGTTTGCCGAAACGGCGCTGCGGCACCCGTTTCATCAATGCCTGTCCCGGCTCGCTTTGCAGGAACGCGCGGTTCAGGTCCGTTTCGATGTACCCGGGCGCAATGGCGTTGACGCGAATACCATGGCGGGCCCATTCCAAGGCCAGAGACTTGGTCATCTGCACCAATCCGGCTTTCGACACCGCATAAGGCAGTACGCCGCCGGCCTGACGCAGGCCGAGGACCGACGCGATGTTCACGATGGCCCCCGGCGCGTCCGCCGCAACCATGTCCTTGGCGGCGCGCTGGGCGACGGCCCAGGCGCCGGTCAGGTTCGTCGTCATGACCCGGTTCCAGGTCTCCATGTCGAGTTCCAGCGCCTTGTCGGTCGACGCGAGGCCCGCATTGTTGATCAGTACCGTGACGGTGCCGAGCGCGCGTGCGGCGATCTCGAAGGCGTCTTCGACCGAACTTTCGTCTGTTACGTCCATTTCCACGGCAAGCGCCCGTCCCCCGTCCTTGGCGATCTCGGCGACGAGGGTTTCCAACTTGTCCGTGCGCCGGGCACAGCAGGCGACGGCGGCGCCATGGGCCGCCAGGACACGGGCGAAATGGGCGCCCAGGCCGGACGATGCGCCGGTCACCAGGACGACGCGGCCGGACAGCAGATCGGGGCGATAGGGGCTGGTCATCAGGCGGTCTCCTTGCCGTCTTGCTGTTCGTTGGCGCGGTCGCGCAGGACGAACTTCTGAATCTTGCCGGTCGAGGTCTTGGGCAGGTCGCAGAAAACGACATGGCGCGGCGCTTTGTAATGGGCCATGTGCTCGCGGCACCAATCGATTACCGCCTGGGCGTCGACGCGCCCGTCGGCGCCCGCCGTCAGCGTGACGAAGGCGCAGGGCGTCTCGCCCCATTTATCGTCGAATTTCGCGACCACGGCGGCTTCCATGATGTCGGGATGCTTGTAGAGGCATTCCTCGACCTCCAGCGACGAAATGTTCTCGCCGCCGGAGATGATGATGTCCTTCGACCGGTCCTTGATCTCGACGTAGCCGTCGGGATGGAGGACGGCCAGGTCGCCGGTATGGAACCAGCCGCCCTTGAAGGCGGCCTCGGTCGCTTCCGGATTTTTCAGGTAGCCCTTCATGATGGTGTTTCCGCAAAGCATGATCTCGCCCATGGTCTGGCCGTCGGCGGGCACGGTTTCCATGGTTTCCGGGTTCATCACCGTCTGATCGAACACCGAGGGATAGCGCACCCCGGCGCGTGCGATCTTTTCCGCCTGGCCGTCCTTGTCCAGATCGTCCCAGGCGTCCTGCCAGGCGCAGAAGGTCGAGGGGCCGTAGGATTCCGTAAGCCCGTAAAGGTGCGTCACGTTGAAGCCCATGTTTTCCATGCCCGCGATCACGGCGGAAGGCGGAGCCGCGCCGCCGGTGAAGACCTGGACCGGTTCGTCGAAGGTTCGTTTCACCTCGGCCGGGGCGTGGATCAGCATGTTCAAGACAATGGGCGCGCCACACATATGGGTCACGCCGTGTTCGGCGATCATCGGGAAGATCAGCGCCGGATCGACCCGGCGCAAGCAGACGTGGGTTCCCGCCACGGCGGTCAGCGACCAGGGATAGCTCCAACCGTTGCAATGGAACATCGGCAGGGTCCAAAGGTAGCGCGACCGGCGGTCGAGCTTGGAGACCAATGCACCCCCCATGGCCGTCACGAAGGCGCCGCGGTGATGGTAGACCACGCCCTTGGGGTTGCCGGTCGTGCCCGAGGTGTAGTTCAGCGAGATCGCCGCCCATTCGTCGGCCGGCGGATCGATGGGAAAGTCCGGATCGCCGGTCGCGAGGAAAGCTTCGTAATCCATCTCGCCCAGCATCTCGCCCCGGGTGCCGCCTTGCGCCTCGGTCTGGTCGTCGTCGATGTCGATGACGGGAATCTTGCGGCCCAACTGCGCCAGGGCGTCTTTGATGACCGGTGCGTGTTCGCGGTCGGTGATCAGGAGTTTGCTTTCCGCATGGTCCAGGATGAAGGCGATGGTCGCGGCGTCGAGCCGCGTGTTCAGGGCGTTCAGCACGGCCCCCGCCATCGGCACGCCGAAATGGCATTCCAGAAGTTCCGGGGTATTGGCGCCCATGACCGACACGGCATGCCCGGCGCCGATGCCGCGCGCCGCCAGGGCGCCGGCCAGCCGTCGGCAACGCAGCGCCATCTCACTATAAGTGATGCGGCGCGGGCCGTGGATGGCGGCGACTTGGTCGGGATAGACGGCGGCTGCCCAGGAAAGAAAGCTCAGCGGCGTCTGCGGCTGATTATTGGCGGGCGTCGGCCCCAGGTCACGTTCAAAGATATTGTCCGGCCCGCTCACGGGTTGCGGCCCTCCCAGGCTGATGGTGTTTGATCTTGTTGGGTCAACAGATACCACCGGGTGGGGCGGGGCGCAAAGGGCGGGCCTGAATGTCGGGAAGAGGGCGTTTCTCGGTTCGCGGGGGGCGCCGGCCTAGCCGCAGGTGCCGCGCGGGGGGATTTCACCGCGTTCGACCCGATCGATCATGACGCCGTCGATGGGGGTTCCTTCAAGGGTTTGATTGAAACGATGGCGCAAATGCTCGGGTAGGGTGGTGCGCCGGGCGGCATCCAGATCTTCCATATCCCCGAACCTTGCGGCGACATCGCGGGTGACGGTCGCGACCAGGCGCGGTGCCATGCGGCAGACATGGGATTTGTTCTCGTCGCCGGTCACTCTCAAGGAGATGGACAGGATGGCGATCTCGCCTCCGCCACGGCGCCGTTCCAGCCCATATCCGCCCAGGCGCACGGGAATGGAGTTCAAGCGCAGGGTTTGCGGAACGCCCCCGTCCCCGCCGGAATCGACTTCTTCGTTCGTGATGATGCCCGCCAATAGGACGGCACCGATCACGCCCGCCGTCACGCCCCCGGCGACGGCAAGGCTTTTGGTCAAATTCACTTAAGACGTCCTCGATCTTTGCCCTCCCTTCTCTCACAAAAGAGCGATGGTGAAATCGGTGGATTTGGTGGGTGTTTCATCTAACTGGTCAGTAGCCGGTACAACCCCTGACTGTTGATTGCGGCTTCGACCACGCTGGGATCGACCAAACCGCGCAAGACCATCGCCGCGCGATCGGGCGGGACATGGATCAGGCTGTCGTCGGGATCGTCCGCGTGATAGGCGTCGACCGCCATGCGGTAACGGCTGCGCTCGGTAATGACGTAGAGCCCCGGATTGTCCTTCGACCGAAGGACAATCAGATCAGGCCCCGGCATAGGGGCGCGCCGCCATGCCGTGCGCGGTCCGGGCGGATAGGTTTTGTCCGCTCTCGTCCGCGTCGACCTCGCCGTCTTGCTCCGGGGTGCGGCGGTGGGCGGCGAGCGCTTGACGGCGAAGGTCCTGCCGCTGCTTCTCTTGATACGCCTCGACCATCTGGGCCGGTGCCCGCAGGGCGATGATCAGGGCCGTGATGCTGATCGCAAAGGCGAGAAGGCTAAGAAAGATGCTCAACGGAGCCATCGGAGACATTCCTTTATTTTCCGCCGCCGCTCACCCACAGGCGGGCGCAGGGGGCAATTTGTCTTTATGTCAGTCCCGGGCGTTTCCGTTCCCTGGCGCCGAATGAGTATTGTTGTATGCAGATTTTGGCGTATTGCAACTCATTCTTAATCACGAAAGGGGGTGTGGCAACA
The DNA here is from genome assembly GCA_913030825.1 of uncultured Rhodospirillaceae bacterium. Classification (GTDB taxonomy): domain Bacteria; phylum Pseudomonadota; class Alphaproteobacteria; order Rhodospirillales; family Casp-alpha2; genus UBA1479. The sequence continues at coordinate 2,696 of CAJWCU010000046.1, read as the reverse complement.
GAAATTTATGCAAAACCGAACAAAGTTATGCATTTAGGACTATAGGCATCGTTGCTGCAGGATTTTTTCCCCTTGGTCGGGAAATACAAGTTGCCGTAAGTTGAATTCAGGGAGGGCGCGGCAGGCTATGACTGGTAGCCCTGTCATGTATAAGGTCGTCCTCATTCCATGGAACTTTGGATCCCCATCACTGTCCTGGCGGCGTTTCTTCAGAATGCGCGCTCGGTTCTGCAGAAGCACCTGAAGGGGCGCCTGACGACGTTAGGCGCCGCCTATGTGCGGTTTCTCTACGCCTTGCCGTTCTCTCTTATCTACCTTTGGGGCCTGAATACGATCGGCGGGATGGAGATGCCGTCGATCTCATCCGAGTTCCTGATATATTGCGTGTTGGGCGGGGCGAGCCAGATCATCTTCACGGGGTTGCTGCTGTATCTGTTCCAGTTCCGCAACTTCGCCGTCGGTACGACCTATTCCAAGACCGAGGTCTTTCAGGTCGCCATCCTGGGTTTTCTGATTTTGGGCGATACGGTGACCATGACCGCCGCCGCCGCCATCGGCCTGGCCGGGTTCGGCGTGGTCGTCCTGTCGGCGGGGCAGACGAAGGTCTCGCTCGCGACCCTGGTTGCCGGGGTGACGGAAAAGCCGACGCTCATCGGCCTTGCCTGCGGCGCCTTCCTGGGGGCCTCGGTCGTGTTCTTCCGGGGGGCGGCTCTGTCGCTGCAATGGGAAAGTCTGGCGATGACGGCGGCCTTCACCTTGGCCGTCGCCTTGGTGATCCAGACGGTCTGCATGGGCGCCTATCTGGCATGGAAGGAGCCCCAGACCCTGAAGGACGTGTTCGTCCATTGGCGATGGTCGTCTGCGGTGGGCGCCGTCGGCATGGCCGGGTCGATCGCCTGGTTCCTGGCTTTCACCATGCAGAACGCCGCCTACGTGCGGGCCTTGGGCCAGATTGAGCTGGTCTTCACCTTCCTGGCCTCGATCTTCTTCTTCAAGGAGAAGGTCGCGAAGCTGGAGGTCGTCGGCATCGTCCTGATCGTTCTGGCGATCCTGATCCTGATCCTCAGCCGCGCCTGAGTTTCGGTCGTCCGGCAGGGCGTCCGAGGGCGCTAGTGAATGGCGTCGGCTTCCAGCTTGATGACGGAGACGCCTTTTTCGTCGACCGCGCCCAAAATCTTGGCCGTGAATGTGACCTTGGCGCCCGTCTTGACCTTTTCCAGGTCGTCGACGCTGATCGTCACGAACAGATCCGGGCCCGGCTTGCCGTCGGCATCCACCAGCATGCCCGCCGCCGGCACGAAATCGTCTTCGTGCCACTTGCGGGTCTCAACGATCGTGCCGGCCCATTTGACCAGCTTATTGTCGAGGCCGCCGATATAGGTCTTGAAATTATCGGCGCCTTTGGCGAGTTCCTGAGCGGCTTCGCCGTAGGTCAGTTTGCTGGGCTCTTTTTCGCCGCAGGCGGCAAGTCCCAGAAAGGCGGCCAGGGCGGCCGGAAGCATGATGGTCCTACGCATGACATGACCCTCCATTGGGTTCGCCGCCGGCACATCCGGCGGCCCGAGGCGATGGGTTAGTTAAGCAAATGCGAATGCAAAATCCAGCAATTATGGTGCGCCGGAGTTGCCGGTCGAATTGTCGCTCGAACTGTGTGTAATAAAAATGTCATATTCAATTTCGTGAGGGCGCGCGTATTCTTGGCCGCGTTCAAACGACATAAGGGGGCGAGAATATGGCTGGACCTAAACTCACGGATATCAACGGGATCGGTCCCGCTGCCGCGGCGGCGTTGACCAAGGGTGGTTTCAAGACGGTAGAGGCCGTGGCCTCGGCAACGCCGACGGCGCTGGCCGCCGTGCCGGGTTTCGGGCCCGCCCGTGCCAAGACCGTGATCGCCGCCGCCAAGGCAACCGCGAAAGCCGGTGGTCCGGCGAAACCTCCGGCCCGCCGCGCCGCCGCCGTGCCGCGTGCGACGGCCGTCCACAAACCCGCCACCCGGCGCCCGGCGGCCCGCGCGACCGCCGCCAAGACGACGGCCAGCAAACCTGCGGCGAAGAAACCGGCGGCCAAGCCCGCCGCCGCCAAACCGGCGGCCAAGGCGGAAAAGCCTAAGGCCGAGAAGGCGAAGGCGACGAAGAAAAAGGTCGAGAAGAAATCGCCCAAGAAGGACGCGAAGAAGTCTAAGAAGGCCGATAAGGCGAAAAAGGCCGACAAGGGCAAGAAGGCCGACAAGAAGAAGGCGGCGAAGAAAAAGGGCAAGAAGAAGTAGCCTGCTGCTCACCCGGCCCGTTTGGCCTGGGTCGAACGGCACCCCGATCAGGGCTGAATGATGCCGCCGCCTCCGGGGCCACCGGCCCCTCCCGCCGTATTCTGGAACACACGGCCCTCGCCCTGCTGGGTGAGGGGCTGCTCCAATTCGACCTCACCGCCGGCGATCCCATAGGGCAGGCAATAGATGACCGAGGCGTTCTCCCGGTGGTCGAAATTAACGGCGACGGCGTCGCGATCCTCGCCCGTCTCGGGGTGGGTGATCAGCACGTCATAGGCGATGGCCGTGGCCCGGTAGTCACCCGCCTTGGCCGACTTGGCACAGGCGGCGGTCAACCGTTCGATCGCCTCGGCGGGCTCGATCCCTTCTTCGCCGGCCAGATGCAGAATCTCGCCGTCCGTGGTCATCGCCACGCCGAAGGGCGTCA
>CAJWCU010000045.1 GCA_913030825.1 uncultured Rhodospirillaceae bacterium | reverse complement strand
AATGGTGGGCGCACAAGGACTCGAACCTTGGACCCGCTGATTAAGAGTCAGCTGCTCTACCAACTGAGCTATGCGCCCCCAGGACATCGCCCAAAGGGCGGACCGTCACTGGATTTCGGCCCGGGAGGGCCGAAGGAAGGCGGGGTTGTAGCAAGCTTGAAACAGTTTGTCGAGCGAAGGTGACGCCCCGGGGCCTTGTTTTTTCTGGGCGCGCCGGGCGCCCTTGCTAGACCTCGTCGGCAAGGCCGCGGCGGCCGACCTGAACGTCCCGGTGTATCCATACGCCCATCAGCAGACCGAAGCCGAACAGCAGCGTCAGCATGGCCGTCCCGCCATAGGAAATCAGCGGCAGCGGCACGCCGACGACGGGCACCAGGCCCATCACCATCGCCATGTTGATGAAGACGTAAAGGAAGAAGGTCGCCGTCACGCCGATGCCGATCAAACGGCCGAATTGCGTGCGGCAGCGCACACTGATCGCGACGCCGTAGATCAGGATCACCATGTAAAGCCCCAACAACGCAAAGCCGCCGACCATGCCGAATTCCTCGGCCAGCATGGTGAAGATGAAATCGGTCTGCATCTCCGGCAGGAAGTTCAGGTGGCTCTGCGTGCCTTGCAGGAAACCCTTACCAAAGATACCGCCGGAGCCGAAGGCGATCTTCGACTGGATGATGTGGTAGCCCGCACCGAGCGGGTCGCTCTCCGGATTGAGGAAGGTGAGAACCCGCTGTTTCTGATAATCGCGCAGGAACCCCCAGGCGATCGGCGCGCCGCCGACCGCGACAATGCCGACCAGGACGAATTTCCAAATCCGCACTCCGGCGGCGAAGAAGATCACCGCCCCCGTGATGATCAGCATCAAGGCGGTGCCCAGATCAGGTTGGCGCAGAACGAGCGCCGCCGGCATGGCGATCAACATGATCGGCACGAACAAATGGGTGACCCGGCGGACGTCCTCGATGGACGTGCCGTGGAAATAGCGCGCGAGGGCAAGGACCAGGGCGATCTTCATCAGCTCCGACGGTTGCAGGCCGACATAGCCCAGGTCGAGCCAGCGTTGCGCCCCCTTGCCTTCGACGCCCATGAATTCGACCGCGACCAACAACGCCACGGTTCCGAGATAAAAAACATAGGCGTATTTCAGCCATAACCGGATATCGATCAGCGCCACGGTGATCATCACCGCCATGCCGACGCCGAAGCGCACGATCTGGCGCGATGCCCAAGGGTCGAGATTGCCGCCGGCCGCCGAATAAAGCATGGCGAAGCCGACGGAGGCCGTCGCCGCCAACAGCAGAATGAATAGCCAATGCATCTGCCACAGTTTTTGGCGCAGCGTGAAACTGGGCGGGTTCAGGGCATCGTCGCGAACGGCCATGGTGCGTTTCCTCCCCTACCCTTCGTTGATCAGGGCGCGCACGCCGCTGTCCGTGGCGGAGGCTTCGTCGCCCCCCGCCCCTTCGGGCCGGTCCGCAGCCGCCTGCGCGCCGCCGGATTGACGGATCGGCACGTCGCGCGCCGACCCGCGACGCTGGGCCGCGAGCAACAGGTCATGGGCGATGGGGGCCGCGACGGACGATCCGCCGCCGCCGTGTTCAACAACCACGGAAACGGCGTAGCGTGGATTGTCGGCCGGTGCGAAGCCGACGAACAAGGCGTGGTCGCGCTCCTTCCACGGCAGGTCTTCGTTCTTCAGCACACCCTGCTCACGTTCGGCCTTGGTGATGCGGCGGACCTGAACGGTCCCCGTCTTGCCGCCCATGGAATAGCGCGGATCGTCGATCGCCGAGCGATGGGCCGTGCCATGGGGCGTATTGACGACCTTGACCATGGCTTCACGGATGATCGCGAGGTTCCGGGAATTTACCCCGATCTGCTGGAACTCGTGGCGTTCCGGCACCGTATGGACACCCGTCGTGCTGACCGACTTGGTCAATTGCGGCGACACGGCGAAGCCGCCGTTGACCAGACGCGCGGTCATCACCGCCAGTTGCAACGGCGTCACCAGAACATATCCCTGGCCGATGCCGGCCAATAGCGTCTCGCCCTGATGCCAGGACTGATCCCGGGCCTCGCGCTTCCACGCCTTGGTGGGCATCAGGCCCGGCTTTTCCCCCGGCAGGTCCAGCCCCGTCGGATCGCCCAGGCCGAAGCGCACGGCCATCTCCGCGATCCGGTCGATCCCGACGCGGCGCGCGATTTCGTAAAAATAAACGTCGCAGGATTGGGCGATGGCATCGACCACGTCCATCAAGCCATGGCCGCCGCGCCGCCAGCAATGGAATTTGGTATCGCCGAATTCCATGAACCCTTCGCAGAACACCTTGCCCGTGGGCGAGATCACGCCGCGCTCCAGCGCCGTCAGCGCAACCAGCATCTTGAAGCACGACCCCGGTGAATAGCGTCCGGCGATCGCCTTGTTCGACAACGGCGCCGCCGGGTTGGAAATCAGCTTGTTCCAGTCGTCGACGTCCAGGCCCCGGTTGAAATCGTTGGGATCGAAGCTGGGATGCGAGACCATGGCCAGCACGTCGCCCGAATGCACATCCATGACCACGGCGGAGGCGCTGACTTCCTGGGACAGGCGTTTCGTCGCCGCCTGTTGCAGGCCGACGTCGATGGTCATGCGGACCTCGGCGCCGGGCAGGCCCTCGCGCCGGTTCAATTCGCGGATCACCCGGCCATAAGCATTGACTTCGACCTCGGAGGAGCCGCCGGAGCCGCGCAGGCTGAGATCGTGGATTTTCTCGATCCCCGATTTGCCGGTGCGGAACCCGGGCAATTCCAAAAGCCGGTCGCCCGTTTTCTCACGCTCGCTGACCGCCGAGACATAGCCCAGCACATGCGCCAGGTTCTTGCCGTAGGGATAGAAGCGGCTCTGGCCTTCGTCGATCATCACGCCGGGAAGGTCCGGGGCATTGACCTCGATCCGGGCGACCTCTTCCCATTCCAGGTTTTCCCGCAAAGTCACCGGCACGAAGGACCGGTTGCGGCGAACTTCCTTGAGGACCCGGCGGCGTTCGCCCGGGCTCATCGGCACGATCTCGTCCAACAGATCGAGCGCCCCATCGACGCCCAGGCCCCGCGTATCCTCGGACACCAGCATGACCCGATAGTTCTGTTTGTTATCGGCCAGCGGCACACCGAACCGGTCGATGATCCGGCCGCGCGGCGGGGCCAGGAGACGGAGGCTGATGCGATTTTCGTCGGCCAGCATCTTGTATTGCTCGGCCTTGACGACCTGCAGGTAATACATCCGCCCGGCCAGCATGGAGACAAGCGCCAGCTTGCCGCCGACCAGCATCACCGTGCGGCGGGCGAAAAGCTTCTGACGTTCCTGATCACCATGCATGGGATCAATCCAGTTTCAGGAATGCTTGCTGCCACCTGGAGAAGATAAAGGCGAACAGGGGGAAAGCCGCGACGGTCATCACGTATTGAAAGGCGATGGCCTCGGCGGCGAACAGGGTGACGTAAAAGGCGGACAGCAGGCCCCAGCTGAGCAGCGCAGCCCCCGCCCCGACCAGACCGAAGCCCAGCCAATGAACGAAGAACGACTTGCCCATGAAGAATTTATGCTGGAACAGCACCACCCCCTGCACGGCCAGGAAAATCAGGGCATGCAGGCCCATGGGCGCGCCCGTCAGGCCGTCCTGAAACAAGCCGATCAAAAACACCGCCGGGGCCGGCATCAGGTGAGGACGGTGGATCGACCAATAGAACACGGCGATCAACGGCAACACCGGAAGGACCCGGGCGATCCCCGGAATATGTGTCGGCACGACGTTGAGAATGACCAGCACCAGGGTCAGCGCAACCGGTGTCAGATGACGGGCGAAGGTATCCAGGCGCTGCCAAAATGTCGGCCGCATCACTGGCCCCCGCCGCCGGTTTTGACGGACGCCCCCGGCAGGCCGTCGGCGGGGCCCATCGACCGCTGCGGTAACTGCAGGATGCCGCCCATCCCAAGATTGATAATGCGCACGTATTCCAAGCGCGAAAGATCGACATAGGGTTGCACGATCATTCCGCCCTCGCCGACGGCGGCAACCTGACCGACGCGCAAGCCCGGCGGGAACACGCCCGCATGGCCCGAGGTCACGACGCTGTCGCCGACGGTGACAACGGCGCTGGGCGGCAGCCAGGTCAGCCGGGGTTTGGATTGGTTCGCCCCGGCCATGATGGCGCGGGTCCGGGTCGGATCGACGAGAACGGGAATCTTGGCGTTGATATCGGTCAGCAAAAGGACCCGGGCGGACCGGCTGCCGACGTCGATGACGCGCCCGACGAGGCCGTCGGCGGTGACCGCCGCCTGACCTTTCTCAACGCCGTCGCGGGCACCCGCGTTGACGATCACGCTTTGCGAGAACGCCCCGCCCGTATCGGCGATGACCCGCGCGGTGACGAAGCTGGCCTCGCGCTCGGGAATGACGTTCAACTGCTCCTTGAGAACGCGGTTCTCGGCCTCCAACTTCTCGGCCAACGACTTCCAATGCAGCAAGCGATTGCGTTCCTCGCGCAAGCGGGCGTTGTCGTCATAGAGATTCTTGAGTGCTTGGACTTCGTCGACCGTCTGATTGACGGTGTCGATCGGCCGGGAGATGACGTCGAGGATCGGCGCGACGGCGTCAGTCATATGCGTGCGCGCACGTTCGACCAGGATGGTGTCGACCTTCGCCAGCATCATCAAGGCAAAGGCGGCCACCACCAGCCCGACATAGGCAAAGCGTTGCGCGAAATTGCGGATCGGCTGCGCCACCCGCGAAAATGATTGCGGTTCTTTCACCCCAGCAGGCCCTTCCCGCCTTACTTCATACCCTTCGGCCCACGCCCGGCATCCCCCGCCGGCATGTGGGACCGCGAATCGCTTCTCCCCGTCGCCTTTACTTGTCGCTGATTGACGTTAACCGTCAATTAATGACGCGTACCGCCATTCGCCAAAAAAAACAACCGTTTAAGCGGATTTTTTACCCCGAGAAGCGAGAAAATTAACCCTAATCGCCGGGCCTCAGGAAAACGTCACCAGATCGGTGGCGTCGAAGAACATATCGACGATGGGATTGGCTTGATCGGCGCGACGGAAGACGACCTCTTCATAAGGCGCGTCGATTTCCGCCACGGGCACCCGCCGGGCGCCGTCGCGGCGGCTGGTCCCATGGCGCCACAAGAATCCGACGCCCAGGCCGTTGGCGACCGCTTCGTAAACCTCGCCGCCGGTTTCCAAAACCAACGAGGCATGCGGCGCCAACCCGGCCGTGCGGAAGGCTTTGTCGACGACCTTCTGGGTCGCCGAGCCGCGCTTCTGAAAAATCAAACGCTCGACCATCAGATCCGCAAGCGTCACGGTGGCGTTGGATGCCAGGGCATGGCCATGGGGGATCAGGGCCACGACCTCCTGGGTCAGGCAGACCTTGGTCCGGAACCGGCCGTCCTTCGGCACGTCGGGAAGGATTCCCAGGTCGGCCCGCCCGGCCATCACGGCATCGATGATGTCACTGAAGATGGCGTATTCGACCTGTACCTGGATGTTCGGAAACCGTTTCTGAAAGGCACCGATGATCGCCATGCCGGGCATCAGACTGCCCAATCCGACCCGCAAAACGCCCGTTTCCAGCCGTTCACTGCGCTGAAGCAGGACCCGGGCGGCGTCTTCCAGGCGGCCGATCTCCGATGAGATCGGGGCCAGTTCCAACGCCAGATACGTCGGCACCAGCGACCGGCCCCGCCGCTCGAACAGTTTCACCGAGAACGATTTCTCCAAATCCTGAATAGCCTGGCTGACCGCCGGTTGCGACATGCCGAGCCGGCGCGCGGCGGCCGAGTAGTTGCCTTCGTCGACAACGGCGTTGAAAGCCCGCATTCGGGCGGCGGTCAGGGACATTCCATGTCCTCCTATTGGTATCCGTTATCTAACCCCCAAGCGTTACCTTGACGTGTCACCGGACAGAAAAGTTTTGGCTTTAGCGTCCAGCCATCTGATCGGGAGACAGACATGTCGGACATTCGCCTGAACGCCATTTTCAAGACTTTCGGCACCACCGAGGTGCTGCGAGGCATCGACCTGGACATTCGGGCGGGGGAGTTCCTGACCCTGGTGGGGCCTTCGGGGTGCGGTAAATCGACGCTTCTTCGGATCATCGCGGGTCTGGAAACACAGACTTCGGGCGATGTGGAGATCGCGGGCACCCCGGTCAACCATGTGCGGGCGAGCGACCGCGACCTGGCCATGGTTTTCCAGTCCTACGCCTTGTATCCGCACCTGACCGTGCGCCAGAACATGGCGACGCCGCTGGTGCTGCGCGATCTGACATTCTGGGAACGGGCCCCCATCGTCGGTCACGCCCTGCCCGGCCGACGGCCCAAGGTGAAATCCCTGCATGCGGCGGTCGACGATGTCGCCCAAGTGCTCAAGATCGAACATCTGATGGACCGCAAGCCGGGCCAGCTTTCCGGCGGCCAGCGCCAGCGCGTCGCCCTCGGCCGCGCCATGGTGCGCAAGCCGGTCGCCTTCCTGATGGACGAGCCGCTATCGAACCTGGATGCGGCGCTGCGCGTCCATATGCGCTCGGAACTGGCGGAATTGCACCGCTCGCTGGGCGTCACCTTTATTTACGTCACCCACGACCAGGCCGAGGCCCTGACCATGTCCAACCGCATGGCGGTGATGATGGACGGCGACATTCTGCAGTTGGGCGCGCCCGACGAGGTCTATGACGACCCGAAGGACCGCCGCGTCGCCGAATTCGTCGGCAGCCCCAAGATCAACATGCTGCCGGGCCGGGCCGACGGGCATGGCCGGGTGGCCGCACTGGGCGCGCCGCTTCATCGCCACGTCGGCCTGCAGGACCAAGACGTCACCGTCGGCATCCGCCCGGAACACCTGCAACTCACCACGACCCAGGCCGATAACGAAGGCTGGCCCTTCCGCGTCACCCATAAGGAAAACATGGGTGCGGACTTCTTTCTGCACGGCACGGTCAACGGATCGAACCACCGCATGGTCGCCCGCGCCCGGCCCGAGGACGTCGCCGAGGTCGCCATCGGCCATGACGTTTTCCTGCGGGCTCAGTCCGGCAAGGCCATGGTCTTCGGCGGCGACGACCGCCGCGTCTATTTCGCGGAAGGGGCGTGACCATGGCGCAAGGCTCCCACCGCGCCGCCTACGGCTTCATCGCACCGGCGGTGTTCCTGATGATCGCAATCTTGATCGCGCCGGTCGTGATCGCCGCCGCGCTGTCATTCACCGACTATTCCCTGGGGAATGCGGGCTTCGACTGGGTCGGCTTGGAAAACTACGACCGCATGGTCAGCCGCTCGACCTATACCAAGATGCTCTCGGCGACGGCGCTCTATGTGCTGACGGTCGTGCCGATCTCCATCGCCTTGGGCCTGGGTGCTGCGCTGCTGATTAATTCGGTCAAGCGGTTCGGCGATATCTACAAGACCATCTACTTCCTGCCGGTCATGGCGGCCCTGCTGGCCATGGCGCTGGTCTGGGAGTTCGCCCTGCATCCGACCTTGGGCATGATCAATAACACGCTGGCTTCCGGCTGCGGCACTTGGATCGAAGCCTTTTTCGGCTGGCACTGGCTACCCTGGGCCGACGACGCGCCCAGTTGGTTCGAAAACGGCTGTGCGTCGGGCTTCCCTCTCTGGTTCGGCGACAAGGACTACAGCCTCTGGACCGTCGCCTTCATCGGCATCTGGCAGGCCTTCGGCTTCAACATGGTGCTGTACCTGGCGGGGCTGACCTCCGTCCCACGCGAACTGTACCAAGCCGCAGCCATGGACGGGGCGACCACGGCCTGGGACCGCTTCCGCCTTGTGACCTGGCCGATGCTGGGGCCGACCACGGTCTTCGTCGTCACAATCACGACGATCCGGTCGTTCCAGGTGTTCGACACGATTGAAGCGATCACCCAGGGCGGACCCGCGAAATCGACCTTCGTGATGATGTTCGCGATTTATGAAAAGGCGATCCAGCACAACCTGATGGGCATGGGATCGGCGATCACCGTCGTGTTCCTGGGCTTCGTCCTGATCCTGACCTTCGTGCAGCGGCACCTGGTCGAACGGCGGGTGCATTATTCATGAACAACCAAGTCCACCCCGTGCGCGAGGCCATCAAGCACGCCGTGCTGATCCTGGGCGCGTTGATCGTCATCCTGCCGTTCTATGTGATGGTCAGCTATTCCCTGAAATCGCCGCACGAGATCGAAAGCAACACCGGTGGGTTCTTCGGCGCCCAGGAACCCATGGTCGACGAATACTGCGTCAAGCTGGGCAATCCGCGCGACGCCTGTGTCGAAACGCCGGTCGTCTACAACTACACCCAGGCGTTCAAGAAGGCGCCGCTGCTGCGCTACCTGCTGAACGGGATTCTCGTCACCGCCTCGATCTTCATCATCCAGGTGCTGGTCGCCTTGCCCTGCGCCTATGCGCTGTCGAAGCTCAAGTTCTGGGGGCGGGACTTTGTTTTCGGCTTGGTCATGTTCTGCCTGTTGATCCCGGTCCACGCCATCGCCCTGCCGATTTACATCATGCTGGCCAAGATCGGGCTGACCAACACCTATGCCTCGCTGGTCATCCCCTGGACGATCTCCGTGTTCGGCATTTTCCTGATGCGCCAGTTCTTCATGACCGTGCCCGACGACCTGATCGACGCGGCACGCATGGACGGCATGTCCGAGTTCTCGATCATCTGGAAGGTCATGCTGCCGACGGCGGTCCCGGCGTTACTGGCCTTCGCCATCTTCTCCGTCGTCGCCCATTGGAACGACTATTTCTGGCCCCGCGTGGCGATCACCGGCAACCGCGATCTCTATACCCCGCCGCTGGGCCTGCGCGAGTTCAAGGGCGACGCCGACGGCTCCATCTGGGGGCCGATGATGGCGACGGCGACGATCATCGTCACGCCGCTGATCGCGGCCTTCCTCTTGGCGCAGCGGCGCTTCATCGAAGGCATCACCCTGAGCGGCATGAAATGACGCGGGGCCGGACAAGAGACACATAACGGATTTGGTCCAGCGAACGGCGGGCCAACACGGGCCTCGGAACGCACCGGGGCGATCAGGGAGGGGCGGCGCCCGCCGCCCCCTAAACCGAAGCAGGAGAGAGTGACCATGAAACGTTTGCTATCCGCCGCCGCCGTCGCGGCGGGCCTTTACGCCGGCCCGGCGCTGGCCGTCGATATCGAAGTCGGCTACCCCTACAGCCACCTGTTCGACGTGACCTTCGAAAAGGTCATGAAGGATTTCAAGAAGGCCCATCCGGACATCAATGTGACCTTCCGCGCGACCTATGAAAACTACGAAGACGGCACCAACACGGTGCTGCGCGAATCCGTCGCCAACAGCCTGCCCGACATCAGCATGCAGGGCCTGAACCGTCAGCGCCTGATGGTCGAGAAAGGCATCGCGCATTCGCTCGAGCCTTACATCGCCAAGGAAGCCGATTTCGAAAAGGAAGGCTATCACCAGGCGATGCTGTCGCTCTCGACCTTCGACGGCAAGGTCTACGGCCTGCCTTTCGCGGTCTCCCTGCCGGTCGGCTATTACAACATGGACCTGGTCAAGAAGGCCGGCGTCAAGAAACTGCCGGCGACCTGGGACGAAGTCGTCGACATGTGCGGCAAGCTGAAGGCCGCGGGCGTGCAGAACCCCATGTTCTGGGGCTGGAACATCACCGGCAACTGGTTCATGCAGGCCCTGATGTGGTCGCAGGACACGCCGATCGTCAAAGGCAACGAGGTCAATTTCAACGGCCCGGCCGGTCTCAAATCCCTGGAAACGATGAAGAAGATCTTCCGTGGCTGTGAGATGAAGAACCTGACCTACAAGGAAGCCTTGGCCTCGTTCTCGGCCGGTCAGATCGCCATGATGTTCTGGTCGACCTCGGCGGTCGGCTCGGTCGAACGTTCCAAGGGCGATTTCGAGTTGAAGACCAACGAGTTCCCCGGCATCGACGGGGCGCCGAAGGGCCTGCCGGCCGGCGGCAACGCGGCCATGCTGGTCTCCCAATCGAAGGATCCGGCGCGGCTTGAGGCGGCCTGGAAGTTCCTCAAGTTCATCACTTCTGGCGTCGGCGCGGCCGCCGTGGCCGAAACCACCGGCTATATGCCGCCGAACAAGGCCGCCAACGAAATCATCCTGGCCGATTTCTATAAGAACAACCCGGCCAAGGCGACGGCGGTGCGTCAGTTGCCGCTGCTGCGCGATTGGATCGCCTATCCGGGCGACAAGGGCCTGGCGGTGACCAAGGTCATCTACGACGCCATCGAAGGCATCGTCATCGGCGACAACGACGACATGAAAGAACTTCAGGAAGAGCTTTCCGAAGAAGTTCAGTCGATGCTGCCGAAGGGCAGCTCCTAAGGCCCGGTCACGGAAGGGGGGCCAAACAGCCTCCCTTCCTCACCGGCCCTTTTCCGCCATCGCCATCGCCATCCTTGAGCCGACCGCCACGACAAACAAGGGCAGCGGCTCGACAATCGAAGCCACGGAACATCCATGAAATTTCTGCAACTGACGGACACCCATTTCGTGCCCCCGGGGGAAAAGCTGTATGGCCGCGACCCGCGCCGTACCTTGAACGCCGCGGTCGCCGACATCAACGCCCATCACGGCGATGCGGAGCTTCTGGTCGTTACCGGCGACCTCACCCATTGGGGAGAGCCCGACGCCTTCGCCAATCTGGCCCAGGCCCTGGCGCCGCTATCCATGCCCGTGGAACTGCTGATCGGTAATCACGATGCGCGCGACGTCTTCGCGCGCTATTTCCCCGACCAGGGGCGGGACGCCAACGGCTTTGTTCAATCCGTGCGCGAGACTGCGGCGGGGCCCTTCATCTTTCTGGATACGGTCCTCGCCGGCACCCATGCGGGCCATTACTGCGATACGCGCTGCGCTTGGCTGGCCGAAACGTTGGCAAGTTTGGGCGACCGCGAGGTATTCCTGTTCATGCATCACCCGCCGTTCGATACCGGCATCCCGGCATCGGACAACATCGGCCTGCAACAGAAGGATGCCTTCCGCCAAGTGATCGAGCCGCATCGGCACCGCATCCGCCATCTCTTTTACGGTCATGTCCATCGGCCGATCTGCGGCAGTTGGCTGGGCATTCCGACCTCGACCCTGCGGGCCATCAATCATCAGGTCTGGCTCGACATGGAAAGCGCCAAACTGAGAGGCAGTTTCGAGCCGCCGGCCTATGGCGTGATCCAGGTCGCCGACGACCGCGTCGTCGTCCATTTCCACGACTTCATGGACGCGAGCGAAAAATTCGACCTGCACGACAGCCCCTGGGACGACTGGTCCCGCCGCCGCCCGCATCCCTGAACGTCGCGCACCGATTCCAATCCGCCCCGGACGATACCGCGCGGTTGAATTCACGGCTAAGGGCTTGATCCGCCGACGTTCTAAAATACGCACTTTGTGCGCACTCAAAGAACTGCAATACTACAGTCATGAAACTGACGTATTGCATTATCGCATTGGCGCTGGCTGTTACCGCCGGCTCGGCCCGGGCGGCCCTGTCGCCGGAGATCGACCTCGGCTATCACGAAGGCAAATGCGATTTAAGCCCGACCCAGGCGGCGCGCCGCGACGCCCAGGTCGCGAAGATCACCAGGCGTCTGCAGTTCGCTGCCGCCGAAGCCATGGACCATCCCGAGTTCTACGAACAGGTCGAACGGGAGACCCGCGCGGCGCTGCACCGCCTCGGCCGGGTCTACGGCGCCAATTGCGTGATCTCGCTGCGCTGACGCAAGCGTGATCGGGGAAGGCCTTCCCTTCTCACCCAGGCAGGTCTATAAGCCCCGCCATGACAATTAACGCGACCCCTGATATTCGGACGAACTCCGGCACCGCCGGGCGCGCCATCGCGTCCGCCGTCGCCGGTTCGATCGTCTTCGTCCCGAAGGACACGCCCTAGCGCGGCCCATGCACGGCATGGCTTCGTTTCGGGCGGACCTTAAGGGTCCGCTTTTTTTATGCCCGCCCCGAACGAACGAAATGGCCAAACGAACAAAAAAGCCAAACGAACAAAAAGGAAGGAACAATGGCGTTCCAAACCCCGCCGTCCCCCGCGGCAAAACCAACCGACGGCTTTCCCTGGCGCACCGAATTCCGGCGGCTGTTCCGCTTGGCTGTCCCCATCGTCGCGACGCAGGTCGCCTGGGTCGCCATGCTGACCACGGATACGGCGATGATCGGGCGCCTGGGCGCGGAGCCATTGGCAGGCGCGTCGTTCTCGCTGATGGCGTTCTTCATCGGCTACATGTTCTGTTTCGGCGTGACCATGTCGACGGCCGGGCTGGCGGCCCAGGCCTATGGCGCACGGCGCCCCCGCATCGTGCGCCGCGTCATCCGCCAGGGCCTATGGGTGACGATCCTGACCACCCTGCCGTTCGTCGCCGCCTTCAGCCAGGTCGAGACGCTGTTGGTCTGGACCGGGCAGCCACCCGAAACCCTGCCGCACGCCACGGCCTATATGTCGACCTTGATGTGGTCGCTGCCGATGGGCGTCGCCTTCGCGGTGCTGCGCAATTTCGTCGCCGCCGTCGATCGGCCGCAGGCGGCGCTCTGGGTCATGGCGGCGGGCGTGCCGGTCAACGCGCTGTTCGACTATGCCCTGATCTTCGGCAATTTCGGCCTGCCGCGCCTGGAACTGGTCGGCGCCGGGATCGCCACGACCACGGTGAACGTCCTGATGGTGCTGACCCTGGCGGCGTTGATCCAATGGCGGCGGCCGTTCAACAAATATCAGGTCTTCGCCCGGTTCTGGCGCCCCGATTGGCGGATCTTCCGCCGGATCTTCGCCGTCGGCATGCCGATCGCCGTGATGACCGTGCTGGAAGGCGGCTTCTTCATCTCCGCCATCTTCGTCATCGGCCAATTCGGTGCCGTCGCCGTGGCTGCCCATATCATCGCGCTGCAGATGCCGCACCTGACCTTCATGGTGCCGATGGGCATGTCCCAGGCGGCGACCGTGCGCGTCGGCCAGATGGCCGGCCGGCGGGATGCCGCCGGCGCCTACCGCGCCGGCTGGACCGCCGTCGCGGTGACCACCGCCTTCATGGCGGTGATGACGGTCGTCATCGTCTTCATCACCGGGCCGTTTTCGCGGATATTCATGGACGTGGACACCCCGGACGCGGATCAGGTCCTGCCGCTGGCGCAGTCGTTGTTGGTGCTGGCCGCCTTGTTCCAACTGGGCGACGGCGTCCAGGCCGTGGCGGCGGGGGCATTGCGTGGCGTCAACGACACCAAGGTGCCGATGCTCAACGCCGTCGTCACGTTCTGGGGACTGGGCGCAGCGGTTTCGCTGGGGCTCGGCTTTCCGGGCGGCATGGAGACACAGGGTGTGTGGATCGGCTTCGTGGTCAGCCTGACCGTCGTCGCCGTCCTGCAGGCATGGCGGCTGCGCAGCCTGCAACGCA
>CAJWCU010000044.1 GCA_913030825.1 uncultured Rhodospirillaceae bacterium | reverse complement strand
CTCGTCAGGCTCATAACCTGAAGGTCAGAGGTTCAAATCCTCTCCCCGCAACCAAAACAAAAAAAACGCCCCTAACCAGAAATGGTTGGGGGCGTTTTTTGTCGTGGGTGGGAGAAGTGCTGCCCTTCGCCAAAACAAACCGTCTCCGCGCGACTAGTCGCCGGTGCTTGACGATGCGGCCGCTTGAAACGCGGTGTTTGTGGCGGGCGTGCCAGGCTCTTCGGAGCCGCTGGCGCCGTCGGGCCGGTGGCCCTCCAGGAATTGGTCGAGGGCGTCGGCGGTGTCTTCGATGTGCTGCTCCAACAGAAGCGAGGCGGCTGCAAGATTGCCGGCCTCGATCGTCGCCAGGATGGCACGGTGTTCGCGTTCGGCTTGAATACGGTAGTCGGTGCGCTGCACCAAGAGCCGGATATATCGGTCGACGCGGTTGTTGAGTTGTTGGATCAGCGCCAACAGATGCGGGCGGCCACAGGCGCCCAAGGTCGCGGTGTGGAACACGCCGTTCATATGGCTCCATTCATCAATGCTCTTGGTCGCCTCCGCCCGAGCGATGGCATCCCGTGCCTCCTCGATGTTGTCGGGCCCGAGATGGGGGAACGCCCATTCCAGGGCGCGGACTTCCAGGACCGAGCGGATTTCGAGGATCTCTCGGGCTTCCGCCGGTTTCAATTGCGCGACCCGGAACCCCTGATGGGGCTGCCAAAGCATCAACCCTTCGGAGGCGAGGCTGCGCAAGGCTTCGCGGACTGGGACGCGGCTGACCTCGAACTCGGCCGCCAACTCGTCCTGGCGCACGGGTGTGCCCGGCTCCAACTCGCCCCTCAATATCTGATTTCGGATCGCATCGGCGATCTCGTCAGGGGATGTCTTTGATTTAGAGCTTCGCCCCATAAGGCTGGCGCCCCTCACTAATGTCGCGGTTATGGCACTGTAGGCGGAATGCTCGACATTGTAAGCGAATTCCAAAATTGTATAAATTATTTAATCGACGGGTTCAATCGAGGGTGGGCGAACCGCGTTAAAGAAAAAATGATACTCCTTGTTGTCCCGTCGAAATATGGAAAATGCCAAGAAAACAGGGATAAAATGCCTGCGCGGCCAAATAGGGCGGCAGGCCGTTAGAAAATCCCGATATAGCCATGTTGACTAATTTATAAATTATGGTACCAAATTACGAACTTACCAACGCCGCTAACAACGGGATTCCCAAGCTCATGATCACAGCGATCGTCATCTACAAGCTGCCGTCGACCATCGATCGGGCGGACTGCCAACGTCATTTCGAGAAGATCACCAAGAATTTCAGGGATGTTCCCGGCCTGATCCGAAAGCAGTTCATCTGGAACGAGTCAGGCGACGCCGGGGGCGTCTACCTCTGGGAGAACCTGGCGGCCGCGCGGGCCTTCTACTCCGGCCCTTGGCTGAACGGGATCATCGAACGGTACAACGCCTATCCGAAGATCACCTACTTCGACACCATGGCAATGACCGACAATACGACCAACGAAATCAAAATCTTCGACGAACAGAAGAACAAATAACCACCGATTGGGAGGTCTCATCCGTGTAGTTCTGGCCAACAAACGAAACGGAGAGCCTCATGAACAGACGCAAGTTTTTGGCGACCACCGCCGTAGCGACGGCGAGCGCGGCGGCCGCCTCCGCATTCCCCAAACCGGCAATTTCCCAGGGCCGCGTGCAATGGCGCATGGTCACGGCCTGGCCCAAGGGCCTGCCGGGCCTCGGCACCGGTGCCGAAAACCTGGCGAAGCGCATCACCGAAATGACCGAAGGCAAGATCAGCGTGAAGGTCTTCGCCGGCGGCGAGCTTGTCCCGCCGAACCAATGCTTCGACGCGGTTCAGTCCGGCACGGCCGAAATGGGCCACGACATCGCGGGCTTCAACATGGGTAAGCACCGCGCCTTCGCCTATTTCTTCGGGGTGCCCTTCGGCATGACCTATGCCGAACATATCTCCTGGCTGCATTACGGCGGTGGGCAGGCCCTATGGAACGAGTTGTCGGCCCAGTTCGGCGTGCGGTCCTACGCGGTCGGCAACATCGGCAGCAACATCTTCGGTTGGTTCCGCAAGCCCATCACGTCGCTCAGCGACATGCAGGGTCTGAAGATGCGCATGCCGGGTCTCGGCGGCGACGTCATCCGCAAGCTCGGCGCCCAGGCGTTGTCCCTTCCGGGTGGCGAAATTTACACGGCCCTGCAGACCGGCACGATCGATGCCGCCGAATTCACCGGCCCGGCAAACGATCTGGCCCTCGGCTTCTATCAGGCCGCACCCTTCGTCATGTACCCCGGCATCCACGAGCCCGGCCCGGTGCAGGAAGTGGTCGTCAACAAGGCGAAGTACGATGCCTTGGAGCCGACCCTGCAGAAAATCGTCGACGTCGCCTGCCAGGCGGCGCACGAGGACATGATGGCCGAGTATAAATGGATCAACTCCCAGGCCAGCAAGACCATGGTCGAAAAACACGGCGTCAAATTCCTGCGCCTGCCGGACGAGGTCATCGCGGGTCTCGGCAAGGCGTCGGGCGAGGTGCTCACGGCCGAGCGCGACAAGCTGGACGCCCTGGGCAAGAAGATCTGGGATTCCTACGTCGCTGCGCGTTCGCAACTGAAAAGCCATACGGAAGTCAGCGAGATGGCGTTCTACCAGGCGCGCGCCATGGACTATCCGTTCCCTTCTTAAAGCCGGTCGCGGCGCGATCACGGCAGGCTAGTCCCGCCGGCGATCGCGCCGCTACCTTCTTGACTGACATATGGCCAAACTGACATGCGGCCCAACTGATATGTGGGTGGACCATGAATAGTCTGTTGCGCACCGCCGACCGGATCACCGGAACTCTCGGCGCCGTCGCGAAGGTCTTTGCCCTAATCTCCGTGCTGGTGTGTTTCGCAACGCTTTATATGCGATACGCCCTCGGGATCACCTATATCTGGCTGAACGAGAGTTATATCTGGGCCAACGCGATGGCCATCGCCCTGGCCGCCGCCTATGCCTACCGGGAAGATGCCCTGGTCCGCGTCGATGTTCTTTATGAGCGGTTCTCGGTTCGCGTGCGGGCCCTGATCGATATCGTCGGGACGGTCCTTTTCCTCATTCCCTTCGTTTGCACCGTCGCGATCTATTCCTGGCCCTTCGTGATGATGTCCATCCGAATGAACGAGACGTCACCCCATCCCAGTGGGATGCCCGCGCTCTACATCCTAAAAGGCATGATCTTGCTGCTGACCTTCTCCATTTCCTTCCAAACGGTGGTTAGTCTGATCCGGAACGTCGCGGTGCTGCGGCGCGGGGCCGCCGTCGACGATGACACCGGCCGGGGAGCGTTCTAATGGACCCGATCCTGACCGGCGAAATTCTCAGTGTGCTGATGCTTGCCGTGCTGACCGGCGCCTTGATGATGGGGTTTCCGGTTGCCTTCACGATCGGCGGCGTCGCGGTTCTGTTCGCGATCGCCGGGATCGTCACGGGCGTGCTCGATCCGAGCTACCTGAACGCTATTCCGTCCCGGTTCTACGGCATCCTGAAGAACGAAGCCCTGATCGCCGTGCCTTACTTCATCCTGATGGGGATGGTGCTGGAGCGGTCCGGCATCGCCGCCGATCTGATCACCAGCATGGGGCGGTTCCTGTCCCGGGTGCGGGGCGGCTTGGGCATCGCCATCATCGTGGTCGGCACGTTGTTGGCCGCCTGCACCGGCGTCGTCGGCGCGACCATCGTCACCCTGGGCCTGATCACCCTGCCGACCATGCTCAAGGCCGGGTACGACAAGCGCCTGATCTCCGGCATCGTTTGCTGTTCGGGAACGTTGGGCACGATCATTCCGCCCTCGGTCGTTCTGATCTTCCTCGCGGTCATCCTGGAGGCGTCTTATACCCAGACACAAATGGCGCTCGGCAACTTCGCGCCGCGCCCCTTGTCGGTCGGCGACCTGTTCGCCGGGGCGCTGATCCCGGGTCTGCTGCTGTCGTCTCTCTATATCCTGTTCATGATCGTGGTGGCGCTGATCCGCCCATCGGCCTGCCCGCCGCTGAAATCGGCGGAGCCGGGTGCGAAGGGCGAGGGTGCCAAGCTCGCGGTCTCGATCATACCGGCGTTGTTCCTGATCATCGCGGTTTTGGGGTCGATCCTGATCGGTCTGGCGACGCCGACAGAGTCAGCTTCCGTCGGCGCGGTCGGGGCACTGCTGCTCGCCGCGATCAAGATCGCCCTGTCCGGTGCCGACGTGGAAACGGAAATGGACTCTGCGAAGGCCCCGATGCTGCTGAAATTCTGGACCGCGGTCTTTATCGCTCTTGCCCTGGCGGGCGTCTTGTTCGGCGCGCTCGGCATTCTTACGGTCGTCTCCGTGCTGTCGTTGGGGGCCGTCATCATCGCCTTCACCAGGCAGCGGGCGGCGTTTTCCAAATTGGCCGGGGCGGCGGTCGATTCATCGGTCAAGCTGACCGTTATGGTCTTTTTGATCTTCTTCGGCGCGACTTTGTTCAGCCTCATCTTTGCCCGCCTGGGCGGGGATGAACTGGTCAAGGAGGTCCTGACCGGCCTGCCGGGGGGCGAGTTGGGCGCCATGCTCGCGGTCATGGCGGTGATCTTCGTGCTGGGGTTCTTCCTCGATACGTTCGAGATCATCTTCATCGTGGTGCCGCTGACCGCCCCCGCCCTGTTCGCCTTGTCGATCGACCCGATCTGGCTGGGCGTGATGATCGCCGTGAATCTGCAGGCCAGCTTTATGACGCCGCCCTTCGGGTTCTCGCTGTTCTATTTCAAAAGCGTCGCCCGAGAGCACATCCCGACCCTGGATATCTACAAGGGGGTCGCCCCCTTCGTCGGGATTCAGTTGCTCTGCCTGATCCTGGTCTGGTCGTTTCCCAGCCTGGCGACCTGGCTGCCGGTGAAGATCTTCGGCTGAGGCTTTTCTAGTCGCCTTCCGGGCGGCGCAGCAACAGCCGCGTGACCCGCGCCTCGCCCCGATGGCGGGTGCCTTCGTTGACGCGGATGCGGCCTTTGAGTGCTTCCAGAACGTCCAGGTCCTGCAGGATATCCAGAAAGTCCGTCATCTCGTAAAGCAGGTCCGGGTTGTCCGGGCCCATGCTGGTCCCACCGGCGCCGGCCGGGGCGAAACCTTCGGCGATGAACCAGCCGCCGGGCGTCAGGGCATCGGCGCCGACGCGGGCGGCCCGCAGGCGCACCGCGTTCTCGCATTGCAGGTACATCAGAAAGACCGCGTCCCAGGTGCGTCCGGCATCGGGCGTCCAATCGGCCAGGTCGGCGACGATGCGCTCGACCGTCACCCCGGCGGCGGCGTCGTGATGCCGGGCATGATCCGTCGCCACGTCGGAGAGGTCCACCGCCGTCACGGCGATCCCCTGAGCAGCCAGCCAGGTTCCGTTGCGCCCGTCGCCGTCGCCCAGGCAAAGGGCCGAGCGGGGGGCGACGTCCGTACGCGCCAGAACCTCGCGCAGGTATTCGCAGGGCTGCGTGCCGAACATGCGGGCTTCCGCATCCGTACCGGCCTTGGCGTAGCGTGAATTCCAGTCTTTCAAGGGGTGTGCTCCTCCCGTCAATCTATTCCTAGCGGGAAGCGGGGAGCGGCGCCAGCCCGTCCATGCGGGCGGCGGGCGAAGGATCGCTCAGCCGAGGGAGCGCCGATCGAAGGTAATGCTTTTGATCAGGGCATAAACCGGTCTTCCTGGGGCCAGTTCCAATTCGGCGACCGCCTGCCGCGTGACGCGGGCGCGCAGACGTCCGCCGCCGATGTCGATCAAGGTCTCGGCGAAGGCCGTATCCGGCTCTTCGCGGATTTCCACGACCTCGCCCGCCAATACGTTCCGAATGGAAATGCCGGTCGGCGGCTGGATCGCGAGCGAAACGTCCCGTGCCCGTACCCGCAGGCGCAGGGTGGTGCCGTCCGGCGCGTCGATCGCCGGGATCGTCAAGGTCTGACCGTGGTGGTCCAGGCGGGTCAGGCTGAAGTCCCGATCCTGGCCGGCGACGGTCGCGGTCAACATCACCCCGGCCTCGAACCGGCCGGTCATCGGCTGCAGGTCCAGGCGTTCCAGGACCTCGCCGACAGGGCCGTCAGCGACCTTGCCGCCGCGCGACAGCACGACCATGCGGTCGGCCAGGCGCGTGACCTCGGCAATGTCGTGACTGACGTAAAGGATGGGGATTTTCAGTTCCTGGTGCAGGGCTTCGAAATAGCTGAGGATTTCTTCCTTGGTCGACCGGTCGAGCGCCGAGAGCGGCTCGTCCATCAGCAATAGACGGGGCTCCGACAACAGGGCCCGGCCCACGGCCACCCGTTGCCGTTCGCCGCCGGAAAGCTTGACCGGCGCACGGTCCAGCAATCCCCGGATGCCCAGCAAATCGACGACCTGGTCGAAATCGACGGGGGGCATGCCGTTGCCGTCGCGGGGCGCGCGCTTGGCGCCATAGGTCAGATTGCCGCGCACGGTCAGATGCGGAAACAGCGACGGTTCCTGAAAGACGTAGCCGACCCGCCGTTTATGGGCTGGGCGGAAGGTGCCGGCGACATCGTCCTGCCAGGCCCGCCCCCCGACGGACAACCGCCCGGGCATGCGGTGAAGGCCCGCGATACAGCGCAGGATCGTCGTCTTGCCACATCCGGATGCCCCGAACAGGGCGGTCACGCCCGACAGGGGGGCCTGGAAATCGACGTTCAGGTCGAACCCGCCGATGCGCCCGGCGAAGGCCGCGTCGATGACATCGGCATCGTCGGTCATGGCTGCGGTTTCCCAAGGCGTTTTTCGATCAGCATCATCGACAGGATGACGACGAAGGCGAAGATCAGCATGCCGCCGGCCAGGATATGGGCCTCGGTCCAGCGCAGGGTTTCGACGAAATCGTAGATCGCGACGGACAGCACCTTGGTTTCGCCCGGAATGTTGCCGCCGATCATCAGCACGACGCCGAATTCGCCCACTGTGTGGGCGAAGCCGAGGACGGCGCCGGTCAGGAATCCGGGCCGCGCCAAGGGCACCGCCACGGACCAGAAGGCATCCCAGGGTGAGGCATGCAGGGTTGCCGCGACCTCCAACGGGCGGTCGCCGAAGGCTTCGAAAGCATTGCGGATCGGTTGCACCACGAAGGGCATGGAATAGAACACGGAGCCGATTACCAGACCCTCGAAGGTAAAGGCGAGCGACCGTTCGCCCCAAAGCCCGGCGAGCCAGCCGCCCGGCCCGTCCGGCCCCATGGCGACCAGCAGGTAGAAGCCCAATACCGTCGGCGGCAGGACCAGCGGCAAGGCGACAACCGCGGCGACGGCTTCTTTCCAGCGCGCTTTCGAGCGGGCCAGCCACCAGGCGATGGGTGTGCCGATGATCAGAAGGGCGATGGTCGTGACCGAGGCCAATTCCAGGGTCAGGCGGATCGGCGGCCATAGACCGGAAAGGTCAGGCATCAGGCCGGGTCTTCGGGGGCTCCCCCACGCCGTAACCGAACGCCTCCTTCACCTTGTTGGCGGCAGGGCCGCCGAGAAACCGGAGGAAGGCGCGGGCGGCGGGGTTGTCCTTGCCGGCGGTCAGCAGGATCGCGTCTTGGGCGATGGGGGTATAGAGGTTCTGTGGCACGGGCCAGCGCGAGCCGTCCTGGTGGGGCGCGACCTGAGACAAGGCGACGAAACCCACTTCCGCATTGCCGGACTGCACGAACTGATGGGTCTGGGCGATGTTGTTGCCCTGGACGATCTTGTCCTTCAGGGCCGCATAGGCGCCGAGCTTCTCCATCGCTTCTATAGCGGCGGCGCCATAGGGCGCGGTCACCGGGTTGGCGATGGCGATCTTGGAAAACCCACTCTTTTTAAGGGTGCTGGGCCCTTCGATGAGATCGGGGTTGCGGCTGTAAAGCACGATCTTTCCCGTCGCGTAGGTGAACCGGGTCTGCTCGATGCCCAGGCCGTCGGCCCCGGCCTTTCGCGGGCGCGCACGATCGGCGGCGAGAAAAACCTCGAACGGCGCGCCCTTGGCGATCTGGGTGTAGATTTGCCCGGTCGAACCGAAGCTGAGAACCGCCTTATGGCCCGTTTCCCGTTCGAACAGGGCGGCGATGTCTTTCGCCGCCTGGGTGAAATTGGCGGCGACGGCGACCTTGACCTCGCCCGCCCGCGCGCTGCCGGGGTATAGGATGGCTGCGGCCGTCAGAACGGCCGCAGTGGAAAAGATCGATATTGAGTGGGTCAGCGGGCGACGGGTGCGGCGCATTCAGGTGTATTCCGATAGGACAAACGGGACATATCGGAAATTATCGCGCAAATCCGCGATTGGCAAGCCCGGCCGTCGGGTTTCCGGTCATTCCGGCTCGGCGGTCTCCGCCAAAAGCTTGCGCATGCCTGCGATGTCGCCGGCGATGGCCTTTTCGGTCTTGGCTTCCATGGCGCGGTATTGACCCAGCACCTTCTGGCCCAGATCGGTCAGTTCGGCGCCGCCCCGGCGGCTGCCGCCGCGCGAGGTCGCGACCAGCGGCGTACCGAACTGGCCGTTCAACGCCTCGATCAGTCCCCAGGCTTTCTTGTAGCTCATGCCTAGGCGCCGCCCGGCGGCGGCGATGGAGCCGGTCTCGCCCACCCCTTCCAAAAGGTCGGCTTTCCCCGGCCCGATGGCGACGTCGGGGGCCAGAACGACCCGCAGACGCGCGCCGGTTGTCTGATTTCCTGCTTTCATGGCGGCATTCTAGCCCGTCGTCGTCGGCGCGGTCAGGATAAATCGCCCGGCACGGGGCACGCATGGGGTGGGACGCCGCGCATGCCTGAGGTAGGATGCCCGCCGATCAAATCATCCGCTAACTAAAAGAACGGAACATTCAATCATGACCAGCCCCGCAGACGACCAAGGCGCCGTGCATCTGCGCCGTGACGGCGCCGTCGCCCATTTGATTTTTGACCGTCCCCATGCCCGCAACGCCATGACCTGGACCATGTACGAAGGCATGGCCGCAGCCTGCGACGAGATCATGAACGATCCGACCGTGCGGGTCGCCGTGTTCCGGGGCGAGGGTGGCAAGGCCTTCGTCGCGGGCACCGACATCGCGCAGTTTCTTGAATTTTCCTCGGGCGACGACGGACTGGCCTATGAAGACAAGGTCGAAACCTATCTTGCCCGCATCGAACGCCTGCCCATGCCGACCATTTGTGTGGTCGAAGGCTGGGCCGTCGGCGGCGGCATGGCGATCGCCAATGCCTGCGATTTCCGCATCGCGACCACGGGCTCGCGCTTCGGCGTGCCGATCGCGCGGACGCTGGGAAATTGCCTGTCGGCGCAGAACCTGCGCGGGCTCACGGAAACCCTGGGCCTGCCCATGGTCAAACGCATGCTGATGCTGGCGGAAATGCCCGAGGCCGAGGAACTGTTGGGCCACGGCTATCTTCTGGCCGTCGCCGAAGCCGAGGGCATCGACGCTTTGCAGGACGAAATCGTCGGCAAGCTTTTGGGCCATGCGCCGGTCACCATGCAGGTCACCAAGGAGGCTTTGCGCCGCCTGGGTACGGACCTCAATCCGGATGACCGCGATCTGATTCACCGCGCCTACGGCAGCCACGATTTCAAGCATGGCGTCGAAAGCTTCGTCGCCAAGCAAAAGCCGGACTGGCAGGGCAACTGATCGCCGCTATTGCGGGGCCGCGAAAAATTCGAAGCGCAGCCCGCCCGGAATAATGCAGAGAAAATGCCGTGCCGGGGATTCCGGCCGGGGCGGACAGGGCGCGCATTCGATGTCGACGCCGGGCCAGGTGCTGACCCGGTCGTAAACCGCATCCAGCGCGTCGAAATCCGTGACCTTCAGGGCCAAGTGGTGCAGGCCGATGTTCTTGCGCCGGTCGAACGGCGTCGCGGTTTCCGGGTCTTCCGCCTGCCATAGGGTCAGCATGATCGTCCCGTCGGATACGAACACCGCCGGATAGTCGGGAACTTCCCCGACCTGTTGAAAACCGAGGGCGTCCATCAGGAACGATTTCGTCGGGTCGAGGTCGGGAACGGTCAGGCCGATGTGATGGGCGCCGAGCGTCAGCGGGGTGGGGGCGGTCATGGCGGATCTCCAGTATAATATAGAACGATCTGTCTATTATCCTGGAATGTGGCTTCACGGCAACCACCCGTGGACCGTGATCGCGGTATTGTGACGACGGGACCGGAGAGGCCGGATCGATGGGGCGGTGGGGAGAGCGGCCGCGTCAGTGCGGGAAGCGCATGCGCAGCTCGGCGACCTGTTCCGGGCTCAGGAAATTGGTCTCCTCGCCGCGCAGCATCAGATAGAGCTTGGAGGTTTCCTCCAACTCTTCCGTCGCATAGACCGCGTCGGCCAGGGTCTTGCCCGCGACGACGGGGCCGTGGTTGGCGAGCAGCACCGCATGATGTTTCGAGGCCGCTTCTCGCACGGCGGCGGCAAGGTCCAGGCTGCCCGGTGGGAAGAACGGGATCAGCGGCAGGATGCCGACCTTCATTACGTAATAGGCCGTGATCGGCGGCAGCACATTCTTGGGATCGATTTCCTTCAGGCAACTGACGGCGACCGAATGGGTCGAATGCAGGTGCACGATGGCCTGGGCCGTGGGGCGTTCGTCGTAGACGGCCATGTGTAGGAAGGTTTCGATCGTCGGCTTGTCGCCGGAAAGGTGATCGCCGTCCTTGTCCAACTTGGACATTTTCTCCGGATCCAGCCGGCCCAGGCAGGAGCCGGACGGGGTGACGATCCATCCGCCGTCTTCCGTCCGCACGCTGATGTTGCCGGACGATGCATAGGTCATGCCCCGGTCGAACAGGGATTTTCCGAGGACCGCGATCTCGTCGCGAAGTTTGTTTTCCGGCGTCATGCCGCATTCCGTTCATCGAGCATGGCGAGCGCCTTCTCAAAGAAATCCTCGGCCCCGAAGTTGCCGGACTTGAGCGTCAAGGCGAGCGGCTCTTCCCCCGCGCTGCCCAGGGTCAGGCTTTCCGTCCAGGGCACGCCCGGATCGATTTCCGGGCCGATGCGCATGGCCTGGACGCCCAGCGCCTGAACCACGGCGCCCGAGGTCTCACCCCCGGCGACGA
Source organism: uncultured Rhodospirillaceae bacterium (assembly GCA_913030825.1). Taxonomy (GTDB): domain Bacteria; phylum Pseudomonadota; class Alphaproteobacteria; order Rhodospirillales; family Casp-alpha2; genus UBA1479. The sequence continues at coordinate 2,443 of CAJWCU010000044.1, read as the reverse complement.
CGAAGCGCCGCACCCCGCCGTCGCGCAGGTTACGGGCAAGGCGGCCGAAGAACCGTTCAACCGTATCCCCCGCCTGATTGCGGCCGAGTTGGGATTGCACGCGCTGCACCGTGTCGGGATCGGCGGTAGAATAGATCAGTTGCGGCCCGGAATTCAGCCCGGCGAGGACGGCATCGGCGACGTTGCGGGCCGCATCCGTCACGTCCTCAAGCGACATCGGATCGACCTGATGGCTCGGCCAGAGTTTGCGGGCGCGGGAAACCTGGCCCCGCGTCGCCTGGGAACAACTGCCGGCGATCACCACGGCGGGGCCGGAGACGGCGGGCAGATCGGCCGGGGCGGGGGCGCCCAAAAGGCCCTGACGGCGATAGTTTTCCGGCAGGCCCAGGGCGATACCCGAGCCGCCGGTGACCAGCGGGTGGTCGGCCACGGCGCGCCCGATCACGCCCAGGTCGGCGTCGTCCAGGGCGTCGACGATGGCGTAGCGATGCCCGCCTTGTCTGAGCGTGCCGAAAGCGGCGGAGACGGCGTCCGATCCCTGACGCACGACCTTATGTTCGACCAGGCCGACCAGTTCGTCCGTCTGGCGCGACAGCACGCGGACCAGATTGGCATCGCGCATGGGCGTAAGGGGATGGTCCTTGAGGCTGGATTCCGACAGCAGCACGTCGCCGACGAACAGATAGCCCTTGTAGATCGTCCGCCCCGTGGTCGGAAAAGCCGGGCAGGCGATGGCGAAATCCGTATGCAGCGCCTCGGCCAGAGAATCGGCGACGGGGCCGATGTTACCGACATCTGTGGAATCGAAGGTCGAACAGTATTTGAAAAAAATCTGCTTCGCGCCCAGGCCCTTCAGCCAGGACAGGGCGGCGAGCGATTCCTTGACCGCTTCGTGCACCGGACAGGTGCGGGATTTCAGGGCGACCACCACGGCCTCGGCATCGGCCAGATCGCGCAGGCCGGCGCCGCTGGGCACGCCGTTCACCTGTACCGTGCGCATGCCGTTCTTGACCAGGGTATTGGCCAGGTCGGTGGCGCCGGTGAAATCGTCGGCGATGCATCCCAAAACGATGGACATGGGGTGGGTCTCCTCAAGGCGGGGTGCCTGTTCGGGCAGCCCCTCGGTCTTTGTCTTTGCGTGCCGTTATACCGCTTAAATCCCGGAAAGGCACGCCCGGGCGGGCGGAAGGGAGGAGTGCCGGTCAGGCCTGGACGTTGGGCATCATCATGGCCAGCGCCGCGCCGGCCAGGGCCAGGACCGATAGAACCGCGATGGCCATGGTCACGCCGAAGCCCATGAGAAAGCCGACGAAGGCGCCGGTCAGCAGCAGAAGCACGCCGATCACCGTATTGCTGAGCGCGACGTACTCGGCCTTGCGATCGCCACCGGCCAGATCGACCACATGAGTCTTACGGCCGATCCGCACCCCGGCATGGGCGATGCCCAGAACGAAAAGGATCGCGGCGTAAAAGGCGATATGATCGCCCGCCGACGGCAGGGTGGCGAGGGCCCAGACGACGCCCAGGCCGAGCACCCCCGCGATGGTCGCCGCCAAGGCCATGGTGGCGCGGGACGAACGGTCGGCGAAGACACCCCAGAACGACGCACTGACCGCCGAGGCAAGGCCAGAGGCGATCATCAGCCAACCGAGGCCGTCCAGCGTCTCCCCGGTCCGCTGCTGCGCCAAGGTCACGTAAAGCGGCGCCACCAGGGCGGTCGAAATCATCAGGGCGCGCGCCGCGATGAACAACTGCAAGTCACGGTCGCGGGCCAGCAGGCGCATCTGGTCGGCGACCAAATCGCCCAACGATCGGCCGCCTTCCGTCGCGCCGGGATATTCCACCGTCCGCATGAACGCGGCGGCGGCCACCAGCCAGCAGGCTCCGGCGGCGCCGATCAAGGCATAGAGCAGCCACTCCGGCCGGGTGCCTTCAGGGCTGAGCATCAGGTAGGCGCCGACGGCGCCCGCCGTCAGGCCCGACAGGGTCGCGGCCTGGCCGCTGACCCGTCCCCGGCGGCCCTTGGAAACCGTCTTGCCGAGGACATCCTTGGCGGCGATGGAGGCGACTCCCCGGGCCAGACTGAACAGAGTCAGCAGGGCGATGATCGACCATCCCGCCGCCGTGCCGGTCATGCCGCCCAGCGCCAGAGCCGCCATGGCGAGGATGCAGGCCCCCTGGGCGAGCGATGCCCCGGCCCAGAATCCCTTGCGGATCGGCACACGGCGGATCACGCCGCCGACCAGAATCTGCGGCAGCAGCGCTAGGGATTCCCGGATCGGCACCAACAGGCCGACGAAAAAGGCGGGCGCTCCGACCGCACCCAAGAGCCAGGGCAGCACGACCTTGGAATCGGCGAGCGCGTCGCCGGTCTTGCTCAACGCCTGAGCCGTCGTCTGGGCGACGAAGTTGACGGGCTGCTCCTGGCATTGGGAATCCGGAA
>CAJWCU010000043.1 GCA_913030825.1 uncultured Rhodospirillaceae bacterium | reverse complement strand
TCCGTGGCGATTTCCTCGGCGTCCTGGATGACGGCCTCGAACGCCTCGACCCCGGCATGGGACCGCCGATCGATCAATTCGATCCCCGCCGATTTGAGATTTTCCAGAAACGCGGCGAAAACCGATTTGGTCGCATCGTCCGTGCGCTCCCAACCGACCGTCTCCAGCACCATCAGCCGCGTCGGGCGGGCCGCCGCGGGCGCCTCGTCCGGGCCTGACAATGCCTTGTAATCGCGGTCGCCGCCGGCCCGCTTGGCGATCTCGATGGCGACCTGCCACATGTCCTGAATACAGGCCGCGTGGGGGCCATGGGTCGACATGCTGGTGCCCAGGCGTTCGCCCCGGTTGATCGCACCCTGAGACGGCTTGAGCGCCACGTTCCCGCAATAGGCGGCCGGGCGGATGATCGAGCCGCCGACCTGCGTGCCGATGGCCGCAGGGACCATGCGGGCGGCAACCGCCGCCGCCGAACCGGACGACGATCCCCCCGGCGTGCGGGCCGGATCGAACGGATGGGTCGTCGGCCCCGGATGGGTGCCGCCCAGTTCCGCCGTGACGCTTTTGGCGAGAATCACCGCCCCCGCCTGACGCAGGGCCCAGACGGCGGCGTTGTCACGTTTGGGGAAATTGCCGTCGAAGGCGGCGCAACCCATCTGCGTCGGCATGTCCTTGGTTTCCAGCAAGTCTTTGATCGCCACGGGCATGCCGTCGATGGGCGATAGCGGCTTGCCGTCCCGCCAGCGGGCCGTCGACGCGTCGGCGGCGTCACGCGCACCACTTTCGTTCACGGCAGGAAAGGCGCGGACGACAGGTTCGCGCGCATGGATCGTCTCGATACAGCGCTCCAGATAATCGCGCGGCGTGTCCGTGCCGTCCCGAAAGGCCGGGGTGGCGTCGTGCCAGGTCAGGGCGCGGAACGTCTTGGGGTCATAGGTTTCGTCGCTTTGGCCGTCCATGGTGGATATTCCCTTCAAATTTGATTTTTTCAGCCCATGTCGCGCAGGAAATCGAGCTGCCAGATCATCTCGTCTTCCGACAAGCCGTAGGATGCCCGCGACGACGGTCGGATGATCTCGACCGGCGCCACGTTGCCGAGGCCCTGTTGCAAATCGACCGACAGTTTCGGCGAACACCCCGCCTCCCAGACCAGGGAGACGATGCCCTTGGCCGAATTGGTGGCGAAGGCTTTGACGACGGCGGGCATCTTGGTGTCCGACATCACGGACAGCGCCGCCATCGCCATGTTGCGGTCCTTGCGGCCAATGGCATCGTAGATCACGCCTTCGGTCAACTGGCCCTTTTTGTTCATCTCTCGGGCCAGTTCCAGGGCCTCGTCGCGGGTCAGGCGGTCCGGTTCCGGTTCCAGCGCGTTGCCGCCACCGGACCGGCCGTCGTCGCCTTCCGAATTGACGGCCCCCGCCGCCGGACCGGCCCCGGCGGCGAGACGCTTCATAACCTCGGCCCGGACCTGTTCCGCCACTTCGGGCGAGAGATCGTTTCGCGCCAGCAAGGTATCGACCAGGCTGTCGGCAACGTATTCGGCCAGACGCCGGGCCGCCTTGTCCGACAGGCCCGGCCGGGCGACCAGGGGTTCGTGCAGCTCCGGCTTGTCCTCGGCCTGATCGACGATCTTGTCCAGGGTGCCTTCGGAAATATGGGCCCCGGGGTTGCGCAACAGTTCGGCCGTGGCTTCCGTATCCCCGGTTTCGACGATGGCGTCGGAGACTTTCTCCGACACCGTCTTGCGCCGGGCGATGGACTTGAGCCGCGCCGTATTGGCGCCCTCGGCGATGACCGTGACCAGATCCTTGTCGGTCAGCACGGGCGAGAATTCGATGACCGGGTTGGCGACCATGGAATCCGTGTCGCGGACAAGCTGACGCAGAACCGCCGGCGGCGCCGAGGTCATGTCTTTCAGGGTATCGGCCAACACGTGGCGCACCCGGAACGCCTGGTCGCGGGCCATATCCTCCAGCGTGTCGGCGGCCCAGGCGCGAACCTTGGTGGTCTGCTTTTCCGTCAGGTCCGGCATCATCTGCGCGATCTTTTGGGTCAGGGACGCGCGCACGCCTTCGTCCGGGTCCTTGGCCAGGATCATATCCGCCTGGTTCGGCGTCGCCGGATTGGCGGCCAGCGCCTTGCGGACGTCGGGGTCGCCGTCCTTGGCCATGTAATAGAGAATTTCCGGCTTGGTGGTCATGGACGCGGCCAGGCGCCGGCGCTCTTCGAGCTTGCCTTTCTGCGCCAATATCGCGTCCTTGCCGTAATCGGTCGTCACAGGGGTCCTCCTCCGGGATGGGAGGGGAATATTACCCAACCGGGGCGCTGAGCCAAGCGGCCTGCGTCACACCCGGGGCATGAAACCGCCGGAAAGCGGAAAAAGGGCCTTGCGCGCCCCTGCCCGCGACCCCCTATATAGGATCATGACGACCGCAACCGATATTCCCGCACCCGCGCCGCTCGCCGATCCCGCCGGCGCCGATTGCTGGGTGTTCGATCTGGACAATACACTCTATCCCGCGTCCTGCCGCCTGTTCGATCAGGTCGATTGGAACATCACGCGCTACGTGGCTGGGCTGTTCGATCTACCGCTGGAACAGGCGCGGGCCCTGCAAAAGACCTATTTCCGCGAACACGGCACCACCATGCGCGGCCTGATGACGTTGCACGATGTCGATCCCGTGGAATTCATGGACGCCGTGCACGATATCGACCTGACGCCCGTCGACGCAGCCCCCCGCCTGGACGCGGCCCTGGCCAAACTGCCGGGGCGCAAGATCATCTTCACCAACGGCGACGTGCCCCATGCCGAACGGGTCACGGAAAAGCTGGGCATCCGCCATCATTTCGAGGCCGTGTTCGATATCGTCGCCTCCGACTTCGAACCGAAGCCCGCGCCGCACGTCTACGACAAGATGATCGATCTGCATGGGGTCGACCCGGCCAAGGCCGTGATGGTCGAGGACATGGCCCGCAACCTGGCCCCGGCCCATGCCCTGGGCATGACGACCGTCTGGGTCCGGCCCGAGGGCTCCAGCGGCGTGACCTGGGCGCATGAAGGGTCGGACGGCGGCCATATCCACCATGTGATCGACGATCTGATCGACTGGCTGGAAGGGATCACCGGCGCGGCGCCGTAAACCGCGCGGTTCCGCCCGCTTCGCCTTGACACCCGACGCATGGCGTTTCATCTTCCGGTGCCTTTCAAAACGATCAATCCAGAAGAACCGGGGTTCCTTACATGAGCAATGACCTGCAAGCCGCCATCGACGCCGCCTGGGAGGGCCGCGACGCCATCAACGCCCAGACGACGGGCGACACCCGCGACGCCATCGAGGCGGCGCTGGACCTGATGGACAAGGGCGAAGCCCGCGTCGCCGAAAAGATCGACGGCGAATGGACCGTCAATCAATGGCTGAAGAAAGCGGTTCTGCTGTCCTTCCGCCTGAACGACATGGCGCCGATTTCCGGCGGTCCCGGCGGCTCGACCTGGTGGGACAAGGTGCCCAGCAAATTCGAAGGCATGTCGGCCGACGACTTCAAGGCCGCCGGTTTCCGCGCCGTGCCGAACTGCGTCGTCCGCCGCTCGGCCTATATCGCGCCGGGTGCGGTGCTGATGCCCAGCTTCGTCAACCTGGGCGCCTATGTCGACGAAGGCACCATGGTCGATACCTGGGCGACCGTCGGCTCCTGCGCGCAAATCGGGAAGAACTGCCATATCTCGGGTGGTGCGGGCATCGGCGGCGTGCTGGAACCGCTGCAGGCCGATCCGGTCATCGTCGAAGATAACTGCTTCATCGGCGCGCGGTCGGAAGTCGTCGAAGGCGTAATGGTCGGCGAAGGTTCGGTCATTTCCATGGGCGTGTTCATCGGCCAGTCGACCAAGATCGTCTACCGCGAGACGGGCGAAGTGCTCTACGGCAAGATCCCGCCCTATTCCGTCGTCGTGCCGGGCTCGCTGCCGGGCAAGGAAGGCCAGCCTTCGCTCTATTGCGCGGTGATCCTGAAGACGGTCGACGCCGGCACGCGGTCCAAGACCTCGATCAACGACCTGCTGCGGTCCTAAAGGTACAGGCCCGGACAGACCCATGCCGCTCGACGCCCTGACGCTTTCGGAAGAGCTGATCCGCTGCCCCTCGATCACCCCGACCGAGGGCGGGGCGCTCGACCTTTTGCAGAACCGGCTGGAAGCCCTGGGCTTCACCTGCTGGCGGGTGCCGTTTTCCGAAGCCGGCACCCCGGACGTGGACAATCTCTATGCCCGTCTGGGCACGGCGCAGCCGAATTTCTGCTTCGCCGGGCACACGGACGTGGTGCCGCCGGGCGACCCGGCCGACTGGGCGTCCGATCCGTTCCAACCGGAAATCCGGGACGGGCGGCTTTACGGGCGCGGGGCGTCGGACATGAAATGCGCCATCGCGGCCATGGTCGCGGGCACGTCCGCCTATCTGGAAGACCATCCCAACCCGCCGGGGTCGATCAGTTTCCTGATCACCGGCGACGAGGAAGGCCCCTCGGTCAACGGCACCAAGAAGGTGCTGGGCTGGATGAAGGAACAGGGCCAGGTCATCGACGCCTGTCTGGTCGGCGAGCCGACCAACCCGGACACCCTGGGCGACATGATGAAGATCGGGCGGCGCGGCTCGCTCAATTGCACCCTGACCGTACGCGGCACGCAGGGTCATGTCGCCTATCCGCATCTGGCCGATAATCCGGTGCCGAAATTGCTCAAGATGCTGACGGCCCTGAACGACGATCCGCTGGACGACGGCAACGCCCATTTCCCGGCGACCAACCTGGAAATCACCACGATCGACGTCGGCAACGCGACGACCAACCTGATCCCGGCCCAGGCGTCGGGGCGGATCAACATTCGGTTCAACGACATGCATTCGGGCGCCAGCCTGTCGAAGCTGATCGAGGACCGCTGCGCTGAGGTCGCGACCGCCGTCGGCGGCGCCGATTACGACCTGGATATTTCGATCTCCGGCGAAAGCTTCCTGACCCCGCCGGGGTTCCTCAGCGACGTCGTCGCGGGCGCGGTCAAGGACGTGACCGGCCTGGACCCGGAGTTGAGCACCACCGGCGGCACGTCGGACGCGCGGTTCATCAAGGACCATTGCGCCGTCGTCGAATTCGGCCTGATCAACCAGACCGCCCATAAGGTCGACGAAAACGCCCTGGTCACGGAAGTCCACGACCTGGCGCGCATCTATGCGGATGTGTTGAAGCGCTACTTTGCTTAAGCGTTAAACGTTAAGCCTTAGCCGATCCCGAAAAACGCCGCGACGGCGCCCAGGCCCAGCAACGCCAGCAGGGTCGGCGAGGTCATCAGCCCGATCATCCCGAGCACCAGACCGGAAAAGCCCCAGGCCCCCTGCCCGGCGATCATCGCCGCGATGGCGAAGGCCATGGACATGGGCACGAAGACGATCCCCCAGGTGAAGATCGCAAGGACACCGCAGATCACGGCCAAATAGCCGATCACGGGATAGTCCTTGATCTCCGAAAACTCGCCCGGCGCACCCGTTTGGGCCGCCGTGCCGGGGCCGTTCTCGTCAGAGCCCTTCATCGAGAGGGGAATTTGCTTTTCCATCTTTTCAATATAATCCGAAACGCGTCCCCGCGCCATGGCGGGCGGTGCGGGCGCGTTTTGCGGCCTTAAGCCTCGGGATAACCCACATGGGTCAGGTAAAGGCCGTCCGGCGGCGCCGTCGGGCCGCCCGCCGCGCGGTCGCAGGCATCCAGCGCCGCCCGAAGGTCTTTTGCCGTCCAACGGCCTTCGCCGACCCAGCGCAGGGAGCCGACCATGTTGCGCACCTGATGGTGAAGAAACGACCGGGCGCCTACGTCGAAATGAATTTCCTGACCGACCTGGGTGATCTCCAGGCTGTCCAGCGTCTTGACGGGCGATTTCGCCTGGCAATGGGTTGCCCGGAAACTCGTGAAATCGTGATGGCCGATCAGCACCCGCGCGGCCTCGGCCATGGCCGGAACGTCCAACGCCGCCGGCACCCACCAAACCATCCCGCCATCCAGCGTCGGCGGCGGCCGGCGGTTGAGAATGCGGTAGAGATAACGCCTCGAAACAGCGGAAAACCGGGCGTGAAAGTCTTCATCCACGGCCTCTGCCGTCAGCACGGAAACCGCATGTTCCTTCATGTGAAAATTCAGGGCGTCGCGCACCGTGTCCTCGGGCCAATCCTTGGTCAGGTCGACATGAGCGACCTGACCAAGGGCGTGAACGCCCGCATCCGTGCGCCCGGCCGCCTGCACCACGGCGTCCTCGCCGGCGAAGGCATGGACCGCGTTTTCGACGACTTCCTGAACGCCCAGACCGTTATCCTGGCGCTGCCAGCCGACGAAGCCGCGCCCGTCGTATTCCAAAATCATCCGAAAGCGCGTCATGGCCGCCCTATCCGCCACCTTATCCCAAGTGGCCCGCCTATGCCGCGCAGGCAAAGGCATGTTGGCTCTTGCTGACAAATTGATGCTATAAAAGCTAATTAGAATAGGTATTTTAACGACTTCAATAAGTCAAAGGCCGAACGCGCCTGCGACGTATAACCTGGGCAGGCATCCATGAGCGAAGCTGCGAAAGAAGACGACTTTCCGGACCCCGGCGTGCCGACCGGTGAGCCGTCGACGCAACGCGACGCCGACCGCGACGCCCTGCATATCCTGCCGCTGTCGATTTTGCCGTTTCAGACCCCGTCGTTGCACCGCGCGCGCCTGATCAAGAACGCCCGCCTGCAAAGCGTGGTCGAACTGTTCCAGGGCTCGGGCATCGGGTCGGGGCAGATGGATGTCGAGGAACTGGCCAAGGATTACGGCTGGGCCGGCAAGGGCCGCAAGCGCCATCCCGACCTGGTGATGCTGCGCAAACTCGCGCCCCTGCCCAGCTACGACGTCTATTCGCTCCGTATCCTGTTCCGCCAGGAAGGGATCGAGGTCAATTCCATCGAGGATTTGAAGCTGTCCGACAGCAAGGTCTCAGAGTTGACCGCCTACATGACCCAGTTCACCCGGCCGCTGATTCAGGAAATCTACGGCAAGGACGACCTGAACATTCAGACCTTCGACGATATGGTGAAACTGTTCGAAAGCCCGGACGTCGAAATGGTCCGCAAGAAATTGGATCAGATGGCACAGAAGTTGCGTATCAAGATGCGCGACGTGCCCAAGTTTCTGGAAGATTACGGCGACGTATTTCTGTCGCTGTCGTACTTCCGGCAATGTCTGGACGCGTTGGAACCGATCATCGACGAATTCATGGCCTCAATGGATGAAATCCGGGACAATTTCCAGTTGAAGACCAACCAGAACATGATGAACACCTGCGACCAGATCGAAGGCGCCATCAATGAGCTGATGGCCGCCATCTCGGGCCGGTTCGAGACCTTCGACCGCTACACCAACGGAATGTGGGACGATCTGACCGCCGACCGGTTCAAGACCGTGAAGAAGTTCGTCGAGGAATACCACACCACCATCGGCGGCTGCCTTTGCGCGCTGACCGTCAAAATGAACGCTTTCGCGACCAAATTCCCGTCGCCGACCGTCGGCGGGCCGATCAAGCGCGGCGAATTCATCATGTCGGAAATGAAACAGGGGATCGATAAGATCCGCGAAATCCAGGCCAACGCACCGCAGATCGAAACGGTCGAATGGGCGAAATAAGGATCTGAAGGAAAAAACCTTGGCCCAGAAAGACGGATTTACATTCGGTGACCTCGACCTGGAAAACGACATCGAGGATGAAGATCGGGATTCCCTCCATACCCTGCCTCTGATCATGATGCCGTTGAAGACGGCGCCGCTGCGCCGTGCGCGCCTGATCAAGAATGCGCGCTTCGAAAGCATGGTCGAGATTTTCGCCGACAAGGACACGGGATCGGGCCAGGTCGATATCGACGGCCTGCCCGCCGAATTCGGTTGGGCCGAAGGGTTTCGCCATCCCGACATGGTGATGATGAAGAAGCTGGGGGACCTGCCCAGCTACGACGTCTATTCCCTGCGCATCTCGCTCCGCGACCTGGGCATCGAGGTCAACAACGTCGAATACCTGAAACTGTCGGAAGCCAAGGTCGCCGAACTGAACGAATACATGCGCGAGTTCACGGGCCCATTGATTTCCCAGATTTACGGCGGCGACGACGTCGACGTCAAAAGCTTCCAGGACGTGGTCAGGCTGTTCCGCTCGCCGGACAAGAAAAAGGCGCTCGAGAAACTCAAGCTGATGGCGCAGAAGCTGAACATCAAGATCGAGGACCTGCCGAAGTTCCTTGAGGACTATGCCGACATCTTCATGTCGCTCAGCTACTACAAGAACATCCTCGACGATATCGAGCCGACGATCACCGAATTCCTCGATACCATGGATCTGCTGCGCGAAAACTACGCGATGAAGAACAACCCGTCGCTGATGCAGACCATGGACATGATGACGACCACCATCAACGAACTGATGGCCGCCATCACCGGCCGGTTCGAAAACTTCGACCGCGGCACCAAGCATATGTGGGACAACATCTCCGCCGAACGGTTCCGCCGGGTCGAGGCCGTGATTCGCGGCTATCACACGACCATCGGCGGCGTGCTTTGCGCGCTTGCGGTCAAGATGGACGCTTGGTCGACCCTGTTCCCCAACATGCAGGTCGGCGGCCCGGGCCGCCGCGCCGAATTCATCATGACCGAGATGAAACAGGGCATGGACCGTATCCAGACGATCGAGGATTCGGCCCCCATGCTGGCCGCCCTGGAATAGGCGCCGACGGGTCCATCCGGCCTGTCTACCACTCCGTTTTCCCCGAACCTCCGCTGAAACCGCCGTTTATCCACGCCGGCTCCGCGCCATCGGTTGCCGTGTGCGGATGCGAATGACATACTCGCCCCCGGCGGTGCCCCCGGCCGCAAGGCGGGGGTGAAACGGGAAGCCCGGTGTAAGGCCGGCGCCGCCCCCGCGACTGTGACGGACGAGGCCCCTTTCCATATGTCACTGGCTCCACCGGGCCGGGAAGGCGGATTAGGGCGCATCCGGAGCCAGGAGACCGGCCGCCGACCATAACCACCCGCGCCCGCGCACCCGCGCCGGGCGCCACACTGGGGCGGAGGGCCCTGAAAGGACTGTTCCATGCGTTTCATCGCATTGCTGATTTCCCTGTCGATCATCCCGGGCATCGCCCAGGCTCATACGGGCGCCGGTCCGGCGTCGGGCTTCGCCCACGGCTTCATGCACCCGATCGGCGGGCTGGACCATCTTCTGGCCATGGTCGCCGTCGGCCTGTTGGCCGCGACCATGGGCGGGCGGGCACTTTACGCCGTCCCGGCCAGCTTCGTCGCCATGATGGCGATGGGCGGCATTGCCGGGGTCGCGGGTATGGGCTTCATCGGCGTTGAACTGATGATCGGCCTGTCGGTCGTCGTCATCGGCCTTGCCGCCGCCTTCGCCAAGAACCTGCCGCTGGTTCTCGGTATGACCGTGGTCGGCGGTTTCGCCCTGTTCCATGGCTTCGCCCATGGGGCTGAAATGCCGCTGGGCGCCTCGGCGCTGGGCTACGGCCTGGGCTTCGTGCTGGCGACGTCGTTGCTGCATCTGGCGGGCATCGCCGCCGGCCTGGGTGCCGCGCGTTTGTCTTCGGCCCAGGGCGACCTGGCCGGTCGCGTCGGCGGTGGCGCCATCGCGGCGGCGGGCCTGGCCGTCATGGCGGGCGTTCTCTAGACCACCGTTTCCGTCAATCGTTCCCCGCGCCGGTAAGCAGGCGCATCAGGCCCAGCTGAGCCGGCGCGGGATGGACGATCACCTGGATCGGCACCGCCGCCAGATAGTCCCGGAACCGGCCCTTGTCGCAGAACCGGGCGTGAAACCCGGACGCCGCAAGGGCCCCGGTCATCCCCGGCAGGATGCCCCCCGCGAGATACAGCCCGCCTCGGCCCCCCAGCGCCAGCACAAGATCCGCCGCCGCCGAGCCCAAGAATCCGAAAAACAGGTCGAGCGCCCGGACACAGGCGTCGTCCGATGCGTCCTGCGCGCGGCGGCTGATCTCCGCCGCCGACAGTGTGCCGTCGTCTCCGGATAGAACGCCGTGAATGTTCTCCAGGCCCGGCCCCGAGACCAGGCGTTCATAAGAGACGTGACCGAACCGCCCTTCCAGGGCCGCGACGACACGGGCCTCGTCGGCGTCGCGCGGGGCGGCGGTCATATGGCCGCCCTCCGACGTCACGACGTCGGCGATCCCAGCACCGGGCATCAGTCCGGCGACGCCCAGGCCGGTCCCCGGCCCCATCACCGCCGTCGCCGCGCCGGGCATCGCCCGACCGGGCGCGATGGGGAACAGGTCGCCCGGCCCGAGGGCGGGCAGGGCCAGCGCCTGTGCCGTAAAGTCGTTGATCAGATCGAGGCGGTCCAGACCGAGGTTGTCCGCGGTCGCCGCCGCGTCGATCTCCCAGGCGTGATTGGTCATTCGCACCCGGCCGTCCTCGACCGGCCCGGCGGCGCAAACGGCGGCGCGGGGCGGCAGGGCGTCCAGGCCTTGATCCACCGCATACCGGCCGAGGGCCGTGGCGAGGTCCGGAAAATCCGCGCAAAGATAGCGGCCCGGCCGCGCCAACCCGCCGTCGGCGCCAACCAGGGCGATCCGCGCGTTGGTGCCGCCGATATCGGCGACCAAGCCCGACCAGATACTCACGCCGCCGACCGCTCCGCCCCGCAGGCCGCCAGTGCCGCAAGATAGGTCTCGCGCCAACGGTTCAGATCGTTCTTGCGGATGACCTTCATCATCGATTGCCAACGCCGCCGCCGTTCGTCCAAGGGCATTTCGATTCCCTGGGCGATGGCGTCGGCGACGGAATTGACGTCGTAGGGATTGACGATCAGGGCGTCGGTCAGCTCGCGCGCCGCCCCGGCAAACCGCGACAGCACCAGCACCCCCGGATCGGACGGGTTCTGCGACGCGACGTATTCCTTGGCCACCAGATTCATGCCGTCGCGCAGCGGCGTCACCAGCCCGACGCCGCAGGCCCGGTAGAACAGGGCCAGGCGGTCGCGGGAATAGCTTTTGTTGATGTAGTTCAGCGGCACCCAGTCCATGTCAGCGAAGCGCCCGTTGATATGCCCGGCCTGGGCTTCGAGTTCCTGGCGGATCTGTTTGTATTCCAGAACCTCGCCGCGCGACGGCGGGGTAATCTGGAAATAGGTCACCCAGCCGCGATAGGCGGGGTAGCGCTCCAACATCCGCTCATACGCGGCGAAACGTTGCGATATGCCTTTGGAATAATCCAGGCGGTCGACGCCGATCAGCCAACTGCCGTCGCCTGAGCGTTCCTTGAGATCGCGGGCCCAGCGCATCTGTTTCGGGTTGGCGACCGGTCCTTCAAATTGTTCCGGGTTGATGCCGATGGGAAACACGCCGATGCGGAATTTGCGCCCGAAGGCCGTGACGCGGCCGTCCTTGGTCACCGAGCCGCGGGCCTCGTGGCGAATGTAGTCGGCAAAGGCACGCTTGTCGTTTTCCGTCTGGAACCCGATCAGATCGTAGGCCGCAAGGGCCTGCACCAGTTCGCGGTGGGTCGGCAAGGCGATCAGGACTTCCGCCGCCGGGAACGGCGTGTGCAGGAAGATGCCCATGGTCTGATCGTGGCCGTGACGGCGCAGGCATTGGCCGAGCGGGATCAGGTGATAGTCATGGACCCAGACCGTGTCGCCGGGTTTGAGGTAATGCGACAGCTCATCCCCGAACATGGTGTTGACCTCCATGTAGCGCGCCTGATGTTCGCGCGAGAAGGTCGCAAGGTCGATGCGGTAATGGAACAGCGGCCAGAGGGCCCGGTTGGCGAAGCCGTTGTAGTATTCGTTATAGGCCTTCCGCGAGAGGTCCATGGTGATGTAGGTGATCGGCCCGGCTTCGGTGACCTCGGGCCGCGCCTGGGCATCGGTTCCGACGCGCCCGCTCCACCCGAACCAGACCCCTTCCTTCGCCGCCAGCAGGGCTTCTTCCAGGGCGACGGCGAGGCCGCCCGCCTGAACCTTGCCGCCCTTCACGTCGGGCACCCGGTTGGAGACGACGATCAGCCGCCCGTCGGTCATCGCCGGGGTTTTCGCCTTGGCGGGTTTCTTCGTCGTCGACTTCTTCGTTTCCGGGGGCTTCGTTGCCATGAAAATAGCCGCGTCCTAGAACGCGTCCTTCCAACGTTTGGAGAGTGCGGTCGCCGAATTGATCAGGCCGACCAGGGAATAGGTCTGCGGGAAATTGCCCCAGAGCTCGTGGCTTTCCAAGTTGATATGTTCGGACAGCAAACCCGCCGGGTTCATATTGGCGAGCATGTTTTCGAACAGGGCGCGGGCTTCGTCCTGACGGCCGAGTTTCACCAAGGCGTCGATGTACCAGAAGGTGCAGATGATGAAGGCGTTTTCCGGTTCGCCGAAATCGTCGGCCTTCACGTAGCGGAAGACGTAGTCGCCGAATTTCAGATCTTCCTCGATCGCCGCCACGGTCCCGGCGAAACGCGGGTCGTCCGCATCGACGAAACCGAGTTCCAGCAGCAACAACAGGCTGCCGTCCACCGCGTCGCCGCCCCAGGCGTCGACGAAGGAATTGCGTTCGGCATTGAAGCCTTCGGCCAGGATATGGCCGCGCATGTCGTCGGCCGCGCGCCGCCAATAGGCCGCCCGGTCCTTGAGACCGATGTGATCGGCGATGCGCGCCAGGCGGTCGGCCCCGGCCCAGCACAGGACGCTGGAATAGGTATGGACATGGGCGAAATTGCGCAGCTCCCACAGGCCCGCATCGGGCTTGTCGTAGAGCGCCAGGCAGCGTTCGCCGAGCGGCTCCAGGATGGTGAACAGGGTTTCGTCGCCCTGGCGTTTCAGGCGCTTGTCGAAGAACACCTGGGTCACCGACAGGATGACGCTGCCGTAGACGTCGTTCTGGATATGCTCGTGCGCCTGGTTGCCGCAGCGCACCGGCCCCATGCCGCGGTAACCGGCCAAGGTCTCGATTTCGCGCTCTTCCAGGTCGTCATCGTAGGACAGGCCGTAGACCGGTTTCAAATGGCCCTCCGACGCCTGGGCGATGATGTTGGTGATGTAGCCCAGGTAGCCTTCCATGGTCCGCGTCGCACCCAAACGGTTGAGGGCCGAGACCACGAAATACCCGTCACGCAGCCAGCAATACCGGTAATCCCAATTACGCGCCGAGCCGGGCGTTTCCGGCGGCGATTCGGGGATCGAGGTGGTCATCGCCGCGACGATGGCACCCGTTTCCTCGAAATTGCACATCTTCAACGTGATGGCGGCGCGGATGACCTGGTCCTGCCATTCGAACGGCAGCGAGAGATAGCGGCACCATTCCCGCCAGTAATCGCAGGTCTGGTCGTAGAATTCCCGCGACATCGCCGTCGCGCCTTCGGGTACGGTTTCGTCCGGGCCAAACAGCAGGCTCGCCGGCTTGTCCAACAGGAAGGCCGTTTCGTTCAGGACATAAGTGATCGGCAAATCCGTGGTGCAGCGCATGACCTGGCCCGTGCCCAGGTAGCGGATATGGTTCGACCCGCGCGTCGTCTCGACGCCCGACCCGCCCCAATCCTTGGCCGGGCGCAGGCGCACGCGGATGCGCGGCCGCCCGCAG
>CAJWCU010000042.1 GCA_913030825.1 uncultured Rhodospirillaceae bacterium | reverse complement strand
GTGCGTTCCAGCGAATTGCATTTTGTTTTCGAGATTTGAATCAACCGGTCCGCCGGTCACCTTCCTGATCCCCTGACAATGCGAGCGTTATATCGACCGATCCGGCGCATGAAGCGCAGGACGGCACCCATCTCCTGTTAGAGGACATCATCATGACCACAGGTACCGTTAAATTCTTCAACGCCAACAAAGGCTATGGCTTCATCGAACCGGAAGACGGCTCCAAGGACGCCTTCGTTCATATTTCGGCCGTCGAGCAGGCCGGCCTGAGCACGCTCACGGAAGGCCAAAAAGTCACCTATGACTTGGCCGCCGGACGCGACGGCAAGACCGCCGCCGAGAATCTGTCGCTCGCCGACTGATCGGAACGACCCCGGGTCGCAGGAAGGGGTCGGCTTTGGCCGATCCTTTCCCGCCCGGTTTCGATGACTGCCGACGAAGACTTTCCGAACCGTTTTCATCCGGAGAGATTAAGATGGCTCAAAAGCCCAATTACGATTTCGAACGCCGGGAACGCGAGCGCCAGAAAGCCGCGAAAAAAGCCCAGCGTGCCGCCGCGAAGGAGGCCGCAAAGGCCGCCGCGTCCGGCAATGCCGAGCAGCCCGCCGCGGACGCTCAGCCGCCCCGGGACACGACTCCCGAATAACCTGGGCAGGGACCGGACGCCGAACAGCGCCGTCTCCGCACCACCGCGCCACATGCGCCTCCATTCATTCCGGCGCGCGCCGGGGCCATCGCCCCGCGCCGCGCACCGACTGATACCCAATAGGAATTACCATGACCACCGAACAAACTTTTCTCGTGACCTACGGACTGCATAACTTCGTCCGCCATGCCGCGGCCGCCGGCCGCAACGCCTTTCTCATCAAGCGCCGTGAAGGCGCCGACATGGTCCGCCACGCGACCGCCCTGATCGAAGGCGCCTACGGCGACCGGGCCGACATCCGGCTGGTCTAACCCGGCCTCCCGGCTCCCGACGCCCCGCCGCCTCCCTGGGTTCATCCGCGATCAAGCCGTCCCGTCCAACAGGGCGCGGCGGAAGGTCCGGTCGCGCTTCAGATACCATTCGCGGGACATCGCCTCGCCCCTCAATCCATAGCGCTCCATGTAGAGGATCTCCCAGGTCCGGCCCCGCGTCGTCTTGGCCCCGCGCCCCGAATTATGCGCATCCAGCCGCGCCGCCACGTCCGTCGACCAACCGACATAGGTCGCGGGTCGCCCCCCGGATCGGGTGCCCAGGACATAGACGTAACAATAGGTGCGGTCATAGCTGGGGGCATTCATGGTTTGATTTCGGGCGGACCGTCCCTAGATTGTGGAATGAACGCGAGACACAAGGAATAGCCCCGATGGCCGAACCGATCACCCTCGAAGTCTTCTCCGACTACGTCTGTCCTTGGTGTTACCTGGGCGACAACCGGGTCAAGAAGCTGCGCGACGAATACGATGTGACCATCAAGCTGGTGCATTTCCCGCTGCATCCGGATACGCCCGCCGAGGGCCGCACCCTGGCCGATATGTTCGGCGTCGGCGCGGGCGAGATCGCCCAGAAGAACGCCCGCATGCAGGGCCTGATGAAGGAAGAGGGCCTGCCCTTCAAGGACCGCAGCCATACCTATAATTCGCGCCTCGCCCAGGAAGTCGGCAAATGGGCCGAAACGCAGGAAGGTGGCGCGGGCATTCACGACAAGTTCTTCGAAGCCTACTTCGTCGACCAGCGCAACATCGGCGACGTCGAGGTCATCCTGGACATCGTCAAGGCCGCCGGCCTGGATGTCGACGAAGCCGCCAAGGTGATCGAGGAGCGGACGTTCAAGGACGCCGTCGATCAGGATTGGGCCAAGTCCCACCAATACGGCGTCACCGGCGTGCCGACCTTCGTCGCCGCCGGGCCGGACGGCCAGCTGCACGGCCTGGTCGGCGCGCAGCCCTACGAAGGGTTGGAACAGTTGATGCAGACGATCGGCGCCGCGAAGAAAGCGGGCTAAAGCCGCGCGCCCTTGGCCAAGTCGAAGCCGCGCAGGAAATCGGCCGCCGCCATGGGCCCCTTGCCGGGACGTTGCAGGCGCGTGGGCCGCAGGGCCCCGTCGCCGCATTGAATGGTCGCCGCGCCGTCGATGACCGTACCGGGGGCGGCGTTGCCGCTGCCCGCGACGGCCTCGGCGGCCAGGACCTTGATGCGGTCCTTGCCGACCTCGAACCAGGTGCCCGGCCAGGGGTCGAAGGCCCGCACCGTGCGGGCCAACACCTCGGCCGGTTGGCTGAAATCCAATTTGCCCTCGCCCTTGTCCAGCTTGGCCGCATAGGTCACGCCGTCTTCCGGCTGCGGCGTCGCGTCCAGCGTCCCCGCCGCCAACCCGTCCAACGCCGTGACGATCAGTTTCGATCCCAACGCCGAGAGATCGTCGTGCAGCGCCCCCGCCGTCGTCGTGTCGGTGATCGGCAGTTTGCCGGTCATCAGCATGGCCCCGGTGTCCAGGCCTTCGTCCATCTGCATGATGGTCACGCCGCTCTCAGCGTCGCCCGCCTGGATCGCGCGTTGGATGGGGGCGGCGCCCCGCCAGCGCGGCAGCAGCGAGGCATGGATGTTGAGGCAGCCCAGGCGCGGTGCCTCCAATACCGGTTTCGGTAGGATCAGGCCGTAGGCGACGACGACCGCCGCATCGGCGCCGAGCGCCGCGAACTCCGCCTGCGCCGCTTCGTCCTTCAGGCTCTTGGGCGTGCGGACCTCCAACCCCTTTTCCAGGGCAAAGGCGTGAACCGGGCAGAGGGTTTCTTTCTGCCCCCGGTTGGCCGGGCGGGGCGGTTGGGCATAGACGCATTTGATGCGGTGCCCGGCGTCCAGCAGGGCCTGCAGGGCAGGCGTCGAAAAATCGGGCGAACCCATGAAGATGAGGTCGAGTGTGGTCATGAAGGGTTTGTATAGGCCGGGATCGGTGCCGTAAAGAAGCCGTCGCCCGAAGACGGACGACCGCGCGGATGATCAGGCGGGGGCTGCCTCGGCGGCCTGCTGCTTTTTGAACTTCTGCAGCTTCTTGATGATCATGTTGCGCTTCAGCGACGAGATATGATCGACGAAGAGCACGCCGTCCAGGTGATCGATCTCGTGCTGGATACAGGTCGCCAGGATATCGTCGGCCTCGATCGTGCGAATCTCGTTTTCCCGGTCGAGGTAGCGGATCTTCACCGCCTCGGGGCGCACGACCTCGGCGTAATGTTCCGGCAGGGACAGGCAGCCTTCTTCGTAGACGCGTTCGTCCTCGCTTTCCCAGATGACTTCCGGGTTGGCCATCTGCATCGGCTGCGGCCCGTCGCCTTCGCGCGACACGTCGACGACGATGATGCGTTTGGAAATGCCGACCTGCGGCCCGGCCAGACCGATGCCGTTGGCCGCGTACATCGTATCCAGCATGTCGTCCATGATGCGGCGGACCGCGTCGTCGACTTTTTCGACGGGTTCGGCGCGCTTTTTCAAACGCGGATCGGGGGCGACGATGATGTCCAGTTCGGCCATGGTTTTCTGGTTCGGTTCATTGAATAACGCGGAATTCCCACCAGATATGGCCTCGGGCGCGGATGGTCAAGGGTTTGCGGGCGTCATTCGCCTTTGCCGACGGGCCTTGGGCGGCTAATCTCGGCGGACAATGATCTGGCAAAGCGTCATCGGCCTCGTTGCCTTCACCGGCTTGGCCTGGGTCCTCGGGGGACTGTGGCAGGGGGGCTTCAAACGGCCCTTTCCGCTGCGCGTCGTTCTGGCGGGCATTGGCCTGCAGGCGGCGATCGCCCTGGTTCTGCTGAACTTTCCGCCGGCCCGCGCCCTGTTCCTGGCCGCCAACGGCGTGGTAGAGGCCCTGCATGCGGCGACCCTGGACGGCACCAAGGTTGTGTTCGGCTATCTCGGCGGCGGCGCCCTGCCCTTCGCCGAAAGCTATCCCGGCGCCAGCTTCATCCTGGCGTTTCAGGCCCTGCCCCTGGTGCTGGTGATCAGCGCGCTCTCCGCACTTCTGTTCTATTGGCGGATCCTGCCTTGCGTGGTGCGGGCCTTCGCCTGGGCGCTGAACCGCACGCTGGGGCTCAGCGGCGCCGCCGGCGTCGCGGCGGCGGCCAACGTCTTCGTCGGCATGGTCGAGGCACCCTTGCTGATCCGCCCCTATCTCAAGCGCCTTTCCGCCGCCGATCTGTTCCTGATCATGACCGTCGGCATGGCGACCCTGGCGGGCACGATGCTGGTGCTTTACGCGACCCTGTTGAAGGACGCGTTGGAGAACCCGGCGGGACACCTGTTGACCGCGTCGATGATGAACGCCTGCGCCGCCGTGGTGATCGCGCGGCTGATGATGCCGGGCGACGACGGCGCGGCGGCGGACGCCGCCCCCCTGGACCCGCCGCCCGACCACGGCAGCATGGAAGCCATCACCCGCGGCACCGGCGAGGGCGTGCAGCTGCTGATCAACATCACGGCGATGATCATCGTCCTGATCGCCCTGGTCAGCCTCGTCAACGGGGCGCTGGGCCTGATCCCCGACGTCGCGGGCGCCCCCCTGACCCTGCAACGCCTGTTGGGTTGGGTTATGGCGCCGGTTGTCTGGCTGATGGGCGTGCCCTGGGCCGAGGCCGCGACGGGCGGCAGCCTGATGGGCATCAAGACCGTGCTGAACGAATTTCTCTCGTACCTGGAAATGGCCAAGACGGGGCCGGAGCTGCTGTCCGACCGGTCGCGGATGATCCTGGCCTATGCCATGTCGGGCTTCGCCAATTTCGGATCGCTGGGCATCATGATCGGCGGCTTGGTCGCCATGGCGCCGGAACGCCGGGCCGAGATCGCGCGCCTGGCGCCGATGACCATGATCTCCGGCACGCTATCGACCTGCATGACCGGGGCGATGGCGGGCATTCTGGGTTAGACTCACCCACCCCTAGATAATCAGCGGGCGACGCGGACCTTATAGGTCAGAACCTTCGATCCCTTGGCGGGAACCTCGACGGTCCAGACCGCGCGGCTGCCCGAACGGGCATGGGGCTGCGAGGCTTCGGCGACGGTCCAGTCGCCGGGCAGATTTTCTTCCAACCGCACGCGGGCGGGCGCGCCGCGGCCGTTCTTCAATTCGATGCGGAAGGCGGCTTCGACGTTGCGGCCCTGGGCGTCCAGGCGCTTGAAGGCCGTCTGTTCGCGGCGCAGGGTCACGTCGAACGCCCGGCCCAGGGAAATCTCGGCGACCTCGCCGTCGGGCGTGTCCGGCAACTGATCGGCGCCGGAAAACAGCGGCGGGCCTTCCCCCCCGACGCGGTAGACGCGGAGCGTCCCGGCGGGCAACGGCAGGCCGCCAGGCACCAACGCCGTATTGGCGAAACTGAGGCGCACCTCGGGATGCGCGGCCGCCATTTCGCCGCGCTGCGGGCCGAACACCGGCGGATTGCCCGTGGCGATCAGGGTTTCCGTCACCGGCACGGTCACCGGTGCCAGCAAGGCCAGTTGCTTGCGCCCCTCGGCCGGCAGGGTCACGGCCCCGGCGACCGTATAGACATGCACCGCCCCCACCGCCTCGCGCAACGGCAGGGCGCCGGCCGCGTCCATGGCGGCTTCGGGGCCGGCCGTCATGCGCATGGTCTTGGCAACCGGCCGGGGCTGCGGCGGGCGGTTGACCTGACCCGCGACCAGCCGCAGGCGGTCCGCGTCCAGGTCGACGCCGGTACCGTTTTCGACCGTCGCCCAGGCCTCGATCCGCATGGCCTTCCCGTCGGCCGCCAGGGTCGCCGTGTAATCGGCCCGCCAATCCAGCCCGTCGGTCATGTAGGACAGGAGCAAACCGTCCGTGCCCGATCCGGCCTCGATCGATGCGGTCAAGGTCGGGCTGGTGACCATGCCTTGCGTATCGTCGGGAAAGGCCAGGCGGCCCGGCATGCCGGTGACCAGCCGCCCGTCCATGCGCAGCACGACGCCGCCCGCGAGCGAGACCACGGTCGCGGGAACGATGCGTTCTTCCCCGGTCGTCGGATGGGTTTTGACGACACCGACCTGCTTGCCCAGGTAGGCCCGCAACAGGCGGTCCGGCGTCAGAAGATTGGTATCGAGCGAGATGCTGCGCACCGTCAGGTCGCCTGCCGTCCCGGCGAGCGAGACGCTTTCGGCCAGGGCGCGCTTGCTGATGCCGTCCAAGACGATGTCGCGCGGGCCGGTGGCGGGCGTCAGCACACGGTGTTCCCAGACCTGGCCCAGGCCGTTGGAAAAGACCGTGACGACGCGCTCCTTGGCGGCGCCGGTTTCCGCCTCGGCACGAATCGGCAGCAGGGCCGCCGGGCCCAGGATCAGGGCGGCGGCGAGATGGCGGCGGCGGTGGGATCGGCGGGACATGGCGGTCTCCTTGCGTTTGCGGAGGCCTCGGCGGCCTGTGGAAAGTTCACTGTTTGTTTTCATTGCCCGTTGCGGCAAGCTTGACCCCTCTTTCGCCCGAAAACAAGGCGACGAAAAGACATGGATGTGACCATTCTGGACAACACGGGCCTGGTTCTGGGCGTCGGGCTGGCATTGCTGGCGGCGCTGATCGCCGGCGTCTGGGCGGTGACCCAGCGGGCCCGGCGCGAAAACATGGACCAGATGGCCCGCATCACCGATATGGCCGAGGCCCTGGCCCGCCAGCAGGAAGACATGGTGCGTCAGCAATCCATGCTGTCCGGCGCGTTGCAGCAATCACAGGCCACCGTCAACGACCGCCTGGACGGATTGGGCAAGCGGCTGGGCGACAGCCTGCATCAGCAATCGGAACGCACGGGCCAGTCGCTCAAGACGCTGTACGAACGCCTCGCCGTGATCGACACGGCGCAGAAGAACCTGACCGACCTGTCGCAACAGATGGTCGGGTTGCAGGATATCCTGTCGAACAAACAGGCGCGGGGCGCCTTCGGCGAAATCCAATTGAACGATCTGGTCACCGCGACCCTGCCGCCCTCGGCCTACGCCTTCCAGGTATCCCTCGCCAACGGCAAGCGGGCGGATTGTTTGTTGAAGCTGCCCAACCCTCCGGGCCCCATCGTGATCGACGCCAAGTTCCCCCTGGAGAGTTATCAGGCATTGCGCGACGCGGGCAGCGACGAAGCCGCCAAGACCGCGGCCGCGCGCCGCTTCGCCCAGGACGTGAAAACCCACGTCGTGGCGATTTCCGAAAAATACATCGTGCCCGGCGAAACGGCGGAATCGGCGCTGATGTTCCTGCCGTCGGAAGCGGTCTATGCCGAACTGCACGCCAACTTCCTGAACGTGGTCGAGGAAAGCTATCGCCGCCGCGTCTGGATCGTCTCGCCGACGACCTTGATGGCGACGCTGAACACCGTCCGCGCCGTCCTGAAGGACAGCCGCATGCGCGAACAGGCGCACGTCATCCAGGCCGAAGTTCAGAAAATGATGGAAGACGTCGGCAGGCTCGACGACCGGGTCGGCAAGCTGCAGACCCATTTCGACCAGGCGACCAAGGATATCCGCGACATCCGCATCTCCGCCGACAAGATCACCAAGCGCGGCGACAAGATCGAGGATTTGCAACTGTCCGACGACAGCCCGGCGGAAGACCTGGCCCCGGCGCAAGCCCCGGCCCAACCGACGCTGCGGGTTCTAGGCTCCGAAGACCAATAAAATAAATTCAGGGACGGCGTCAGCCGCCGATGGGGCGCCGCGCCTTCATGGCCGCCGTCAGGGTGCCGTCGTCCAGGTAATCCAACTCGCCCCCCACCGGCACGCCGTGGGCGAGGCCGGAAACGGTCACGTCCTGGTCGAGATCGTTGATGCGGTCGGCGATGTAATGGGCCGTGGTCTGGCCGTCGACGGTGGCGTTGGTCGCCAGGATCACCTCAGTCACGCCGCCCGACCGGATGCGGGCGATCAGGCCGGGGATGCGCAGGTCTTCCGGCGTCACCCCGTCCAGCGCCGACAGCGTGCCGCCCAGCACATGGTAATGGCCCTTGAACCCGGCGGTGCGTTCCAGCGCCCAAAGATCGGCAACGTCCTCGACGACGCAGATCTGCGCGCCGTCGCGGCGGGTGTCGGTGCAGATTTCGCAGGGGTCGCGGGTATCCAGGTTGCCGCAGGTCGAACAGACCTTGATGTTTTCCGCCGCCGCGTCGAGCGCGCGGGCCAGCGGGTTCATCAAACTGTCCGTCCGCTTCATCAAATGAAGCACGGCACGGCGGGCCGAGCGCGGGCCCAGGCCCGGCAGCTTGGCCAGTAAGGAAATCAGGCGGTCGATGTCGGAAGTGACCATGGGCTGCGCCGATCCCGGATTACGCCGGTCAGAACGGCAGCTTGAAGCCCGGCGGCAGGCCCAGGCCGCCGGTCAGGTCCTGCATGCGGGATTGCATTTCCTGTTCGGCCTTCGCCTTGGCGTCGTTGATGGCGGCGGTGATCAGATCTTCCAGAACGTCGACGTCCGTGTCGGCACCGGACAGCAGCGACGGGTCGATCTTCACCCCCCGCGCCTCGCCCTTGCCGTTGAGCGTGACCTGGACCATGCCCGCACCGGAAGCGCCCGTGACCTCAAGCTCGGCCAGTTCTTCCTGCATCCGGGCCATCTTGCCCTGGATCTCCTGCGCCTGCTGCATCATCTTGCCGAGGTTCTTCATGGGGTGCGTCCGCTTTTCAAAGGTGTCGGGGGAAGGCTTTGGGAGTGTATAACAACCCTCATGCAGCATAGAAACCTCTTCGTCTTCGATATCGAAACCATCCCCGACACGGACGCCGTGCCGGCCCTGACCGGCTTCGACGATCCCGACATTCAGGCGCGGCGCGACGAATTGTCGCGCTATCACCTGGAAATCACCGACGGACGCAACGATTTCCACCGACAGCCCTTTCACCTCGTCGTCGCGATCAGCTTCCTGGAGGCCGAGATCGAACATACGCCCAGCGGCGGCGAGGTCTATCACCTGAAGGAATTGCGATCGGGCGGCGAGGAAAGCTTCGGCGAGGCGAAATTGCTGCAAGGCTTCTTCGGTTATTTCGAGCGCATCCGCCCGCGCCTGGTCAGCTTCAACGGCCGCGGCTTCGACCTGCCGGTCCTGAAGTACCGCGCCATGGCCCATGGCGTGCAGGCGCCGTTGCTGCACGACACCTCGAACAAGTGGGAGAACT
The DNA here is from genome assembly GCA_913030825.1 of uncultured Rhodospirillaceae bacterium. GTDB lineage: Bacteria > Pseudomonadota > Alphaproteobacteria > Rhodospirillales > Casp-alpha2 > UBA1479. The sequence continues at coordinate 4,892 of CAJWCU010000042.1, read as the reverse complement.
ACACCGCCCGCTATGCCACCGACTGGCACTGCGACCTGATCGAGGCATTGTCGGATTTCGGCGCGTCGGCCAGGATCAAACTGAACGAGGTCTGCGCGATCCTGGGATTGCCCGGCAAGTTCGGCGTCGACGGATCGAAGGTGGCGCCCATGTTCGACGAAGGCCGCGTCGGCGAGATCCGCGATTACTGCGAGACCGACGTGCTGAACACCTATCTGGTCTACCTGCGCTGGCAGCACCATCGCGGCGTGCTGACGACCGAGGCCCTGAACAAGGGCTTGGCCGATGTGATTTCCCTGATCGAGGCCGAGGGCGAAGCAAGGCCGCACCTGCGCCGCTTCGTCGAGGCCTGGGGCGAGGCGTCGGGCAACAAGTTTTTGATGGATTGATCCGCGCACCAACCGATAGGAGCCGGAGATGAGCGAAACCCCGCCGGATTGGACCCCCTCACCGCGCATCGAGCATCGATCGCTCCTGCCGATGGCGGAGACGTTGCAGAACCTTGTGCGCGGCCGGCTTTGGGCGCAGGTCCTGGTCGGCATGGTTCTGGGCATCGGCGCGGGCATGCTGCTGGGCCCCAGCGCCGGGCTGGTGCCGCGCGACATCGCCGTGGTCGTCGGCAACTGGCTGGGCTTTCCGGGCCAATTGTTTCTGGCCCTGATCCAGATGATCGTCATTCCGCTGGTCTTCGCGTCGATCATCCGGGGCCTGTCGTCGAACGGCGACCTGACGCAATTGCGGGCACTCGGCCTGCGCGCCATCGCCTATTTCGTGATCACCACCGCCGTCGCCGTCGTCATCGGCATCACGCTGGCCCTGTTCATCGGGCCGGGCCACTACCTGGACGCGGCGAGCATCCGCGCCGGGCTCGACCCATTGCCCCCGGCCGCCACCGGCAATGTGCCGGGCATTCCCACAGTGGGCGAATTGCCGGAACGGGTGATCACCCTGCTGCCCAGCAATCCGCTGTCGTCCATGGTCGAAAGCAACATGCTGCAGGTCGTGATCTTCGCCAGCGTCGTCGGCGTCGCCCTGGTGATGATGGAACGGGACAAGGCGCGGCCCATGCTGGAATTGCTGGCCTCGCTGCAGGAAGTCTGCATGACCGTCGTGCGCTGGGCCATGTGGCTCGCACCCTGGGCGGTGTTCGGCCTGTTGGCGCAATTGACGTCGAAGATCGGCCTGCAATCGCTGATCGGCATGGCCGTCTATGTCGGCACGGTGCTGCTGGGGCTCATCTTGCTGTTCGTTTTTTTGATGGTCGTGCTTCGGATCGGCGGCGGCATGCGGCCGGTCGCCTTCGTCGCGGCGGCCCGCGACGTGATCCTGCTGGCCTTCTCGACCTCAAGCTCCGCCGCCGTGATGCCGCTGTCTTTGAAGACGGCGGAACAGCGCCTGGGTGTCAGGCCCGTGGTCAGCCAGTTCATCATCCCCTTGGGTGCGACCATCAACATGAACGGCACGGCGCTTTATCAGGGCGTGGCGGCGATCTTTTTAGCGCAGGTCTTCGGCGTCGACATCGGGCCGGGCGGATTGACGCTAATCGTGCTGACGGCGGTCGGGGCCTCGATCGGGTCGCCCGCGACGCCGGGCGTAGGCATCGTCGTGCTGGCGTCGATCCTGGGTTCGGTCGGCGTGCCGCCCGCCGGGATCGCCCTGATCATGGGTATCGACCGCATCCTGGACATGAGCCGCACCTCCCTGAACGTGGTCGGGGATCTGGTCGCCTGTGTGTTGATGGATCGTTGGATGCGCGGCAAAGCAGCGGCGGATGTCCCGAAACCGGAAGGGATCGCGCCCCGGCCCTAGTCGTCGTCGGGGTGGCGGACCTTTTTGATCTCGGCCCCCGGAAACGTCTCCATCACCGCCTTGACCAACGGATGGTCTGCCAGTTCGGCCTTTTCGTCGGCCTGGGCCTTGGCGCGCTGTTCGGCCAGGGTCGGCTGGCCCGCTTCGTTGGAGACGGTGACCATCCAACGTTCGCCCGTCACCGATTGCAGGAACTTGCCCAGGTCGCCCGCCAGGTTGTCGGGGGCGCCTGAGCCCGGGCGGAATTCCATGCGGCCCGTCTCGAACGCAACCAAGTGCACCTGGGTCAGCAAATGGGATTGCAGGATGGCTTCCTTCATGGTGCCCGCCAGGGCGACCAGATCGGCGAAGCTTTCCAGGCGCGGCGGGCCCATGTCGCCGGGATCGGCCTGGGCCGTCGGTTCCGGCTCTGGCATCGGCGCGGGATCGTAATCCGGTTCCGCCTGCGGCATCGGGGCCGGTTCGGCCATGGCGCGGGCGGCCCCGCCGTCAGATGGGGATGACGGCGGCGGCGCGGAAGACGACGGCGACGACGGCGACGGGGCGGGAGACGGCGCCGGTTGCGCCGGGGCGGCGGCGGGTACGGCGGTGCCGTCGGCGAGCGACTTGATGGCCTCTTCCGGGGTCGGCAGGTTGGCGGCATGGGCGAGGCGCACGATGACCATTTCCGTCGCCTGGATGGCGTTGGGCGCGTGCTGCACCTCGCCGACGCCTTTGAGCAGCATCTGCCAGGCGCGGGCCAAGGCCCCCATGCCCAGGCCGTCGCCCAGTTCCTTGCCGCGCACGCGTTCGATTTCCGGCACGGCGGGATCGTCCAGCGTTTCCGGCAGCAATTTGGCGCGGGTCAGAAAATGCACGATCTCCAGCAAATCATTGAGAACCGCCGCCGGATCGGCGCCGTCCTGATACATGGCGGCCAATTGATTGAGGGCGCCCGGTGTGTCGCCCTTCAGCGTCTTTTCCAGAAGGTCGAAGCCCTGCGACCGGTCGGCCAGGCCCAGCATGTCGCGCACCAGGTCTTCGCCGATTTCGCCGTCGGCCATGGCGATGGACTGGTCCAGCAACGACAAGCCGTCGCGGACGGAGCCGTCGGCGGCGCGGGCGATCAGGTGCAGGGCGGCTTCGGTGATATCAGCACCTTCCTTGGCGCAGATGCCCTTGAAATGCTCGGCCAGGCGCTGCACCTCGATCCGGCGCAAATCGAACCGCTGACACCGCGACAGCACGGTCACCGGGACCTTGCGGATTTCCGTGGTGGCGAAGATGAACTTCACATGCTCGGGCGGTTCTTCCAGCGTCTTAAGAAGCGCGTTGAACGCGTTCTTCGACAGCATGTGGACTTCGTCGATGATGTAGATCTTGAACCGGGCCGAGGTCGGGCGGTAACGCACGCCGTCGATGATTTCACGGATGTCGTCGACGCCGGTGCGCGACGCCGCGTCCATTTCCATAACGTCGACGTGGCGATCCTGGGCGATGGCCTTGCAGTTGTCGCAAACGCCGCAGGGCGCCGCCGTCGGCCCGCCGGTACCGTCCGGCCCGACGCAATTGAGCGCCCGGGCGATGATGCGGGCCGTCGTCGTCTTGCCGACGCCGCGCACGCCGGTCAGAACGAAGGCATGGGCGAGCCTGCCGGCGGCGATGGCGTTGGTCAGGGTACGGACCATCGCTTCCTGGCCGATCAGGTTGGAAAAATCGGTCGGGCGGTATTTTCGGGCGAGAACCTGATAGGCGTCGCCGGCGGGCGCATCGGCGGCAGGCGCGGCCACAGGAGCATCCACCGGGGCATCCACGGGTGCCTGCGCGTCCGGGGCGGCCCCGGAAACAGATTGATCGACGGTTGCGTCCGTTTCGTCCATGGACCCTGCGGAACCCCCTGATCATCCGTGGCGATAAGATGAGACATTAAGCGGAGACTGGCACCGACCCGGGCCGAAACTCGTTACGGCTGCTTCCTTCCGGACCTGACCGGGTTGGCGAGGAAGCCCGTCCGGGCCAGTCTCCTGGGCGTAATATAACAACTCTTGCCGGAGATTCCACAAGCGCGGTGCGCAGTCGCCCTGGGGATAATTTCGATTGCGCAGTCGCAGCATGGCTCGGCGTTGCCAAGCCCCCCCGCCTGTGCCACTTTTCCCGAATGCCGAAAAGATTGATGTATACCGGCGGTCCGCTGGACCGGGCCGGCGAGCGGCGGCGCGATGCCGCCTGGATCGCGGAACGCTTGGATCATCCCGCAACGCGGATCGTGCCCGTATGGCGCGACCGCAATCTGGTGGAACCGGGCGACGCCCCGCAGGCCGGATGGCTGACCGGTGCCGCCGCCGCCGCCGCCTTGGAACAGGCGAGCAGCCAGGTTTTCCTGGGCCTGTGGGACGAAATCGCCTATCTGGCGGTCGACCTTTCGCATCACGAAGAAGACGGCCTGCCGTCCCTGGTCAACGGCGCCGAATTCGCCGACCTGCGCCAGGTCGGTCGCCTGCTGGCCGCCGACGAGGCGACGATCCTGGCCTATGCCCGGGGCATGCTGCATTGGCACCGCCGCCAGAAATTCTGCAGCGATTGCGGCAGCCCGACGGAGGCCCGCGACGGCGGCCATGTCCAGGTCTGCACCAACGAGGCCTGCGCGCGCCACCATTTCCCGCGCACCGACCCGGCGGTCATCATGCTGGTCACCCACGTCGGCGACGACGGGGTGGACCGCTGCCTGTTGGGCTGGTCGACCCGATGGGACACGCCGATGTATTCGACCCTGGCCGGCTTCGTGGAACCGGGCGAAAGCCTGGAAGAAGCGGTCGCCCGCGAGGTTTTCGAAGAATCGGGCATCCGTGTCCACGAAGTGACCTACCGGGGCTCGCAACCCTGGCCCTTCCCGGCGTCGCTGATGCTGGGTTTCCGGGCCAAGGGATTGAATGCCGACATCACCGTCGATCCCCACGAAATCCGCGAGGCCAAATGGTTCTCCCGGGCGGAACTGGCCGAATTCGGCGAGTTTTACGGCGAGACCGATCCGACCCGCCCGCGCCTGCCGCGCACGGACAGTATCTCCCGCCGCCTGATCAACGATTGGATCGAGGAAGGCGACT
>CAJWCU010000041.1 GCA_913030825.1 uncultured Rhodospirillaceae bacterium | reverse complement strand
GTCAGGTTGGCGTTGACGACGACCAATTCGCAGCCGGGCAACTCATGGAGCGTTTCGCCGATCCGTTCGACCGTCCCCTTGCCAAGCAGCGTGGACGGGCGCGGCTTGGGCAGCTCGAACGCCTCTGCGTGCAGGACACGCAGATCGATCGCACCCGCGAGGGCGATCGCTTCTTCCAGATTGGCATGCGCAGACCGCCGGTCCGGCGTGCCGCCGGCCGTGGTCTGTACCGCTGTGGTCATATTGGGATGGATAACGGCGCAGGCCGCCGCATCCGCCGCTTTGGCGGCTGTCGTCAGGTCGCCTGGGGTTTCGTCGGTCAACCCTCGGCGGACTCGCCGGCATCCGGTTCGAACAGCTGAATGGGAACGGAGGGCATGACCGTCGAAATCGCATGCTTGTAGACAAGCTGCGTATGACCGTCGCGGCGCAGCAGGACGGAAAAGTTATCGAACCAGGTAACAATCCCCTGCAATTTAACCCCGTTCACGAGAAAGACCGTGACAGCAGTTTTGTTTTTCCGGATGTGGTTAAGAAAAACGTCCTGCACGTTTTGTGATTTTTCGGATGACATCACTCCCCCACTCAAAGCCTTGTTGCCGGCAAATTCTGGCCAAACCACGCCCTAGCGCGCTGGCAGATGTGCCGCGTCCGACTTTGTTTTGGGCTCCCTGTTGTTGTTATCTGTTATGTTTCTCAGCGGTTTCGCTACGCCTTACCGGGAAGCTTACAGTGTCTGAGTGAACTTGCAAAGACTATCGCAATCGGTGAAATGCAGCGCCGGAGGAAAGTCGACGAATTCATCCACACCCGGTTCGTTCGCTCGGATTAGGACTGGATAGCACCCCGCGCCATGCGCGCATTCCATGTCGATATCGGCATCGCCGACAAACCAGACATCCCCGCCCGCCGTCATGCCGCCGGGCCCAAGCGCCATATCGATGGGATCACGGGCCGGTTTGTCGCGCGGCGCGTCCAACGCACCGACAAGCGCACCGAAATGCGGCGCCCAGCCCAGGGCTTCTGCTTCCGTGCGCAGGAATGGCCCCTTCTTGTTGGAAACGACGCAGAGATAAACCCCGGAATCGGCCAAGTGTGCCAGCAGGTGCCCCGCCCCGGCCGCCGGTTCCAGCTTCTCCGCGTGGATAGCACCGTAGCGGTCGTGGAACATCTCGCCCGCCTTTTCCCAATCGTCGCCGAAAATTCCGGGGAAGCTGTCCCGCATGGACTTGCGGACCTTGGCGTGTGTTTCCGCCAACGTCCATTCGGGCAGGTTCCAGGCCCGGAAGGTATGGTTCAGCGCGTCGTGGATGATCGGCCAGGTATCGACCAGGGTATTGTCCCAGTCGAAGATGACGGCCTTGGGCAGATGAGTGGGCGGTGAGAAATCGGTCACGGTCGGGTCTTCGGCACCTAAAAGTATTCCAGCTGCACGGCGAACATGTTTTCGACCTTGCGGATCGATTCGGGAGCCGAGAACAGGATCACCCGGTCGCCGGCCTCGACCGTCGTGGTGCCGCGCGGAAACAGCATCTTGCCGTCGCGCACGATAGCGCCCATGACGACGCCCGACGGCAGATCGATTTCCTTCAGCGTCTTACCCGCCAGGTCCGAGGTTTCCAGCGCTTCGGCCTCGATCAATTCGCCCAGGCCTTCGCGCACCGCATGGACCGAATGGATGCGCCCGCGCCTTACGTGCTGCAGGATCGTCGAGACCGTGATGTTGCGCGGGCTGACCACCACGTCGATGCCGAGCGAGCCGATCAGCTGTTCGTAGATCGAGGTATTCACCAACGTCACCGTCCGATCGCAGCCGAATTTCTTGGCCAGCAGCGAAGCCAGAATGTTGCTCTCGTCGTCGTTGGTCACGGCGACGACGGTGTCCGTGCCCCGGATATTCGCTTCTTCAAGGATTTCCAGGTCACGGGCATCGCCGTTCAGGACCACCGTGCTATCCAACTGACCGGACACGTATTCGGCCCGTTCTTTGTTGTGTTCGATGATCTTGGCTTTGACCCAGGGATATTCCCGCTCGATCTCCTGCGCCAGCACCAGGCCGATGTTGCCGCCGCCGATGATCAGAAGGCGCCGGGCCTCGTTGGCGTCGTGGCCGAATGCCGTCATGGCGCGGGTGATCTGCGCGGTATCGACGACGAAATAGACTTCGTCCCCCGTCAGCATCTGATCGTCGGCCTTGGGTACGATGGCGTTGCCGTCGCGCACCAAGCCGACGACGACGATGTTGAGATCGGGAAACAGTTGGGTCAGCTGCTTCAAGGGCGTGTTGACCAACGGGCATTCTTCGGTGCACCGCACGCCGAGCAGCGTCACCGCCCCGTCGGCCAACGGGATCATATCGATGGCGCCCGGGATACGCAGGCGCCGGGCGACGGCGCGCGCGACTTCCATCTCCGGTGAAATGATCACGTCGATCGGTAAATGATCGCGCGAGAACAGGTTGGCCCACATGGGGGCGAGATAGCTTTTTTGGCGGATGCGGGCGATCTTGGTCGGCACATCGAACAGTGAATGGGCGACCTGACAGGCGACCATGTTGATCTCGTCCGTCAAGGTCACGGCGATGATCATGTCGGCATCGGCAATGCCGGCGCGTTCCAACACGTCGGGATGCGAGGCGTGGCCGACCACGGCCTGGGCGTCCAGCGTGTCGGAGACACGGCGCACCAGATCGGGCGCCTGGTCGACGATCGTGACGTCGTGATTTTCCATAGCCAACTGGCGGGCGATGTTGACGCCGACCTGACCGGCGCCACAGACGATGATCTTCATTTCCAGCGTCCTTTTCGGATCGCGAGCCGACGGGTATTCGAGGCGGTCATCAGGATGTCCTGTCCTCTTCCGTCAGGCCCAGGGACTTGAGTTTTCTATGCAGGGCGGAGCGTTCCATGCCGACGAACTGGGCGGTCCGCGAGATATTACCGCCGAAACGCGACATTTGGGCACTCAGGTATTTCCTCTCGAAATCCTCGCGCGCGTCGCGCAGCGACTTCGCGAGATAGTCGTCCTGATTGTTCATCCCTTTGGCCTGCATTCCTTCGAGAAACTCCGTCGGCAGCATGGCGGCGCCCAGAACCATCTCGCTGTCGCCCGGCGCCAGGATCAGAACCCGTTCGATGACGTTGCGAAGTTCGCGGACGTTACCCGGCCAATCGTAGCTCTGCAATGCCGCCAAGGCATCTTCGCCCAGCCGCCTCGGCTGCTGGCCGGTGGCGTCGGCCGCCTGGCGCATGAAGTGATCGACCAGGGCCCGCACGTCTTCGCGCCGATCGGCCAGCGCCGGGACCGTCAACGGCACGACGTTGAGCCGATAATAGAGGTCTTCGCGGAAATTACCGGCCGATACCTCGGCCTGAAGATCTCGGGTTGTCGAGGAGATGACGCGGACGTTGACCTGGACCCGGGTGCTGCCGCCGACACGCTCGAAATTCTGTTCCTGCAGGACGCGGACGATCTTGCCCTGGGTCTCCAGGGGCATGTCGGCGACTTCGTCGAGCACCAGGGTCCCGCCATGGGCGCGTTCGAACGTTCCGATCCGGCGCGAACCGCCCTCTCCTTCCGTGCCGAACAATTCGGTTTCGACCCGGTCCGGTTCCATGGTCGCGCAATTGACGATGACGAAGGGGCCATCGGCGCGCTGCGACCGGGAATGAATGTTCCGGGCGATGATCTCCTTGCCGCTGCCGGAGGGGCCGTGGATCAGGATGCGGCTGTTCGACGGCGCGGCCCGTTCGATGACCTGTTGGATCTCGCGCATTGCCGGCGAGGCACCGATCAGATCGAGGGACGATCCGGCACGCAGACGCAACTCCTCGTTCTCGACCCGAAGACGCGCCGCCTCGATGGCGCGCCGCACGTTCAACAGCAGACGGTCGGACTTGAACGGCTTTTCGATGAAATCGTAGGCGCCATCCTTGATCGCCGTGACGGCGGTCTCGACCGTTCCGTGGCCGCTCATCATCAGGACCGGGATTTCCGGGTGGTTTTCCTTGATCTTTTTGAGGATCTGCAGGCCGTCCAGCTCGCTCCCCTGGAGCCAGATATCGAGCAGCACCAGGTTCGGGCGCCGGGCCGCGAGCGCGTCCAACGCCGACTGGCTGTCGGCGGCTTCGCGGGTCTCGTACCCTTCGTCCTCGAGAATGCCGGCGGTCAGCGACCGGATATCGCTTTCGTCGTCGACGATCAGAATGTCATGCGCCATTGTTTATCCGCTTCGATGCCCTAGCCCAAACGAAGGCTGGTTGCGACCGTCATCGGGTCCTTTTCGCTCGTGTCGGCGGATTCTTCAAGGTCGCGGAAGACCAGACTGATCCGCGCGCCGCCGCCGGGGCGGTCTTCCAAGCGTAGATCGCCATGGTGGTCTTCCATGATCTTGCGCACGATCGCCAGGCCCAACCCCGTCCCCTTGGCCCGTGTCGTCACATAGGGTTCCGTCAGGCGGTCGCGGTCGGTTTCGGGCAGTCCGATGCCATTGTCCTCGACGATCACGGAAACGGTTTCATCGCCCTCGCCGCGACCACGCGCATCGGTCACCGTGACCGCGACGCGGCCCGCCTCGCCTGCGGTGCCGCTGTCGGCGTCGGCGGCCAGACGGCTTTCCACGCTTTCCGCCGCGTTCTTGATGATGTTGGTCAAGGCCCGCGTCACCTGCCGCCGGTCGCAACGCAACGTCATGTCGCCGTCCGGAATATCCAGGTCGATGGTAACTTCGGCGTTGCGCGCCCGTTCCAGAACGACGACCTCCCGGATCAGGCGGGTCAGGTTTTCACTACCGATCGACGGCTCGGGCATGCGGGCAAAGGACGAGAACTCGTCGACCATACGGCCGATGTCCTCGACCTGACGAACGATCGTGTCCGTGCAAGCCGCGAAGGTCTCGGGATCGGAGGTGACTTCATCCTGATACTTCCGTTTCAACCGCTCTGCCGACAGCTGAATAGGTGTCAGCGGATTCTTGATTTCATGGGCGATGCGCCGCGCGACATCGGCCCAGGCGGCGGCACGTTGCGCCGAAAGAAGCTCGGTCACGTCGTCGAAGGTAACGACGAAGCCCAGCAACTCACCGGCCAGGCGTTCGGCGGCGATCCGAACCAGCAGAGTGCGTTCCCCCTCGCTGCGGGTCAGTTTGATTTCCGCACGGTGCTGGCGGTCCGGCCGTCGCATCGCTTGGCTGAAGAGTTCGGAGAACTCGGGCACGACGTCGGTCAGCAGGCGCCCCTTGGCCTCTTTCAAATCATCCCCGACAAGGACCGAGGCCGACCGGTTCGGCAGATTGATACGGCCCTCCTTGTCCAGGCCGACGACCCCGGCGGAAACCCCGGCGAGAACCGTTTCCGTGAAGCGCCGCCGTTCGTCCAGCTCCCGGTTGGCTGCAATCAACCCCTCTTGCTGACCCCGGATTTGCGCCGTCATGCGGTTGAAGGCGCGGGACAAAGATGCAATCTCGTCGTCCGCCCTAGGCACATCGACGGTTGTCGACAGATCGCCGTCGCGAATGCGTTCGGCGGCGGCGATCAGGTCGGAAACCGGTTCTGCCATCTGGGTCGCCACGGTCAGGCCGGTCCAGACGGCAGCCAGCAGCAGCAGCACGGACACCACGGTGAAGACCAGGATGAAGCTGACCTGCAGGCCGCCGCGTTCGCGTTGCAGCTTCTGGTATTCGTTCACGGCGTTCTGAATGGTGTCGATGTGATTGAGCACGTCCGGGTTCACGAACCGCTCCAGGATCAAGTAGGTATCAACGTAGCGGTTCAACTTGTACATCGCGCGGATGCGGTCCTGATCGTCCAAGGGGATCAGGGTGATCTTGCCGGATTGCGCCTGTTGATAGATGTCGGGCGGAATGGCTTCGGTTTCCCGCGGACGGGAGAATTCGGACTGGGCGATGACCTTGCCCGTGCCGTCGACCATCATCGCTTCGGTAAACCCGCGCGAGCGTGTGTGGAAAGTCAGCACCGGGCCCAGGCGCCAGGGCTCCTGCGTCAGGATGCCGGCGTTGGCATTCAATTCGTTGGCGACGGCCAGGATATCGGTGCCGAAGTTTTCCCGATGTTCCTTTAGATAGGCGCCGGCCACGGTCATCGATTGATCCAAGGCCGTCGAAACGCGTTCGTTGAACCAGGCCTGAACCCCGTAATGCAGAAAGGTCGCCGACATGACGGCGACCAGGATCGCCGGGGCCGTGGCGACCAGGGCGAACAAGGCGACCATGCGGACATGCAACCCGGAGCCCGCCTGGCCGCGCCGCCGATCGAGCCAGATCGAGAACAGCCGCTGCCCCACGACCAACCCCAGCAGCAAGAGAATGCCGCCGTCCAGATAGATCATGGCGACGATCAGATCGATGTCTTGGCGATGGGCCGGTTGGAACACCAGCATGAAGGCCGTGGCGACACAGGAGACGACCGCCGCCGCCGCCAGGCCATAGGCCAGCAAGCGTCTTTTGCTTGCCTCGCGCAGGCCGATCAGCGCCCAAAGCCGCCGCATCATGCCTGCCGCGGGCTCTGCCGCCGACGTCATTTCTGGCCCCTGACCACCGGGATATCGAGGTCACGGATCTTCTTGCGAAGGGTGTTGCGGTTGAGGCCCAGGACCTCGGCCGCCTTGACCTGGTTGCCGCGGGTCGCGCGCAGGGTCAGGATAATCAGCGGACGTTCGACCTCGCGCAGGACGCGGTCGTATAGCCCGGCCGCCGGCAAGGCGCCCGCATGGGCGCCGAAATAGGCCTCCAGACGTTCCTCGACGACCTGCGACAGGCCCCGGTTGGATCCCGCATCGTCGGACTGGCCCCGATCGGCCAGTTCGGCGGAAATCGCTTCTTCGGAAATGGTTTCTTCCGAATAGAGGGCGGCCAGACGGTGGATCAGGTTTTCCAGCTCGCGCACGTTGCCCGGCCAGTGATAGGCCATCAGCCGGTCGATCGCCTTGCCTTCGATGATCTTCCACGGCAGGCCCTCGCCCGCCGCCTTGGCGAGAAAGGTTTTGACCAGTTCAGGGATATCCTCAAGCCGTTCGCGCAGCGGCGGGAGGCGCAGCGGCACGACGTTCAAGCGGTAGAACAAATCCTCGCGGAACCGGCCCTGACGGGTCAGTTGCGTGAGGTCCTGGTGGGTTGCGGCGACAATGCGCACGTCGGTCTTGCGCGTCATGCGCCCGCCGACGGCGGTGTATTCGCCTTCCTGAAGCACCCGCAGCAGGCGCGTCTGGGCCTCCAGCGGCATGTCGCCGATTTCGTCCAGGAACAGGGTACCGCCCTCGGCCTGCTCGAACCGGCCCGACGATCGCATGGTGGCGCCGGTGAAGGCGCCTTTTTCATGGCCGAACAGCTCGCTTTCGATCAGCTCGCGCGGGATCGCCGCCATGTTGACCGCGACGAAGGGGCCCCCCTTGCGCTTGCCGTAATCATGCAGCACGCGGGCGGCCAGTTCCTTACCGGTGCCGGACTCGCCGGTGATCAGCACGGTCAGGTCCGTCGAGATCAGGCGAGCCAGGGTGCGGTAAATCTCCTGCATGGCCGGCGAGCGACCGACCAGGGGCAGCTTTTCGACCCCCGCCGGATCGGCGCTGAGCCCTTGCTGGTCCGGCGGCGCTTCCAGACCGCGGCGCACGATGGATATCAACTCGTTGATGTCGAACGGTTTCGGCAGGTATTCAAAGGCGCCGCTTTCCGCCGCCTTCACGGCGGTCAGGATGGTATTCTGCGCACTCATCACGACGATGCGCAGGTCCGGGCGGATTTCCCGGATGCGCGGGACCAGGTCCAAGCCGTTCTCGTCGGGCATCACGACGTCGGTAACGACCAGATCGCCCTCGCCCGCCGCGACCCAATCCCACAAGGTCGACGCCTGACCCGTGGTTTTAACGTCCAGGCCGGCGCGGCCCAGTGCCTGGGCGACGACGGTGCGGATCGCCGCGTCGTCGTCGGCGACCAGAACGGTGCGATCGCCGCTCATACCGGTTCTCCCAATTCACCGCCTTCATAGAACGGCAGCATGACACGGAATTCGGTGCGGCCCGGGCGGCTTTCGCATTCCACGACGCCACCATGATCGCCGACCAGCTTGGCGACCAGCGCCAAGCCCAGGCCCGTGCCGTTGGGTTTGGACGTGACAAAGGGATCGAACAGATTCGAGGTCAGGTCTTCCGGGATACCGGGGCCGTTGTCGATGATCGAGACTTTCATGGGCAGGGCGACTTTTTCCTTCCGTCCGGACAGCGTGAACCGCACGCCGTGCTGATAGGCTGTCCGCAGGTTGATCTCGCCGCCGACCTCGGGGCAGGCGTCGCAGGCGTTCTTTACCAGGTTGAGGAAGATCTGCACCAACTGATCGTGGTCGCCGGGCACCGGCGGCAGTGAGGGGTCGAAATCGGCGCGGAACCGGATGTTGGCCCCGAAACCGGTCTCGGCCAGGCGCTGAACCCTGTCGAGCACCTTGTGAATGTTGACCGGACGGCGTTCGAACGGGCCGTAATCGGTGAAGATTTCCATGCGCCCGATCAGGGTCGAAATGCGATCGGCCTCCTGGCGGATCAGCTCGGCCAGCGGCCGGTCATCCTCCGACGCGTTCTGTTCCAGCAATTGCGCCGCCCCCCGGATGCCCGACAGCGGATTGCGCACTTCATGGGCCAGCACGGCGGCCATGGACGTGATGGAGCGCGCCGCTCCCCGGTGGGTCATCTGGCGGTCGATCATTTCCGTGATGCCGCGGTCCAGCATCATCAACACGATACTGCCCGGCGAGTCCGGCAGCGGCGTTGCCTGGACGCTGAGAAAATGGCGGCCCAGACGCGGGCTTTCGATGGCCAGTTCGTGTTCGGAAACCTGGGAATTGCCCTTGCGGACCTGGTGGATCAGGCCATGCAGCGGTGAGTCCGCCGGAATGAACTGGGCCAGCGGCCGGTAGCTGAGATAGGCCGCACTGGCGCTGAAGAACTGTTCCGCCGCCGCATTGGCCATGGTGATGCGGTCCTCGGCGTCCAGCGTCACCACCGGGGCCGGTAGCAGGTCGAGAATGGTCGCGGAATCCGCCGGGGAATGGGCCCGACCGCCGCTCCGTACCCGGGTGACGGTGGTTTCCATCAGGCGGCGGCCTTCTCAAGCAGCGGCAGATAGAAATCGGCGAGTTTGCCGCGCACCACCTCGGGGTCTTCCTGACCCATGATATCGGCGCGGAATTCAGCGGAATTCGGCAGGCCCTTGGAATACCAGCCGATATGTTTGCGCGCGATCTTGACCCCGGCGTGGACGCCGTAATGGGTCAGGATGTCGTCGTAATGGCGGCGCACCATGGCGTACTGCGCCTCGACCGCCGGGTCGGGCAGATGTTCGCCCGTTTTAAGGAAATGAATGACTTGCGACGGGAACCAGGGGCGCCCGTAGGTGCCCCGCCCGATCAGCATCCCGTCGGCGCCGGATTCGTCCAGGCAGCGCGCGGCATCATCGAGCGTATTGATATCTCCGTTTGCAAAAACAGGAATTTGCACCGCTTCCTTGACGTTCCGAATGAAACGCCAATCGGCCGTTCCCTTGTAGAACTGGCAGCGCGTGCGGCCGTGCACGGCGACGGCCTGAATACCGACGTCCTGGGCGGCGCGGGCAAGCTCCGGCGCATTCAAGCAATCGTGGTCCCAACCCATGCGCATCTTCAACGTGACGGGGATCTTCACCGCCTTGACCACGGCATCGCAGATCTTGGCCGCGTGTTTGACGTCCCGCATCAGCGCCGATCCGGCGTCGCCGTTGACGACCTTCTTCACCGGGCAGCCCATGTTGATGTCGATCAGCGCGGCGCCCCGTTGTTCGTTCAGGCGCGCGGCCTCGGCCACGACCTCGGGCTCGCAGCCGGCCAACTGCACCGACATGGGATGCTCTTCCGCGCAATGGGTCGCCATCTTCATGGTCTTCTTGGCTGCATGGATCATCGCCTTCGAGGCGATCATTTCGGACACCACCAGCCCGACACCACAGCTTTTGACCAGCCGCCGGAACGGCATGTCGGTGACGCCCGACATGGGGGCCAGCACGACGGGGTCGGTGATTTCAACGCCACCAATATTCAAGGACATGTCCGTATTCCTAAATTGCGTGCCCATTTATTAAGCAGAACGGGCCGGAATTCAACTAAATGCCGGTCATAAGACGAGAATTTTTTGCCGATTTTTTATGCCAGGAGAACACTTGTCACGAATTTCACCCCCGGATAGGCCAAGGTGACGAACAAATAGGCCAATAGAACCAGACGCGCGACTTGCCGGCCGCGTGCGCCGGTCTTGAGATGCGCAAACAACAAGGCGCAGATCACCGCGAAGGCGGCGATGGCGAACAAGGTCTTATGGGTCAGGTGCATGACCGGCTCGCCATGGGTCAGATTGACTGCAGCCCCCGTCGCCATGCCGAGCGCCAGAACCGCCGCCGACAGCCAGAGGAAGCGCACCACGACGCTTTCGCAATCCAGGACCGACGGAAGGCCGGAAAGCCGCTTCAACGGTCTCTTCCGCTTGAGCGCCCGTTCCTGCAACAGGGCCGCCAGGGACGCGGCGGCGGCGACGGTCAGCAACGCATAGGTCGTGATCGACACGCCGATATGGAACCACAGCCAGGGCCCGTCACCTGGCGCCATGGCCATAGGGACCGCGTCCGATCCGCCACGGCTCAGCGTCGCCAAAACAGCGAGGCCCGTCATCAGGGCCAGGAACAGCGGGGACAGGCGCGCAACGTTTCGTTCGAACGCGGCGGCGGCGGCGAACGCGCAGAGGCTGGCGCTGACCGAGACCCAAAGTGCGAAGGAAAAATCCGTGCGCCAATCCGTGGTGGCGGTCGCGGCGGCGGCCACGGTCCAGACGACGGGCCCCGCGACGGCGACGGCCAGCAGGAACCAGAAGCGGCCTGTCGGTGGCCCGGACTCGCCTTTCCAGGCGGCCAGCAGGGCCGGCAGCAAGGCGATCAGGGCGGCGATGTTCAAGGCGGCGTCGGCAGCCATGGGCGAAATCTTTCGTCTCGAAGAAACGGGTCCGTCGCCCGCTCGGGGCTAGAACATCGCCCTCCCGAACCGGTTTGACAAGAGCGGCGTGCGCATTCCCATCACGTAAGATGTCCTATTGGCAAAATCGCCGGTTGTTCAGTATGTTCCGCGCCAGACGTCCCCCCATCGCTACTTGGACAAGGCGCACAAACCCATGGCGAATTGTACGGCCATCATCGTCGGCGCCGGCCGCGGTCACCGTTTCGGCGGCGACATGCCGAAGCAATACCGCATGCTCGGTGGCGAGCCGGTTCTGCGCCATGCGCTCCGCGCCTTCGCCGATCACCCGGGGGTGACGCGGGTGGTCGGGGTCATCCATCCGGACGATCGGGAATTGTTCGAAGCCGCCGCGCGCGGCCTGGACATCGCAGGGCATACGCCGGGCGGTGCCGAACGGCAGGATTCCGTGCGTAACGGCCTGGATTTCGCGGCGTCTCTGGAAACCGGCGGCGCGCCGGATCTGGTCCTCATCCATGACGCGGCCCGGCCCTTCGTCTCTAAGCGGGTGATTTCCAATGTGCTAACGGCGCTGGAAACCGCGCCGGGAGCCGTCCCCGCCCTTGCCGTCGCGGATACGCTGAAGCGCGGGGCGGATGGCGTGGTCGCCGATACGGTCGACCGCACCGACCTCTATCGTGTGCAGACGCCCCAGGGGTTTCGTTTCGACGACATTCTCAAGGCGCATGGTGCCGCCAAGGGCGAGGCCCTGACCGACGATGCCGCCGTTGCCGAGGCCGCGGGTTTATCCGTCGCGCTGGTACCCGGCGACGAAGCGAATTTCAAGATCACCACAGGAGACGACCTGATGCGCGCGGAAACCCTTTTGACGGCGGGCGAAACCCGCACCGGGTTCGGCTTCGACGTTCATCGGTTCGAGGACGGCGACTCCTGCCGCATTTGTGGGATCGACATTCCCTTCACGCAAAAACTAAAGGGGCATTCGGATGCCGACGTTGGCTTGCATGCACTGACCGACGCGATCCTGGGCGCATCCGGCGACGGTGATATCGGCCAACATTTCCCGCCCACCGATCCGCAATGGCGGGGCGCGGAATCGCATATCTTTCTGGCCCACGCGGCGGAAATCGTGCGGGCCAAAGGTGCGCAGATCATCAATGTGGATGTGACGGTCATTTGCGAAGCGCCCAAGGTCGGCCCTCATCGGGCCACAATGGCGGCCAGAATCGCCGAGATTCTGGAGATCGATTCGGAGCGTGTGAACGTCAAAGCGACGACGACGGAGAAGCTCGGATTCACCGGCCGGGGCGAAGGAATCGCCGCACAAGCGGTGGCGACCCTACGCTTTTCTCCCTTTACTGGCATCTGACCCGAATTCCTTCAGCCTTTTGTCAACCGCCGGTTTTCAACGCTTCGGCGTTGGGGCTATATTTGTCGTCACGCTTATGGGGAGCGTCCTTTTTCTATTTGGGATGAGTAACTTAGCCATGGCGGATATCGATTTCGGGAATGTGGGCGTATTTCTGGTGGATGGCGATGCCAGCGCACGCCAGGGAATCCGGCATATTCTGTTCAACGAAGGATGCCGGGACATTCGCCTGGCCGACGATTGCAAGGAAGTCGTCGAGGTCCTCAATCAGCAAGACCCGGATTTGATCATCGGCGAGCTGCGCCTGCCGGACGGCGATTTTGGCACCGTGACCCAGAACATCCGCCAGGGTCGATTGGGGCACAATCCATTCGTGCCGATCATTCTGGTCGTCGTGGAAGACGAAGAGCCCGCGGCGATCAAAGTCGCATTGAATCAGGGCGTCGACGACGTCGTGCCGAAACCCGTCTCCGCCGCGAGCCTGATGACGCGGATCAACCGCTTGATCAATCAGCGCCGGCCCTTCGTGGTCACTGAGGACTACATGGGCCCCAAGCGGATGCAAGATGACGACGCCAGATCCCTGGATGCACCGAACCATTTCGCGCGCAAGCTGGCCGGAGAGAAAATCGGCTTCCTGGAAAAGGAAATGGACGTTGCCGCCGCCGCAGAAGACGTCAAGGGTTGCCGCCTTCAGTTCATCGGCGACGAAATCAAGGGTTTGATCGATCACGTCGCGCCGCGTCTGGAAAAAGGCGAGTTTGACGAAGCCTTGCGCGAGAGCCTTGCCCGTGTCGCGTCGGAAACCCAGCGGGCGCACGGCCAGCTGGAAAACACCCGCTACGAGCACGTCGGCCGGCTATGCAGCAGCCTGAGCGGCGTCGCAAAGCAACTTCACGACACGTCCGATGCCGTCGATCAGCGCCGCGCATTGCTTCTGCGCCCCCTTAGCCAGGCCATTCAGGTCGGTTTCGCCGGCGGGATCTCGTCGGAAGAAGCGGCCAAGGCAATCGTCGAGAAAATCGGCGCGGGCATTCTCGCCAACTGACGCGGGGCAGGCCGCCCCTGCCCATTCCCTCTACCCGTCCGAGGTTTCCGCCGCGATCCAATCGAGGAACGGTGCGTGGCCGCCCGCAATGTCAAGAACGACCAGACACGGACAGTCGTAGCTATGCAACTCGGCAGCCCGGGCCAGAACCTTGTCGACCAGGCCGTCCCGGGTTTTCAAGATCACCGAAACCTCGTCGCCCCGCGCGACCTTGCCCTCCCACCAATAGACCGATTCCATGGCGCCCAGGATATTGGCGCAGGCGATCAGACGTTCGGCAACCAAAGCTTCGGCGATCCGTCGGGCCTCGTTCTTGGTTTCAGCGGTCATATAGATCAGGCGAGCGGTCATGGCGCGGTTCCGTGCTTATTTCAGGGCCTCGGTAGCATTCGACAGCCCCTAATCGGTTGGCGGCGCATCGGAACTCAATTACCATCGAACCCGGGACAGGCAGCCCCGGGACCGGGGCATGGACGAATGCAAGCGGGAGGCATGATGTCGCAAGGGCAGACCGAGATCAATGAAACCACGGCGGCCGATGCCGATGCGGCCAAATCCGGTTCCGCAGGCGTGCGACCGACGGCGGGACAATTGAAATGGTTGGCGCGCGGCCTGAACCAGGCGGGCGGCAAGCTCCCGCTGTTCGACGAGACCGGCCAGAAGGTCAGCAGCCGTACGGTCACCGCCTGCATCGATCGGGGATGGGCCGAGCCTTGGTTCAACAACCCTCTGAAACCCGACTGGCAGGTCTGCAAATTGACCGACGCGGGACGCAGTCTGTTCGACGAAGCCGGGCGCTGACGCTGGGGCGCTTGGCCCGGTTGTGCAGAATGGCGGAATATTCAGGTCCGGATTGTCAATTTGCCACGCGTCTTGCTAGGTGGTACGCGTTTCAAAATAATCGATTTTCGTCGTTTCCCACGCTATTTCAAAGCATGGGATTGAAAATGCTTGGTTTTTTTGAGGAAACGGCAGCCCAGCAAGCCGGCGCTTGGGGGGAGGAGGAGATTAAGATCCGACCTACTGAGCTACCGCAGCAAACAAGTGCAGGTTCCATGCCAGTCGCACTCTTCGGATGGAATTCTCATAGGCATGTCTGAAACGAATGACAGTCTGCCGCCGGGAATGCCTGGTTTTCCCTTGGACACCCCTGCGGGCGGATGGACGATCATGGTTTGTATCAACCGCCGCTTGCGATCGGATTTGGCATCCTGCGCGGCTCGCGACAGCGAGGGGCTGGCTCAAGCCATCGAGGATGCGGTACGTGCCCGCGGGCTCGACATTCGGGTCGAACGGACGGTCTGCATGGGGCGTTGCAATTTCGGGCCGACGGTCAGGCTCGCCCCCGGTGGCGCGTTCCGCTTGGGATTGACGCCGGAAGAGGTCGACGCGTTTCTCGACGATTTGGAGCGCGAACTAGGTCTGAAAAAAGAACGAAGTAAAATCAAAGACTTGCCGCCACCCGGCAGTTAATTAGACGTTTGTTGTTTGTGGTGTGATGGCAATCACAGCGACGCCGGGCCGGCCCTGCCATATTGGGGTTGTTGGATGGATTTGTAATGAATCCTCCCTTCCCTCAAGAGCACAGACTGCCGGCCGGGAC
>CAJWCU010000040.1 GCA_913030825.1 uncultured Rhodospirillaceae bacterium | reverse complement strand
CCCGTTCGGCGCCACCCACCCGGAGCCCCGCCATGACACCGCCCGCCGTCCCGACGACCGACGATTATCCCATCGAACTGACGGCGCCGGACATCTCCCCATACAAAGAGAGCAACACGGGCATCGATTACATCACGACATTCGATTCCGGACAGGCCGGCCCGCACGTGGCGATCACCGCCGTGGTTCACGGCAACGAGGTCTGCGGCGCCATCACGCTGGACTGGCTGATGAAGCTGGGCGTGCGTCCGAAACAGGGGCGCCTGTCGCTCGGCTTCATGAACGTCGCCGCCTATTCCCGGTTCGACCCGGCGATGCCGACGGCGTCGCGCTTCGTCGATGAGGACTTCAACCGCCTGTGGGACGCCGCGACCCTGGACGGCCCCCGTGACAGCCTCGAGTTGCGCCGGGCGCGCGAGGTCCGGCCCTTCATCGATACGGTCGACCGGCTGCTCGATATCCATTCCATGCAGCACGCGACGGGGGCCTTGATGCTGGCAGGCCCCCTGGACAAAGGCCGCAAACTGGCCGAGGGCGTGGGTGTGCCGGAATTGGTCGTGATGGACGAAGGCCACGCCGCCGGCCGGCGCATGCGCGACTATGCCGACTTCCGGGATGCCGCCAGCCCCAGGGACGCCCTTCTGGTCGAATGCGGCCAGCATTGGGAAAAATCGTCGGAGACGCTCGCCAAGGAAACGGCGCTGCGGTTCCTTTTGTATACAGGGGCGGTCGACATGGAGTTCGCCGCCCCCCACCTGGGCCCGACCCCGCCGAAGCAGAAAATCGTCGAGATCACGCAGCCGGTGACCATCGAAACCGACGACTTCCGGTTCGCCCAGGACTTCAGGGGTATGGAAGTGATCGCCGAGGCGGGGAGCCTGTTGGGTCACGACGGCGACCGCCCGGTCGTCACGCCGCATGACGATTGCGTGCTGATCATGCCGTCCCGGCGCCTGAACAAAGGGGCGACGGCGGTGCGGCTCGGCCGCGTCATCGGCTGACCGCCGGGGGCGGTGCCGTGCCGCCACGTTCCCAAGGCCATGCCATTGACAGGGCGCCTTTTCCTGCCAAATTAAGAGATGACGGAGGGTGCCGCTTCTATCGGGCCCTCCCGCCGTTTTCGCTCAGGGATTCAGAGGAGAACGCCCATGTCCAGGCTCGGCGCCTTCAACAGCCCCCTTTTGTTGGGCTTCGAACATTTCGAACGCATGCTCGACCAGGCCGCCAAGGTCTCGGGCGAGGGCTACCCCCCTTACAACATCGAACAGGTCGCCGATAACCGGCTGCGCATCACGTTGGCCGTCGCCGGGTTCACCGACGACGACCTCGCCGTCACGGTCGAGGAAAACCAATTGGTCATCCGCGGCCGCCAACAAGATGATGGGACCGAGCGGGTGTTCCTTCATCGCGGCATCGCGGCGCGCCAATTCCAGCGCAGCTTCGTCCTGGCCGAAGGCATCGAAATCGTCCGCGCCCATCTGGATAACGGCCTTTTGCACATCGACCTTGAACGCCATGTCCCGGAACCCGAGGTGAAGACCATCGCCATCGAGCGATCCGGCGCCAAAGCCAAAGCCGCCAAGACCATCGACGTCGCACCCGAGGATTGATCCCGGGCCCGGGCGCCGGCCCGGCCATCATCGTTCATATCCGCGGCATCCGTCCGCACCGTCCGGATGCCAAGGATCGGCCCAAAGGCCCCGGCCCTGGGCATGCAGATAGGCGGCGCAACATGAAATCCAGTGCCCGCGTGCCCGGAAAACGGGGCGCGGTGCCAAAAAGGAGTTTCGATCATGAACGCCAATCCGCCGGATAATTCCGACAACCACACGGGCCGCCCGCCCGACGTTTCCGCCCACGACCTGGCCGCCAATCTGACGGCCGAGGATTTCCTGGCCCTGGGCGCCGAGACCACGGCCTTCGTCAAAGCCGTCGAGATCGAAGGCAAACCCGCCTACGGCATCTTTTCCGCGCTCGGCCATCCGTTGGGCTATGCGGAGACCTTCGCCGTCGCCCAAGCGACCGTGCGCCAGAACGATCTGGAGCCCTATTCCGTCCATTGACGCCCGCCATCGCACCGCCTCCGCCCGCCCCGCCGAAAGGCGGCGGCGGGCGGTTTGCGTTAAACGATCGGTTAACCGTTTTTGCCCATACTGCGCAGCATATGCGATGCCCCTCGGGCCCGAGAACGGGCCCCGGAAAAGCCCATCACGGGTTCCATAGAAGAGTGGAGGAAAAGGGACGGCGCCTGTCGGGAGACGACGGATGACGGAAAGAACACCTGGGAACTACAAAGCCATGGCCATGCGGCGCATTTCAAAGCCGGACTTCCTGGCCCTCGGCGCGGACAAAATCGTTTTCGTGAAGCCGGTCAACGCCGACGGCACGACCGCTTACGGCGTGTTTTCCGCCTCGGGCGAGGAATTGGGCCAGGCCGCCAGCTTCGAGTTGGCCGAAGCCACCGCCTTCAAAAACGATTTCGCGGTCGCGGCCCTGCACTAAACCCGCAAAAGAAAACGGGGCCCTCGGGTCCCGTCTTTCCAAACAAATTCAGAATGGCTGATCAGGCCGCCTGGACGTCCGTCGAGTTGGTCAAAAGGCCATAAAGCGCGGCCGCCTCGTCGGTGCCCCGCAACTTTTCGCAGGTCGTCTTGTCGCGCAGCAACCGCGACACCCGGGCCAATGCCTTCAAATGGTCGGCTCCGGCCGATTCCGGCGCCAGCAGCAGGAATATCAGATCGACCGGGTTGCCGTCGATGGCCTGAAAATCGATGGCCGGCGTGACGCGCGCGAACATCCCGTACAGCCGATCCAGACCCGGCAGCTTGCCGTGCGGAATGGCGATGCCGTTGCCGACACCGGTGGTGCCCAGCTTTTCCCGTTCCATCAGCACGTCGAACACGGCGCGCTCGTCCAGACCGGCGACGCGGTGAACCTCTTCGGCGAGTTTTTGAAGCGCTTGCTTCTTGCTCGTCGCCTTGAGATCCGCGATCACTGAATCTTCGTCGAGAAGGTCGCTGATTTCCATAACCAGTCCTTATACCAAATCGGGCACCCAGACGGGCAGCCCGCTTGCCTCAGGCTTCGGCGGCCGGATCGATCCAACCGATGTTGCCGTCATCGCGGCGGTAAACCACGTTGAGCCGCCCGGAACCGCTGTCGCGGAACATCTGAACGCGGGCATCGGCAAGATCCATACGCATCACCGCGGCGCTGACGGAAAGGGTGGGAATTTCCGTCGGCAGTTCGGCGATGATCGTCGGTTGCCCCTCTTCGGGCAGTTCCTCGTGATCCGGCTCCGCCTGCACCACGAAATGCTGGGCCCGCATGGATTCGTGGGCGACCATGTTTTCATGGTGATTGGTCAGACGCCGGTGGTAACGGCGCAGCTGCTTGGCGATGCGCTCGACCGCCTGATCGAAGGCGGCATAGGCATCGTCATGGGCGCCACGCCCGTGCACGGTCACACCGCCCATGGGATGGACGGAGATTTCGGCGTTGAACGTATGACCCGCCTTCGACATCACGACGGCGGCTTCCAACGCCTTGTCGAAATACTTCGTCACGGCGTCGGTCAATTGGTCCTCGGCATGGGTCCGCAGCGCGTCGCCCACGTCCAGGTTCTTTCCCTTAACGGTGATATTCATGTCCCGGTCTTAGCCGTTTCTTCTTCCTGTGGTCGCGTCTTGGGGTCGTTTCGTGCCTTGCGGCAACTTGGGGCCAATCCAGGGTCACCCTGCCTCGGGTGTGATGCCTGAAAGTCGGCGGCCCCGAGGACGCCTTCGGGTCCCCGGCCATTCCGGGAGAGCCGACCCGCCTCGACGGAGGCCCGGAAAGTAGTTCCGTGACCCGCCGCTGTCAACCACCCCATTGGCCTAGATGGAAAGCGGTTAACCTTCCTTAAAATCATGCCGTCGCGGGTGTTGCCCGCCCCTCGGCGGCAATCGGCGTCCTTGGCCGGAAACCTGCGGCTCAGCTGGCGACGCTTTTCTGCCGGCGGCGCTGCACCGAGGACGGGATGCCCATGGCCTCGCGGTATTTGGCGACCGTGCGGCGCGCGATATCGACGCCGTCGCCCCGCAGGATATCGACGATCTTGTCGTCGGACAAAATCTGGGCCGGCGGCTCGCCGTCGATCATCGCGCGGATGCGGTGCTTGATCGCCTCGGCGGAAAACGCCTCGCCGCCGTCCGAACGCGAGATCGACGAGGTGAAGAAGTACTTCAATTCGAAAATGCCGCGCGGCGACGCCATGTACTTATTGGCCGTCACCCGGCTGACGGTGCTTTCGTGCATATCGATGACGTCGGCGATATCGCGCAGGACCAACGGCTTCAGATGCTGCACGCCTTTCAGGAAGAAGGCATCCTGCTGGCGGACGATTTCCTTGGCGACCTTCAGGATCGTCGTCGCCCGCTGATGCAGGGACTTCACCAGCCAGTTGGCCGACTGGTACTGCTCGGTAATGTATTGGCGGTCGGTCTTCGACGCGGCCTTGGTATTGATCTCGGCATAGTACTGGTTGTTGACCAGCACGCGCGGCAGGGTGTCCGGGTTCAATTCGATATGCCATCCGCCGGCCGGGCGGGCACGCATCAGAACGTCGGGGATGACCGGCTGCGCGACCTCGCCGTCGAAGGCCAACGCCGGTTTCGGGTCCAGGGACTTCAACTCCGCCACCATATCGGCGATGTCTTCCGCATCGACGCCGCAGACCCGCGCCAGCGCCTTGAAATCGCGCTTCGCGACCAGGTCCAGATTGTCGATGAAGGCCGCCATGGCCGGGTCCAGGCGGTCGCGATCGGCCAATTGCAAAGCCAGGCATTCCTTGAGATCGCGGGCGAACAGGCCCGGCGGATCGAACTGCTGCAGACGGGTGAGAACGGCCTCGACCCGCGCGATATCGCAGTTCAGCGCGTCGGCGACGGTATCCAGATCGACCGACAGATATCCCGTCTCATCCAGGGAATCGATCATATAGGCGCCGATCATCCGGTCGACCTGATCCTCCGTGTCCATGCCCAGCTGTTCCATCAGATGGTCGCGGAGCGATACCTCGGACGACAGGGTCTGGTCGAAACCGGGCAGGTCGTCGTCGTACCCGCCGCTGACGGACGACGGCAATGTCGGCTCGTACCCGGCGTCGGGAGCGGCCTGAACCGCGTCGGCCTGTCCGTCCTGGGTGTAGAGATCGTCGAGCGCGACATCCATGTCGCCATCGGCCGGGCCGCCGTCGCCGTCATCGCCGAAATCCATGGACAGCTCTCCGCCGTCCGCCCCGTCGGCATCCGAATTACCGTCGTCGCCCGCGCCACCGTCGGCCATCTCGGCATCGGCGCCCATGTCGCCGTCGCCATCGCCGTCGGACCCGTCGCCGCGATCCGGATCGTCGGCGCGGTTATCGGCCTCGTCCCGTTCCAGCATGGGGTTCTGTTCGAGTTCCTGTTCGACGAACTCGGCCAGTTCCAGGTTCGACAACTGCAACAGCTTGATCGCCTGCTGCAATTGCGGCGTCATCACCAGGGACTGGCTTTGGCGTTGATCGAGGCGGGGCGTCAGCACCATGGCACAGCCCCCCCGCCGGCACCGGGGCCGGCGGCGCGCGCGCCGATCAGGCGGCGGCGGTTAAAGACTGAAACGGTCGCCCAGGTACACACGGCGCACGTCCTCGTTGCCGACGATGTCGGACGGCTTGCCTTCCATCAGCATCATGCCGTCGTGAATGATGTAGGCGCGGTCGATCACATCCAGCGTCTCGCGCACGTTGTGGTCGGTAATCAGCACGCCGATGCCGCGGTCCTTCAAATGCGCGACCAGATCGCGGATGTCGCCCACGGCAATCGGGTCGATCCCGGCAAAGGGTTCATCCAACAGGACGAAATGCGGGTTAGACGCCAAGGCCCGCGCGATCTCGACACGCCGCCGCTCGCCGCCCGACAGCGCGATCGCCGGCGCCCGGCGCAGATGCGAGATCGAGAATTCGGCAAGCAAGGCATCCAAAATCGCTTCGCGGCGATCGCGGTTAGGTTCGACCACCTCAAGCGCCGCCCGGATGTTCTGTTCGACCGTCAGGCCGCGAAAGATCGAGGCTTCCTGCGGCAGGTAGCCCACGCCCAATCGGGCCCGGCGGTACATGGGCAGGGCCGAAATATTCTGGCCGTCCAAAATGATCGTGCCGTAATCGGGCTGCACCAGACCGGTGATCATATAAAAGCAGGTCGTCTTGCCCGCACCGTTGGGGCCGAGCAGACCGACCACCTCGCCGCGCTGGATCGACACGCTGACCCCGCGCACGACAGGCCGTTTCTTGAAGCTCTTGCCCAGGTTCTTGGCAACCAGGCCCTTATTGTCGGCGACCAGACGCGGCGCCGCACCCGTCGGGACGGTTTGGCCGGAATCGCCGGAAGGCCTGTCGAATTCGCTCATCTTGTTTTTACGTCCCTTTGATCGACGGGGGGCCGCTGCCGATGGCTCGGCGGCCCGCCCCTATTTCCCCGCAGTACCCCGGTCCGACCCGGGGATCAAAGTCCCCTTGGTCCGCCCCCCCGGGCAGCTGAACAATCGGCTGATCCCCGTATTGAGATTTACCTCGGCCTTGCAACCATTTAGCTCGTTTTTCCCACGCAGGATTCTAACCGAACCGGTCAAGGTCACGATACCCGTTTCCACGTTGTACACGCCCCGGTCACCGAACGCGCGGTCACGGTCGGTCAGGACCGAAACGTTGTCGTAAGCGTCGACGCGGTAGACTTTGTTCTCGCCCGCCTTGGTCTTACGGAAGAACGCGGCCAGCACGTCGGCACGCACCCGGCGCTTGTCCTTCACCGCCTCGGCCTTGCCGCGGGCGACGGCCATCTGGCGTTGTTCCCAGTATTCCAGTTGCTGCTGCGCGGTGATCACCGCGTCCGTGGTCACCATCTTGGGCGTGCCGCCGGACAGCACCAGGATTTCCCGGCCGACGTCGTAGACGGCTTTTTCCCCGTTGGCCGTCTGACCGTCGGATTTGATGCGCACCGAGCCGTCGGCGTCCAGGCGATAGATATCGGTCGTGCCGTCGGCGCGTTCCGTATAGAACGCCGCCAATTGGTCGGCCAGAACGGTGACCCCGCCGCGCACGGCCCGGGCATTGCCCTTGGCCAGGAAGACAAGGTTGTCCTGCTGCCATTCGATGCCGTTGTCGGCGAAAATTTCGATCGGCGTGTCGTCGCCGGAGCCCAGGTTCATCGACTGGGCCTGTGCGCCGCCCGCGGCCCAGAGACTGGCCCAGCCGGCCAACAGGACCGCCGCCACCACGCCGGAGACCGGCCGCCGGATCCGGGCCGCCGTCATTTCGGCACCTCGGCGCCGGGCTTCAGGATCATCTTGGACTTGCCCGTGAAGACGATGGTCCGCCCCTTGTTCAACAGACGGAAGCCTTCCGCGTTCAATGTGCCGAACGGCCCTTGACCCCGGACCGGGCGGTCGCCCTCCGCGATGCCCCGGGCGAGATCGACCTGCGCCTTGTCGGTGCGGAATTCATAGCCGGAATCGTGAAACAGATTGACCGCGCCGGACAGGTCCAACGTCTTGTTGCGCCGGGCATAGATGCCGTTTTCCGCCGTCAGGACCAGCCAGGTGCCGTCCTTCAAGGTGATATCCGCCTTCGGCAGTTCCAGGCCGATGCGCACGTCCATGCCTTCGCCGTCGAGTTTCTTGGCGATATCGGCGGTCACCGCATAGGGCTGGTTGTCTTCGTCCGTGCCCACGTAACGTGGATTGAGCAGATTCGGATCACCGTCGACATTGGATTTGATGGCCGCGAAACCGATGCGGAAACGTAAATCCTCGGTCCTGAGATGGGGCCAGAGAATCACCAGGGCGATCAGTCCGACGGCCGCTGCCGGCAACATCACCTTGGCGACCTGAACGAACCCTGAATAGGAGTCCATGGCCATCGTGCTCACGCGACCCCCGCCCGCAGACAATCGTGGATATGCAGGATGCCGACGGGACGGCCACCTTCGAGCACGAACAGATTGGTGATCGACTTGGCGTTCATGATGCCGAGCGCTTCCGACGCCAGGCGGTCGGGTTCGACCGTGGTGCCGCCGGCGGTCATGGTTTCACCGGCCGTCCGGTCGAGGACACCGTCCGGCATGTGGCGGCGCAGATCGCCGTCGGTGATGATGCCCATCAGGCGACCATCGGCATCGACCACGCCCAGGCAGCCGAAATGCTTCGCCGTCATGGTCAATAGCGCCTCGGTCATCGGCGTTTCCGGCGGGGCGAGGGGAAGCTCGTCGCCGGTGTGCATGATATCGGAGACCTTCATCAACCGGCGGCCCAGCTTGCCGCCCGGATGCAGGGCGTGGAAATCTTCGGACGAGAATCCTTTGCGCTCCAGCAGCGCGACCGCAAGGGCGTCCCCCAGGCCGAGCATCACCGTGGTCGAGGTCGTCGGCGCCAGGCCCATGGGGCAGGCTTCCGGCGTATCGGGACAAACCAGGGCGACGTCGGCATTGGCGGCAAGCGTGCTGCCCGCCTTGCCGGTCAGCGAGACCAGCGGAATCGAAAACCGTTTGGCATAAGCGATCAGGTCGTTCAGTTCCGTCGTCTCACCGGAATTGGATAGCGCGAAAATGACGTCGGCCCGGGTGATCATGCCCAGGTCGCCGTGCGACGCCTCGGCCGGATGAACGAAGATCGCGGGCGTGCCCGTGGACGCCATGGTCGCCGCGATCTTGCGCGCGACATGGCCGCTTTTACCCATGCCGGTGACGACGATGCGGCCGGTCGCCCGGTCCATGATATCCAGGGCCGCGACGAAATCCGCACCCAGTCCGGCCGCAAGCGCCTTCAGCCCGTCGCTTTCGGTGGCCAGCACGCGGCGCGCCACGGCCAGATCGTCGGCGGGGCCGACGGCACCCTGGTCCGGGCTGCTCGCCGGGCTGCTTGAATGTGTCTTGTTTACCGCTTCCGCCGTCATGTCCCGCTCGATCTTCCGGTCGTTCTTCAGGTCGTTGCCGCCATGGCCGGCCCGCCGTTCGGCGAGACCGCACCGGCGCACCCGGAGGGCCAGGATAGGCGGGGGGAGCCACGGGCGCCAGCAATCTTCGTGCCAGATCGTCTAATATACTGGCAGATCGTAAAAAATAGGTTGTCTAAATATGCGTCCGGGACGTTGAGGCGTCAACCGGCGGCCATGGATTCCAGGCAAATCGGGCGGGCCAAGGGCCCGCCGCCCGGCCCGGTTCGCGCAGCGGGACACCCGCTTAGTGGTGGAAGATATCGACCTCGCCCCAACCGCCCAGGTCCAGGGCGACGCGGGTCGGCAGAAAATCGAAACAGGCCTGGACCAGGTCCTGGCGGCCTTCACGGGCGATCATCTCGTCCAGGGCGGCGCGGACGCGATGCAGATAGAGGACATCGTTGGCGGCGTAGCCCTGTTGCGCCGGGCTGAGTTCGTCGCGGGCCCAATCCGACGACTGCTGCTGCTTGTCCAGTTCGACGCCGACCAGTTCACGGACGACGTCCTTGAGGCCATGGCCGTCCGTGTAGGTGCGGACCATCTTTGACGCGATCTTGGTGCAGTAGACGGGCGTACAGTCGATGTTCAACCAACGTTTCAGGGCCGCGATATCGAACCGCGCGTAATGGAAGATCTTGGTCACCGCCGCGTCTTCCATCAGGGCCTGGAGATTCGGGGCCGATGTCTGGCCCGCCGCGATCTGAACCAGGTGGCAGACGCCATCGCCGGCCGACAGCTGGACCACGCACAGGCGGTCGCGGGACAGGTTCAAGCCCTGCGTTTCCGAATCGACGGCGACCGCATCGGTAAAGGTCAGGTCCGCGGGCAAATCGCCCTTATGCAGATGGATAACGGGGGTTCCGGATTGACTTGGCGCGTCCATGTCTCTGCCGCTCTGTTTGATCGTCGGATTTTACCATCCATCCCGCGCCGCCTTTTTCGGCGACCCGTTCGGGGAAACCCGACCGGAGAGAGATGGTGCCCAGGAGAAGACTCGAACTTCCACTGCCTTGCGGCAACTGGCACCTGAAGCCAGCGCGTCTACCAATTCCGCCACCTGGGCCCGGTTGCGGGGTCTCGTCGAAATTGCTTCGGACGGGACCGCTCCACCACCGAAAAATACGGCTAGGAACCTCACCGCCGGGCGCTTGTCCCGGCGTGAGCGGCCTTCGTTAACGGTCGGGCTTTCACTTGTCAAGCACCGCAATGCAGGTCGGCGTCAAAGAGTGATCCGGCAAGCCACGCGGCAGGGTCCGACGGGCCCCGGATTTCGGCGCGGAAGACGCCATTCGACCATGCATAGGCAATCGACAGGTCCGTTTGGCGTTGCTATCTTTCCCGGCAATGAATGATCCGCGCGGCCGCCGCCGGGGCCGGAGCCAGAGACTCCGCCCGCGATACGGTGAACCAGCCCCCCAAGCCGCGCCGAAGGAGGAAAAATTCATGGAACGACGCATCGCCACCGTGTTCGGCGCTTCCGGCTTTCTCGGCCGCCATCTGGTCCGCCGTCTGGCCGCCGCCGGTTGGGGCGTGCGCGCCGCCGGGCGCGACGCCGATGCGGCCTTGTTCCTGAAACCCATGGGCGACGTCGGCCAGATCGTGCCCTGGCCCGCCGACATTACCCGCCCGGATACGGTGGCCGCCGCGGTCGCCGGCGCCGACGTGGTGATCAATCTGGTCGGCATTCTTTATGAACGCGGCAAATCTGGCTTTCAGAAGGTCCATGTGGAGGGTGCCGCCAACGTCGCCAAGGCGGCGGCGGAGGCCGGGGTGCCGCGCCTGATCCAAATGTCGGCCCTGGGCGCCGATGCCAATTCGGCCGCCAAATACGCGCGCAGCAAGGCCGCCGGCGAAGAGGCCGTGAAGGAGGCCTTCAAGAAGCCGACGATCCTGCGGCCGAGCGTCGTGTTCGGGCCCGAGGACGATTTCTTCAACCGCTTCGCCTCGATGGCGCGGCTGTCGCCGGTGCTGCCGGTGATCGGCGGCGCCAAGGACGGCGGCACCAAGTTCCAGCCGGTATACGTCGGTGACGTCGCCGACGCCGTGATGGCCGCCATCGGCGACCCCAAAACCGCCGGCCAGACGTACGAGCTGGGCGGCCCGGCGGTGATGTCCATGCGTCAGGTGATGGAATTGGTGACCGCGCAGACCGGGCGCAAGCGCTGCCTGGTCAACGTGCCGTTCTGGGCGGCGGAAATCCAGGGGGCGATCCTGGGCCTGCTACCGGTGCCGCCGCTGACCTCGGACCAGGTCGCCTTGCTGCGCACGGACAACGTCGTCGGCGAGAAGACCAAGACCTTCAAGAACCTAGGCATCGTGCCGCGCGCCACGGCGGCGGTCCTGCCGACCTATCTGATGCGGTTCAAGAACAACGCCTGGCAGGGCGTGCAGAACGCCTGAACCACGGCACGCGGATGCCAGGCGGCTTGATGCCGTCCCGGTTCGATCTATTTCCGATTCGATGGGGTTTCGGTTCGATATACGGGCGTTTCGATATCCGCCCGGTTCGATCCACCTGCGGGCCGAAGGCCCGGGATCGATACGCGCTCAATACCCTGGGGGCAGGCCCGTTTCGTCGGAAACGGCCTCGAGCTTGGCCGCCGCGGTGATCAATTCGCCGAATTCCCGAAGAAAAACCGACCCCGGCACGGTGCGCTGGATCAGCACGCTGCGGCGGTCGTTCTCATCGACCTTGCGGCGCACGAAATTCAATTCCGACAATCGGTCGACGGCCCGGGTCACCGCGGGTTTCGAGACTTTCAGGATTTCCGCCATGCCGCGCACCGTATGGGGCGGCGGCGTCAGGTAAACGGTCAAAAGCAGCGCCATCTGCCGCGCCGAAAGGTCCGGCGCGTCGAGGCGAACACTGGAGACGATCGCCCGGCGCCAAATATCCAGCGCCTGAAGTTCGTTCAATTCCATAGACTTACTTCCCCCTGTCCGGGTTCTCGCCGCGCCGTGTTCGGCATTTCCGGCTTGTTGGATGCGTCATCGCCACCAAAAACCGGTTTTCATTACGGTGTCGCAACTTCTAATCCATTTCCGGGACTCTGACAAGCCCCGCCCGCCTGATCCCAGCCGCATCCCGGCCGTCGTCACCGCGCCTTACGGGTGGGTTTGGCCGGGCGGGTGGGTGTTACCGCGCGGCGCGGCCGCCGCGGTTTCGCCGCCGCCGGGACCACCGGCCCCCCTTGGAACCGTGCCAGGATCATCCCCGCCATGGCGCGGAGCCCCATGGCTTCGCCGCCCATGGGACGGCCCGGTTTGCTAGACCGGTTCCAGGCCATCAGATCGACATGGGCCCAGGGAATGGGTTTGCCCTTTTCCGGGGTCGCGAAATGTTCCAGGAACAGGGCCGCCGTGATGGCGCCCGCATACCCGCCTTCGGGCGCGTTGGTCAGGTCCGCCTGGCTGCCTTCGACCATGGGGCGATATCCGTCCCACAGCGGCATCCGCCAAAGCGGATCTTCCACGCCGTCGCCGGCCGCGAGAATATCCGCCGCCAAGGTATCGTCGTTACAGAACAGGGCCGGCAGGTCCGTGCCCAAGGCGACCCGCGCGGCACCCGTCAGGGTCGCGAAATCGATCAGCAGTTCCGGTTCTTCCGCGACGGCTTCCCACAATGCGTCGGCCAGGATCAGGCGGCCTTCGGCGTCCGTATTCGCGACCTCGACCGTAGTGCCGCGCCGGGTCGGCAGGATGTCCATGGGCCGCATCGAATTGCCGGAGATCGAGTTTTCGACCGCCGGAATCATCACGCGCAGGCGGATGTTGGCCTTGGCCGCCATCAGGACGCTGGCGATGCCCAGAACATGGGCCGCCCCGCCCATGTCCTTTTTCATGAACTTCATGCCGGCCGGGCCTTTGATATCCAGGCCGCCCGTATCGAAACAGACGCCCTTGCCGACCAGCGTGACCTTGGGCGCCTTGGCCGGGCCCCAGGTGAAATCGATCAGGCGGGGTGCGCGGTCCGATGCCCGGCCGACCGCATGGATCGCCGGATAATTCTTTTTCAGAAGCTGATCGCCTTCAATAACCTTGAACTTGGCCTTGAAGGCGCGGGCCAATTCCTTGGCCGCATCGG
Source organism: uncultured Rhodospirillaceae bacterium (assembly GCA_913030825.1). Lineage (GTDB taxonomy): Bacteria > Pseudomonadota > Alphaproteobacteria > Rhodospirillales > Casp-alpha2 > UBA1479. Next base: position 2,120 of record CAJWCU010000040.1, on the reverse strand, counting down.
CCAGATCGGCCGGCCCCATGTCGTTGGTCGGCGTGTTGATCAGATCACGGCAGAGATAGACGCCCTTGGCCTCCCGTTCGGCCTTGGCCCGGTCGGCGGCGGCGGGCCAGACCAGCTTGGCCTTCGCCTCGCCACCGGGCTTGTAGCGATTGAATTGATAACTGCCGAGCGCCCAGGCCAGCGCCGCCGCCGTCGCCTGATCGCCGTCGTCGGCGCCGTCCATGCCTTCGAGCCGGTAGCGCCCGGCGGGCAGGGCCTTGGGCAGGTCGCCGAAATCCCACATGCTGGCCTTGTCGCCGCGCCCGAGCACGACCAGGGCAAGGCCGCCCTTGGGCCCCGGCACCGCGAGATACTTCCCCGCCTTGGGCGCGAAATCGTTGGCGCCGATCCAGGCCTTGACCGTCGCGTCCTGGGACGCCAGCCAGGTTTTGAAATCGGCGGCGGCGACGGCGGCGATGGGAACCGCGGCGGCCCCCGGTTTGGCGAAACAATCCATCATGGCTTTTCTCCCGGTTCAGGCTGGTTTGGGTGCGGCGGCATCGGCATCGGCCATCGCTTGGCCGATCGCGGCTTCATAGGCGAACAGCGCCGGCAGGCCGCCGGTATGCAGATAAAGGACGGCACCGGCGTCGCGTGTGGCCGGATCGGCCGCCATGGCAAGCGCGCCGGCGAAGGATTTGCTGGTATAGACGGGATCGAGCAACAGGCCCTCCATGCGGGCCGCCGTCAGCAAGGCATCCCAGGTCTCGGGCGAATTCTTGCCGTACCCCGGCCCCAGGTAGTCGTCGGTGACCACGATATCGTCGGGCCCGACCAGGTCCGGGCGCCCGATCAGCCTGCCGAGGTTTCCGCAGACCTGAGTGATGCGGGCGTTCTGCTGGACCGCGTCCCGGCGCACGCAGACACCGGTCACCGGCAACACCGATCCCCACAGGCGCAGGCCGGTCAGAAAACCCGAATGGGTCTGGCCGCTGCCGGACGCAAGAACGACGTGCCCGACCTTGGCGTTCAGATCGGCGATCTGACCCAGGATTTCCTTTGCCGCGAGGATATAGCCCAACGCCCCCCGGGGCTCGAACGAGGCGCCTAGATGAATGACGTAGGGATTGCGGCCTTCGGCCCGCAGACCGTCGGCGATCGCGTCGAGTTGCACGTCGGCGTCCGCCTCCGACGCCTCCGCCGGGAGATAATGCAGGGTCGCACCGAACATCCGGTCGAGAAGCACATTGCCGCCCGTCCGGTAGCCGTCGTCCATGCCCGCGACACGGTCTTCCAGTTGGATATGGCAATCCAGCCCGGCCGCCCGCGCCGCCGCCGCCGTCACGCGCACGTAATTCGATTGCACCGCCCCGGTGATGATCAGCGTGTCGCAGCCGAGCGACAACGCATGGCCCGTATAGAATTCCAGCTTGCGCACCTTGTTGCCGCCGAGGCCCAATCCCGTCATATCGTCGCGTTTGACGTAAATATCGGCGGTATCCGGGCGGGACGAAATATTGCCCAGGCGCTCCAACGGCGGGATACCGGAAATCAAACGGCGGCGGGGAAAACGAAGGCCCGCGATTTCGGCGGTCTCGAAGCTGTCGGTTCCTGCCGGGGACAAGGCGGCGGTCATAAGGCGGCTCCTGGAATTTGGCCGGGGAAAGCCCCCGGAATGGCGACCGAGGGGCGCCTTCGCCCCATGATCTGTTCCGGCCGCCCGCGCGGCAGCCGTCCCGTCAGATAAACCGACGCCGGGCGCCGTGCCAACCGGAATTTTCCGATCAACCCGCCGCGGCAATCCCGCCAGGGAGTCAGTTGGGTGCCGGGGTGACCGGGATCACGGGTGCGGCGTCGGGCACGGGCGGGCCGTCGGAAGGCGCTGTACCGCTCGGCGCGGCCGCCGGGGCCGATGAGGCCGACGGAGGGGGCGCAGCGGACGGCACCGCCGAGGGTTCGGCGAATTCCGACGGTGTCGGCAAAGACGAAGACGGCGCGTCGCCGGATGCCGGGGCGTCCTCGCCGATCTTGCGGAGCAAGAAATCGCGCGCATTCAGGACCGTTCCGTCGCCGTCGATCGTCAGACGATGAACCCGGTCGGCGGTCAGGCCCAGGCGGGCCAACTGATCGGGATCGATCCG
>CAJWCU010000039.1 GCA_913030825.1 uncultured Rhodospirillaceae bacterium | reverse complement strand
TGGATGGTTTGCTCCAACAACGTCGTGAACAGGCCCATTTCGCGCTGCGTATTCGCCGTCACCTTGCGCATGCGCCGACCCAACTTGACGATCGGCAGCAAAGCCAGAGGGAAGATGAAGAAGGAAATCAGCGCCAGTTGCCAATCCTGATAGAAGGTCACGCCGATCAGACCGATCAGGGTCATCAGGTCCTTTCCCAAGCTGGTCCAGGCGTTGGAGACGGCGCCCCGCATCTGGTTGATGTCGACCAGGAAGCGCGAGATCAGCCCGCCGGTGTTGGAGTTCTGAAAAAACGTCACGTCCATGCGCGACAGTTTGTCGAACAGGCGGTTCTGGTAGTCCGTCACGATGCGCAGCCCGACATACGCCATCAGCGTTGCCTGGCCGAAGTTGGCCAGACCCTTGGTGATGAATACGGCGAACACGGCGAGGCCCACCGGCATCAACATGCTTTCATCGCGGTTGACGAAGATGTCGTTGACGACCGGTTCCATCAACCAGGCGCTAAGCGCCGTCGCCCCGGCCATCACAGCCATGCAGACCAGCGCCGCCAGGAACCAGCGCATGTAACCGCGCATGCTTTCCTTGAGCAGCCGGCCGAGCAGGCTGGCCGTGGAGGCGTGGGCGGGCGAATGGGTGTCGACGGTGGACGCCACGGGCCTCGGGTCCTTCCGAAGGTTCCAATGGATCAGGGTCGCACCTTTTACCACGGGACTTTTGAAAGGCCAAGAATCGCGCGGTATTTCAGGGATTTATCGGAAGGTTTTCAAACGCTCAGCGAAAGACGTGCAGATTGCCTTCGAACTGGTCGAAACTGGCGTCCCAGGAGTATTTGAGGGCATGGGCGCGGCAGGTCTCGGCCGGGATGGTGAGGGCTTCTTCGACAGCCTTGCCCAGGTCGTCGTCGAGCACCCCCGCGCCCGATTGGTTGACCACGTCGAGCGGCCCCGGCACCGGATAGGCCGCGACCGGCACGCCGGAGGCCATGGCTTCCAGCAGGACCAGACCGAAGGTGTCGGTGCGCGACGGAAAGACGAACACGTCGGCGGCGGCGAAGTATTTCGCCAGGTCTTCGCCTTCCCGCATGCCGGCGAAGCGGACGTCGGGATACTTGCGTTTCAGGTCATCCAACTGCGGGCCGTCGCCGACCACGTACTTAGTCCCGGGCAGGTCGAGTTTCAGAAACGCCTCGATGTTTTTTTCCACGGCGACCCGGCCAGTGAACAGGCTGATCGGCCGGGGATCGGGAAGGAACGCCTTGTCCCTGGGCTTGAACAGATCGGTCCAGACCCCCCGCGACCAGCGCCGCACCGGCGGTTTGAAGCCGCGCGCGACCAAATCGTCCTCGATCGTCTGGGTCGCCACCATGATCGCCGAGGACGGGCCGTGGAACCATTTCATGACGGCGTAAAGCCAGCCCAGCGGCAACGGCACGCGGGCGTGAATGTATTCGGGAAACCGCGTGTGATAGGCCGTGGTGAAGGGATAGCCTTTTTTCAGGCAGTGGGCCCGGGCGGCCACGCCCAGGGGACCTTCGGTCGCGATATGGACGGCCTGGGGGTCGAAGTCCTCGATCGCCCGCGCCACGCCGCGCCCGGGAAACAACGCCAGGCGGATTTCCGGATAGGTCGGACAGGGGATCGAGCGAAACTCGTCCGGCGAGACCAGGCGCACCTGGTGCCCGCGCTTTTCCAACCCCTGCTTCAGGGTGTCGAGGGTTCGGACGACACCATTGATTTGGGGATACCAGGCATCGCTGACGATGAGGAGTCGCATTCTTCTTCGTCCCTCAGGAAGGATAGGCCGCGCAGTTCCGCCCATTTCAGGATTTCCAGGCGGCCGTCCTCGTGTTCGACCAGAGCCGTGCAGCTTTCGACCCAGTCGCCATCGTTGCAGTAGAGAATGCCGTCCATGTCGCGCATCTCGGCGGTGTGGATATGGCCGCAGATGACGCCCTGCACGCCCATCTTGCGGGCCTCGCCGACGACGGCGGCTTCATAGCTCGAGACGAATTCGACGGCGTTCTTGACCTTGTGTTTCAGGTAGGCGGACAGCGACCAGTAGGAAAAGCCCAGCTTGCGCCGCACGATGTTGAGCCAAAGGTTCAACATCAGCGCCGCGTTGTAGGCATTGTCGCCGAGGAAGGCCAACCACTTGGCGTATTTGACGACGCCATCGAACTGGTCGCCGTGGATGACCAGGAACCGCCGACCGTCGGCCATGGTGTGATAGGCCTCGTTCAACACGGCAACCCGGCCGAACCGGTGATTGGCGAAATCGCGGAAGTTCTCGTCGTGATTGCCGGGCACATAGACGACGCGCGTGCCCTTGCGCGCCTTGCGCAGGATCTTCTGGATCACGTCGTTATGGGCCTGGCGCCAATACCACGCCCGGCGCATGCGCCAGCCGTCGATGATGTCACCGACCAGATAGAGGTATTTCGATTCCGTATGCTTGAGGAAATCGAGCAGCATTTCCGCCTGACACCCGCGCGTGCCCAGATGGATATCCGATATCCAGATGGAGCGGAATTTGAGCGGCGTTTTCGGCTGGGTCGGCTGTACGGCGTTCATGGGGTCCACAGCGGCTCGTGTCGTTGTGCCTATATTTAGTGTGGACTTTTATGTAATAGAGCATATGTTCCGCAATACTTAGAGAGCCATGTCATGTAAACTTCACACACGGGAAATAATTTCGCAATTATAGTCGCAACAAAAGTGCCATATTTCCACGTCCCGGCGAGAAATCATGCCCGATTCAAACCTTTTGCCGGGGGAGCCGGCGACAGTATTGACCGCTCCCCGCAATGCCCTTGTGATCTTCAATCCCACCGCCGGGGGCCGCCGCCGCGCGCGCTTGGACCGCGTCCTCGCCCATATGCGGGCCCTGGGCGCCGTGGTGACGCTGCACGAAACGACGGCGCGCGGAGACGCCGAACGGACGGCGCGGGAAGCCCCCGCCGACGTCCATGACGTGATCGTCGCGGCGGGCGGCGACGGCACCATCAACGAGGTCATCAACGGCCTCGCGGGACGCAACGTGCCGCTCGGCGTCATTCCCCTAGGCACCGCCAACGTCCTGGCCGCCGAATTGGATCTGCCGACCGACGAGGAAGGCCTGGCGCGGACCATCGCCCTTGGCCGGTTGCAGCCGGTCAACCTGGGCGAGGTCAACGGACGACGCTTCGTGCAGATGGCGGGTGTCGGCTTCGACGCCCATGTGGTGGCCAGCGTCGACACCGGGATGAAGCGCCTGATCGGCAAGCTCGCCTATGTCTGGGAGACGCTCCGCGGGTTCTTCCGCTTCGATTTCCGGCCCTATCACCTGATCATCGACGGCAAGACCTATGACGTCGGTTCGGCGGTCTTCGCCAACGGCCATTTCTACGGCGGCCGGTTCGTCTGCGCCCGTGAGGCCCGCCTGACCGACCCGCGCCTGCATGTCTGCCTGTTCAAATCGGTCGGGCCGTGGTCGGCGCTGCGCTATGCCGCCTGGATGATGCTGGGCCGGTTGGACAAGCTGCCGGATTACGAAGTGATCCCGGCAACCTCGATCGTCGTCGAGGGGGCCGCGGGCGAGCCCGTCCAGGGCGACGGCGACATCGTCGCGACCCTGCCGCTGGACGCGCGGATTTCCGCCGACCGCCTGGACATGCTGGTTCCAGCCTAACTCCTGTTCCCGAGGGACCGCTTTTCCCTGGCCCCGGATGTTTCCTAGACTGGGCGGGCAGAACAAGGAGCCCGCCCATGTCCTCGCCCGCCCTGTATCAATCCTTCGCCGCCTACAACCGCGCCATGAACGACGCGGTCTATGCCGTCTGCGCCGAAATTCCCGACGCCGAGCGCAAGGCCGACCGCGGCGCCTTCTTCAAATCCGTGCACGGCACCCTGAACCATCTGATCTTCGGCGATCACGCCTGGATGAACCGGTTCGACGGCGGCGACCGTCCGGCCCCCGGCACGGACGTTCCGCTTTACGACGATTTCGACGAGATGCGGGCAGCCCGCCGGACGTTGGACGACGAGATCGCGGCCTGGGCCGAAACCCTGACCGGTGAATGGCTGGCCGACATGATCGAATGGCATTCGCGGATCGACGATACGATGCGCACCCAGCCCCGCTGGCTGATGGTCAGCCATATGTTCAACCACCAGACTCACCACCGGGGCCAGTTGACCACCGTGCTGACGCAGATGGGATACGACGTCGGGGTCACCGACCTGACGCGGGTGCCGTGACGGCTCAGGCTTCGTCGGCGATTTTCACGACCTGCTTGCCGAAGTTCTCGCCCCTCAGCATGGCGACGAAGGCGGCGGGCGCGTTTTCCAGACCGTCGGCGACGTCGACCCGATAGGTCACCCGTCCCGAGGCGAGCCAGCCGGCCATTTCCGTGAGAAACTCATCCTGGCGGTGGTCATGATCGCTGACGCCGATCCCCTGCATGCGGATGCGCTTGCGGTTGATATGGGTCAGGTTGCGCACCCCCGGCGTTTCGTCACGGGCGAGGTTGTATTGCGAGATCATGCCGCAAGCGATGATCCGGGCGCGCAGGTTGGCGGCGTCGAGCGCGGCCTCCAGCATCACCCCGCCGACGTTGTCGAAATAGATATCGACACCGTCGGGCGCGCAGCCCTGCAAGGCGGAAAGAATATCCGGTGTCGCCGTCTTGTAGTTGAAGGCCGCATCGAAGCCGAGATCGTTTGTCAGAAAATCGACCTTGGCATCCGTGCCGGCACTGCCGACGGCGCGCAGGCCCCGGATCTTGGCGATCTGGCCGACGACCTGGCCCACCGCCCCCGAAGCGGCGGAAACGAACAGCGTCTCGCCTGCGACCGGCGTGGCCGTTTCCACCCCGATCCAGGCGGTCATCCCGGGCAGGCCGAGCGCCCCCAGATGCCAGGCGAGCGGCACCGGCTTTCCGTCGTACCGGGCGTCGGGCAACGGACGCAGGTTCTTGGCGCCGACCGCGACGCTGTAATCGGCCCAATCGAGCGAGCCGAAGACCAGATCGCCCTCGCGGTAATCGGGATGACGCGAGGCCGCGACGCGGCCGACGACCCGGGCTTCCATGGGGCTGTCCAGCGGCATCCGGTCGGCCGGCGGCCGGTCGGTGCCGATGCGGCTGCGCATGTAAGGGTCGAGCGACATGTAAAGGGCGCGAACCAGCACGTCGCCGTCGGCGATTTCCGGCAGGGGCGCTTCGCGCATTTCGAAATTACCGGGGGCGGGCCAGCCCTCGGGCCGGCTTTTCAGAACGATCTGGCGGTTGGTCGTGGTCATGGACGTCTTTCGAGCTTGGACAGATGAGCCGTCCGTTATTCAGGGTTCAGCCCCGACCCGCACGACCTGCTTGCCGAAATTTTCGCCCTTCAGCATGGCGATCATCGCGGCAGGGGCGTTTTCCAGGCCTTCGGCCACGTCGACGCGGTACTTGATGGCGCCGGATTTCAGCCAGCCGATCATCTCCGCCTCGAATTCCGGGCGGCGGTCTTCGTGGTCGGAGACGATGAAACCTTCCATGCGGATGCGCTTGCGGTTGATATGCGGCAGGTTGCGGATGCCGGGCGTGTCCTCGCGGGTCAGATTGTATTGCGAGATCATGCCGCAAATCACCACCCGGGCCCGCGTGTTGGCGTGGTCCAGGGCGGCTTCCAGCACGCGGCCGCCGACGTTGTCGAAATAGATGTCGAGGCCGCCCGGCGCCGCCTTCTGCAAGGCCCCCAGGATGTCGTCCCCGGCGGCGCGGTAATTGAACGCCGCGTCGAAGCCCAGATCGTCCGTCAGATACGCGACCTTGTCGTCGGTCCCGGCACTGCCGACGACCGTCAGGCCCTTCAGCTTGCCGATCTGGCCGACGATCTGGCCCACCGCACCCGAGGCGGCGGAGACGAACAGGGTCTCGCCCGCGACCGGATCGGCCAGGTCCAAACCGACCCAGGCAGTCATCCCCGGCATGCCGAGCGCGCCTAAGTGATAGCTGAGCGGCAGCCCCGCCGCGTCCGGATTGATCCGGCGGATCGCCTTGGCCGGGACCAGGGAATAGTCGGCCCAGTCCATGACCTTGCCGAAGACCAGATCGCCTTCGGCGAAGTCGGGGGCGCGCGAGGCCGCGACCTCGCCGACGATACGGGTCTTACACGGCTCGCCCAGAACCCAGCCGGGGGCATAGGACTTGGCCGCGTCCATCCGCCCGCGCATGGACGGGTCCATGGACATGTAGACCGTGCGAACCAACACTTCGCCCTCGCCCGGTTCGGGCAGCGGCACGTCGCGCGTGTCGAAACAATCGGGTGTGACCCAGCCCTCTGGACGGGCCTTGAAGATGATCTGATGGTTCACGGTCATTTGCCGGCGACCGTCATACCGTCTAGGCGCAGGGTCGGCGCGTTGGTGCCGTATTTGAATTCCAGGTCCGAGGCCGGGGTCACGCCCTTGAACATATCCTTCAAATTACCGGCGATGGTCAATTCGCTGACCGGGAAGGCAAGTTCACCATTCTCGATCCAGAACCCGGAACACCCCCGCGAATAATCGCCGGTGACACCGTTGACCCCCATGCCGATCAGCTCGGTGACATAAAGGCCCTTGTCGACGGCGCCGATCAGGTCTTCGGGCGAGACCGTGCCCGGCTCCATGTACAGATTGGAGGCAGAGGGCGAGGGCGGTGACGAGGTGCCGCGCGCCGCGTGACCGGTGGTCGTCAATTTGAGTTGCCGGGCCGACCGGCAATCGAGGAACCAGGTCGTCAGGCGGCCGTCCTCGATCACATTCACGGGCCTGGTCGCCACGCCTTCGCCGTCGAACGGCTTGGAGCGCAAGCCCCGGCGGCGGTGCGGATCGTCGACGATCGTGATGCCGGGGGCGAACACGGCCTCTCCCATGGCGTCCTTCAAGAACGTCGTGCCGCGCGCCACGGCCGAGCCGTTGATGGCGCTGGACAGATGGCCAACGATGGAATTGGCGACCCGAGGGTCGAAAATCACCGGCACCTGGGCCGTCGAGACCTTTTGCGGGTTCAGGCGCTTGACCGCTTTCTCCCCCGCCGAGGTGCCGATCCCGGCCGCGTCGGGCAAGTCGGCGCCGTAGACCTTGGTCGCGAAATCGTAATCACGCTCCATCCCCGTGCCCTCGCCGGCCAGGACCGAAACGCCGATGCTGTGGCGCGACCCCCGGCGTGTCTGGGCGAAACCTGTCGACGTGACCAGCGCGATCTCGCTGGCGCTCCAGCTGGCGTCGGCCCCTTCCGAATTGGTCACGCCGGCGACGGCCCGCGCCGCGTCTTCGCAGGCGGCGGCGAGTTGGATCAGATCTTCCGCCGTCGGCTCGGTCGGATCGAAATCGTCGATATCGACCAGGTCGCCCGCCAATTGATCGGGATCGGCGAGGCCGCAGTATTGATCTTCCGGCACGTGGCGGGCCATGGCGACGGCGCGTTCGGCCAATTCATCCAGCGCCGAATCGGCCATGTCCGAGGACGACACCACGGCCTGGCGCTTGCCGATCAACACGCGGAGACCCAGGTCATGATCCTCCGACCGCATCACATCTTCGGGATTGCCCAGGCGCTGCGACAGGGACAGCGACGTCGAGTTGACGTAGACCGCGTCCGCCGCCTCCGCGCCCAGCGATTGCGCTTTACCGATAAGTGTCTGAAGCCGGTCGATAATGTTTCCGTTCGCGGTCATGGGGGTTCCGTCTTTGCCGTTCCGTACCGATGGGTGCCCGACCTACATATGCCCGCAGGCCGCCGGGGGCCAGGAGAAATCTCGGCGGCGGCCGCCTGTATCACCAATTAAACTGTGGTTGTTCCGGGGGCGTGCATGGACTAGATAAATGAAAACGCTGAAGTAACGGTCTCGCAGGGCAGTTCTTCTGAGGCATTGATGGCCGATCCAAGGGTCGGCTGTTTCCCGCGTCTGTATTCTCTGCTTTCGACCGCTGCCGTGACAGCATCATCGACTGACCGGAAACGGACCGTATCTCCATGTCCCCTACTGCTCTCGCCGAGAAAACACCTGATTCCCCCGCCCGCCAAATCGTCGAATCCGCCGTCGTGCGGTTCGCCGGCGATTCCGGTGACGGCATGCAATTGACGGGCGGCCAGTTCACCCTTGCAACCGCCTTCGCCGGAAACGAATTGGCGACCTTCCCCGACTTCCCCGCCGAAATCCGCGCACCCGCCGGCACCCTGTTCGGCGTCTCGTCGTTCCAGATCAATTTCGGGTCGCGCGTCATCAAGACGGCGGGCGATGCCTTCGACGTGCTGATCGCCATGAACCCGGCGGCGCTGAAGGTCGAATTGCCCGGCCTCAAGCCCGGCGGCATCATCATCGCCGACACCGGCAGCTTCGGCGAACGCGACCTGCGCAAGGCCGGGTACGACGCCAACCCGCTGGAGGACGGATCGCTCGACGGCTATCAGCTGATCGCCCTGGATATTTCCAAATTCACGCTGGAGGCCGTCAAGGAATCGGGCCTGTCCAACAAGGACGCGCTCCGCTGCAAGAACCTGTGGACGCTGGGCTTCGTGTATTGGATGTACGGCCGCGACCGCAAGCCGACGGCGGATTGGCTGAACGCGAAGTTCAAGAAGGCACCGGAAGTGGCCGCCGCCAACATCGCCGCCATGGACGCGGGCCATACGGTCGCCGAGACCATGGAACTGCCCGACGGCCTGCACGGGTTTCAGGTCGAGGCGGCGGAAATCGCGCCCGGCACCTACCGTACGGTGACCGGCGCCGAGGCGCTGGCCTGGGGTCTGGCCGCCGGCACGCATCTCGCCGATATCCAGATGGTTTTCGCGTCCTACCCCATCACGCCGGCGTCGCAGGTCCTGCATTCCCTGTCGCGCCTGGTCGAATACGACGTTCTGACCTTCCAGGCCGAAGATGAAATCGCCGCCGCCTGCGCCGCCATCGGTGCGTCGTTCGGCGGATCGCTGGGCGTGACGTCGTCGTCGGGCCCGGGCATCGCGTTGAAGACCGAGGCCATCGGCCTCGCCATCGCCGTCGAATTGCCGATGGTCATCGTCAATTCGCAGCGCGCGGGCCCCTCCACCGGCATGCCGACCAAGACCGAACAGTCGGACCTCTATCAGGCCGTCTATGGCCGTAACGCCGATGCACCGGTTTGCGTACTGGCCGCGCGCTCGCCCGCCGATTGCTTCGAAACGGCCATCGAGGCCGTGCGCATCGCCATCAAGTACATGACGCCGGTGTTCCTTTTGACCGACGGCTATATCGGCAACGCGGCCGAGCCCTGGAACATTCCGGACATCAACAATTTCGAAAAAATCCCGGTGAGTTTCCGCACAGACCCGGAAGGCTTCCACCCCTTCCTGCGGGATGAAGAGACCCTGGCCCGGCCCTGGGCCATCCCGGGCACCCCGGGCCTGGAACACCGGATCGGCGGGATCGAGCGCGATTACGATTCGGGCAATATCTCCTACGATCCCGGCAACCACCAGAAGATGACCGACACCCGGTTCGCCAAGATCGCCGGCATCGCCAAGGAAATCCCGGCCCAGACCGTCGAAGACGGCAACACGACCGGCAAGCTTGCCGTCGTCGGGTGGGGATCGACCTACGGGCCGATCAGCCGCGCCGTCGCCAATTCCCGCGCCCAAGGCATGGACGTGAGCCATATTCACCTGCGCCATATCTGGCCGATGCCGCAAAACCTGGGCGAGTTGCTGAAAGGCTATGACCATGTGCTGGTGCCGGAAATGAACCACGGCCAATTGGTCACGGTGCTGCGCGCCGAATACCTGATCGATGCCGAAGGCATGAACAAGGTGTCGGGTCAGCCCTTCAAGATCGTCGAAATCGAAGACGCCATCCGCACTCGGCTGGAGAAATAACATGAACGTCGTCACCCCACCCGAAGCCCTCAGCCCCAAAGATTTCGCCACGGACCAGGAGGTCCGCTGGTGCCCCGGCTGCGGCGACTACGCGATCCTCAAGGGCGTGCAGAAGACGCTCGCCGATATCGGCGCACGCCCGGAAAATACGGTTTTCGTTTCCGGCATCGGCTGCGCCGCGCGGTTCCCCTATTACATGGCGACCTACGGCTTTCACACGATCCATGGCCGGGCCCCGGCCTTCGCCACGGGCCTGAAGCTGGCCAATCCGGAATTGGACGTCTGGCTGGTCTCCGGCGACGGCGATGCGCTGTCGATCGGCGGCAACCACCTGTTCCACCTGTTGCGCCGGAACCTCGACGTGCAGTTCCTGCTGTTCAACAACGAGATCTACGGTCTGACCAAGGGTCAGTATTCGCCGACCTCGCGCGTCGGCACGCAATCGCCGTCGACGCCCTGGGGCTCGCTGGACAATCCGGCCTCGGCCACGGTCTTCGCGCTGGGTGCGGGGGCCAAGTTCGTCGCCCGCGGCATCGACACCAACCAGAAGCACCTGCCGACGGTCCTGACCCGCGCCCATGCCCACAAAGGCGCCTCCTTCGTCGAGATCTTCCAGAACTGCAAGGTCTATAACGACGGCGTGTTCGAAAACTTCACGGGCCGCGACGTTTCCGCCGACATGCAGATTTTCGTCGAACACGGCAAGCCGCTGACCTTCGGCAAGGACGGTGATAAGGGCCTGATCCTGAACACCAAATCCCTGACGCTGAAGATCGCGACCATCGGCGAGAACGGCGTCACCGAGGACGACATCCTGGTCCATGACGAAACCAACCTGATGATCGCCACCCTGCTCGCCCATATGGAACCGCCGACCATGCCGGTGGCGCTAGGCGTCCTCTACTGCGCCGAGGGCGTCAGCTACGATGAAGAGGTCGGCGAATTGGTCCGCGATCACGGCCGCAAGGGCAAGGACAAGCCCGATTTCAACGCGCTGCTGCGCGCCGGCCGCACCTGGGAAGTGAGCTGAGCCGGCCCATGCGGAAAACCGGGGGGCACGCATGACAATCACCGTCGCCATTATCGGATCGGGACCGGCCGGATTCTACACGGCCGACGCCCTGTTGAACGGGGGCTGTGACGTTCAGGTCGATATCATTGAACGCCTGCCCACGCCCTACGGCCTGATCCGGGGCGGTGTGGCGCCCGATCACCAGACGACCAAGAAAGTCGCCCGCAAGTACGAACAAACGGCCCTGTTCAACCAGGTCCGCTATTTCGGCAATGTCGAGGTCAACAAGGATATCAGCCTTGCCGAACTGCGGGAAATGTATGACGCCGTGGTTCTGGCCGTGGGGGCCCCCGGCGACCGCAAGCTGACCATCCCGGGCGCGGACAAGGGCGGCGTCCACGGCTCCGCCGCCTTCGTCGGCTGGTACAACGGCCATCCCGATTTCCGCGACCTTGAGCCGGACCTGAACACCGATGCCGCCGTGGTCATCGGCAACGGCAACGTGGCGCTGGATTGCGCCCGGGTGCTGGTCCGCTCGCGTGAAGGCATGGCCCATGCCGATATCGCCAACCATGCGATGGAGACCATCGAACAAGCCCCCCTGACCGACGTCTACCTGACCGGCCGCCGCGGCCCGCTGGAGGCCAAGTTCACCAACGTCGAATTGCGCGAACTGGGCGACCTGGAGCAAGCGGTGCCGATCGCCCGCCCCGAACAATTGCCCGACGCCGTTCCCGACGACATGGAAGCCCGCGCCAAGCGTCTGGCCGAACGCAATCTCGCGTCCCTTCGCGAATACGCCCAGAACGATCCGGCATCCAAACCGAAGCGCATCCATTTCGAATTTTTCGCAAGCCCCGTCGCGATCCTGGGGGACGAGCGGGCCGAGGCCGTCAGCTTCGAACGCACGGAAGTGATCGACGGCCACGCCAAGGGCACCGGCGAGTTCTTCGAAATTCCCTGCGGTCTGGTGATCGCGGCGATTGGCTACCGGTCGGATCCGATCGAGGGGGCTCCCTTCGACGAGAAGGCGGGCATCATCCCCAACGACAACGGCCGCGTCGATTCCGGGCTTTATGCCGTCGGCTGGATCAAGCGCGGACCGTCGGGCGTGATCTCGTCGAACCGGCCGGACGGCGTCACCGTCGCCGAATACATCTGCGAGGATTTCAAGGATTCCGCGACGACCTCGGGCAAGGCCGGACGCGACGCGCTAGCACCACTTCTCGCCGAACGAGGCGTGCGTGTCGTGACCTTCGACGACTGGAAAAAGATCGAAGCCGCCGAGATCGAACGGGCCGGTGAAGACAGCCGCCCCCGGGACAAATTTGTGTCTGTCCCGGAAATGCTTAAAGTGTTGGATGGATAACCCGACACCGCCAGCAGCCCTTAAGGACCAAAATCAATGAATGACGGAAGCTACGCGGGCGATATTTCGCCCAAGGAAGCCTGGGATATTCTCGAGAAGGATCCGAAGGCGGTCCTTGTCGACGTGCGCACCCATGCGGAATGGGCCTATGTCGGCCTGCCCGACGTCTCAACCATCGGCAAGGACCTGCACATGATCTCGTGGATTCTGTTTCCGAAAGGCGAGGTCAACACCGAGTTTACCGACGACCTGGAAGACCAGGTGCCGGACAAGGATGCAACAGTCCTGTTTCTCTGCCGCTCGGGCGTGCGCTCCATCGCCGCCGCCGAGGCCGCGACGGCCGCCGGATACGGCAAGGCCTACAATATCCTGACCGGCTTCGAAGGCGACAAGGACGGCGACCAGCACCGCGGCACCGTCGGCGGCTGGAAAGTCGAAGGCCTTCCCTGGGTACAGAAGTAGGTCAGCCGGAACGGCGGGGTCACCGCCGCCCCGAATTTCTCAGCCGGCGGCGGCCTTGAGTCCGCGCGCCAGGTCTTCCTTCAAATCCTCGGCGTCTTCCAGGCCGACCGACAGACGGATCAGCCCGTCGCCGATGCCCAACGCTTCGCGCTCTTCCGGGGCCAGGCGCTGGTGCGTCGTGGTCGCCGGATGGGTCGTCAGAGTCTTGGTATCGCCTAAGTTGTTCGAGATATCGATGATGTGCAGCGCGTTCAGAAACTTGAACGCGGCTTCCTTGCCGCCCGGCAATTCGAACGACAGCATGGTCGAGCCGTCCGACATCTGCTTCATCGCCAAATCGTGCTGCGGATGGGATTTGAGCCCCGGGTAAAGCACCTTGACGATGCCCGGCTGGTCTTCCAGGAATTCGGCGATCGCCCGGGCGTTGGCGCAATGCTGGCGGACGCGAAGGTCGATCGTCTCCAACCCCTTCAGCATGGTCCAGGCATTGAACGGGCTCATGGCGGGGCCGGTATGGCGCATCCAGGGCACCAGATGGTCTTCGTAATATTCTTCGTCGTCGGTCAGCAGCGCGCCGCCCATACACCGGCCCTGGCCGTCGACATGCTTGGTCGTCGAGTACATGACGATATCGGCGCCGAGGGTCAGCGGCTTCTGCAACACCGGGGTCGCGAAGACGTTGTCGACGATCAGCCGCGCCCCCGCCTTATGCGCCAATTCGGCGACGGCGGGCACGTCGATGATATCGAGGCAGGGGTTCGAAGGCGTTTCCAGGAACACGGCGGCGGCAGGTTCCGACAGCGCCTTTTCCCATTGGTCCATGTCCGTGCCGTCGACCAGCACTGGCGTCACGCCGTAGCGCGGCAGCAGATCCTGGATCACGTAAAGGCAGGAGCCGAACAGCGCCAGTGAGGCGACGACGCGGTCGCCCGCCTTCACCAGCGCCCCCAAAGAGGCGAACATCGCGGCCATGCCGCTGCCGAAGGCCATGCCGTATTTCGCACCTTCCAGCAACGCCATCCGCTTTTCGAACATCGCCACCGTCGGATTCGCATAGCGCGAATAGATATAGCGGTCCAACTCGCCCTTGAACGCCTGTTCCGCCTGCTCGGCCGAGCCGTAGACATAGCCGGAGGTCGCCATGATGGCTTCCGAGGTTTCCTCGAAGCTCGAGCGGAACGTGCCGCCGCGCACCATCTGGGTCGCCATGCGCCAAGCTTCGGGATTGATCTTGTCGTCTTTCATTTTGGGGCCTCCTGGTTCGCCCTATCCTTGCATTTCGGACCGACGACCGGCAGCAGCCACAAAAAAACCCCGACCGCATAAACAAGGGGTCAGGGCTGCAGCGCCACAGACCGTTTAGCGGAGATTTTTAACGTGGCCGCAAGCTGGTCGAACAAATCACCACGAGGCACGGACCATACAACGGTCCCCCGAAAGGTCAAGGGCCAAAGGGGGCGCAATCCGCTCGGCAACGGTCACGGCAGAGAGTATCTTGGCACCTCTTTCGTAGGAGTGTTTCATGAACGATGCCCCCTTGCCGGTGACCGGCGCCTGCCGCTGTGGGCAGACGACCTTCGAGGTTTCAGCCCCCGCCGTCATGACCTCGGCCTGTCATTGCCGGGGCTGTCAGCGCATGAGCGCCAGCGCCTTTTCCTTGTCGGCGATGTTCCCCGCGACCGCCTTTCGCATCACCAAAGGCAGTCCCGTAAAGGGCGGCAGCCAAGGGCCGGATCTCGATCATTTTTTCTGTCCGTCCTGCAAGACCTGGATGTTCACGCGGATCGTCGCATGGAACGATGTGATCAACCTGCGTCCGACCTTGTTCGACGACCCACGATGGTGTCGGCCGTTTATGGAGACGATGACGCGGGAGAAACTGCCCTGGGCTGAACCCCCCGCGGAACACAGTTTCGCGGGGTATCCGACAGCCGGCGAATTTGAAATGCTGCTGGCGGCCTTCGCCCGGTCCGTTTGAACCAGACCCCGGCGTCGATTACCGATCGAGAGGTGGTTTTCCGCTTTCTTTGGCCGACGTTTCGATCACGTGGCGGACCCGTTTGACCCCGAACCAGATGCCCACGACCACGGGAACGAAAGCGATCGCGACGACCTCGTAGGGATCGATGGGCAGGAAGCCCGCGTGCTTCGCCCCCTTGGCCAGGTAGGAGACGAGGGACAGCAGATAATAGCTGATGGCGACGACGGAGAGACCTTCGACCGTCTGCTGCAGGCGAAGCTGCAGTCGCGCGCGGCGGTTCATGGATTCCAGGAGATCGCGGTTCTGCGCCTCCAACGCGACGTCGACCCGCGTGCGCAGCAGCGACGTCGCGCGGGAAATGCGTTCGGACAGGCGCTCGATCCGGATCGACAGGTTCTCGCAACTTTCCATGGCGGGGGCGAACCGGCGGTCGAAAAACTCCATCGCCCGGGGCACGCCGTCGATCCGTTCCTCGCGCATCGCGGCCATGCGGCGCTTGATCAATTCGTGATAGGCGCGGGCGGCGGCGAAGCGATACGCCGTCGCGACATTGACGGCCTCGGTCTCGGCGGCGAGGGCCGAAAGATCGTCCAACAACTGACGTTCGTCCTCGACCGCTTCACGCGTACCCAGCCGCGTGATGATGCCGCCCAGACGTTTTTCCACCGCCGCCAGGCGCGGCCGCGATTCCTTGGCCAACGGAAAGGCCAGCATCGCCATCATGCGATAGGTCTCGATTTCCAGAATACGCTGGACCAACCGGCCCAGGGTCGAGGGGCTGATCTCGCCGACGTTGCACAGGAACCGGGTGAAGCCGTCGGCATGCAATTGGAAATCGGCCCATAGGCGCGCCTTGCCGCCGGCGACGATGGAGCCGGTCAGCGGATTGTTGTCGAACAGTCCCGCCAGGTCCGACGGCGACCGCTGGCTGCCCTGGCCGGT
>CAJWCU010000038.1 GCA_913030825.1 uncultured Rhodospirillaceae bacterium | reverse complement strand
ATCGGCCGGCGACGGTGCCGGTGCGGCGGTTTGGTTGCCGGCGTCGGCGCTCTGTGCCGACGCGGCTGGCTGTGCCGCTTCTGCCGTCGGTTGGCCCGCGGGATCCGAAGCATTCAGCGAAGGCCAAAGGTCTTCGTCGAATGAACATGCTCCCGTGAAAATCACGGCCCCCGCCAGCAGAACCCTTAGTTTCGGAAAACCCATTTCGTCCGCGAGCCCTTGGTTCTTCTCCGATAACAACCGGAGTTGTTTATAAATTCCCAGGGAGTATGAATTTAAACATACCCCGCCCCTCAGTTTCCGGGCGAGTGTACTCAATGGCCCGGAGCACCACAAGTTCCTATTTTAATACGAAGATTCCGCCTCTGACGACCTTTTATCGGGCCCTCGTCCTAGGTCTTGCAAACGGTGAAGTGCTGGAGTAGTGTCCGGCTCCTTCCAAACGGGGGGCGCATCCGCCGCCCCGTTTAAGCGCCCGTAGCTCAACTGGATAGAGCGTCTGACTACGAATCAGGAGGTTGGGAGTTCGAGTCTTCCCGGGCGCGCCACCTGCTTTTCCTAAAAATCTCGACAAGTTCCGCCGGATAGGTCCCCTGTCCGCAGTCCCGCTTTGGGGACCGGCGGCTTCGGGCCGGTTTCGCCGGTGCGTCAGCCCTGCGGCGGGACCGTCAGGAACGTCAGCAGCACGAAGCGGTGCCCTTTGGTCACGGGCATGACCTCGTGCAGCATGGAGCAGGAAAACACGATGGCAGCGCCTTTTTCCGGGCGGAAGGTCTCGGGCCCGTATTCGGGAAACCGCAGATCGCCACCTTCGTATTCGCCTGTGTTCAGGTTCAGCGTCACGGCGAACCTGCGGTTTTGCGTCGCGGGGCTGGTGTCGTCCCGGTGGACGTTGAAGAACCCGGCCTTCTCCGCCTTGTAGCAGCCGATCTTGAAGGTCTCGACCGTATAGCCTTCGAAATGAAAGATCTTCGAGACCTCGGGAACCAGGCGCGGCATCAGCCGGTCGACCAGCTTCTGATGCAGCGCCTGATCGCGCATGTAATAGTCTTCGCGCCGCTTGGTCGTCGGCACGACCTGTACGCCGCCGCCCGCCGACGCGCCCACGGCGACCGTGCCGTCGTCGCGCGGTCCCTGATGCCACAGGCCGATCAGCCAATCGCAATCCTCTGGCTCCAACGCGCGCGGCACGATCAGGGCCGGCGCCATGCGCTGGACCTGGGCCGCCTCGCGGCCGTAGGTCGCCTGTGCCAGCATGTCGGCGATCCAACCGGACAAGCCCTCGGCCCCGCCGTCGCCGTCCAGGGCGCGCACGCCGACCAGCCGCTGGTTGGGATCAAGAACGTAGACCGCCGGCGCGGCGACGTCCGATACCCGGGCAAAGCCTTTCGTAATCTCCGAATTTGGGTCCGCCATGACGCGGTGCGGCCAGGCGGCTGCCGCTTTCTGTCCGGCAGCGGCGGACACGTCGCCGGGGACCAAGGTGACGACCTGCGCCGCGTCGCCGCCGAGGGCGTCCGCAGTGAGCCCTGCCTTGGCGAGGGACGCCAGATCCGTCGCGCCGGTGAACACCATGACCACGGGGCGGCCGGTGACGGCGGAATAGAATTCGAACGTCTTGCCGTCCGAATCGCGGCAGGCGAATAGCGGAGCGTGATCGCCGGGCGCTAAGGCGGGGCGGGCGGGTGGCTCGAAAACGGGGGTCGCGGTGGTGTTGATGACGGTCTCCTCTCCCTGTCCGGCGCCGGCGAAGTTCGACGGCTTTCCAGTTTGCCGGGCGGTCGGATGATAGCGGACCCGTCCGCGCAAAAAAACCTAGACGACATTGCCGCCCGCCGATCGGTTGCAACGCCGGTCCCCTGCCGATACAAGACGTGCGGCGCCCGGTCCGATCGACCTTCAGGCGCGTTCCTATGAACGGTGGCCGCCATGTTCGCAAAACTCGATTTCCGTCTGTCGGACCGTATGCCAACGGAAACGGCGCTCGCTTTGGCTGTCTGTCTTGTCGTCGTTCTGACGCAGACCCTGGTTCCCGAGTTCCGGCGCCCCGTCGCCGACGCCATCGGATATGCCCATTCAGTGGTGGGCGTGGTCGATGCCGTGGCCGCGCCGGATCGTGCGGTGAACGATGCGCTAGGCGGTTATCTTAATCCGGTCTATCCGCTGTTCGTCGCCGGTATGGCGCTGATCGACGATTCCCTGCTGTCGACCTTGCACTGTTTGATCGACACGAAGGCTGCCTGCGATCTTTCGGGATTGACGTCGCTGTTCGTGGTGCAGGGGGGCATGGCGGCGTTCACGGTGTTTTTCCTGTTCATGGCGGTCCGTGCGTTGGCCGGGGATTCGCGTGTCGCGTGGTTGGCGCTGGCCATCGTTTTGGCGACCAAGATTTTTTCCGGCTATGCGTCGCAATTGCTGACCGAAAGCACCGCGTTTTTCTTCGTCTTTCTATTCAATTGGCTGTTTGCCCGTGCGCTGATCGTGAAGAGACCGGGCTGGCCGACCCTCGTCTTTGCAGGTGGGGCGCTCGGTTTGCTGATCCTGACCCGGCCTTCCTACCAATATGTCGTCCCGTTCTCGGTGCTGGTCCTATTCCTCTGGCGCACTTTCGGCATGCGCGACGGGGTGCGTTCCGGGCTTGTCGTCGGACTGGCAATGGGCGCCGCTGCGGGCGCGGTCGTCTTCCCTTGGGCATTGCGAAATTTCATGGAAATGGGGCAATGGACCCTCGGCACGGGCGGGTCACGCGTGCTTGTTGAACGCCTGGCCTATAACACCATGACGTGGCCGGAATGGGCGGTCAGTTTCATTTACTGGTTGCCTGACTTCGGGGACAACCTGGCGCGATCGCTGTTTGTGGAAGATCTATGGAAGCGGCTGACATGGTACGAACCGGGATCATTCTACATGATGGGGCGGGGCGATTTCTTCCGGACGGTTTACGGGGAGGTCGCCAAGCAAGAGCCTGGGAACGGTCTCGCATTCCTGGTGCGGGAATACGTCTGGGGCGATCTGGGCAAACATTTGGCGGTCAGCGTTTCGCTCGCGTTTCGTGGTCAATGGGTCGGCAACTACGTTAGCTTCGTCGGCTTCATCCTGTTGCCGTTCGCGTTGCGCATTCTTCATGCTCGCGGCCGCGCCGGGCCGTTCATCGTCTATTGCCTGCCCAGCTATTTCATTCTTGGATTCTATGCGTTTGTGTCGGTCAACGTGGTCCGTTACAACGAGCCGCTGGTCGCCATCTTCGCGCTCAGCATCGCCGTGGTCGTCGTCCGCCTGGCCGAATTGGGCCTGGGTCGCCTGCGCCGGACCCCAAGCCAGACAAGGAACCAATCATGATCGCCTACCTCAAGCTTGCCGGTTTTCTGCTGATGATCGTCGCCGGGCAGATCTGTTTCAAGAAGGCCGCCCTGTCGGGCGCCGGGCTGGACAACATATTTCAGTCGCTGTTCAACAAATGGATGATCGCGGCTTTCGCCATTTACGGTGCGGCGACCTTCATTTGGGTGACGATCCTGCGCACGATGCCTCTGTCGACGGCCTATCCGTTCATCGCGCTGGGCTTTCTTCTGGTGCCGCTGGCCGGGGTCGTTTTGTTCGGCGAGCATCTGACGCCGATCCAATGGGCGGGGGCCGTTCTGATCGTCGTCGGCATCGTCATGGCGGGCGGCGCCGGAAGTCCGTTCAACGGTTGAGGTGCTCATCCCTGGCGGCGGCGAAAACGTCGTGTTAGCGTTTGCGGACAGGGAGATCGAGACGATCATCGGACCGGACCGACGAGTCATTGGACCCTTGGGATAAGTTAAAGAACGGATCGTAAAGATCGAGTCGCCATGGTTGCCATTCTCCTTCCTGTTGCCGCTCTTTTCCTGAGCTTCGGAATTCTACTGGCCGGTAACGGCCTGCAGGGAACCCTGCTGCCCGTTCGTGCTGGATTGGAAGGGTTCACCCCCTTTGCCATCGGTGCCATGGGGGCCGCGTTTTACGTCGGATACATCCTGACCTGTTTCTGCGCGCCCTGGATCGTCGCGCGAGCCGGTCATATCCGGTCGTTCACCGTCTTCGGCACGGTCGCCTCGGCGGCGCAATTGATGCACGTGGTCTGGCTGGACGAGTTTTCCTGGTCGGTGCTGCGTTTCATCACCGGGGCCTGCCTTTGCGGTCTCTACATGGTGATGGAAAGCTGGATCAACGAGCGCTCGAGCCAGGAGCATCGCGGGCGCATTCTGTCGGTTTATCAGATCGTCAATCTGGGCGCCGTCACCGCCGGGCAGCTGATGCTGAACCTATACGATCCCGCCGGATTCCAATTGTTCGTGATCGGATCGGTCCTGGTGTCGATTTCGCTGGTGCCGGTGGCGTTGACCCGAACCGTCGCGCCCCAGCCGTTGCAGAAAGTTCGAATCCGCATCTCCCGTGTCTTCGGAATTTCGCCGGTCGGCGTCATCTCCTGTCTGACCGTGGGGCTGGTCAACGGTGCCATCTGGACCATCGTGCCGCTCTATGCGCAGAACACCTTGAACTCGATCGCCGAATTGTCGCTGTTCATGAGCCTGATCATCATCGGGGGGGCTGCCTTCCAATGGCCTTTGGGCCGCTGGTCGGACATCATCGACCGGCGTTGGGTGATCATTTTTATCTGTGTGGGGGCCGGTGTCGGTGCGTTGGCGCTGATGCTTCTGGGTAGCCTGTCGCGCGAGGTGATGTTCGCGCTCGCATTCGTCTACGGCGGGTTCGCCTTCTCGCTTTACGCCATCGCGATCGCCCATGCCAACGATCAGGCCGATCCCGAGGACTTCGTCGAAATCGCCTCGACCCTGATTCTGGTGTTCGCTGTCGGCGCGGTGATCGGCCCGTTGATCGCGTCGGCCGCGGTGCAATGGTTGGGCCCGGATACGTTCTTCGCCTATTCGGCGGCCATCCATTTTCTGACGGCCGGGTTCGCCTTTTTCCGCATGCATATGCGTCCGGCGACCGCGGCCGAAGACAAGGAAGATTTCATCGCCGTGCCCCGTGCTTCGCCCGAGGTCATCAACATCGACCCACGTAGCGGCGACGACGATCCGGAAGCCCAGGACGAGGCCGACGGCGAGTCCGCTGAGGACGATACGACGGACCGTCCGGAAGAGGCGCCGGGCGATGGTGGCAAAGGCGGAAAGGCCTGATCCCGCGCGGCGCGATTGACCTTGTGCCCGGAAATTCCGATAACGGCGTATACGAATTGTATACAAGGCCACGGCGATGAAGAACCGGGCCGCACATCACACGGAGAGGAATTCCATGGCACATACCGCCGCGTCGACCGCGCTCGACCATATCAAGGTTCTCGATCTGACCCGCGTCCGTTCCGGACCCACCTGCGTCCGCCAGCTGGCCGACTGGGGGGCCGACGTTATTAAGGTCGAATTGCCCGAAAGCATCGAACCCGACGGCACCCTGGGCGCCAAGCGCCATACCGCCGATTTTCAGAACCTGCAGCGTAACAAGCGTTCGGTGACCCTGAACCTCAAGGAAGAAGAGGGCCGCAAGCTGTTCATGCGGCTGGTCGAAGGCGCGGACGTGGTGATCGAAAACTTCCGCCCCGACGTGAAGGACAAGCTGGGCATCAATTACGAAGCCCTCAAGGCCGTCAATCCGCGCATCATTCTGGGCTCGATCTCCGGCTTCGGCCAGGACGGCCCCTATGCCAAGCGCCCCGGCTTCGACCAGATCGCCCAGGGCATGGGCGGGCTGATGTCGATCACCGGCGAACCGGGCCGCGGCCCAATGCGCGTCGGCATCCCGATCGCCGACCTGACCGGCGGTCTGTTCTGTGCCATGGGTGTGTTCATCGCCTTGATCGAGCGGGAGAAATCCGGCGAGGGCCAGTGGGTGACCTCGTCGCTGCTGCAGGCCATGGCGTTCATGCTCGATTTCCAAGGGGCGCGCTACCTGATGGAAGACGAGGTTCCCGGCCAGGCCGGCAACGACCACCCGACCTCGATCCCCACGGGCGTGTTCCCGACCAAGGACGGCCATATCAACATCGCCGCCGCCGGGGAACGCATCTGGGCGCGGCTTTGCGACGTGTTGGGCACGCCGGAATGGACCAAGGACGACCGTTTCAACGGCCCGGAAAAGCGATCCGAGAATCGCCACGACCTGAACGCCTTGATCGCCGAGAAGACCAAGGACCGGACCAGCGCCGATTGGGTCGAAGCCTTCAACAAGGCCGGCGTGCCGTCGGGCCCGATCTACGACATGGCCGGCATGTTCGCCGACGAACAGGTCAAGCACCTGGGCATCGCCGAGGATTGCGAGACCCATTGCTTCGGCAAGACGCAGATGATGTCGCAGCCGATCCGCATGAGCCGCACCAAATCGAAACTGGTCGTGCCGCCGCCGGAAAAGGGCGAGCAGACAGACGCGATCCTGGGCGACCTGGGCCTCAGTGCCGACGAAATCGCCGACCTGAAGGCACGCCAGATCGTCTAACGCGCGCTCTTAATATATAGGTGCAAGATATTGAAGCGGCGGGGTCTTCCCGCCGCTTCTTTTATGTCTGCGTTTTGGTTGGTCCGACGGCGTCCGGGCGGGACCTACTCGGCGGCTTCGGCCTGCGGGCGGAGCGGCGTGCGCATGGTCACCCATTCCTCGGCCGCCGTCGGGTGGATGCCGACGGTCGCGTCGAAATGGGCCTTGGTGGCGCCGCACTTCATGGCGATGCCCAAGGCCTGGGTCATTTCGGCGGCGTCCAGGCCGACCATGTGGCAGCCCAGTACCCGGTCGGTCTTCTTATCGACGATCATCTTCATCATGGTCCGCTCGTCGCGGCCCGAAAGCGTGTATTTCATCGGCCGGAAGTGGCTGAGATAGATTTCCACATCGTGATCGCGGCGGGCTTCTTCCTCGGTCAGGCCGACGGTGCCGACGGGCGGGGTTGAAAACACCGCCGTCGGGATATTGGCGTAATCGACCGTCGTCGGCTTGCCCCCGAACAGGTCGTGCGCGACGGCCATGCCTTCGGCGAGCGCCACGGGTGTGAGCTGCACCCGGTCGATGACATCGCCCAGGGCATAGATGCTGTCGACGCTGGTCCGGAACCGGTCATCGACGACGACGGCCCCCTTGGCGTCCAGTTCGACGCCGGCTTCCTCCAGGCCGATGCCCTTTGTATTGGGGGCGCGGCCGGTGGCGTACATGACACACGCGACTTCCAGAATTTCGTCGTCGTTGCAGCGGAGCGAATAGCCGGTCGCGGTCTTCTCGATGGATTGGACCGACGTTTCCTGGTGGATCGTCACGCCCTTCTTGGTCATTTCGTCGTGCAGGGTGTCACGCACCGCCTCGTCGAAGCCGCGCAGGATGTTCTCGCCGCGGATGATGATATGGGTCTCGGCGCCCAGGCCGTTGAAGATGCCGGCGAATTCGACCGCGATATACCCGCCGCCGACGATCGCGATGCTGTCCGGCAGGGTTTCCAGGTCAAGCGCTTCGTTCGACGTGATGGCGTGCTCGATCCCCGGGATCTGCGGCAGGGACGGCCAGCCGCCGGTGGCGATCAAGATATGCTTCGCGGTGTAGGTTTCGGTGCCGTCCGGGCCGTCCACCGCGACCGTATGGGCATCGACCACGCGACCGGTGCCGGTCAATTCGGCGACACCGGCGTCGCGTAGCAGGCGGTGATAGACGCCTTCCAGGCGGTCCAGTTCGACATTCTTATTAGCGATCAGTTTCTGCCAGTCGAAGGACGGCGCACCGACATCCCAACCGTAGCCGCCGGCGTCTTCGAAATCCTCGGCGAAATGGGCGCCGTAGACCAACAGCTTCTTCGGCACGCAGCCGCGCATCACGCAGGTGCCGCCGATGCGCATGTTTTCGACGACCGCTGTCTTGGCGCCGTAGGTCGAGGCGGCAAAACGCGACGCGCGGACGCCGCCGGAGCCTCCGCCGATGGTGATGAGATCGAAATCATAGTCGGACATGAAGGCTCCTTAATTGGTAGGCGGGTTTGGCGGGCGGGCCGCCGCAACGGCGGGATGGGCGCGGAAGGGATGCGTTCAGCGCGCCCCCCATCTAAGCATGAATGCGAATTTGTTCAACCGCGCGGCGTTCTTCCGTGGCCGGTGGCGGCCGTAAAGGGCCGGTTCGGCCGAATCAGCGCGCCGGTGCGGGGCGTGCCGTGGCGGTTCGAGGCGTGGCATTTGCGCAACGGATCCGGGTTTGAGGGGGGTGGGAGGCTCCGAAGGCCTTGGAAACCGTCCGGTTTTAACGAAATCGCAGCAATATGTGACTTTCCTGCAACACTGTTCCAAAAAATCTACAGTGACCCGTGATTTTGCTTTTGAAACAGAGGCGAGGCGCTACACTGCGTCGGTCCGGAACAGGGTCGCCAACGTGCGGCCTGCCTCCGTCCCGGTCTTACAGAGTGGATTTGTAAGAGTGAATCTCATCTAAGGAGCAAACGAATGACTCTCAAAAAGTCTCTTATGGTTGGTGCCGCTGGTGCTGCGCTGTTCGCGTTCGCCGCTCCGGTCGCCACGACGGCCGAAGCCGGTTCCATCAAGAACCGTTCCAACGACCTCACCGTTTACGGCCAGGTCAACCGCAACATGATGTTCTACAACGACGGTGAAGAATCCGGTTATCGCCACCAGGACGGTGATAACGGCTCCACCCGCTTCGGCTTCAAGTTCTCCGGTAAGGTGAACGAAGCTGTCTCCATGGGCGGCACCTTCGAAGTCGAACTGCAGTCGAACAACCCGAACGCCATCAGCCAGTCGACCGAAGCCGACTCCGCCGGCTTCTCGAACCGTAAGTCCGAGATCTATGTCTCGCACAAGCAGTTCGGTAAGCTGGTCATGGGTCAGTCCTCGACCATCTCCGATGGTATGTCCGACGGCCTGGACCTCGGCTACTCCGCCGGCGCCTTCGCCGGTATGGACACCTCGCTGCTGGTTGCCGGCATGCTGTTCCGCAACGACAACACCGCGGCGGCTCTGTCCTCCACCTCCGTCCGTGACGTGTTCCAGTCCATGGACCGTGGCCGTGAAGACCTGGTTCGCTACGAAACGCCGAA
The DNA here is from genome assembly GCA_913030825.1 of uncultured Rhodospirillaceae bacterium. Taxonomy (GTDB): domain Bacteria; phylum Pseudomonadota; class Alphaproteobacteria; order Rhodospirillales; family Casp-alpha2; genus UBA1479. Next base: position 8,463 of record CAJWCU010000038.1, on the reverse strand, counting down.
GATCAACGGCTTCGTCGGTGAAGCCGGTCTGTACGACTCGGGTGAATGGGGCATCGGCGCCAAGTACGACAACAAGTTCGGTGGCGTCCAGGTCCGCGTTCGTGCCTTCTACGAGAACCTGTCCGGTTCCGGCACCAACGGCGACCGCTGGCAGCTCGGCGCTTCTGTGAAGCACGACAGCGGCGTCTCCCTGACCGGTCTGTATGGTAAGTCCGATCCGGACTCCGGTAACGACCACACCACCTACGGCGCGACCGTCGGTTACACCGCCAACATGAACTCGCTTGGCGCGACCGGTGTCGGCGTCCACTTCGAAGGCACCCAGGACATCGCCGGCGACGGCATCGATGGCCAGGCCTTCGGTGTTGGCTTCAACCAGCAGATCAAATCCGCTGGCGCCAACATCTACGGCAACGTGATGTGGTGGGACGTCGACGTGCCGTCGACCTCCACGCAGCTCGACAGCCTGGTGACCTTCATGGTCGGTGGCCAGGTCAAGTTCTAATCGAGCCTTTGTGTGAAGGGGCCTCGGCTCCTTCACCGCTCGATCGAGCTTAAAGTGTTAAGCGGCCGTCCTTCGGGGCGGCCGCTTTTCTTTTGTCTTATGCCGGTCTTGAAACAGGCCTTCGGACGGGCACCGAAAGACAATGCGCCATGGTGGCGAAGCCGCCGCGCATGGTATAGGCGTTGTTCAGGCGCTCGCCCGTTTTGGGCGGAGGCGGAAACCTCGATTATCCCCCAAGGCGTTGATCCAAAAGGTGTCGCGGCGAATGCGGATTGAATTCAAATGCTACCCCCAGCTCGAGGCCATCCTGCCGAAGCCGGTGCCGGCCAAACGGATGACCCCGGAATGGCTGAAATCCATGCCGATGGTCGCCGACGACCGGGACCTGGGCGAAGAGATGCCGACGGTCAAACAATGTCCGCCCTTCATCGACGCGGTCACCGCCGGGTTCATGTTGCTGTTGCCGTGTGATCTGCGGTTTTCCGCCGGACGGTTCGAATGGGATTGGCCGGAATTCCCGGTCGACGATTATGCGGTCCGGACCATGCCGGGAAGCTCCCCCATCGCCCATCATCATCCGACCCAGGTCGTTTCGTCGCCGTTGTTCACGGAAGACCGTCTTCTGATCAAGTTCGTGAATTTCTGGACGATCAAGATGCCGCCCGGATACTCGCTTTTGTTCACGCATCCGTTCAACCGGGTCGAACTGCCGTTTCTGACCCTGACCGGGATCGTCGATTGCGATACCTACAGCGACCATTTCGTCCATTTTCCGGCGGCCTGGACCGATGACGACTTCGACGGCGTTCTGCCCAAAGGCACGCCGGTCGCCCAGGCGATTCCGATCCAGCGCGAAAGCCTGGATATGGACTTGGCGTTCGACGTGATGACCGGGGACGAACAACAGCGCGCCAACGACGTTTTCCGCGCCTCACGCGAATTGCCGCATCACTACCGAAACGTTTTCCGCTCAAAGAAATAAGAGCTCAGCGCCGCAACGCCTCACGCAGGTGCTTGGGGCTCAACCAGAGCTGGCCCGTCGGCGACCATTCCAGGCTTTTCAAAACCAATTTGAAGGCGTCTTCGTTCACGGCGACGGCCTCGCGATAGCATTCGAATGCGCCGTCCATGTCCCCGGCCAACTGTTTGGCCCGGCCCAGGAGATAATGGATGCTGTGGTTGTCGGGCGCGATCGCCGCGGCCTTGCTCAAGGCAGTTTGGGCCTCATCGAACCGGGACTGGATGATGCGGACGCGGCCCAAGTTGGCGTGGCCGTTGACCTCTTCGGGGGCGAGATCGACAACATGTTGGAACGCTTCGCCCGCCGCATCGAACGCCCCTTCCTTCATCAACAGCAGGCCCAATTCAAGGAACCCGGGCGCGAAAGCAGGGTGGCGATCCGTCAGCGCGACAAGCACGTCGACCGCGTCGGGGATGTCCCCATCCGCCGATAGGTGGCGCGCCAAATTCATATGGCCGTCGATGAAATCCGGGTTGGCCGCGATGACCTGGCGGTAACGGGCGGCGGCGGCCGCGTGCTTTTCCTGCCGCCCCAGCACCATCGCCAGCAATAACACCGCATCGAACAGGTCTGGGTGGGCATCGGCCACGGAGGTGAGGAAGCCTTCGGCTTCCGCGGGTCTGCCCTGGGCGTTCAGCGCGGCACCCAGCAACATCCGGGCTTCCAGATGATCGGGGATGGCGGACAGGACCTGCCGGTAAAGCGTCTCTGCCTCGGCGAAACGGCCCGCGTTGTGATGGGCCGCGGCCTTTTCCATGGTACGAACTGGGTCCACCGATCGATTTCCTTGCCGTGCCCGCAAACATCCCGCGGCCCGAAGCTTATTCCACCGTCACGCTTTTCGCCAGATTGCGGGGCTGGTCCACGTCCGTGCCCTTGATGACGGCGACATGATAGGCCAGCAACTGCACCGGGATGGCATAGAGGATCGGGGCGACGAACGGATCGACGGATTGCAGGGCGACAGTCGCCTCCGCCCCTTCGGCCAGGGCCGCGCTCCCTGCTTCGTCGGAAAACACGATGACCCGCCCGCCGCGCGCCATGACTTCCTGGACGTTCGACGCGGTCTTTTCGAACAGCGGATCGCTGGGTGCGATGACGATCACCGGCACCTGATCGTCGATCAGAGCGATGGGCCCGTGCTTCATCTCGCCGGCGGCATAGCCTTCGGCGTGGATGTAGGAAATTTCCTTGAGCTTCAACGCCCCTTCCAGGGCGATGGGGTAGCTGGTCCCGCGCCCGAGATAGAGCACATCCCGCGCCTCGGCCATGTTTTGGGCAATGCCCTTGATCTGCTCGTCATGGTTCAGGATTTCCGCCGCCCTGGCAGGGACCTCGGTCAGGGCCGTGGTCAGCCGGGCTTCCTCGGCCGCGTCGATCGCCCCCCGTCCCCGCGCCACGGCGATCGCCAGGCAGGCCAGTACGGTCAATTGCGTGGTGAAGGCTTTGGTCGAGGCGACGCCGATCTCCGGCCCGGCGTTGGTCTGCAGCACCATGTCCGAGCCGCGCGCGATGGCGCTTTCCGGGACGTTGACGATGGACAGGATCGCCTGGCCCGCGTCGCGGGCGTAGCGCAGGGCGGCCAGGGTGTCCACCGTCTCGCCCGATTGCGAAATGAACAGGGCAGCACCCTTGCCGCCGGTCCCCTTGGGCCCCGGCAGGGGCGGTTCGCGGTAGCGGAATTCGGACGCGATATCGACCTCGACCGGAATGCGCGCCAGCTGTTCGAACCAATACTTGGCCGTCAGGCAGGCGTAATAGGACGTGCCGCAGGCGACCAGGGTCAGACGGTCCAGTTCCGCCGGATCGAACGGCAGGTCCGGCATCGTCACCGTCCGCGAGGCCGGATTAATGAAGCTCTGCAGGGTGTCGCCGATGACCTGGGGCTGTTCGTAGATTTCCTTCAGCATGAAATGGCGGTAACCGCCCTTGCCGATGGCCGCACCAGAAAGTTCCGTCCGGCGCACGGGCCGTTCGACCGGCTGGTCGTCGGCGTCGAAGACTTCCGCGCCGTCGGGCCCCAGGACGACCCAATCGCCGTCCTCCAGGTACATGATCCGATCGGTCAGGGGGGCGAGCGCCAGGGCGTCGGATCCTAAGAACATTTCGCCCTCGCCGAAGCCGACGGCCAGCGGGCTGCCGCGCCGGGCGCCGATCATCAGGTCGTGGTGGCCGGAAAAGATAATGGCCAGCGCGAAGGCGCCTTCGAGACGGCGCAGGGTTGCTGCCGTCGCCTCGGCCGGCGATTTGCCGGCGGCGACTTCTTCGGAAATCAGATGCACGATGACTTCCGTGTCGGTGTCCGACGCCAGATTGACGCCGCTGCCGGTCAGGCCGTCGCGCAGTTCCTTGTAGTTCTCGATGATGCCGTTGTGGACGATGGCGACCCGGTCGGTGGCGTGCGGATGGGCATTCGCCTCGTTCGGCACGCCATGCGTCGCCCAACGCGTATGACCGATGCCGACGGTGCCCGAGATCGGCATCTCTTCCAGGCGCGTCGCCAGATTCGCAAGCTTGCCCTCGGCCCGGCGCCGGTCGATGGAGCCGTTCACCAGGGTCGCGATCCCCGCGGAATCGTAGCCTCGGTATTCCAGGCGTTTAAGCCCTTCCAGAAGAACCGGGGCCGCTTCCTGACGGCCGAGAATTCCGATGATCCCGCACATATCCGGTCAGCCGTCCTTGGTCTTCTTCTGGGCCGCTTTTTCGGCGGCGCGCTTTCTGTTGAACCGGTCGGCCCAGCCGTTGGCTTCTTTCTGTGGGGCCCGGGTGACGGCCAATGCCCCTGCCGCGACGTCCTTGGCGATGGCGCTGCCGGCGCCCACGATGGCCCCGGCCCCCACGGTCACGGGGGCGACCAGCGCGGTGTTCGATCCGATAAAGGCGCCTTCGCCGATGATCGTTTTCGATTTGAAATGGCCGTCGTAATTGCAGGTGATGGTCCCGGCGCCGATGTTGGCCCCGGCGCCGACGATGCTGTCGCCGACGTAGGATAGATGGTTGACCTTCACGCCCGGGGCCAGGTCGGCGGCCTTGATCTCGACGAAGTTGCCGATGCGCACACCTTCGCCCAGGTCCGCGCCGGGCCGCAGGCGGGCGAACGGGCCGATCACGGCGCCCTCTGCGACGGTCGCGCCCTCGAGATGACAGAAGGCGCGGATCTCCACGTTGTCGCCGACCCGCACGCCGGGCCCGAAGACCACATTCGGGCCGACCGTCACGTCCCTGCCCAATGCCGTGTCCCAGGAAAAATAGACGGTCAGCGGATCGGTCAGCGTGGCCCCGCCTTCCATGGCGCGGGCGCGAAGGCGGTCCTGCGCGATGGCCTCGGCCTCGGCCAGCTCGATCCTGGAATTGACGCCCAGAACTTCGTCCGGATCGCCGATGACCACGGCGGCGGCGGCCCCGTCGGCGCGGGCGATGGCGACCACGTCGGTCAGATAATATTCGCCCTTGGCGTTGCCGTTGCCGATGCGGTCCAGCCATTCGAGTGCCCGCGCGCCGTCGATCACCATGACGCCTGAATTGCAGAGACCGACGGCAAGCTGTTCCGCCGTCGCGTCACGGGCTTCGACGATCTCTTCTAGGCTGCCGTCGGCGCCCAGGATCAGGCGGCCGTAAGGCCCGGGGTCATCCGGCTCGAATCCCAGGACGACGACGCCCGGTTGCGGCGCAGTTCGGCGCGCGGCCAACATTGCGTCGACGGTCTCGGCGGTGATCAGCGGCGTATCGCCGTACAGCACGATCAGATCGTCGGCGGGGTTCGCGGCAATAAACTCGCGGGCCGCCAGTACGGCATGCGCGGTGCCCAGGCGGTCGATCTGCACCGCTGTCGCATGGGGCGCGGCGGCATCGGCGACCGCCTCCATGCCTTCGCCGATCACGGCGACGGCGCGGTCGATCCCGGCCTCGGCCAAGGTCGCCATGACATGGCCGATCATCGGCCGCCCGGCGACCGGATGCAGAACCTTGGGCATCGCCGATTTCATCCGGGTGCCCAGACCGGCGGCGAGAACCACAGCGGTCGTTGTCGATTTTCCGTCAGCTTGCATGGAAAGCGCCGAAGCCTTTAAAAGTCGAATTGGGATCGGGCCGGTCCGCCCGAAACATCTGGAGGGTCGGGCCGAAAGTTGCCACAGTATCTTGTGTCATCCAAGTCACAGTTTGTTACGGAATCTTGCAATGAGAGTATGGAATGTCCGGGGTTAAGAACGACTTACCCCCGAAAACCCTGCCGCGCGCGGTCGTATTCGACCTGGACGGCACCCTGGTCGATAGCGTGCCGGACCTGCAGGCGGCCTTGAACTGGCTGCTCCCGCGGTTCGGCCGACGCACGGTCAGCCGCGACGAAGTCACCGGTATGGTCGGCGACGGCGTGCCAAAGCTGGTCGAACGCGGCTTTCTCGCCACCGGCGGCCTGCCGGAAGACGGTCTCGACGGACCGATCGCCGAGTTCACGGGGCATTATGAAGCCAACGCCGCGGCCCTGACCGCACCTTTCCCCGGCGCCGTTCGGGCGCTGGAGGTTTTGCGCGACGCGGGCTGTCTGCTGGCCGTTTGCACGAATAAACCGGCGGGGGCGACGGCGGAAATCCTGGAGGCGCTTGACCTTGCGCCGTTTTTCGCCGCCGTCGCGGGCGGCGACACGGTGCCGGGGGCGCGCAAACCCGATCCGCGCCATCTGATGCATGTTCTGGACGCTATGGGGGCCGCACCCGGCGAGACGGTCATGGTCGGCGACAGCCACAACGACGTGAACGTCGCCAAGGCGGCGGGCGTCGCTACGGTCGCTGTCACCTTCGGCTATGCTCATGGCCCGGTGGCGGAATTGGGCGCCGACGTGCTGATCGATCATTTCGACGAACTGGTTCCGGCTCTCGGCCGCTTTGCCTGATGGCGGGCGTGGCCTGACGGTCTAGAGGTCGGCCGGTTCCAGGTCGAAGGCGATGGAGACGCGCTGTTCGTCGCTCGAGGTCACGGGAATGGTCTGATGCCCGAAATAGGACGGGAACATTACCATCATGCCTTCCTCTGGCCGGACCAGGCGAACCTTGGGTTCCGTCTTGTCGCCGATCAGGTGGAAGGCCCGGCCGAATTCGATCCATCCTTCGACGTTGTTGGTCTGTCCCTTGGCCGCGTCCTTCACGCTGGCGGGTAGGAACGGGTAATAGACGCCGGACAGCCAGGCCGTCGGATGGATATGAACCAACTGGCGGCCGTCCCGGTCGTAGACATTGCCCCAACAACCGATGTCGAACGATTTCGGCGGCGACGCCAGGAACGGATGGGCTGTGTCCATGGGGTGTTCGTCCATGTATTCCTTGGCCATCTCCATGATCATTTGTTTGAGGATCAGCGCCGGGCCGGTCTCGTTGCCGTCGAACAATTCCAGCGTGCCGCGGCCCTTTTCCATGGACCGGTTGTTCTTGGAATAGCCCAGGCTGGGGTTGTCCAACAGGTACTGCACCAGATCGTTGTTGAACGATTTCATGGAATGATAGCCCGCCGGGGCAGCATGGACCTTGGTCTTGATCAGGCGGTCGAAATCCAACAGCTTTTCGGCCTCCGCCACGCGGCCCAGGTCGTTCAGCGCCGCCGACTTCATGGCCAGCGCCGGGGTCGGGTGCACGCCGGCGTCCAAGGCGCGGTCGGCCGCGGCGATGGCTTTTTCCGGCTCGCCCGCTTTCATCCAGACGAAGGCCGCCTGCCCATGCAGGTAGTCGGCGCCCGGATGGGTCGCGGTATACCGCTCGACCAATTGGGTGGCTTCCTCGGCCATGCCTTCGACGCCCATGGCGTAGACCAGTTCGTTCAGGGTTTCGGTGTCTTCCGGGTCGAGCACCAGGGCGCGCCGCAGCGGCTCGACTGCCTCGGCGTATTCTGTCGCCCGGCCGTGCAGCAGGCCGATATTGGCGAAGGCCCGCTGATGATTGGGGTTCATCTCCGTCGCCTTGGTGAACATGGCGATGGCCTCGGGCTGGCGGCGGTCGTTCATATGGACGGTGCCCAGGTTGAAATAATCCTCGGGATCCTGGCTGCCCAATTCGACGGCGGTCTCATAGGCGGCGCGTGCACTTTCCATGTCGCCCATCAATTGATAGGCGACGCCCAGGGTGCCGTAGACGGGCGGTGCCTCGGGCGCCAGTTCGGCCGCCTGGGCCAGGTCCTCGAGCCCCGCCGCCGGATTCCCCAGGATGATATGCGTGCGCCCCAATTCGTACGAGAGGTTGGCGAAATCGGGCGACCCGGGGGCGGCATGGGCGCGGGCCTCGCTCAGGGTGCGGACGGCGCCGTCGCCGTCGCCGGCCTCCAGCAACATCTTGGACAGGGTCACCGCGCAGGGGATGAACCCGGGATGTTTGGTCATCGCACGGCGCAGGTATTCGATGGCCTGGGGTGGGCGGCCCTGGCGATGGCGCACCAGACCCAGGCAATAAAGCGCCTCCGGATGGTCGGGCAGGGACTTCAGCACTTTCTCGGCGTCGCTTTCCGCGCGGCTGAGATTTCCGGCGCGAAACGCCTTGGCGGCGCGTTCCAGAAGATGGGCGACGTCGTCGGTGGATTTGGGTTTCAAGCGGCCTCTCCGAAGGGCGGGTGGGGTGTCGGCGGGATGCTGGCGGGAACGGTGCGAGAGTGCCATAGCCGCCCCGCGCCGTCCATGGCGCCCGGCGGGAAGAAACCGACCGGATCGCCCATATTTCCGCATTCTGGCCCCTATCCGCCGGCCGGGCCTTGATCCATCGCAACGCGTCCGGCAATTCCGGAGCCGGGGTGGATTGATCGCGGTGACAGTCGGGTTGACAGTCCGGGGGGCCGCCCCTTATATGATCGCGCCTCACGCCGCCCGACCGGGCCGGCCGAGAGGGCGCGTAGCTCAGCGGGAGAGCACTGTCTTCACACGGCAGGGGTCGCTGGTTCAATCCCAGCCGCGCCCACCATT
>CAJWCU010000037.1 GCA_913030825.1 uncultured Rhodospirillaceae bacterium | reverse complement strand
AGCACGATGCCCTTGTCGACGATGTCGGCGGCCAGTTCGGGGGCCGTGTGTTCCAAGGCGACCTTGACCGCCTCGATAATCGCGCCGACCGGTTCGGCCAGGCTTTCGGCGATTTCGCGCTGGCTGATGACCAGTTCCTTCGGAACGCCGTTCATCAGGTCGCGGCCCTTGATTTCCATGGTCTGGCCTTCGCCGTCTTCGGGGGCGCAGGCGGAACCGATGTCTTCCTTGATCCGCGCGGCGGAGCCTTCGCCGACCAGGAGGTTATGGTTGCGGCGGATGTAGGCGATGATGGCTTCATCCATCTTGTCGCCGCCGACGCGGACGGAGCGCGCATAGACGATGCCGCCCAGCGACAGCACGGCCACCTCGGTGGTGCCGCCGCCGATATCGACGACCATGGAGCCCGTGGGTTCCGTCACCGGCAGGCCGGCGCCGATCGCGGCGGCCATGGGTTCTTCGATCAGGAAGACCTTGCGGGCCCCTGCACTTTCCGCAGATTCCTGGATCGCGCGGCGCTCGACGGCGGTGGAGCCGGAGGGCACGCAGACGATCACCAGCGGGCTCGCGAAGGAGCGCCGGTTGTGAACCTTGCGGATGAAGTATTTGATCATTTCTTCGGCGACTTCGAAGTCGGCGATGACGCCGTCGCGCAGCGGCCGAATGGCGCGGATGTTGCCGGGGGTACGGCCGAGCATCTGCTTGGCTTCCTCGCCGACGGCGAGAACCTGTTTCTTGCCTTTGACTTCGGCGATGGCGACCACCGATGGCTCGTTCAGGACGATGCCCTTGCCCTTGACGTAGACCAGCGTGTTCGCGGTGCCCAAATCGATGGCCATGTCCGCGGAGAGAATCCCGAAAAGTCGCGAGAACATTAAGCGTTCAGCCTTGTCTCTGTGTCATGGACGCCCCGGGGGCAAACCCCTTGGAATGCGGGGTGGGGGCCCGACGATGTATCCCTCGGTCCGGCCCGGATTTAGGGAAAAACGGGCCACGATATATGGGTGCGGGGGCTTGCGCCCCCAGCACCATATTGGGTCTTTTAACCGAAAGAATCGGGCGTTTAAAGGGTCAATCTTGGGAATTCCCAAGGCAAGGCGTGCTTAGGCCGACATCGCCTCGGGCGCCTTTTTCTCCCGTTTCGTCAACAACTTGTTCAACGCCGTCACGTAGGCCTTGACCGACGCCACCATCGTATCGGTATCGGCAGCGGCGCCTTGGGCCGTCCGTTCGCCGTCGTCGTCCAGGCGGACGGTCACTTCGGCCTGGGCGTCCGTGCCCTGGGTCACCGCATGCACTTGGTACAATTGCAGGCGTGCACCATGCGGGAACAGGGTCTTGATGCAGTTGAAGGCGGCGTCCACGGGGCCGTCGCCGGTCGCTTCACAGGACTTGGCTTCGCCGTCGATATCCAATTCCATCTTGGCTTTGGGCGGGCGGTGAACGGTGCCGCACTGGATTTCCAGGCTGGTCAGCTTGATCCGGTCGTTGACGCGGATTTCCTCGTCGACCAGGGCGACCAGGTCTTCGTCGAACACGTCCTTTTTCAGATCGGCCAGGTCCTTGAACCGCTTGAAGGCGTCGTTCAAGGCGTTGTCGCCCATCTTGTAGCCCATTTCCTCCAACTTGGTCTTGAAGGCGTTGCGGCCCGAATGCTTGCCCAGGACGATCTTCGACTTGGTCAAACCGACGCTTTCCGGCGTCATGATTTCATAGGTCTGGGCGTTCTTCAGCATGCCGTCCTGGTGGATGCCGGATTCATGCGCGAAGGCGTTGGCGCCGACGATGGCCTTGTTCGGCTGCACCGGGAAGCCGGTGACGGACGAGACCATGCGCGACGCGCGGGTGATATGGGTGGCGTCGATGTTGGTGGTGAAGGGCATGGCGTCCTGGCGGGTCTTCAACGCCATGACGACTTCTTCCATCGAACAGTTACCCGCCCGTTCACCCAGGCCGTTGATCGTGCATTCGACCTGACGGGCCCCGGCGACCACGGCGGCCAGGGAGTTGGCGACGGCCAGGCCCAGGTCGTTGTGGCAATGAACGGAGAACACGGCCTGATCGGAATTCGGCACGTTTTCGATCAAATTTTTGATCAGCGCCGCATATTCCTCGGGCACGGCATAGCCGACGGTGTCGGGGATGTTGATGGTCGACGCCCCGGCCTTGATCGCGGCCTCGACGCAGCGGCACAGGAATTCGAATTCCGACCGCGAGCCGTCTTCGGCCGACCATTCCACGTCCTCGACCAGGTTACGGGCCATGGAAACGCTTTCGGTGATGCGCTCCAAGACCTGCTCCGGCTCCATCTGCAATTTGTATTGCATGTGCAGGGGGCTGGTCGCGATGAAGGTATGGATGCGCGAGCGTTCGGCGTGGCGGACGGCCTCGCCGGCGCGTTCGATATCGCCCCGGGCGGCGCGGGCCAGGCCGGCGACGGTCGAGTTCTTGATCGTCCGGGCGACTTCCGAGACGGCCTCGAAATCGCCTTCAGAGGCGATCGGGAAGCCGGCCTCGATCACATCGACGCCCATGTCTTCCAAGACCTTGGCGATGCGCAGCTTTTCCTCCAGGTTCATGGAGGCGCCGGGCGACTGTTCGCCGTCGCGCAAGGTGGTGTCGAAGATGATGACCTGGTTCGGGTCTTTTTCGTTAACGATGGTCATTGGTGTGGTCCTTCCGAAATCTCTTTGGGCCGCCCGTCGGTCATTTCATGTATGGGGACCGGCCCGCCTTACAGGGTTCTGGTTCGCTTAACCCCCTGAGCTTTCGCGGTCCCGTTTTGGGATGGACTCGGTTCTTGTGATCGAAGTCCGAAAAGTCCTTAACGTCCGCTGGTGCCGCTCAGGGGCGAATAAGTCGTAGCCCGAGAAGGTCGAGACCTAGCGGAAGGAGAACGCGCGCAGGCAGCAGGCCCCGGCTGGCCGTGTCGGCCCCGGTAATCCGCTGTTCGATGGTCAAATCCTGCGTCTGCATCAACTCTGTCTTTCCAGCCGCCTGTCGGTTCATCCATATCCTGGTTAGAATACGGGGACAGGCTTAACAGTGAATAAATGCCCCTGAGCACGGGTTTGTCAAGTGACGGGAGCATTTCAGGCGGCTAACCTCCTGCCATGTCCACTTTTCCCGAAGTCTCCTTCGCCAAGGCCGATCCCGCAACGCTCCGCGTCTACCGCAACCTGATGACCGCCGCCGGATCGGGTTCGCCGGCGCTGATTTTCCGCCATATGGCGACCTATCCGGGGCTACTGGACTGGCTTTGGGCCGCAGTCGGCCCGGATGTGGAAACCGGATGGCCGGGCGCCGCCGTGTGGAAGATCGTCGCGGATCAGCCCGTGGTCGCCCTGCCCGCCTTCGGCGCGGACGAACTGGCCACCGCCGGGATTGACGCCGAAGCCCGGGCGACCGTCGGCCACATGCTGACCAGCTACAACCGCATGAACCCGATCAACCTGGTCGCCGTCGGCGCAGCGCGGGCGCTGATCGCGGGCGACGACGTTCCGGCACCCGCCACCCCCTTCGCCGAGGTGCCCGCCACGCCCCCGGCCCCGCCGCCGGACCTGCCGCCGCCGCTGCCCATGGATGGCCTGGCGGACGGTTTGGCCGAGGACATCACCGGTCTCTGCCGCACCATTCCCAGGACAGAGATCAATGGCGCCGCCGTCGACGTGACGCCGACCATGTATCGCCATTTCGCCATCTGGCCGCCGTTCATGGAAGCCGTCGCGCAGCGCCTGGACGCCGCCATGCCGGAAATCGACGCGGCGACCCATGCCTTCGCGGCGGACTGCCGCCCGCTGATCGGCCAGATGCTGGCCAATGCCCGGGCGCGCGATCCCGGCCCCCTGCCCGTCGCCGAGCCGGAAGCGCTGATCCGGGTGCTGGACACCTTCGCCTACGTCATCCCCCACATGGTGGTGATCGGCGAGGCGCTGGAGGCGGCGCTCGACGCCTGAACGACGATGGCCACCTTCCCCCAGGTCCCCGTCGCCGAGGCGGACGACGCGACGCTCGCCATTTACCGCCAGGCCATGGCGGCCGCCGGGGCCGGTTCGCCCGCCCTGTTCTTCCGCCATTCGGCGATCTATCCGGGGATGCTCGATTGGCTCTGGTCGGCCGTCGGGCCCGACATCGCCGCCGGCTGGCCAAGCCGCGAGGTGTGGAAAATCGTCGACGATCACCCGGTGGTGGCCCTACCCGGGCTCCCTATGGATGACGCCGGCCGCGACACCGTCCGCAACATGCTGGTCAGCTACAACCGCATGAACTCGATGAACTACGCCATCGTCGGCGCCGTTCGCGGCCTGGTGACCGGCGACGGCCCGCCGCCGCCGCAGACCCCGTTTTCGGAAACCCCGTTCACCCCGCCGCCCCCCATGCCCGACCTGCCGCCGCCGCGCCGCCTGAACGAGTTGGATGCCGACCAACGCGCCGCCGTCCTAAAGGTCTGCCGCACCCACCGACCGATCCAGATCGGCGGCCAGGTGGTCGACGTACCGCCGACCTTGTACATGCACGCGGCGCTCTGGCCGGTCTACTACACGGCGGCGATGCGCGAGGTCGACAACGCCATGGACGCCCTGGATGCGGCCACCCAAGACCTGGCCGCGCAATGCGCGCCGCTGATCGGCCAGGTTCTGGCCAATGCCCGGGCCCGCGACCCGGGGCCGCCGCCACTCGACGACCCTGCGGACCTGATCAGCGTCATGGACGCCTTCATGTACTTAAGCCCGCATATGGTGGTCGTCGGGCGGGCGTTGGAAGTCGCGCTCGACGCCTGACCGGACAAACAAAAAAGGGCGCCCCGATGGGAGCGCCCTTTCGTCTCGATCCGAAGGACCGACTTACTTCTTGGTGGTGGCCACCAGCTTGTTTTCGCTGAGCCACGGCATCAGGCCGCGCAGCTTGGCGCCGACTTCCTCGATGGGGTGTTCGCCCCAAATGCGGCGTTCGGCCTTGAACTGCGGCTGGCCGGCTTTGCATTCCAGCATCCAGTCCTTGACGAACTTGCCCTTCTGGATGTCGGTCAGGACGTCCTTCATGCGTTCCTTGACGCTGTCGTCGATGACCCGCGGGCCGGAGACGTAATCGCCCCATTCGGCCGTGTTGGAGACGGAATAGCGCATGTCGGCCAGGCCGCCTTCGTAGATCAGATCGACGATCAGCTTCACTTCGTGGCAGCATTCGAAATAGGCCATTTCCGGCGCGTAGCCGGCTTCGACCAGGGTTTCGTAACCGGCGCGGATCAGCGAGGTCAGACCGCCGCAGAGCACGACCTGCTCACCGAACAGATCGGTCTCGCATTCTTCGCGGAAGGTCGTCTCGATGATGCCCGAACGACCAGCGCCCAGGCCGGAAGCATAGGACAGGGCGACTTCCAGGGCGTTGCCGGACGCGTTCTGGTGAACGGCGACCAGCGACGGCACACCGGCGCCGCGCAGGTATTCGGAACGAACCGTATGGCCCGGGCCCTTCGGCGCGATCATGAAGACGTCCATGTCGGGGCGCGGCTCAATCAGGCCGAAGTGCACGTTCAGGCCGTGGGCGAAGGCCAGCGCGGTGCCTTCGCGCATGTTGTCCTTCAGGTGCTCGTTGTAGAGGTCGGCCTGACCTTCGTCCGGCGACAGGATCATGATGACATCGGCCCAGGCGGCGGCTTCGGCGGCGGTCATGACCTTGAAGCCGTCGCCTTCCGCCGTCTTGGCGCTGGGGGAGCCGGGACGCAGCGCCACGGCCACTTCCTTGACGCCGGAATCACGCAGGTTCAGCGCATGGGCATGGCCCTGGCTGCCGTAGCCGACGATGGCAACCTTCTTGCTCTTAACCAGGTTCACGTCGGCGTCGCGATCGTAATAGACACGCATTTCTAAAATTCTCCGATCAGTCGTTTCGTTCGTTCTGTAGGTGTTACGGTATGAGGGGTCAGATGGCCTTGTTGCCGCGCGAGATCGCGGCGGCGCCGGTGCGCGAGACCTCGGTCAGGCCCAGCGGCTGCATCAATTCGATGAAGGCGTCGATCTTCGAAGCGGCGCCGACGATTTCGAATACGAAGGAATTGTTGGAGCTGTCCACCGCGCGGGCCCGGAAGGTATCGGCGATGCGCAGGCTTTCGACCCGCTTTTCGCCCTTGCCGACGACCTTGACCAGGGCCAGTTCGCGTTCCACGTAGGGGCCGTCGAGCGTCAGGTCGCGGACTTTATGGACCGGCACCAGACGGCCGAGCTGCGCCTTGATCTGTTCGATGATCATCGGCGTGCCCGTGGTCACGATTGTGATGCGCGACAGGCCCGCGGCGTGGTCCGTTTCGGCCACGGTCAGGCTTTCGATGTTGTATCCCCGGCCCGAGAACAGACCGATGACGCGCGCCAGCACGCCCGGTTCGTTGTCGACCAGGACGGCAATGGTATGCCGGTTCACTTCCTTGGAAGGCTCGCTCACGTATGGGAACTCCCAGATTTCGCCCCCGCGGATGCGGCGGCGGCCCTTGTTTTAGCCGCGCTGGCCCGGTTGTCAACTCAAGGAGTGGCCGGGGCCGAGCGGGCGGTTTTAGACCAGCACCATGCCTTCTTCGGAAATCGGCTTGTCCGCCTTGTCGTTGGGCCCCAACAGCATCTCGTTGTGGGCCGCCCCCGACGGGATCATGGGGAAGCAGTTTTCCGCCTTGTCGATGGCGATATCGGCGATCACCGGGCCGTCGATGGCCAGCATTTCCTTGATCACGTCGTCCAGCTCGCTCGCCTTGGTCGCCCGCAGGCCGGCGGCATGGAAGCTTTCCGCAAGCTTCACGAAGTCGGGCAGGCTTTCCATGTAGCTTTCCGAATAACGCCCGCCATGCAGCAATTCCTGCCATTGGCGGACCATCCCCATGTATTCGTTGTTGAGGATGAAGACCTTCACCGGCAGGCGGTACTGCGCAATGGTCGACATTTCCTGGATGTTCATCAAGGTCGAGGCCTCGCCCGCGATATCGACGACCAGGGCGTCCGGATGGGCGATCTGCACGCCCATGGCCGCCGGCAGGCCGTAGCCCATGGTGCCCAGGCCGCCCGAGGTCATCCAATGGTTCGGCTTGTCGAAGTTATAATATTGCGCCGCCCACATCTGATGCTGGCCGACCTCGGTGGTGATGAAGGTCTCGCGACCCTGGGTCAGTTCGAACAGGCGCCGGATGGCGTGCTGCGGCTTGATGATTTCGCCCTTCTGTTCGAAGGCCAGGCACTTGCGGGCCCGCCACTGATCGATCTGGCCCCACCATTTCTTCAGCGCCGCCTTGTCCTGCTTCGGCTTGGCGGCCTTCCACTTGCGAACGATGTCGGCCAGAACGCTGCCGACGTCGCCGACGATAGGCACGTCCACGGGCACGTTCTTGTTGATCGACGACGGGTCGATGTCGATGTGGATTTTCTTGGAACCCGGCGAGAAGGCATCCAGACGGCCGGTGATGCGGTCGTCGAAGCGGGCGCCGACGCAAAGCATGACGTCGCAGTCGTGCATCGCCAGGTTGGCTTCGTAGGTGCCGTGCATGCCCAACATGCCGACGAACTGCTTGTCCGACGCCGGATAGGCACCCAGGCCCATCAGCGTCAGGGTGCAGGGCGCGCCGGTCAGCTTGACCAGATCGTTCAGCAGCTTGGACGCCTTGGGCCCGGAATTGATGACCCCGCCCCCGGCATAAATGATCGGCTTCTTGGCCTGGCCCAAAAGGCGCACGGCCTCGGCGATGGCGGACTGGTCGCCCTTGATCCGGGGGCTATATTTCTCGGCGGCGGCGGTGCCGGCTTCCTGGTAATTGCCCAGCGCCATGACCACGTCCTTCGGCAGGTCGATGACGACCGGGCCGGGACGGCCGGAGCGCGCAACGTGAAAGGCTTCATGGACCACGGCGGCCAGATCGTTGACGTCCTTCACCAGGTAGTTGTGCTTGGTGCAGGGCCGGGTGATGCCCGTGGTGTCGCATTCCTGGAAGGCGTCGTTGCCGATCAGGTGCGTCGGCACCTGGCCGGTCAGGCAGACGATCGGAATGCTGTCCATCAGGGCGTCGGTCAGACCGGTGACGGCATTGGTCGCACCGGGGCCCGAGGTCACCAGGACCACGCCGACCTTGCCGGTCGAGCGGGCGTAACCTTCGGCCGCGTGCACGGCGCCGCCTTCCTGGCGGACAAGGATGTGACGAATGGCGTTCTGATTGAAAATCGCATCATAGAGGGGCAATACGGCGCCGCCCGGATATCCGAAGATTTCCGTCACACCTTGCTCCTTCAACGCCTCGATCACGATCTCGGCGCCTTGCATCTTCTTCTTGGCCATCGGTCAGTCCTTTTTATAATCCCAGTCGCGCGAACCAAAAGTCCGGCGGTTCCGGCGGCCCAGCGCCGAAACGTCATGCCCGCACATGGCATAAAAACCCCAGCGAACCCCCTGTTTCAGGGGGCTACCGCCGGGAAGCCCGGAACTTAATGAAGGTGAAAATGGGGGTCAACCATTAAAATGCAATAAACGACAAGTTTTTTTGTTTATTGGCGAAATAATATTTCAACGAAGTGACGTCCAGACAGGACGGGGCACTTGCCTCTCCGGGGTGCTAGCGATATCAAGGCGCTAGAGGCTGGCCCCCTGGCCCCGCCGCCAACCCGGGAGACCTCCTTGCCTCAATCCCCAAACACGCCGGATCCCAGAACCTGGACGCCGCCGGAAACCCTGGAAGAGACCGCGAAACGCCTGTTCGTGCCGGGTTTCCTATACATCCGCTATCTGTATCGCAAGGAACTCCGGCGCGGCGAGCGGGAGATCAAGCTGATCCCGCAGTTGGCCGACCCGGCGCGTGCGGCACTCGACATCGGCGCAAACAAGGGCGTCTATTCCCACGCTCTGATGAACCATTGCCGCCGCGTCCATGCCTTTGAGCCCAATCCCAAGCTGTTCCGGGTGCTGCGCGGCTGGGCCAAGGGCAAGGCGGACCTGCATCCGATCGCCCTGTCCGACACCACGGGCGAGGCGGATCTGTTGATCCCGAAATGGCCCAAGGGGTATTCGAACCAAGGTGCCAGCCTGAGCGCCACCAAGGTCCAGGGCGACCATGGCATCGTGCGGATCCGCACGGCGCGGTTGGACGATCTGGATATCCAGGATGTCGGGTTCATGAAGATCGATGTCGAAGGCGCCGAGATGGCGGTCCTGGACGGTGCGCGTGAAACCATCGCGCGCGACCGCCCGGTGATGCTGATCGAAATGGAGGCCGGACATACCGGCCTGCCCGTGGCGGAAATGGTCGCCCGGGTGGAAAACATGGGCTACCGCGCCCAGGCGATGGTCGGCGACGGCCTCGTGCCCTTCGCGGACCTCGATCCGGCACGCCATCTCGATCCGGCGAACCGCACCGACTACCTGTTCAATTTCATCTTCGTTCCGGCATGAGGTGCGGCCGGGCCTATTGAGCCGCTCGTGCTACTTCGTCGTCTGAATGATCTGGCTGGCACAACGCAGATAGCGAACCCGCTGCTCCATCAACTCGACGTACTTCGACAATTCCTTGCCGGACAACACGATATCCTTCTTCTGAAGCTCGATGCTCTTGCCCGATGCCTCCAGATCCTGGACGTTCTTCAATCGCTCGACCCAATTCGCCAGATATTCGCCCCAGTCGCCGCTATGGACGAACCGGACATAGCGCAGCACCCGTTTAACGGAATTGTTGTTCCAATACTCGCTGACCGGCAGTTCGCCGCAGGCAAGAATGACCTTTTCTTCGTCCGAGCCGGCGATCGCGGCGGCCGCCGCCGCGCCGGATTGCGGCACCTGTGCCGCACCTTCCTGATCTTCGGATTGCGCTGTCGGCACGGCATCGCGAAGAACGACGCCCGATCCGGTCTCTTGCCGCGCCGCGCCCGCACCCGCTCCGGGCGCACCAGGCAGATCGTTGCGGGCCTGTTCCGCCTGCTGTGCCTGAAGCGCGGCCTGATAGGCCGCCGGGTCTTCGTCTCCCGGGATCAGGAAAATGCCCCCGGCGATGACGATCAAAAAGGCCAGCGCCGGCCCCCAGATCAGAGGCGCCTGATACCAAGGAGCCGCTTTCTCCGCCACCGGTCGGGGCAGATCGCGGGCGTTGGGATCTTCCATCACCGGCGCCATGGTGCGGATGTTCTTGATCCGCAGCAGCAGTTCCGTCGCATCGAAGGGTTTGGTCACGTAATCGACCTGCATCAGGCCGATGGCGTGGCGGCGGGTGTCCGTATCGGTCACCGCCGTGGCGAAAACGATGGGCAGGGTCGAGGTGCGGCGCAGGGTCCGCGCGAAATCGACGCCATTGCCGTCGGGCAGCATGATATCCAGCACGATGACGTCGAAATGGCCGCCGTCCAGGGCGGCGAACATCTCCGCCCCCGTTTCGGCTTCGGTCACATCGTAACCTTCGCCTTCCAACACCACCCGCAGGAAGGACCGGATCATCGCGTCGTCTTCGACGATCAGAATGTGAGGCTTGGTATCCGCCAAGGGTCTTCCACGGTCTTAATGGTTGTCAGTTCACCCCGGGCATCGGGATCGCCGCTGCGCGATCCCGAACATCGTCGTTTTTTAGGGATGGGAGATGGCGAAAATAAGACATCTCCGAAAAGTAGCATCGGCCGTGCGGCTTACCTAATCCTGACAAGACCAGGAATCGTCCCTTTTTCCAGAACCTCATCGAGCATTCCGGCCCCGCCGCGGTCGAGGACGAGGTCCGGCATCATCTGGTGCCGGAACCAGGTGTATTGGCGTTTGGCATAATTCCGCGTCGCCTGACGGGCCTTGTCCGCCGCCTGATCCAGATCCATCTCGCCTTGAAGATAGGCACGCAGTTCCGGCACCCCGACCGCCCGCATCGCCGGAAGGCCCGGATCCAAATCGCGCGCCAACAGATCTCGCACCTCATCCATGGCACCGGCCTCCAGCATCGCGCCGAAGCGGCCGTCGCAGGCGGCGTATAGATCGGCGCGTGGCGGCTGGATCAGAATCCAGACCACCGGGCCTCGGACCGGCGGCTCCGCCGGATGATCGGCCTGCCAGTCCGCCAGGGCACGGCCGGTCGCCGTCGCCACCGCATGGGCCCGGATCAGCCGTTGCCGGTCGCCTGGCGGCAACGACCGGGCGGCCCCGGCATCCAACACCGCCAACCGGTCGCGGAACGCCTCGCCGCCCAATTCGTCGTAAAGCGCGGTGGACGACGCCGTGACGTCGTCCGCCACCTCGGGAACGGGGGCCAGTCCCTGGGTCAGCGCCTTGAGATACATCCCCGTGCCGCCGACCACGATGGGCAGGCGCCCGGCATCCCGAGCGGCCCGGACCTCCGCCACCGCCATGTCGAGCCAACGCCCGACGGAACAGCGTTCTTCCGCGCCCAGGACCCCGAACAGACGGTGAGGAACACGCGCTTCCTCCGCCGCGTCGGGGCGCGCCGTGAGAACGCGAAGGTCGCGGTAGACCTGCATGCTATCGGCGTTGATGACCGTCCCCGCCGCCTGCTCGGCCAGGGCCAGGGCGAGGCCGGATTTTCCGCTCGCCGTCGGGCCCGTGACGATCACCAGCGGGGTTTCCGCCCCCCTGCCCTTGGGATCGGTCTTTTCTTCGCCCGGGGGGTTTTCAGGGCCCTGAAAATCGGTCACTTTCACCGCGCCTTTCGCTCAACCGTCCCCGGATGGAAATTGCCATGGAATCTGTCGTTACCTTGATCGCCGCGCCCGGCGGCGGCCTCGACGCGGGCATTGTCGCCGAGGCGGCGGCCCGGCTCAAGGCGCTCGGCGCCGAAACCGGTCGTGCCGACTGGCTGGCCGACGATCTGGCCTGCGACCTGGAATTCGACGGCCTGTCGCCGGATCAGGCCGACGCCGCCGTGCGCCAGGCCTGTGACGGCCTGACCATCGATATCATCTCCCAACCGGTGGCGGGTCGGCGCAAGCGGCTTTTGATCGCCGATATGGATTCGACCATCGTAACGACCGAAACCCTGACCGATATCGCCCGGATCGCCGGCAAGGAACAGGTGATCGCCGAGATCACCGACCGCGCCATGCGCGGCGAGCTGGATTTCGCGGGTGCGCTGCGCGAGCGGGTCGCGATGCTGGAGGGGCTCTCGGAAAGCGCTTTGGCGGACGCCTACGGCGAGGTCGAGTTGTCCCCCGGCGCCGACATCCTCGTCCGCACCATGAATGCGGCCGGCGCGGTGACCGCCCTGGTATCCGGCGGGTTCACCTATTACACGTCGCGGATCGCCGAACGCCTCGGTTTTCACGTCAACATGGCGAACCGCTTCGATATCGCGGACGGCTGCCTGACCGGTCGGGTGGCGGAGCCGATCCTCGGCCGATCTGCCAAGTACGACGCCCTGGTCAAACTGGCGGCGGAGAACGGCCTAGGCCTGGCCGACGCGGCGGCGGTGGGCGACGGCGCCAACGATCTGGAGATGATCCAGGCGGCGGGGCTGGGCTGCGCCTACCGGGGCAAACCGATCCTGCGCGACGCGGCGCGGGCCAAGCTGGACCACGCCGACCTGACGGGGCTGCTGTTTGCCCAGGGTTTCCGCGCCGACGAATTCGTCACCGACTGAACCGGCCGAGACCGCACAAAAGAAAACGGCGCCTTTCGGCGCCGTTTTCCGTTTCAGTCTATTTCGGGGGGATCAGCTGTTGGCCAGTCGGATCGCGACGAACCGCAGCCCGTTCTGCCCCTGCACCAGAAGCAGCACCGATTTGCGGCCGGCGTCGCGCGCTTCCTTGACCTTGCGCTCGACATCGGCGGGGCTGGCGACCTCTTCCTGGCCGACCTCGACGATCAGGTCCCCGGGGCGTACGCCTTTTTCCGCCGCCGGTCCGGCACCCAGCACGTCGGTCACCAGGACGCCCTTGGCGTCGGTGTCCAACTTGAACTTCTGCGCCGTCTCGCCGGTGATCGCGGACAAGGTCAGGCCCAGATCTTCCAGAACCTTCGGTTCGGCCCCGGCACCGGCACCCTCATCGGTGCGCGCGGCGACCTGCGGGTTGTCGTCCTGCAATTCGCCGACCTTGATCTTGAGATCGAGCTTCTTGTTCTCGCGCCAGACCTCGACCGGCACGTCGACGCCGACTTCCGTGTCGGCGACGATGCGCGGCAGCTTGCGCATGTCCGGAACCTTCCGGTTGTTGAACTTGAGGATCACGTCGCCGCGCTGGATCTTGCCCTTGGCGGCGGGCCCTTCCTCGACCACCTGGGCGACCAGGGCGCCGGTCGGTTCTTTCAGGCCCAGGCTTTCGGCGACTTCCGGCGTGACCTGCTGAATATGAACGCCGAGCCAGCCGCGTTTGACCTGGCCATGCTTGATCAGCTGGCTGATGACCGGCTTGGCGGTGGACATGGGCACGGCGAAGCCGATGCCGACGCTGCCACCCGACGGCGAGAAGATCGCCGTGTTGATGCCGATGACCTCACCCTGCAGGTTGAACAGCGGCCCGCCCGAGTTGCCCCGGTTGATGGAGGCGTCGGTCTGAATGAAGTTGTCGTAGGGGCCGGCGGAAATGTCGCGGCCGCGGGCGGAAATGATGCCCGCCGTGACCGTGCCGCCCAGGCCGAAGGGGTTGCCGATGGCGACGACCCAATCGCCGACACGGGATTTCTCGGAATCGCCGATCGCACTGGCATGATACTTTTGCCCCGTGAGGTCGACTTTCAGGACGGCGATATCCGTCTTCTGGTCGCGGCCGACGACTTCGGCCTTCAAACGGGTGTCGTCCTGAAGGATGACCTCGATCTCATCCGCGTCCTGAATGACGTGGTTGTTGGTCACCACGTGCCCTGCGTCGTCGATGATAAAGCCGGAGCCGAGCGAGGTCGCCTTACGAGCCTGGGGCTTGCCGGGCTGGCCACGGTCAAAGAATTCCTTGAAGAAGTCCTCGAAGGGCGATCCCGGCGGTAGCTGCGGCATTTCGAAACCGCGGCTCTCTATGACCTGGGTCGTCGAGACGTTGACCACCGTGGGCAGGAGCTTGGCCGCCAGATCGGCGAAGCCATCGGGCGCCGGCCGGGCATGCGCGGCGGCGCTCATGATCGTCATGGCGACGAAGGCCGCCATTGTCAGAAATGCGCCGAAACCGGTCAGACGGCGATCGCCGCCGTCCTGGACAGCGGAAACGGGCGCGTCGTGTTTTGAAAGACGAAGCTGGTTCATCGTTTCATCTACCTTCCGTCAGATGCGGGATCATGCCGGATGGGATCATGACATGGACCCCGCAAAGATTAAATACCGAGTGGGCGGGCGCCCGGGACCGGACGCCCCCTGCTTTCGCGATAATTGCGATTGGCCCAGATATGGGCGGGGATTATGGCCGCACAATGGCTCCACCCCGGTATGTTTTGGGCGCCTGCGCCCACGTTCGGTCGCAATCCGAAACGCGGGCCCGCCCGCCGGTCACCCCCGGACGAGCCATACGACGACGACCCCGATCGTCGCGGCGACCAACCCGGCCAGCCTGAGGCTGGCCGGGGGCATTTCCTGCATCAGGCGCATGGCCCGCTGCATGCCGTCGGGAAACAACGCATAGATCAGGCCCTCGATAACCAGGACGAGACCCAGCGCCGTATAAAAGTCGCCCATCGGTCCGTTCCGGCTTCGCCGGCGGACGGCCCCCGGCCCGCATCAGCGGGCGCGGGTGGTGCCGTCCTTGAGCGCGTTGAAGAACTGGAACAGTTCCGAATCGGGGCTGAGGACCATCGAGGTGCCGGCATTGATCGCCTCACCCAGCGCATCAAGCGACCGGTAGAAGTCGAAGAATTCAGCATCTCGGCCATAGGCGGCGTTGAGCACTCGCGTGCGCTCGCCGTCGCCTTCACCGCGCAGGATTTCCGACTTCCGCCGGGCCTCGGCCAGGATAACCACCTTGTCGCGGTCGGCTTCGGCCTGGATCCGGGTCTTCTGTTCTTCGCCCTTGGCCCGGAGTTCCGCCGCTTCGGCGATACGGTCGGACCGCATGCGGTTGAACACGGCCTGCGATGTGGCTTCCGGCAGGTCCGTGCGACCGATACGCACGTCCGTGACCTCGACGCCGAATTCCGGCGCCTGAGCCCTGAGCAGGTTGGCGATGCGATCCATGATCTCGGCGCGTTTGCCGGTCAGCATGTCCGGCAGCAGGATCTTGCCGATTTCCGACCGGATACCGGCGTTCAGACGCCCGCCGAAGACCTGGCGGAAGTTGGCGTCCGTACCGGCACGTTTACGGAATTCCAGCGGATCGACGATGCGGTAGCGCGCGAAGGCGTCCACGTTGATGCGCTTTTGGTCGGCCAGGATGACTTCCTGTACTGGCGGATCCAGATCCAGGATACGCCGGTCGTAGTACTCGACGTTCTGGATGAAGGGGATCTTGAACTTCAGGCCGGGCGTGCGTTCGACCTCGACAGGGCTACCGAACTGAAGGACCAGGGCCTGCTGGTCCTGGCGCACGGTGAACATCGAGCTGAAGACCAGAATCCCGCCGACGGCGATGATGATGGCGAGAAATAAGAGACCGGAGCGTTTCATTTGGCGCCTCCCCGCGATTTGTTCAATTCGTTGAGCGGAAGGTACGGCACTACCTTGGATCCGTTCGGACCTTCGTCGAGGATGATCTTATCGACGCGGGACAGGATGTCCTGCATGCGCTCCAGGTAGAGTCGGCGCTTGGTCACGTCCTTGTTGGTCAGATAGGCCTCGTAGACCGAGTTGAAGCGATCCGCTTCACCCTGGGCGTCCTTGATGACCCGCTCCTTGTAGGCCGTCGCCTCGGCGATCAGCTTGTCGGCTTCACCCTTGGCCCGCGGCACGATGTCGTTGCGGTAGGCGACGGCTTCGTTGACGGACCGTTCCTGGTCCTGACGCGCACGCTGCACGTCGTTGAAGGCGTCGATGACTTCCTTGGGCGGATCGGCCTTCTGCATTTTCAATTCGGCGATGGCGACACCGGCGCCGTAATCGTCGAGAATTTTCTGCAGCAGTTCACGGGTCCCCTGTTCGACACCACCGCGATTTTTGGTGATCGCCTCTTCCAGGGTCGATTTACCGACGACCTCGCGCATCGCGCTTTCCGCCGCCACCTTGATGGTCGCTTCGGGGTCGCGGATGTTGAACAGATAGTCGGCCGCGTTCTTGATACGCCACTGCACGATGAAATCGATGTCGGCGATGTTCTGGTCGCCGGTCAGCATCAGGCTTTCAAGCTGCACGTCGCGCGACCCGGTGCCGCGGCCGACGTTGCCCTGGCCGCGGAAACCGACGTTGATGGTGTTGGTGTTTTCGACGTTGACCTTGATGACCTCGCCGATGGGATTGGGGAACCAGAAGTTCAGACCCGGTCCCGTGCGCTTGACGAATTCGCCGAACAGAAGCTCGACGCCCTGCTCGCCCGGCTGAATGCGGTAAGGCACGGTCACGCCCATCCACAACGCCACGGCGATCATCAGGCCGACGATCACGCCCTTGGCGCCGCCGGCGCCGCCGGGCATGAAATTCTTCATCCGATCCTGGCTTTTCCGAAGCAGTTCCTCGATGTCCGGAGGAGTCGGGCCGTTACCGCCGCCTCGCGGCCCATTGCCGCCGCCGTTGCCGCCGCCGCCCCAAGGGCCGCCGCCGCCTCCACCGCCCCCCCAGGGGCCTCCGCCTTGTGGTCTCCAGGCCATATTTCGGGAATACCTCTCTGCTTTTTCTTGGAATTGATTGTTTCGGATGCGCCGCCGGGCCTTGTTTTCCGTGCCCGAGACGCCATTTGCATATCCACGCGCGCCCGGAAATCCCCACTCCGCGCTTCGAAGCGCGGGCTTGCATCAACACCCACCGATAGGGCATTAACCCGGTCGCACGGCGAATATCGGCTTATAACCCGGAGATTTCAAGGATGGCGCAGTTAAACTCTGAACTGATTCTGGCGGCTTTGGCCACCATCAAGGACCCGGCCACGGGCAAAGACCTGGTCGAGGCCGGGATGATCCAGGGCCTACAGGAGAAGGACGGACACGTCGCGTTCGCCATCGAAATCGACCCGGCCCGCGCCGGTCAGATGGAGGACGTCCGCAAAGAGGCGGAAAAAACGGTCCATGCCATGGACGGCGTGTTGACCGTGACCGCCGTACTGACGGCCGAGAAAAAAGGCGAAGCGGGTCCGCCGCCCCCGCAGGCCGCACAGGCCCGTGCCGGCGGCCAGGGCGGCCAGGGCCAGGCCCCGCAAGCGGGCGCCGACCTGCTGCCCGGCGTGACCTCGATCATCGCCGTCGCCTCGGGCAAGGGCGGTGTCGGCAAATCGACGACGGCGGTCAACCTGGCGCTTGGCCTCGCGGCCGAGGGTCACAAGGTCGGCCTGCTGGACGCCGATATCTACGGCCCCTCCATGCCGCGCATGATGGGCATCACCGGACAGCCGACCTCGGCCGACGGCAAGACGCTGGACCCCATGGAGAATTATGGCGTCAAGGTCATGTCCATGGGCTTCATGGTCGACGAGGAAACGCCGATGATCTGGCGCGGCCCGATGGTGCAATCGGCGCTGGAACAGATGATGCGCGACGTCAATTGGGGCGAGTTGGACGTGCTGGTTGTCGACATGCCGCCGGGCACCGGCGACGCCCAGTTGACCATGGCGCAGCGCGTGCCCCTGACCGGTGCCGTGATCGTCTCGACCCCGCAGGACATCGCGCTTCTGGATGCGCGCAAGGGCCTGAACATGTTCCGCAAGGTCGATGTGCCGGTGTTCGGCATCATCGAGAACATGAGCTATTTCTCCTGCCCCAATTGCGGCGACCGGACGGAAATCTTCGGCCATGGCGGGGCGCACAAGGAAGCCGACCGCCTGGGCGTCGATTTCCTGGGCGAGGTGCCGTTGCACCTGGATATCCGCACCAACGCCGACGGCGGCACGCCGATCGTCGTTTCCATGCCCGAAGGCGAGCACGCCCAGAAATACCGCGAGATCGCGCGAGGCGTGTGGGATCGCATCGAAAAGGCGACCGGTGCGGGCAAGGCCGCCGGCCCCAACATCGTGTTCCAATAAAACCGGCGCGGGGGCCTTGATCGGCCCCCGCGGCCCTAGTTGCCGAACATTTTCTGCAGGTTGTCGAGACCGGCCTGATAGACGTCCTGGATCGCCTTCATGGCGTCGTTTTCCGGCACGCCGGCGGCCTCGAACTCGGCCGACCATTCGACGGACGACGCCCCGTCGCCATCGTCATGGACGGTCAGCTCGGCGCGGTAGTTCTTCACCGGAAGCGGGCTGTCCTCGATGGTGTAGGAATAGGTCCGCGTCTTGGCGTCGACCTTTTCCAGCTTTTCGATGATCGTCCCACCGCCGACCAGCGACAGCTTTCGCATCTCGCCCGCGTTCTTCAGCTCGCTCGCCTCGACGCCCGGGTGCCAGTCCGGCAATGCGTTGAAATGCCCGATCAGGTTCCAGACCTGATCGGCGGCGACGTTCAAATCCTGTTTCATGGAAATCTTGGGCATGGCCGTCTCCTCCAAAAACCGTGTTTCGGTCAGGGGACGCCCGGTTACCTGTTCGTTGGCGTTTCTTCTCTTCCGCGGCGCCCCGCGATCGTTCCCGAACCCGTCCGACCTTAGGCCCGCTCGTAGACCACGAACGAAAACGCCGGTCCGCCGGGTTTCTCCGGATCATGATACGCGCGGGATGTTTCTGTCCAATGAGATGAATCAATTTCCGGAAAAAACGTATCCCCCGGCACCTCGGCATGAACGTGGCAGATATCAAGACAATCGGCCCGCGCCAACGTCTGTTCGAAGATATCCGCGCCGCCGATCACCATGATGCGGCCCGTGCCGTGGGCCGCCCCGGCCGCCAGCGCGTCTTCCAGGGAATGGGCGACCTCGATCCCATCGGCGCGAAAACCCCGGTCGCGGGTGACGACGATATTGGGCCGCCCCGGCAACGCCCGGCCGATCGAAAGAAAGGTCTTCCGCCCCATCACCATGGGATGTCCCATGGTCACCGCCTTGAAACGCTTGAGGTCCGTCGAAATATGCCACGGCAGATCGCCGTCGCGGCCGATACAGCGGTTTTCGGCCATGGCGACGACCAGGACGATTTCGGCGCCCGGTTCGGCTTTGTTCGTATCTGTCGGGTTCTCGGCCATGTCGGGGTTCCGGTTGACGTGTCGGCCTTGTTTAGCCGGGAATGATCGTCGGGCCTACCCCCCGGACCGCAAAAACAACGGGTTATGAATAACACCCAACTTGTATGGGTGCTTGGCTTTGTTTCTTGCTAGGATATACCCGTCGGCGGGCGACAACCGAGCGGACAAGCTGGGCGCCAATCCACCCGCCATGAGACTGCTCTTGAGAGCGAAACGGAAATTTGATCCGTCCAACCAGCTGTTGGGGTGCTGGGTATTGGATATTCGCTACGACGTTCTGGAAACGTCCGATATCGATCTGGGAATCGGACAGGACGTTCTGGACTATTGGAACCGCCTCCGCGGCGAGGCGTTCGCTCCCGCTTGGTCTGATCAGTTCAAATTGACCGACCTTCCTATTCAAATCGTCCCCGACATGACGGTCATCGACGTCATCGACGGCGGTGCGAACTTCCATTACCGGTTCTGGGGGACCAACCATGTGGTCATGAAGGGCTTCGAAATGTCCGGCAAGACCATCGACCAGACCCCCAATGAAACGATACAGAAAATCGGCACCCATCAGCTCCGGACGGTGATCGAACGCCGCCGGCCGACGGTGTTCCTCTACAGCATCGACTACCCACGGCGGCATAAACCGGCGGAATTCATCCTGCGCCTGCCACTGTCGAGCGACGGCGAGACCGTCGACGGCATCGTCTCCCATCAGGATCTGAGTTCGAGCGGCGCCCAGTGGGAATCGCTGTTCGAGAACGTCTGGCCGCCGCTGCCGCAAGGAACCCGGGCCTGACCGGCCCTTCCCCGCTCCGCAATTCTTAGACCGCGATCGGCGCCTTGATATGGGGGTGGGGGTCGTAGTCCTTGAGTTCGAAATCGTCGAACGTGAAGGCGAACAAATCCGTGACCTCGGGATTGATCCACATCGTCGGCAAAGGCCTGGGATCTCGGGTCAATTGCTCGTCGGCCTGGCTCAGATGATTCATGTAGAGGTGTGCGTCGCCCAACGTATGGACGAAATCGCCCGCCTTCAGCCCGGTGACCTGGGCGACCATCATGGTCAGCAACGCATAGGACGCGATGTTGAACGGCACGCCCAAGAAGATATCGCAGGACCGTTGATAGAGCTGGCAGCTCAGCTTGCCGTCGGCGACATAGAACTGGAACAGGCAGTGGCAGGGCGGCAGAGCCATGTTGTCGACTTCCGCGACGTTCCAGGCGGAAACGATATGACGCCGTGAATTCGGGTTTTCGCGGATCGATTTCAGGATATTGGCGATCTGGTCGATGGTGCCTCCTTCAGGCGTCGGCCAGGACCGCCACTGATGGCCGTAGACCGGGCCCAATTCGCCGTTCTCGTCAGCCCATTCGTCCCAGATGGAGACGCCATTGTCCTTTAGATACTTGATGTTCGTATCCCCGGCGAGGAACCAGAGCAGTTCGTGAATGATCGATTTCAGGTGCAGCTTCTTGGTCGTCAGACAGGGAAAGCCTTCCGACAAATCGAAACGCATCTGATGGCCGAACACGCTCTGCGTGCCGGTGCCCGTGCGGTCGCCCCGCATGACGCCATCGGTCCGCACACGGCGGAGGAGATCCAGGTACTGCTGCATGCCCGGATGGTAGCGGGCCCGGGCCGAGAAATACAGGTGTCATGAAAGCCCCTGGGATCAGGGCGATTGACGCCGCACCCCGCCCAGCCCAGGATCAGAGAAAATCCGAATCCGCACGCGATCACGCCTTGGGAGGCCCTTCATGTCAGATACCGAAATCATCGCCGCCGGCGAGTTGACGGCGCTTGCCGTCAGCGCCCTCGAACAAACCGGCATGCCGTCCGCCGACGCGCAGACCACCGCCCACCACCTCGTCACGATGGATATGATGGGGGTCTCCACCCATGGGGTCCATCGCCTGGACCAATACGTCAACCGGCTCAAGGTCGGCGCGGTCAAGGTGCTGCCAGAGATCGTCGTTGAAGACAAAGGCCCGAACCTCGCCGTGATCGACGGCGGCGACGGCCAGGGCCAGGTGGTGGGCCAGCGCGCCTTGGACCTGGCGATGGAAAAGGCCAAGGCGACGGGCCTCAGTTACGTCACCGCGCGCCGGTCCAGCCATTTCGGCGGCACCGCGAGCTATGCGTTGATCGCCGTCAAGGCGGGCCTGGTCCTGATCTCCGGCACCGGTGCCTCACCGGCCCTCGCCCCCTTCGGCGGCCGGGACATGAAGGTCGGCAACAACCCCTTCGGCTTCGCCGCCCCCGCCTCGCTGACCGATCCCGACGGCGGCGGCCTGCCCTTCGTCCTCGACATGGCGCAGAGCGTCGCCGCGCGGGGCAAGATGCGCAAGCTGCGCGACGCCGGCGAAAAAATGCCGCTGGGCTGGGCGCTCGACAAAGACGGCGAGCCGACGACCGACCCGCAGGCCGGGCTCGACGGCTTCATCCAGTTCATGGGCGGCTACAAGGGTTACGGCATGGCCCTGATGGTCGACATCCTATGCGGATTGCTGTCCGGTGGAGTGTACTTGGACGATTCCAAGGACATGTGGAACACGGAGGACCCGGCCCCCCAGGGCACGACCCATTTCTTCCTGGCGATCGACCCGGCGCGTTTACTGGCGCCCGCCGATTACAACACCCGCATGGCGGATTTCCGGGGCCGCATCAAATCGACCGCACCGTTCCACGAAGGTGGTGAGGTCCTGCTGCCGGGCGAAATCGAACTGACCCTGATGGCCGAACGGCAGACGTCGGGGATACCCGTCGCCGCCCAGACCATGGAAATCGTCCGCCGCCTTGCGAAAGCCGCCTGATTACACCATATTAGCCGTGCCGGCTTGCCGGCTACGGTGCTAAACGCCTAGCGGAATAGGCACAGCGGACCCGGGGGCGGTACCCGGCGCCTCCACCACAAACTGCGCGAACCTTGTTTTGAGGAACGGCGCATGCCACGCGGTTTGTGATGGGGGCGAAATAGGATCGACGCGTGTAATAAAGGCTAGGTTTGTGCTCGGCATGGTACCACCGATATCGGGCCATTTTGATAAGTGCCAACGACAACACGGAAGCACTTGCTGTCGCGGCCTAACACGCCATAACGACAACGGGGTTCGGGCGGCACCTGGCAACAGAAGCCGCCCACTTC
>CAJWCU010000036.1 GCA_913030825.1 uncultured Rhodospirillaceae bacterium | reverse complement strand
CCGGGGTCGAGGCGTTCGAGGCCGTCATCCAGGACGCCGAGGAAATCGCCACGGACATCACGCTGTGGGAGAATCGTTGGACCTGGCGCAACATGGTCGACCAATTCGGCGACAAGATCAGCCATCGTTTGCGCAAGGGCCTGGAAAAGGCCGAGGCCATGTCCCCGGCGCAGTACGAATCCTTGCTCGACCGACGTGCCGCCGCCCAGGTGGCCCACGGCGAGGCGGCGCGCCTGGCCGATGCGGTGATCACGCTGGCTTGTCCCGGCCCGGCGCCTTTGTGGGACGCCACGGCGCCCGACGCCGATCAGGTCCGCCGCCCGACGGGCGACGCGATCTTCAATTATCCGTCGTCGATGTTGTTCGCCCCCGTGGTCACCGTGCCGATGATGGCCGTCGCGGGCATGCCTGTCGGCCTGCAGGTCATGGGACGGCCCGGCGACGACGCCAAGGTCACGGGCCTGGCGCGGTGGATTCTGGAAGACGTGGAGCCGGCCGTCGTCGACTGAGAACGATGACCGTCATTTCGTTCCGATCTCGATGTCGCCGACCAGCGGCAGATGGTCGGACGCCCGGCGGGCCAGGGCGCTCCGGTGCGTGCGCAGGGCGCTGGCCCGGGCGGCGCCCAGGCACCACATTCGGTCGAGCGCGAATAGTGGCCATCCGGACGGATAGGTGCGCGGGCTGCCCCGGCCGGCAGAGGCCCCCAGCCGGCGAAGGACGATCCGTTCCGGCCCCCATATGTTGAAATCGCCGAGAAACAGGGTCGGCGTCCCATCATCCGTCAGGTTGGCCGCGAGTTTCGCGACCTGGCGGCGGCGTTCGCCCAGTCGCAATCCCAGATGCGTGGTGACCACCCGGAGCGCGGCACCCGCGACCTTCAAGTCCGCGGCAATAGCCCCTCGGGCTTCCCGCCCGGGTTCGCTCAGGTCGATCAACCGATGGCCGAGAATCGGATGGGTGCTCAGCAACACGTTTCCGTATTGGCCGGACTCGTTTCGGATGTTGGGGCCGGCCACGGCATGCAGGCCCGTTTCCTGCGCGAGAAACAGGAACTGGTCGATGGTTTCGGTCCGGTGCGGGCGCGAGTCGACTTCCTGAAGTCCCAAGACGTCGGCCCCGATTTCGGCCAGGACGTCGGCGATACGTCCGGGATGGTAGCGGCCGTCGCGCCCGACGCAGGAATGGATATTGTACGTGGCGGCGCGCAGCCGCGGGGCGGCTGGCCGGTCGGTCATGCGTCGTCCTTATCCCCGCGGTCGCGGAAACGATCGACGGCCCGCTGCAGTAACCAGCCGAGGCCGAGCCACACCCCGACCAGGGCGAGCAGCAGTGCGACATTGCTCGGCGTCGGATTGTCGAACACCTTGCCGATGCTTTCGCCCGTCAGGGACAGCACGGCGATCCCGGGCACCATGCCGATGACGGTGCCGCTCAGGAAATCCTGATACCGGATATGCGACGCTCCGGCGACCAGGTTGATGACCGTGAAGGGGGCGATCGGCACGACGCGTAGCGCCGTGACCGCGAGAACGCCCCGGCTGCCCAGGCGTCGGCTGATCCGGCGCACGCGTTCGCCCGCCAATTGACGGACGAAGTTCTTGCCTGCCAGAAAGCCCGCGAAATAGCAGGCGGAGGCGCTGATCAACGCCCCCAAGGTCGCATAGAGGAGGCCCATCTCGGGCCCGAAGGCGATGGCCGTGCCGAGGATCAGTGCGGTCACGGGGAACAGGAGAAATCCCCCGACGATGAACAGCCCGACAACCGCGAGCGGCCCCCAGGGCGATAGCCGCAGGTCTTTGAGAGCAGCGCTCAGGCTGTCCGGGTCGAGCATTCGCGAAAGCGGCGTCATGTGCCATGCGGCGATCAATCCGACGACGATCGCCACCACGGCGAGCGTCTTCCACAGGTTCTGGCGCAGCGGCGCGACCCGATCCATCTGAACCGAAGGAGACAGATTGGCCAGCCAATGGCCGATTTCGACGGGCTGCTCCGGATCGCCGAGGCGGGCCACCGTCTCGATGACCTCCGGCGGGTCTTCATCGTATTCCAGCGGGCAGAGCGTTCGGCCTTCCGGTGCCCGCAGGTCGTCGATGACGGCGGTGACGGATCCCTTTTCCTCGATCCGCGCAGCGAGGTCATCCACGGCAACACCCAAGTGTTCCGCCAGCAGGGCGTTGCGGAAGTCGAGCGCCGCCTGCCTTTGGTCGGCGTCGCGGCAGGCCAGGGCGAGATCCATTTCCGTGTCGTAGCCCATGGACCGGTTGTTCACGTTGGCGGATCCGATCTGGACATGGCGGTCGTCGACGACCAGGATTTTTGAATGAAGGTTGTAGGCGTCCAGGTCCAGGTCGGGGATACAGGGGGCCATGGCGCGCAGGCGCCCATGTTCGTCCGCGTTCTCCAGCCGGGCAAGAAACTGGTGACGGCGAATGCCCATGACCTGTTCTTCCAACCAGGACGAGGTCGACCATTGCGTGATGATGACGACTTCCGGGCCGTCCGCTTCGGCCAAGCGTCTTTCTAGGGCCTCGGCCACGGGTTCGGCGGTGAGGAACTGGTTTTCCAGATAAATCGTCTGCTTCGCCTGGGCGATGGCGTCCAGGTAGAGCGCCAGGATCTCCCGTCGTTGGCCTCTGGATATGGTCTTCGGTATGGTCCGCGCGACCCCGATGTCGATATTGCGCCAGGCCGGTTCCACATGGTCGGGCCAGGGGTCTTCGCCGCCGATATCGGTGGGCCGCGTCAGTTTCTCGCTGGTGCGTGCCATCCATCGCCGCCGGCATTCGTCGCCGACCGCGCGGGCCAAATCGCCGTCGGCGATCATCTGGACATCGTGAAAAGGCCCCTGATAGCCGCCCGTGGGGCTATTGCGGTACGGCTCGTCTGCGGCGTGCTTCTGGGTGTCCCAGCGTCCCGACGTCAGGTCGAGCCCGCCGACGAAGGCAACCCGGTCATCGATCACCACGGCCTTCTGGTGATGGCTGCCGCCGATGGGAATTTCATCGTCGAAGATCAGCCGTACGTTTCCCGGCGTCGCCCAGTCGATATTGATCGTGGGAAACGGCTGGCGGTCCTGGGCGTATAGAATGGTGTAGTCCCAAAGCAGGATATGGATGGTCAGGTCCGGCCGTTCGCGCGCCAACTCGGTGATGAATGCGCAGAGCGTTTTCGGCGCGCCGTCATCTGCGTCGTCATGCGCGGGAAAGGCGATGCGGCCGTCGATGTCCCAGGCCATGATGAGAACTTGCCGCTGTGCCCGCAACAACGCGGCGCGAAGGGCTGCAAAATAGGCAGCACCGTCGATCAACGGCGCGGCGCGGTCGGCCTTGGCGGCCTTCCAACAATTGCGCCCGGGGTTCAACAGGCTGGAGTTTTCAGGCTCTTCGGTTGCCGTTCGGTCGGTCATGGTGTCCTTTGTCGGCCGATCTACGGCTCCGGCCGAGATCCTTCACGACAGAAAATATAGGGTGTCCGGGCGATAATTCAAAAAACCCCGACCGACGGCATGGTTGGACCGAAACGCCGGCCGGCCGGTTTTTCGCGATCAATCAGGCAGGATGATCGTGCCGGCACCGTGTTCGGTGAACAGTTCCACCAGCACGGCATGCGGCACCCGCCCGTCGGAAATGACGGCGCCGCCGACACCCTGTTCGACGGCTTCGATGCAGGTTTCGACCTTGGGGATCATGCCGCCCGAGATGATGCCGGACTTGATCGCCTTGCGGGCGTCCGAGACCTTCAGTTCCGGGATCAGGTTGCCGTCGCCGTCCAGCACGCCCGACACGTCGGTCAGCATGATCAGGCGCTTGGCGTTGGTGGCACCCGCGATGGCGCCGGCCGCCGTATCGGCGTTGATGTTGAGTGTTTCGCCCTTCGGCCCGACACCGATGGGGGCGATCACCGGCGTGATGTCCGATTCCTCGAAGGCTTCCAGGATATGCGGGTTGACCTCTTTCGGTTCGCCGACCAGGCCCAGGTCCAGGATACGCTCTATATTGCTTTCCGGGTCCTTCTTGGTGCGGCGCAGCTTGTCGGCCTGGATCAGGTTGCCGTCCTTGCCGCAAAGCCCCGCGGCCATGCCGCCGGCGGCGTTGATCAGACCGACGATTTCCTTGTTGATGGAACCGGCCAGGACCATTTCCACGACTTTCACCGTGTCTTCGTCGGTCACACGCAGCCCGTCGATGAATTTGCTTTCGATCGCCAGGCGCTGCAGCATGGCGCCGATCTGCGGGCCGCCGCCGTGCACCACGACCGGGTTGCCGCCGACCTGGCGCAGCAGGACCACGTCCCGCGCGAACAGATTGGCCATTTCCTGATCGCCCATTGCATGGCCGCCGTATTTAATGACGACGGTCTGCCCGGCGTAGCGGCGCATGAAGGGCAGGGCTTCGGACAGGACCCGGGCCTGATCCTGCCATTTGTCGGCGATAGTGGGTTTCTTGTCGGTCATGGCCAGCGAACCTGATTCATTGTCTCGAATATTACGAATATGAGAAGTATTTCGAACGGTTTAGCCCGTTTACGCCGGCAGCGCCAGGGCCGCCAGTTCGGCACGCAGTTCCTCGATCCCCTGGGACTTGAAGGAACTGGTCCGCATGATCACCGGATGGGCGGCCGTATGCTTGGCCAGTTCGCCACCGGTGCGTTCGATCAGTTTGTCCAAATCGGCGGCTTTGATCTTGTCGCATTTGGTCAGCACGATCTGATAGGCCTGGGCCGCCGCATCCAGCATTTTCATGATCTCGCGGTCGGTCTCCTTGAGCCCGTGGCGCGCATCGACCAAGACACAGGTCCGGCGCAGTTCCTGGCGCCCGCGCAGGTACGAATTGACCAGCCGCGTCCAATTCATGACCTGGCCCTTGGGCGCCTTGGCATAGCCGTAGCCGGGCAGATCGGCGAGCATCAGGCGTTCGCCCAGGTCGAAGAAGTTGATCTGCTGGGTGCGGCCCGGCGTGTTGGACGTGCGGGCCAGATCCTTGCGGCCCGTCAGGGCGTTGATCAGCGACGATTTGCCGACGTTGGACCGGCCCGCGAAGGCGACCTCGGGCAGGGGGCCGTCGGGCACCTGGCTCAGGCTGGCGGCGCCCAGGAGGAAGGTCGCTTCCTTGGCGAACAGCAGGCGGCCGTTCTCCATCAGGGTTTCCTGGGAGTCCGCGCCGGCATCCGTGCCGGGAGTGATGTCGCCCGGCTGGTTCATGTCAGGACTTCTCCGGGGGTGCTCAGGCCTTGACGCCCATGCGTCGCATGATGACCCATTGTTGGGCGATCGACAGCAGGTTGTTCCAGGTCCAGTAGATCACCAGACCGGCCGGGAACTTGGCCAGCAGGAAGGTGAACAGAACCGGCAGGAACATCATCACCTTGGCCTGCATGGGGTCCGTCGGCTGCGGGTTCAACTTCTGCTGCAGGAACATGGAAATACCCATCAACAGCGGCCAAACGCCGAGATGCAGGATATCCGGGGTTGCCCAAGGGACCAAGCCGAACAGAGTGAACAGGTTGGTCGGGTCCTGCGCCGACAGGTCGTGGATCCAGCCGTAGAACGGTGCATGGCGCATTTCGATGGTCACGAACAGCACCTTGTAGAGTGCGAAGAAGACCGGAATCTGAACCAGGATCGGCAGGCACCCCGAGGCCGGGTTGGCGCCCTCGCGCTTGTATAGCGACATCATTTCCTCGTTCAGCTTGACCTTGTCGTCGCCGTAACGTTCGCGCAGTTTGGTCATCTCCGGCTGCAGCTTCTTCATCTTGCTCATGCTCTCGTACGACTTGTTCGCGAGCGGGAAGAAGGCGAGCTTGATGCCCACGGTCAGCAGCAGGATCGCGAGACCCAGGTTGCCGAAGTGAACTTCCAGCCAGAGCAGGCCGTAAAAGATCGGCCGCGTCAGGAAGTAGAACCAGCCCCAGTCGATGGCCAGATCGAAGCGTTCGATGCCGAGCGATTCTTCATAAGCGTCCAGCACCTTGACCTGTTTGGCCCCGGCGAACAGGCGGTTTTCCGCGGCACCCGAGGAACCCGGCGCGACCGTCACGCCCGCGCCCAGGAAATCGACCTGATATGTGTCGACGACACCGGCCTTTCGGTAGACGTAGCGCTTGGTGACTTCCGTGTCCTTGCCCGGGATCAGGGCGGTCAGCCAATATTTGTCGGTGATGCCGATCCAGCCGCCGGTGCCGGTGCTGGTTTCCTGCTTGGTTTCCTGCAGGTCGTCGTAATCGACCTCCTTCAGCTCGCCGTTGTTCACGCCCAGAAGGCCTTCGTGCAGGATGTAGAAGCCCGAGGTCTCCGGCGTGCCCTGGCGCGACACGAGGCCGTAGGGGAAGAGTTCGACCGCCGCCGTGCCCGCGTTCTCGACCGTCTGCGCGACCGTGAACATGAAGTTCCCGTCGATGGCATAGGTCCGCTTGAAGACCTGGCCCTGGCCGTTGTCCCAGCTCAGGGTCACCGGCGTGCCGGGGGCCAGCGTCTTGGACGAAGGCGTCCAGACCGTATCCGCGTCCGGCACCTTGACGGCCGGTTTGCCGTCGGCCCCGGCCGGGGAAATCCAGCCGAATTCGGCGAAATAGGCGTCCTTGACGCCGCGCGGGCTCAACAGGGTGATCGGATCGCTGTCGGGTTCCAGCGTCTCGCGGTAATCGGCCAGGATCAGGTCGTCGATCCGCCCGCCTTTCAGCGAGATGGAACCGGTCAGGCGCGGCGTCTCGATTTGAACGCGCGGCGTTTCGGCGAGAACCTCGGCCCGCGATGCCTGCGGCGCGGGGCCGCCCGGAACGGCGGGTGCACCCGGCGCCTGCGGCAGGGCGGCGCCGGAATTCGGCGCGCCGGGCAGGGCGCTGGGCGTTTGGCCGGGTTGGCCGGGCTGGCCCGTTTCCGCCGTCTGCTGCGGCGCGGGGCCGGTGTTCTTGAAATACAGCTCAAAGCCCAACAATACGGCCACCGACAGGACCACGGCCAGGATCAGGTTCTTGTTCTCAATCATTGTTCTTTAGGACCCGTGCGGTTGGGGTTGGGAAGAAACGGCGTGATCGTGCCCGTGCCTATGGACGTGGGCGGTGCCGTGCGAATGCCCGGAACAGGCGGGCGGCACCGGATCGAGGCCGCCCCGGTTCCAGGGATTGCAGCGCAGGATGCGCCAAATCGAAAGACCCAGGCCACGCAGAAGGCCGTGTTCGGCCAATGCGTCCCGGGCATATTCGGAACAGGTGGGATGGAACCGGCAGGATGCCGGAAAAATCGGAGACAGGAATAGCTGGTAGCCCCGGATCAAGCCGCGGGCGAACAGGGCCGGAAAATTGCGGACGGAAAGATCGCGGGTGGAAAGAGTCCGGGCGGCAAGGCGGGCGCCGGTGCGGGCCGTCGTCTGCTGCGCCATGGTCTCAAGCCTCCGCATTATTCCGGCGGGGTCGGGCGTCTCTGCCCTTGCCGCCCCCTTTGCGCCGGGTTTCGACCCGGTCCAGCGCCGTCTTCAGATCGCCGACCAGGTCCGGAAAGGTCCGGGTCAGGGTGCCTTGACGGCCGATCAGGACGTAGTCGCGCCCCGGTTTGCCCCAGTCGGGCAGTATTTGTTCGGCGGCGGCCTTCAATCGGCGGCGGGCGCGGTTGCGCGCCACGGCGTTGCCGACCTTGCGGCTGACCGTAAATCCCGCGCGCATGTCCGGCGCTTCGCCGTCCCGGCTCATGGCCTGCAAAACCAGACCCGGGGCCGCCCATTTGCGGCCCTGACGCGCCACTTTAAGAAATTCGGCGCGGCGTTTCAGCCTTGGCACCGTCGGTGGCATGGCGGGGTCCGATCCGGCACTCGTCGGGACAGGGGGGCGCTTAAGCGGACAGGCGCTTGCGGCCCTTGGCGCGCCGCGCCGCCAGTACACGCCGGCCGCCGGCCGTCGCCATGCGGCTACGGAAACCGTGGCGGCGCTTGCGGACAAGCTTGCTGGGCTGATAGGTGCGTTTCACGCGACGTCTCCTTAGGAAAAATGAGCCCGCTTTTTAGTGCCTTGGTCCCATGAAGTCAACGGCCCGCGACGGAATCCTGCGAATCGCAGGAATCCGGCGGATTTCCGCCACCTCACCGCGTCTTCACGGGCAATTGACCCGGGCGTGAGGCGCATTCTCTTGTCCCTGTGCCCGGCCAAGGGATAGAAACCGGAAGGCATCGGCGCGTTCCCGCCGGTTTCCGGGACAAGGTGAGACCCCATGAACGACCCCCTCGGCAAGGCGATTTCGAACGGCGAGGCCACTTCGGACGAGACCGGTAAAAGCGGTTTTGCCGTAAAACGCCTGCTGCCGCTGGCGGTCCTGGCGGCGGCCATGGTGCTGTTCTTCGTCTTCGACCTGCATACCTATATTTCATTCGAGGCGTTGAAGACCCACCGCATGGCGGTGCTGGATTATTACGCCGCCCATCAATTGCTGACCGTCCTGATGTTCGGTGCGGCCTATACGGTGGTCGTGGCGCTGTCGATCCCGGGCGCGATCTGGATGACCTTGCTGGCCGGGTTCGTGTTCGGCACGGCCCTGGGGGCGGTGATCGTCGTGCTTGCGGCGACTTTGGGGTCGCTGATCGTGTTCCTTGCCGCCCGCTATGCCATCGGCGATCTTCTTTATAAGAAAGCCGGGCCCTTCGTCCGCCGGATGGAGGAAGGCTTCCGTAAGAATGCCTTCTCCTACCTGATGTTCCTGCGCCTGGTGCCGCTGTTTCCCTTCTGGCTGGTCAATCTGGTGCCGGCCTTTTTGAACGTCAGTGCGACCGCCTTCGTGGTCGCCACGGTTCTCGGCATCGCCCCGGCGACGGTGGTCTTCGCCAGCGTCGGTAACGGGTTGGGCGCCGTGCTTGACCAAGGCGGCTCGCCGGACCTCGCCATCGTGTTCGAACCGCATATCATGGGCCCGCTGCTGGGCTTGGCTTTGCTTGCCCTGGTGCCGGTGGCGCTGCGTAAATTCAAGGAACGGCGGAATGGGGACGCGACCGATGGCTGAAGCCGACATGCCGCCCGCGACGATCGAAACCGACATTTGCGTCATCGGCGCCGGGTCCGGTGGCCTGTCCGTCGCGGCGGGGGCCTCGCAGATGGGGGCCCGCGTCGTCCTGATCGAAAAGGGCGAAATGGGCGGCGACTGCCTGAACACCGGTTGCGTGCCGTCCAAGGCATTGCTCGCCGCCGGTCATGCGGCCCGGGCCGTGCGGACCGCCGGGCGCTTCGGCGTCCGGGCGACGCTGGACGGCATCGACGGCAAGGCCGTCTACGACCATGTCGAAGGCGTGATCGACGCGATCCGCCCGATGGATTCCCCGGAACGGTTCGAAGGCCTGGGTGTCACGGTGATCGCCGAACACGGCCGCTTCACCGGGCCGACGACGGTGCAGGCGGGGCCGACGGAAATCCGCGCCAAGCGCGTCGTCGTCGCGACCGGCTCGTCGGCCGGGGTGCCGCCGATCCTGGGTTTGGATACGGTACCCTTTCTGACCAACGAGACCGTTTTCGCGCGCGACGCCCTGCCGGATCATCTGATCGTCATCGGCGGCGGGCCCATCGGCGTCGAGATGGCCCAGGCCCATGCCGACCTGGGATGCAAGGTCACGGTGCTGGAACTGTTTTCGATCATGGCCAACGACGATCCGGAGTTGGTCGACGTCGTGCGGCGGCAATTGGTGGCCGACGGCATCGATCTTCGCGAAGGCATCAAGATTTCCGGCGTCGAAAAGACGGCGTCGGGTATCGCCGTTACGGTCGACAACGACGGAACGGCCGAGCGGATCGAAGGCAGCCATCTTCTAGTCGCCGCCGGGCGGCGGCCCAACGTCGACGGGCTGGACCTGGAAAAAGCCGGGATCGAGGCAACGGCCAAGGGCATCACCGTCGATGCCCGCCTGCGCACGACGAACAAGAAGGTCTTCGCCATCGGCGACGTCGCGGGCGGCCTGCAGTTCACCCATGTCGCCGGATACCATGCGGGCGTGGTCATCAAGAACGCGCTGTTCCGCCTCCCCGCCAAGGCCGATCATTCGACCGTGCCTTGGGTGACCTATACGGCGCCCGAACTGGCCCAGGTCGGCCTGACGGAAAAGGCGGCGAAAGAGAAAGGCATCGAATTCAACATCCTGCGCTGGCCGTTCCATGAAAACGACCGTGCCCAGGCCGAACGCGAGACCGAGGGTCTGGTCAAGGCGATCGTCACGCCGAAGGGCAAGATCCTGGGTTGCGGCATCGTCGGGCGGCAAGCGGGCGAGCATATCCAGCTTTGGGTGCTGGCCTTGTCCAAAGGCATGAAGGTCGGCGATCTGGCGACGGTCATCGTGCCTTATCCGACGCTGGGCGAAGTCTCGAAACGCGCCGCCGGCAGCTTCTTCACACCCAAGCTGTTTTCCGAGAAGACCCGCGCCATCGTCCGCTTCCTCTTGAAGCTGGGATAACGGGGAGCCTACCCTGCCGCCCATGGCCGACAAGAACCTTCATCTGCCCCGTGCGTATCAAAGCCTCTCGGCACGCCTTCTGGTGCTGACGGTGGTCTTTGTCATGCTGGCGGAACTGTTCATCTACACGCCGTCGGTGGCGCGCTTCCGAAAGGCCTATCTGGAGGACCGGATCGTCCGCGCGCATCTCGCGACCCTGGCCGTGGAAAGCATGCCGGGCCGGGCCGCCGACGCCGCACTCGGCCGCAC
Organism: uncultured Rhodospirillaceae bacterium; assembly: GCA_913030825.1. GTDB lineage: Bacteria > Pseudomonadota > Alphaproteobacteria > Rhodospirillales > Casp-alpha2 > UBA1479. The sequence continues at coordinate 12,238 of CAJWCU010000036.1, read as the reverse complement.
GCTTTTGAAGAACACGGATACTTACGCCATCACCCTGCGCCAGGACGACCGCCGCATCCTGATCGCCGGCGGCGAGATGCCGCCTCGGGTCGATGCGGTCTACGATCTGCGCCGGAACAGCTTCTGGGGCTGGATCGAAGACGCCTTCATGACCCTGACCCAATCGGAGAACCGCATCCTTCAGATCATCGGCGAAACGCCCAAGCGGCCCGGCGTGCAGATCGATATCTATCTCGACGAAGGCCCCATGCGGGATGAGATGCTGGCCTTCTCCCACCGCATCTTCCAGCTTTCCATCGTCATCTCGCTGTTCACGGCGGGGCTGTTGTACGTCAGCCTGATGTTGCTGATCGTGCGGCCCATGCGCCGGGTGACGGCGAGCATGGAATCCTTCCGCCGGGCACCCGAGGACGAAACCCGCATCTTCCAGCCCTCGGACCGGCCCGACGAAATCGGCATCGCCCAGCGCGAATTGGCGGTGATGCAACAGGAACTGCGCCTCGCCCTTCGGCAGAAAGACCGCCTGGCGATGCTGGGGGCGGCGGTGGCCAAGGTGAACCACGATCTGCGCAATTCGCTGGCGACCGCGATGCTGATCGGCGACCGCCTGGCAGCCAGCGAAGACCCCGACGTGCAGCGCCTGGTGCCGCGCATGTTCCGCGCCATGGACAAGGCCGTGAACCTGTGCAGCCAGACCCTCGATTACGCCTCGGCGACCATGCCGACCCTGACCCTGGCGCGCAAATCCCTGGCCGATATCGTGCGCATGGCGGGCGAGACCCTAACCCAGGAAGTGCCCGAGGACGCGGCGGGCATCGCCGCCGCCGACCGGCCGCCGTTCACCTGGAAGAACGAGGTGCCGGCGAACCTCGAGGTCATGACCGACGCGGCGCAGATGCTGCGGGTTTTCGAAAACCTGGGGCGCAACGCCCGCGAGGCCGGGGCGGACACGGTCCGCATCTCTGGTTATCTGGAAAGTGGTGCCTTGATCGTCGAGGTCGCCGACGACGGCCCCGGCATGCCCGACAAGGCGACGGAGCATCTGTTCCAGCCCTTCGCCGGGTCGGCCCGCGAGGGCGGCACGGGTCTCGGTTTGGTCATCGCCCGCGAGGTCGTCCATGCCCATGGCGGCGATATCGCGTTGGTCCGTACGGGGGCCGACGGCACGGTCTTTCGCCTGCGCCTGCATCCCGCCTGACGGGGCATTCGGCGGCGGACCGTGTGGGCCGCATCATGGCGATTGCCAGGGCGTGCGGCGGCCTCTACATTCCCCGCCGGGGGCTGGCGTTGCGATCTGATTTTTCGTCAAAAGGATTTGCCCCATGTCCCAGCCCAACAAACAACCCACCTGGAATCCCGGCCAGTACCTGAAGTTCGCGGGCCAACGCATGCGCCCGGCGCTCGACCTGTTGAACCAGGTCGATCTCGAGGCCCCCGGCGTCGTCTATGACTTGGGCTGCGGGCCCGGCAACGTGACGCCGTTTCTCATGGGCCGCTGGCCGGAGGCGCGGCATATCGGTGTCGATTCCTCGGACCAGATGCTGGAAAAAGCCCGTGCCGAACATCCCACCGGTGAATGGGTCAAGGCCGACGCCAAGACCTGGACGCCGGACGCCCCGGCCGAACTGATCTATTCCAACGCCGCCCTGCAATGGGTCGACGGGCACGCGGAATTGTTCCCGCGCCTGATGGACCAGTTGGCGCCCGGCGGCGTGCTTGCCGTGCAGATGCCGCATAACCACGCGGCGCCGTCGCACATGGGCATGCGCGAGGTCGTCGAAGCCGGCCCCTGGCGGGACAAGCTGCTACCGGTGATGCGGGAATTCCCGGTCGGCGATCCGGAAGTCTATTACGACCTGATCGCGCCCAAGGCGGCGAGCCTCAACCTTTGGGAAACGACCTACGCCCAGATCATGGAAGGCGACAATCCCATCGCCGAATGGACCAAGGGTTCGGCCCTGAAACCGCTGCTGGATGCGCTGACCGATCCGGATGAGAACGCGGAATTTTTCGAGACCTATTCGAAGGCCATGCAGGCGGCCTATCCGAAACAGTCCGACGGCAAGACCATCTTCCATTTCCGCCGGCTGTTCATCGTCGCCGGCAAATAACTAGAGAGCCTTCTTACAGCGGCGGGTGACGCCGCCGCGGCCGGTCACGCGGACCTCGCCCTGGTGTTCCCAAACCTCGGCCAGGCCGTCGGAATAGCGCGCACCCGAGGCCGAGATCACGCGGGCCAGGGTGCGGGTCCGGCCGTCTTCCCGCCAGCGGACGAAAGCGTCGCCGCCCACGGTCGCCCAGGCCAGGGTCAAGACAGATCCGTTGTTGCAGACATAGGCGTTCCCCGCCCCGAAATCGGCGCGGCCGTTGTCCCCTGCGTCACCCAGGACGACGCCCTCGCGGCGTTTGTCGGCGCCGCCGCTCAGGCCACCCGCGACCTTGCGGATACCCTGCAAGCCGCTGATCATCCGGTTGACCTCGACCCGATGGCCCATCTCGGTCAGGGCCGGAATCTGGCCCGCCAGTTCCTGCGCGACCGACGTCACGCCCCCCCGGTTCATCACATGCGGCAGGTCGATGGCCGATTGCATGTCGAGTCCCCAGGTCAGCACGCCCAGCGCCGAGCGCACCGTATATCCGATGATCCGCGAGCCGCCGGGCGAACCGGTCGCCAGCACGAATTTCCCGGCTGGGTCCAGCACGATGGTCGGAGACATGGACGACCGGGGCCGTTTGCCGGGGGCCGGGCGGTTGGGGGCGGGCTTGCCCCGCCAGGTCGGGCGGAACGAAAAATCGGTGAGCTGGTTGTTCAGGATGAAGCCCTTCGCCATCAGGCGCGAGCCGAAGGCGCTTTCCACCGTGGTGGTGAACGAGACCACGTTGCCGTCACGGTCGGCGATGGACATATGCGCCGTCGACAGGCCCTTCTCCGGATCGTCCGGTCCTAGGAACGCTTCCTTGGCGCCCGGCGGGACGCCCGGATCGACGATGCCGTCGTTGGCATTCTTCGGGTCGATCAGCTTCGCCCGTTCCGCCAGATAGGCCGGATCGACCAAGCCTTGCGTCGGGACCGGCACGACGTCGGCATCGCCCAGATAGGCCGCCCGGTCGGCGAAGGCGAGACGCCCGGCCTCGGCGATCAGGTGCAGGGCCTCCGGCGAATTGGGCGCATGATCGGCCAGGGGAAAATGGCTCAGCAGGCCCATGATCTGGCCGACGGCGACGCCGCCCGACGACGGCGGGCCCATGCCGCAGACTTTGTAATCGTGATAATCGGCGCAGACGGGTGCGCGTTTCTTCGCCTGGTATGCAGCGATATCGGCCAGGGTCATGGTCGCCGGGTGTTGCGGAGCGTCGGCGACGGCGGCGACGATGGCCTCGGCGATGGGGCCGGAATAGAACGCCTCCGCGCCACGGCCGGCCAAGGTCTCCAGGGTCTCGGCCAGGGCCGGATTTTTCAGGATCGTCCCGGCCGGTTTCGGCGTGTCGCCGTCGTAGAAATAGGCCTTGGTCGCGGGGACCCGATGGATCAGCCGGTCGCCCGCGATCTGCCGGGCCAGCCGTTCGGAAATGGGAAAGCCCGCGCGGGCGAGGCGGATCGCCGGTTGGAACAGCCGCGCCCAGGCAAGCTTGCCGTGATCCTTATGCGCCAATTCCAGCATCCGCATCAGGCCGGGCACGCCGACGGCGCGCCCGCCCAGGATCGCCTCGCGGTAAGGAATCGGCTGGCCGCGATGATCCAGGAACATGTCCTCGCGGGCCGATGCCGGGGCGGTCTCCCGCCCGTCGTAGGTTTCCAATTTGCCGTCGCGGCCCCGCAGATGGACCAGGAACCCGCCGCCGCCGATGCCGGACGACTGCGGCTCCACCAGGGTCATCACCATCTGGGCCGCGATGGCGGCGTCCACCGCGCTGCCGCCTTCGTTGAGCATGGCGAGTGCGGCCTGGGCCGCCAGCGGATGGCTGACCGCGACGGCCTGATGGCGATAGACGGAACCCACCCAGGGACGGTCGGGGTCGCTGGGCGGCGGGGTGCCGGGCGTTGTCGCACAACCCGCGAGAAAGGCACAGAGAAGCAGAAGAATCAGGGGATTGCGGCAGGACGTGATCGGCACGGGCAGGCTCCGGTTGCGGGGCGGACGGGGCCTTTACAGGTAATCCCTGAAGCGGCCCGTGCAAACAGTCTATTTCCACGATGCGGTTTCGCGTTCCGGCCTATTTGCCCTTTTCGGCGGGTCTGGTAAAGTCCGGCGCTCCAACAAAACAGGCCCGCCGAAGAAGGCGGGATCAGAAAAATGGCGCGTATCACCGTAGAAGATTTGAAGGCCCGCAAGGTTGCCAAGGGCGCGACGCCGATCGTGTCGCTGACCGCCTATACCCAACCCATGGCCAAGTTCCTGGACCCCCATTGCGATTTCCTGCTGGTCGGCGATTCGCTGGCCATGGTCATTTACGGCCTGGAAACGACGCGGGGGGTGACGATTGAAATCATGTGCGCCCACGGCCGGGCTGTGACGCGGGGGGCGAAGCAATCCCTGGTCGTCGTCGATCTGCCGCAAGGCACCTATGAGGATTCGACCAGGCAGGCCGTCGCCTCGGCCCAGCGCGTGATCGAAGAAACCGAGGCCCAGGCCGTGAAGCTGGAAGGCGGGGTCGAAATGGCCGACACGGTCGCCGCCATCGTCGCCTCGGGCGTGCCGGTGCTGGGCCATATCGGCCTGCTGCCGCAGAAGGCTGAACACCGAGGTGCGTTCAAGATTCAAGGCCGCGGCGACGACGGCGCCCGCAAGGTCATGGCCGATGCCAAGGCCATCGACGAAGCCGGTGCCTTCGCCATGGTCGTCGAAGGCACGGTGGAGCCGGTCGCCCGGGACTTGACCGAACAGGTATCGATCCCGACCATCGGCATCGGCGCTTCGCCGGCTTGCGATGGCCAGATACTGGTTTCCGACGACATGCTGGGGATGTTCGCCGACTTCACGCCCAAGTTCGTCAAGAAGTACGCCCAGGTCGGCGGCGATATCGAACGGGCGGTCAAGGCATACGCCCAGGACGTGCGCTCGGGCGCTTTCCCGGGCCTGGAGCATTGCTACGGGGTCGAAAAGAAGTAGGGCCATGAGCGCCGTGTCTCCGCTCGATACCGTCCGTACCGTCTCCGACTTGCGCGCCCGGATCGCGGCCTGGCGGGCCGAGGGCCTGCGCGTCGGCCTGGTGCCGACCATGGGGGCTCTGCACGACGGGCATATCTCTCTCGTTAAAAATTCCGTCGCCGATTGCGACAAAACGGTGGTGACGCTGTTCGTCAATCCGGCCCAGTTCGGCGAGGGCGAGGATTTCGGCGTCTACCCCCGAAACGAGGCGCGCGACGCCGAAATGGTCCAGGTCGAAGGGGCGGACCTTTTGTTCGCGCCGGGTGTGGAAGAGGTCTATCCCGAAGGCCATTCGACCAAGGTCCACGTCGGCGGCCTGGGTGATATCCTGGAAGGCGAATACCGCCCCGGCTTCTTTACCGGCGTCGCCACGGTGGTGACCAAGCTGTTGCTGCAATCCCTACCCGACGAAGCCTATTTCGGGGAAAAGGATTTCCAGCAACTGCAGGTCATCAAGAAACTGATTCGTGATCTGGACATTCCCGTCACCGCGACCGGCGTGAAGACCGTGCGCGAGGCCGATGGGCTGGCCCTGTCGTCGCGCAACGCCTATCTGACGCCGGAGGAACGGGCCCAGGCCCCCGTCCTGCACGGCACGATCTCCCAGGTCGCCGAACAGGTCGGCCGCGGCGAGAACCCGCGTGACTTGGAAGAATGGGCCAAGGGCCAGTTGGAACGGGGTGGGTTCTGGCAGGTCGATTACGTCACCGTGCGCGACGCGACGACCCTGGCCGAAGCCGCCGACGCATCGCGGCCCGCCCGCGTGCTGGCCGCCGCCTGGCTGGGCAAGGCGCGGCTGATCGACAACGTTCCCGTTTGAAAATTTCGATTACTGGCCGTAGCGCGCCAGGGTCAGGCCGTCGGTGGAAATTTCCGGCGTTCTATCCAGCACCAGATCGGCGACCAGCCGGCCCGAGCCGCAGGACATCGTCCAGCCCAATGTGCCGTGGCCTGAATTGATGAACAGGTTGTCATAGGGCGTCGGGCCCAGGACCGGTGTGCCGTCGGGCGTCATCGGACGCAGGCCGGTCCAGCCCTCCGCCTGCTCGACGTCGCCGCCCTTGGGGAACAGGTCGTTGACCACGTAGCGCACGGTGTCCGTGTCTTCCCGGTCCAGCGTCTTGTTGTAGCCGTAGATCTCGGCCTGTCCCGCGACGCGGATGCGGTTGCCCAGACGCGTGATCGCGACCTTGTGCGTTTCGTCCATCAGGGTCGATTGCGGGGCGGCGTCCGGATCGGTCACGGGCAGGGTGATGGAATAGCCCTTGATCGGATAGATCGGCACCTTGATGCCGACGGATTTCAGGACGATCGGCGCATAGGGGCCGAGGGCGCAGACATAGCGGTCGGCGGTCTCCCGCCCATCCGTGGTGTCGACGCCGACGATCCGCATGCGGTCGCGGGCCAGGCCCTGGATGGTCACGCCGTAATGGAATTCGACACCCATCTGGGCGGCCTTTTCGGCCAGGGCCAGAGTGAACATGCGGCAATCGCCCGTGCGGTCGGCGGTCATGCGCAGGCCGCCGACGAATTTGTCGGCGACATGGGCCAGGCCCGGTTCCACCGCGATGCAGGCGTCGCGGTCCAGAACTTCGAAGGGTGAATTGAATTCGGTAAGCACGTCCTGATCGGCCTTCGACGCCTTGACCTGCTTTTCCGTGCGGAACAGTTGCAGGGTGCCTTTTTCCTGCATGTCGAAATCCAACGGGACCTCGGCCAGCAGATCGGTCAGGGCGTCGCGCGAATAGTTGGAAATGCGGACCATGCGGCCTTTGTTGATGCCGTAGTCGCGGGGATTGCAGTTCTGCACCAGGCGCGCGCACCAGCCCCACATGGTCGGGCTGATCAGCGGATGCAGGATCAGCGGCCGGTATTTCATCATCAGCCACTTGATCGCCTTGCGCGGCACACCGGGTGCCGCCCAGGGCGAGGTCATGCCGTAGGACAGTTCGCCCGCGTTGGCGAAACTGGTTTCCATCCCGGGGCCCGGCTGGCGGTCCAGGACGACGACCTTCGCCCCTTGCTTCGCGAGATAGTAGGCGGTGGTGACGCCGATGACGCCCGCACCCAGCACGATGACCTTCATGGCGCAGTCCTTACCCGGTCCGTTGAAACGACGATGATAAGGCGGCCGCGCTGCAGCCTTGAACCGCCAACGCTATTCCATTTGCGGTGCCAGATCGAGGCGCGCGACGATGCCTTTCAGGTCGTCCGACGGCGCCGGGTAGTAGTCCATCACGCGCGGGTCATGGCCCGGCACGACGTGATCCGGCGTTTCGGCCAGGCGTTCGACCTTGCGGTGACCTTCCATCATGTCGCCGATGTGCAGAACCGTCGGATAGGGATTGCGGTCCAGCCAGTTGGCGTAAAGGTGCATGGAATCGGATGCCAGCACGACCCATCCGCGCTGCGTCCAGGCGCGCACGAACTGCATGCCCTGGGTATGGCCGCCGACCCGGTGCAGGGTCAGGCCCGGAAACAGGTCGCTGTCGCCGTCGTGGAATTCGACGCGGTCGTCGTAAAGCTCGCGAATCAGACCGCAGACGTCCTCGATGTCGTAGGAATGGCGCAGGGTCGGATAACGCATGTAACGCCCGGTCATATAGGCCGCTTCCTGATCCTGGATATGGAAGGTCGCCTTGGGAAACTTGTCCAGATTGCCGCCGTGGTCGTAATGCATGTGGGTGATGACCACGTCGGTGACTTCCGCCGCGTCGACGCCGATCAGTTTCAGGCTTTCGACGGGGCAGCGAAACCAGGTCCGCCCGCGTTCATCGGCCCCGGCCTTGTCGAAGCCGGTGTCGACGACCACCGTGCGGGTCGGCGATACACAGGCCCATACGTAATAGTCGATGGGATAGGGCGCGTCGTGGGGGTCCGGCGGGTTCATGAAGTTGCGCGCCGCCGTGCGGTCGTGGGTGCCGTACTTGATGGCGTAAAGCTCGTAGGTGTCCTGTTTGATCATCGCCTCCGCACCTCCCTCAAGCCTGCGGCACGGGTTTGAGCGGCGGCAGGTCGACCTGAATGACGATGCCTTCCAGGTCCTTCGACGGTGCCGGATACATGTCCAGAACCTGCGGGTCGTGGCCGGGGATGACGTGCTCCGGCGTTTCCGCCAGGCGCACGACCTTCCTGTGGCCCTCCAGCATGTCGCCGATGTGCAGCACCGTAGGGAACGGGTTCTTGTGCTGCCAGTTGGCGAACAGATGCATGGCGTCGGACGCCAGCACGACCCATCCTCGTTCCGTCCAGGCCCGCACGAATTGCATGCCTTGGGTGTGGCCGCCGACGTGGTGCAGGGTCAGACCCGGGAACAGTTCGTCGTCGCCGTCGTGGAATTCGACCCGGTCCTTGTAAAGATCGCGCACCAGTTCACAGACGTCGTCGGCATCGAAGGAATTGCGCAGCGCCGGATACCGCATGTAGCGCCCGGTGATGTAGGACATTTCCTTATCCTGGATATGGAAGGTCGCCTTGGGGAATTTGTCGAAGTTGCCGCCGTGGTCGTAATGCATATGGGTGACGACGACATCCGTGACTTCGTCGGGGTCAATTCCAATCAGCCTTAGGCTGTCGACGGGACAGCGGAACATCGTGCGCCCGCGTCGGCCGCCGGAATGTTCGTTGAAACCCGTGTCGACGACCACCGTGTGGTTTTCCGAAACGCAGGCCCAGACGAAATAGTCGATGGGATAGGGCGCATCGTGCGGGTCCGGCGGGTTCATGAAATTCTGCGACGCCGGGCGCGGGTCATGGGTCCCGTACTTTATGGCATATAGCTTGTAGGTATCGGTCATTGTTGGATGTCTCTTTGTTTTATGAAGCCTCTGCTTTTCAGGAAGCCTATGGCCCCGGCGAAAGGCCCGCAAGCTTCATCCGTCGACTAACCAATTCGGAAAAATCGGTTATCCCTGATCGAGATCAATGGAATCGGGCTGTGCTCGTGGTAAAGTGCCCGCCATGGACACGAACGAAATCCGCGCCGCGATCAGCCTGTTGCTCACCGAAATGGAGGAGCAGCCGGAGGATATGCACGAGGCGCATCTCAAATTGCTGGAACTGCTGGATCAACTCCGCGCGACGGGCGCCGACCTGCCGCAGGACTTGATCGATTTGGAACGCCGCATGGCGACCGAAGTCGAAGGCGTTTCTCCCGACAAGACGTAGGACGGCCCTGCCCCGATGCCCGGCATCGGTCGGCGGTGCGAATTCGCGCCGCCGAAAGGTTCGTGGCGCCTATTTCCCTGAATAGGTGATGCGGTAGACCGCGCCCCGGTGATCGTCGGACACTAGAAGCGAGCCGTCGGGCAGCTCCTTGACGTCGACCGGCCGGCCCCAGCGCGCGCCGCCCGGGCGCAGGAAGCCCGTGGCGAACGGCTCCCATCCCTTGGCGGTTTCCGTTTCCTTGTCGAATCGCACGCGGGCGACCCGGTAGCCGTCGGGGATCGTCCGGTTCCATGATCCGCGATGGGCGACGAAGGCGTCGCCCCTGGCGTCGGCCGGGAACTGGTCGCCGCGATAGAAGCTGACGCCCAGCGAGGCGACATGGGCGCCGAATTCGACGATGGGCGGATGATGGGGATAGGGCAGGGCCTGGCCGCGGAATTCCTCGGTTCGTGCCGTGCCGCCGCCGAAATGGGGAAAGCCGAACCACATGCCGGGTTCGGGCGCGATGTTCAATTCGTCGGGCGGGACGTCGTCGCCCATGTTGTCGGCGCCGTTGTCCGTGAAGACGAGATGGCCCGTGCCCGGCTGAAAATCGAAGCCGACGGAATTGCGGACGCCGCGGGCGAATATCTCGACCGGCCCGGCGCCGGGCGGGCGCGGCATTTCCGGCGGGCGCAGACGGATAATGGTGCCTTCCAGGCCGTTCAGATCGCAGATGTTGCAGGGGGCGCCGACGGCGACATAGAGCATGCCGTCGGGCCCGAACCGGGCATAGCGCCATCCGTGCCAGGGGTCGTCCGGCAGCTTGTCGTAAAGAACTTCCGGTTCGGCCCGCATCAATTCGGGCAGGGACCGCGCGCGCCACCGGCGGATACGGTCCTGTTCGGCGATGTACAGCCAGCCGTCCTTCCAATCGATCCCGTTGGCGACGTTGAGATCGTCGAACAGGCGGACGATCTTCTCCGGCCGTCCGTCCTGATCCGTATCCAGGATCGCATGGACCTCCGGCCCACGCTGGCCGACGAACACCAGGCCCAGGTCGGGCACGGGGACCAGGGTGCGGGCCTTCGGCACCCGGGCGTACTCGGCGATGGCGAAGCCGGGTGGGACCTTGATGAAATCGGGCAGGGGGGTAGGCGCGGGATCGGCGGCACGGGCCGGGCTGGCGGCCAGCACGGCGGCCATCAGGCTCAGGACGGATAGTGCAGCCGCGATCCTCATGTCTTTTCTAGATGGGCCAGCGGCGGCGTGTAGGCAAGCCCCCCGGCGCGTTCTTCCGTGTCCCAGGGAAAATGAATCCAGACCTCCTGCGCGACCTCGTGGACGAAGGCGTCCGGCAGATCGCGGGCCTGGGGCTTGGCGTAGAGCGTGACGAACCGTGCCTCCGGCAGCAGCTCGCGCGCCGCCCGCGCGGTCACGCCGGTATCGACCAGATCGTCGACCAACAGCCAGCCGGCGCCGCCGTCGGCGACGGCCGGGGCCGGGGCCTTGAGCACGCGGACCTGGCCTTGGCTCTGTTCGTCGTAGCTGGCGATGGACAGTGTATCGATCACGCGAATGCCCATCTCGCGCGCCAACACGGCGGCCGGAACCATGCCGCCTCGCGTGATTGCGACGATGCCTTTCCAGACGCCGGAGGTCGGCCCGGCGCCGGGGGCGGGCGCTTCGTCGAGCAACCGGCGGGCCAGGGCCCGGGTGTCGGCCTGGACCTCGGCCCAGGACACGATGCGTTCCGGCGGGCGGACCGGTGCGTCACCGAAAGATGCCTGGTCGGGGGAATCGTCGTCCGTCATGAAATGTATTCTAGGCGGCAAGTCCGGCCCCAGAAACGGAAAAACCGGCGCCCACGCTGACGCCGGTTATCCGGATTTGGAGTGAATCTAAATCTTTAGCGGACGTACAAGTGTACTTCGTTCGTCTTCGCCGCGGCCAGGGTCTTCGACGACACGGCGACGCGGGTCGGCGGCAGGCCCATTTCAACCAGCGCGCGTTTGACGTCTTCGGCGTGGCGCTTGGCCTTGTTGGTGTTGATCGCGACACGGGCCGATCCGCCGGCGGACGGCGCCACGGCGACCAGATCGAAGACGGCGGTCGGGTGCGTTTCCAGGGCGCGGCTGACGGCGGTGTAAAGCGCTTGCTGATACGGCACGTTGGGCCGATCGAAGCGGATCACGACCAGGGGCCGGCGGCCGGCGGTATCGGCCGGCGAGGCGACCTGATTGGCGCCGGGGCCGCGGCCGGTGACGGCGGCGTCGAGCAGCGACGAGCCGAGCGATTCGCCCTGGCGGATGCCGGCGGAAATCTGAACGAGATTGCGCTGTTCCGCGCCGATCCAGCTGGACTGGCGGCGGACGTCCTCGGTCACTTCGCGGTGCAGGCGGTCGATCAGGACGACGGTCTGATCGACTTCGTCTTCCAGGATCGCCAACTGGCGGTGGTCTTCATCGACGGCGCCGGAAACCTTGTAGGCGGCCCGCACGCTTTCGGTCAGGAACGACGCCAGGGTCGAATCGGACGACACGCCCGTCGACAGCTTGTTCATCTCGCCGATGTCCTGGCTGAGACGGTTAAGGTCTTGCTGCGCCGTGTTGAACTGTTGGACCAGCACCGGGTTGCCGCGGGTCGTGCCGACCTGCAGCCGGGATTTAACGGCGGCGATGGTGCCGTGATACTGCTGTGAGCTTTCGACGATGCGCGACCGAAGCCCCTGAAGCTGTTCGTTATGCTGCAGGATCGAGCTTTGCAGTTTCTGCAGCTCGCCGCGCAATTCCTGAACCTTTTTACCGACGAAGGTGCCGGTCGCATCGCCCGGCGTAACGCCGGCGGGCACGAATGACGTCTGTCCCAGGGCCGGCTGGTTTCCCAAATCGGCCGGCGACGGTGCCGGTGCGGCGGTTTGGTTGCCGGCGTCGGCGCTCTGT
>CAJWCU010000035.1 GCA_913030825.1 uncultured Rhodospirillaceae bacterium | reverse complement strand
CCCAGCAGCTTGGCCATCCCGGCCTCGATATCGCAGCGCCGGTCGGAATCCTTCTCGCGCGCCGCGAAATAGGTCAGCTGCCGGGCGATCATGGTCTCGACCGCCATCCAGGCGAGCTTGCCGTGGACGCGCGGGAAGGCATGGATGGCCTTGCCGAACTGAATGCGCTCCGTCGCGTACTTAAGGCCCAGTTCCATGGCGTTCTGGGCGACGCCGACGGCGCGGGCGGCGGTCTGGATGCGGGCACTTTCGAAGGTTGCCATCAGCTGCTTGAAGCCCTGGCCTTCGATTCCGCCGAGCAACTGGCCCGCCGGAACCTCGAAGCCGTCGAAGCCGAGCTCGTATTCCTTCATGCCGCGATAGCCCAGCACCTCGATTTCGCCGCCGGTCATGCCGGGGGCAGGGAAGGGGTCATCTTCCGTGCCGCGCGGCTTTTCGGCCAGCAGCATGGAAAGGCCCTTGTAGCCGGGCTCGTCCGGGTTGGTGCGGACCAGCAGCGTCATCAGGTCCGATCGCGACGCATGGGTGATCCAGGTCTTGTTGCCGGTGACCTTGTAGACGTCGCCGTCCAGGGTGGCGCGCGTCTTCAGGCTGGCCAGGTCCGATCCGGTGTTGGGTTCGGTGAACACGGCGGTCGGCAGGATTTCGCCCGATGCGATCTTGGGCAGGTAGTGTTCCTGTTGTTCCGGGGTGCCGCCCAATCGGATCAACTCCGCCGCGATTTCAGAACGCGTCCCAAGGGACCCGACGCCGATATAGCCGCGCGACAGTTCCTCGGTGACGACGCACATCGCCGTCTTGCCCATGCCCAGGCCGCCGCCTTCTTCCGGCACGGTCAGGCCGAACACGCCCAATTCGGCCATCTGGTCGACGACTTCGATGGGGATCAGGTTGTCGGCCAGATGCCATTCATGGGCGTGGGGCATGACCTGGTCTTCGACGAATTTGTGGAACTGATCGCGGACCATTTCCAACATCTCGTCGTCGAGCCCGAGGCTCCCGAAATGACCTTCGGCCATGATCTCGCCCATGCGGGCGCGCAGGGCCGGGGTGTTGCCTTTCTCGATCAGGGTCTTGGCCGCCTTACCGTCCAGCGGCGCCAGATCCTCGCCGGTCAGGCCCAGGTCCTGCGGGCGGACGATTTCGACCTGGCTGATCGCCAGGCCACCCTTCATCTGGGCCAGGTATTCGCCGAACGCGGCCTGCAGCATCAGCTGTTCCATCTCGCCGAACTGGCCGGCGCCGTCCAGGCGCTCGGCCCAGCCGAGCATCTGGCGCAGGCCTTCGTCATAGGTCGCGAGCCAGGCCAGGCCGTGGGCGGCGTATTGGTTGGCGTCGACCAGGGCGCCCGCGACCTTGCCGTTCTCGGTGCACATGTCGGTGACGCGGCGGCGCGCCTGCACGGTCACGTCGTCGGCGGCGGCAAGCGCCTCCCGGCAGAGGGACAGAAGGTCGGGCAGCAAGATTTCGCCGCTGGTTCCGCTGGCGTCCATGACGCGTCTCCTTATTTTGGTTTCATTTTGGTTATTTGGCCTTCGATCTTCGCAAGCCGTTCACCCAATTGGGCTTGGGCTTTAATGATTGGGCCATAGTAGTTTAGGCCGATAAGAACGATCCCGCCGAGGATCGCGGATATAACCGGTGCAACCCAAGTTCTGGATTTAAATAGCAGATCAGCTTCGCGAACTTTTTCGTCTGCAATGTTTTCCGCAATCTTCCGAGCCCGCTCATCGACATGCATGAAGTCGTCAGAGAAGCGTTCAAGCATCCTCTCTGGAATAGAGTTCGATTCGTAGTCTCGAGGAGGTGTTCCTTTGACTGACTTGGTTGATTCTAGCTGCTCGTAATCTACGGATACCTGCCCTGACAGTTCGTAAAACAAGACGCTAGTAATGATGTCGCCCTTACGAAGTGGGACGGTTTCTTGGCTCATGTTGATGATGATGAACCTCATGTACCCAGAAAATCCTGGGTCAACATGCCCTTGGTTCAATATCAGCAAGCCTTTGATTGATTGGCTTACCGGTGAGACGGTGATTGCTCCCAAGTTGGAAGGAAGTTTTAAGCACTCCTGGGTGGCAACAATCACCATCGAACCTGTTTTCAAGCAGGTTTCTTCGACAATCGGATTTGTTTCCCCATCCTTTATCCGCATTTCACCGATCGTGAAATCAATGGAAGCAGGCTGAATCGGGGAAGTCTTCAACCCTAGCGTAGTGTCTGGTTTAGGCTCGACCAGATCGCTCGATTTAACGAGATCTTTGATCTGGGTATCCGTTAAAAATCCCATCTGCTTGTCTCCTCCTAGCCTGAAGGGCAGAGGGTACGGCTTACCTCATGGCAGAGAAAGAAATTACGCCGAAATGCAGTCTTCCAAGGTCCGGAAACCGGGCCGCTTGGCCTGGACCAGCACCGCCATGTTGCCGGGCTTGTGCTGGTTGCGGAGCATCTTCATATGGGCCGCCGGGATATCGTCCCAGGAAAAGACCTCCGACATGCAGGGGTCGAGGCGCCGTTCGATGACCAGCTGGTTGGCCTGCGACGCCTGCATCAGGTTGGCGAAGTGGCTGCCCTGGATACGTTTCTGGCGCATCCAGACGAAGCGCGCGTCCATCGTCAGGTTATAGCCCGTGGTCCCGGCGCAGAACACGACCATGCCGCCGCGTTTGACGATGTTGCAGCTGACCGGGAAGGTCGCTTCGCCCGGGTGTTCGAAGACGAAGTCGACGTCGTTGCCCTTGCCGGTGATGTCCCAGATGGCTTTGCCGAACTTGCGGGTCTCGGCCATGTATTCCTTGAAGCCGGGTCCGTTCACTTCGGGCAACTGGCCCCAGCAATTGAAATCCTTGCGGTTGATCACCGCCTTGGCGCCGAGTCCCAGGACGAAATCGCGCTTGTCCTCCTCGGAGATCACGCCGATGGCGTTGGCGCCCGAGACGGCGCAAAGCTGCACCGCCATGGACCCCAGGCCGCCCGACGCCCCCCAGACCAGCACGTTGTGTCCCGGCCGCAGGATATGCGGGCGGTGGCCGAACAGCATCCGGTAGGCGGTCGCCAGGACCAGGGTGTAGCAGGCACTTTCTTCCCAAGTCAGATGCTTGGGCCGCATCATGCACTGGCGGTCCTGGACGCGGCAGAACTGGGCGAAGGAACCGTCGGGCGTCTCGTATCCCCAGATGCGCTGCGAGGTCGAAAACATCGGATCGCCGCCGTTGCATTCCTCGTCGTCGCCGTCGTCCTGATTACAGTGAACCACGACCTCGTCGCCGACCTTGAAGCGTTTGACCTTGGAGCCGACGGCGTAAACCACGCCCGAGGCGTCGGAGCCGGCGATGTGATAATCGGCCTTGTGATAATCGAAGGGCGAGATCGGCGTGCCGAGCGCCGCCCAGACGCCGTTGTAGTTGACGCCCGCGGCCATCACCATGACCAGGACATCGTGGCTGTCCAATTCGGGGACGTCGACGACTTCGACCTGCATGGCCTCGGTCGGCTCGCCATGGCGCTCCTTGCGGATCGCCCAGGCATACATCTGTTTCGGCACATGGCCGAGCGGCGGGATTTCTCCGACCTCGTAAAGGTCTTTGGTGGGCTGTTCCGGGTTCAATTGAACGACTTCGGCGGCATCCGTCATTGTCGCCTCCTTTTTTCGCGTTGTTGCGCCATCCCCAACGGCCGCGTTTTTGCCGGTATTCGATTGTTCGGCAAGCGACCATTTTTACTTTTTCAACGGTCATATCCGCTTTACAGTTTCTTCGCAATGCACAAAATGCTATCTTTCGTTTGGCAAGATTAAAACGAAATATTATTTCAATTTATGCAGGGAATTGGCGGAAAACCGCCGGTTCAGGGAGAATGCCATGAGTGGCGAATTCGCAGACGCAAAACCCGCCTCCACTGCGGCGCAGCAGGAAAAACCGAAGGATCGCCCTTGGTTGTTCCGCACCTATTCGGGGCATTCCTCGGCCAAGGAATCGAACGCGCTCTATCGCGGCAACCTGGAAAAAGGTCAGACGGGCCTGTCCGTCGCGTTCGACCTGCCGACGCAGACCGGCTACGACGCGGACCATCCGCTGGCCAAGGGCGAGGTCGGCAAGGTCGGCGTGCCGATCTCCCACTTAGGGGATATGGAACAACTGTTCGACGGCATTCCGTTGGATCAGATGAACACGTCCATGACCATCAACGCGCCGGCGTCCTGGCTGTTGGCGCTTTACATCGCCGCCGCCGAACGTCAGGGCGCCAACCGCGCCGACCTTGCCGGCACGACGCAGAACGACGTGCTGAAGGAATACCTGTCGCGCGGCACCTATATCTTTCCGCCGGGCCCGTCCCTGCGCCTGACGTCCGACGTCATCTCCTTCACCTGCAAGGACGTGCCGAAGTGGAATCCGATGAACGTCTGCTCCTACCACCTGCAGGAAGCGGGCGCGACGCCGGTTCAGGAACTGGCCTATGCGCTGGCCAATGCGCGGGCGATTTTGGATACGGTCAAGGCCTCGGGCCAGGTCACGGACGAAGATTTCCCCCGGCTTGTCGGGCGCATCAGCTTCTTCGTCAACGCGGGCATGCGCTTCATCACCGAATTGTCGAAGATGCGCGCCTTCACCGAATTGTGGGACGAGATCACCCATGACCGCTACGGCGTCGAGGACGAAAAATACCGCCGCTTCCGCTATGGCGTTCAGGTCAACTCCTTAGGATTGACGGAACAGCAGCCGGAAAACAACGTCTACCGTATCCTCTTGGAAATGCTGGCCGTGACCCTGTCGAAGAACGCCCGTGCGCGGGCCGTGCAGTTGCCGGCCTGGAACGAGGCCCTCGGCCTGCCGCGTCCCTGGGATCAGCAATGGTCGCTGCGGTTGCAGCAGATCGTGGCCTATGAGACCGACCTGCTGGAATTCGGCGACATCTTCGACGGCTCCAAGGAGATCGAAGCCAAGGTCGAGGAACTGAAGGAACAGGCGCGGGATGAACTGGCCCGCATCGAAGGCATGGGCGGCGCCGTTCCGGCGATCGAAAACGGCTATATGAAGCAGCGCCTGGTCGAGGCCAGCGCCAAGCGCCTGGCCGCGATCGAGGCGGGCGAACAGATCGTCGTCGGGGTCAATAAGTATACGGAGGCCGAGCCCTCGCCCCTGGTCGGCGAAAGTGGCGCCATCGTTACGGTGTCGCCCGAGGTCGAGGCGCAGCAGATCGCGTCCCTCAACGCTTGGCGCGAGGCCCGCGACGGCGCCAAGGTCAAAGCGGCCCTAGCGGCCCTGACCGAGGCCGCCAAGTCAGACGCCAACATGATGGAAGCGACCATCCAATGCGCCCATGCCGGGGTGACGACCGGCGAATGGGGGACGGCCTTGCGTGACGTGTTCGGTGAATTCCGCGCCCCCACCGGCATTTCCGGTGCCGCCCTGGGCGCCGCCGGCGACATCGCCGCCGTGCGCGAGCGGGTCGAACAGGTCTCCGACGCGCTGGGCCGCCGGATCAAGATCCTGGTCGGCAAGCCGGGCCTGGACGGTCATTCCAACGGCGCCGAACAGATCGCCGTGCGCGCCCGCGACGTCGGCATGGAGGTCGTCTACGAAGGCATCCGCCTGACGCCGAAACAGATCGTCGCCGCCGCCCGGGACGAGGCCGTGCATGTGGTGGGCTTGTCCGTCCTGTCCGGCTCGCACGTGGCCTTGGTCACCGACGTGATGGACCTGATGCGGGCCGAAGGTCTGGACGACATCCCCGTCGTCGCCGGCGGCATCATCCCGCCCGCCGACGCGGAAACGCTGAAGGCCGCGGGCGTCGCCCGGGTCTACACGCCGAAGGACTTCGACCTGACCGCGATCATGGATCAGATCGTCGATCTGGCGGCGGAAGGGCTCAAGACGGCGGCGGAGTGATTTTCTCGCCGAGGGCGCGCTAAATAACCCTTAAATCAGGTTGCGGATTTCGGTGCGGGCATTGCATAAACACCCATTCATCCGGGGGGATGGAAAGGGAAGTTGAACCTCATGGCGAACTGGCAGGCCGGCTCATCCGTGCGCCGCAATCTCATCGCACTTATCGGGCTGATCCTGATCGCCGGTTTCGCAACCAGCAGCGTCATCAGTTACCAGGTCTCGAAGGCGAGCCTGCGGGAAGCGCTCATCGGCAATGAACTGCCGCTGACCAGCGACAATATCTATTCGGAAATCCAAAGAGATTTGCTCCGCCCGGTGTTTGTCGCATCGATGATGGCCGACGACACGTTTGTCCGGGACTGGTTGCTCGATGGCGAAGTCGATTCCGGCAAGATGATCCGGTTTCTTGATGAAATCCGGGCCCAGCACGGGATGTTCACGACCTTTCTGATCTCCGACAAAACCCGCCGGTACTACCATTTCAAAGGCGTTTCGAAGATCGTCTCGGAAGACGACCCCCGGGATAGCTGGTACTTCCGCGTTCGGGAGATGAAGGAAGATCACGAAATCAATGTCGATCTCAACGCCGAGGAAAACGACGCCCTGACGATTTTCATCAATCACAAAGTGTTCGATTACCAAGGCAACTACCTGGCGACGACAGGGGTCGGCATCGCCTTTGATTCTCTGGTCAGGGTGGTCGATCGTTACAGGGAGAACTTCTCCCGCCACGTCTATTTCGTCGATAAGACCGGGAAGATCATGACGCGCTCCGACGGCGCGTCGATCACGGAAGCAAACATCCACAAGGCCGAAGGTGCCGCCACCATCGCAGACAGGCTGCTGGCGGCCGACCATAGCTTTTTCGAGTATGAGCGAAATGGCGAGACCATGCTGGTCAGCGCCCGGCACATTCCGGAACTGAACTGGTGGGTTATCATCGAACAAGAAGAAGCCAGCGCCCTTGCCGGTATTCGCAAAAGTCTGATCACAAACTTTTTCGTGGGCCTTTTTGCCATCTCGCTGACGCTTGTCGTCGTGCTTTACGCGGTCAACTGGTTCTATGCGCGCCTGGAACAAAAGGCGGTGGAGATGGCCCAGCTTGCGGAGCATGAGGCCGGCCTCAACAAGCGGCTCAAGTATGAGTTGGAGCTCAAGGACAAGTTTTTCTCGATCATATCCCACGACCTGATTTCGCCGTTTTCTTCGCTGCTGAGCGGAACCCACCTGATGTCGGAACGCGCCGATAATTACAGCAAGGAGGAACTCGCCGACTTCGCAAAGAAAGTGCACGCATCGGCGGAAGACGTCTTCAGTTTGTTGCGCAACCTGCTTGATTGGGCGCGCCTGCAAATCGACGGCGCCAGCATCGAGCCGGAGGACCTGTCGCTGCACGAAGTCGTCCGCAAGAACATCAGCGTTCTGGAGCCGCCGGCGCGCGAAAAAGACATTCAGATCGTCAATTCGATAGATGCGGCATCGGCTTATGCGGACCCCCTTATGATCGATACGGTCATGCGAAATTTGATATCCAATGCGATAAAATTCACGCCGCCCGGTGGGAAGATCGATATTTCAGCGCAGGAACTAGACGGCGAAACCCGGGTGACGGTTCGCGACACCGGCGTCGGTATCGACCGGGACCGGCTTGATACGATTTTCGGCCTGGACCAGGAGACGTCGACCCTCGGCACGGGCGGAGAACGCGGAACCGGATTGGGGCTCGCCCTGTGCAAGGAAATGGTCGAACGCAACGGCGGCAAGATCTGGATCGAAAGCGTAAAGGGCGAAGGGTCCGAGTTTCACTTCACGCTCCGATCCAAGCGGCCTTGACCGGCGCGGATTTCGTCGGCGATCGCTGGCACCTCGGCTGCGGCGGAAAGGCTCAAGACGGCGGCGTTCAACGCCCCGCCTTGCCCAGTTCCCGCATTTCTTTCAGCCAGGCTTCGTGGCGGCGGGCGTCCGGCGCGTCCGCCATGCCCAGGACCGTCGACCGCACGGGGGTCATCCCGACGAACTTCAGAATGTTGCGTTCCAGGCTCTTGAGGCTGTGGGCGCCGAACCACCATCGATAGGCCCATCCGGGCATGCCCATGGTGACGACGACACGCGCCGATTTTCCTTTTAGGCGGCCTTTGGGAAATCCGCCTTCGCCCTCGTCCTTGGTGAAGGCGACGCCGGGGCGCAGAAGTTGTTCGAGGAAGCCCTTGGTCAGGGCCGGCAAGGTGCCGAGCCACAGCGGATAGAACAGGACGACGTGGTCGGCGTTTTCCAGGGCGTCCATGGCGGCGCGAATGTCCGGCGGCGGCGTGCCGTCCTGGAAATCCTCGGCCCGGCGCAGCAAGGGAAAGTCCAATTCCGCCACGGTGACAAGGGTCACCGCATGGCCCGCCTCATCGGCGCCCTGACCGTAGGCATCGGCCAAGGCATGCACCAGATGTCCGGGGGCAGGGTCGGGATGCCCGTCAATGATCAAGATGCGCTGCGTCATGCCGGGGATAGTAGGCTGGGTTGCGGGGGATTGTCGTTGATGCGCGTCAAGCGGCCCCGCGCAGCGGCTTCGCCGGGGATCAGCCGTCCACCACCTTCAGGAAGGTTTCGTAGCAGGGCATCAGCACGTCGAACGACCAGCCGCCGCGATGCAAGGCCGCCATGCCCTGTTCCAGGGCGAACAGCATCATCGCCAGTTCGTCGGCGTCGATATCGGTTCGGACATCGCCCGCCTTTTGCGCGTTGCGCAGGACCTGGGCGACGATCTGGCGCATCTCTTCCTGCAGGCCGCGCAGGTATTCGGCGATGTCCGGATGATGCGGCGCCAGTTCGACGGCCGTGTTGTAGACCATGCAGCCCTTACGGCCTTCGTCCGAGCAGAGATAGCCGGTGACTTGGCGGAAGTAGGCTTCCAGTTCGGCCCGGCCCGCGTCCGGTTTGCGCAATTCCTTGCGCATGTCGTCCTTCAGGCTTTGGATATAGCGGATCAGTGCTTGGCGGTAGATCGCGTCCTTGTTGCCGAAGGTGCCGTAAAGGCCATAGCGGCTGACGCCGGTGCGGCGCACCAGATCTTCCATGGACGTATGCTGAAAGCCGCGTTCCCAAAACAGGTGCATGGCTTTGTCGAGGGCTTCGTCCGGATCGAATTCGCGTGGTCTGACCATATGCCAGAATTGGTGTTCTGTTTGGCGCGGTCAAGGTCCAATCCGTGAAAACGGAAAAGCCAAGGCGCGGATTTGCTTGAAATTCGGGGGAGTTAGGCCGGTTTGGCGCCGGGCAGCAGGACCGGTATCGCTTCGACCGACGCGGTCGGGGCCAGCGGGTTTTCGACCTGCGGTTTGGAAACCTGGGTGAGATAGCGCGCGGCGCCGGCCTGGAATTCCTTGCGGATGAAGCACCAGCTGACGAACAGGCCGCCGAACCTTTCGAAATACATGATGTCTTCGTTCTCGCGGCACCATTGCAGGTCGCGCGCCAGATTGCGCGACGTGCCGACGAAGACCCAGGCGGGCCGCACGCCGCCGTGCCAGATGACGTAGACGCCGGATTGGCCCTCAAGCCCCTGGTCCTCAGGTGCGAGGTTGATGAAGCGAAAGAACTTGCCCTTGTCGTTGCGCGCCCAGTTGGGGTCCACCGGCTTGCCCAACTGGCTCATTTTCTTCGCGGCACTTTTGAAAAACATGCTTGTTTCTTTCGCCAGGGGCATTCTTTATCGACGGTGCCGGTTATCTGAAATCCGCGGGGCGGCTCCGCCGGATCGGGCCGTTCCGATCAACAGCCCGCCCTTATATGGGCCGATAATGTGCCGCTGAAAAGAGGTCCTGTCGATGGAATTTTTGGCGCTGGTTCTGGCACTTGCGGCCATCGTGCTGGTGCTCGGCGGGACGTTGCGGACCGGCGTGCCGCCGATGCCGACCTCCTCCGGCGTCCGGGCCTGCATGTTCGATCTGTCGAAGGACGTCGCCCCGGCCACGGTGTTCGAACTGGGTGCCGGATGGGGCGGGCTGGCGACGGCGTTGGCGCGCCGCTGGCCCGAGGCGAAGGTCGTCGCCGTCGAGGTCTCGCCCCTTCCCTGGGCGGTCTGCCGGCTGCGCCAGGCCTTGTTCGGGCCCGCCAATCTGGAGGTCCGCTTCGCCGACGCGTTGAAGACGGACTTGCGGGCGGCGGACCTCTGCGTCTGCTTCCTCTGTCCCCCGGCAATGGCGAAACTGGCACCCTATCTGCGGGACGCCCTGGCGCCCGGAACGCATGTTCTGTCGAATGCCTTCGCCCTGCCGGGCTGGGTGCCGCTGCGCGAGGCGCGGGTTGCCGATATTCATCGGACGGCGGTCTATCTGTACCGGCGCGATGAGACTTAGCATCTCATTTCGCGATGATTGGCGTCTTTTAATTCTAATATCATCACGGTATGAATCCCGCTAAGCACGGCAGCGGCGCGAAGATCAGCCATGCCGCGCCGTGCCAAAGTAAAAAGGGAGCCATCCAATGACCGACACCATCATCACCGAACGGGTCGACATCGTCGACGTGGCGCCACGCGACGGGTTCCAGGCCGTGGGGCCGTGGATTCCCACCGAAACCAAGGTTGCCGTGGTCGAAGGTCTACTGGCCGCCGGTGTGCGGCGGATCGAAACCGGCGCCTTCGTCAGCCCCAAGGCCGTCCCGCAAATGGCCGACACGGCCGAGGTCCATGCCGCCGTCACACGGCCCGAGGGCGCGCGCCTTTGCGCCCTGGTGCCGAACGAGACCGGCGTGCGCCGCGCGCTGGAGGCCGGGATCACCGATCTGGTCTACGTCTTTTCCGTCACCGAAAGCCATAACCAGGGAAACGTCCGCCGGCCCGTCGCCGACAGCCTCGCCGAGTTGGAGCGGGTGTTCGAGCTGGGCCGCGACGTCGACGGGTTCCAACTGCGCGTCAACGTCGCGACGGCCTTCGACTGTCCGTTCGAGGGCCGCGTGCCCAGCGCCGCCGTGCTGGCCTGCCTGGACAAGGTTACGGCCCACGGCTTCCCCATGGAAATCGGCCTTTGCGACACCACGGGCCGCGCCTTTCCCGATCAGGTCGCCGACCTGTTTGACCGGACGCAGCGCGCTTACGACGGTGCCGGATGCACCTGGGCGTTCCACGGCCACGATACTTTCGGCCTGGGGGTCAGCAACGCGCTTTATGCCTATCAGGCCGGGGTTCGCGTGTTCGACGCGGCGGCGGCCGGGCTGGGCGGCTGTCCCTTCGCACCGGGCGCCACCGGCAACACGGCCAGCGAAGATCTGGTCTTCACCTTCCAGAACATGGGCGTCGAGACGGGCATCGACCTGGAACGCCTGCTCGCCGTCGCCGAAGACATCGCGGTCCTGCCGCAGGCCGCGACCGGCGGGCATATCCGCACGGTGCCGCGTGCCCGGGCCCTGGCCGACCGGCCGGCGGCCTGACGGCGGGCCGGGGCGGGGAAAGGCAAGGCGCGCGCCATGCGGTTCAATCTGACCACGCTGCGGCTGTTCGTCACCGCCGTCCAGGACGGCAGCATCATGGCGGCGGCGTCGCGCCACAACACCGCCCCCTCGGCGGTCAGCCGGCGCCTGTCGGATATGGAACACCACCTGGGGGCACCCGTGCTGTACCGCTCTAGGGGCGGCGTGCGGCCGACTCCGGCGGGCGAGGCGCTTTATCGTCACGCCCTGAACCTGTTGCGTCTGTCCGACCGGATGGAGGCCGAACTCAGCGAATTCGGCGCCGGCGTGCGCGGCCATGTGCGGGTCGCCGCCAATACGTCCTGCGTAACGCAGTTCTTGCCGGAAGAACTCGCGGCCTTCCTCAAGGACAATCCGGAAATCCGCATTGATCTGACGGAAGGCATCAGTTCCGCCATCGTCCAGGACGTGGCCGACGGGCATCTGGATATCGGTCTGTTTTCCGAAGCGGTCGATCCCGGCGGCCTGGAGACCTTTCCCTATCGCACGGACCACCTGATGGTCGTGATGCCGCCCGGCCACGAACTGGACCGGGGCCGGGCTGTGGCGTTCGAAGAGGTTCTCGATTATCCGGTCATCGGTCTGCAGACGGGAAGTTCTCTTTACGACCGGGTGCAGGCCGCCGCGCGGGACCTGGGTGCCATGTTGGATTGCCGGTTACAGGTCGCCAGTTTCGACGGTCTGCGGGGCATGGTCGAAAGCGGGTTGGGTGTCGGCTTCCTGCCCGAAGGCGCCGTCACGCCGTTCCTGAACGATCGCCTGACCGCCCATCCGCTGTCCGACGCCTGGGCCCATCGGCGGCTGTTGCTGGGCGTGCGCGAAGCCGCCGCCTTGCCGGCGGTGGCGCAGAAGCTTCTGATGCATCTGACGGGAACGGGGCCCGGGGCGACGGCGGCACAGGCTGCCGCCGCAGACTAACTCAGGCCGATTTCAACGGCGCCGTCGCGGATTTCAACCAGGCCTTGGTCTTGGCATCCAACAGCGGCGACAGGTCCTTGCGGACCCGCGCGTGATAGGCGTCGAGCCAGGCCGTTTCTTCGGCGTCGAGCAGCGCTGTGTCGATCAGCGCCCGGTCGATGGGCGCCAGGGTCAGGGTCTCGAATTCCAGCAAATCGCGCTCGGCGCCCTTCGGGGACTTGGCCTCGGTGACCAGCACCAGGTTTTCGATGCGGATGCCGTAGGCGCCGGTCTTGTAATATCCGGGCTCGTTCGAGATCACCATGCCGGGTTCCAGGGCGACCGAACTGGGGGCCTTGGAAATGCGCTGCGGTCCTTCGTGGACGGACAGGAAACTGCCGACGCCATGGCCCGTGCCGTGGTCGTAGTCGAGCCCGACCTGCCACAGGAACTGACGCGCCATCGGGTCCAACTGCGTGCCCGTGGTGCCGCTGGGAAAGCGCGCGCGGGCCAGCGCGATATGCCCCTTCAGCACCCGGGTGAAGCGGTCCCGCGTTTCCTTGGCCGGGCGTTTCGCCGCTTTGCCGGCCTTGCCGTTTCCGATGAAGACGGTGCGGGTGATATCCGTGGTGCCGTCCAAGTACTGGCCCCCGGAATCGACCAGGTACACGTCGCCGGGCCGGAGCCGCCGGTCCGACGCCGGGGTCGCCTTGTAATGGACGATGGCGCCGTTGGGGCCGCTGCCGGAAATGGTGTCGAAGCTGAGATCGCGGATCAGGCCGTCCTCGAACCGGATGGCCTGCAGTTTGTCCGACGCCGCGATTTCGCTGACGCCACCCTTTGCCGCCTCGGTCTCCAGCCAGCAGAGGAAGCGGACGATGGCGGCGCCGTCGCGGCGGTGGGCGGCGCGGGTGCCGTCAATCTCGGTCGCGTTTTTGCGCGCCTTGGGCAGGGCGCAAAGGTCGGGGCCGCGTTCGACTTTGGCTCCGCCGTCGGCGAGACGGGCGGCGATCCACATGGGGTCGGCCCCGGGGTCGATCCGGACATGGGCGTTCTTGACGGCCAGTCTGTCCAGAACCTTCCCCAGGTTTCGCGGGTCGCGGATACGTACCCCGCTGCCCAAGTGGCGTTTAAGGGCCGCCGTCGCCTTGGCCTTGTCGATGAACCAATCGACCGACGCGTCCTTGTGCAGAACCGCGAAGCTGAGGGCCAGTGGTGTGCGCGGCACGTCGGCCCCCCGCACGTTCAACAACCAAGCAATGGAATCGGGGGCCGAGAGGATTTGCGCGTCCTGGCCTTCGGCCTTCAGGGCCTCGGCGATCGCGCGGCGTTTGTCGGCGGCATTCCGGCCCGCGTATTTTTTCGGATGGGGGCGGATGGGCCCCGCCGGGGGCGGCGGCTGATCGTCCCAGACCGCGTCGATGGGGTTGCCGTCCACGGGCACCAGTTCACCGCCCGCCTTGCGGCAGGCATCGCGGTAGCGCGGCAGTTGCGCCGGGGTCACCAGCCAGGGATCGTAGCCGAGCCGCCCACCTTTCGGCAGGGCTTCGGCGATCCAGTCGGTCGCCGGTTCGTTGGAAATATGGCGCAGGTCGTACAGACCGTTATCCACCTGCGTTGCGGCCTGCAGGGTGTAGCGGCCGTCGGAAAACAGCGCGGCGCGCTTGCCCGTCACCACGGCCAATCCGGCCGATCCCGTGAACCCGGTCAGCCATGCCAGCCGTTCCGACCGCGCGGCCACGTATTCGCCTTGATGTTCGTCGCCGCGCGGCACCAGAAATCCGTCGAGACGGCGGCGGGCCAACTCGGCGCGCAAGCGTTTCAAGCGGTCGGCGGCGGGGCTGTCACCGTTGTCGGAGGGGGCAGTCGTTCGGCGGGGGGCGGGTGCGTTGATGTCCATGTCTTCAAGCTATGAACAGAGCGCCCCGGAGGCAAGCCCGAAGCGATGCAATCGCCCGTGGTTCCTGGCGCATCGGCCCGAACCGACCGGCGGGATCATAAACCCCCGGTTCGCCCCGTACGGCTGTGATCGCGCGCACAGTAAGCCATGCTTAAAACGCAGTGCTGCGGTGCAACAATTGCGGTTTGCGCATGGCTCCGACAGGCATAGGTTCCGCGCAACACAAGAGCTGAGCAGCCGGCACCACCTGGGGAGCCGGTACGCGAAACGCCTTCAGGAGTTAGACCAATGAGTGCCACGACCCAAACCGTCCAAAACGAATTGGATATTCTGCAGGAAGCCCATCGGATGCAGAACGAGACGCTGTTCCAGCCGCTGGTCCGGGGTGTGAAATCCCTGATCGGCAGTATCGTCGCCGATTTCCGCCGCGCCGCCATGCGCCGCCAGTTGGAAGCCCTCGACGACCGCATGCTGCGTGACATCGGCCTGCGCCGCGACGACATTTCCTCGCTGGTCGCCAACGCCTTCGCGTCCGGCGCCCACGAGCCGGGCACCCAGGCGATCGCCGCCGAACTTTACTACCTGGCGCCGGCTACGCCGGGCCCC
Organism: uncultured Rhodospirillaceae bacterium; assembly: GCA_913030825.1. Taxonomy (GTDB): domain Bacteria; phylum Pseudomonadota; class Alphaproteobacteria; order Rhodospirillales; family Casp-alpha2; genus UBA1479. The sequence continues at coordinate 8,390 of CAJWCU010000035.1, read as the reverse complement.
GCAGCACACCGGGGCGACCACCGCATCGCCGCCTAAGCGACGACCCAACAGATTCTCCCTCCCTGCTGGAAACGGCGGCACCCGATCCGGGGTGCCGCCGTTTTCTTTTGTTCGGGCGGGTGGTGCGGGACGCGGATCAGAACAGCGGTTTGCTGGTCCGGTGGTATCCCTTGTTTTCCATGCAGCTGCGGAAGTACGTATCGCTTTGTTTGGACGCGTCATAGCGCGCCATGGCGGTGTCGTACTCGCTGCCGATCAATTGCCCGGAACTGGGTTGGGGCAGGGGTTGGCGGCGAAGCATGCGTTCCGTTTCGGCCCGGGCGAGCGACCGGCATTCTTGGCGGTCGAAGGCGGCTTGCTCCGTGCTGGCACCGGGTTTGGCCCATTCGGTGACGCTGCAGGCCGCCAAGGCCAGCACCAGGCCGATCAGGCTGGCCCGCAAATAACTCTGTGTCGTCTTGGCGTTCATCATGGGGGTCATCCTAACCTGTCTGCCTCGGCCAATAAACGGTCCAGCCCGCCGGGGTCCGGCGATGCGTCCGCGTCGAACGGCCATAGGGCGACGGTAATGCCGGGCGCCGATGCCGGGGATTTTTCGACGGTCAGGCGCATGACCTGACTGTCGTCCTTCCAAACGGCACCGGTCAATGCGTCCAACACCGCTTTGGCCACGTTGTCGACGTCCAGCCGCTTGGGCGCTTCATCCGTTAATTCGATCCGGATGGCGACTTCGTAGGGCCGGAAATCGGCGCGCCAATCGCGGTAATCCTTGCGGAAGAAGTCGCCCAGGTCCTTCTTCAACGCCCCGCCCCGGCTGGTCAGGCCGGTGAACCGGATCAGCAGCCGGTCACCCAGGCGCGCGACGCGAAACCGCCCGCCACCCCGCCAGCCGTGATCGTCACGCATCGGTCCGTCGGCTCGGGGCGGATGGCATGGAGAACGGCTCCTTGCTCAGCCGCCGGCGCCCGACGCCAGGCAGGCGCGGATGAAATCGGCGGCGGCGGGATCGTCCCATTCGGCGACGCCTTCCAGGCGGCCCATCTCGCGGCCGTCGCCGGCGTAGAGAATCGTCGTCGGCAGGCCCCGCACCTTGGCCGACCGCGCGACCGCGGTGTTCGGGTCGAGATGGATCGACAGGTTCTCGAACCCCTGCTTGTCGTAGAACGGTTTGACCTGGCCCAGGCCGCCGCGATCCTGGCTGATCGCCAGCACGACGATGCCGTCCTTGGCCAGGTCGCCTTTCAGGGCGTCCAACTGCGGCATTTCCTTGATGCAGGGCGCGCACCAGGTCGCCCATAGGTTCACGACCGTCCCGGATTTTCCGGAAAGCTGTTTGATCGTCACCCCGGCGCCGCCGGCGTCCTGGAAGGGCGCGGTCATGGCCGGGCCGGGCGGGACGGCGGCCTTGAATTTGGCCAGCACCGGCGGCGGGGTGGTGCAGGCCGCCGCCGCCCTTGCATTGCCGGCGGGAATGGTGAAAATCGCCCCACTCAACAGGGCGGCGGTCAGGGCCGGCAGCAAGGCTGCGGGTCTGCGCGGCGCGCGGTGGGCTGATCGGCGGGGCATTCGATTTCTATCGGTGGTCATGCGGGTTCACTGTCCGTTTACGCCTGATACGCTAAACATTGCCATGCACCAAAGGAGATAGCCATGGCGCAGAGCGCTAGCAAGTCCGGTGGCGGTAACAAGTCGGGCGGCGAGGGCGCATCCGGCGCCTCGACCATCTGGGGCGGCCGGTTCGACGGCGGCCCGGACGCCATCATGGAGGAGATCAACGCCTCCATCGAATACGACAAACGCCTGGCGAACGAAGACATCGCCGGCTCGATCGCCCATGTCCGCATGCTGGCCAAGCAGGGCATCGTTTCCGACGACGACGCAAATGCCATCGTCGGCGGCCTGGAGACCGTGCGCGACGAAATCGCGGCAGGTGACTTCGAATTCAAGCGTTCCCTGGAAGACATCCATATGAACGTGGAAAGCCGCCTGGCCGATCTGATCGGACCGGCGGCCGGGCGCCTGCATACGGCGCGGTCGCGCAACGATCAGGTCGCGACGGACTTCAAGCTTTGGACGCGGGGGGCGGTCGACGCCCTGTCCGCCGGGGTCAAGGACCTGCAGGCGGCCTTGATCGAACGAGCCGAGGAAGAGGCCGCGACGGTCATCCCCGGCTTCACGCACCTTCAGGGCGCGCAGCCGGTGACGCTCGGCCATTACCTGCTGGCCTATGTGGAAATGTTGGGCCGCGACCGGGGCCGGTTGGAAGATTGCCGCCGGCGGTTGAACGAATGCCCCTTGGGTGTGGCGGCTCTGGCCGGGACGTCGTTCCCCATCGACCGCCACATGACGGCCGAGACGTTGGGCTTTGCGCGGCCGACGGCCAACTCGCTGGATACGGTCTCGGATCGGGATTTCGCGCTGGAATTCCTCGCAGCCTCGACGATCCTGGCGGTCCATCTGTCGCGCTTCGCCGAGGAAATGGTCATCTGGTGCTCGCAACAATTCGGTTTCGCGACCTTCACCGACGCGTTTTCGACCGGCTCGTCGATCATGCCGCAGAAACGCAACCCGGACGCCGCCGAATTGGTCCGCGCCAAGGTCGGGCGGATCGCCGGTGCCTTCCAGGGGCTGGTCATCGTCATGAAGGGTCTGCCGCTGACCTACGGCAAGGACATGCAGGAAGACAAGGAAGCGGTGTTCGACGCCGCCGACAATATCGCCCTCGCGGTCGCCGCGACGGCGGGCATGGTCCGCGATGTGCAGTTCAACAAGAAGCGCCTGGCCGAAGACGCGGCGCGTGGGTTTTCGACGGCGACGGATCTGGCCGACTGGCTGGTCCGGGTGCTCGGCATGCCGTTTCGCCAGGCCCATCACGTGACCGGATCCCTGGTCGCCATGGCCGAGGAAAAAGGCTGCGCCCTGGAAGACCTGGGCGTCGACGAGATGCAGAAAGTGGACCCGGCGATCACGGCGGACGTATATTCCGTTTTGGGCGTCGAAAATTCGGTGACCAGCCGGACCAGCTACGGCGGCACGGCACCGGAAAACGTGACCGCCCAGGCGAAAGAGGCACGCACCCGTTTCCTTGACTAAAGGGCCGGAAATTCCCAGGTTTGGGACGCCGCGAACGGAAGCGGGCGATTGGAACGGATAAGATGACACGCAGGCGAATGCTGACGACGATCCTGGGCGGGCTGGCTTTTGCCGGGCTGTCGGCCTGCGGCCGGAAGAATCAGCCGAAGCATCCGCCCGGGTCCGAATATCCGCAGCACTATCCTTATTTCCCGCCCGATAAACGGTATGCCAAAACGCCGCCGCCGCCCGAGGAACAATCGCGGGAACGCGGCGACAGCCAACTCCTTAAACTGGACCCGATCCAGGACCGCAGCAGATAAGCCCGTCCCGGCCGCCAGGCGGGGCATGCCGTTAACCGACAACCGGACATCACACCTTGGACCATTTCACTTATAAGAACGGGCTGCTCAAAGCCGAGGACGTCAGCCTTGCCGATCTGGCGGACCGGATCGGCACGCCGTTCTATTGCTATTCGCGGGCGACCCTGGAACGTCATTTCCAGGTCTTCGATGCGGCGCTCGGCGGCCTCGACCACACCATCTGCTACGCCGTGAAGGCCAACGGCAACATGGCCGTGATCAAGACCTTGGCGCAACAGGGCGCAGGGGCCGACGTGGTCTCGGGCGGGGAACTCATGCGCGCGCTCGAAGCCGGTGTTCCGGCGTCGAAGATCGTGTTCTCCGGCGTCGGTAAGACGCGCGAGGAAATGGCCCAGGCGCTGGACGCCGGGATCAACCAATTAAATGTGGAATCCGAGCCCGAATTGATGGCGCTGTCCGAGGTCGCGGAATCCAAGGGCATGACCGCCCGCGTCGCGATCCGCATCAACCCGGACGTCGACGCCAAGACGCATGCCAAGATCACCACCGGCCGGGCCGAAAACAAATTCGGCATCGATTGGGACAAGGCGCCGGAGATTTACGAGCGGGCGCGGAGCCTGCCGGGCATCGACGCGTCGGGCATCGCGACCCATATCGGATCGCAGCTGACGGATTTGGAGCCGTACCGCAAGGCATACGAACGCCTGCGCGACGTCGCATTGGACCTGCGCGCCAAGGGGCACGACATTCGCCGCCTTGATCTCGGCGGCGGGCTGGGCATTCCCTACAACGACGAAAACGCGCCGCCGCCCGCCGACTACGGCGCCATGGTGAAGGAGATTGTCGGGCCGCTGGACTGTCATGTCACGGTGGAACCGGGGCGCCTGATCGCCGGGAACGCGGGCGTTCTGGTGACCCGCGTGCTTTACGTGAAGGAAGGCTCGACCCGCCGTTTCGTCATCGTCGATGCGGCGATGAACGACCTGTTACGCCCGGCGCTGTACGAGGCCTATCACGCCATCGTCCCGGCGGTCGAGCCGCCTCCGGGCGAGCCGACGGCCCCCGTCGATGTCGTTGGACCTATTTGCGAAACCGGTGATACATTTGCGGTGCAACGCCATCTTCCCGCCGTAAATGCGGGCGAGCTTCTGGTGATCAGGTCCGCGGGTGCTTACGGGGCCGTCATGGCGTCGACCTACAACGGCCGGCCCCTGGTGCCCGAGGTTCTGGTGTCCGGTGGCGACCATGCCGTGGTCCGCCGCCGCGTCGAGGCCGAGGAATTCATGGCTTTCGACGCCCTGCCGCCCTGGCTGGCGGATTGATTTCAAGCCCCGGACGGCATTCGGGACGGGAAATCAGGGGAAGAAATGCGTTGCAGAGGGCGCCGGGCGGCCCCACCATTGTCTAAGTCTTTGCGCCCGCGTTGAAGGGAGCCCACCACATGCTGGATGCTCCGCCGCCGGAACCTCACCGGCCGGACACCGGATTGGGCCTGAAATACCGCCTGCTGCTGCCTCTGGCGCGGGCCGTCCTTTTTTTTGAACGTTTGTGGCCGGTCGCTTGGCCCATGCTCGCCGTCGCCGTGCTGTTCTTCGGCGTCGCGTTCCTCGATCTCCTCCCGCATCTGCCCCATTGGCTGCATGGTCTCGTGCTGTTGGCCTTCGCCGGTGTCTTCGCGTTGACCCTGCGCCGGGCCTGGGAAAAACGCCCCACGGTCAGCCGCGCCGCCGCCCGCCATCGCCTGGAAGACGACAGCGGCTTCGATCACCGGCCCCTGGCCGCCCTGGACGACAGCCTGATGGTCGGGGCAGAGGACCGGCTGGCCCGCCGTTTGTGGCAGCGCCACCGCGCCCGCATGGCCGAACGGATTGCCGGGCTGCGCCTGGGCACCCCCGCGCCCGACGTCGCCCGCCATGACCCCCGGGCCTGGCGCGCACCCTTGCTGGTCGTGCTGGTGCTCGGCATCGCTGCCGGCTGGGGCGATCTGGGCGACCGGATGCTTCGCGCAGTGACGCCGTTGGGCGCCGCGGGCGGCGATCAGGTCCGTATTTCCATTTGGATCACCCCGCCGTCCTATACCCGGCAAGCCCCCGTGTTTTTGGAAATCGGCGGCGAGGGGACGGCTCCCGCGCCGGGGGTTCCGGCCAAGACGGCCGGCGGACCCGATGCCGCCGGAGCGTCGGACCCGGCCCATCCCCGGGTTATCGCCGTGCCGCAGGGCAGCGCCCTGCTGGCCCAGGTCGGCGGCTTGGGGCATGCGCCGGACATGGTCCTGGGCGGCGTCGAAACACCGTTCACCGCCATCGGCACGGGCCGCGAGGCGGGCAGCTTCCGACTGGAGACCCTGCTCGACGCGCCGGGAAGCCAGGAATTGGCGGTCACCGTCGGCGGCCGCAATCTGGCGTCCTGGCCGATCGACGTGGTGACCGACGCACCGCCGACGGCCGAATTCATATCGAAGCCGGGGCGCGCCGGGCGGGCCTCGCTGAAAACCGATTTCGAAGCCAAGGACGATTACGGTCTGGCGTCCGTAGCACTAACCTTGCGCCATCCCAAAGGGCGTCCGGTGCCGGGCGGCGAAGAGGTCGTGCGTCTGGCCCTGCCGCTGGCCGAACCGGGCACGGTGCTGACCCAGGGCGTCGGGGTCCACGACCTGAGCGCCCATCCCTGGGCCGGGATCGAGGTCGTCGGGCGTCTCGAGGCGACGGACGGGCGCGGTCAGGTCGGATCCAGCGACGATCTGAAATTCCTGTTGCCGCAGCGGACCTTCAATCATCCGGTCGCGCGCGCCTTGGTCGAACAGCGGCGCCTGCTGTCCGATGCCACGCCCGAGGTGATCGACGACGTCGTCGATGTCCTGAACGAGCTGATCCACAAGCCCGATCATTTCTATAACGACACCGTGGTCTTCCTGGCGATCAACGTGGCGGGGGCGCGGCTGCTGCACAGCGGCGGCAGCGGCGAGGAAATCGCCAGCGTGCAGAAACTGCTGTGGGACACGGCACTGCGGATCGAGGACGGCGATTTCGCCGTCGCCGAACGGGAACTCATGGACCTGCAGAACAAGGTCATGGAGGCGATGCGCCAGGGCGCGGACTCGGAAGAGGTTCAGCGCCTGATGGAACAGTTGCGCCAAGCACTCGACGATTATCTCAAGGCCCTGACCGAACAACTGGCCCGTCAAGACCTGAAGGAATTGCCCGCTTTCGATCCCAACATGCAGTCGATGGAAGGCCGCGATCTTCAGGACATGTTGGACAAGGCCCGCGAACTGGCCCGCAACGGCGCCATGGATGCGGCGCGCAAGATGCTGTCGGACCTGCAGAAGGCGTTGGATCAGATCCGCCGCGGCATGGCCATGGCGCCGCAGCAGCAGCAACAGATGGGCGAGGCCAAGCGCCTGATGGACGGCCTCAAGGAATTGGCGGAACGCCAGCGTAGTCTGTTGGACGACACCTTCAAACGCGCCCAGGAGGAACGGTCGGGCCGGCGCAGCCGCCCGTCGCCCGAGGGCGCGATGCCGTTCGGCCAACAAGGGCAGCAAGGACAGCAAGGCGAGATGCGCCCCGGCGACGGACAGCGGCAGGGCGGCCAGTCCAACCAGGGCCAGGGCGGCGAGCCGCGTCAGGCCCGCCCGGGTGCCGCGCCCCGTCCCGGCCAGGGCGGCGATCCCAACGCCATGGGCCGCGCCCAACAGGAAGCCCTGCGCCGGGGTTTGGGTGAACTGATGCTGCAGATGGATGAAATGCTGGGCAACATTCCGGACGCCATGGGCAAGGCCGAACGGGCCATGCGCGAAGCCTCCCGCGCGCTCGGCCAGGGGCGCCCGGACGAGGCCGTGCCCAATCAGACCGAAGCCCTGGAGCATCTGCAGAAATCGCAGAACCAGATGTCGCAGCAGATGGCCCAGAAGTTCGGCCCGCAACTGGGCCTGCGCCCCGGGCCCCAGGGTCCGGGAAACCGGCAACGCGGGCAGGATCCGTTCGGCCGGGGGGCGGGCGGATCCTTCGGTTCGGCCGTCGACGGCGAGACGGACCTGCCGTCCCGCATGGAGATGCGCCGGGCGCGGGAAATTCTGGAAGAATTGCGCAAACGGTCGGGGCAACGTCGGCGCCCGCCGTTGGAACGCGATTACATCGACCGCCTGCTCCGGCAGTTCTGATCCATCAGAAAATCATAGAGGCCCGCCGTCCGGCGGACCGGCGGAGCGTCAATGAGATGCCTTGCCGGCCTCTTCCTTGGGATCGATGAAGGTGACCTTGATCCGGCGACGGAGCGGCGAGGGTTCCTTGATGCTGATCTTGAAGGACATCTTGTCGCCCTTTCGCATCTCGCTCTTCAGCGGCGCTACATCGGCGTGCTGGATTTCCTCGCCTTCGGAATCGAACAGGATCGCCCGCAACATGGGCACGGGGCGAAGCTTGTCCGACACGTTTTCGATCTGTCCGCGCACAACCAGAACCTCGAGGCCCTGGTCCGTTTCCTGGGCGAATTCGACGCGCTGAATCTGCAAACCTTCGCCGACTTCGTGGAAGCCGACCATGTCGTAGACTTTTTCCAGCGCGGGTACGGCTCGGATAACGTGGTCCTTCAGGAAGAAGGCGCCCGCGATCAGGCCGCCGAACAGAACCAGGAAGAAGACGATGATGATCTTGCCGATAATGCCTTTCTTAGGCAGGTCGTCGTCCGGTTCCTGTTCGTCCGGCGAGAACACGTCGGGGATGTACTCCGGGTCTTCCATCTGGTCCGGGGAGTCGATGGAATCCAGGTCGTCTTCCTCGTCGTCGTTGCTGATCAGGGATTCGAAAGGCTCGATATCCTCGTCATCGTCCTCGAACATCGCGTCGATGTCGTTGGGCAGCACGCCCATATCGTCATCGTCGTCCTCGATGATCGGTTCCGGATCTTCCTCCGGCTCGGGAATGGGGGCCGGTTCCGGCGCCGGTTCGGGCGCGGGCGGGGCGGGCATGGCCGCCGGTTCGGGCGGCGGCGGCG
>CAJWCU010000034.1 GCA_913030825.1 uncultured Rhodospirillaceae bacterium | reverse complement strand
CAGGTGAAAGCCATGGTCGACGCCACCGTCGACTGGTTCGGGCGGATCGACATTCTGGTCAACAACGCCGGCATCGCCCAGAAACGCGGCTCCCTGCTGGACGTCACGGAAGATGAATTCGACCGTATCTATGCGGTGAACGTGAAAAGCATCTATCTCGCCGCCATCCACGCCGTGCCCCATATGCGGGCCCAGGGCGGCGGCGTCATCATCAACACGGCCTCGACCGCCGGCGTGCGTCCGCGCCCGGGCCTGACCTGGTACAACGGGTCCAAGGGGGCGGCGATTACGTTGACGAAGTCGATGGCGGGGGAATTGGCGGCGGATAAGATCCGTGTCTGCGCCTTGAACCCGGTTCTCGGCGTGACGGGCCTGACCGCGGATTTCATGGGCGGCGATTCACCGGAGATGCGGGCGGAATACAACAAAACCATCCCCATGGGCCGCATGTCGACGCCCGAGGACGTTGCCAACGCGGCCCTGTTCCTTGCGTCGGACGAGGCGGAATTCCTGACCGGTGTCTGCATGGAAATCGACGGCGGCCGCTGTATCTGACCCCACCCGACCCGACAGGCGCCCGCAGAGGCGCCGTCCACCCCCCAGCCCGGCCCATGCCGGCGCACCGATCGAGGAGGATCGATCCATGTCCGACACCAAAGCCCGTCTGCTCGTCGCCCGCAAATTCCCGGCGGACGTCATGGCACGCGCCCTGGCCGACTACGACTGCATCGTCAACGAAGCCGACGACAACTGGACGGGCGCCGACGTTATCGCCCGCGCCGGCGACGTCGATGCGATCCTGACCTCGGCCCGCACCAAGTATCCGGCCGAGGTCATCAACGGCCTGCCGGCGAACGTGCGGATGCTGGCGACCTTTTCCGTCGGCTACGAACATATCGACCTGGAGGCTGCCAAGGCGCGGGGCTTGGTCGTTTCGAACACCCCGGATGTGCTGACCGAGGCGGTTGCGGACGTGACGATCCTATTGCTGCTGGCGGCCAGCCGCCGGGCCCGCGAAGGTTTCGAAATGCTGGCAGGTGACAAATGGCTCGCCGTCGGTGGCTGGAAGCCGACGCAGAACCTGGGCACCGGGGCACAGGGAAAGGTGCTGGGCATCCTCGGCATGGGGCGGATCGGCCGCGCGGCGGCGGTTCGTGCCCGGGCCATGGGTATGGAAATCCATTACCACAACCGTTCGCGTCTGGCGCCGGACCTGGAACAGGGGGCCGTCTATCACGACACGCCGCAGTCGCTGTTGAAGGTTTCGCAGTTCCTCTCGATCCATTGTGAATCGACGCCCGAAACCCACCATCTGATCAACGCCGAGGGCATCGCCCTGATGCCCGAGGGCGCCATCGTCGTGAACACGGCGCGCGGCGATATCATCGACGACGACGCCTTGATCGCGGCCCTTGAAACCGGCCGCCTCGCGGCGGCGGGTCTTGACGTGTTCAACGGTGAACCGGAAATCGACAAGCGGTATTACACGTTGAAGAACGCATTTATCCTGCCGCATATCGGCAGCGCGACGGTGGAGACCCGTAACGCCATGGGCTTCCGTGCGCTGGACAACCTGGACGCCTTTTTCAAAGGCGAAGAACCGGTCGACCGGTTGGCCTAGTCGCAAAACCTGAGGCCGACAGGCCGAAAGTTGTTTTGCGTGAACCAAAAATGAAAAACCGCCCGGAGCGTGACGCCGCCGGGCGGTTTTTGCGTTTCCCCAGGGGAGGAAGGGGGAAGGACTATTCCCTGTTACCGAACAGCTGCAACATGAAGATGAACATGTTGATGAAGTCCAGATAGAGCGTCAGGGCGCCCATGATGGCTTTCTTCTCGTGCGTTTCCGAATGATCGCCTTCGGCGTAGATCGCCTTGATCCGCTGCGTGTCGTAGGCGGTCAGCCCGGCGAAGATCAGCACGCCCAGGACCGAGATCGCGAAGTGCAGGCCGGAAGAGGCCAGGAAGATGTTGACGACCGAGGCGATCAGGATGCCGATGACACCCATGATCAGGAACGAGCCCATGCCGGACAGGTCCTTCTTGGTCGTATAGCCGTAGAGCGACAGACCGGCGAACGCACCCGCCGTGATGAAGAACACGCGGACCACGCTGACGCCGGTGAAGGCCAGGAAGATATAGCTCAGCGACAGGCCCATCAGACCGGCGTAGACCCAGAACAGAGCCTGGGCCGTCGAGGCCTTCATCGAATTGATGCGCGCCGAGAGATAGAAGACGAAGCCGAGCGGCGCCAGCATCACGACCCAGCGCAGGGCGGTGCCGTGAATGGTGTTCATCAGTTCCGCCGACGTCGAAGCAGCGAAAGCGACCGCGCCCGTCAGGGCAAGGCCGATGCACATGTAGTTGTAGACCCGCAGCATGTAGCTGCGCAGGCCGACGTCGATTCCGGCGTCGGCAGCGTGGGCGCTATCCATACGCGCGGTCTGCAACCGGAACCTGTCGTTCTGACCCATAGCCATTGACGTAACTCCTTTTAAACTTCCCTAGTTTTGCTTCCCATGCGGGGCGCCGTTCTTGCTGCCGTCCGTCCGTTCGGGCGATCCGGCAGGCCGCTTTTTTGTGAGCTTGGCGGCGATCCCGGTGAAATCTGTGAATTTCCCTGCGCTTAATATGGCAGCGAATCCCGAAAATTCAACTGGTTCCGGGGGTTTCACGCAGGTTTTACATGGCATGGAATTGCGGCGGAATATGGGCGTATGTCGGCGGCGCCGATGACGGCGTTCACTGATTGCGAAGATGCGGAACCGCTTTCTGCCCCATCGCCCGCCAAGTACCCAGCATGCCCATGGTCAACGTCACGGCGAGGCAGGCCAGCGCCGTGATCGCCGCGGTCGGCGCATCGAAGGCCCAATCGCTTTTCATCAGGTGCACGACGATGCCCCAGGCCGTCAGCCACCCGACGCCGGTGCCGATCAATGCCGTCAACAGGCCGAGCGCCCCGTATTCCAGCAGGTATCCGCCCAACACGCGCGTCCGTGCCGCGCCCAGAACCTTGAACACCACGGCGTCGTAGACCCGGCGTTGATGCCCGGCCGCGATGGTTCCGGCCAGCACCAAGGTGCCCGCGAGAATGGTAATGGCGGCGATCCCGCGCACGGCCCAGCTGACGCCTTCCATGATCTGCGCCGCCGCCGCCAAGGCCTCGCGCACGCGAATGGCGGAGACGTTGAGGAATTGGTCGGCGACCGTGCGCTCGATGGTGTCCTCGGCCTCGGGTGGGGCCTCGATCGCGGCGATATGGCTGTGGGGCGCACCCTCCAGCGTGCCGGGCGCGAAGATGATCGCGAAGTCGAAGCGCAGCGACCGCCAGTCGATATCGCGCAGGCTCTTGATCGTCGCGGTGATCGGGCGGCCCAGAACGTTGACGGTCAGCGTGTCGCCCAGGCCGACGCCGAAGCCCTTGGCCAGATTGGCGTCCAACGAGATCAGCGGCGGCCCCGAATAATCTTCCGGCCACCATTCGCCGGCGACGATTTCGCTGGCCGCCGGTTTCGCCGCCGCATAGGTCAACGCCCGGTCGCCGCGGATCGCCCATTGGCTGTCGGGCGCGATCTCGACCTCGTCGACGGGCTTGCCGTCGATGTCGGTGATTCGCCCACGCAGGCTGGGCACCCGTTGCAAATGGCCCGTGCCCGGCACGGCGGTCACCGCCGCGTCGAAGGCGGCCACTTGATCCGGCTGAATATCCAGGAAGAAGAACGCCGGTGCCCGGTCTGGCAGGCGTTCGGTGACTTGGCGGATGATGTTGGCGTCGATCAGCGCGACCGCGACCAGCACGGCCAGGCCCAATCCCAATGACGTGACGACGCTGGGCACCATGCTGTCGGGCCGGGCCAGGTTGGCGACGACCAGGCGCAGGCGCGCGCCCGGCGGCCGGTGGACGGATTTGGCGAGGCGCCCGACGGCCCAGGCGGCGAGCCGAAGAATGCCCAACGTCGCGATGGCGCCGCCGACGAACCAATAGGCGAACCAGCGGTCCGTGGCGGTCACGACGGTCAACGCGGCCAGGGCCGAGACCCCGCCCGCCATCAGCAACAGATAGCCCGCGCGCGGCCGCCGCCGGGCCGGGGCGACCCGGTCGCGGAACAGGTCGCCCGCGCGAACCTCGCGCGCCCGGGCCAGCGGCCAAAGGGCGAAGGTCACCGCCGATAGCATGCCGAAGGCCGCCGCCGTCAGAAGCGCCAGGGGATAGAGGCCGGGCTCGGGCGCGACCGGGAACAGGCCGCCTAGCGTTACCACGCCGATCCAGGGCAACACCGCGCCCAATGCCAAGCCGACGCCGACGCCGATCGCGGACAGAACCATGACCTGCAACAGATAGACGGAAAAGATCAGCCGCCCTGGCGCGCCCAGGCATTTCAATGTCGCGATGGTCGCCGACTTGCCGTCGAGATATCCCGAAACCGCGTTGGTGATACCGATCCCGCCGACCAGCAGAACCGTCAACCCGACGAAGCCCATGAACAGGGTCAGCCGCCCGACGAACCGGCGCACGCCGGGGGCGGCTTCGTCCGCCGCGCGGATGCGCCATCCGGCGTCGGGAAACTGGGTTTTCAGGTCTTCGATGAAGGCCGCCGCGTCGGCGCCGGGCGGCAGGGACAGGCGGTGGTGGTATCGGATCTGGCTGCCCGGTTGGACCAGGCCCGTCGCGGGCAGGGCATCCATGGCGACCATGAACCGGGGGCCGAAGGAAAACACGCTGGCGACCCGGTCGGGCTCGCTCTTGATGGCGGCGCGGATCTGGAATTCGGCCTCGCCGACGCGGACCCGGTCGCCGATCTCGACGTTCAGGCGGGTCAGCAAGTTGGTATCGACGGCCGCCCCCCAGGTCTCGCCTTGTTTGGCCAGGATATCGGCCAGCGGAAGCGCGGGTTCGGTGATCAGCTTTCCGGCCAGCGGATAGTTGCCGTCGACGGCCTTCAGTTCGGCGAGGGAGCGCCGCGCTTCGGGGTCGAGCGGCCGCGCCATGGTGCGCATCTCGACCGTGTCCGACCGCGCCTGCGCCCGCCCGGCGAGCCAGTCCAGTTCGGCGGTTTCCGCCGGGCGGTGGATCAGGCGCAGATCGACGTCGCCGCCCAACAGGCGCGTACCGTCGCGGTCCAGCCCGGCGATGAACGAATTGGACAGCGAACCGACGGCGGCAATCGCCGTAACGCCCAGGATCAGACAGGCCATGAACACGCCCAGACCTCTAAGCCGCCCGGCCGGGCCACCGAACAAGTCGCGCCGTGCGATCCGCCAGGCCAGGGCCCAGCCGCCCCCTTGGTATCCGGTCATCGGAGTCAGTCCCCTGCTTGGGAAAGCGGGACCTGCGTGGGGGCGTCCTCGCTGGCCAGTCCGTCGCGAATGGTCAGCATCCGCCCGCAGCGTTCGGCGAGGGACCGCTGGTGGGTGACCAGCAACAAGGTCGTGCCTTCCCGTTCATGCAGGCCGAACAGAAGCTCGATGATCTGCTCGCTGGTGTCCTCGTCCAGGTTGCCCGTCGGCTCGTCGGCCAGCAGCAGCTTGGGCTTCCCGGCGAAGGCGCGGGCCAGGGCCACGCGCTGTTGTTCGCCGCCAGAAAGCTGGCCGGGGTAATGGTCCAGGCGATGGCCTAGGCCGACTTCCTTCAGATGCTCTGCCGCGCGGGGGAAGGCGTCGCCCTGGCCTGCGAATTCCAGCGCCACGGCAACGTTCTCCAAGGCCGACATGGTCGGGATCAGATGAAAGTCCTGAAACACGATGCCCAGATTGTCGCGGCGAAAGCGTGCCAGGCCGTCCTCGCTCAAGGCGCCCAGGTCCTCGCCGGCGACGGAAAGCGTTCCGCCCGTCGCCCGTTCCAACCCCGCGAGCACCATCAACAGCGACGTCTTGCCGGACCCCGACGGCCCGACGATGCCGACCGTCTCGCCCTGGCCGATGGTCAGGTCGATGCCCTTAAGGATGTTGACCTCGCCCGCTTCGCTCTCCAGGGTAAGGCGCAGGTCGCGGGCCTGCACCGAAGGTGCGGCACCTTGCCCGCCCGGACCGTTCGGCGTGCCGCCGACGGTGTCCGTCATCTCGTTTTTTCCGTTTGGATACGCGTCCATGCCGCCTCGCCGTAGATATATGTCATCAATGGGATATGTGCCCAGCGTTCGGAATGTCAACGCGGGCTTGGCGGCTTTGCTGTTCTGGGCGGCGCTGATCCTGCCCGTGTCGGCGCGGGCGGCGGAGGCGATCGTCGTCCTGGGCGATAGTTTGACCGCCGGGTACGGGCTGCCCGCCGGCGACGCTTTCCCGACCCGCCTGCAGGCGGCGTTGAAGGACGAAGGGCGCGAGGTCGCGGTTCTGAATGCCGGGGTGTCGGGCGATACTTCCGCCGGTGGCCGGTCGCGGTTGGACTGGACGTTATCCGGCGGGCCCGCCGCGATGATCCTTGAATTGGGCGCCAACGACGGCCTGCGGGGTCTCGACCCGGCGGCGACCTTCGACAACCTGGACGCCATCATCTCCAAGGCCAAGGCGGCGGGGGTTGCGATCCTGCTGACCGGCATGTTGGCCCCGCCCAACCTGGGCCAGGAATACGCCGACGATTTCAACGCGGTCTTTCCGCGCCTCGCGGAAAAGCACGACGTTCTGTTCTATCCGTTCTTCCTGGCGGGCGTCGCGGCCAAGCCGGAATTGAACCAGGACGACGGCATCCATCCCAATGCCGAAGGCGTCAAAGTGATCGTCGAACGCGTCATGCCCTACGTCCTGGATCTGTTGGCCCGGGCGGGCCAGGCGGCGGGGAAATCATGACCGGTGAATTTCGGCATGCCCATGCGGGCGGCGGCGACTGGGCGGCGATCGCCCGCGACTGCGCGCGCCAGTTGGAACCCATTCCCGACGGCGCGAACCTCGGCTTTCTTTACGTCACCGATGCCTTGGCCGAGGACATGGCCTCGATCCTGACCTTCCTGCGCCAGACCTCGGGGGTCGAGGAATGGGTCGGTACCGTCGGCATGGGCATCTGCGGCGGGGCGCAGGAATATCATGACGAGCCGGCGGCGGCCGTCCTGATCGGCGCCTTCCCTGAAAATGCGTTTCGTGTCTTCCCCGTCGTGCGCGGCGACTTGGGCGATCTGCCCGCCGCCGTGCGCGGTTGGGCCGATGAGACCGATGCCCCCTTCGGCGTCGTTCATGGCGATCCCTACAACCACCGCCTGCCGGAAATCCTGGATGAAATGGCGGGCGGGCTGTCATCGTTTCTGGTCGGCGGCCTGACGGCGGCCCAGGGCAGCGCCGGGGCGCAGGTCGCCGGCACGGTGATGAAGGGCGGGGTTTCGGGCGTGCTGTTCGGGCCCGAAGTTCAGGTCGCGACGGGGCTCAGCCAGGGCTGTACCCCGGTGGCCGAGCCGCGCCAGATCACGGAAGCCGAAGACAACATCATCATGTCGATCGACGGCAAGCGCGCCTTGGACGTCATGAAGGACGACATCGGCGAATTGCTGGCGCGCAATCTGGAACGGGTGGCGGGATACATACATGCGGCCTTTCCGGTGCCCGGGTCGGACACGCGCGACTACCTCGTGCGCTCGCTGGTCGGGATCGACGTGGAACGCGGCTGGGTCGCCGTCGGCGGCGCGGTCGAAGCCGGCGACCGGGTGATGTTCGTGCGCCGCGATCCGATTTCCGCCGAACAGGATTTGGCCGACATGGTCAACGGCCTGAAGGCGCGCCTGCCGTCGGAACCGAAGGGCGGGCTGTATTTTTCCTGTGTCGCGCGCGGCCCTCATATGTTCGGCGCCCCCGGTAAGGAAATGGCCCTGATCATGGAACGGCTGGGCGATATCCCGTTGGTGGGGTTCTACGGCAACGGCGAGATTTCCAACGCGCGGCTTTACGGCTACACGGGCGTGTTGGCCCTGTTCCTGTAGCCGGACCGAAAAGGGGGATCGATGGAATACCGCAATCTTGGCCGCACGGGCATCAGCGTCAGCCGCATCTGCCTGGGCACGATGACGTTCGGTGCGCAGAACTCCGAGGCCGAAGGCCATGCCCAAATGGACATGGCGTTCGACCACGGCGTCAATTTCCTGGATACGGCGGAGATGTATTCCTTTCCCCGGGACCCGGAAACCCAAGGCAACAGCGAGCGCGCTGTCGGCTCTTGGATGAAGGCACGGGGCAACCGGGACAAGGTCATCGTTGCGACCAAGATCACCGGGCCAGGTTCCGACCTTACTCATATTCGGGGCGGCGACCTAAAATTCGGGCGCAAGCAGATCCGCGACGCTGTGGAGAACAGCCTTCTGCGCCTGCAGACCGATTACATCGATCTCTACCAGACCCATTGGCCGGAGCGGCCGTCGAACTTCTTCGGCAAGCTCGGCTACAAGCACCGCGACCGTGACTTCACGCCATTCGAGGAAACGTTGGAAGCGCTCCAGGAGCTGGTCGGCGAAGGAAAAATCCGCGCGGCGGGCGTGTCCAACGAAACGCCCTGGGGCTTGTCGAAGATGCTGGCCATGGCCGATGCCGATCCCAAGCTGATCCGCATGGCCTCGATCCAGAACCCCTATAACCTTCTGAACCGGACGTTCGAGGTCGGCCTGGCCGAACTGGCGATCCGCGAGGATTGCGGATTGCTGGCCTATTCGCCGCTCGGTTTCGGGGCGCTGACCGGCAAGTATCTGGACGGCCCGCCACCGGAAGGATCGCGCATGGCGTTGTTCCCGTCTTTCCAGCGGCATTTCAAACCGAACGGGGTGAAGGCCACGCGGGCCTACGTCGATTTGGCGAATCGGCACGGGATCGACCCCGCCGTGATGGCGCTCGCCTTCGTCAACGCGCAGCCGTTCCTCACCTCGAACATCATCGGCGCCACAACCCTGACACAGTTGGAAACCAACCTTTCCGCGGAACAGACGGTGTTGTCCGACGAGGTGCTCGAGGAGATCGAGCGTATTCATCTGGACAATCCCAACCCCGCGCCATAGAAGCGAGGAAGGGAACGGCGTCGTCTGTTCCGGGAGCCAACAGTCAGGAGGGCACGTCATGCGCCTTTTCGTCGGACTGGACCTACCCGAGGACCTGCGCCTAACCCTGGGCATGCTGCGAGACGGCATCAACGGGGCGCGTTGGGTCACGCCCGCCAACTTCCACATCACATTGCGTTTCATCGGGGAGTGCGACCGCCACCAGGCCGCCGACCTGGACGACGCCTTGGCCGATATCGAGGTTCCGGCTTTCGATCTGGCGTTCGACGGGGTCGGCAGTTTCGCGTCGCGCGGGCGCCTGCGGGCGATTTGGGCGGGCCTGGAATCCTCTGGCGCGTTGCAACATCTGCACGACAAGGTCGAACGCGCGACGATCCGCGCGGGCTTCGCCGAGGAACAGCGCAAGTTCAAACCGCATGTCACCCTGGCGCGGCTCAAGGGCACGCCCGAGTTCGCGGCTCAGCGTTTCCTGGAAGACCACGCCGGGTTCACGACGCGGCCGTTCACGGTTGATCGTTTCGTGCTGTTCGAAAGCACGCTCGGCGGCGAAGGGGCGCATTACACGCCCATCGCCAAATATCCGCTCGGCACGTTCGACTACGACGAAGATTTCTTCGAAGACCTGGCCGCCGATTATCCCGAATACGCCGACCAGGACGCCTGAAGCATCCTCGGTTTCGCGCGATCAGGCCCCGGCGATTAGGTCCGGGAGGCGCGCCATGTCGTCGAAGACCAATTCGGCGCCTGCGGCCATCAGCCCCTTGGCGTAATCGGGCATGTCGCGGGCGTGCGAAGCGCCCGCGAATCCCAGCACCCGCATCCCCGCGCGCTTGGCCGCCGTCACCCCGGCGGTCGAATCCTCGATCACCAGGCAGTCTTCCGGCGACCGGCTCATGGCGTTGGCGGCATAGAGGAATAGGTCGGGGGCGGGCTTGCCCTGTTTGACCATGCCGGCGGAAAACAGGTGCGGCTTGAAATAGGGCAGCAGGCCGGAAATCCCCAGCGTCGTTTCCATTTTCACGATCGGCCCCGACGACGCGACGCAGCGGTCGTGGCGCAATTCGCGGACGACCTCCAGCACGCCGGGCATGGGCTTCAGTTCGTGCTTGAAGGCTTCGACGTCCTTGATCTTCAGGGCGTCGATGAAATCGTCGGGCAGGTCGACGCCTTCGCCGCGCACGAAGTTGACGATGTCGGTCATCCATTTGCCGGTGAACCGTTCGCGGCATTGCTTGGCCGTCACCGGATAGCCGTGCGCCGACAGGTGGCCCGCCAGAACGCGCGAGGCGATCATTTCGCTGTCCACCAGGACGCCGTCGCAATCGAATATCAGAAGCATGAAGTCAAACGCCGAATTGGGTCAGGGTGTGTTCGACCCGGGTTACATATCCGCCGCCGAACAGCCGCACGTGTACGAGCAACGGATAGAGGTTGTAAAGCGCGCATCGCTCCTCGATGAACCCGGGGCGGATCGGGCGATGGTCGGCGTAGCGGCGATAGAAGGCATCGGTGAAGGTCTGGAACAGGCGGGTAAAGGCAAGCTCGATCTCCGCGTCGCCGAAATAGATCGCCGGATCGATGAAGCCCGCGACCCGTCCGCCCCGAGCCAGCAGGTTGCCGCCCCATAGATCGCCGTGCAGCAGCGACGGCGGGCCGGGCGCGTCGATCCAACGATCCAGGCGCCCGGCCAGACGCTCGATCCTTGGCATGAATTCGCCCGGCAGACGCCCGGCGTCCCGTCCTTGCTTGGCCATGGCGAGCAGGCGTTTTTCGGCGAAGAACCGGCGCCAGTCTTCATCCCATCCGTTGGGCTGCGCCAGGCCGCCGATCACCGTGTCGAAGTCGAGACCGTGGCGGTCCGCCGTCACGCCATGCAGGCGGGCGATCATGTCGGCGGCCTGGGCCTCGCCCTCGGCATCCAGGATCCCGCCGGCGTCGATTTCTTCCATGACCAGAAAATCCGGAGCCGACGCCAGGATCGCCGGTACGGGCAGGTCGGAACGTTCGGTCAGGAAGTGCAGCATGCGCCCCTCGACGGCGAGGTGGTCGCCCGCCGTGGCGCTCTTGACCATGGCGTGACCGCCGTCTTCGAACAGGGCGCGGTGCAGGCGGTCGCCGGCCGTGCCGCTGCCGACGGGGGAGAGCCCCCGGACCGTGCGGCCGGTCGCTTCGGCGATCCGATCGGCGAGCGCGCCGCGGGTCATGGACGCCCCGTCATCATCCGGAAAGATCGTGGGCCCGAATATGGTCGAGCAGTCCCTTCGACGCGGCCTCGATCATGTCGAGCACGTCGTCGAAGCCCTGATCCCCGCCGTAATAGGGATCGGGGACTTCCGTCTCGCCCAATTGCGGCGCGAAGTTGAGGAACATGTGCAGGCGATCTTCCGTCCCCGTTGGTGCCAAGGCCAACAGGTCGGCGTAATTGCGGCGATCCATGGCCAGCACATAATCGAAATCGTGGAAGTCGCGGGCGAGGGACTTGCGCCCGCGCAGATCGGAAATGTCGATGCCGCGCCGGGATGCTGCCTCCTGGGCGCGGGGGTCCGGCGCCTCGCCGACGTGCCAGCCGCTGGTGCCGGATGAATCGGTCTTAATGATATCGGCCAGGCCCTCGTCCCGGACCAGCTTGCGGAACACGCCCTCGGCGCTGGGCGAACGGCAGATGTTACCAAGACAGACGAACACGACGTTGACCAAGGGGCGGGCCTCTCTCTAAATGGGGCGGATGGTGTGCGACGAAGATAACGGCGGCGGAGAGGGCCAACAACCATGAGCGTTTCGGATAAGGCCAAGGAGGGGCCGGGGATCGTCGTCCTGACCGGGGCGGGGATTTCCAAGGAATCGGGTCTCGCGACCTTTCGCGACGCCGACGGCATCTGGGCCAAACACCGGATCGAGGACGTCGCCACGCCCGAGGCCTACGCCCGCGATCCGGAACGGGTACTGGAATTCTACAACGCCCGGCGCCGGGGGGCGGTTTCCGACAACGTCACGCCGAACGCCGCGCATCGCGCCCTGGCGCGCCTGGAATCCGAATGGCCCGGTCCGGTCACGGTGGTGACGCAGAACATCGACGATCTGCACGAACGCGCGGGCACGCGGAATCTGATCCATATGCACGGCGAATTGCTGAAGGCGCGCTGCACGGCCTGTTCCGACGTGCATGATTGGCGCGGCGATATCACGCTGGCCGATGCGTGCTCGACCTGTGGCGCGCTGGGTACGCTGCGCCCCAACGTCGTCTGGTTCGGGGAAATGCCGATGCAGATGGACGAGATCGGAGACCTGCTCGCGGCTTGTTCTCTGTTCCTGTCCATCGGCACGTCTGGCAACGTCTATCCGGCGGCCGGGTTCGTGCAGCAGGTGCGGATGTTCGGCCGGGCCCAAACGGTTGAACTCAACCTGGAACCCAGCGAGGGGGCGACGATGTTCGCCAAGACGATCCACGGTCCGGCGACGGAAATCGTCCCGGCCTTCGTCGACGATTTGTTGGCGGCGGGGGTGGACGGCCTGGGCGCCTAGCTCTCGTTCACCAGGCGCACGCCGTCGAAATCTTCCAGATTCTCGGCCTCGATGATCTGGTGGAGAATCTTGCTGTAGGTCTTGGGAATTTCCGAATACTGCGTCAGGCGCGTCGCCAGATGGCGCGAATCCGGATCGCGGCCCTCGTCCCGCATCTGGGCGCGGGCGCGGCGGAAATCCTTATAGGCCGGATGGGTGTTCAGGTTCAGCATGTAGTAGCCGACGCCTTCGCTCAGGCTCGGATACTTGACGACCTTGAAGCCCTCGGCTTTTTCCGGCTCCAGGCCCGGAGTATCCGGATTGTAGGTCCGCATGCCGAACAGGTTGTTGCCTTCCCGCGCGAAACGCGAGGTGCCCCAGCCGCTTTCCAGCGCCGCCTGGGCCAGAACCATGGAGGCGGGAATCACGTCGACCCGGCGGCGCAGGGTCTCCAGATCGCCGGCCTCCACCTTGTATTTTTCCCAGATGTATTCGGGGACATCTTCCGCGTCGTCGGCGATCTGGCGGCGTTCGTCCCGGATGCGGGCGTTCTCGCGGGCGACCAGCGGCAGGGCGATCTTGAGAAATGCCTGTTTCTTTGCGTCCGGCTCCAGGGCGTCCAGGTCCGTCACGATCGAGGCGGCGAAGGCGGGCGGCACCAGGCCGGTGGACCGGACCTTGTCCAACGATACCGCGTGCAGCGGATCGTGGCGGCGGGCCGCCAGCAGGGCGTTCTGTTCATAGGCCCCACCGCGCGCGCCACGGTCGCGCCCGTCGAACACGATGCCGCAGGCCGCCATGGCCATGGCGGCAAGCAGGGTCGCGGCCATGGCCCAGCGCATCGGGCTCATCTGTCGGGGCCAGACGGCCGCGGCCACCTGTTGAAACTGTTCTCGCATTTTGATCATGATCCTGTGGGGCTATAGATGGGCCCATGGCCGGGCGTTGCAAGTGAATATCCGGCGGGCCATCTTGTTCGCTGGCCCTGTTTGACGCTGAAATCGCGCCGGATAAGGGCGAAAATAAGACCATTTCCGGGCAGGAGACGGGAGGAATTCAATCGCCGTGAGCGATTTGCCGCAATTGCTGGACGACGTCCGGTCCTGCCGGACCTGCGCCGATCACTTGCCGCTCGGCCCCCGGCCGGTCGTCCGCATGGCGCCGACGGCACGTCTTCTGATCATCGGCCAGGCGCCGGGAACGAAGGTCCATGCCTCGGGCGTGCCCTGGGACGATCCGTCGGGGGCGCGGCTGCGCGACTGGCTGGCGCTCGACAACGACGTGTTCTACGACGAAACCCGCGTCGCCATCATGCCCATGGGCTTCTGCTATCCGGGCCGCGATCCGCGCGGCGGCGACAATCCGCCACGCCCGGAATGCGCGCCGCAATGGCATGATGCCTTGCGCGCCTGCCTGCCGGATATCCGCCTGACCTTGCTGGTTGGCAGTTACGCCCAGAAACATCACTTGGGTCCGCGTGCACGGCGGACGATGACGGAAACCGTCGCCGATTGGCATGATTACGGGCCCGAAATCATCCCGACGCCGCATCCCAGTTGGCGCACCACCCATTGGATGAAGAAGAACCCCTGGTTCGAACGGGAGCTTGTCCCCGAATTGCGCCGTGCCGTGGCCGGGGCGCTGGCCTGATTGGAGCGGCCCGGCCGGCCATCGCGCCAGCCCGCCCTTGACGACGGTGACGGTCTGCGCGATTCTTTCGGTATAAGTTCATTGGCTTGAGCTTGTTTCGCGCGGCATCGTCGCGGGAATGGTTTGGGGACGGACGGGACGGGTATCCCCTTGGAACAGATCGCCGCATCGGACATCCTGCGCCGCCTGGAATTCGACAATCCCTGGTGGGCGTTTCGCTCGGGCACGCGGGTGCGATTCCGCCATCCGCCACAGCGCGGTTTCGCCCGCGATTTCGCCGCCGCCGCCTTGAATGCGGATCTGAAGGCTCCCCTGATCGCTTGCGGCCCGCCGGCGGCGGGCAAGACCATCGTCCTGCGCCAGACCTTGGCCGCCGTGGTCCGCGCCGGGGTCTCGCCCATGCGCATCGCCTATCTGTCGTTGGCCGCTCCCGTTTACGCGGGCGAGGATTTGGCGGCGCTCGCCGACCGTTTTCTCGACCGATTCGCTTACGGGCGGGATGAGAAGGTCTTCATTTTCATCGACGATCTGGATTACGCGGAGGACGGTGCTGCCCAGTTGGCGGTGCTGCAGAAACGCCTGCCGAATGCGCGGCTGATCGCGGCATTGTCGTCCTCGGCGCCGCGCCTGACGCCGGGCCGCGCCGACCTGGAAGGGGGCGAGGGCGGCGCGGTCGAGGTGCGCATCCTGCCGCCGTTGAGCTTTGCCGAATTCACGGGCTTCCGCCGAACCGACGCGGCCTTGGGCGGTATCCTTCCCGAGGCCGGGGCGTCGCTTGACCTGGGCGCCGAGAAACTGGCGGCGCTCAACGCCGAATTCGCGCGCTATATCGCCTTCGGCGGGTTTCCGTCGGGCATCGCCGCCAAGCGCGAGGACGAAGCGCCCCCGGCCCTGGTTCGCGACGCCCTGCTGCACGACGTTCTGCATCGCGATCTGGCGGCCTTCGCCGGGGTCTACGAGCCTCGCGAACTGGGCCGTCTGTTCGCCGTGCTGGCGCGCAACACGGGCGGCGAGGCGGCGATCGAGGATCTCGCCAAGGCGGCGGGTGTTGCCAAGAACACGCTCCGAAAATATCTCGATTTCCTGGAAAACGCCTTTCTGATCCGGCGAGTCCCCCGGCTTAACCGCGACGGTCGGCCGTTTCAGCGCCAGGTTCTGTTCAAGGTCTATCTGACCTCGCCGACCCTCTACACGGCGCTGTTCGGGCCGGTCGCGCCGGACGCACCGGAATACGGCCGCCTGGTGGAAACGGCGGTGGTCGCGCAAAGCTTGGCGACTGGCACGGCGGACCGGCTGGCCTACGCCAGTTGGAAAGGCGGGATGGTCGACCTGATCCTGTTGGACGCGCCCGGCGGAAAGCCGCAGCATCTGTTCCAGATGGATTGGGACGGGGCCGTCACGGCGTCGGAAAACGGGCCCGACACCATGGTCAATTTCGCCGTGCGCACCAATCCGGACGCGCAGATGACCATGCTGACGAAGGACCGGGGCGGCCCGGCATTGCGCGGCGGCCTGGACCTGACCCTGGTGCCGGCGGCGGTCCATGCCTTCTGGTTGGGCCGGCGCAAGGGTTAAGCGGCTCGCCTCTCCCCTCAGCCGAAAAAACGATCCGTTTATTCAGCGGCGGCGCTGCCGCTGGGCGCCGATCCGGCCTCGGCGATCAACCAGTCGCGAAAGGCCGCGACCGAGGCGTCGTTGCGGTGGTCCGGCCGGGTTACGAAATAGCATCCCTCGCCGCGCAACAGGTCGCGCCGGAACGGGGCGGCCAGGCGGCCCGACGCCAGGGCGTCGCTGACCTGGACCTCGCGGGTGATGGCGATGCCCAGGCCCGCCTCGGCGGCGTCGATGGCCATGGTCGTCAGGTCGAAGGTCTGGCCATGGGCGGGGTCAACAGTCGACTTCGGAACCCCGGCGGCCCCCAGCCAACGGGCCCAATCGCTGCGCCGATGATAGGTGTGCAGCAAGGTCTGCCCGGCCAGATCCTCCGGCTTCTTCAGCGCACTCTTGCCCTTCAGCAATTTCGGGTGGCAGACGGGAAAGACGTCCTCCATGAACAGCAAATCCGCCGTCATGCCCGGCCATTCGCCGGACCCGAACAGGATCGCCGCGTAAACGTCGTCGCGGGCGAAATCGATCGGCCGGGCCGATGTCGCGATATGCACGGCGACGCCGGGGTTGAGGGCCTGGAATTTGCCCAGGCGCGGCACCAGCCAGCGGATCGCGAAGGTCGGCGTGACGTTGATGTGCAACTCCCGCGCCGCCGCGCGTCGGCCGATGGCGCGGCAAGCCAGATTGATCTGGCCGAAGGCGTCGCCCAACTGCTGCGCCAGGCGTTCGCCCTCGGGCGTCAGGCGGCGGATGCCGTGTTCGGTCAGGAACAGCGGCAGGCCCAGCCAGTCTTCCAGGTTCTTGACCTGATGGCCGACCGCCGAGGCGGTGACGCATAATTCCTCCGCCGCGCGGGCCAGGGTGCCCAGGCGGGCGGTGACCTCGAAGGCGCGAAGGGCGTTGAGCGGCGGAATGGGATGGGCCATGGGCGGAGAAAACCTCAAACAGGCCGGAATTAAGTTCGATTGTCGGTACGGCCAAGGGCCCTACAATACCCTTAAGAGCCCGGGAAGCAAACGGGCCGATCAGACAGTAGAAAATCTAGGGACGAAACGTACAAGGACCGCTTCACCATGACCATGACCGTAGAACGCCTGGGCGACAGCTTCGCCGCCCGGGTCACCGGCCTCGACGTCGGCTCGCTCAGCAACGCCCAGGCCGCCGACCTGCATCAGGCCTATCTCGATCACAAAGTGCTGGTCATCGACGGCCAGGACATGTCGGTCGGCCAGTTCGATGCCTTCGGCTCGCTGTTCGGTGAAACCGTCGAACATCCGGTGAAGAACTTCCTGCACGCGGATTATCCCAAGGTCATGCTGCTGTCCAATTCGACACGCCACGGCAAGCCGTTGGGGGTCAAGGACGCGGGCTCGTTCTGGCATTCCGACCGCTCCTATATGGAGCGCACGGCCGATGCGACGATCCTTTATTCCGTGGAAATCCCCGATGAAGGCGGCGACACCTATTTCGCCGATCTGGAGGCCATTTACGACAACCTGCCGGACAAGCTGCGGGACCGGATCGACGGCCTGAACTACGTCTCACAATACCGTTGGACGACCAATCGGGGCGATCCGGAATCGCGCTGGAATTTCATGACCGAAGACGAAATGGCCAATACGCCGCCGGTCGTTCGGCCCATGGTTCGCACCCATCCGGAAACCGGGCGAAAGGGCTTGTTCGTCTTTCCCGGCATCTCGGCCGGGGTGCGCGGGATCGTCGGCATGGACGCCATCGAAAGCAGCGATCTGCTGGACGAACTGTTCGATCACATGACCGACCCCCGGTTCCAATACCGGTTCCAATGGCGCGATCCGGGAACCGTCGTACTTTGGGACAACCGCTGCGTCATGCACCGGGCGACGACAAAGAATCTGCCGCCGGAAAAAGTCCGCACGCTTTATCGCATTTCGACCCTCGGCGACGTGCCGTCATAACCGCGCCGCATCGAAGGAGACGACATGCGATGAGCAACAAGATCGCCCTGATGGTGGAATTCGGCGTCAAGCCTGACCGGCGGGCGGAGTTCCTGAACCTCATGCGGAGCCATGCCAAGCTGACGCTGGATAGCGAGCCCGGCTGCGAGCAATTCGACGTCCTCGACCCCGCCGGGTTCAACAACGGCAATGAGGACGGCAGCGTGTTCCTTTATGAGCTTTACACGGATCAGGCGGCGGTCGACGCGCATATGGGCTCGGCCCTGCTTGCATCGACCCGCGGCAGCTACGACGACATGATCACATCGAAACGTGTCGTCTGGTGCGCCGTGACCTGATCGGTCTCCCAGACTGCCGTTGCCGGACGATCATGGCAATTCCGCCGAACTCCTCCCCCGGACGGCGGAGCCCCGGGCAACGCCGGTCGGGGCGGCTCTTCTTTTTCGGATCGAGGCAGGTGCCGGCGGTCAGCCGCCGTTGCGCTTCAAGGTCATCAGGCGCAACGCGTTCAGCTTGATGAAGCCCTGGGCGTCGCGCTGGTCGTAGACCTGATCTTCCTCGAAGGTCACCAGGGCTTCGTCATACAGGCTGTTGGGCGACTTGCGGCCGGTGATCATCACGTTGCCCTTGTAGAGCTTCATGCGCACGGTGCCGGTCACCCGTTCCGACGCCTTGTCGATGGCGGCCTGCAGCATCTCGCGTTCCGGCGCGAACCAGAACCCGTTGTAGACCAGCTCCGCATAACGCGGCATCAATTCGTCCTTCTGGTGCATCGCCCCCCGGTCGAGGGTGATGCTTTCCATGGCGCGCCGCGCCTGGAACAGGATCGTGCCGCCGGGCGTTTCATACACGCCGCGCGACTTCATGCCGACGAAGCGGTTTTCGACGATGTCCAAAATGCCGATACCGTTGGCGCCGCCCAGTTCGTTCAGCTTGGCCAGCAGTGTCGCCGGCGACATCTTCTCGCCGTTGACCGCGACGGGATCGCCCTTTTCGAAATCGATGGTGATCTCGGTCGGCTGATCGGGGGCCGCCATCGGCGTGACCATGCGCGACAGGATCAGGTCGTAATCGGCCTCGGTCCAGGGGTCTTCCAGGACCTTGCCCTCGGACGAGATGTGCAGAAGGTTGGCGTCCTGGGAATAGGGGGCTTCGCCGCGCTTGTCCTTGGGGATCGGGATCTGGTGCTTCTCGGCGTAATCGATCAGACGGGTGCGGGACGTCAGGTCCCATTCCCGCCAGGGGGCGATGACATGGATGCCGGGATCGCAGGCGTAATAGCCCAATTCGAACCGCACCTGGTCGTTGCCCTTGCCGGTGGCGCCGTGCGCGACGGCGTCCGCACCCGTTTCATGGGCGATTTCGATCTGGCGCTTGGCGATCAGCGGCCGGGCGATCGAGGTGCCCAGAAGATAGGTGCCTTCATACAGGGCGTTGGCGCGGAACATGGGAAAGACATAGTCGCCGACGAATTCCTCGCGCAGGTCTTCGATGAAGATCTGCTTGATGCCCATCATCTCGGCCTTGGCGCGCGCCGGCTCCAGTTCCTCGCCCTGGCCCAGGTCGGCGGTGAAGGTCACGACCTCGGCGCCGTAATGGTCCTGCAGCCAGCGCAGGATGACCGAGGTGTCCAGGCCGCCCGAATAGGCGAGCACGACTTTTTTGATGTCTTTCGTCATGGGTGTTTTCCCTTATGCGGTCCGGGCTTCGGGCCCTCGGATGACGGGGCCCGGCGGAAAGTCGGCGCAGTATAGGGATTTCGCGGACCCCTGCAACAGGCGGCGGATAGGCATCCGCGGCGGCGGGCCGGGCCTTAGAAGTTATAGAGGACGCTGGCCGAAAAGACGTTGTTGTAGGCGGTGTCGGACAGGATATAGAGCTCCCATTCGCCGCGCAGGCTGATCCGGTCGGAGAACCGGTAATCGGTGCCCAGACCCAGGATCGCGCCGGTGCCGGTTTCCTCGTTGCGGGTGATCGACGCCGAATTATCGGCGCTTTCCCACCAATAAGTCATGCCGATGCGGGCAAAGGGCAACCAGTCGTTGCCGAGCGGCATGCCCAAAATGCCGCTGACCGACAGGCCGTAGAATTGGCTTTCCGCCGAATTGCCGTTGCCGAAGGTTTCGTCGAATCCGCCGATCTTGCCCAGGGACATTTCAACCGCGGCGAACTCCGTCGGGCGGTAGCCGCCGACGATTTTCCAATGGAAAAGATCTTCGTCCAGGGTCGTGTTCCGGTAGTCGGATTCGTAATCGAACATACCCATGCCCAGGCCGAACCCGGCATAGAATTTTCGCTGCTGGAAATACTCCCGGTCCTGTTCGCCGATCACCGCCAGGGTGGGTTGGTCGGATGCCGTCCGGTCGCGTTGTTCTTGCTGTTGGCGGGCGTAACGGTCGGCGGGGGTCTCCTGCCGTGCGCGGTCATCGGCGGGCGGGGCCCATGCCGGGGCTTGGCGGGTGGATTGCGCCGCCGGGCGGGCGTATCGGGGATCGGTCGGGTTGATCACCGCCGGTGCGGGCGCCGCGCGGTAGAGCCGGTAGGCGGGCGGTGCGCTCGCCGGTTCGGCGGTGGCGGGTTGCCCGCGTGTCGGGAGGGGCGCGGGGCCGGGGATGCGGTCTTGCGTGTTCTGTGCCGAATGGGGCCGCGGTTCCGGCGGGTTGACGGTGCTGGGCGGCGGGGCGCCGGGCGGGACCGTCCGCACGTTGGGATTGACGCCTTCGCGCATCAGCCAGTCGTTGATCGACAGGCCGCTTTGCGCCAATTCGACCGGCCGTGCGCGGTCGGCCGCCGTCCCACCGTCGAACAGCATGCTGGCGCCGTTCGACGCCGCAACCTCGAAATCCCGGGTCGGGCGTTTGCCCGTCTTCGCCGATTTGACGGGGTCGGGCGCCGTCTTCAGGCCGCCGATGATGTCCGTATGGGGTGCCGGCAGGTCGAGCGCCGGGCGGGTGGTCGGTTCGACCGAGGGTTTCGCCGGTTTCACGGGCGGGCGGGGTGGCGTGTCGGCGGCGGCCAGATCAATGACGATGCGGGCCCCATGCCCGTCCTTGGGCAGAATCGTGAATTGGCGGCGGATGTCCGCGATGTCGCGGGTCTTGATGACCAGGCGGCTGCCGCGGGGTGCGGGCTCCAGCGCCATGGCCTTGATAATGCCGCGCCCCTTAGCGGGCAGGTCCGCCGTCTTCGCGGGCCCGGTCAGCGTCACGACGATTTCGTCGGCGGCGGGAAAGGCGAATTTGTAGGGAACCGGGATGGCGGTTTCCAGCACCAGGCGCGTGAAATCCTTGTGCAGGCCGGTACGGACCTCGAACGCATTTTCGGCTTTCTCGGCGGCCTGCAGCGGCGTTGCGGCCAGGCCGAGAACCAGCCCGGCGGCGAAAAGATGGCGAAACGGCCCGTGCACGGTTGTAAACCCCTGTCTAAAAAATCCCCAGTAACCTCCGGATTCTAAGAGAAAACCGGTTAAGACAGTCTGAACACGGCAGGGTCTTGAGGGATCAGGGCGCGCGGCTCTCGCCCGAGGCTTTGTCGGCGGCGGGCAGGTTGGCCGGCGGCACCTCGCGCGGGCGCGGCAGGGCCTCGTCGCGGTCGAAATAGATGCGCAGGTTGATGCCCCGCGGATCGTAGAAATACTGTTTCACCAACAACGGCACGACGATGCCCACATAGGCGCCCATGACCACATCCGACAGGTAGTGGACGGAACCCAAGAACCGGCTGGCACCCAAGGCGGCGGCGATCAGGAAATACAGCACGTCGTAACGCGGATAGATCAGGGTCAGGGCGATGGCCATGGAAAAGGCCATTTGCGTATGTCCCGACGGGAACGAATTCATCCCCCAGTCGGTCGAAAACATGTGAAAGCCGTAGGACCCGTCCTCAAACAGGCCGCGTGGGCGGATGCGCCCGATGATCGGCTTGACGATGTTCACGACGATGCCGCCCGCCAGCACGGCGACGATGAAGAACAGGGCCGCGTCCTGATACCGTTTCAGGCGCGCCTTGGTCTCGGCGACGACGTTGAAGTAGGCCGCCGCATGGCAGACGGCGATGATCACGGCGGCGATGATGAGATAGGCTTCCGGCTTGCCGGCGGCCCCGCCATAGGTGGAAAAGAAATCCGTCGCCGCGGGCGCCATGCCGATCTTCAGGTTCTGCGCCAGGGGTGCGTCGACGAAAATCATCAAAATGACACAGACAACCGACGTTACCGCGAGCCAAGCCAGATACGGCCGCGCACGGGCCGTCCGGGCGGTCCATCGCAGGCCTTCCGCCACCCGCGCCCAGACGGCGCCGGCCTTGCCGGTCAGGACCGCGAGGTTCATGCGGTCCGTATCTTTGTCGGGATGCTCGGTCATATCACGCACGCAGCCGGGTCGTTGATCTTGCCCTGGTTATACACTGGAATGCTCTTAAGACTTGATGAAGTTTGCCCGTAATTTCAACGGGGTGCCGGGCGGCGTTCTATGGCCGCACGAAGACGTGCAGGGTCACGCGTTTGCCCTTGGAATAATTGATGCCGGAGATCGCGGCGGTTTCGCGCACTTCAGCCGTGCGGTCGCCCAGGGCTTGTTTGAAACCGGGCAATTCGCGGCTTTCCACGATGGCCGCGCCCCGCTCCCCCGTCAGTATTGCGGTGGCCGCCCCGCCGCCCGAGGTCAAAACCGTATCGGTCCCGGAAAGGAATATCAGCGAGGGTTCGGAAAATCCGGCGGCGGCGACCGTCGGCGCCGGGCCGTCGGTGAAGGAACCGGCCACGGCGCGCGCGGCGTCCCGCGCCACCCACATGGGCTGGAATCCGGCGACCATCAGCCAGATCACCATGGCCGTCAGAATGCCGCCGGAAATCAGGGAATTTTCCAGGGCTTCGTTCATCACGTGGTGTTTCATGGCGGCCGCCGTGGTGGCCAACAGGTAAAGCGCGAAGCTGATGAAGAACCAGGTATGCCAGGACGTTTCTCCACCGAAATGGATTGGCAGGTAAGCGGCCGCCCCACCCAGAACCAGGCCGATCAGCGCCCAAAGCCCGCCGGTCACCCACAGCAGGCGTTTGTCGTACCAGGGTGCGGTCCCGTCCAGCACGGCGATCGCCGAGCGGGCGCAGACCAAGGCCAACGCCGGATACATCGGCAGGACGTAGTGGGGCAGCTTCGTCGGGATCAATTCGAACAGGATCCAGGCGGGCACCAGCCAGGCCAAGCAGAACCGCAGGGCCGGGTCCGTGCGTTCCTTCCAGGCCCGCCAAAGCGACGGCCAGGCCAGGAACACCGCCGGCCAGAAGAACAGCAGCATGGTCAGGACGTAATATCCCGGCGGCGCGCCGTGGGATTCCTGACCGCCCAGCAATTTGGGGATCAGGTCCGTGGTGATCGCGGTCATCACAAAACCGCCGCCGTCGGTATCGCCCGTCTTGTCCCCGATCAGGATGAACCAGGGAAGGGCGAGGGCGGTGGCCAGGGGCAGGCCCCAGAGCCAGCCAAGTCCCTTGATCCACTTGCCCGAGCGGTCGGCGATTCCGAGGGTCGCGATCGTCAGGACGGCGATCAAGGCCCCTAGCGGTCCCTTGATCAGGATGCCCGCCGCGACGGCCAGCCAGAACAGCAGGGACCAGCCGATGCCGGGCGGGCCGTCGCCCGCCTGCGCCGCCATGTAATGCCGCGCCAGCGCCAGTTGTTGGGCCAGCACGCAGGCCAACAGGACCGCATCGGTCTTGGCCTGATGGGCCTCCAGGATCAGCAAGGTCGAGGCGGCCAGCATGGCGCCCGCGGCAAAACCCGCGCGGCGATCGAAAAGAATGCTGCCCAAAGCGAAGGTCAGAAGCACGGCGGCCCAGGCGCCGATGACGGAGGGAACGCGATAGGCCCAGATCTCCCGTGCCTCCACCGACGACAGCCAATGAACGCTCGCGGCCTGCAGCCAATGGATTCCGGCGGGCTTCTTGTGGCGCGGCTGGTTCTGAAAGCGGATATCGATGAAATCGCCGGTTTCCAGCATCTGCGCGGTGGCCTGGGCGAAACGCGCTTCGTCCCGATCAAGCGGCGGCAGGGATCCGATTCCCGGCAGGAATAGAACCAGGCAGAAGATCGTCAGCAGGACATAGGGCTTCCAGCCCTCGGCCGGGGCGGTCAGGAACCGCCGCCCGGGGCGGAACGTCTTCGCCTTTTTATCGGTCTTCGCCCCGGTCACGATGGCGGCGCCTGAATCTGCGCGTCGTCGACGAACCAGCAATCCATGCGGTCCCAATAGAACGCAAGATAGCCCCGGATCGCGGCGCAGGCCGGGATGGGATCGGGATAGGCCCAGGCGAGATTGTCTTCCCCGTGATCGCCCAGGCGGAATGTCCAATAGGACGCCGCACCCTTGTAGGGGCAGGTCGTGGATTTATCCGTCGGCGTCAGGAAATCGGCGATCCGCACGTCGTCCGGCGGGAAATAGAACACGGCCGGATGGCCGGTCTCGCGCAGGATCTTGGCGTGGGTAGTGTCGGCGATGACGATGCCGCAGACGGAGGTGCGGACGCGATGCGGGAAATCGGCGATTGCGATCCGCTGATCCCCGGAGCCAGGCGTGGGATCAGCCATTGCCCGCCGTGGTCCCGGCGGCCGGGCCGGCCTCGCCATCGTCGGGGACCAATTGTTCGATCCGCTGGGTCATGCGGCGGATGCGCTCCCGCTCGCTGGCCGATTTCAACTGGCCACAGGCGGCCATGATGTCGCGGCCGCGCGGCTGGCGGATCGGCGAGGAAAACCCGCCGTCGTTGAGGATGCGCACGAACTTGTCCATGGCTTCGGGCGTCGAGCATTCATAGGGTGCCCCCGGCCAGGCGTTGAACGGGATAAGGTTGAATTTGGCCGGGATGCCCTTGACCAGGCGCAGGAGCTGCCGCGCGTCGGCTTCCGTATCGTTGACGCCTTTCAGCATCACGTATTCGAAGGTGATGCGCCGGGCATTGTTGGCCCCCGGATAGCTGCGGCAGGCGCGGATCAATTCCTTCAACGGATACTTCTTGTTGATCGGCACCAGGACGTCGCGCAGCTCATCCGTCACCGCATGCAGCGACACGGCGAGATTTACGCCCAGGTCCTCGCCGCATTTTTCCATCATCGGCACGACGCCCGAGGTCGACAGCGTGATCCGTCGTTTCGATAGCGCAATGCCTTCGCCGTCCATAATGATGCGCAGCGCTTTGGCGACGTTGTCGTAATTGAACAGCGGTTCGCCCATGCCCATCATGACGATGTTGGAAATCATCCGCCCGCCGTCCCTGGGCGTCGGCCATTCGCCGTAGGAATCGCGGGCGACCATGAACTGGCTGACGATTTCGTCCGACGTCAGGTTGCGCACCAGCTTCTGCGTGCCGGTATGGCAGAACGTGCAGGTCAGGGTGCAGCCGACCTGCGACGAAATGCAGATCGCGCCCCGGTCGTCTTCGGGGATGTAGACGGTTTCGGCCTCGTTCCCGTCGTCGAATTTGACCAGCCATTTGCGCGTGCGGTCCTCGGACGTCTGCTCGCGGCTGACGTTCGGGCGGCGCACTTCGAAAACCTCGTCCAGTTTTTCCCGCAGCGGCTTGGCCAGGGTCGTCATCTGGGCGAAATCGGTCTCGCCCTGATGATAGATCCAATGCCAAAGCTGCTTCGCGCGGAACGGCTTTTCGCCGACGGCGGCAATTTCACGCGCGAGTTCCTCGCGCGACAGGCCGACCAGGTTGGTCTTGCCGCTCGTCTCGGGCGCGCCCATTTGCGCGTTCTGGATCGATTCCGTCGTCATGGCCCCTCATATAGCGCGTCCGGGGCGGTATCCCAACGGATAAACGCGAACCTTTTGATCCGCGCAAATCTGCGTCCTTGTCCTCGGGGCCCCAAATCCCGGCCTCGCCGGACTGGCCGCGGGATCGGGATTTACGACTAGACGCCGCAGGCCTTGCCGATGGCTTTCCAGGCGGCGGTGAAGCCGGTCAGGGAAT
>CAJWCU010000033.1 GCA_913030825.1 uncultured Rhodospirillaceae bacterium | reverse complement strand
ACGTCACCGTGGCGGTCTGGCTGGTCATCTGGGCGACGGCGGACGGCGAAGACCGTACGCGTCTGAGCCGCGAATTTCAGAGCTTCTTAAAATCCGTCGAATGGGGACAGGATAAGGACGGCGGAACCGATGCGGCTGCCCCGGAAGCCTCCACGCCGGAGCCCAAGCCGTGAAAAAGCAGAAGAAAAAAGCCCACCCCACCCAATCGAAGAAACGCAAGAAAGCCGCCCCCGCCGCCCCGCCGCCGAAACCCCGGCCCGGTGCACCCACGCCGGCCTCGCCGCTGGACATTTTCCGCCAGGCCGACGCCGCCCGCGATCTGGTCGACCAGGCCCGCGCGGCGCTGGAACAGGGCGACTGGCGGCGCGCCCGAACCCTGGGCCGTCAGGCCCTGGCCGCATCGGCGGACGATGTGGATGCCCTGAACGTCGCCGGGATCGCCGCCTTTCACCTGGACGATAAGACCGAAGCACTCAGCCTGTTCGACACCGCCCTGGCCTTTCATCCGGGGCACGGCGAAGCGTTGATGAACCGGGGCAACGTGCTGACCGACATGGGCGACCTGTCGGCGGCGGAAGCGGCCTACCGGGCGGCGCTCGCCGCCGATCCCGGAAGTGCGGGAGCACGGTTCAACCTGGGCGTTTTGTTCGAGGTCTCCGGCCGGTTCGCCGAAGCGGAGGATGCCTTCCGCAAGATGTTGGCGTCCGACCCGGCACAGGCCGAGGCCCGGTTTCATCTGGCCAATATCCTGAAGGCGCTGGGCCGCCTGCCCCAGGCCATCGCCGAGTACGACCAAACTCTCAGCGACGATCCCCGCCATGCCGGGGCCGCGACCAACCGGGGCGCCGTGTTGCAGGAAATGGGCAGGCCGCTGGAGGCCCGCGCCGCCTACGAACAGGCCCTCGCCATCGATCCGGCCAATCCGGATGCCCGTTACAACCTGGGCACCTTGTTGCAGGAGACCGGCCATCCGGCCGAGGCGATCCCGCAATACGAAGCGGTGATGGCGGCGGCGCCGGATCATGCGGGCGCGCAGGTCAATATCGCCTATGCCTTGCGCGAAATGGGGCGGCTGGACGACGCCCTGGCGGCGGCGCGGAAAGCCTTGGATCTGGCCCCCGATTACGACAAGGCGTGGGTCAATCTGGGCGATCTGTTGCTGGAGATGGGGCGCCCCGCCGAAGCCGCCGCCGAGACGGCGGCCTTCCTGGAGATCCATCCGGGTAATACCTCGGCCCTGGCGTTTCAGGCGATCGCGCTGAACGAAGCGGGCGATCAGGCGGGGGCCGCGCGTCTATTGGATTTCGACAATCTGCTGGGCCCGGTCGAGATCGCGGCGCCGGACGGTTTCGCCGACATCGCGGAATTCAACAGCTCCCTGGCGGAGCACCTTAGGCGGCATCCGTCCCTCGCCCATGCCCCGGCCAGCCACGCCACGCGCAAGGGCCGCCATTCCGGCGAACTGACGATCGGCGACAAAGGCCCGGTGGTGGGCTTGGAAGCGGCGATCCGCGCGGCGGCGGCGGAATATCGAGAGGCCGCCGCGAATCTTGAAGAAGATCACCCGTTCCGCGCCAGCCTGGACCGTGCGCCGGATGACATTCGATTGTCGGTCTGGGGCGTGGTCATGGAAGACCGGGGCCATCAGGTCGCCCATATTCATCCTGCCGCCTGGCTGTCCGGCGTCTATTACCCGGAAATCCCCGACGTTGTCCGCGATGACGATCCGGCCCATGAAGGCTGGATCGAATTCGGCCGCCCGCCCCTGGACTTTCACGCGAAGCAGCCGCCACGGACGACCTTGATCCGCCCGCGGGAGGGATTGATGCTGCTGTTTCCCAGCTACCTCTATCACCAGACCGTGCCGTTTCGGGCGCCGGTGGAGCGCGTTTCCGTCGCCTTCGACCTGCTGACAGATTGACGATCACCGCCCGTCGGCAATACAAGTTTTTTGCCCGGATTTCACACCGGCCTGTTGCACTTGCGAACAACATCGATATACGATTTTCGAATGTATAATATTGCGCAGATATCCGTTTCCGCGAACCGGTCCCGCCAGGGCCGGGGAAAAACGCTGCGCGCCGGGATCAGCGGCTTGATCCTTCTCTCCTACCTGGTTCCCCTGTTGGCCATGCTGGCGATCCCCGCCCCGGCCAACGCCAAGGAAGCCAGCCTGTTCGAAGATCTGCGCGCGGGTATCTGTTCGCAGCGCCGCCCGGCCAGCGAAGACCCGGACCAGGACAGCAAGTATAACGGCGCGCGGTCGACCTGCGTGCTCTGCAAGCATCCGGCGGCACCCGCGCCGGACGGCCTGACCCATCGGGTTTGGCTGACCCTCGATTGGACGCCGGTCCGCCCCTTGCGGCCGACCGACGACATCCTGGCCGGTGATCTCGCCGATTACCGGACCCTGCCGCCCCGCGGTCCACCGCGTCTCTCCGCTTAATACCTGACCGACGCCGCATCGCCGGTGATGCCGCCCGAATTCCCGGGCGGATCCACCGCCGCCGTTCGGCATGACACCACGGGTCCGCCCGCTGGCGGGCTCCTAAGCGGAGACGTTTTAATGCCCAAACCTACCTTGAAGGGTTGCCTTTTGGCGGCCACCGCCGCCGCGGCCGTGATGGCCGCCCAGCCCGATATCGCCCGCGCCGACGAAGACCCGGCCGAAATCGCGCAAACCACCACCACCGGTGAACCCGAAACGGCGCCGACCGTTACCCTGCCCGAAGTTCGGGCCTATGGTCAGGCACAGCCGCCCAACCGCGTCGTTCTGGAGCCGGCGGTCGACAACCTGTTCCCGGCCTCCGACGCGTCGGACGTGCTGCAATCGGTGCCCGGCATCAGCATGGGCCGCATGGGCGGCCACGGGACCGAGCCGTTCATCCGCGGCCAATCCCAGACCCGCATCAACATCATCGACGACGGGGCCTTCATCCATGGCGGCTGCCCCAACCGGATGGACCCGCCGACGGCCTATCTTTCCGCCGACGGGATCGACAGCCTGATCGTCGATAAAGGATATGCCTCGGTCACCAATGGGCCGGGCGCCCCCGGCGGCACGGTCCAGGCCAAACGCAAGACCCCCGTCTTCACTGGCGATAAGCCCTATCAGGGATCGGTTTACGGGGGCCTCAACTCCAACGCCTGGTCGCGCAGCGCCGGCGGCGACGTCGCGGCCGGCACCGATTGGGGCTACGTCCGGGCCGAAGGCAATTATGAATTCGCCCAGGACTACCGCGACGGCGCGAATAAAACCGTCCGGTCGTCGTTTTCCAGTCACGGCGGACGCGTCGAAATGGGCCTGACGCCGACGCCCGACGACCTGATCCGCGTCAGCCTGCAGAACGACCGCATCGACGACGCCGTGTTCGCCGGGGCGGGCATGGATTCTCCCTATTCGGAGACTTTCGTGCTGCGCGGCAGCTACGATCACGATTTCGATCCGGGCGGGACGCTGCAAAAGCTGGAGACCTCGGCCTATGCCGGGATCGTCGACCACATCATGGACAACTACAGCCTGCGCACCCGCACGGGCAACGTGATGAAGGTGGATTCGGGATCGGACACGTTCGGAGGCAAGTTGGCGCTGTCGGGTGACTTTTCCGGCTTCCGGTTCAAGGTCGGCGGCGACACGCAGATCAACCGCCGCGACGCGACGCGGTTCATGGGCGCCCGCGAACGGGTCAACGACGGCGATGAATCGTTGATCCAATCCTATTCCTGGCCGGGGATCAGCCTGTCGCAGACGGGTCTGTTCGCCGAGGTCGAACACACCGTCATGCCGGGCCATGATGTGATCGCGGGCCTTCGGTACGACCGCGTCGCCTTTTCCGCCGACAAGGCCGACCGAGTTGCGATCATGCCGGGGCAATCGGCGAACACGCTGTTCACCAACTATTACGGCGTGCGGGCCGACGACCGGCGCGAGAACAATTTCGGCGGCTTGCTTCGATACGAAGTGGCGTTGGACGAAAACGTCACGGTGTTCGCCGGCCTGTCCCGTAGCGTGCGGACCGCCGACGCGTCGGAGCGCAGCCTGGCGCAGAACAACGCCACGGCGTCCAGCCGCTGGGTCGGCCGCCCCGACATCGCACCGGAAAAACACCACCAGATCGATATCGGTGCCGAAGTGTCGTACAGCAAATGGACCGTCGGCGGCTCCGTCTACTACGACCGGGTGCAGGACTACATCCTGCGCGATCTGGCGCGCGGCCAAGATGGCGTGCTGCTAAGCGACAGCGCGACGATCTACCGCAACGTCAATGCGACCCTGACCGGCTTCGAGATGTCCGGCAAGGTGCAACTCCTGGACGGATGGACGATCGGCGGCCAGGCGGCATTCACCTACGGCCAGAACAACGAGGACGACCGGCCGTTGGCGCAAATTCCGCCGCTGGAGATGACCGCTACGGTCGAACGCCGGACCACGGATTGGATGATGGGTCTGCGCATGCGGGCGGCGCTTCGCCAATCGCGCGCCGATATCGAAGTGAACAACAACAGCGGCGTCGACGTCGGCGAGACCGCTTCCTATGCGGTGGTCGATCTCTACGGCGAGATCTACTCCTTCCAGCCGGTATCGATCTCGCTGGGCATCACCAACCTGCTCGACAAGACCTACGCCAACCACTTGAGCCGGTCGAACTCGTTCGACCCGGAAACGGTGCAGGTCAACGAGCCGGGCCGGTCGTTCTTCCTGAGGGCGCATGCAACTTTCTGAGACCCTCGGCGATCTTCGCCCCCGGGTCATCGGCCCGGCCCCGGCCACACCCTTGTTCGGTGTCTGGTCCGTGGCCCTGCACGCCGCCGTCATCGCCTGGTTCCTGGCGGGCGGCGGCGGTGGGGGGACAGAGCCCGTCCCCCTGCCCGGCTTGGCGCCCGGGGAACAGCCCCTATACGTGACGATCATCCCGGACCCCACCGTGCCGCCGTTGCCGACGGCGGCACCCGCGGTGCCTGAAATACCGGCCGAACCGATGGAACCGGTCGCCACCGCGCCGGTCACCGAAACGATTCAACCGGAAGAGATTCCGGTTTTGGAAATTCCTGAAAGCCCAGTGGAAGCGGATCCGACCCCGGAGGTCGAGGCCGCGGAAACGGTTGAGGCGGTCGAGGTCACCGAGGCGCCGACACCGCGTCTTACGACCGTCCAGCCACCGGCCCGGCCAGAGCGCCACGCGCCCCGCCAGACCGAGGAAGCGGCTTCCCAGGCGACATCTTCACCGCCGACAGCACCGACACCCGTGCCCACTTCAGCGCAGACGCCGCAACCGGCGGCGCTGCCGGGCGGCAAGGCGGGTCCGATCGGTCCCGCCGAGACGGGCCTATTCGAGAAGGCGGCGACGTTTCCTGACTACCTCGCCAACCCGGCCCCGGCCTATCCGCGCAGCGAATTGCGCCGGGGGCGGGAGGGGCTCGTTCTATTGCGGGTTCGGGTGACGCCGAAGGGGCGTCCGTCGGAAATTTCGGTCAGCCGATCATCCGGCATCGCCGCCTTCGATCAGGCGGCGGTCCGCGCCGTGCGGGCCTGGCGGTTCCTGCCCGCCACGCGCGGCGGACAGCCCATCGCCGGAACAGTCAAGGTTCCGATCCGGTTCGCCTTGAACCGGTCGTGACGGCTGGGGCCCCACCGTGTGGGGTCCGACGGGGCCCCTTCCGTCCGCGACGTTGGGTCAGAAGGTGCCTTCGACCACGGTCAGGCCCAGGATGTGCCAGGCCTGCATGCCGCCCCGGTAATAGAAGATCTTGTCCGCCGGATAGCCTTCGCGGAGCATGGCCTTGATCGCCATCGGCGACTGGCCGCACCAGGGGCCGTTGCAGAACAACAGAACCTTTTCCGCCTTGGCGCAGTCCCACTTCTTGTCGGCGCCGCGGGTGCAGCCGATTTCATCCAGGCGTTCGGCCATCTGGTTGTAAGGCATGTTGATGGCGCCGGGGATCGTGCCCTTGAGGTGCCAGTTCTCGGTCCGCCCGTCGATCAGCTTGCCGCCCTCCTTGGCGAATTCCAGCAGTTCGACCTCGCCGACGGTAGTCACGCCGGGCGCCACCTGCATCGGCTGAACGCAGAACGGCGGGCATTTGCGCGACGTCTTGGCGTAATCGGGATGAATGGTATTGGCGGTATCCTGGTTGCGCATGATCTTCACCGGGCCGTCCGCCGTGGGCACGGTAACGGTCGGCATGCGGCCGTTGATCTTGACCTCGAGCTTGTCGTCGTCGGCGCGGGCCGTGCCCGGCAGATAGGCCGCCAAGGCCGCACCCAGGACGAGTGCCGCAATCATCAATCGTTTCATAGGGATGTTTCCTTTCCTCCAGTCCACCGGGTTTTACCCGTCGCCGGCCCCTCGGCGAGGGACGCGGACGACAGCCCGGCATTCATTTTATAATTAACGAATATGACAAGGCCGGTTGTACACCTGTCAAGCGGGAAATAGATTTGACATCTCTAAAATACGGCGCGCCGCAGGAACCATAGGCCCAAATCTAAATCCCCAGGAACGGTTGCACGACCCGCGCGGCCAGGCTTTTGAACCGCAGCGGCGCATCGGTGATCGCCAGGCAGATGCAATCCTCGCCCGGCGCCGCATGTGGTTTATGGGCGAGGTGTTCGTCCGCTTCCTGGAAATCGCCGGCGCCGTAGTGTCCGGTCGCGTCGGAAAACGCACCGCGCAGCACCAGCGTCAATTCCTGGCCCTGATGGGTATGTTCGGGCACCGGGCGGCCCGCCGGAATGCGCAGCAATCGGGCCGTCGCGCCGTCGTCCGTTTCGATCAGATATTGATAAGCGCCGAGGCCGAGGCGCTGCCACGCCATGCCGTCCAGATCTGCGCCGATATACCCACGCAACGGTTCCGGCAAAATCGGCGCCGCCGCGGGCGGGACCGAAGGCGGCGACGCCACGGTCACTGACGCGGCATCGTCATCGGTCAGGCGCGCCAGCACGGCGTCGAACATGCCGTCGGAACAGGCTGCGGGCTCCAGAACGTCCACCAGCCCACCCCCGACCGCTTCCAAGCCGGCGACCTCGCGCCGGCACGCCGGGCAGAGCGCCAGGTGGGTGGCGATCGCCAAGCTCCAGGATTCGGACAAGCCGCCGCCGGCATAATCCAACAGCAATTCTTCGCTCGGGTGATGGGTGATGGTCATTCGTCTTCTCCAAGCTCGGACCGGACGCGTTTCAACGCCAACCGTATCCGGGACTTCACGGTGCCCAGGGGAATCCCCAAGTGTTCGGCGATTTCGGGATGCGGTTTTTCTTCGAAAAACGACAATTCCAAAACCACCCGTTGTTCATTCGGCAAATCGGCAAGCGCGGCCTGCAGACGGGCCGCGTCTTGCGCCTGGGCCGTCAGGGCGAAGCCACCCGGCTGGGTATCGGGGACGAGCGCCGGGTCATCTACGTTCGGCTCCGGCCGCTTGCTCTTACGCAGGAAATCGACGCGCAGATTTCGGGCGATGGTGAACATCCAGGTCGAGGCCCGGGCCTTGGCCGGATCGTATTGATGGGCTTTTTGCCACACGCGGACCATGGCTTCCTGGACCACGTCCTCCGCTGCCTGGGCATCGAGCCCCTGGCGCATGAGGAACGACTTGATCCGGGGAGCGAAGTAATCGAACAGCTCGCGAAAGGCCGCACGGTCCCGCGTCGTTGCCACCGCGACGAGCAATTGATCCATCGAGTCCAATGCTTCTCCCCGGTCTCGCTTCGGCGCGAAGCCCCACTGGCCCCTGACCGCAGGGCGTGCAGAACGCCGCCGGTCCACCTCGTCCGACAAGCCTGCACGATCGACGGCCAAATATCCATCCATGCGGTTTCTACGGGGGGTGCCCCGGGCCGGATCACCGCCGCCGGAAATAATTGATCCGCCGGTGATCCGATCCCACCCGCGCGGCGTAAAGACATAGATCGCGCAACAATCACGCGCCGTTTTGAAACGGGCGCATCGAGGCCAAGGGGGAAACATGTTCGACAGTCCGGCACCAAAGGGCCACCGATTGAACATCGCCGTGATCGGCACCGGGATCGCCGGCATGTCGGCGGCCTGGCTGTTGAACCAGGGACATAACGTCACGGTTTATGAAAAAGAACCCCGGCCCGGCGGACATTCCAACACGGTCGACGCGCCGACGGCGGCGGGACCGATCCCGGTCGACACGGGGTTCATCGTCTATAACGAACGCACCTACCCGAACCTGACGGCCCTGTTCGATCATCTGGGTGTGCGGACCAAGGACAGCGACATGTCCTTCGCCGCGTCCCTGGAGAACGGGCATCTGGAGTACGCGGGAACGGACCTGAACGGCCTGCTGGGACAGCGGCGCAATATCCTGCGCCCCCGGTTCTGGCGGATGGTGCGCGACCTTCTGCGATTCTATCGGGATGCCCCCCGGTTCCTGGACGACAATGCCGCGGCGGAGATCAGCCTGGGCGACTATGTCGCCGCCAACGGATACAGCGCGGCCTTCGTCGAGGACCACCTGCTGCCGATGGGGGCCGCCATCTGGTCGACGACGGCAGAGGAAATGCGCGCCTATCCGGCGGCCGCCTTCATTCGCTTTTTCGTCAGCCACGGCTTGCTGAACCTGGTCGACCGCCCGCAATGGCGCACGGTCGACGGTGGATCCCGGGAATACGTCAAACGCCTGACCGAACCCTACCGCGACCGCATCGTCTACGGCGGGGTCAAGGAGGTGACGCGTTTCCCCGGCAAGGTTCTGGTCGCGGCCAACGATGGTGAATGCCGGACCTTCGACCATGTCGTCATGGCCGCCCATGCCGATGAAACGCGCGAAATGCTGCGCGACCGGGACGAGGTCGAAACCGATCTGCTGGGCGCTTGGACCTATACGGAGAACCGCGCGGTGCTGCATACCGACGCGACCCTGATGCCGAAACGCCGCCGGGTCTGGTCCAGCTGGAACTTCATCGGCGGCGCCAAGGACGCGGCGGCGGATGCGGCTCCGCTCTGCGTCACCTATTGGATGAACCAGCTACAGGGCCTGGACCCTGCCCATCCTCTGTTCGTGACCTTGAACCCGGTTCGCGAACCCGCACCCGGCACCCTGTTGCGGGAATTCAATTACACCCATCCGTTTTTCGACACCGCCGCCCTGCGGTCGCAGGAACGCTTGTGGTCGCTGCAGGGATATCGCCGGACCTGGTACTGCGGCAGTTATTTCGGCTACGGCTTTCACGAAGACGCCCTGCAATCGGGTCTCGCCGTGGCCGAACAACTGGGGCAATTGCGCCGCCCCTGGCAGGTCGAAAATGAAAGCGGTCGGATTTCCGTCGCGCCGAACGTCGGGGCCGCCGCACAATGACAGCCCTGACCTCCGCCATCTATCAGGGCGACGTCGTCCATCAGCGCAAACGCCCGCGGGCGCATCGGCTTCGCTATACCGTAGCGTCGGTGCTGCTCGACCTGGACGAATTGCCGCTCCTGGCGAAAGAATCGCGGCTGTTCGGGTACAACCGTTTCGCGCCGCTCGCGTTTTATGACCGTGACCACGGGCCGACAGACGGCACCCCCCTGCGTCCCTGGGTCGAAAGCCGGCTGCGCCAGGCCGGGATCGAACCGGACGGCGGGGCGATCCGCCTGCTCTGCTATCCCCGGATCTTCGGCTACGCGTTCAACCCGCTAAGCGTTTTTTTCTGCTACCGGCGGTCGGGCGATCTCTCGGCAATCCTTTACGAGGTCTGCAACACCTATAAGGAACGCCATACCTACGTCATCCCGGTCGACGAACCGGCGCGGCCGGTCATCCGACAGTCCTGCGACAAGGAACTATACGTCTCGCCCTTCATCGCCATGGACACGACCTATCATTTCCGCATTGTGCCACCGAACGAAGACGTCCGTATCGCAATCCGCCAGGAAGACGCGGACGGGCTTCTGCTGGCGGCCTCGTTCGCCGGGAGCCGCCGGCCGTTCTCCAAATCCGGCCTGCGCCACATCCTGATGCGTTTCCCCCTGCTGACCCTGAAGGTGATCGCGGGCATCCATTGGGAAGCGCTCAAGCTCTGGCTGAAGGGCCTGCCCGTCTTTCGTCATTCACCGACCGCAAATCCCGTGCAGTTCAGCATCCAGACCACCGACAAGACCGGACCTTAGCGAGCCATGAGCGACACCATCCTGAAATCCGTTTCCGACGCCATTCCGACAACGCGCACCGCAACTCCCCCGGCGCGCGCGGGCATCCGCGAACGCATGTTGCGGCGGGCATTGGGGCAACTGCGCCTCGGGCGCCTGCATGTCACGCTTCCGAGCGGCACCCGGTTCACCGCCGAAGGAGACATCCCCGGGCCGGAGGCCGCCGTCCGCATTCGCGACTGGCGCCTGGTCAACCGGATGATCCTGGGCGGGGATATCGGCGTCGCCGAAGCCTATATGGCCGGCGACTGGGACAGCCCCGATCTCGGCGCGGCGTTGGACCTGGGCCTGCGCAACGATCATGCGATGACGGAGCTGTTTCACCGGCCCTGGCCGATCCGCCTGTTGAATCGGATACGTCATGCACTGCACGCCAATACGCCGCGCGGCAGCCGCCGGAACATCGCTGCCCATTACGACCTGGGCAACGCGTTTTACGAACAATGGCTGGATCGGACGATGTCCTATTCGTCGGCTCTGTTCGAAACTTTCGACGAACCTATGGCCGACGCGCAGCACCGTAAGTACGAGCGCCTGGCACGGGCGCTCGACCTGCAACCGGGCGATCATGTGCTTGAGATCGGATGCGGCTGGGGCGGCTTCGCGGAAATCGCCGCCCGCGATTTCGGTTGCCGGGTCACTTGCCTGACCCTATCCACGGAACAGGCCGCCTATGCCCGGGAGCGGATGCGGCGGCTTCGGCTCGACGACCGGGTCGATATCCGCATTCAGGATTACCGCGCAGTCGAAGGCACGTTCGACAAGATCGCCTCGATCGAAATGTTCGAAGCGGTCGGCGAAGCCTACTGGCCGGTCTACCTGGACA
Source organism: uncultured Rhodospirillaceae bacterium (assembly GCA_913030825.1). GTDB lineage: Bacteria > Pseudomonadota > Alphaproteobacteria > Rhodospirillales > Casp-alpha2 > UBA1479. The sequence goes on along the minus strand of CAJWCU010000033.1, from coordinate 17,762 downwards.
CCCTGAAGGCCCGCTTGGCCCCTGGCGGGCGCGCCGGTCTGCAGATCATCACGATCGACGACGATGCCTTCGAAAGCTATCGCCGGACTCCGGACTTCATCCAACGCTACATCTTCCCGGGCGGCATGTTGCCGGGGCCCAAGGCCTTCGACGCGGCCGTGAACGCATCCGGCCTGAAAATTTCCGACCGGTTCTTCTTCGGGCCTTCCTACGGCGAGACCCTGCGCCGATGGGATGCCGACTTCCTGGACGCCTGGCCGAAGATCGAACGCCTGGGCTTCGACGAACGGTTCCGGCGAATGTGGCACTACTACTTGAAATACTGCGAGGCCGGATTCGACACCGGCCGGATCGACGTCGCCCAATTCGTGATCGAACGCGAATGACCGACGGCGCCGCCCGGACGATCCCACGGTCGGTCCTTCTCGCCTATGCCGCGCCCGCCGCCGTCGTCTCGCTGCCGACGGTGCCGGTCTACATTCACCTACCGGCGCTTTATGGGCTTGAGTTGGGCCTGGGCCTGGCCGTCGTCGGCTGGGCCTTGTTGGCCGCACGCCTGTTCGACACGGTGACCGACCCCCTGGTCGGCGCGTTGAGCGACCGGACAAGCCTCGCCGGTCGCCGACGCAAGCCGTGGATCGCGGTCGGCGCCGCCGTCGCAGGGCTCGGATTGTGGCGCGTCCTGATGCCGCCCGATGGGGCCGGCGTTTCCTATCTGCTGATCTGGTCGGTCGTTCTTTACGGCGGCTGGACCATGGTCGCCGTGCCCTACCTGACCTGGGGGGCGGAACTGTCCGGCGATTACCAGGAACGATCGCGGATCACGGCCTGGCGCGAAGGATTGGGCCTGGCCGGGATCGTCGGCGCGGCGGTCCTGACGGCTGCCTTGGTCGATCGCGGTCAAAGCGAACGCGACGCCCTGGCGGCGATCGTCTGGGTCGCACTTTTGGGCGGCGTGGCATTGATCCCGATTCTGCTTCGCGTCGTTCCGGAACCGCCGCAACCCTTCCCCCGGCAACAAGGCGCCGGGGGCGCGTCGATCCGCACCGCTCTGCGCAGCCTGACAACCAATAAGCCTTTCCTCCGGTTGCTCTTCGCCTGGTTCATCAACGGCCTGGCCAACGGCATTCCGGCGGCATTGTTCTTGATCTATCTGCAACATGGCCTGGGCGCGGGCGAAGATGATCGCGCGATGTTCATTCTGATCTATTTCCTGGCGGCCGTGCTGGCCATCCCCTTGTGGCCGCGCCTCGTCCTTCATATGGACAAACACCGGGTCTGGTGCCTGGCCATGACGGCGGCCTGTCTTGCCTTTGCCGTCGTGCCGGCCCTGCCACCGGGCGCGTTCATCGCCTTCGCCGTGGTCTGCGTGGTAACGGGGGCGGCGCTGGGCGCCGACCTGGCCCTGCCGCCGTCGATCCAGGCCGACGTCGTGGACTATGGCCGGATGCGGTCGGGCGAAGATCATGCCGGCCTTCAATTCGCGTTCTGGGGCATGAGCACGAAGTTCGCCCTGGCCGCCGCCGTCGGCATGGCGCTGCCCGGGGTGACGGCGCTCGGCTTCGATCCGGATGCGCCGGACCCCGCCGGAATTTGGGCCCTGACAGTGATCTACGCGGTGGTCCCCGTCGTAATTAAAGCAGTCGCAATTGGAACCATGTGGCGGTTCCCCCTGACGGCGGCGCGGCAACGCGGAATTCGCCGCCGGCTGGACCGCCACGCATAACCGGGAGACCAAACCATGGCAGGACGTCTGACCGCCACTTTGCTGGCTCTCCTGATCATCAGCGGATGCACGAACATGAAACCAATCGATTTCAAAGATCAAACGCCGGTACTGCGGATCGAGGAGTATTTCCAAGGAACGACCCGGGCCTGGGGTATATTCGAGGACCGGTTCGGCACCCTGCGCCGTCAATTCACGGTCGAGATCACGGGAACCTGGGACGGCGAAACGTTGGTTCTGGATGAACGGTTCAACTACGCCGACGGCGAAACGGACCGCCGTGTCTGGACGATCCGCAAAACGGGCGACCACCGGTACGAAGGCCAGGCCAACGACGTGGTCGGCAAGGCAACCGGCGAGGCCTACGGCAATGCCCTGAACTGGCGCTACGACATGGATTTGAAAATCGGCGACGGAACCCTGCGGGTCCACTTCGACGATTGGATGTTCCTGCAGCCGACGAACGTGTTGATGAACCGGGCCAAGGTCAGCAAGTTCGGGATCGAAATCGGCTCCGTGACGCTCGCCTTCATCAAGCCGGAGAAAGACCTGCAGATGTCCGGCGAGGTTCTCAGCGAATGGCTAGCCGTCCACGAATCCGCGCAAGCAGCCAACCGATAACCGGCAGGCGTTCGTAAAACGCCGACGCGGCGTCCCAATGGTCGATATGGACGGCGACCCTGCCGTCCGCGTCCAGGGTGATGACGCTGGCGCCGTCGAACGACCAATCCCGACCGCCGAGACGGCCTTCGAACCGCCAATCCATGAAACAGGTATCGCCGTCCAGCGCGACATGGTGGACGGCGAAACGGATGTCGCCGACGTTCTCGAACATATGCCGAAAGACTCGCTGCATCGCATCGGCGCCGCGCACGTCGTTGAACGGATCCTTGAAACGAACATCCTCCGCAACGTAGTCGGGCAAACGATCCAGCGTCTCCGGCGTCAGGGATTCCAGAAAGCGGCGGTAGCGGTCGGCGACGTAGGTCGGATCGGCGGTCATTGGCGAAGCATGCGCCGCGTGACGGCGAAGAACAAGCGATCGGGCAGCAGGCGCAGGATTTTCATCAGGGCGGAGAAGCGCCGGGGAAAGGCAATTTCAAAACCCCCGCTCTCCAGCCCCGCAACAATGCGGTCGACGGCTTCATCGACCTCGATCAGAAACGGCATGGGGAAATCGTTAAGGTCGGTCAACGGCGTCTTCACGAAACCCGGATTGATCAGCCGCAGGTCCACGCCGGCAGCCGCCAGTTCGGGGCGAAGTGCTTCGCACATGTTGATCAATCCGGCCTTCGACGCACCGTAGGCGGCCGCGGACGGCAACCCCCGATATCCGGCGAGCGAGGCGACGACGGCGATTTGGCCCGCGCTGCGGTCCATGAACCGCGCCATGACCGGCGCCAGGCAATTCACGGTGCCGGTCAGGTTTGTCTCGATCACGCCGCGCGCCTCGGTCGCCGAGAAACCTGCCGCCGGCGTCGGTTTGTGCGTCCCGGCGTTCAGGACGACCAGGTCCAGCGGCCCCAATCGATTTTCGATCACCTCGACCATGACGTCGGCGCGCCCGGCGTCGGTGATATCCAGCGGAAACCCGACGATGCGCCCGCCGGGCGCCGCCTGTTCCAGGGACACGAGGTCTTTTTCCGTGCGTGCGCTGGCGGCGACGGTCCAGCCGTCCTGCGCCAAGCGCAGGGCCAAGGCCCGGCCGATGCCTTTGCCTGCCCCGGTGATCCAAGCGATTTTAGGGTGATCGGGGTGGGTCATCACGATGCGGTGCCGCCGATCAGGCATCGGCGGCATTCGTATTCCAGAGTGGAGCCGTCACGCCCCTTGAACCGCATTTTCACCCACCGGCCGTCCACGTCGTACCAGACCTCGGTCTCGAGATCGCCCGTGTAGGCATATCGCGTCGCGAAAACTTCACCTTGTTCCGTGGCGACCGGTTCTTGGCCTTGGGCCTCGATACGAACGTCGTTGATCCGGCCGGTCAGCGTATTCAAGACACGCCCCTGACCGAGAACGCCCGGGTTCCAATGATTGGTCGGAAAGACCGGCGCGGCAGTGTCATAGGCGTCGTCTCCCGCCTGGATCAGGAACCGGTCGGCGACCCGACGGCCCTGGACTTCGGACGTCGCCCCGTCGTCATCCACGGTCGCCCGAATAAATTCGAGGTCACCCCCTTTCCATACCGCGCGGGAATCGTAGCGATAGCGGTAGACGGTCAGGCCGAGAAACGAGATTTCGATCTGGAACAGGGAATTGACGATCAACCCGTCGGTGGCCCGATCAAATCGGACACGATGAAAGCCAACGCGCTTTCCGTTGCGGCGCACGTCGAACAGGATTTCGTCTCCGGCGACGGCCGGGACGCCCGGCACGGACAAATCGGCAACCGCCACGTACCCGGGCCCGGGCGCGGGCGCGGGCCCGGACGCCGCCGGTTCACGGATGGAGATCGCGGTCAAAAGGGCAAGAATGAATGAAAAAAGGGTGCGCACGTCGAATCCGGCGACAAGAAACCGCCTCTATCTGTGACTGTTTGACCTATGTACGAAGGTTTTTCGGTTTCAGATCACAGGACGCCAAGGCTTTCCCCAAAGCCGGGGTGGAAGCAAACAAACCATCTGAGTCAGGTGAAAATGGCGCACCCGGCACGATTCGAACGTGCGACCTCTGCCTTCGGAGGGCGATCAAGATACATTAAAATGCGTCAGGATGCGATTTAATGCATTGAAATTACGATGCTATGTAGTATCGACCAATTCCGGTTGATGCTGGATAATTCGGCTTGAGTGTCCCAAAATTGTCCCAAATTTTTTGGATGGGACAACACATGAACCACCCCTACCTCGTGTTGGAAATCGGAAGAGAACTCTCACGAATTTCCGATCGTTCACAAGATGAGATCACCGTCGATTTCCTTTGTCGTTGGTTGGACGGTGACAAGAGAGTCTTCCGGAACCCGGACGCGACTGAGCACGTCGAAGTTGAGGCGTTCTATCGTGACACCTTCCTTCGGGCAGGAGATTCAAATCACGAGCAAGAACTTTCTGACTCATATCACCCCGTGAATAGACTCTTGCTTGTTGATCGCGTTTTCCTGAGCTGGGTGACCGACGATGCAAAGGTTTGGAAGAGAAAACTCGATCACGCGCTGATAAAGACTGACTGCCCACCAAGCGCATACTACCGAGAATTTTCTACACTCCTGAGGACGAGTGGCGTCTTCCCCGAAGTGGTAAAATTTGTCGGCCAGATAACGATCACTGCTCCATTGGCGATCCGGTATTGCATGGAAACTGAGAGCGGAGTTCCCGACCTCTTTCATCGCGACATCCGCGCACGCCTAGACAAAGATGAACGATCCGGACACCCATTAGGCACCTCAAACGCTGTCGACTACTGTTGCAGTGCCCTGGATAAATTAGTGGAGGCGAACTTCTACCTTCCAAGGAATGGTGGAACTTCGTACGCAGCACGGCTAATCCGGGAGATTTTTGAGCCAGGTATCGGCGAAGGCACGATTGCTAGACATATCGAAAAACTACATGAAGAACTGAGAGTGGCCCTCACGCGGGCCAGATAACAGGCGAATAGAAAATGAACTTCATCAGTCAGAAATTTGGCTCGGTATACGTTTACTCGACCTAATCTAATCCGAGACATGCCAGTATTTTCATTAATCGCTCGAATAAAATCGCGCTGACTTCGTTGCAAAGCTGTCGCGTATTCACTTAGAAAACTGAGTTGTTACGGCATCACCGGATAAGCATTTTCAATTTGATGGACAACGAGCGATTTCTTCTCGCCGTACCAAAAGACGTGGGAATGGTGATGCAGTGGGAGCGCAGCTTCATCAAATACTTCCATTCGCATGGCGTTATTTGGCCACCAAACACAAGAGTCGCTATATGGCCCACAGGCTCTAATCAAAAATGTCATGACAAAATCAAATGCATGCATTGAAACAACTGGGCCATATTCTGCCAACAAACTCTCGGACGTCCTCTCAAATACTCCACGCACACAAAGCTCAGCGTTCTGCCCCTCGTCCGAGATCATCAGGTTTAACAGCCGGTCTTCCCAATCAACTTCGGAGCCCAGATCTCGAACTTCCAAATGAAGACCGGAAGTCGCAAAAAAGCCATGCGCACTCTGACTTAGAGGAACATAAAGACGCTTGTAGGCCCTGGACCAACCTAACTCGGCGAACATTTTTTGAATGCTAGGCCTTCTCCCGTCTAGATACCGTTCTTTCCGTCCATCAAAGTCATCCGCAACCCAAGCGAAAAACGCCGTAACCTCCAGCAGCGAGCGGAGCATTCCGATGGCCGGTCGCACCAAACCGCCAATGGCTAGCGTTCGGATCGCGCGACAATATTCAATTTGCATTTCAGTAGTACGTAAAAACACTGAATAGGCATCCGCGTGAGTCCCCAGCCTCTCATACTCACCCTCATACGAATGGGCGAGGCGCAGAGCGACTAACGCAGCATCCAGCAGCCCGACCTCGTTTGGATCACCATCTATCTTGTGTCCTTTGGCCCTCTCATGGATTGGCATTTTTCGCCTCTTAAGTTTCCCTTCTCGTCAACGCAATCAATGCTGGGATTAGCTTGATAGCGACCGCATCCAATCGCAGCCACCTTGATCGAACTCCACTTAATTCGATCAGGATGAACTGAAATGCCGAAATACCTCACACGGAAACAAGTCGCTAGCCACTACCCTATTAGCTTCTCAACGCTCGCCCATATGGCAAGCCAAGGCCGAGGGCCGAAATATCGAATCATCGGTAAGTCCGCAGTTTACAGAGCAGACGAAGTCGAGTCTTGGTTGGACGCCCAAGTGATTACATTCGCGCCCTCAGGTGGTGGGCGAGGACGTCCGAGAAAATTTGCGGCACGTCAGATCAAATAGGATCCGATAGATGCCACACATCCCTATGGAACCAAGGCTCAAGCGAATTGTCATGACCGCAGCGCGCCTTAGATCGGGGCAATCCGAAGATCTTTCTTTCCTCCATTCAACTCTCTGCCAAGTTGGCATTCCACAGCGCCGGCAGCCCATAGAACGCCGAACTTGGGAGCAGAAGAACGGATTCACCTCAATTTTGGTAGAGGCCGGGCAAGCCTTTGACCCAGAGATGGAGATATGGAGAGCGCTTCCACTTCCCTTTGGTGCCCGCGCAAGGTTGATGCTCATTCACATCAGCACAGAGGCCGTACGCACCAATTCCTCTGTTATCCATCTGGAGCGCAGCATGACCGCAACGGTTCGGAGCCTGATCGGACGCCCCCCAAACAGCCGCGATATTTATTCGTTTAAGACCCAAGTCTCTGCGTTGGCGGCAGCGACCATTCGCTTTGCTACTGGGTCGACGCAGGTCAACACTCAGCTCATATCCGGGTTCGATTTGTGGTGGATGCCTGAAGACCGAAAGAGAGTTCTCTGGCCCACCTATCTCACCCTGTCGTCTGACTACTTCGAAACGCTGAAACGCGCCGCCGTACCGCTCGATAAAGAGGCGCTTCACGCGATCCAGCACTCGGCCTTGGCCCTCGATACCTACGTTTGGTTGGCGCAGCGGCTCTGGCGCATTAATGCACGAAACTTCGTTCCTTGGTCATCGCTGCACGACCAGTTCGGCGCGGGCTACAAGAACGTAAGGCATTTCCGACGGGACTTTCTCAAGACGTTGCGTTCTGTCCTAGCCGTCTACCCAGCTGCTCGGATAGACGAGCGTCTGAACAAGCTTGGCAATCCTGCTGGCCTTGATCTTTGGCCCAGCCTTCCGCCAGTGGCACGAAGATAGTTTTCCACGTGCATCTTCTAACGGGGATACGTGCGTTTGGTCACACTGCCACCGGCGACGCAACGTGCGACAACTCACACAACCCTGTATCTACCTATATTCTCTGCCGGTAGTTGCCTCGGAAACCCGGGAAAACCGTGCATAAATCTGTCGGCGCATGTCTTGAGGAGGAGAGCATGACCGTGACGAACCCTTCCTCCTGAACACCGGCAATCGGTCTACCACTATACGCGCCGAAGCGCGCCCGTGGAGCCGCGCCCTCAAGCCAGCTCCCAATTGGCGGCCTAACGGCCCGGCCCTTTCCATGATGGAAAGGCGCCGACCGAAGCCTATGCCAATTGGGTCAGGTGGAAAGGTGTCGTCCGCACCAAGCGCCAACGAGGAACGGTGTGCAGATGTACAAAGCCTGTGTGCACCTCGAATTTGATTGCGTGCATCCGCAACGAGCATGTGTGCACGGGCTTCTGGCGTGTGTGCACGGCCCAACAGAGGTGCGTGCATTTAATTCGCACGGCAGGCTTAATCGTACATCGTCTACTTGCCGCATTTTCAAGAAGTTCCGGGAATTTGAGTGAATAGAAGGGACTGGGAGCGAGCAGTACATTTTGTTAAACACAAAATGCCGCTCGGTTTCGCAGACAACGCGAATGCGGAATGCTCAACTGAAAGGCGGTCGCCGACAGGATCTTGGCAAGACCGACTTCGCGCTTCGCACTCAATCGGTAAGAAAGGGGGGATAGCCTCTACCTGGGGCATCACCAATCATAAGAGCGCCCATCCCAGCTATCCCCGCGGTCGAACTCAGAACAGGGCCACGTCAAGATCCAACCTTAGGTAAGGCTGCATGAAACCCAAAGAAACCTGGGCTTGTGCTTGCTAATTTTTGTAGTATTCGACTCGGTGAGGCGATTTCCTGGCTAGCCAATGCCGCCAAGGACAATTGAAGGATCAGAAAAGTGGCTAAACGCACCCCTCCACGGACAGTACCGGCGCTGACCGTGCATCAGTGGCTACCCGGGTGGGATAAAATTAGCTTCGACCCTAAGGAGTATCGCTCTAAGCCGCCGCAACACTTCTACTTATTTTCGTTACCAGCACGTGAACTTCGCAGTCTGTCAGGAATATCCAGAAGAGTCGCGAAGGGCGCTGCCTCACGAACGGAAGATCTTGGAATTCAGCGCCAACATGATCCTGAAAGGTCTGAAGAGATCGGTCGCTTTGTGGAGTTTGGTTACCCGTGGTCGACCCTCAGCGAAACAAAACGCGCTAGCGGTGAATTTAGCGACCTTCGCAAACCGGGCTGGCTGCCAACTGCGATCGTTCTCAATGTTCTTACGGACGGAAGCAAACGGAACAATAGCAACGTTGCCAAAGAAGACTTGGTGACGATTGAAGAGACTGCTGCTGGGCCGAAATTACAGTTGCCGTATGAGAAGTGGGAAGCAAGTTGGTCCCCTAAAAAACTTCCTCCATTCGAGGTAATCGACGGACAACATCGCCTTTGGGCCTTCGACAAGGCATCCAGTCTCGCGAATTTCGAGCTTCCTGTTGTAGCGTTCGTTGGCCTTGATATCAGTTGGCAAGCGTATCTCTTTTGGACAATCAACATTAAGCCAAAGAGGATCAATGCCAGCTTGGCTTTTGACCTGTACCCACTTCTTAGAAGTGAAGACTGGTTGGAACGAGCAGAAGGGCATCCAATTTATCGAGAGACACGAGCACAAGAGTTAACCGAAATTATGTGGTCGTATCCGGACAGCCCTTGGTATGACCGCATCAATATGCTTGGCGAAAGGCAAAACCCTTGGGTTAGCCAGAGCGCCTGGATCAAATCACTGATGGCCAGCCTTGTTCGCGCTTGGGACAAGCGATCACGTTCGAGTTTGGCAGGCGGGCTATTCGGCGGCCGAGGAACCAATGAAGACGAGGTTCTAGGTTGGAACCGCGCTCAACAAGCAGCATTCCTAATTTTTGCATGGAACGCATTTAAGGATGGCGTTGCTGCCAGCAAAGAGGATTGGGCGACCAATCTCAGGTCCGGGAAGAAACCTGAAGCGAGACATGCCGAAGACGCTAAACTAATAAATGAAGACCTTGCTTTTTATGGCCCATACTCGCTGATAAACACCGATCAGGGCGTGCGTGGATTTTTGCAGATACTCAATGATATTTTTTATTTATACGCTGCAAAACTTAAACTGAATGAGTGGCGGCCAAATGAACGCGCATCGTCTGATCCGATCCATTCAATTCCGATATTTCTTGAGAGCATCGCCAAACAAAATTTCTCGAAATTTATAAAAGATTTGGGAACCAACCTTTCATCTTTTGATTGGCGCACAAGCGCGACGCCCGGCCTGGAAGAAGATGTCCGTCGCTCTAAATTGGTATTCCGGGGCAGCGGCGGCTACAAAGAATTACGGACACAATTGTTGGAACATTTGGCTGGGTTCGATTCCGAGATCGGCAAGACAGCTAAGCGGCTCATTGGAAAATCATGAGCGCGAATTTCAGCAATACAGATAAGGCCACAATTAGCTCATTGTCTCGTTCTGATATTGAGCGGACGATGGCGGGGCTAAAACCATTTTTGAAACGGTCGATGTGGATCGGCACAACAAACCGTTATGTAAACGACGTAATAGCACGACTGCGTGAATCAGAGCCCAATAGCGCGACCCATAAACGCAATCTCGCACAGTACATAGCTGCGAGCACGTGCCTACATGCGAACGACGGCTGGAGTTATTTAGGAAGGGCATTCGCCTGCCTAATCGCGGGCGACGCACATCGGGCACTACATTTAGGATATTACGCCGAACTACGCGCCGCTATGTCCCTGTTGGCCGGTAACGGCATTGGTGTTTTCAACAACAAACACTTCGTAGTTCCGTCACCAAACACTACCAGCAGGCTTCGCACTGGATTATCTACTCACGTAGTCTCTTGGCTAGCCCTCCAGCACTGGTCCGAGCTGCAAGATTCAGGGGCCTTGTTTGCGTCAATTGTTCGCCCTTTTGGCTTTGCTCTATCTGATTGGTTTGAGCCGAGAGGTGGCATCTCCGCATTAGCCCCCCAAGCAAAAAGCTGGTTTCTCCAATGGGGCATGGATCTACAATTCGTGACTAGAGATCGTGACGCCAGAAACGAATCGAGCTATCGACCAGATGGCATCCCATCGACGTGGACGACACCCCCCAACGACGCTCTCGCGTTGATGCGTGATATATGGAATTTGCTTGAACCTAGTTCTGCGTCCGCATTTGAAAAAATCGACCAACACATGCTGCGTTTGGCTATCGAAGGACACTTCCAAGGCATTACAGGGAAACCGCCGAAGCCGACTGAGCCAGCATTCGTTGCGATGGTGGATAGCTTGATCAACGCAATCAATGTCCCACCGTCCGCGGCAGAGCGCCTAAGAGAATTCTTGTTACGACAGGAAATCCCCGAGGACCCTTTGTTGTTTAATTATTCAGCAACGCTGCCAGGCAACTCATATGTTGATGCATTTTCGGTAATTTCTCGAGCCGTGTTGTTATTGCGGATGGCAACAGGTGCGGCACACGACTTGCTTCTAAAGGTTGGCATCGGCTCCGAGCTACTTGAGTTTTGGTGGCAGAAGGTTGGAGAGGCGCGGGGGCTTTGGGAATACGGCTCCCCTCCGTCTTCCCTGAGTGATCTTTGGGCTGATATCGAGATGTCACTTGATGATGTTAGCGCGATTGAAGAGACAAACCCTGAGCTGCTGAATTCCAATAACCAAATTTCATTCGGCTTACAGGGACGTCTCAACGTTCTATCAAGTCATGAGCGCGTAAGCTTGTGGGGATTATGTCCAGCATGAACGGCCCTGCTTTAAACTCGAACTCTGGAACAAATGTTACTGCGCCTCCATTCCTTAAATGGGCTGGAGGCAAGAGATGGTTCGCCGCTCGATTTCTTGAACTCATTCCTGAACATTACGATCGGTACGTTGAGCCATTTCTTGGCAGTGGGGCCGTGTACTTCGCCCTTAAGCCTGATTGTGCACTACTATCAGATATCAACGATGATTTGATTGATTGCTACATCGCGCTTCGAGACGCACCATCCGAGGTGGAAAAGATACTTAACAAACACCACAATAAACACTGTAAAAAGTATTACTATGATGTACGAAAATCTAAGCCAAAAAATAAAATACAAAAAGCAGCATGGTTTATTTATTTAAATCGCACATGCTGGAATGGCCTATATAGAGTGAACAAGCAAAATCAATTTAATGTTCCGATTGGCACGAAAACAAACGTGATATTGCCAACAGATGATTTCACATATATTGGCTCCACATTATCAACCGCGACCATCTTGCATCAGGACTTCGAAAAAACCATCGACGCCACAGGGCGCGGTGATTTTGTATTCGTTGATCCCCCCTACACTGTTAAGCACAATCACAATGGATTTCTAAAATACAACGACAAAATTTTTTCTTGGGAAGATCAGATTAGGTTAAGAGATTCAATAAACCGCGCAGCTAAGCGGGGAGCAAAAATACTACTCACCAATGCAAATCATCATTCGGTCAATGAAATATATTCTGGGATCGGTGAGCATTTGGTGGTTAGCAGAGCGAGCGTGTTGGCAGGCAGTTCTCAACACCGCACAAGGACCGAAGAACTAGTTATCCGAACCTGGGCGTGAACTCGCTCAAAACCCCTTTTTACGCTTCTCTTGTCGCCGCGCGAAATGCAAGAGAGATCTAAATCCAACCATATCGATGTAGCTCTACAGCAAAGGCTGCCTTGCTAGTTTGTCCGCCAAATCTGATGCCCGCAGATTTGTATATCTTTTCAACGACTGCAGATCTTTGTGCCCTGTAACGGCAGCGACCTCCATAACGTTCCAACCTCGTTCGAACAATCGACTCGTCGCTTCATGCCTCAAATCGTGGAAATTGAAGTGTTCCATACCGGCGCGTTTTCGGGTGCGCTCAAACGCGTTCTTCAATCCCTCGGCAGACGTCCCCAGGATAGCCCCACCGATGTTCCTCGGTAATTCCTTCAATACTTTTATAGCCCGCGGCGACAGAGGCACCTCTCGCGCGTCTCCGTTCTTGGTGTCATGGAGCCGCACCACCTTGGTTTTAAGATCAACGTCTTCCCACTTCATGGAAAGCAGCTCACTTCGGCGCATGGCCGTTTCCAATGCTAGTATCGTCGCTGGCTTGATCCATGGATTTCGCGCTTGATCCAGTGCTGCCAGAAGCTTCTCTTCCTCGCCATCCTGTAATCGGACGTCTCGTTGGTCTCTGACCCGTGGGCGTTTGACATCCGAGATCGGATTCTCAACTAGGCCAAGCTTCTTTCGTTCACCCTCGATTACGGCATGAAGAAGATTGAGCTCGCGTTTGACCGTGCTTGGAGAAACGGTTTCGAGGCGCTTGTCCCGATAGCGCTCGAAGTCTTCCGTTCGGAGGGTCGCCATGCGCCGAACGGTCAGATCATCTTCTTCCCTTATGAAGCGGTTCAACCGTGAAACCTCGGCATCAGCGCCCTTGTGCATCGGTGCCGTTTCTTTGATGTAACGCTCAATAACCTCTTCCAAAGAAGTTCTCTCGCCGGCAGATCGGTCGACGAAAATTCCCCGCGCCATCTCTGACTCGATGACGCTCGCCCAGGCTTCGGCTTCTCGTTTGGTGTCGAAGGTTTTGGATTGAACCGGGTACCCGCGGCGGCGAACTTTCGCCTGCCACTGATAGGGCCCCCGTTTCGCGATTGCCGCCATGTGCCTTGCTCCGATCAAGCTCGAATCAAAGTGTCCCAAATTTGTCCCAAAAAAGCAAATTTGGGACCCACTTGAGCGGCGTGTGATATTTAACTTATTGAAAAATTTGGCGCACCCGGCACGATTCGAACGTGCGACCTCTGCCTTCGGAGGGCAGCGCTCTATCCAGCTGAGCTACGGGTGCTGCGCGGCGGAAAACTACGCTTTGCAACCTGTTAAGGCAAGGCTTTGATCGGAGGTCATATCCATTTTCTAGCCTGTTGCCACCTTGTTGCCATTCCCCGAGCCTTCGTTTCCTCCTTCCAGGGCTTGGAATGGCAGTTCGAACACGGCCGATTTGATCGCCTCTTCCTGGGGGATGACATAATAGCTGTCAGTCACCTGGGAAGTCGGTGAATGGCCGAGCAGGGATTTCAAGACTCTCTGGGGAACCTTGCCGTTAATCGCCTGCCACGTCGCATAGGCCTTTCTAAGCGTATGCGGGGTGACGTGGACGGGCTTTCCATCGCGCTTGATGTTCGCTTTCTTCACGGCCTTGTCGAACGCCTTCTTGATGTTCGTGATCGGCCTGTCGGGAACCTTTCCCCGAAACACGTAATCGCCATCTTTCGGCAAGTGCCGCAAAATACCGATCAGTTTTCGGGACAAAGGCACCCGACGGATCGACGCCCTGGTCTTAGGAGTCCATCCATCTTTCGGTTTGAAGTCGGCATATCCATCGGAAATCGAGACTCGATCCCAAGTGAGGTTGAAGGCCTCTCCTGACCTGCATCCGGTCTCCGCGATGAACGTCACCAACGGCCTGAGCCTTTCAGGAAGATTGGATATGATTTGCACGACTTCTGCCGGCGTCGGAATGACGGTATTCGACGGTTCTTCCGGTATCCGCTCGACACGGGGAACGGTCCCGATATGGCCGTTGCGCTTAGCCCAATTGAGGATTTGCACAACGGTCTTCATGTCGCTGTTGATTGTCGCGGGCGTTCTGCCCTGCTGGTGGCGATAGTCCTGAAACTCCACAAGACGGGTTTCGGTGATCTTTGCCAGTTCATCATCCCCGAGAAATGCCAGTACGGCTCTCAGACGGTATCCATCCGTTTTAAGGGATATCTCCCGCTTCTTGCTCGTGCTGACCCTCAAGCGTTGCAAGGTCTTCCAATCCTCCACGGCTTGCCGAAACGTTAGCCTGACCTTTGGCGATGGTTCCGGTTGGGAAAGCTCTCCGCGCCGGTAACGTCGTTCCATCCGCTTGGCGTATTCGTCCGCAAGTTTCCGGTTCTTGAAGAACTTGCGAGCGCGTTGATCGCCGGTGATCGACTTTGGGATGGTGACGACCCACTGACCATTGAGCTTCCCGTTTCGTTTTTGCGGACTGACCAGGAACGGTCCGAAATGGTGTCCTGTTGTCATGGCGTTCTCCTTCATTGTGAACGCCCCCGCACACTATCCGCTTCCGAGTCTAACAAGCGCCTGCGCCTCCTGGAATTCTCGGATGCGTCCCGCCTCTCATTGATCTTCGTGCGGTGGTATCGCAGCACGTCTTCCTTGGCATACAGGTTCCTGCGGCCAGGTCTTGCGAACGGAAGATCGGCGAACGGGATTTTGCGCACCGTATCGATGGCGACATGAAGGAGCTTTGCGACTCCTTGAATAGCGAGGATATCGCTATCGGTTCGTTCCAACTCTTTCTGCTTAAGCCAGGTCGCCCGTTGCTTGCGAAGTTTCACCAAGGACGGAGACGGCCCTTTTCTAGGCCGAGCCTTCCTTGCGCATTTGTTGTTGGTCGCTTTCAGGTTCCGTTTCCATCCCTTGGGAGGACGAAGATTGAGCTTTCGTTCGCCAGGAATGGCGTTAGACGTTTCCATTCTCATGCTCCCGCCCTCCGCCTGATGCGCCGCAAAGGGCGTGAAGCCGTCCCTTGAAGCTCCGACAACGCAGGACGCCATTCGTCTGCAATCCGATAAAGCCCTCTCCTTACTCGATGAAGATATCCTCGCTCATGGAGCCGCCTGATGCGGACGCCACCCATACGACTTGTTACCCGCCCGTTTGTCGCAAGGGCTTCAATGACGCGCATCGCGAACCCTTGATCCCGAACACTTGAGGCAACACCCGTTGCCAAATCCATCCCAGAGCGGGGAGAGGAAGAGGGCAGGTCACAGGCGCTAAGAATGGAATTGAATGGCTCAGCAACCACGCTGGAAACCACTGAGAACAACTGGGCGAAATCGTAGTCATGTCGCTCAAGGCTTCTTGGGATATGGAGATTGCGGAAACCTCTATTGCGTACTTCGCACTCAAGCCGAAAACGTCGATTGGTTTTCGGGTACAGACGGAAGCAGGTCCCTGCTCGCCAATCTCCATGAAGGATTTGAACGTTTCCGTCCAACCGTTCCGAAACGAGGGAGGCGTCAGGAAGGTCATTGGCCCTAATTGACGCGAAGACACTCTGGAAAGCAGCCCGAAGGTCACTGACCGCAGCGACCGGACGCCTGTGGGCGAAGTCGCAGGTAAGCTCCAAACGGTCTACAGATATCCCTTGGAAGACATGAAAGGTAGACCGACCTAGATCACGGGCTATTCCCTCAGCCAGATCGCAAGCAACATGTTCGTTTATTATTATTAGGTCGTTCGCTTCATTCCATATCCGTCTGTTGTCTCCCCCCACGTACCGTGGGTGAAGCCAATTGTCGCGGTTATCAAGCGATACTTCTCCCCCGTATTCGTCCCGCTGTGCGTGCAGGGATGAAAGTGGGTTTATATCGACGTAGACGTTTAGATAGGGCCGTGCGGCGGGGATCGATATGAAAGCTGAAATCTGCGATCCGTATACTTCAGAGGTATAGCTTCCCCGAAAATGAAGTTGGTCGCTGATACGTTCGAACCCTCGCTCTCGCAAACAATTGCAAATCCCACGACGGTCTAAACGTTCTCCGATCCGATACTGATAGTTTACGCGTATGCGGTCTGGGTATAGCTGGGATGGTGTTATGGATGCATTGATAATTGGCAATGCCATTTGCTGTCTCCAATCCTATTACGGTGCCGGTTTCCCCCGACCGCCCAAAACAGCGGGTGGGTTGGCACTAGGAGACAGACCAATTAAAGCCGGTTTCGGAAAATCTCAATTCACGCTGAATGACCGGTTCTAATAGCGTGGATTTCTAAAAATAATCTTCGGCCCATGAGCATCCCTCGATCACGTCCTCTTTTTCTTCTGAACTTCTTATCACAAGTGCCGCGAAGCCGATTTCCCCTTTGATTGAGATTTCTGTAAATGCGGGCTAGAGGCAGATCACCGTTGTCCTGATTGTTTTTGCGAGGGAAGAATTTTTTTAGCTGATTAGTAAAGGGTGCCAAATGTTTCTTTGAGACGGTCTTTGCTCCACACAATCTCATAAAACCTAAGACAATTAGGACCTGTCGCTCGTAAAACGAAGCAGCATTCAAGCTTTCCCGTTCATCCACGAGGGCAGCGTTTTTAGGTGCGTTACCCGAGTTACCTTCAGTCAGGTTTTTAAGATGGCTGTAGGCAACACGGTTCTTTTTATACCAAGCGTCACATGCCTGAAGTCCTATCAAGAACGTCGCCGCATATTCTGGGTTTATTCCCGCCTTCTCAGCCCTTTTTACGGCGCTTGCAAAGCCCACTATCTTTGTTTCGCCCGTCTCAAGCGACAGAATGGTATCGCCTACAAACCAGTCAAAATCTATGGCCATGCTCGGTTTTCGCATCCTCGCCTCCCTTCTTCGCAGGTGAGGATCGCTGATTTTGCAAACGTTGGCAAAGACGTTCTAGTAGCGTGGATTATTTTGGGTTTCTCAGCATCAATTTTCTCACTGTACTCGGATACCACTCGCCTCCCCGCGCCGTAGCAATGCCGCGCATGTTGAGGGCATCGGCTATGGCTGTGTAGCTGATCGCGCCAGTGGCCTGAACGTCCCGAATGACGGGAAGAATGTTGGCGGCGAACTGATCGGCACGGCGAAGGCGCTCCCTGAGTCCTTTGCGCTGCGCTTCGGCCAGGTTGGTTCTATTGCCGAGGATTGCTCCCGTATTCCGCTTGGCTTGCAACGCGGCCTTGGTCCGTTCAGCAATGAGGTTTCGCTCCTTCTCCGCCAGCGCGGCATAGATATGGAGCATGAACGGCTCAACCTCTGGGCCAAGTTCCGCCACGATGAAGCGGACGTTCCTTGCCACTAAGCCTGAGATGAAATGAACGTCGCGGCTGAGCCGGTCCAGCTTGGCGACCAATACGGGGCACTTTCGTTTCTTAGCGTCGGATAGAGCCGCAGCGAGGCGTGGGCGCCTATCGATGGCGTCGGCCCCCTTACCCGTCTCGACTTCTGAATGCTCTTGTACAATCTCGTATCCGTTCTGTAAGGCGAATTGACGACATACGGTGCGTTGCGCTTCCAGCCCGAGGCCGCTTTTGCCCTGCCGGTCGGTGG
>CAJWCU010000032.1 GCA_913030825.1 uncultured Rhodospirillaceae bacterium | reverse complement strand
ACGCCGCAGGCCTTGCCGATGGCTTTCCAGGCGGCGGTGAAGCCGGTCAGGGAATAGGTGTCGGTGGTCAGGGTGCCGCGCGACGAGGTTC
The DNA here is from genome assembly GCA_913030825.1 of uncultured Rhodospirillaceae bacterium. Lineage (GTDB taxonomy): Bacteria > Pseudomonadota > Alphaproteobacteria > Rhodospirillales > Casp-alpha2 > UBA1479. The sequence continues at coordinate 30,437 of CAJWCU010000032.1, read as the reverse complement.
CCTGCACGACCATGTCCGCCCCCCGGATCATCGATTGGACCAGCTTCGCGTCGGCGCCTTCCTCGGCGAAGGCGTGTTCGCCCGCGGTGAACAGCTTGAAGGTCGTGCCGCCGATCTCCACCGATACGTCCGAGCCGCTTTTGTACGTATAGCCCGTGGTGATCGAGACGATGCCCTTTTCCTTGTCCTTCGGCCGGTGGGTGACCAGCATCACCACGCGGCCGCGCTGGGTATACTTGCCCTCCATCTTTTTCGGCTCGGAGCCCATGTAGCAGATCTTGTTGCCGGCTTCGGTGGCGGTATAGGCCTCCCAATCGCCGAACAGGCCGATCAGTTCCGGCGCCGCGCGGGCGGCGGTCGGGGTCAAAAGGGCGGCCAGCGCCGCAAGAAGGATCAGGACGGGAAGGGCGGATCGTTTCAGCATGGCCAATAGATAGCCGGGACGGCGCCTCGTCTCAAGCCCGGCATGGAGAATGGGGGCAGCGCGTCGATGCTTGCCAGCACCGCCGTTCGGTGGCATGGGAAAGCATGACCGATACCATCCAGTCCTCAATCCGTTCCAACAGCCCCGTGATCGTCGAGGTCACGCGCGGCTCCTTGGTCGAAAGCCGACACCGCGTTCATGCCGTGGTCGCCGATGCCGCGGGCGAGATCGTCCATGCCTGGGGCGAGCCAGATCGGGAGATCTATCCCCGCTCGGCGATCAAGCCGCTGCAGGCGATGGCGTTGATCGAGACCGGGGCGGCGGATCGCTGGGGCCTCAATGACGAGCGCATTGCCCTGGCCTGCGCGTCTCATTCCGCCTCGGCGGCGCATGTCATGGCGGTCGAGGCCTGGCTTGCCGATCTGGGCCTGGGCGAGGGCGATCTGGAATGCGGGCCGCAGGTTCCCGGTGACGAGATGGCGGCGAACGGCCTGATCAAACGGGGCGAAGCCCCCTGCCGCCTGCATAACAATTGTTCGGGCAAGCATTCGGGCTTTCTCGCGACGGCCCTGCACTTGGGCGAGCCGACGGCGGGCTATATCCAGGCCGACCACCCGGTGCAAAAGCGGTTATACGACGTTCTATCCGAAATGGGCGGAGCCGAATTGTCGGGCACCGGTCGCGGCGTCGACGGTTGCGGCATTCCGGTCTACGGCATGCCCTTGTCGGCGCTGGCCCGCGCTGTGGCGAAAATGGCGGGACCTGAGGTGGTGAAGTTGGGCCCCGTGCGGACGGCGGCGGTCACGCGCATCCGCGAATCGATGGCGAAACACAATTTCATGGTTTCCGGGCGCGGGCGTCTGGACGTCGCCGCCATGTCGGCGGGGATCGCCACGGCCAAGCGGACGGGGGCGCCCGTCTTGGCGACCAAGACCGGGGCCGAGGGCGTGCATACGGCGATCCTGCCGGCACAGGCCGGCCGCCCGGCGGTGGGCATCGCGGTCAAGGCCGAAGACGGGACCAAGCGGGCGTCGGACGTGGTGATGGCGCATCTGCTGGCCTGGCTGGGTGCTGTCGATGCGGACGCCGGAAAGGTCGAACTGGCCCCGTTCCTGGAGATGCCGGTGACGAATTGGGAAGGCCGGGTGATCGGCCAGGTGCGGCCCGAGGCCGGATGGAACCGGGCCGGTTAGGCCCCCCGGGGCGGCGCCCCTACTTGTTGTAGACTTCCGGCGGGGTGTCTTCGTAATCCGCCATCCGTTCCCGTTGTTTACGTGAAAAACGCCCGCCGAATTGGTGGTCGGGCAGGTCTTCCGTCGGCCCGCCTTCGCCGATCGGGCGCGGCGCGAACCTGCCCAGGCTGATCAGCCGGTCGTACATCACGATGGCGCCCGCGATTCCGACGTTGACGCAGAAGGCCATGGGAATCTGAATGATGTGATCGCAGCGCGCGATCATTTGGGGGCTCAATTCGCCGCGTTCGGGGCCCAGGATATAAGCCGCCTGCTGCGGGTGGCGGAAGCTCGGCAGTTCCGATGCGTTTTCCAACAGCTCGACCCCGACCAGGCGGCAACCCTCGGGCAGCATCAGGTGATCGGCATCGGGGAAGCTGTAGAACGGCATATGCCCGCCGCTTTTCGAGGTGTCGGATTTCTGGCCTTCGGTCCGCTCGTAGGTCGCATCGACGGTGAAGGCGAAAGACGCGCCGAAGGCATGGCCGGTGCGGAACAGGTTGCCCACGTTCATGGTCTTGGAAATACCTTCGACGCCGATCCCGAAATAACCCCGCATACCGTCTCTCTTTTCCTTGGCTTCTTGTCTTGAATTCCCAACGGGCCGGCGGCGGAGCCGTTGCCCTTTGCCGCCCGTTATGGTCAGGTTGCGCAACCTTGGCCAATTCCGGCCCGAAATCAAGCTTCGGCCACCCGGCCGCATACGATTAGGAAGACCCGAAGGAGACCCCATGCGCGCGGTTGTCTGCACCACATTCGACGGCATCGATGCCCTTTCCTGCGTCGACGACGCCCCCGAACCCCCGATGACCGAAGGGGCGGTGCGCCTCAAGGTTCATGCGGCGGGGATCAATTTCGCCGATACCCTGATGTGCAAGGGCGAGTACCAGGTGAAGCCGCCGTTCCCGTTTTCTCCGGGCTTGGAGGTCGCGGGCGAGGTGTTGGAGGTCGCCCCCGGCGTGACCCGGGTGAAGCCCGGCGACCGCGTCATGGCAACGGTCCATTACGGCGGCTATGCGTCCGAGGCCGTGACCGATGCCTCGACCGTCTATGCCATTCCGGACAACCTGGATTTCATCTCCGCCGCCGCCTTTCCCATCGTCTACGGCACGTCTCATGTCGGCCTGCGCGATAAGTTGAAATTGCAGGCGGGCGAGACCTTGCTGGTCCATGGCGCCGCCGGCGGCGTCGGCCTGACCGCCGTCGAGATCGCCAAGAAAATGGGCGCCACCGTGATCGCCACGGCGGGAGGGCCGGACAAGCTTGCCGTCGCCAAGGAATACGGCGCCGACCATCTGATCGACTACCGCGAAGAAGACATCCGCCAGCGGGTCAAGCAACTGACCGACGGGCGCGGTGTCGATTGTGTTTACGATCCGGTCGGCGGATCGGCTTTCGACGCCTCGTTGCGCTGTACCGTGCAGGGCGGGCGGATTCTGGTCGTCGGTTTCGCATCCGGAACGGTGCCGCAGATCCCGGCGAACATCCTGCTGGTCAAGAACCTCTCGGTCCTCGGGTTCTATTGGGGGGCGCATCGCGTGCTCGACCCGGACCTTTTGGAAGATTCCTTCGGCGAGCTTCTGGGTTGGATGGCGGCGGGCGATCTGCGCCCCCATGTCAGCCATGTCTTCGACCTGGCCGATGTGAAGGACGCCATGAATATGCTGCTGTCGCGCAAATCGACGGGCAAGGTGGTGTTGACCACGGGTGCTGGTGCCGGGGCGCTTAACTGACGATCCGCTACCCTGCCGGGCCGTTCCTTAGTCCGGGGCGGCGGGCAGGCTGACGGTGAAGGTCGCGCCGTCGCCAAGTTCCGAGGAAACGGAAATCGTTCCGCCCGACTTTTCGACGATCCGGCGGCATTCCGCCAATCCCATGCCGTCGCCTTCGACCAGGCTTTGCTTTCCGGCGCGGGCGAAGCGCTCGAACACGCGGGCCTGATCTGCCTTGGCGATGCCGACGCCGTTGTCGCGGAACGCGATATGCACCATGCCGTCCTGGCGCTGGGCCGAAACGTCGATCTTTAGGGTTCGGTCCTGGGCGCGGTACTTGATGGCGTTGTCCAACAGATTGTGGAACACCCGCGTCAACTGCAGGCTGTTACTCGAAACCGCCGGCAGATCGACCACCTGGACCGAGGCGGCGACCGCCTCTATCTGCGCCTTAAGGCCGGCGGCCGCTTCGCGGAAACAGGAGGTGGTGTCTGCGACCTGGACCTCCGTGCCAAATTCGCCCGACCGGGCGTCGGCCAGAAGATCGTTGATGAAACGGTTCATGCGCAACGCCGCTTCGTGGGCTGAATCCAGAAACCTGCGCTGCGTTTCGGGGATGGCGGCACCCCCGCCGTGGGTCACCGCCTCGATGTTGCCGATGACTGCGTTTAGCGGCGAGCGTAGGTCGTGGGCGACGGCACCGGTAAATCGGTGCAATTCCTCATAGGCGGCGCGAAACCGGAACTGCGCGTTACTATAGGAGGTCCAAAGGAAACCGAGGCTCCAGCTGATCGCCAGCATGTTGTTCAAGAACAGCACAAGGTGGTCCACGGTGATGATCTGCTCGACGAGCTCGGCTCCCGAGCCATAGAGCGGGCGCGTGAACACCAGGACCAGGTGGAACAGGGCCCAGAACCCGAACAAGCCGCCCAGAATGCGGCAACCCGTCTGCAGGCCCTGGCGCTTTTCGGATAGCAGGTCGTAGGCCGCGAGGCCGCAAAAGGTTGCCGAGGCGACGGAGGTTACGGCCAGGCTGAGTGGCAAGGATTGCTCGATCGCGCTGAAATAGGCGATCCCCAGGAAACAGACGACAAGCAGCGATGCTTCGATCCGCCACCGGGACGGCAGCTCCTGCAGGCGGCGCATGGCGCGGGCGGCGAACATGTCGGCGGCGCAGATCAGCGTAAGCGGCCCAATCGCCATCAAATGATTCGATCTGTCGACGACGATAATCCCGGCAAAGGCCCAGACGGCGCCCAATGCCATGGCGCCGGTCATTTCGGGGAGGCCGTTGGCCCGGAAACGCGTCACCCGGAACAACAGCAGGATCAGCGCCATCGTGCCTTTGACGACGAACAGCGAGAACAGCAAGGACGAGGTGTCGAACATGAACAAAGTCAATACTTGCTCGAGCGGACCCCGGCAATTGTTTGCTTGAAACACCCGGAGAAGATCGCCGCGACGCCCTGCCGTCATGCCGTCATGCCGGCTGCGGCGTGGGTGCGGGGGGCGGGGCGCTCAACTGACGATCCGCTACCCTGCCGGGCCGTTCCTTAGTCCGGGGCGGCGGGCAGGCTGACGGTGAAGGTCGCGCCGTCGCCAAGTTCCGAAGCGACCGAGATCGTGCCGCCTGCCTTTTCGATGACCCTGCGGCATTCCGCCAGGCCCATGCCGTCGCCTTCGACCAGGCTCTGCTTGCCGGCGCGCGCGAACCGGTCGAACACCCGGGCCTGATCCGCCCGGGCGATCCCCGTGCCGTTGTCCCTGATGGAAATATGCACGAGCCCGTCGTCGGCCCGGCGAGCCGAAACGTCGATGTGAAGCGGCCGGTCGTGGGATCGGTATTTGACCGCGTTGTCGAGCAGGTTCTGAAACACCCGGGTCAGCTGCAGGCCGTTCGCGGTGACCAAGGGCAGGGCGCCGACGGTGATCTCGGCCGAGACGGCCTCCAACTGCGCGGCCAGGCCGTCCCGGGCGGCGCGCAGGCATTGGGCGGGTTCGACCGCCTCTGCCACCGATGCGCTATGGTCCGTGCGGGCATCGGCCAGCAGATCGTTGATGAACCGGTTCATGCGCAGGGCCGCTTCATGGGCCGAGGCGAGAAACCGGTCGCGTGTTTCCGGTGACTGGTTCGGGGCGGGATGGGTGGCGGCCTCGATGTTCCCGATCACCGCGTTCAGCGGCGATTTTAGGTCATGGGCGACGGCGGCGGAAAATCGTTCCAGGTCTTCATAGGCGGCGCGCAGTTGGTGTTCCGAGCTGTTGTAGATCGTCCAGAGCAAGCCCAGAGACCAGCCGATGACGATGGCCAAGCCGATGAAGGCATAAAGAATATCCAGCGGCACGATCTGGCCGCCCGGTCCGGGCACGCCTTCGATGAACGGCCGGAAGAAGACGCGGACGGTGTGCAGTGCCGCGAACACGGCGAACAGGACCCCCAGGATGCGGCAGCCGCTTTTCAGCGCGGGGTTCTTTTCCGCCAGAAGCCGCCGCGCCGTCACGCCCGTAACGATGGCGTAAAGCGCAGACAGAGTGGTGAGTATCCCGGCGACGCTGTGTTCGGCCACCGCGAAGTACCCGATGATCGCGATGGCCAGGATCGCCGCCGCGGCTTCGCGGACGGGATTGGGGTCCCGGCCCTGCAGGCGATCCATCGACCGCGCCGCCGCCAGGGTCGTGAAGACGAAACAGGCGATCCCGGCGGTGCCGAGATGAAAATTCTGACTGTAGGTTCCGAATCCGGCGATCAGGGCGCCGGTCCCGCCCAAGGCCGCCGCCAGCGCCATTTCCTTCAGGCCGTTGGCCTTGGTCCGGACCCGCCAGAACACCATCAGCACCGCCGCCATGATGAACTGCATCACGGTGAAGGAAAACAGGATGGAACTCATGTGCAGCATGACGGCCCTGACGATGCGGTTACGCGTGCGGGCCGGCGGGGGCCTCCCGGAAGGCGCTTTATATTACGGCGTCCTAACGGGCGGCAATGTCGGTTTTATTTATGGACCCTTTAGGCTTAGGCCGCTTGGGCGGCGGGGCGTTTCTCATCGATCGGGATATGCAGGGCGGCGGCGGCGATGCCCAAAGCGATCGATCCGTACCAGACCAGATCGTAGCTGCCGGTCGTCTCATAGAGATACCCGCCCAGCCAGACACCCAGGAAACTGCCGACCTGATGGCTGAGGAAGGTGATCCCGAACAGCATGGACAGATACCGCACGCCGAACATATGGGCGACCAGGCCCGAGGTCAGCGGCACCGTGCCCAGCCACAAAAGCCCCATGGCGCCGGCGAACAGCAGGATGTTCAACTCCGTCTTGGGCGCGATCAAAAGGGCGATGATGCAGAGCGAGCGCAGGAAATAAAGCCAGGCCAGCACCCATTTCTTGGAGAACTTTCCGCCCAACGCGCCACAGACGAAGGTGCCGACGATATTGCACAGCCCGATCAGCGACAGCGACAAGGCGGCGATCCGAAGATCGATATTCAGGATTTCCAGGTACTTCGGGAAATGCACGGTGATGAAGGCGACCTGGAAACCGCAGACGAAAAATCCCAGGGTCAGCAGGATGAACCCGACATGGGCATAGGCTTCTCCCAGAGCCTGGCCGAGCGTCAGGTCGCCGGTGCCACCGGTTGCCTGGCGTTCGCTCACCGGTTTGGCGTCGGCGGCGAGCGGTTGGCGCGACATCAGGAAGCCCAGCGGGATCGAGATCAGACAGATCAGCGCCAATGAGACCAGCGCGCCGGTCCAGCCTTGGGTCTCCATCAGGGCTTGGCCGACGGGGGCCATGTAGAACTGCCCGAACGACCCGCCGGCGCTGGCGATGCCGAGCGCGAGGGAGCGGTGTTCGACCGCCACCCGGCGGCCGACGGCGCCCAGCACGACGCCGAAGCCGGTGCCGCTCATGCCGATGCCGATCAAGAACCCGGCACCCAGGTGAAAGGACATCAGGCCGTCCGCCGTGCCCATGACGTAAAGCCCCGTGGCATAGAGCATAGCGCCCAAGGCCAGGACCCGCATGCTGCCGAATTTGTCGGCGACGGCGCCGGCGAAGGGCGTGGCGACGCCCCACATCAAATTCTGGATAGCCAAAGCCAGGCCGAAATCGCCCGGCGTGATCGAAAGGTCACGCAGGATGTCGGTCTGGAACAGGCCGAAGGTCGTGCGGATGCCCAGGTTCAGGCTGGCGATCAGGCAGCCGGCGAAGGCGACGATCCAGACGGCGATGCCGATGCGTTTGGCGGACATGGGTGGTTCTCTCTCCAGGGCGCGGCGCTTTGCGGCCGCTTGATCGACGATGCGGGTATTCTATACGGGCGGGCGTTGGCTCATCTCCGGGGCCGGATCGGCGGTGGGAATATCGGGTGCCGGGGCGGTCTTGCCGCGCAGGCGCGCGACCATGGCCGGCGGCGTCAGAACGACCAGGTTCCCGATCAGCACGCAACCGACGCCGACGACCGCCCCCGCCGTCCATTGAAAGCCTTCCATGAAGGTCGACACGGTCAGCGCGACCAGCGGAAACAGGACCGAGGAATAGCTCGCCCGTTCCGGGCCGATGCGCCCGACCAGGGTCAGATAGGTCGCGAAGGCGATGACGGTCGACACGACCGACAGGAACAACAGGGATCCGATATAGGTCGCCGTCCATTCCATGCGAAATTCGGCGCCCTGTGCCACGCAATAAATCAGAAAGAACAGCGATCCGTAGACCATGCCCATGGTGTTGGTGCGCACGACGCCCAGGCCCCGGCGCTGGTTCAGGGCGGAAATCAACATTCCCGACGCCGCCGAGGCCGTGCCGCAGAGCACCAGGACGATGCCCTTGGCGCCACCCGAATGAATGTCGAACAGCATCAGTTCCGGCCAGAAGATCACGGTGATCCCGCCGATCCCGAAAATCGCGCCGACGATCATTCGCGGCTCCAGCCGGTTGTGCAGGAACAAGGCCCCGCCCGCGACGTTCATCACAATGACCGTGGAAAACAGGATCGAGACCAGACCCGACGGCAGATACTGCGCGCCCAGATAGACCAGATAGAAGTTCGTTCCGAACAGAAAGGCGCCCTGGGCGGCGACCCAGAGATGGTCGCGCGGGCGGAAATCGATGCGCCGACCGGTCACCAGGCAAAAGCCGTACATCACCGCCGCCGAGATGGCGAAGCGGTAGAACACCGAGACCTCGGGCGCGACGACGCCAAGCTGCAATTGGACGCCATACCAACTCAGGCCCCAGGCAAAAACGGTCACGGCGTAGAGGAAGAAGATCAAGGGTACGGGCCTGCTCTGGCTCGGCGATAAAACAAAAGAGGGACGGAACCGGTCGCCGGGACCGGTTCCGCCCTAGTATGGCACGCCTCGTGCCAGGGAAAGTGTAGGCTTCTGGATCAGGAAATCCAGAACGGCTTTTCGATCTCGCGCCGGACATCGGTCTCGGTCAGGCCCATGTCCTGGAGCATGCGTGCGTCCATTTGGGCGAGATGGTTACGCATTTCATCGCGTTTCTGCCATTCCACGAGAAGGCTCGGGAAGTTGAAGACGGCCTTGACGGCGGAAACGGTGAATGAAGCGAGGACCTGTCCGAGAGGGAACAGGCCCGGGCGGCCGGAGAATTGACCCGCGGATTGCGAGGTCGTCGATGACGAGGCCATTGGTCCTGTCCTTGTTTCAATGCCCGGAAAATTCAGCGGGCGGGGTTGAGGGGTCGGTTCGGTAGGCGCGCCGTCCGTGGCGCAGGGATTGAATAGGCCGGATCAATGGCCCTTCACAAACGACAAAATCTTCTTTATGGATTAGAAAAAATTATCCATATGTCATGATACAATTATAAAAACATTATTTTTCAATTAGATAAAAATTCAATCGTTTCGATCGTCACCGAAGTGATAAGGAATTTTAATGTTATGGTACAATCATGTCCCGCCGCCTGCCGCCGCTGAACGCGCTGCGTGCCTTTGAGGCCGCCGCCCGCCATCTGTCCTTCACCCAGGCGGCGGACGAATTGAACGTGACGCAAGCGGCGGTCAGCCATCAGATCAGGGGGTTGGAGGACTGGTTGGGCTTTCCCCTGTTCCGGCGCCTCAGCCGCGCCCTGGTCCTGACCGAGGCCGGGCAATTGCTGTTTCCCGAAGTGCGGGACGCCATGGATATCCTGACCACGGCGGTCAACCGGGTGCAGCGCCAGGACCAGGAAGGGGTGCTGACCGTGACGACCATGGATTCCTTCGCGCAGTCCTGGCTGGTGCCGCGCCTGGGCCGGTTCCGCCAGACCCATTCGGAAATCGACGTGCGTTTGGTGATGAACGACCGCATGGTCGATCTGGCGCGCGAAGGGGTCGACGTCGCCGTGCGCTATGGCCGCGGGGCCTGGCCGGGGCTGACGGTAACGTTGCTGCGGACCGAAGAATTGTTCCCGGTCTGCGCGCCCGACTTGCTGGCCGACGGCCCGCCGTTGGAAAAGCCGGAAGACCTTGCCCATTACACGCTGCTGCATGACGAAATGCCGCTGGATTGGAAGCACTGGCTGGATGCCGTCGGCTGCGCTTCGGTCAATCCGGAACGGGGCCCGGGCTATACCCATTCCAATCTGGTCCTGCTGGCCGCGCGCGCGGGCGAGGGCGTGGCCTTGGGGCGCAGCGTCATGGTCGCCGACGACCTGGCGGCGGGGCGCCTGGTGCGGCCCTTCGATTTCGCCCTGCCGGCCCCCCAGGCCTATTACCTGGCCTGCGTCGAGGGAACCGAGGACCGGCCCAAGATCCGTGCCTTTCGCGAATGGCTGGTCGGCGAATTCGAAGCGGCGGAACAGCAGAACCCGAGCGCACCGCTCGTGGTGTGAGCCCGGGCGATCGCCGACAAAGCGCCTTTCGCGGGGGCCCCCGCCGCGGTTAAGCTGGCGGCAAATCATCCAAGGAGACATCCCCCCATGCCCGATACCCCACCTAAATTGAACGGCCTGCGCCATCTCGCCCTGGTCGTCGAGGACCTGGAAGCCTGCGAGGACTTCTACCGCAATATCCTGGGCATGGAGGTTCTGGTCCGCGCCAACGACAATCTTGTTTACCTGACCTTGGGCAACGACAACCTGTCGCTCGGCCGCGCGCGGCCCGGCGGTCCGGCCCCTGTCAGGCGGCCGATGGATCATTTCGGTTTCATCGTCGATACCAAGGACGACCTCCAGGCCTGGTTCGAGTTCATGCAGGAGAAGGGCGTCAATCTGTTGGATACGCCATCGGATCATTTCGACGGCGCCCGCTCGTTCCACTGCACGGACCCGGCCGGCAACGTGATCCAGCCGCTTTATCATCCGGCCTTGTCGGGTCAGGCCTTTACCGGCCCTTGACCGGCCCCTGACCGGCCTTCCGGCCCGGCCCGGGCCGGCCCGGCATTGGGCTTCGGCGACAGAAAGGGCCGCTAACCGGCGCAGGGTCGCGCACCTTCCGCCCCCTCCCGGACGTGTCATCCTCGGCGACGGCCGCCTGTTCTCAATCTTCGGGATCGTTGAACGCCGCCCCGGTGGTCAGCGGCGCCAGCCGGATCAGCCGCGAATCCGCGACCGCTGCCTGGCGGTGGCGCATGGCGTCCCGGTATTCGGGATCGAAGACCATTTCGGCGAAGACCCCGGGGGTCGGGTATTCGGCGATGAAACAGACGTCCCAGTGTTCTTCCCCGGGGCCGATCAGCACCTGTTCCAGGCGCCCGCGCCAGACGATGCGCGCACCCAGCCGCGCCAGCACCGGGGCGCTCGCCCGGCCATAGGCGGCATAAGCCTCGGCGCCCGTTCGCGGCACCGTGTTCGCACCGCTCTCCGGCGGCGTGTCCCCGTAATCGGCGACCGACCGCAGCTTGATCAGGTTCAGCATATGGACAGGGCCTGCGCGGTCGTCGTCGCGAAACGCGCGGAAGGCCTCCTTGGTGAAGGCGGTATGGCTCATGACGATGGTTCCTGTGCTTTGGCCGACCGGTCGAGAAAGCGCCCGATGCCGTCACGCACCGCGGGGGTCGCGGCGGCGCGGGCGAACTGGGCCGCTTCCACGGCCAGGCCTTCGTCGATGCTCAGGTTGATGCCCCGGGTCACCGCCGCCAGGCTCGCGGCGACGCTGACCGGCGATTTCTCTATGATTCGGCGCGCCAGTTTCTCGGCCTCGTCAATCAGGCGGCGTGCCGGAACGACCCGGTTCACCAGCCCGTAGTCCAGCGCCTCGCGCGCGGAGATCGGATCCCCGGTCAGGATCATCTCCATCCCCCGCTTGCGGCCGACCAGACGCGGCAGGCGCTGACTGCCGCCGAACGGCGGCGGAAAGCCCAGGTTGATCTCCGGCTTGGCGAAGGTCGCTGTCTCGGCGGCGACGGCCAGCGCCATGGCTTCGGTGATCTCGCAGCCGCCGCCGAAGGCCAGGCCGTTGACGGCGGCGATGATCGGTTTGGGAAACCGCTCGATCCGCGAGGTCAGGGCCTGCCCCCGGGCGACGAACTCGCGCAGGGCGACCTCGACCCCGGCGTCCACGAAATGGGCGAACTCCTTGATGTCGGCGCCGGCGCTGAAGGCGCGCTTGCCGGCGCCGGTGACGATCACCGCGCGCATCGCATCGTCTCGCTCGATCCTGTCGAGGTGGTCGGCCAGGGCGTCGATCACGGCATGGTTCAGAGCGTTCAGTTGGTCAGGCCGGTTCAAGGTCAGGATGGCGACCGGGCCGCGGTCGTCCCGCAGCACGGAAGGGGTGTCGTTAACGGGCATGGGCGCGTTCCTTAAAATGAAATAAATTCACTAATTTGGTGGTCCGCAGCTATAAGCCTGTTATCTGAATGCATACAAACGCGTAAAATTCGCCCTTAGACCAAGTAAAATTCATCCTTGCCATGCGTCTGCCTCCCCTGACATCGCTTCGTGCCTTCGAGGCCGCCTGTCGCCTCGAAAGCTTTGCCGCCGCGGCCGAGGAACTGAGCGTCACGCCCTCGGCGGTCAGCCATCAGATCAAAGGCCTGGAGGATCACCTGGGTGTCGTGTTGTTCCGGCGCGCGGCGCGCGCGGTGATCCCGACGGCAGCGGCGCGGCAGGCTTATCCCGGTCTGAGGCGAGGGTTCGACGAAATGGCGTCCGCCATGGACCTCGTCCGACCACCCAAGAGCGGGCCCCTGGTCGTCAGCGTCGTGCCGTCCTTTGCCATGAAATGGCTGATCCCGCGCCTCGACCGGGGCCCGGCGGATGTCCAGGTTCAAATCGTGGCGACCCGTGACTATGCGGACCTCTTGGCGGGTGAGGCGGATCTGGCCGTGCGGTTCGGCATGGGCAATTACCCGGGCCTGGAAACGGTGCGCTTGTTCGAGGAAACGATCGTGCCCTTGGCCGCGCCGACGCTGTTGGAACATGGTCCGCCGCTCGCGGGACCCGGGGATCTGGGCCGGGTGACCTTGTTGCACGACGATTCCATGACCTTCGATCCGCTGGCCCCCGATTGGCGGACCTGGTTGGCGGCGGCCGGAGCGCCCGAGATCGACAGCGCGGGCGGCCCTCGGTTCACGGCATCGGAAAACGTTCTCCAGGCGGCCTTGGCGGGGGCCGGGGTGGCGCTCGGCCGGTGGTCCCTGGCCGCCGACGACATCGAGGCGGGGCGCCTGGTCGTGCCTTTCGGCCCGTCCCTGACGCTGACCCCGGCTTACTACCTGGTCACCGCGCCGGGCCGGTCCGGGCGGCCGGAAATCCAGGCGTTCCGGGACTGGCTGCTGGCCGAGGTCGCGGATTTCCAGGCCCGGCCCGACCGGCCGGGCACCTGAAATCAGCTTTTCAGATCGGCGAGGTCCTCGAACAACTTCAAAGCCTCGGGGTTGGCCATGGCTTCCTTGTTCTTGACCGGGCGGCCATGGACGATATCGCGCACCGCCAGTTCGGTGATCTTGCCCGATTTGGTGCGCGGGATGTCGGTCACCGCGACGACCTTGGCCGGGACATGGCGCGGCGTGCAGTTGGCCCGCACCTGGCCCTGGATTTTTTTCGTCAGGGCGTCGTCCAACGTGACGCCATCGGCCAGCCGCACGAACAGAACGACGCGCACGTCGTGGTCCCATTCCTGGCCGATGACCAGGCTTTCGACGACTTCGTCCAGCTTTTCCACCTGGCGGTAGATTTCCGCCGTGCCGATGCGCACGCCGCCCGGGTTGAGCGTCGCGTCCGACCGGCCGTAGACGATCATCCCGCCGTGTTCGGTGATCTCGATGTAATCGCCGTGGGTCCAGACATTGGGGAACTGTTCGAAATAGGCGGCGTGGTAGCGCGATCCGTCGTCATCGCCCCAGAATCCGGTCGGCATGGACGGAAACGCCTTGATGCAGACCAACTCGCCCTTTTCGCCGATCATCGGTTTGCCGTCGTCGTCCCAGCATTCGACGGCCATGCCGAGGGCCGGTCCCTGCAACTCCCCGCGCCAGACGGGGCGGGTGCAGTCGCCGCCGGCGAACACGCCCATGATGTCCGTGCCGCCGGTGAACGAGACCAGATGCACGTCCTTTTTGATGTGGTCGTAGACGTATTCGAAGCCTTCCGGCGCCAGGGGCGAGCCGGTGGAGCAGATCATCCGGACCGACGACAGATTATGGCTGTCTTTCGGGCTGATGCCCGATTTGGCGACGGCGTCGATGTACTTGGCCGAGGTCCCGAACAGGGTCATCTTCTCGGCGTCGGCATAATCGAAAATCGTTTCGGGTCCGGGATGGAACGGCGATCCATCGTAGAGCAGCAGGCAGGCCTCGCAGGCCAGAACCGAAACCAGCCAGTTCCACATCATCCAGCCGCAGGTCGTGAAGAAATAGACCCGGTCGTCGCGGCGGATATCGCAATGAATGGCTTCTTCCGACGCATGCTTGAGAATCGTTCCGCCAACGCAATGGACCATGCACTTCGGCGCCCCCGTCGTGCCCGAGGAAAACATGATGTAGAGCGGATGATCGAACGGTACCTGGGCGAAATCGATCTCGCCGGGGGCGTGATCCGCCGTCACGTCGGCCAAAAGCCGGGCGCCGGTCATCATCGAGACGTCCGGCCGGTCGGCGGGATCGTAGGGGGCGACGATGACCTGTTCGACCGACGGGAGGCTCGCCAGGATTTCCGCGTTCTTGTCGCGCACGTCGTGGCGTTTGCCGTTGTAGAAATAGCCGTCGGTGCAGAAGAACACCTTGGGTTCGATCTGCCCGAACCGGTCGAGCACGCCCTGAACCCCGAAATCCGGCGAACAGGAGGACCAGACGGCGCCCAATGCCGTCGCCGCCAGCATGGCGGCCACGGATTCCGGCATGTTCGGCAGATACCCGACGACCCGGTCGCCGGGGCCGACGCCCTTGGCCTTCAGGTCCTGGGTCAGGGATGAAACCTGATCGTAGAGACCTTTGAAGGACATGGCGCGCCGGGTGCCGTTCTCGGAGCGGAAGACGATGGCCTCGCCATCGTCGCGACGGCGCAACAAGTTTTCCGCATAGTTCAGACGCGCGCCGGGGAACCATTTCGCCCCCGGCATCTTGTCACCGTCGACCAGCACGGTGTCGCCCCAGGTCGAGGCGATGACACCGGTGTAATCCTTCAGCGCGGTCCAGAACCGTTTCCGTTCGTTCACGGAAAAGGCGTGCATCTCCCCCGTGTCGGCCAGGTCAAGGCCCAGCGTTTCATTGAGATGCAGGCGGAATGCGTTGATCGTCGAACCCTCGGCATAGTCGGAGGAGGGCGTCCAAAGGGGCTGATCGGCGTGTGTCTGGTCCATGGCGGTCGGATGTGCTCCCTGGCCGGGCTTGATGCCGGGTCTTGATCGTGATGTTGGCGGTTGCGCTCCAAGTTTCTTCAGGAGCGGTTTCGCGCATTCTGCATGGCGGCGCGGTGGGCGGCAACGGCCAGTTTCCGGGGATCGCCCGGCGGACCTGGGATCATCCCCCCGCAGGGACGGCGAAGCGGACGACCGCCACGGCGGCGACCCAGCCCGCATTGATAAGACAGGCGACGGCGTAAAGGTAAAGGGCGCGGCCAATGTCCTGGGCCGTCGCCTGGGCCCGGCCGTCGCCGATCCAGGGATCGCGGGCAATTTCATGGGCGTAGCGCCGGGGCCCGGCGAGTGCGAGGTCGAGCGCCCCCGCCATCGCCCCCTCGGGCCAGCCGGCGTTCATCGACCGGTGCTTGCCGGCGTCGCGCAGCATGGTCTTGACCGCCTGCCAGGGGCGCCCCCCCGGCGCGAAGACAGCGCCGATGCAGATGAACAGCCCGGAAAGCCGGGCCGGGATCAAGTTCAAGACATCGTCCAGGCGCGCCGCCGTCATGCCGAAGGCGCGGTATTTCGGTGTTCGGTGGCCGATCATCGAATCCATGGTGTTGACGGCCTTGTAGATGAACAGGCCGGGCGCGCCGAACAGCACATAATAAAAGACGGGCGCGACGACCCCGTCGCCGAAGTTCTCGGCCGCCGATTCAATAGCCGCGCGGGCGACGCCCGGGCCGTCCAATTGCGCCGGATCGCGGCCGACGATGTGCGAGACCGCGTCGCGCCCGGCCTCCAGGTTTTCTTCCAGGCCCTTTTTGACCGCCCGCACATGGTCGTAGAGCCCCCGCTGCGCCAACAACAGAACCACGCAGAACAGCTCGATCGTCCAGCCCAACGGATGGGCGAAGGACAGCCAGGCGATCCCGACGCCAATCCCGCCGGTGATCCCCACCACCGAAAGCACGGTCACCGCCCCCCGGATGGCGCGGTCCATTTCCGGGCGTTTGTCGCGGTTCAGCTTGCGGTCGAACCAATCGATCAGCGAGCCCAGAACGGCCACAGGATGGCGCGCGCGCTTGAACAGCCAGGGGGTGTCCCCCAGATAGGCATCCAGAACGATGGCGAGCAGCAGCAGGATCAAAGGGTCGAAGGCCTGATCCCCGGCACCGATGAGATTGAGCAGCAGCATGGCGGGGGCAGAATGCGGCGGTGCTCCGTCCCGGTCAACAAACGCCGGTCCGGCCGCGCGATTTCATTTGCCGCTTGGCATGTGTCTTGCGTGCATGCCGGGTGGACGCCAGGGCTGCATTGCCGGGGCGGTCAGGATAGGGTAAGGGTCGTTTAATACATTCCCGCCGCAATATCACCGGGCAGTGTGGCCCAGGGCGTCCGGCGACGGGCCCGCGCAGGGAATTCCTTTTTAGTGGTGCGAGTACATGGCTGAAGAAGCGAAACCGGGCGATCCTGATGCGGCGGCCAAACCCGCAGCCAAGCCGAAAACGGCGGGCAAGGGTAAAGGCAAAGGTAAGGGCAACGGCAAGAAAAAGGGCCTGGGCAAGGGCTTCGTCTGGGGCGTCGTTTTGTTGTTCGTATTGCCGGCGACGGGGCTCTTGGGTTGGTACGCCTATCAGGTTCTGGGGCATGTCGCCCAGGACAGCCAGGCTGCGCTCGACCGCAGGGCCAAGGAATTGGCCTCGAAGGCCAATAAGTTCGCCAAGCGGGCCGCCAAGGAAGGCTTCAAGGTTTCGGATTTCGATGCCTGCGCCCAGATCAAGGAGCAATACCGCATCCCCGCCGGGATCGTGTACACGGAATTTACCCAACGCCAGCTGGTCGGCCTGTCCAAATTCGCATCGGACGAAGAGGTCACCGAACGCTGCATTCAGTTCGCCAAGGCCGTCGCCTACATGGAGCGCATGTCGCATCACGCGCGCCACGTCTACGTCTGCCAGAAGGCTCAGTTCAACGCCGACAAATCCGGGCGTTACTTCTTGACCTCCGACGCCAATGGAAAGGGCGTCATCGAGCATCTGGGCGGCTCGCAAAAACTGCATCCCATTCCGGCGGGACAGGCGATCCTGCTGCGCGGCTGGCAAATCTTTAACCAGGGGGACGGCTGCATCATCGTCGGCATGTCCAAATCCGGGACCTTCTCGTTCCGGGGCGGCGTGACGATCATCGAATAGGCCCCGGCCTCCGAACTAGCGGCCCCGATTTCCCTCCTTTAAAACCCGCGGCGGCACTTGCATCCCGGCCCTCCCGGCGCTATAACCCGCGGCTCGACCGAGCGGCATGGCTTTGTAAAGGGCATGCCTGGCCGCTCTTAAACGACCATAGACCAAGACGTTGCCGCTTCCGGGCCGTACCGGCGCGGCACATATGAAAGGATGTCGAAATGCCCAAGCTGAAGACCAAGTCCAGCACCAAGGGCCGGTTCAAAGTGACCGGTTCCGGTAAGGTGCGCGGCAATTTCGCCTTTAAGCGCCACAACCTGCGCAAGCGCTCCACCAAGATGAAGCGCAAGGCACGCGGCACGATGGTCCTGGACGCGACGAATGCGCGCCAGATCAAGTCCTTCGCGCCGTACCTGTAACGCCGCGTTACTTTAAGATTTAGGAGAGCTGGACAATGGCACGAGTTACTCGCGGCGTCACCGCGCACGCCCGCCACAAGAAAGTCGTCGACCGCGCGAAGGGTTATCGCGGCCGGAACAAGAACAACTTCCGCATTTCGCTGGAAAAGGTCGAAAAAGGGCTGCAATACGCCTATCGCGACCGCCGCAACAAGAAGCGGACCTTCCGCCGCCTCTGGATCACCCGTATCAACGCGGGTGTGCGCGAGCACGGTCTGACCTATTCCCAGTTCATGAACGGCCTGACCAAGGCCGGTATCGAACTGGACCGCAAGGTTCTTTCGGATCTGGCGGTGCGCGAACCGGAAGCCTTTAAGTCGCTGGTGGAACAGGCCCAGGCCGCCCTCGGCAACTAACCGATTCACTGCCGGCCGGCGCCCGTCAAACGGCGCCGGCACCCAATCGAACGAAGATGAGGCGCGGCCATGGAGAGTGTCGAAAAGCTCCGTGAGGAACTTCTTGCCGCCGTCGAGGCGGCGGCGGACCTGGATGCGCTGGAACAAGTGCGCGTCTCGGCCCTGGGCAAGAAGGGCCGCATCACCGATCAGATGAAGGGCCTGGGCGGTCTCGACCCGGACCAACGCCGCGAGACGGGCCAGGCGCTGAACGCGCTCAAGGATTCCGTGGCCGACGCCATCGACGCTCGCAAGGCTTCGATGGAGGGTGCGGCGCTGGATGCCCGCCTGGCCGAAGAAAAGATCGACGTGACCCTGCCGGTGCGCCCGGAAGAAACGGGCCGCATCCATCCGATCAGCCAGGTCATCGAGGAAATCGTCGCCGTTCTGGGCACCATGGGCTTCAAGGTCGCCGAAGGCCCGGACGTCGAAGACGACTGGCACAACTTCACCGCCCTCAATATTCCGGCCGATCACCCGGCCCGCCAGGACCACGACACCTTTTATCTGCCCGCCCCCGACGGCGAAGGCGATGAGGGCCGTCTGGTCCTGCGCACGCATACATCGCCGGTGCAGATCCGCACCATGCAGAACGGGGAGCCGCCGTTCCGCGTGATCGTGCCGGGCCGCACCTATCGCTGCGACTACGACGCGACCCATTCGCCGATGTTCCATCAGGTCGAAGCCCTGATGGTCGACGAGAAAACCCATATGGGTCATCTCAAGGGCTGCCTGGAGGAATTCCTCCGTGCGTTCTTCGGCATGGACGACCTGCCGGTCCGCTTCCGGCCCAGCTATTTCCCCTTCACCGAACCCTCGGCGGAGGTCGATATCGGCTGTTCTCGCGAAGGCGGCGAATTGAAGATCGGGCGCGGCGGCGACTGGTTGGAAATTCTCGGCTCCGGCATGGTCAATCCGAACGTCCTAAGAAATTGCGGCATCGACCCCGACAAATACCAGGGCTTCGCCTTTGGCATGGGGGTCGAGCGCATGGCGATGCTGAAATACGGCGTGCCCGACCTGCGCACCTTCTATGAATCGGACCTGCGCTGGCTGCGCCATTACGGGTTTGCCTCGCTCGACGTGCCCAGCTTGACCGGGGGGCTGAACCGATGAAATTCACCCTCGGCTGGCTCAAGGACCATCTTGAGACCGATGCGTCGCTGGACGACATCCTGGAGCGCCTGACCATGGTCGGACTCGAGGTCGAAGCCGTCACCGACCGGGCCCAGGGCCTGGAAACCTTCGTCGTCGGCGAAGTGCTGGACGCCAAACAGCATCCGGACGCCGACCGCCTGCGGGTTTGTCAGGTCAACACCGGAACCGAAACCGTCGAGCTGGTCTGTGGGGCGCCCAACGCGCGGACGGGCCTGAAGGGTGTGTTCGCACCCTCCGGTTCCTACGTGCCCGGCACGGGCATCACCCTGAAGCCGACGGAAATCCGCGGCGTGATGTCCAGCGGCATGCTGCTGTCCGAACGGGAAATGGGCCTGTCGGAAGACCACGACGGGATCGTCGAACTGCCCGCCGACGCCAAGGTCGGCGATCGCGCGGTCGACGTCATGGGGCTGGCCGATCCGGTCATCGAAATCGCCATCACCCCGAACCGGGGCGATTGCCTCGGCGTGCGCGGCATCGCCCGCGACCTGGCGGCATCCGGCCTGGGCACGTTGAAGCCGCTGAACGCCGTGCCCGTCGCCGGCACCTTCGATAGCCCGATCAAGGTCTCCCTGGATTTCACCGACGACACCGCCGATGCCTGCCCGCAGTTCGTCGGCCGTTATTTCAAGGGCGTCAAGAACGGCCCCAGCCCGAAATGGCTGCAGGATCGTCTGCTGGCGATCGGCCTGCGCCCGATCTCGGCCCTGGTCGATATCACCAACTACATCGCCTTCGAATACGGCCGTCCGCTGCATGTCTTCGACGCCGACAAGGTCACCGGCAACATCCATGCGCGCCTCGCCAAGCCGGGCGAAACGCTGCTGGCGCTCAACGACGAGACTTACGAACTCGACGGTGAGATGACGGTGATCGCCGATGACAAAGGGGCCGAAGGCGTCGCCGGGGTGATCGGCGGGTTGGAGACGGGCTGCACCGAAGACACGGTCAACGTTTTCCTGGAAGTCGCCTATTTCGATCCCGTGCGCACGGCGATGACCGGGCGCAAGTTGAACCTGCAGACCGACGCGCGCTACCGGTTCGAACGCGGCGTCGATCCGGCTCTGTTGAAGCACGGTTGTGAAATCGCGACGCGGATGATCCTCGATCTCTGCGGCGGCGAGGTCTCCAACATCGAAATCGCCGGCGACGATCCCTTGTGGTGGCATACGCTCGATTTCGATCTGTCCAAGGTCGCGACCCTGGGCGGCACGGACGTGGACAGCGTCGAAGCGCGCCGCATTCTGGAAGCCCTGGGCTTTTCCATTCAATCGGACCAGGGCAGCCGCGTCACCGTCATGGTGCCGAGCTGGCGCCCGGATATCGAAGGTCCTGCCTGCCTGGTCGAAGAGGTCGTCCGCATCTACGGCTACGACCGCATCCCGGCCGTCAGCCTGCCGCGGGACGAACAGCTTCCCGAACTGGCCCTCAGCCCCCTGCAGCGCCGCCGCGCCCAGGCGCGCCGTCTGTTGGCCGGCCGTGGTCTGGTCGAGGCCGTGACCTATTCCTTCATGCCCGATACGCAGGCCAAGCTGTTCGGCGGCGTCGACGACACCATGCGCCTGCTCAATCCGATTTCGTCGGACCTGGACGTCATGCGCCCGTCGATCCTGCCGAACCTGCTGGCCGCCGCCGCGCGGAACCAGGCGCGGGGATACGGTGACATGGGCCTGTTCGAAGTCGGCCCGCAGTTCCCAGGATCGAAACCGGAAGATCAGCAATCCGTCGCCTCCGGCATTCGTGTCGGCAAGACTGGCCCGCGCCATTGGGCCGCGCCGCCGCGAGACGTCGACGCCTATGACGCCAAGGCCGACGCTCAGGCGGTTCTGGCCGATCTCGGCCTGCCCGCCGACCGCGCCCAGGTCACGGCGGAAGCACCCGGTTGGTACCACCCGGGCCGCTCGGGTGCCTTGCGCCTGGGCCCGATGATGCTGGCCGCCTTCGGTGAACTGCATCCGGCCGTGCTCAAGGCGCTGGACGTCAAGGGCCCGGCGGTCGGCTTCGAGATTTATTTCGACAACCTGCCCGCCGCCAAGGCGAAGAAGTCGGCGGCCAAGGCCGGGTTGAATCTTTCGGCTCTGCAGCCGGTCAACCGCGACTTCGCCTTCGTCGTCGATGCCGGGGTCGAAGCCGCCAGCGTCATCAAGGCGGCCTTCGCGGCGGAGAAGGGCCTGATCGTCGACGTCTCGCTGTTCGACGTCTACGAAGGCCAGGGTGTGGGCGAGGGCAAAAAGTCGTTGGCCATCAACGTCGTTCTGCAGCCCGCGGACAAGACGCTCACCGACGCCGACATCGACGCCGTCGCCGACAAGGTCATCGCCAGTGTGGTCAAGGCCACGGGCGGCGAGCTGCGCGGCTGATCGGGTGATGGTGTGAAGCCGCTCGGCGATCTTTCGGAAAACGCCCGCCGCGACATTCGCGGCATCATCACCGATGTGGACGGCACCTTGACCACCGAGGGCAAGGTGACCTCGACGGCGCTGGCAGCACTCGAGCGTGCCCGCATGGCGGGGCTCAAGGTCGTCGCCGTCACCGGGGCCGCCGCCGGCACTTGCGACGCCATGGCGCGGACCTGGCCGGTCGATGCGGTGATCGGGGAATCGGGCGGTTTCGTCTTCCGCCTGCATCCGGACACCGGCCGCATGGTGCATCTGCATATCCTGGCGCGCGACGAACGGCGGGCCCATTGGGCGCAGTACGAAAAAGTGCTGGAGACCATCATCGCCGAGGTCCCGGGTGCGGCGCTCGCCGCCGATCAGGCCTACCGGGAAACCGATCTCGCCATCGACCATGCCCAGGACGTCGCGGCGCTGGATCAGGAACAGGTTCTCAAGATCGTCTCGATCATGGAGGCCGCGGGCATGACCGCGACCTATTCCAACATTCACGTCAACGGCTGGCTCGGCCCCTATGACAAGCTGACGACGACCTGTCTGGTGCTGCGCGAACTTTACAAGGCCGATGTTTCGGACGAGGGTGAGCGGGCCCGTTGGCTTTACCTGGGCGACAGCCCCAACGACGCGCCGTTGTTCGAATTCTTCCCCCATTCCGTGGGTGTCGCCAACGTCGCCGAATTCGCCGGCCGCCTGGATGCGGAACCGGCCTTCGTCACGGCGGGGGCGTCGGGCGAAGGATTCGCCGAAGCGGTCGATGCGGTGATTTCGGCGCGCGGCGGCTGACGGACCGTCTGTTCGATCAGTCCTCGGGCGCCGCGACGGCGAAGACCTGACAGGCCGACGCCCGGCCCTTGACCGTGATCTCTCCCTTGAAATCGAATTGGTAGGCGCCGCGGCAGGCGTTGACGGTTTCCTGCGTGCACATGACGTAGGTGCCGTATTGCTTGTTCAATTGTTCCAGCCGCGCCGCGATGTTCACGTTGTCGCCCAGTACGGTGAAGGTCAGGCTTTCCGCCGTGCCCAGCGCCCCGACCGTGACCGGCCCCGTGTTGACGCCGCAGCGCGTCGGCAATCGCACGCCGTTGCCGAAGGTCCGCGTATCGCACAGGCGTTGCAGGTCGAGCGCGCAATCCAATGCCCGGGTCGCATGATTTTCCGACGGCGAGACGGCGTTGAAGGTGATCAGCATGGCGTCGCCCTCGAACAACAGGATGACCCCGCCGTGACGGGCGATAACCTCGCCGACGGCCTGGAAATAGGCGTTGATCGTGGACGCCAGTTCCTGTGGCGACATGGTTTCCGAGATCGTGGAGAACCCTTCGATATCCGTGAACAGGATCGAGGCGACCTTGCTCTCGCCGTCGCCGGGCTCGATCGCTTCGTCGGCGCCGGTGATGCGCGCGGCGACTTCCTTGGAAACGAAACGGGTCAGGTCCTGGGCCGCCGTGCTTTCGGTGATCGCGCGGTAAAGCGACCGTTGCGCGCGCAGCACCGCGATCGCCAGGACGCCGGTGACCATCAGGATCGAGACGACCTTGTCGATCTCGGCCCCGATCAGGATCGCGTTCGACGTCATGTAGACGACGTAGTCGCGGGTCAGCATGGGGGCGTATTCGGTATTCGAATGGATCGCATAAACCATCAGCGTCAGCCAGCCGACCGCCGCCGACAAGCCGGCCAGGACGATATAACCCGGCTCGAACCGAAGCGTGCGCAGACCGATGAAGATGAACACGTACATCAGCGTCGGCGCCTTCAAATAGAAGCTCGCCGGTTGCATGTACTGGATATGGAACGACCAGATCAGGATCATCAGCAGCGCCATGTCGATGACCACTGAGATCATCAGGAACGGCCGCGTCAGGGCATTACGGTAGGCGCCGATCAGGCGCGCCGAGGTGAACACGAAATAGAACCCCAGCGCGTAAGGCACCAGTTCGACATCCGGGTTCATCCCGGCCTTGGGCGCGGCCAGCCATAGCCCGGCGAACAACAGGACCAGGGCCATTTGGACCCAACTGATGAGCTTCTCGCTTTGTTGCTGTTGGGCGGCGATGCGTTCGCGCACGCGGGCGGGCAGCCGGTCCGCGACCGGTTCGCCGAAGATGAAAGTGGAAAGGCGGTTTGCCATCAGACAACGATGGACTGCCCGGGCCGAAAGCTCAATCACCGAAAACGGACCCCTCTGTTCTCGGGGCCTGTTTAGCAGAGGCCACCGCTCACCGGGGATCACCTCTGCGTCATCGGGCGCGGAAGGCGGGGGTCAGGCGGCGGCTTCGTCGCTCTTGCCGTCGGTGCGCAGGACTTCCTTCACCGCCTCGCACTTGTTGCGCAGGTGGCCTTTCAGGATGGCGGCCAGGCGGGGTGCGTCGCGGGCTTCCAGGGCCGCCAGGATTTCTTCGTGCTCGGCCATGGCCTCGTCCCAGCGGCCGGAGGTGATGGA
This sequence comes from uncultured Rhodospirillaceae bacterium, assembly GCA_913030825.1. Classification (GTDB taxonomy): domain Bacteria; phylum Pseudomonadota; class Alphaproteobacteria; order Rhodospirillales; family Casp-alpha2; genus UBA1479. The sequence continues at coordinate 6,315 of CAJWCU010000032.1, read as the reverse complement.
CGAAATATACCGCGCCCGGCGGATGCGCCCGGCCAGCCCTTCGTACATCGTGACCAGCAGGTCGTTGCCTGCCACGGCCATGATCTTTTCGTGGATTTTCTGGTTGATGGCGAAATATTCGGCCCGCTCCGCCCGCGTATGATGCAGGGCCATCTGATAATGCAGGGCGCGCAGTTCGGCGATATCGGCGTCCGTCGCCTTGGCGCAGGCCAGTTCCCCCGAAAGCCCTTCCAACGCCCCCATGACGGGAAACATTTCGTCGACGTCTTCGGCCGTCAGACGCGCGACCCGCGCCCCCCGGTTGGGCAGCAGTTCCAGCGTGCCTTCCGAGGCCAGGACCTTCAACGCTTCGCGCAAGGGCGTGCGGGAAATGCCCAGGGTCTCGCAGAGCATTTTCTCCGGCACCTTCTCGCCCGGCTTCAGGTCGCCGTCATAGATCATCGACCGGATGCGGTTGACGATGGTGTCGTGCAGGGACGGTCGGGCGATGGGCGTGGCGAGCGTTTCGTCCATGGGCTTATTCCGTTTCCAGATAACGTTCGAGGACCTGGGCGACGTGGATCGCCTCGCGCGGCGTGCCGTCGGCGATCTGATGGCGGCAACTGGTGCCGTCGGCGACGACGACCGTATCGGCGTCGGCGCCCCGCACGGCGGGCAGCAACGACAGCTCGCCCATGCGTTTGGAAACGGCGACGTTGTCCTTGTCGTAACCGAAGGCCCCGGCCATGCCGCAGCAGCTACTGTCCACCGTTTCGACCTCCAGCCCCGGCACCAGGCGCAGGGTCTTCTCGACGCTGCCCATGACGTTGAACGCCTTCTGGTGGCAATGGCCGTGAAGCAGTGCCTTGCCCGCACCGGTGTCCTTCAGCGGCAGTATCAGGTTTCCGGCCTCGGCCTCGGATGCCAGGAACTCCTCGAACAGCATGGCCTTCTCGGCCAATGCCTTGGTCTCCTCGCCGGGCAGCAACACGGTGAATTCGTCGCGCAGGGTCAGCAGACAGGAGGGCTCCAGCCCGACGATGGGCACGCCCGCGTTGACGTAGGGCATCAAGGCTTCCAACGTCCGCTGTGCTTCCTTCTTGGCTTCCTCGGCAAGGCCGGCGGCCAGGAACGTTCGCCCGCAACAGAGCGGACGCGACTTGTCCGGCGCCTGCGCGGTGACGACGCGATATCCGGCAGCGGTCAGCACGCGCCTGGCGGCGCGCAGATTTTCCGGCTCGAAATAGGTGTTGAAGGTATCGCCCAACAGAACCACCGCCGGGCCGACGGGGCAGGCCTCGCCCGGGCCGGGCAAACCTTCGCCCCGGTCCGGGGCGGAGGCCCAGCGGGGCAGGGTGCGGTTCGCCGCGAAGCCGAACATCTTTTCGGAGATCCAGGCCATGCCCGGGATCTTGTCGCGCAGGTTCAGGGCCCAGGAAATTTTCGATGCCATCGGCGCGTAGCGCGGCAGGTAGGCGACCAGCTTGTCGAACATCCGAAGACCGTGGCGTTTGTTATAGGCATTCAGGAATTCGACCTTCATGCGCGCCATGTCGATGCCGGTCGGGCATTCCCGCTTGCAGCCCTTACAGCCGACGCAGAGCTTCATGGTTTCGGCCATGGCGTCCGAGGTGAAGGCCTCCGGCCCCAACTGTCCTGAGATCGCGAGGCGCAAGGTGTTGGCGCGGCCGCGGGTCAGGTGCTGTTCGTCGCCGGTCGCGCGGAAGGACGGGCACATCACCCCGGCGTCACGCTTGCGGCAGGCCCCGTTGTTGTTGCACATCTCGACCGCACCCGAGAAGCCGCCCCAGTCGGACCAGTCGAGGACCGTGTCGATCTTCCGGGTCTCGTATCCCGGCTTGAAGCGGAACAAGGTGCGGTCGTCCATCTTCGGCGGGTCGACGATCTTGCCCGGGTTCATCAGGCCTTCGGGGTCGAATTCGGTCTTCACTTCCTTGAAGGTCTCGACCATCCGCGTGCCGAACATGGCTTCGTGAAATTCGGACCGGACCAGACCGTCGCCGTGCTCGCCCGAGTGCGATCCCTTGTATTCGCGGACCATCTCAAAGGCTTCTTCGGCAATGGCGCGCATCTGCTTGGCGCCCAGCTCTTGTTTCAAATTCACCACGGGCCGGACATGCAATGTCCCGACGGAAGCATGGGCGTACCACGTGCCTTCCGTGCCGTGCTTGTGGAAGACCTGGGTCAGACGGTCGGTGTATTCGGCCAGGTCCGGCAGACGCACGGCGCAATCCTCGACGAAGGAGATCGGCTTCCCGTCGCCCTTCATCGACATCATGATGTTGAGGCCCGATTTGCGAACTTCCCAAATGTCTTTCTGGAAGGCGGGATCGACCGCTTCGACCACCGCGCCCGGGAAGCCCAGGTCGCCCATCATCTCGACCAGTTGCGCAAGCTTGGCGAGCTGCGGTTCCAACTCCTCGCCCGCGAATTCGACCAGCAGCAGGGCGTCGGGTTCGCCCTGGACGAAGCGTTCGACGGTCGGGCGGAAGATTTCGATATCGCGGGCCAGGCCGATCATCGTGCGGTCGACCAGTTCGACCGCCGCCGGGCCCAGCGTCACCAGATGCTGGGCCGCGTCCATGCATTTATAGAACGTCGGGAAATGACAGACGCCCAGCACCTTGTGTTTCGGCAAGGGCTGCAGGTCCAGGTGAAGCTTGGTCGAAAACGCCAGCGTGCCTTCCGATCCGATCAGCAGGTGCGCCAGGTTCGGATGGGTTTGCGGCCGGTAGAGCGTCGCGTCGGCCCAGGATCCCTTGTAGGCGCCGCCCGGCATGAGGGAGTCGATGTTGTAGCCGCCGACCCGGCGCATCAGGTCGGGGAAGCTTTCCTTGATATGGTCCGCCTCGCGCCGGCCGATGGCCAGCAGATTGGCGACCATGTCCTGCTGTTCCGGCGTCAGGCTGGCGGCCGGCGCGTTCGACGACACCTCGCCGAACTGCATGGCTTGGCCGTCCATGGTCACGGCGTCGATGGCGCGCACGTTGTCGCGCATGGTGCCGTAGACAATGGAGCGCGAGCCGCAGGAATTGTTCCCCGCCATGCCGCCGATGGTCGCGCGGGACGAGGTCGACACGTCGACCGGGAACCACAGGCCGTGCGGTTTCAGGTAGGCGTTCAGATGGTCCAGCACCAGGCCCGGTTCGACCAGGGCCTGTCGGCCCGAGGCGTCGAAATCGAGAATCTTGTTCAGGTTCTTGGACAGGTCGACGACCAGCGCCTCGCCGACGGTCTGCCCGCATTGCGAAGTGCCGCCGCCGCGCGGCAGGATCGGCACGCCTTCGTCGCGGGCGATGTTGATAATGGCTTCCACGTCCTCGGCGTCTTCCGGGACGACGACGCCCAAGGGTTCGATCTGATAGATCGAGGCATCGGTGGAATAGCGGCCACGAGAAAACGGATCGAACAGGACCGAGCCCTTCACGGCGCCTTTCAGGCGGCGTGCCAGGGCCGGGTCGCCCTTGTCCCGGCGGCGGTGGATCGCGCCCGGCGCGCCGGGCACGGCGTCGGCGGCGGGGGTGGCGGGGGCGCCGGTCTGGGCGGCGGCGGAATGGTCGGTCGGGGGCGTCATGGGCGACGATGCTCCATCATGCGGGGAGGGGTGCGCGCGAGTGTATCAAAATGAATTCAAAATTCAATATGGGATTTTCTGGGGCGGATTATTTTGATCAAATCCGTGGCTGTAATGCAAAATAACTAGTGTATTTTCAATTAGTTAAAATGAAATCACGAGGCCTTTTCGAAATCCGGGTTGTCTGCTAAAAAATTGTATGCATAATTCCGGTTCGCTCAATGAAGGGCCGCAGGCTTGCGCGCCCGCAACCGATTTAAAACGAGGACATCCGATCATGACTGTGCGACGCGGCCGTCATTTCCTGCAGATCCCCGGACCTTCCAACACGCCCGATCGTATCCTGCGCGCCATGGACGCCGCGGTGATGGACCATCGCGGTCCCGATTTCGCCGATCTGGCGCATGCCTGCCTCGACGGCATGAAGAAGGTCTTCAAGACCGAGAAGTGCGAGGTCATCATCTACCCGGCCTCGGGCACGGGTGCGTGGGAAGCGGCGCTTGCCAACACCATGTCGCCGGGCGACCGCATCCTGATGTACGAAACCGGTCAGTTCGCGACGCTGTGGAAGAACCTGGCGCTGCGTCTTGGCCTGGTGCCGGAGTTCATCGACGGCGATTGGCGCCACGGCGTCGATGCGGCGGCAATCGAAAAGCGCCTGAACGAAGACACCGACCGCGAGATCAAGGCCGTCTGCATGGTCCATAACGAGACCTCGACCGGCGTGACCTCGCGGGTCAAGCTGGTCCGCGAAGCCATCGACCGCACGGGCCATCCGGCGCTGTTCATGGTCGATACGATCTCGGGACTCGCCTCGGCCGATTTCCGTCAGGACGAATGGGGCGTCGACGTCGCCGTCGCCGGCTCGCAAAAGGGCCTGATGCTTCCGCCGGGCATCAGCTTCAACTGCGTTTCGGACAAGGCCGTCGAAGTTTCCAAGTCGGCGAGCCTGCCCAAGTCCTATTGGGCCTGGGACGAAATGATCACCATGAATAAGACCGGCTATTTCCCCTACACCCCCGCGACCAATCTGCTCTACGGCCTGAAGGAAGCGGTCGATATGCTGATGGAGGAAGGTCTCGACAACGTTTTCGCCCGCCACCAGCGGTTCGCCGAAGCGACCCGCCGCGCCGTCCGGGCCTGGGGGCTGGAGGTTCTTTGTCAGGAGCCGAAGGAATACTCCCCGGTGCTGACCGCCGTGATGATGCCCGAAGGCCATAGCGCCGACAACTTCCGGAAAGTGACGCTGGAAGCTTTCGACATGTCGCTCGGCAACGGGTTGAACAAGGTCGCCGACAAGGTCTTCCGCATCGGCCATCTGGGCGACTTCAACGAACTGATGCTCATGGGCACGCTGTCCGGTGTCGAAATGGGGCTGGACCTCGCGAAGGTGCCGCATGAAAAAGGCGGCGTCGACGCGGCCATGAATTACCTGGTCAATCCCCAGGCTCGCGAAGACTAGGCCCAGGAAGACTGAAGCAGTTCCGGAGACCGCCCGCGACCGAACGGGCGGCCCGGTCCCATATCAACGGAGGAACCGACATGGCGCGTGGCGACGGCCCCCTGGCGGGCATGAAGGTGATCGACCTTACTCATGTGATGGCGGGGCCGACTTGTGCCCTGATGCTGGCCGACATGGGGGCCGACGTAATCAAGGTGGAAAAGGTGCCGGGGGGTGACGATACCCGTCGCGCGGTGCCGCCGAAGATCGAGGACGAAGCCGCCGCCTTCCTGGTCATGAACCGGGGAAAGCGGTCCGTCGCCGTGGACCTGAAGACCGATGGCGGCAAGGAGGTCGTCCGCAAGCTGGCCGCCGACGCCGACGTCGTCATCGAAAACTACCGCCAGGGCACGATGGCCAAGTTGGGCCTCGCCTACGAAGATTTGAAGAAGACCAACCCGAAACTCGTCTGGTGTTCGATCTCCGGCTTCGGGCAGACCGGGCCCTATGCGGAACGCGGCGGCTTCGACCTGATCGCGCAGGGCATGTCGGGCCTGATGCATATCACCGGCGAAGGCCCCGGGCGCCCGCCCTGCAAGGTGGGTGCGCCGATCACCGACATCACCGCCGGCATTCTGGCGGCCATGGGTATTTCCGCGGCCTATGCCAACGCGCTGAAGACCGGCGAAGGACAGCTCGTCGATACCTCGCTGTTCGAGGCCGGCATCATTCATACCTATTGGCAATCGGCGATTACCTTCGCCACCGGCGTCTCGCCGGGCGCCATGGGCTCGGCCCATCCCCTGAACGCGCCCTATCAGGCGTTCGAGACTTCGGACGGTTGGATCACCTGTGGTGCGGCCAACCAGCGGACCTGGGAACGGCTTCTCACCGCGCTCGACAATCCGCAGATCGCGGACGATCCGCGCTTTGCCGAGAATACGGGCCGCATGGCGAACCTCAAGGAATTGGAAAAGGTCCTGACGCCGATCTTCAAATCGAAGACGTCGGACGAATGGCTCGCCAAGTTCGACGAGGTCGGCCTGCCCGCCGGCCCGGTGTTCGACATCAACCAGATGCACGCCGATCCGCACGCCATCGCCCGCGAAATGGTCATCGACGTGCCGCACAAGACGCTCGGCACCGCCAAGGCGCTGGGCATGCCCGTGAAATTTTCCGGCACGCCGCAGAAAACGGATCAGGGGGCACCGGTCTACGGCCAGCACACGCGAGAAGTGCTTGCCGAACACGGCTTCGGCGCCGACGAGATCCAGGCGCTGATCGATGCGGGCGCGGTGAT
>CAJWCU010000031.1 GCA_913030825.1 uncultured Rhodospirillaceae bacterium | reverse complement strand
TGTTGTCGAACAGTCCCGCCAGGTCCGACGGCGACCGCTGGCTGCCCTGGCCGGTCTCGACGGCGACATGGCAGGCGGCGATGACCTGGCCCGGCAGGCCGGAAACCCAATCCTTGGGCAGGCTGTCGATGGCCGTCTGCTTGAACGGCTGATCGGAAACCCCGCCACGCATGATGGTGAAGGTCGAGAATTCCGTATGCCGTTCCCACTTGAGCCGCAACTCCCCCAGTTCCGTCGAGAAATGGGTCGCATCGGCGGCCGGCGGGGCGACGCGGAAATGCTTGCACAGCGCCTCCAGGTGCGCGACGTGCGGCGCCATACCGTCCTCGCCCGAGATCACCGCGATATGCGAGACCTGCACGGGGGCCGCCATATCCTCGGGCGGACGGGCGTGGATTTCTTCCGCTAACGTGCGGCGCAGGGGGTGTTCGTCAAACATGATCGTTCATTTCGCCGGTTCGCTCAGGCACTATACTCAACATAGTCCATTCGGGATGGGCCCCTCGAAAACATATTCATGGGCTCCTATATAACCTGAGAGACGGGGCCTTTGGCCCCCTTAAATTCAAATTCACCCTTCCAGACCCCAGGGACCGCCATGACCGACCTCGCCGCCACCGACGATCTGTTCTTCAACCGCACCGGGATGGACCGTGGCCGGGTGCAGGGCCTTTTGGACGATGCCCTGACCGGTATGGACGACGGCGAATTGTTCCTGGAATACCGCCAATCGGAAAGCTTGGTTCTGGACGACGGCCAGATCAAGACCGCCAGTTTCGACACGGCCCAGGGTTTCGGCCTACGCGCCATCGCGGGCGAGAGCACGGGATATTCCCATGCCTCCGACCTGTCCGAGGCCGCCATCGCCCGCGCCGCCGAAACGGTCAAGGCCGTGCAGCGCGGCCATACGGGCACCATGGCCGCCAATCCGCAGGGCACCAACCACGCCCTCTATATGGACGACAACCCGCTGGCCCAGGTCGAATTTCAGGAAAAGGTCGCCATGCTGCGCGCCATCGATGCCTATGCCCGGGCCAAGGACGATCGCGTGCGCCAGGTTTCGGCCTCGATCCTGGGCAATTGGCAGGCGGTACAGATCGTCCGCTCCGGCGGCCATCGGGTCGCAGACATCCGCCCGCTCGTGCGCGTCAACGTCTCGGTCGTCCTGGAACAGGACGGGCGGATGGAGACGGGCAGCTACGGCACCGGCGGACGCGTGACGTACGAGCAATTCATGGATCCGGCGAATTGGCAGAACGTCGTCGACGAAGCCTTCCGCCAGGCCGAGGTCAATCTAGGCTCCGTTCCCGCCCCGGCGGGCGAGGTCCCGGTGGTGCTCGGCCCCGGCTGGCCCGGCATCCTGTTGCACGAAGCCATCGGCCACGGCCTGGAAGGCGATTTCAACCGCAAGAAGACATCAGTGTTTTCCGGCCTGATGGGCGAACGGGTCGCCTCGCCCGGCGTCACCGTGGTCGACGACGGCACCATAAAGGATCGTCGCGGCAGCCTGACCATCGACGACGAAGGCACGCCGTCGGAAAAAACCGTTCTGATCGAGGACGGCATTTTGAAGGGCTATATGCAGGACCGCACAAACGCGCGCCTGATGGGCGTGGCGCCCACCGGCAACGGCCGGCGAGAAAGCTACGCCCACCAGCCCCTGCCGCGCATGACCAACACGGTCATGCTGGGCGGCGACAAGGAGCCGGAGGAAATCCTGAAATCCGTGAAGAAAGGCATCTATGCCGTGTCCTTCGGCGGCGGCCAAGTCGACATCACCTCGGGCAAGTTCGTGTTCTCCTGCACCGAAGCCTACGAGATCGAGGATGGCAAGGTCGGCCGCGCGCTGAAGGGCGCGACCCTGATCGGCGACGGCAAGGACGTGCTCAACCACGTCACCATGGTCGGCAACGACATGGAACTGGACCCGGGCATCGGTACCTGCGGCAAGGACGGCCAGGGCGTGCCCGTGGGCGTCGGCCAGCCGACCCTCAAGATCGACCAATTGACCGTCGGCGGCACCGGCGGGTGACCCAGGACGCGCCGCCGCCGGACCTGGTTGCAGACCGGGATTGCGGCGGTTGCGTGGAATGCTGCCGGGTTTTGCAGATCAACGACGAAGAAATCCAGAAACCGTCGGGCAAACTCTGCCCGGAAAACTCGGGCAGAGGCTGCGGCATCTACGACCGCCGCCCGGGCGTCTGCCGCGGCTGGTTCTGCGGCTGGCGGAAACTGGACTACCTGCCCGAGGACGCGCGGCCCGACCGGTCCGGCGTGATCGTCAATACGAACCGGGAAGACGACGCCCGAAACTGTTTCGAACGGCACTACGTCATCGTCCGCGGCACCCGGTCAGGCGAGGATTTCCGAGGGCCCGCCGCGCAAGCCGTCATCGGCGCGCTGACCCAGCGCAGCGGCCTGCCGGTCTGGCTCGGTTTTGAAGATTCCAAGACCCTGGTCCATCCCCGGGAAGAGATCGCCCATCTGGTCCTGAACGGCCACCCGCCGCCCGCGCCCCTTGCCCGGGAAGTCGCCGAATGGCGGGAGCGGTTGGGTTCGATGTGACGGTGGGTGCGCAGCAGCCCGCTTAGGCGCTGGCCGCCAAATCCTCGCCGGCCAGGGCCTTTTCGATCAGGGCGACCGATTCCGGAATGCCGTAGAGGGCGATGAAGGAGCCCATGCGCGGGCCCTGCGACTGGCCCAGCAGGATTTCATAGAGCGCCTTGAACCAGTCGCGCAGGTTTTCGAAGCCGTGGCGTTTGCCGACTTCGTAAACCTCCGTCTGGATGTCCTCGGCCGGGGTATCGGCGGCCATGGCGCGAAGGGCGCCCGCGAGGTCGTCGAGCGCGGCGCGTTCGCCGTCGGTCGGTGCGCGGTAGGTTTTTTCCGGCTTCACGAAATCCCGGTAGTAGTTGATCGCATAGCCGACCAGGTCGTCCAGGAAGGGCGCGTTTTCCGCCGTCAGGTCCGGGCGGTAGCGCGAGATGAAATGCCAGAGCACGGACTTGTCCTCGGTATGGCAGACGCCGGCGAGGTTCAGGAGGATGTTGTAGGAAAGGGCCCCCTGCGATTCCGGCGGGTTGCCGGAATGGATGTGCCAGGCCGGGTTGGCGAGCTTCTGCGCATCGTCCTGATCCGCATAGGCGTTCAGGTGCGACAGGTAGTCGTCGACGTTCTTCGGGATCACGTCGAAATACAACCGCTTCGCCGTCTTCGGCTTCTGGAACATGAACAAGGACAGGCTTTCCGGCGGCGCATAGGCCAGCCATTCTTCCATGGTCAGGCCGTTGCCGCGGCTTTTCGAAATCTTTTCGCCGTTTTCGTCCAGGAACAATTCGTAGGTGAAGCCTTGCGGCGGCGTGCCACCCAGGATGCGGCAGATCGCGCCCGACTGCTTGACGCTGTCGATCAGGTCCTTGCCGGACATTTCGTAATCGACGTCAAGCGCCGTCCAGCGCATGGCCCAGTCGGGCTTCCACTGCAGTTTGCAGTGACCGCCGGTGACCGGGGTTTCGACTTTCTCGCCGTCTTCGTTTTCGTAAACGATGGTGCCGGCGTCCGGATTGGTTTCCAGCACCGGGGCCAGCAGCACGCGCCCCGTCTTGGGGCAGACCGGCAGGAAGGGGCTGTAGGTGACGCGCCGTTCCTCGCCCAGGGTCGGGATGATGACCTTCATCACCGCGTCGTAGCGTTGCAGCAGGGTCAGCAGCGTCGCGTCGAAATCGCCCGCCTTATAGCATTCGGTCGAGCTTTTGAATTCGTAGTCGAAGCCGAAGCCGTCCAGGAACGCGCGCAGCCGCGCGTTGTTGTGATGGCCCATGCTTTCGTGGGTGCCGAAGGGATCGGGAATGCTGGTCAGCGGCTTGCCCAGGTTTTCCGTCAGCATTTCCTGGTTCGGCAGGTTTTCCGGCACCTTGCGCAGGCCGTCCATGTCGTCGGAAAAAGCGAACAACTTGGTCGGGATGTCCGACAGCGCCTGGAACGCATGGCGCACCATGGTCGTGCGCGCGACCTCGCCGAAAGTGCCGATATGCGGCAGACCCGAGGGGCCGTAGCCCGTTTCGAACAGGACATAGCCTTTTTCCGGCGCCTTGCCCTTAAGCTGCTTCAGAAGCTGTCGGGCCTCGGCGAAGGGCCAGGCGTTGGCGTTTTCGGCGATCTCGCGCAAATCGGTCATGTCTCAATTCTCGGGTCAGGAAACGGAGCGGGAACCTAGCGCCCCTGCCCGCCTCAGGGCAAGACTGAACGACAGACTCTACCTAGTAAGCATATTCCGTGAACACCGGATCGATGTCGCCGTGCCAGCGCCGCTCGTAAGCGACCAGCAGTTCTTCCGCCGGGGTCATGCCGGAATCGCAGATATGGTGGATCGGCTGCAGGAAGTGGCTTTCGTCCAGACCGACGGCGTCCAGGCGTTTGCGGTTTTTCAATCCCTTGCGGGAGATGCAGAGCGCCTCGCAAGCGAGCTCGTTGACGGTGCGGTCGCGGAACGGTGTCTTGAGGGCCGTCTTGGGCACGTCGCGGCGCATGACCTCGCGTTCTTCCTCGGTCCAGTCCTTGACCAGATCCCAGGCGGCATCGCGGGCTTCCGTATCGTAAAGCAGCCCGACCCAGAAGGCTGACAGCGCACAGAGCCGCGCCCAGGGGCCGCCGTCGGCGCCGCGCATTTCCAGGAAGGTCTTCAGGCGGACTTCCGGGAAGGCCGTGGTCATATGGTCTTCCCAGTCCTTCATGGTCGGCAGTTCGCCCGGCAGGACTTCCAGTTTGCCCGCCATGAAGTCGCGGAACGAATGGCCGGCGGCGTTGATGTAATTGCCGTCGCGGTAGACGAAGTACATGGGCACGTCGAGGATGTAGTCGACCCAGCGCTCGAAGCCGAAGCCGTCCTCGAACACGAAGGGCAAGGTGCCGCAACGGTCCGGGTCGACGTCCGTCCAGATATGGGAGCGGAAGGAGAGAAAGCCGTTCGGCTTGCCGTGGCGGAACGGCGAGTTGGCCCAAAGCGCCGTGGCGATCGGCTGCAGCGCGATGGCGATGCGGAACATCTTGCGCATCACCGCTTCGGAATTGAAATCCAGGTTGACCTGCACGGTACAGGTCGACTGCATCATGTCGAGGCCGAGCGTGCCCTTGGTCGGCATATATTCGCGCATGATGGCGTAGCGGCCCTTGGGCATCCAGGGCATATCCTCGCGCGGCCATTTCGGGTTGTAGCCGAGGCCCAGGAAACCGATACCCAGTTCGCCCGCCACTTCCTTGACCTGTTTCAAGTGCTGCGTCACTTCGCCGCAGGTCTGGTGGATGGTTTCCAGGGGGGCACCCGAAAGTTCCAACTGCCCCGCCGGTTCCAGCGAGATGGAGCTGCGGTCCGGTTTCGAGAGCGCGATGACGTTGTTCTTTTCCATCACCGGGGACCAACCGAAGCGAGTCATGGCGTCCAGCATTTGGCGCACGCCCGGCTCGCCGTCGTAGGTCAGCGGGCGCAGGGTCTTCAGGTCGTAGGCGAATTTCTCGTGCTCGGTGCCGATGCGCCATTCGCGTTCCGGCTTGCAGCCCGCTTCCAGATACTCGACCAGGGTGGCCTTGTCGGTGACCGGTTGGGACTTGGAGGAAGTGTCATTGGCCATGGCCGGGTCTCTCGTCTCTTGCGCTTGCTTGGCGTGGGTCGTCAGTAATTGGGGTGGGCGGTCCCATAGTCAATGTTTCGTCAGGCACAGGTGTTGTTCATTTCCAGTCGCCCGCGACGGCCTGGGCAACGACCAAGGCGGCCAAGGCCGCCGTTTCAGCGCGCAGGATTCGCGGCCCCAGGGTGACCCGGGTGACGAAGGACAGCTTAGCAAACCTGTCAAGCTCCCGCGCGGAGAAGCCGCCTTCCGGCCCGGTGAGAAACCCGGTGGCACCGGCAATTCCACCCGCCAATGCCTGGGCAAGCGGCACGCCCCCGCCCGTCTCGTCCAATATGAACAGGCGCCGGTCGTCGGGCCAGGCGCCCATAAGGGCATCCAGGGTCTGCATGTCCGACACCTCGGGCACGGACAGGCGCTCGCACTGTTCCGCCGCCTCGACGGCGGTGGCGGCCAGGCGGTCGGTCTTCGTGCGCCCGGTCTGGGTGTTGGCGGTGGCGACGGGGATCAGACGTGAGACCCCCAATTCCGTTGCCTTCTGGACGATGAAATCCGTGCCGGTCTTTTTGACCGGCGCGAAGGCGAGCCAGGGGCCGGGGGCTTCGGCCTGGGGACGCATTTGTGTCTCGGGCATCAGGTCGGCGGCGCGCTTGTCGATCCGCGCGACCGCCGCCCGCCATTCGCCGTCGCGGCCGTTGAACAGGGTCACCGCGTCGCCGACGCCCAGGCGCATGACCCGGCCCAGGTAATGGGCCTGGTCGGCGGAGACCGCGACCGGCGCACCCGCGGTCAGATCGCCTTCGATATACAGGCGGATACCTGCCGCCATGGCGCTTTTCCCCTTTGATCGGAATGGGCCCCGCCCGTATTACTTGAGGTCATGGATGAGCGACAACATGTTTCGGCCTCGGACATTCCGGCGGAAAGCTGGATCGACCGGGTACCGGGGGCGGCGATCCGGCCCTATCTGCGGCTTGCCCGCATGGACCGGCCGATCGGCACCTGGCTTTTGCTGCTGCCATGCTGGTGGTCGCTGGCGCTGGCGGCCCCCCTGGGGCCGATGGGCGCAGCCCCCTGGCCCGACCCCTGGTTCATGGCGCTGTTCGCTATCGGCGCCCTGGTCATGCGGGGGGCGGGCTGTACCGTCAACGATATCGCCGACCGGGATTTCGACGCCCAGGTCGCCCGGACGGCGGACCGGCCCATCGCTTCCGGCCAGGTGTCGGTGGTCCAGGCGCTTGCCTTCCTCGGCCTGCAATCGGGCATTGGCTTGGCGATTTTGTTGCAGTTCAACGACTACGCCGTCGTGCTGGGCGCATCATCGCTGCTCCTGGTCGCGGTCTATCCGTTTGCCAAGCGGGTCACCTATTGGCCGCAGTTGGTGTTGGGCCTGACCTTCAATTGGGGAGCCCTGCTCGGCTGGGCGGCGGTCACCGGTGGCCTCGCGGCCCCGGCAATCGTGCTCTATGCCGCCGGCGTGATGTGGACGCTGGGCTACGACACGATCTACGCCCATCAGGACAAGGAAGACGACGTTCTGGTCGGCATCAAATCGACGGCGCTGAAATTCGGGGAAGGCACGGGTCCCTGGCTGGCCGCGTTTTACGGCGCCACGGTGACCTTGATGGCCGGGGCCGGGCATCTGGCGGGGCTGCATCCGATTTATTTTGCGGGCCTGGCGGTGGCAGGATTGCACCTCGCCTGGCAGGTTCGTTCGCTCGATATCGACGACGCCAGGAACTGCCTGACCCGGTTCAAATCGAACCGTGATTTCGGCCTGATCGTGTTGGCCGCGATCGTCGCCGGACGGGTCATGGGATCCGGCGGGTGACCCTAACCGCCCTGCGCCGGGCCAATCGGCGGTACAACTGCCAGGGCGTCAACACCCACGGTTCCTGCAATCCCAGGACCCGCTTGACGGCCTCGACACAGGTATAGAAACGCCAGGCCTGGGCAATGCGAGGCGGCCGGTCGGGGTGGACCAGAAGGGCCCGCATCCCCCGAGCCCGAAACACCCGCAGCAACGGCAGGACAGGATAGGCACCGATCACGCCCGTGAAGGTGTAGTGGGACATGGGATCGTAGTAGAGCCATTCCCCCTTCGAGCGCAGCAAGGCGAAGCAATGACGGAACCCGGGCCGCAGCACGCGCAGCCAGGCCAAGCTTGCGACCCCGGAAAAGACCACGATGGCCAGATCTGGGGCGGAGATTTCCTCCTCTCCCGGCCCAGCCTCGGCCGTTGCCCGGTTAAGGGCGGCAAAGTCGCCCGCGTCGGCCCCGGCATCGTCGCGCAGCAACCTCACGCCAGGATTCCCTTGCGCCGCAGGACCGTCGACATGCGGTCGAGCGCTTCGTCCCACAATCGGGCGGCGGCCTGCTCGGCCCGCACCCGGCCGTCCGGCGCGCGGTCCCGCGCCCCGAAATCAAGCAGTGTGCGCAAATGCAGGACCTTCAACACGCCCGCCCGCACCAAATGCCGGGCGACCAGGTAAACATCGTCCGCTTCACACGGGCGCACCATCCCGCCCCCGCCGTCGAACCGGCAGCCGTCACGGCGCGCCGCCTGCGCCCGCATGAACCAGAACCAGGCTTCCTCGGCCGTGTCGAAAGGCTGCTGATCGGCAACCGGCTGCGGATGGGGGACATATCGTTGGCGTTTCAAGGGCGGTGGGCTCCGTACAGCTATTGGCAGAAAGAACATTTCAGGAACATCCGCAGGTATACAGATCAACATTCCTATGTCAACAATTTTTGCGGGTTTTTTTCCTACCAACCCAAACGGAATACGTGATATTTTTCTGATGCATCCGCATTTTCAACAAGTTAGCCTGTTATTCTCAGCCACTCCTCAGGATCGCGCCCGCATTGCCGGCGCGATTCCCTGTAGCAATTCACTCTGATTTGTAAGACAATGTTCCCATGTTACGGCATTCGAGCGTTTGGCATGCGGTTGACCGGCTGGCCCGTGAACACGGGCTGTCGACCTCCGGCCTTGCCCGCAAGGCGGGCCTCGATCCGACGACCTTCAACAAAAGCAAACGCACGACGCGGGACGGCAAGTTGCGCTGGCCGTCGACGGAAAGCGTCGCCAAAATCCTGTCCGCCACGGGGGCCAGCCTGTCCGAATGGGTGTCCTACGTGGACGAAACGGAAGGCGGCGGCGTCTACCGCAACGTGCCGCTGATCGGCTTCGCCCAGGCCGGCAATGACGGGTTTTTCGACGACGCCGGCTATCCCATCGGCGGGTCATGGGACGAGATTCCCTTTCCCGGGCTGAACGACCCCAATGCCTTCGCCTTGGAGATCACCGGCGACAGCATGGAACCCGTGTTCCGCGACGGCGACACCATCATCGTCGCCCCCCACGCCTCTGTCCGGCGCGGCGATCGCGTCGTCGCCAAGACCGTGGAAGGCGAGGTTCTGGCCAAGGTTCTGGTCCGCCGGACGGCGCGGCACATCGACCTGCAATCGCTCAACCCGGCCCATGAGGACCGCTCGCTGGAGATCGCCGAGGTCGAATGGGTTTCCCGCGTCGTATGGGCCAGCCAATAGGGCCGAATCGGACTAAGTCCAGTCTGTTTTTCCGCACTGCGGGATAGATCAAAGTCTATCTATCTGAAAATAAATAATTAATTTTATCCACCTTGGAGATATTTTGCCGAGGCGCTATGCTGCATGAGCGAACGCGGCGTCTGCCTGACGGACCGGACGCCGACCCCCGACAACTGAAGAGGTAGAGTTTCATGAAGTACGGTCAGAGCCGCGGCGGCAATGTCATCAGCTGGATCGACGGCGAATGGCACGACGAAGAGCCCGCCGTCGCCAAGGCGACGGATCATGCCATGTGGCTGGGTTCTGCGGTTTTCGATGGTGCTCGGTCGATCGCCGGCAAAGTTCCCGACCTGGAAGCCCATTGCGCCCGCGCCATCCGGTCCTGCGAAATCATGGGCATGCAATCCGAGGTCACGACGGAAGAAATGGTCGACCTCTGTCACGAAGGCATTCAACAGTTTCCCGACGATGCCCAGCTCTATCTCTGCCCCCTGTTCTATGCCTCAGGGGGGTTTGTCGTTCCGGATCCGGAATCGACCCATTTCGTGCTGACCGTCGAAGAATCACCGCTGCCGGAACCGAACGGCTTCAAAGCCTGCCTGTCGCCCTTCCGCCGGCCCGCCGCCGACATGGCGCCGACGGAGGCCAAGGCCGCCTGCCTGTATCCCAATGTTTCGCGTGCCGTCGCGGACGCCAACCAACGCGGCTTCGACACCGGCGTGATGTTGGACCCGGACGGCAATGTCGCCGAGTTCTCGTCGGCCAACCTGTTCATGGTCAAGGACGGCGTCGTTCACACGCCGGAAATCAACGGCACGTTCCTGAACGGCATCACCCGCCAGCGGGTCATTCAGCTTCTGACCGAGGCCGGGGTCGAGGTCGTCGAACGGACGATTTCCTATGAAGAACTGACCGAGGCCGACGAGTTGTTCGCGACCGGCAACTATTCCAAGGTCATCCCCTGCGTCAGCCTGGACGGCCAGGCCCTGCCCAAGGGGCCGGTGTTTCAGGAAACCCGGGATATGTATTTCACCTATACGGACAACTGCTGAGCCCTTGGCCCGTCCGGCCATTTCGATCTGCTAACGATTATTTCCAGATCGGGTTGCCGCTGCCCGGCAGGCCGTAGTCGGCCCATTTGCGGGTGACTTCCTCGATCACATCGTCGGACATGCGAATCTTGCGGCCCCATTCGCGGTGGGTCTCGGCGCCCATCTTGGTCGTCGCATCGATGCCCATTTTGCTGCCGAGCCCCGGTTCCGGCGAGGCGAAATCCAGGTAATCGATGGGTGTATTTTCCACCATCATCACGTCGCGGGCCGGGTCGACATTGGTCGAAACGGCCCAGACCACGTCGTTCCAATCCCGCGCGTCGATGTCGGCATCGACCACGATGACGAACTTCGTATAGGTAAACTGGCGCAGATACGACCAGACGCCCATCATGATCCGCTTGGCGTGCCCGGCGTAGGCCTTCTTCATGGAGACCACGGCGACCCGATAGGAACAAGCCTCGGGCGGCAACCAGAAATCGACGACTTCCGGGAACTGCTGGCGGAACAGCGGCACGAAGACCTCGTTCAGCGCTTCGCCCAGGACCGAGGGCTCGTCCGGCGGCCGCCCGGTGTAGGTCGAGAGATAGATCGGGTCTTTGCGCATGGTGATCGCCGAGACCTTGAACACGGGGAACGGTTCGACCGAATTGTAATAGCCCGTATGGTCGCCGTAGGGGCCTTCGTCGCCGTAATCTTCAAGCGAGACATGGCCTTCGATGACGATCTCTGCCTCGGCCGGGACCTTCAGGGGGATCGTCTTGCAATCGACCAGCTCGACCCGCTTGCCGCGTAGCATCCCGGCGAACTGATATTCCGACAAGGTATCCGGTACCGGCGTGACGGCGGCCAGGATGGTCCCCGGATCGGCGCCGATGACGGCGGCGGCGGGCAGCGGCTCGGGCCGGGTTTCCTTCCACCGGGCGTGGTGCTGCGCCCCGCCCCGGTGCTTGAGCCAGCGCATCAAGGTCGTGTCCTTGCCGGTCACCTGCATACGGTAGATGCCCAGGTTGAAGGCATCGCGCCTATCCCCGCCTTTCTTTCCGGCCTCGGGCCCCTGCGTCACGACCAGCGGCCAGGTGATCAAGGGCGCCGGCTCCCCCGGCCAACAGGTCTGGATCGGCAGGGCCGCCAAATCGATGTCGTCGCCTTGCAGCACGACTTCCTGACAGGGCGCCGATTTCACGGTCTTCGGCTTCATCGCAACCATGGTCTTCAGGAGCGGCAGCATCTCCATGGCGTCCTTGAGGCCCTCGGGCGGCTCCGGCTGGCGCAGGAAGGCCAGGGTTTCACCAACCTCGCGCAATTCTTCCGGCTCACGGCCCATCCCCCAGGCAACGCGCTCCACCGTGCCGAACAAGTTGACCAGCACCGGCATATCGTAGGGCGTGCCATCGGCGTGAACTGGGTTCTCGAACAGCACCGCCGGGCCGCCCTCGGCGATCAGACGGGTCTGGATTTCCGTCATCTCCAATTCCGGCGTCACGGGCGCGGAAACGCGCACCAGACGACCCGCCGGTTCCAAGCGGTTGAAGATGAAATCCCTGAGCGAGGCATATGCCATATGCGAATCCTTAAGGCCCCGGTTCAGTCCCGGCCGATGAGGCCCGACGTTAACGCTTGAATCCATTAGGCAAAAGGCGAAAATGCCCCGCCCCGGCCGGATCGGCGGTGTGACGGCGGTCAGTTGTCATAAAGGGCAAACACGGATACCCTTTCTCCGCCGATCAGTGACATTAACATCCTATAAAACATCGGCGGTTTAGGATTCGGCGGTTTTCCGGCTGGGGAGGTCGGAACGGCACGACGACATGGCGGGAAGCAACGGTTTCAATTGAACGATATGCCCGGTGACGCACCC
The DNA here is from genome assembly GCA_913030825.1 of uncultured Rhodospirillaceae bacterium. GTDB lineage: Bacteria > Pseudomonadota > Alphaproteobacteria > Rhodospirillales > Casp-alpha2 > UBA1479. The sequence continues at coordinate 20,458 of CAJWCU010000031.1, read as the reverse complement.
CCTGCGCAGAACAATGCGGCGCTGAATAATTTTCAGCGGCTGATCGACGTCGGCATCGCCCTGTCGGCGGAGCGCGACATCAATCGCCTGATGGAAAAGATCCTGCTGGAGGCCAAGGACCTGACCAAGGCCGACGGCGGGACGCTGTATATCAAGACCGAAGAAGACGCGCTGAAGTTCGAGATCATGCGCACCGATTCCCTGAACATCGCGCTGGGCGGCACCACGGGCAAGGACATCACCTTTCCGCCGATCCGCATGTTCGACCCGGAAACCAAGGCGCCCAACGAAAAGAACATCGCCAGCTACTGCGCGCTGACCGGCCAGTCCATCAACATCAAGGACGCCTACGAGGCCGAGAATTTCGATTTCTCCGGCACCAAGAAATTCGACGAAGGCACCGGCTACCGGTCCAAGTCCTTCCTCACCGTGCCGCTGAAGAACAGCCAGGACGAAATCATCGGCGTCATCCAGCTGCTGAACGCGATGGATGCGGCGGGCGAGGTCACCGAATTCACCAGCGACATCCAGCCCCTGGTCGAGGCCCTGGCCTCCCAGGCCGCCGTGGCGCTGGACAATCAGCAGCTTCTGGAAAGCCAGCGCAAACTGCTGGAAAGCTTCATCGAGCTGATCGCTTCGGCGATCGACGCCAAATCGCCCTATACCGGCGGCCACTGCCAGCGCGTGCCAGAATTGACCAAGATGCTGGCCAAGGCGGCCTGCGAGGAAACCGACGGCCCGTTCAAGGATTTCAGCCTGACCGAGGAACAGTGGTACGAACTGCACATCGGGGCGTGGCTGCATGATTGCGGCAAGGTCACGACGCCGGAATACGTGGTCGACAAGGCGGTCAAGCTGGAGACCATCTACAACCGCATCCACGAGGTGCGCATGCGCTTCGAAGTCATGAAGCGCGAGGCCGAGGTCGAATACTACAAGGCCCTGGCGGAAGGGAACGGCGACCCCGACGCCCTGAAGGCCAAGTACGACGAAACCATCGCCAAGTTGGACGACGATTACGAATTCATCGCCAAATCCAACGTCGGCGACGAATTCATGGCGCCCGAGGATCAAGAGCGTGTGCGCGAGATCGGAAAGATGCAGTGGACGCGCACTCTGGACGACCGCTTGGGCCTGTCGTTCGACGAGCGCAAGCGCAAAGACCGCACGCCGCCCAAGCCGATGCCCTGCAAGGAAGACCTGCTGGAAGACCGCGAGGACCACGTCGTCTATCGCGACGCGCTGGAACCGGCGGCCCAGCCGGACAACCCCTTCGGCTTCAAGCTGCACATCCCCGAGCACAAGTATAACTTCGGCGAGATATACAATCTTTGCATCGCCCGCGGCACGCTGACCGAGGAAGAGCGGTTCAAGATCAACGACCACATCGTGCAGACCATCATCATGCTGGAACAGCTGCCGTTTCCGAAGCACCTGAAACGGGTGCCCGAATACGCGGGCGGCCATCACGAAAAAATGGACGGCACCGGCTATCCCCGGCAATTGACCGAGGAAGAAATGTCGGTGCCAGCACGCATCATGGCGATTGCCGATATCTTCGAAGCCCTGACCGCCGCCGACCGGCCCTATAAGGATCCGAAGAAACTGTCGGCCAGCATCAAGATCATGTCCTTCATGAAGAAGGACGCCCATATCGACGGCGAGCTGTTCAAGCTGTTCCTGACCTCAGGTGTGTTCAAGGAATATGCCGACCGCTTCCTCGAACCCTATCAGATCGACGACGTAGATATTTCCCAATACCTTGAATAAACAGCCCTCGAACCCGACCGCACCGCCGAACCGCCCCCGCCGCCCCCGGTCCGTGTCCCGGGCGCTGGCCTATCCTTATGACGTGCCGAACCGGTCCTACGTGATCCACGCGGGCGATGTGACGCCGGTGGAAAGCAACCAACATCTCGAAGACCTTGCCGAGGGACTTGAGAATCGCACGCCGGTGATCGCCTGCGGCTCGAACCAATCGCCGTCGGCGCTGGCCTGGAAATTCGCCCTGGCCGAAGACGGCCCGGTGCCCGTGGTGCGCATCCGCCTCGCCGATTTCGACACGGTCTATTGCGCGCATTTCGCGGGCTACGGATCGGTGCCGGCGACCCTGCACCAATCCCCGGGCACGACGGTGACGCTGTTCGTCAACTGGCTGACGGATACGCAGCTCGCCCATATGCACACCACGGAAACCACGCGCGGAAATTACGTCTACGGCGACCTGTCGAACCTGAGCGTCGACGCCGAATACGGCCCCGCCATCGACCGCGCCGGGGCCTATGTCACCACCATCGGGGCCTTCGCACTGGACGGGCGCGCCGTGCCGCTGGCCGAGGTCGAAGCGACCGGCCGCCCCCATCCGGCCCTGCGCCAACGCGATTTGATCCAAAGCCTGCTGGATCTGCACGGCCTGGCCGACACCGTCGAGACCTTCGTCCAGCGCAACATCGACGACGAAGACGAACGCGAACGCCGCCAGGCCCTGATCCGCATCGGTGCCTTGCCGTTCCAGTATTCGGCGTTCGAACCGCGCGGCTGATCGCGAATCGGCGGCGACCCGCGCCTATCCAAAACCATCTTTCCGTAGGCCGACCGACCTGACCGCCGCCCGCCGGACGGGCGATTGGGCCATTGTCCTGTGCAAAAACGGCCCGGACGGGTACTTTTTCCCGTCATGGAACAACTTCTGTCGGATCTGGAGCTGATTCGCGACGGGCTGCTGGACGCCACGGCCGATTATTGGGTGCCGTTGGTCGAAGCCACCGCGACCATGCCGACCTGGGCCCTGGCCGCCGCCGGGGCGGGGGCGCTGGCGCTGCTCGGCGTGCTGATTTTCGGCGGCCGGCGCCTTCGCGGCGGCGACCGCCTGGACCGGCCCGATCCGTTCCTGCGGGCCCCCAACGGCGATGCCGCAACACCGCACCCGGTCGAAACGCATAACGCCGCCATCGCCATGCCGCAAGCCGACGCCCCCACCCCGGCGGCGGCAGCGCCCCAACCAATGGAGCCCGACCCCCTACCCGATACGCCCGAAATTCAGGGCCTGGCGGAAATTCTCGCCGACCGGGGCCTGGACAGCGGCGGGCGGGACGGACGGCTGCGCACCTTTGCCGGTGAATTGGACGACCTGCGCGCCCGTCTGGCGACGGTCAGCGCCGGTTCGGCATCGACGGCACAGCTTCTGCGCGACGCCCGCGGCGCGATCGCATCGGGCGATTTGTCGCAAGGCACCGACCTTCTGATCCGCGCCGCCGACGAAGAGGACGCGACCGGCCGCAAGCACGATTGGACCGCCGGCGTGCATGGCCGGGCGGCGGCGCTGTCGCGTCTGGTCGCGGGGGACCTGATGGCCGCGCGCGATGACTTGGAGGAAGCCGCGACCCTTTACGCCCTGGCCGCCGAGGCGACGCCGGCGGAAGACACGGAATTGAAGGTCGAATGCTTCGGCAAGCTGGGCGCCCTGGCCCACGGCCGGGCCGATTACCGAACCGCCCGCAAGTATTTCGCCGATGCCCTGACCGTCCTGGAAGACGCCGGGGGCGAAGATCATCTGGACCTGGGCGGCGTGCTCAACAATCTGGGCCTGGCCTGCGATCTGACCGGCGACCGCAAATCGGCGGAGGCCCATTATCAACGCGCCCTCGCCGCCGACGAGAAAGCCTGGGGCGACGATCATCTGAACGTCGCGGCGGTGCTGAACAACCTGGCGCTCAGCTACCGCCGGGCAGGCAAGACCCAGGCGGCGGTGCCGCTGTTCCGCCGCGCCGTCGCGATCAAGGAAAAGCACCTGATGCCGGGCGATGCCTCGCTCGCCCGCGCACTGGTCAACCTGGCGGCGGCGCTGCGCGCCCTCGGCCGCGAAGAAGACGCCCAGCACCTGGAACGCCGCGCCGGCGTGCCACCGCCCGAACCGGAACCGGCCCCCGAGCCGGAGCCTGCCTTCGAAACGGAGGAAGACCCGACGACGGCCGCCGACGACGGCGTCGATCCCGCCGGAGAAACCGGCAATCGGCCCCTCCCGGCCACCTGACCCGAATTGAGGCCGCCTTTACGTGGCGTCAGCCTTTTCCCCTAACCGGAAATCTGTATAGTCGGCGCACCCTCGCGGCGGGATCATCCCGTCCGCCCGGAGGCAATGACCAGGCGTTGCGGGGGCAAACCACCGTCGGCAATGGCGCCGGCGGCCGCTCGAAGGCAAGGACCAAGCGAACATGACGGAAAAAACCGGTATCATGATCTGCGGCCACGGCAGCCGCGACCAGGGAGCCGTCGAGGAATTCGGCTCTCTCGCGGGCCATCTGGCCAAGCGATTCCCCGACTATGAAGTGGAAAGCGGATTCCTGGAATTCGCCACGCCCGTGATCCGCACGGGCCTGGACAAGCTGAAGGACCGGGGCGTCAACCGGATCATCTGCGTACCCGGCATGCTGTTCGCGGCGGGCCATGTGAAGAACGATCTGCCCAGCGAGATCAACAGCTTCGCCCATCAGCATCCGGAATTGGATGTGAGGTTCGGCCGTGAGTTGGCGATCGATTCCAAACTGCTGCGCGCGGCCCAGATCCGCATCGAGGAAGCCGAAGCCGCGGCCAACGCAGATCAGGGTGAGATCGCCCGCGAGGACACCTTGTTGATGGTCGTCGGTCGCGGCACCAACGATTCGGACGCCAATTCCAACGTCAACAAGGTCGCCCGCATGTTGTGGGAAGGCATGGATTTCGGCTGGGCCGAGGTCAGTTATTCCGGCGTCGCTTATCCCTTGGTCGACGAAGGCCTGAAGAAGGCGGTCAAGCTCGGCTACAAGCGGATCATCGTGTTCCCTTATTTCCTGTTCACCGGGATCCTGGTCAACCGCATCTATCGCTGGGCCGACGAATGCGGCGAAGCGCACCCGGACATTCAGATGGTCAAGGCGAGCTACCTCAACGATCAAGAAGACCTGATCGATTGCTTCGCGGACCGGGTCGAGGAAGTGCTGCTCGGCGACAACAAGATGAACTGTCTGCTGTGCAAATACCGGGAGCAGATCATCGGTTATGAAGACGAGGTCGGCGTGCCTCAGGTCGGCCACCACCACCATGTGGTCGGCGTGGGCACGGACGGCCATGGGGCCGAGGACCACGGCGTCTATCACGGCAAGCACGGCCATCATCACGGTCACTCCCATGACCATTCGCACGACCATGCGCATGGGCATTCCCACGGCCATGATCACGGGCACGCCCATAGCCACGACGACAAAAGCTGAGCGTCCGGGGGCCGGCATGTTCGACTACCTCCGCGACCCGGCGGAAATCTACCGCCGTTCCTTCGCCGCCATCGAGGCGGAGGCGGATGTCGCACGCTTTGCGGGCGCCGAGCGGGCCCTCGCCCTGCGCCTGATCCATGCCTGCGCCATGCCCGAGATCGCGGCGGACCTGGTGATGTCCGGCGATCCGGGTGCCGCCGGCAAGGCCGCCCTGGCGGCGGGGGCACCCATCCTGGTCGATGCGGAAATGGTCGCGCGCGGCATCATCGCCAAGCGTCTGCCCAAGAATAACGAGATCGTCTGCACCCTGAACGGCCCGGCCGTGCCGGCCCGCGCGGCGGACATGGGCACGACCCGCTCCGCCGCCGCCGTCGACGATTGGAAACCCCATCTCAAGGGCGCCGTGGTCGCCGTCGGCAACGCGCCGACGGCCCTTTTCCGGCTCCTGGAATTGCTGGCCGACGGCGCCGACAAGCCCGCCGCGATCCTGGGCTTTCCCGTCGGCTTCATCGGCGCGGCGGAATCGAAACAGGCGCTGATCGATCATGCGGGGGATATTCCCTTCGCGACCCTGACCGGGCGGCGCGGCGGCAGCGCCATGGCGGCCGCCGCGGTCAACGCGCTCTGCCCCAATCCGGAGCAGGCGAATGGATAGATGGCTTTCCATCGTCGGCATCGGCGAAGACGGCTTGGCGGGGCTGGGCGAGCGGGCCCGCGCCCTGATCGACCGGGCGGAGGTTCTGGTCGGCGGCGAACGGCATCTCGCCATGGTCCCCGAAGACGGACGGCCGCGCCTGAACTGGTCCGAGGGATTGGACGCCGGCATCGCCGCCGTGGCGGAACAGGAAGGCAAGGCCGTCTGCGTCCTGGCCACGGGCGATCCGCTGAACTTCGGAATCGGCAAACGGCTGGTCGAACGGTTCGGCATCGACGCGACCGAAATCGTGCCGACCGCCGGCGCGTTCGCCATGCTGGCCGCCCGCATGGGATGGTCGCTCAACGACGGCATGGTGCGCACGGTCAGCTGCCACGCCTTTCCCATCGAGGTGTTGAACCGCCATCTGCTGCCGGGACTGAAGCTGCTGATCCTGGCGCGCAACGGCGAGACCCCGGCCCAGGCCGCCGCACTCCTGACCGAACGCGGCTTCGGCGACAGCGCCATGACCGTCTTCGAACACATGGGCGGCCCCGACGAAGGCCGCTACGACACCATGGCCGAGGAATGGGAAGGCCATCGGGTCAAGGATTTGAACGTCATCGCCCTGCACCTTTGGGCCAAGCCCGACGCCCAGGTCTGGCCGGAAACGCCGGGCCTGCCCGAGGAGGCGTTTCGCCACGACGGCAAGATCACCAAACGCGAGGTTCGCGCCGCGACCCTGGCGCGGCTCGCCCCGATGCCAGGGCAACTTCTTTGGGATATCGGCGCCGGATCAGGGGCCGTCGCCATCGAATGGCTGCGCGCCGCCCCGGGCACGCGCGCCGTCGCCATCGAACGTGCGCCCGACCGACACGAAGATATCGAGGCCAATGCATCGAACCTGGGCGTCCCGCAGTTAATCCTATTGAAGGGCGACGCGCCGGATTGCCTGGCCGAGGCCGGTGATCCCCCCGACGCCGTTTTCGTCGGTGGGGGCCTGTCCCGCCCGGGCGTGATCGAAGCCGGCCTGGAAGCACTTAAGCCCGGTGGCCGCTTGGTCGCCAATGCGGTCACCCTGGAGGCACAGCAGATCCTGATGCAGCATCAAAAAGAACACGGCGGTGAGCTTACCCGTATCGCCGTCGCGCGATCCGGCCGCGTCGGCGAGATGACGGCCATGCGCCCCCTGATGGAAGTGCTGCAATGGACCTGGACCAAGCCGGGGGCGGTACGATCATGAGCGGGACGCTTTATGGCGTCGGTGTCGGCCCGGGCGACCCGGACTTGCTGACCTTGAAAGCCGTCAAGGTCATCGCCGCCGCCGCCGTCGTCGCCTATCCGGCGGCCGAAGGCACGGAAAGCCTCGCCCGCGCCATCGCGGCCCCGCATATCCCGGCGGGCAAGACGGAGATCGCCATCGTCACGCCTATGGTGCCGGGTAAATTTCCAGCCAACGACGTCTATGACGACTACGCCAAAGAGATCGCGGCACACTTGTCCGCTGGGAATGACGTTGCGATTTTGTGCGAGGGCGATCCCTTCCTCTACGGCTCATTCATGTATCTGTTTCTGCGCCTGGCCGAGGACCATCCGACGCAGGTCATCCCCGGCGTCTCGTCTCTGGCCGCCTGCGCCGCCGTGGCGGGGGCACCCCTGGTGTCGCGCAATCAGGTGCTGACCGTCATTCCCGGCCCGCTGGACGAAGCCGATTTGGAGGCCCGTCTTTTGAATTCCGAAGCCGCCGCGATCATGAAGGTCGGCCGGCACCTGCCGAAGGTCCGCGCCGTCATTGAAAAATTGGGAAGGCTCGACCGCGCACAATATGTCGAGCGGGCCACCATGGACGAACAAGTCGTGCTGCCGCTCGCCGACGCGCCCGACACGGCGCCCTATTTCTCGATGATCCTGGTGCGCTCGCCGGAAGACGTGGAAGACTTGGGAGAACAGGCATGACCGCCCCAGCTACGCAGCCGCCGGTGATCCTGGCCGTCACGGAACCGGGCGCCGATCTTGCCCGGCGCCTGCAGGCCGCCCTGCCAGGCGCCCTGGTCCATGGCCGGGTCGGCCGGGTGACCCAGGCCGACGATTTCTTCGACGAGACCACGGCCCACGCGGCGCGCCTGTTCTTGGCAGGGCATCCGGTCATCGGGGTCTTCGCCTCGGGCATTCTGATCCGGGCCCTGGCCCCGCATCTGGCCGACAAGGTCGCGGAGCCGCCCGTCATCGCCGTCGCCGAGGACGCCAGCGCCGTCGTGCCGCTGTTGGGCGGACATTCCGGGGCCAACGTGATGGCCCGCGAGATCGCCCGCGAACTGGGCATCGCCGCCGCCGTGACGACCACGGGCGATCTGCGCCATGGCATCGGCGTGGACGACCCGCCTGAAGGCTGGGCCGTCGCCAACCGCAAGAAATCCCTCGCCGTCGCGGCCACGCTGCTGGCCGGCGAGCCGGTGCGCCTGGAGGTTGAGGCCGGGGACGCATCCTGGCTGCATGCGGCGGACCTGCCCATCGACGCCGGGGCCGGGCCGGGCATTTTGGTCACCGACCGCGACCCCGGCGAAACGGACGATCTCGTGCTGCATCCGCCCGTGCTGACCATCGGCGTCGGCTGTGAACGGGACGCCGACCCGGCAGAGGTCCGCGATCTGGTTGCGCAGGTTCTGGCCGACAACAATCTGGCGGTAGGGGCCGTCGCCTGCATCGCCTCCATCGACGTCAAGATGGACGAGGCCGCCGTCAACGGCCTGGGCGAACGCCTGGGTCTACCCGTTCGGTTTTTCGACGCAGCGTCCCTGGAGGCGGAAGCGCCGCGCTTGGCCAATCCGTCCGACGTCGTCTTCGCCGAGGTCGGCTGCCACGGCGTCGCCGAGGGGGCGGCCCTGGCCGCCGCCGGGCCGGATGCCGAGTTGATCGTGGCCAAGGTCAAATCAAAACGCGCGACCTGTGCCGTCGCGCGGTCGCCCGGCAACGTCGATGCCGCATCCGTCGGCCGGGCGCGCGGACGGCTGACCGTCGTCGGCACCGGGCCAGGCACGCCGCTGTGGCGCACGCCCGCCGTCTCCCGCGCCGTGGCGGAATCGACTGATCTGGTCGGCTACGGCCTTTATCTCGATATCCTTGGGCCTGCGGCGGAAGGCAAACGCCTGCATTCGTCGGAGCTGTCCGAAGAAGCCGCGCGCGCGCGGAAGGCCTTGGACCTCGCCGCTGAAGGCAAACAGGTCGCCCTGGTATGTTCCGGCGATCCGGGCGTCTATGCGCTGGCGACCCTGGTCATGGAATTGCTCGACCATGAAGACAATGCGGCCTGGAATCGTGTCGCCGTGTCGGTTGAGCCGGGGGTCAGCGCCCTGCAAGCTGCCGCCGCACGGGCGGGCGCGCCGCTGGGCCACGATTTTTGCGCGGTCTCGCTGTCGGACCTGCTGACGCCCTGGGAAGTGATCGAGCAACGCCTGACCGCCGCCGCGCAGGGCGACTTCGTCATGTCGCTCTACAACCCCGTCTCGAAACGGCGGCGCTGGCAGCTGGAAAAGGCACGGGACATCCTGCTTGCCCAGCGTCCGGCGAACACACCCGTGATCCTGGCCCGCAACCTGGGCCGCGACGGCGAGACCATTACCGTGATCGAATTGAAGAACCTGACCGCCGATCAGGTCGACATGCTGACCCTGGTGATGATCGGCTCGTCAGAGACCCGCGCGGTGACGCGGGGCGTCAACCGTTGGGTCTATACCCCGCGCGGCTACGCCGGGAAAGCGGCCAAAGAAAAAGAAAAGGAGACGGGCACATGACCGTTCATTTCATCGGCGCCGGGCCCGGCGCCCCCGACCTGATCACGGTGCGCGGCCTGAAATTGATCCAGGCCTGCCCGGTGGTGCTCTACGCCGGATCGCTGGTGCCGACCGAGATCGTTGCCGAGGCGCAGGAGGGGGCCCGCGTCTTGGATACAGCCCCCATGAACCTGGACGAGATCATCGCCGAGATCGAGACGGCCCATGCCGCCGGGCACGATATCGCCCGCGTTCATTCCGGCGATCCGTCGATCTACGGCGCCATCGCCGAACAGATGCGGCGTCTGGAAGCGCTCGGCATTCCCTTCGATATCACGCCGGGCGTGCCGGCCTTCGCCGCCGCCGCGGCGGCATTGGGCAAGGAACTGACCCTGCCCAACGTCAGTCAGACCGTCGTCCTGACCCGGACATCCGTCCGGGCATCGGACATGCCGGAAGGGGAAGATTTGGACACCCTGGGCAAAAGCGGCGCCACCTTGGCCGTACACTTGTCGGTCAACAACCTGGCCAAGGTCGTCCGCGAACTGACGCCCCATTACGGCGAAGACTGCCCGGTCGTCGTCGCCTACCGCGCGACCTGGCCGGACGAGCAATTCGTCCACGGCACGCTCGCCGATATCCGCGCCAAGGTGAAGGAAGCCGGGTTCACCCGCACGGCCTTGATCCTGGTCGGCCGGGTCCTCGGCGACACCCATTTTGACGATTCCGCCCTTTATGCCGCCGCCCATCATCACGTGCTGCGGCCGAAGAAATCGGCAGGCTGACCCCGGCGCCAAAGGCCGCTAAAGTCCGGCCAGCCAATCGACGGCCGCCGCGACGCTGTCCGCATGGGGCGGTGGCGGCGGTGCGGGCGGATCGATCAGAATGACCCGCAATCCCAGATCCAATGCTGCGTCTATTTTTGCGCGGGATAAATCGCTGCCGCCGTTCTTCGCAACGACCGTGTCGATCGCGAATTGCTGCAAAATGCTGCGCTCTTCGTCATAGCCGCCGGGACGCCCTGAAAGGACCTCGAAATCCGCGAACTCGGGGGAGTTCTGCGGCGGATCGATAAAGCGCAGCAAAAAGAACCGTCCGGCGGCGGCATGCCCCAAATCACTGAATTGATTTACTTCTTTTCGGCCGATGGCGAGAAAAATGCGACGAGCGCCAGCTTCTAGCGCCGATTTCGCTGCATTTATGCTGCGCATATGCTGCACTGCAGCATTTTGCGCAAAAACCCATGGTGGACGGGTCAAATGAAGACGCGGAATGGCCGCAGATGCTGCAGCATCGACCGCAGCATTCGAAATGATGTCGGCGAAGGGGTGGGTGGCGTCGATCAGGGCACTGATGCCTTCTAGGCGCAAGAATTCGGCCAGTCCTTCGGACCCACCGAAACCGCCCGAGACGACCTCGCCCACCGGCTTGAGAGGGGCCGCCGTGCGCCCGGCGAGGGAGGTAATCACCCGGCGATCCGGCCAGCGATCCAGGATCTCCGCGGCAAGCGCCCGGGCATCCGCCGTGCCGCCCAAAATCAAAACCGGATCAGCCATCGGCGCGCCCGGCCAGATTGCCCTTTCGGTCGAAAACCAGCACCTCGACGGCGACGTCGCCCGCAAGCGCGGCAAGCGCGACCTCGCGGGCGCCTTTCGCAACGCGGTCGGCAAGCGGTGCGCCGGCCGCCTGGGCCAGTTGCAACGCCTCCATCCCGGTATTGGCCGCGGCGATGCCCGCCGCTAGGGCCGGATCGTCGGAAGCAAGCTGTGCAAGCCGGGCCATGTCGAGGGACGAGCGCGCGGAATGCAGATCCAGGTTTCCCTGCGCCAGCTTGGCCAGTTTCCCGAAACCGCCCGCCAGGGTCAGTTGCGCCACCGGATGACGGCGCAGGTATTTCAGCAATCCACCCGCGAAATCCCCCATGTCGATCAAGGCCATGTCGGGCAGACCGTAGAGGTCCTTCACCGCCTTCTCCGAGGTCGATCCCGTGGCGGCGGCGATATGCGTAAGCCCGCCCGCCCGCGCGACGTCAACGCCCCGATGGATGGCATGAATCCAGGACGCGCAGGAATAGGGGATGACAACGCCCGTGGTGCCCAGGACCGACAGCCCGCCGACGATCCCCAATCGGCCGTTCATGGTCTTCAGCGCCAAAGTCTCGCCGTCCTTGATCGCGACGGTGATTTCCACGTCCGGCGGGCCGTTGAATTTACGGGCGAGGTCGTGGATCGCCCCGGTCATCATCCCGCGCGGCCCCGGATTGATCGCCGGCTCGCCCGGCGGGATCGGCAGGCCAGGCTTGGTTACCATGCCGACGCCGGGCCCGGCGCGGAACGTTACACCCGAACCGGCGGCCCCCGGGCGCAGGGTCGCCGAGACCTCGGCCCCATGGGTCACGTCGGGATCGTCGCCCGCGTCCTTGATGACGGCGGCGATCGCGGCGCCGTCCATCATGTCCGTGCGGGCGAGATCGAAGGTCGGCTCCTCGCCACGCGGCAGGGTAATGGTTACGGCACCCGGAAACCGGCCGGTGACCATTGCCTCATAGGCAGCCGCCGTCGCCGCCGTGGCGCAGGCGCCGGTGGTCCAACCGCGTTTCAGATTTCCGTCCGGTTTGCGTGCAGGCATGTCGGAGAGATTACGGCATTGACCGGACCCGGCCCAAAGGGGAAAAACGAATGGAGCGCGGATCATTCAAAAAACCCAGCGCGGGAGGAGACCACGATGACCGACCAATCCATGCCCCCCGGCCCCGAGACCGGAGCGAAACCGGACCTGGGCGTGATCGACGCCTATACCCCGGCGCAGATGGCAAAGCGGGTCGAGACGGCGGGCGTGGCCAAGGCCGGGCTGCCGCTGATCCCGCTGTTCGCCCTGGCGGTCCTGGCCGGCGCCTTCATCGCCTTCGGCGCCATGTTCTACACGGTCGCCGTGACCAACCACGGGATGGGCCTGGGCCCGGCGCGGGTATTGGGCGGGGCGGTGTTCTCCCTAGGCCTGATCCTGGTCGTCATCGGCGGAGCGGAATTGTTCACCGGCAACGTTCTTTTGGTCATGGGCTGGGCCGACGGCAAGATTTCGAGCAAGGCCGTGCTGCGCAACTGGGGTGTCGCCTATGCGGGCAATTTCGTCGGCGCGGTCGGCATGGCCGTGCTCGCCTATGCCTCGGGTTACATGGATATGGGCTCCGGCGCCGTCGGCGCCACGGCGATCAAGATCGCGACGGCCAAGGTGGAACTGGATTTCATGACGGCCTTTTTCCGGGGCGTGTTGTGCAACACGCTGGTCTGCCTGGCGGTCTGGCTCTGTTTCGCGGCCCATACGGTGGTCGGCAAGATCCTGGCAATCCTGTTTCCCATTTCCGCCTTCGTGGCGTTGGGGTTGGAGCACTCCATCGCCAATATGTATTTCATCCCCGTCGGCATGTTGGCGGCGGGCAACGACGCCTATGTCGCCGTCGCCGGGTTGCTGCCTGCGGGGGCGGGGCTGACGGTCGGCGGTCTGCTCGCGAATCTGGTCCCGGTGACGTTGGGCAATATCGTCGGCGGCGGCCTGTTCGTCGCCGCGACCTATTATCTGGTCTATTTGCGGCCACATTCATGAGCTAGAAGCAGGCACCTCTCCGTGCACCTTTTCGTGAGAGGCGCGCCCTAAGGGTTGATCCGGCGGGCAAAGTCCGTACCTTGCCCCGCAACGCAAAACAACCGGCGACGAGGCCATGCCCGATAAAACCAACTCCACCGTTTCCCGCCTGCGCAAGGTGCGTCTGGCCGCCGTCATCGCATCCGTCTTAATTCTCATGATCGTCGTGGTCGCCGTCGCCATTGAACGCGCCGGCGGCTTGGGCAGCGGCGGCGGCGCGACACAGGCCACCGGCACATCGCCCGAGGTCAAGATCGGCGGCCCCTTCACCCTGACCGACCAGACCGGCAAACAGGTGACCGAGGCCGATTTCCGGGGCAAGTACATGCTGATCTTCTTCGGCTATACCTATTGCCCCGACGTCTGCCCCACCTCCTTGACCCAGATTTCGACGGCCATGGATATTCTGGGCGACAAGGCGAAGCAGGTCGTGCCGACCCTGGTGACCATCGACCCCGACCGCGATACACCCGAAGTGCTGAAGGACTACGTCGCCCATTTCCATCCCTCGGTCGTCGGCCTGACCGGCACGCCGGAGCAGATCAAGCAGGTCGCCAAGGCCTACCGCGTCTATTACGCCAAGGTGCCGAGCGAGGCCGGAAACAAGGACGATTATCTGATGGACCATTCGGCGGTGATCTACCTGATGGGGCCGGACGGCAAGTTCGTCGCGCATTTCACCAACACGACCGACGGCGAAACCATGGCGGCCAAGATCGCCCCCCTTTTGTAAGGATGCCCCCCAGGTGAACCCGGCGCCCGTGACCGACGCAGCCATCCCCGGCATCGTCATCGCCGCACCGGCGTCGGGCAGCGGCAAGACCTTGGTGACCCTGGGCCTGCTCCGCCATTTTCGGGATGCGGGGATTGCCGTCGCCTCGGCCAAGGTCGGCCCCGATTACATCGACCCCGCCTTTCACGCCGCCGCCGGCGGGCGGACCTGCGTCAATCTGGACCTTTGGGCGATGCGGGCCGAGACCCGCACGGCATCCTTGGCAGATGCGGCAAAGGGCACCGATTTGATTGTCTGCGAAGGCGTGATGGGCCTGTTCGACGGCGCCCATCTGGACGAGGGATCGACCGCCCATGCGGCGCGGGACAACGGATGGCCGGTGATCCTGGTCGTCGACGCCAAGGCCCAGGGCGCCTCCGCCGCCGCCCTGGTTGCCGGTTTCGCCCGCCACCGTGCCGACGTGACCGTCGCCGGAGTGATCTTCAACCGGATGGGCAGCGACCGCCATGCCGACATCCTGCGAGACGCCATGGCGGCGGACCTGCCGGATATCCCTGTGCTCGGCTGCCTCCCGCGATTGGATGGCCTGACCCTGCCCGAAAGGCACCTGGGCCTTGTCCAGGCGCAGGAACACGGCGACCTGGACGCATTTCTTTCCGCCGCCGCCACAGCCGTGGCGGCACATCTGGATACGGATTCCTTGCGCGCCTTGGCCCGGAACGGCAAGGCTGTGCCGAACGCAGGTGCGACGCCCGCCATCCCGCCGCTCGGCCAGAACATCGCCGTTGCCCGCGACGCCGCCTTTTCCTTCGTCTATCCCCATATCCTGGACGGCTGGCGGCGGGCCGGGGCGGAGGTTACATTCTTTTCACCGCTCAACGGCGACGGCCCACCGACGGATGCCGACGCAGTCTATCTTCCGGGCGGCTATCCGGAATTACATGCCGGGCGCATCGCCGCCGCCGAGAGGTTTCTGGTTGGCCTGCGCACCGCCGCCGACGCGGGAACATCCGTGTTCGGCGAATGCGGAGGCTACATGGTGCTGGGCGCGGGCCTAACCGATGCGGATGGTGTCCGCCACGCCATGGCGGGCCTACTGCCTGTCGAGACCTCTTTCGCCGAACGAAAATTGCACCTGGGCTATCGCCGGGCGATGCTCTTGGCCGACGGTCCCCTGGGCCCCGCTGGCACGGCGATCCGTGGCCATGAATTTCATTACGCGACGATTCTTTCCGAAGAACTCGATCCCGGCCGCGACGCCCCCTTGTTCCAGGCGGCCAATGCGCGGGGCGACGACCTGGGCGCGCTGGGTTCCGTTCGCGGATCGGTCATGGGATCGTTCGTTCATTTGATCGATCAGGAGGACAGCGGGGCCTGAGGGCGGTATGCTGTGCGCCCAAGACGACCACCCGCCGGGAAGATTGATGTTCGGCCTGTTTAAAAAGAAGAAACCCGCCGGCCCGCCGCCCTTTTGGAAGACCAAGGGCCTGGGCGAGATGAGCCGCGAAGAATGGGAATCGCTTTGCGACGGCTGCGGGCGGTGCTGCCTGAACAAGCTGGAGAACGAGGCGACGGGCGAGATTCTCTATACCGACGTCGCCTGCCGCCTGTTGGACACGGAAACCTGCCGCTGTTCCAATTACGCCGACCGCAAACGCTTCGTCCCCGAATGCCAGATTCTGACGCCACGCATGGTCAAAAAGCTGGGCTGGCTGCCGTCGACCTGCGCCTACCGCTTGATTTCCGAAGGCCAGGACCTTTATTGGTGGCATCCCCTTGTTTCCGGCGACGCGGAAACGGTTCATTATGCGGGTATCTCGGTGCGCAACCGCGTCTATTCGGAACGCGACACCGACGACCTGGAAAATCACGTGGTGGGCTGGCCCAAGTAAGCAAGAGCCGCCGCCACCCCGCCGACGGCTGACTAGGCCCGGCTTCGAAGGAGGAAGACATGAGCGCATCGAACCTGGAACTGACCGGCGTCTACGCCGCGGTCCTGACCCCGCAGAACAAAGACCTAAGCGTCGATCACGACCGCCTGGCCGCCCATAGCAAGTGGCTGCTGGCCAGCGGCTGCGACGGGCTGGGCATCCTGGGCACCACGGGCGAGGCCAATTCCTTCTCGCTCGCCGAGCGCCTGGAACTTCTGGACAAGTTGGCCGAAAACGGCGTGCCGACCAAAGGCATGATGCCGGGCACCGGTTGCTGCGCCATTCCCGATACGGTCGAGCTGACGAAGAAGGCGCTGGAAATCGGCGCCGGGTCGGTCCTGATGCTGCCGCCGTTCTATTACAAGAACCAGTCTGACGAAGGCCTGTTCGCGGCTTATTCCGAAGTCATCCAGCGCATCGGTTCCGACGAGCTGAAGATCTGCCTCTATCACTTCCCGCAGATGTCCAACGTGCCGCTGTCCATGAACCTGATCGGCATGCTGCGCAAGGAATACCCGAACACCGTGATCGGCATGAAGGATTCGTCGAACGTGTTGGAAAACATGCTGACGGCGGCGCGCGAATTCCCCGGGTTCTGCGTGTTCTCCGGCGCCGACGACCTGATGCTGCCGGTCCTGCGCGAAGGCGGTGCGGGCTGCATCACGGCCTGCTCCAACATCGCCCCGGACCTGGCCCAAGCCGTCTACAGCGAATACCGCAAGAACGGCGACGACGGCGACGTCGAACAGTGGCACGAGAAACTTTCCAACGTGCGCAAGATCATTTCCGGCTATCCGCTGGTGCCGTCGTTGAAGGCCATGGTCGCCCGTCACAACAACGACGACGCCTGGTTCAACATGCGCCCGCCGATCCTGGCCATGGACGATGCCCAAACCCAGAAGCTGTATCAGGAATACGACGGCGCCGGCCTGCGGTTGCCGCAGGCGGCGTAAGGGGCCACGGTGGACGGCGACGGCCGCGGCGCGACCCTCACCACCCTGGGCCCGGACAGCATTCCGCTCCGCATCCGCCGCAACCGGCGGGCAAAGCGATTGATCCTGCGCGCCGACCCCGCGACGGGCGAGGCCGTGGTGACCTGCCCGACCTGGGTGTCGGACCCGGAAGCCCGCGCCTTTGCCGAAAAACAGGCGGCCTGGGTCCGCGCCCGGCTGGCGTCGGCGCCGCCGCTGGTCGTCTTCGCCGACGGCGTGGAGATGCCCTTTCTCGGGCAGCCCCACGTCATCCGCCACCGCCCCGATGCGCGGGGCGGCGTTTGGATCGAGCAGGCCGCGGACGGCATCTCGGAAATCCACGTGACCGGCCGGGCCGAACACCTGCCCCGGCGCCTGGGCGACTGGCTCCGGCGGGAAGCCCGGCGGCGCATCCAGCCCCGGGTCGAGGCTGCCGCCGCGGCGCTGGATGCGAAACCCGGGCGGATCACCGTCCGCGACACCAAAAGCCGCTGGGGGTCCTGCGCCGCCAACGGCAATCTTTCGTTCTCCTGGCGGCTGGTCCTGGCCCCCGAACGGGTGCTCGATTATGTCGTCGCGCATGAGGTCGCGCATTTGCGTGAACACAACCACGGCCCCCGGTTCTGGGCCTTGGTCCAAGGCCTGATCGCCGATATGGACGATTGCCGCAAATGGCTGCGCGACGAAGGCAGCGCCCTGCATCTGATCGGAGCGGACAGCACCTAGCCCAAGGACCGGAATTACCGCGCAAGGACCGGATGGCGGCGTCGGGCTGTGCACGGTAGGCTTGCCTCATGGATCAGACACTTCCCATCGACGACACACAAACCCGCGACCCGGACGACGCCCGTTGGCGCCAGGTTGCCGAACGGCGCCCCGGCGGCGATTTCGTCTATGCCGTGACCACCACCGGCATCTATTGCAAACCGGGCTGCGCCTCGCGCCTGCCGAAACGGCAGAACGTCGCATTCTTCGACGACGGCGCGGGGGCCGAGGCCGCCGGGTTCCGGCCCTGCAAACGCTGCCGCCCGGATAACGCGCGCATCGTCGATCCGCGCCTCGCCGCCGTCGCCGAAGCCTGCCGCCGGATCGAGGCGGCGGAGACGGCGCCCTCGCTGGAGGCGCTCGGCGAGATCACCGGCTACAGCCCCTTTCACCTGCAACGCCTATTCCAGGCAATGGTCGGCGTCAGCCCCAAACAATACGCCGAGGCGGTGAAGGCCGAACGTCTGCGCCGGGGTCTGCGGGCGGGCGGCGGCGTAGCCGACGCCCTATACGGCGCCGGATACGGATCGCCGTCACGGGTCTACGAGAAATCGGCGGCCCTACTCGGCATGACGCCCGCCAGTTACGCCGCCGGCGGGCGCGGGGCCGCGATCCGCTTCGCCATCGCCGACGGGCCGCTCGGCCGGGTCCTGGCCGCCGCGACGGGAAAAGGGCTCTGCATGGTGGCACTGGCCGACGACGATGCCTCGCTGGAGGCCGAACTCCGCCGCGATTTCCCGGAAGCCCAGATCGCCCGCGACGACGCCGGATTGAAACCGACGATGGAAGCCGTACTGGCCTATCTCGACGGGCGCGGCGCTGCCGACACGCTGCCCCTCGACGTCCGCGCCACGGCCTTTCAATGGCAGGTCTGGCAGGCCCTGGCCGCGATCCCGCCGGGCGAGACGCGCACCTACGGGGAACTGGCGGACGCTCTCGGCAAGACCGGCGCCGCCCGCGCCGTGGGTCGGGCCTGCGCCACCAATCCGGTGTCGCTGATCATTCCCTGCCACCGCGCCGTCGGGTCCAACGGATCGCTGACCGGCTACCGTTGGGGCACCGACCGAAAACGGGCCTTGCTGGCCCGCGAACGCGGGCAGAAGGAAGAGGGTTAGCGCCCTTTCCGAATCCAATCGGCGAAACGTCTGACTTCGTCCTCGGAATAGCCGAGCAGGCGCCCGGTCTCCATGCTGTCGGCGACGGCTTCATCATTCCAACCGCCGTCGTAGCTCTTGAGGTCCAGGGCATGAACCTTGGCAATCCGCCAGACCTCACCGGGCAGGGCGTAGTAGAGATGGCGGATATCGTGACGGCCATCGGCGGAGCAGCTGAAATATTCTTGCATGACGATCCTGCCGGCCGCGACATGGGGGGCAAAATCATCCTCCGGCCAGAGCGCCTCCGAACCGACGACATCGGCGAACTTGGCGAGCGGCTTCACCCCCGCCAGCATTAATTCCAGTTCGCGGCCTTCGTGGGGACCGATCCCCGGCGGCAAATCGGGTGTCACCCGCCCCGCGCCAGGCGGTCGGCGGCGGCGCGGGCGAAGGCGAGGGTTTGGGTGCGCCGCCGGTTGCCGTTCATCGGCGTTTCGTCGGCCGAGCGCAGGACCGCGCCGTCATGGCCGTCGGCGACGATCAGGCCCGCGTCCTCGGGCAGGATGTCGTGGGGGAACCCCGGCGGCACGGCGAAATAGAACCAATCACAGAAGGCCGGGTATTCGTGCCATTTGCCGTCGGCGCGGAAATCCTCGGGCGAGGATTTGACCTCGACAAACAAAAACCGGCCCTGGCCGTCCAGTCCCGCGACGTCGATGCGGCGACGGCTGGACAGTTTGAATTCGACCATGGGGCTGAACCCCAACCCCCAGAGCAGGCGCACGACGCCCCGGGTCACGCCCTCGGTCAATTGGGGGCGGGCGGCGGCGGCGGTCTCGTCGAAAGACGGGCGCGGGTCGATTTCCATGTTCATCATATGTTCTTTCCTTGCCGTTCCTGAATACCCCTCCCGCCCCTGCTTGGCAAGCCCCGGCGGCCTGGCCGCACCGAGCGCCCGCGATTTCGAACAAGCCCTAGGTCTTGCCGTGCCGAGGGCGAGGCGCTAAGCATCGGGCATGCGACAGGCGCAGCATGAATTGAACGTGGCCACCGGCGGCCCGGGTCTATACGAGATCACGGGCGAGGTCGAAGGCTGGGTTCACGCCCAAGCCATGGAGGCCGGGTTGCTGACCCTGTTCTGCCGCCATACCAGCGCCTCCCTGACCATTCAGGAAAACGCCGACCCGGACGTGCAGCGCGACCTGCAGACCTTCTTTGAACGGCTGGTCAAGGAAGATCCGTCGCTCTACCGCCATACGGCCGAAGGCCCCGACGACATGCCGGCCCATATCCGCAGCGCGCTGACCAACGTACAACTCTCGGTGCCGGTCGCGGGTGGGCGGGCGCAGCTGGGCACCTGGCAGGGCATCTATCTTTTCGAACATCGGCGCAGCCCCCATCGGCGGCGTGTCTCCCTGCATCTGCTGGGCGCATAGAAAGAACGGGGAGAGGACATGGAGAAAGGGTGGCTGTTCCTGATCGTCATGGGCCTGGTGATCGTCCTGGGCCTGATGCTGCGCGGCCGGATCACCGGGCCCGACGCGGCCTTCCGCAAATGGGCCGAAGCCAATTTCGGCCCCCTCGCCCGGCGCGTTGGATCGGTTTTGTTCTACGTCACCGTGGCGGTCTGGCTGGTCATCTGGGCGACGGCGGACGGCGAAGACCG
>CAJWCU010000030.1 GCA_913030825.1 uncultured Rhodospirillaceae bacterium | reverse complement strand
CCGGGATAGTGGAGCTGATTGACGTAGCTGATCTGCACGCTGACGATGGCCGAGCGCGGCTCGATCCCCAAATGACGGCGCATGGCGCTCAGGTAGTCCACCCGGCCCGCCTCGCAATACTGGGCGAAAGACGTGTTGTTGACGTGGGCATTGGAATCTTGATCGGAAAAGCGGATGGAGACATCCGTCCACCAGGAAAAGGCGGCGGGATCCTTCAGATCGATGGCGGGGGCGTTGGTATCGGGCAAGACGGTCGGGCTCCTGCTGGTGCGGATGGGTGTGCAGGGTTTTTAGCCGGGATCGCGCGAGATGCAAATGCTCAGTGCCGGAAACGCCCCGCACTCCCCCCTTCCGCCATCCATTCGCGGATCACGCGGACCGTCTCCGCCGGATAGGTTTCGACCAGGTGATGAACATGGGCGCGCAGCTGCGGGCTGATCCGCCCGACGCGCGGGTTCGCCGGCACCGAAGGTGCGAAATTTGGATCGGACGGAAGGTCGGGGGCGAAAGACGGCGCGGGTGCGGCCATGTCGTGGCTTCGGTTTTATGGTTAATAGATAGCCCATAATACGCCTGCCGATGAAATTCAGCCAAAAAAAACACCGGGCGGTGCGGCCGGCCCGGTGTGGATTAGGTAAAGAGTGAATCTCATCTGATGCCTGTTATAGGAAATCGGGCCCGGCGATGCTGTGATGAGAGTCACTTGCATTGAATAATTCTAATAATACGAGTCCCAGGCCCGATAACCCATTGATTTCAAAAGACCTAACCGATGGTGCTTTTGAAGAAATCAAGCGACCGCTGCAACGCCAAGTCGGCCGACGCCTTGTCGTAATGCTTGCCGCCGACGCGGGCGAAGGCGTGATCCTGACCTTCGTAGTCGTAAAGCGTCGCCTTCGGATTGCCGTCGAGCGCCGCATGCACGGCGGCTTGCTGGTCCTTCGGCACGAATTCGTCCTCGGTCGGGATATGCAGGAGAACCGGGGCTTTCAGCTCTTCCCCCGTGTGTTCCGGCAGCATCACGCCATAGTAGCCGACGGCGGCGTCGATGCTAGTCCGCGTCGCCGTCAGGAAGGCGAGCCGCCCGCCCAGACAGAACCCGACCGAGCCGACCTTGCCTGTGCAGCCCTCGACCCCGCGCAGCGCCTGGGCCGTCGCTTCCAGGTCGTCGACGCCCTTGTCCAGGTCGAAGCCGTTGAACAGTTCGAACGCACGGGCCCATTCGGCTTCCGTCTGGTCGGTCAGTTGAATACCCGGCTCCTGGCGCCAGAAGATATCGGGGCAAAGGGCGACATAGCCCGCCGCCGCCCAGCTGTCGGTGATTTCGCGCATCACGGCGTTGACGCCGAAGATTTCCTGAATGACCACGACGCCCGGCCCCGTGCCGCTTTCCGGCATGGCCAAATAGCCCATGAAGCTGCCGCCGTCCGATGCCTGAATGTTGATTTCCTTGCCGCTCATGTGATCGCGAGCCTCCCTTTCGATTCGTGTCGGTTTTCGGCCCGGCTGTCGATGGCCGGGTGGGCGCAACGCACCCGCGTGCGGGCATCTTAATTTCCGGGCTGGCCTCTGTCACCGCTTTGGGGCGACGATTGTACACAATCCGTCCCCATTTCTTGCCGGAGCGAGCCCATGTCCTCAGCCATCTCCCCCTGGCGCTGTCCCATGTGCCATCAGCCGTCCGAACAGGTCGCCGTGCACGGCCACGTCCAATGCCGGGTCTGCGGCCAGAACGTCGATCCCTGCTGTTCCGGCGAGACGGCCTGCCCGGTCGAGTCCGCTTCCCCCGGCGATGAACTTTCGCTAAGACAGGGACCGGGGCTGACCGACTAACAACAGAAAATCCGGGAATCCGGTGAGGAAACAGAACATGCCACAAGGTCAAACGGGAGCGCGGCTCCTGGTCGAAACGCTGGTCTCCAACGGGGTGGACCGCGCCTTTCTCGTGCCGGGCGAGAGCTATCTCGCCGTGCTGGACGCCATGGTCGATGCACCGGGCATCGATCTCGTCGTCTGCCGCCAGGAAGGCGGGGCCGCCATCATGGCAGAGGCCGACGGCCAAATGACCGGCAAGCCCGGCATCTGCTTCGTAACGCGCGGTCCGGGTGCGACCAACGCCTCCGCCGGGGTCCATATCGCGTTTCAGGATTCGACGCCGATGATCCTGTTCATCGGCCAAGTCGCGCGCCATCAGGTCGAACGCGAAGCCTTTCAGGAAATCGATTACCGCCGCATGTTCGGCCAGATGGCGAAATGGGTCGCCCAGGTCGAAGACCCGGCACGCATGCCCGAATACATCAGTCATGCCTTCCACGTCGCCATGTCGGGCCGTCCGGGCCCGGTGGTGATCGCCCTGCCCGAAGACATGCTGACCGAGGAAGTGGCCGAACCCGTCACCATCCCCGGCCCCGCCCATGTCATCCAGGCCCATCCGGGGCCGGAGCAAATGGGCGAGCTTCGCGCCATGCTGGCCGAGGCCGAACGTCCCTTCTTGATGCTGGGCGGCGGCAGCTGGACCGAACAGGGTGCGAAGGACATCGTCGCCTTCGCCGAAGCCAACAATATCCCGACCGGCGTCTCGTTCCGCCGCCAGGACCTGATCCCCAACGACCATCCGCTCTATGCCGGCGACGTCGGCATCGGCATCAACCCGAAACTGGCGGAACGGGTCCGGACATCGGACCTTTTGATCGCCGCCGGGCCGCGCCTGGGCGAGATGACGACCGGCGGCTATACCCTGATCGACATCCCCGAGCCCAAGCAACGCCTGGTCCATATCCATCCGGGGGCAGAGGAATTGGGCCGCGTTTACCGCGCCACCCTGCCGATTAATTCCGGCATGCCCGGCTTCGCCGCCGCCGCCCGGGCGATGGAGCCGGTGACGGGCCGCTGGGACAACTGGGCCGGCGGCGCGCATGGCGAGTATCTCGCCTGGACCGAACCCGCGCCGGTTCCCGGCGACGTGCAACTGGGTGAAATCGTTTCCTGGCTGCGCGACGAATTGCCGCCGACCGCCATGATCTGCAACGGCGCCGGCAACTACACAGCCTGGATTCACCGGTTCTACCGCTACCGGGGATACGCGACGCAATTGGCGCCGACGTCGGGATCCATGGGCTACGGCGTGCCGGCGGCGGTCGCGGCCAAGCTGCGCCATCCCGACCGGGACGTCGTCGCCTTCGCCGGTGACGGCTGTTTCCTGATGACCGGCCAGGAACTGGCGACGGCGGCGCAATACAACGCCAAGGTCATCTTCATCGTCGTCAACAACGGCATGTACGGGACCATCCGCATGCATCAGGAACGGGATTATCCGAACCGCGTGTCCGGCACCGGCCTGGCCAACCCGGATTTCGTAGCGCTGGCCAAGGCCTATGGCGGGACCGGTGAACTGGTCACCGAAACGAGCCAGTTCGCGGATGCTTTCGCCCGCGCCCAGGCCGCCGATTCGCTGGCTTTGATCGAATTGCGCACCGATCCGGACGCGATTACGCCCTCGACGACGCTGTCGGCGCTGCGTGCCCAGGCCGAAGCCAAGGGGGCCTAAGGACCACTAAAGTCCCTGAACCTATCGTATAGGTCATCGCCCCGTGGCTCCTTTAGCTGCGGGGCGATGACGCTTATCACCGATGGCGGGTTCCACGCGCCGAAAAAACACATTAGATTAAAACGATTAGGTGCTTCGGCGAAGGAGGGATCGCCGCATGGCGAAGCGCAGAGGTCCGCTCGGGCAACTGTTGATCGGTTTCATCCTGCTGTTGATCGTCGCCGTTGGGGCGGGGATCGGCTTGGCTATTTTCTATGATGATGACGCCTTTGCCTCGCAATTGCGGTCGGCCGGGCTGCCCGAGGCACAGATCGCCAAGGCTTTGGACATGAAGGCCCGTATCAAGGACAAGGCCGACATTCATCCCGCCGACGCCGTGTTCGTCGCGCGCTCCATCTGGTGGGACACCCGGGACACCTTCGATTTGAACCTGACGGATCAGGTGACGCGCAATCTGCCGCGCGTTCGCCACGTCACCCAGACCGAACCCATGGCGCGGCCCGACGATCCCAAGGAGCCCCATGGCGAGGAAAAGACCGACGCCCCTATGATGGCCGAAGGCACTCAGCCTGAAACCACGGCCCCGGAGGCCCGGCCCGATCAGCAAATGGCCGAACCGCAGCCGGACGGCGAGAGCCTGCCGTCCGATATTCAGCGCGCAGGCGGCGAGCAGCCCCAGGGCGGTGGTGAAACCGCAGTAGCCATGCCAGAAACGCCGGACACGATGCCCGACAGCCCCGCCACCATGCCGGAGCCCGCCGCCGAAGAAAAACCCATGGCCGAGGCCTCGCCGTCCGCCGAGCCGATGGCGCCCGCCGAACCGGCAGCACCCGCCGCACCTGAAGCCACGGACAAACCCATGGACCTGAACACCCCGCCGGCCCCGGCGGCCGAGGCTGCCGAACCGGCGCCCGCCGCCCCCGAACCGGCACAGGAAACCGCCGCCGTGCCGCCCGCCGCCGAAACCCCTGCCGCGCCGCCGCCGGCCACGGCCGAAGAGCGGATCGCCGAGGCCGACCTGACCTACAAACGTGCCTTGGCCCTGTTCGCCAACGCCAAGACCCAGGAAGAAAAGGCCGAGGCCGCCCGCCTGTTCGCCCAGGCCGCCATCGGCGGCCATCCGGGGGCGCAGTATTCCATCGGCGTCATGCATTACAACGGCACCGGCGTCGCCAAAGACTATGCCAAGGCCGCCGAATGGTTCGGCCGCGCCGCGGAGAAAAGCAACGCCGCCGCCCAGTACAACCTGGGCATCCTGTATTACAACGGCCAAGGCGTGCCCAAGGACGACCGGCTGGCCTACAAATGGATCAGCGCCGCCGCCGAGAACGGCGACCAGAAAGCCATCGTCGCCCGCGACGCGTTGAAGAAAGCCCTGCCCGCCGACGTCACCAAGCCGGCGGCCCCGACCTTCGACAGCGGCCTGCCCGCCAACTCGCCGGCCGGCCCCGGCGGCACACCGATCGAGATCGCCCCCACGAAATAACCGGGCCCCGAAGCGCCCAGCGAAGCCCGATCAGGCCCGGCCCGACGGCCCCATGCCGTGCGGGTCAGGCGGCGGCGTCGGCACGGCGCCGCGCATCCGCTCGCGGTGCAGGATGTACAATCCGCTGGAAATCAGCACGGCCGATCCCGCCCAGGTCCAGGCATCCGGCAAATCCCCCCACAGGATGAAGCCCAGGCCGACGGCAAAGACCATGTTGAAATATTTGAACGGCACGACCAGGCCCGCCTCGCCGAAGCGGAAGCTTTCGATGATCAGGAAATAAGCCCCGCCCATCAGAAAGCCCGACAAGGCCATCAGGCCCAAATCGTTCGGCGTGACCGGCGCCCAGCCCCAGGGCAACGTGCAGAGCCCGCCGATGGCAGCGGCGGCGGTACTGGTGGTCAGAAGCGCGTTCGAATGTTCCGTCGAGGTCGCCCCCCGGGTCACCAGGTCACGCACGGCGCCGAACATGGCGGAAGCCAGCGGAAAGATCGCCGCCCATTGCATGGCGTCGCTGCCGGGGCGGACGACGATCATGACGCCGGTGAACCCGGCCAGGACGGCCGCCCACCGCCGCCAACCCACGGGCTCGCCGATCATCACGGGCGCCAGGGCCGTCACGAACAGCGGCCCGGCAAAGACGACGGAAATCGCCTGGGCCAGGGTCAGATACTGCAAGCCGGTAACGAAGGCGTAGGTGCCAAAGACGACAACCACCCCCCGCACGACATGCAGGCGCGCATTGTAAATTCGAAGACTGTTGAGCCCGCCGTAGAAGCGCACGAAGACCGCAATGATGAGAAAGGAAAACATCGCGCGGGTGAACAACAACTGCCCCACGGGATAGCCCGAGGTCAGCCACTTCATGACCGCGTCGTTCATGGTCAGGAGCATGCCCCCCGCCATCATCAGGGCGATGGCGCGGCCGGGCGCGCTGGAACCTTTCACGGCGGTCATCAGGGGCATGTCGGGGAACCTTCGTTGGCTCGAAATGGGCGACCGGCGCGTCGATCCGCGCCGGAAGGTGGGACCGCGATACTAACCGTACAATTGGTTGACGATAAAGACGGCAGCGCCGATTCCCGCAATATCGGCCAGCAAGGCCGCGATCAGGGCGTGGCGGATGCGGCGAATGCCGACCGCGCCGAAATAGACCGCGAGGACGTAGAACGTCGTTTCGGTCGAGCCTTGGAAGGTGGAGACCAGATAGCCGACCAGGCTGTCCGGTCCATGGGCCGGATCCTGAATGATCGAGGCCAGCACCCCATAAGCGCCCGAGCCCGACAACGGTCGCAACAGCGCCATCGGCAGGGCTTCAGCCGGTAGGCCGATCAGTTCCGTCACGCTGCCCAGCGGCCCGACCAGCATGTCCATGGCGCCCGACGCCCGGAACATGGCGACGGCGGTCAGGATCGCCACCAGATAGGGGATGATGCGGAGCGCGACGTTGAAGCCGTCCTTGGCCCCTTCGACGAAGCATTCGTATACCTGGACGCCCTTGGCCGCGCCGAAGCCCAGCAAGGCGACCATCAGGCCCGGCACGATCCAGGGCGCGATTTCCCGACCATAGACGACGGTCAGCGGCACCAGCGCCCCGACCGTAACCAGCGCCGTGATTGAAACCCATAGCGGATAAGCTTCCGTGCCGTCGGTCTGCACGCCCTCGACCGCTTCCTGGGCCTCCAGGGCCGCTTCCTCGGTCGCCGGCGACGGCGTTGGGGCGTCATCGGACGATGGGCGCGGCGCCGCGAAATAAGGCGCCAGCAGCTTGGCGGAAATGATGGCGACGGCCGTCGAACAGATCGTCGCGAACAGGGTCGTCGGCACGATCCCCGCCGGGTCCGTCGACCCGGCGGCGGCGCGCAGCGCGATCACCCCGGTCGGCAACAACGTGATGGACGATGTATTGATCGCGAGAAACAAAGCCATGGCGTTGGTCGCCGTGCCTTTGGTCGGGTTCAATTCATCGAGCTGCTGCATGGCGCGAATGC
This sequence comes from uncultured Rhodospirillaceae bacterium, assembly GCA_913030825.1. GTDB lineage: Bacteria > Pseudomonadota > Alphaproteobacteria > Rhodospirillales > Casp-alpha2 > UBA1479. The sequence continues at coordinate 26,297 of CAJWCU010000030.1, read as the reverse complement.
CGAACGGCGTCGCCGCATTGCCGAGGCCCAGGGCATTCGCCGACATGTTGAGGATCATCGAGCCCATCGCGGGATGATCGGCGGGCACGTCCGGGAACAGGCGGATCAGCAAGGGCCGCAGGACCTTGGCGATGATGCGCAGCAGGCCGCCCTCCTCCGCCACTTTCATCAGGCCCAGGAACAGCGCCATCACCCCGACCAATCCGATGGCCAGCGTCACCGCCCCGCCGGCGGCGTCGATCATCGACTTGCCGAGCAAGGCCATGGGAGCTTCGCCCATGCCGTCCCAGGCGATCTGGCGGACCGCGCCGATGCCGAAGGCGACGCCGACGATGGCGAGGAAGATCGCGTTCACTTGGGCGCCTCACCGTCCCGCCCCGGATCGGGAGCCACGGTCTCGGCGGTTTCGGTCGCATCGCCTTCGTCCGTTTCCAGGATGGGATCGGCCCCCATCACGGCCGACTTGCGCAGAACCTCGCGGTGCAGGATGTAAAGCCCCGAAGCGATGATCACCACGCTGCCCGCCCAGGTCAGGACGTCGGGCAGGTCGCTCCAGATCAAAAAGCCCAGGATCGCCGCGAAAAACAGGTTGCAGTAGCGGAAGGGGGCGAGCAACGCCGCCTCGCCGTATTGGAACGCCTCAATCAGCAGGAAATGCGCGGAGGTCCAGATCAGGCTGGCCATGATGATCATTAGCCAATGTTCACCGTCCAGTTTGACCCATTCATAGGGCGGCATGAACAGCCCCGTCAGGGCGGCCAGCACCATCATGGTCAGCAGCATGGAATGCGTCGTCTCGCGGCCCGAGGCCCCCCGGGTGATCAGGTCGCGGATCGATTCCCCGACCGCCGCCAACAGGATCATCACCGCCGCCCATTGAAAGGCATCGCCCGCCGGACGGACGATGATCAGCACGCCGATAAACCCGGCGACGACCGCCAACCAGCGCCGCCAGCCGACACTTTCACCAATGAATATCGGCGCCATGGCGGTGAGCAGGATCGGGCTGGCGAACAGGATCGACGTCGCCGTCGCCAGCGGCAATTCGCCGATCCCGATCAGATAGGAAAAGGTCGCGACCGCCGCCATTAGGCCGCGGGCGATGTGCAGGCGCCATTTCTGCGGCATCAGGGCCTTGGCACCGCGCGTGCCCAAGGTCGCCATGACCAGCGCGAAACCGGCGATGATGCCGCGGATGAACATGATCTGACCGGGCGGCAATTCCTGGGCCAGGTATTTCAGACCGGCATCGGAAATGGTCAGCAAAGCCCCGCCGGCAACGGCCAGAGCGATGGCCCGGCCCGGGGCCGCCGAGCCCTTCATGGCGTCCATAATGGCCATCAGCCGCGTCCTGCCGTGAGAAGAAAAGAATCGATGATCATGGCGCGGAAAGTCGCTCGGGATAATCGGAAAACAGGCTTTCGACACCCCAGGCGTAAAGGCCGGCCGCCTGGGCCGGATCGTTGACCGTATAGACCCGCAGCGCATAGCCCGCGTCGAGCACGCCGCGCGCCTGGGCCTCGGTCAGGTGTTTGGCGCTGGCGTGCAGGCCGGTGGCGCCCAGGGCCTCGCACCGCGCCTGCCAATCCGCCGGGAATTCCCAGACCAGCAACGCGCGCGGAAATTCCGGCGCCTGATCGGCGGCGGCCCCCAGGGCCTTTTCGGAAAAGCTGGAGATCAGCGGGGCCGGCAGGTTGGCCGGCCAGGATTCCTGCAAGGTCTTGGCGGTAATCACGCCCGTCGTCGCGTCCTGTCCTTCAGACGGTTTCAATTCCACGTTGGCGCCCATCCCCGTCCGCCCCAGAAGGGCCAGGGCCTCGTGCAGCGAAGGAACCCGCTGACCCTTGAACGCCGGGCCGAACCAGGATCCGGCATCCAGCCCGCGCAGGTCTTCCCACCGACGGTCGGCGAGCCGGCCCGTGCCGTCCGTCGTACGGTCAAGGGTTTCATCGTGGAACAGCACGGGTGTGCCTTCGGCCGTCAGCATGACATCGAATTCAACCCATTCGATCCCTAATTCGTGCGCCGCCCGCAGGCCCGCCAGGGTATTTTCCGGCGCATGGCCGGCCGCCCCCCGGTGGCCGACGACCTTGGGCAGGTCGGCACTTGGCAAATGGCGGGTTTCAGCGGTCACGGATGAATCCTGTTCATGAAAATCGTTGTCTTTCTGCCGATGAGCGAGCAGGCTGCCAATACCTTTCTCGCATGAACGCAACTGAATAACAAAAGAGGATTGGGATGGACGACTCTCTAAAGGATCGGGCACTCCGGTTTCACGCCGAGCCCGTACCCGGCAAGCTCGAGATCACCCCCACCAAACCCCTGGCCACGCAAAGCGATCTGGCGCTCGCCTATTCGCCGGGCGTGGCCTTCGCCTGCCTGGAAATCAAAGACGACCCCGAGACCGCCGCGACCCTGACGGGGCGCCAGAACCTGGTCGCCGTCGTCTCCAACGGCTCGGCGGTGCTCGGCCTGGGCAACATCGGCGGCCTGGCGTCCAAGCCGGTCATGGAAGGCAAGGCCGTCCTGTTCAAGAAATTCGCCGGTATCAACGTCTTCGACATCGAATTGAACGAGACCGATCCGGACAAGCTGGCCGATATCATCGCCGCCATGGAGCCGACCTTCGGCGCGATCAACCTGGAAGACATCAAGTCGCCGGAATGCTTCATCCTGGAAGAAACGCTCAAGAAGCGCATGGGCATCCCCGTGTTCCACGACGATCAGCACGGCACGGCGATCGTCGTCTGTGCGGCGATCACCAACGGCCTGCGGGTCGTCGGCAAGGAAATGTCCCAGGTCAAGGTGGTGTCGACGGGGGGTGGGGCCGCGGGCATCGCCTGCCTGAACCTGATGGTGTCCATGGGCGTCAAACGCGAGAACATCACCCTGGTCGATCACCTGGGCGTCGTGTTCGAGGGCCGGACCGAGGAAATGACCGAACAGAAGGCGCAATACGCCGCCAAGACCAACGCGCGGACCCTGGCCGAGGCGATGGTCGATGCCGACGTCTTCCTGGGCCTGTCGGCGGGCGGCATTCTGAAAAAGGAAATGGTTGCGACCATGGCCGGACGGCCGCTGATCATGGCCTTGGCCAACCCGGACCCGGAAATCCTGCCCGAGGACGCCCGCGAAGCCAATTCGGACGCCGTCATTTGTACCGGTCGGTCGGATTATCCGAACCAGGTCAACAACGTGCTTTGCTTCCCGTTCATTTTCCGCGGCGCGCTCGATTGTGGTGCGACGACGATCAACGAGGAAATGAAACTGGCCGCCGTGCAGGCGATCGCCGACCTGACCATGGCGGAAAGCTCGGAAACCGTCGCCCGCACCTATTCGGGCGAGGACCTTCGGTTCGGCGCCGACTATCTGCTGCCGAAACCCTTCGACATGCGCCTGATCGTCCAGGTCGCGCCCGCCGTGGCGAAGGCGGCCATGGATTCCGGCGTCGCCAAGCATCCGATCGAAGATTTCGACGCCTACCGCGACGAATTGGAACGCTTCGTCTTCCGCTCCGGCATGTTGATGAAGCCGATCTTCGACCGCGCCAAGCAGGACCCCAAGCGCTTGGTGATCGCCGAGGGCGAAAGCCACCGGGTGCTGCGCGCGACCCAGGTTCTGGTCGACGAAGGCATCGCCAAGCCGATCCTGGTCGGCCGGCCCGACGTCATCGAAATGCGGATCGACCGGCTGGGCCTGCGCATTCAGCCGGAACGGGATTTCGAGATCTGCAACCCGGAGAACGACCCCCGTTACGAAGAATATTGGCGCAGCTACCACGCCGTGATGGAGCGCAAGGGCGTATCGCCGGGCGCCGCCCGCCAAATCATGCGCACCAACAACACGGTGATCGCGTCGACCATGCTGAAACGCGGCGAGGCCGACGCCATGCTCTGCGGCGTCGTCGGGCGCTACGATTATCACCTGCGCTATCTGGTCGATATTATCGGTAAGGCGCCGGGAGTTCAGGACGTGTCGGCGCTGAGCGTCCTGTTGCTGCCCAAGGGCACGTTCTTCCTGGTCGACACCCAGGTCACCCATTCGCCCTGCGCCGAGGAACTGGCGGAAATGACCATGCTGAGCGCCGATTTCGTGCGCCGGTTCGGTGAAACGCCCAAGATCGCCCTGCTGTCCCATTCCAATTTCGGCGCCGACGACACGCCCGATGCGCAAAAGATGCGCGATGCCCTGAAGATCCTGCGCGACCGCGCCCCCGACCTGGAGGTCGAAGGAGAAATGCAGGCCGACGCCGCCATCGACGAAGAGGTCCGCAACCGAATCTTCCCCAATTCGAAGCTGAGCGGCATGGCGAACCTGCTGGTCTTCCCCAACCGGGAAGCCTCCAACAACGCCTTTAATCTTCTGAAATCCCTGGATAACGGCCTGCCCATCGGCCCGATCCTGATCGGCACGGACATGCCCGCCCATATCCTGACCAGCGCCGTGACCGCGCGCGGCATCGTCAATATGGCGGCCCTGGCCGTGGTCGACGCACAGGTTCGCGGCCGGTTGATCTGACCGCATTCAAGACGCGGCAGCGCGTCAGCCCATCCTCCGCGTCAGCCCATCAAATGCAGGTAGCGCCGATTCTGATCGTCGCCGGACGGCAGTGGGGAGGAATGATCGTCCGGGTCGGCGTCCTCGGGCTTCTGATCCGCCAAGGGAAGAATGATGCGGACCATGGTCCCGCCTTCGGGCGTGCTTTCGATCGACATGTCACCGCGTAGCGAAGCGATGGAACTCTGCGCCACCGCCAGGCCGATGCCCGCCCCTTCGTGGGCGCGGGTCAGGCCGCTGTCCATCTGATAGAACGGCTGGGTCGCCTGACGAACGATTTCCGGCGACATGCCGGAGCCCGTATCGGAAACGGCAACGATCAGATTTTCCCGCGTCCGGCTGACGGTGATCTGAACCTGATCCCCGGCCTCGCAGAACTTCACCGCGTTATCGATCACCGGACGAACCGCCAGGCCCAGAACCTCGGGGTCGATCAAGGTCCGCCCAAGGTCTTCCGAAAGACGCAGATCGAAGGCGATGTTCCGCGCCTCGGCGATGGTCGAGAACCGCAGGCAGAGCGAGCCGAAGAACGCATGCAGGTAGATCAACCGGGGGTTCAAGGCCTCGGCGTTCGATGTCTGGGCCAGGCAAAGCAGGCCGTCGACCAGTTCCAACAGGCGCTGGCCGCTGTCACGGATATGCTGCGCATAAGTCCGGGCGACGTCATTGATGCCGTCGGACCGATACAGCATCACATCGGCGAACCCGATGATGCCGTTGAGCGGCGTGCGCATTTCGTGGCTCATGTTGCCGAGGAACCGCTCCTGCGCCGCCATGGCGATCTGCGTCTGGCGCAGGGCCGCGCGTAGTTCTTCCTGGCGGGCCTCGAAATTGACCGCGTGGCGGATACAGCGCGCCAACTGGGTCGGGCGGATCTCGTCCTTGGATAGGAAATCGAAGGCGCCGATGGCCAGGGCTTCGTCCTCCGCCGCATGAGATTCATACCCGGTCAGCAGGATGAAGGGCGCGTGGCTGCCGCCCAATTGGCAGTTGCGGATGAACTCGATCCCCGTCGTCGCGCCCAATCGATAATCGACGAAAACAGTGGTGTAGTAGCGATCGTGCAGGGCTTCGACGGCCGCGTCCGGATCGTTGAAACAGGCCAACTCGTATTCGCCACCCGGCAGGGCAAGCGCCAGGAAATCGCCAAAAATCTCATGAAAATCCGGGTCGTCGTCGACCAGCATGAATCTTGGATCGGCGCCGATCATGACGTTGCCTCCGGCAGAACCGAGACTTCCGACCAATAGGTCCAGATATTCTGAACCTTCGTGACCAGATCGGTGAAGGAAAACGGCTTCACGATGTAGGATTGCGCGCCCTGGCGATAGGTTTCCTCGACATCCTTTTCGCTGGTCGAGGTGGTGAAAACGATCACGGGGATATTGGACAGGCTCTCCTCACTCTTGATCTGTCGCAAGGCCCCGTGGCCATCCAGGCGCGGCATATTGAGGTCGAGCAGGATCAAGTCCGGCCGAGGAGCATCGACTTCACCTTCAAAGGAGCCCGCGTGATGAAGGTAATCGAGCAGTTCCACACCGTCGTTAACGAACCGGAGGTCTTCATAGATACCTGCCGCCTTGAAAGCCATGGCGATCATCTCCTGGTCCTCGACATCATCGTCAGCCACAAGAAACCGCCAAACGTCAGACTGCTTCCGCATGATGCTTCCCCTCCTCTTCGACGGGCTGCTCTACTGGACGCTCCACGGCCAGGGGCAGATGAATGGTGAATTCGGCACCACGATCCGGCGCGCCCCGCGCCGAAATCGTCCCACCGTGCCGTTCGATGATGCGTTTGACGATCGACAGGCCGATCCCCGATCCCCCGTGTTCGCCGCGCCGATGCAGCCGAACGAAGGGCTTGAAGATTTCGTCGGCATATTTCTCGTCGAACCCGATGCCGTTGTCGGTGACCGTGACCGTGACCCCACCCGGGTCGGCGACGCCGCGCACGGTGATGTCGGGGGAGTGGTCAGTGCTGGCGTATTTCTGCGCATTTTCGAACAGGTTGGCGAACACCTGGGACAGCATCGACGGATCCCCGTCGATTTCGGCCGTGGGCGGGCTGAATTCCACCGTGATCCGGCCGTCGACCGTATCCAGGTTTTCCTGGGCCAGGGCCGCACAATCCTCAATCAACGCGTGCAGTTCGATGCGCCCCTTGTTCATGGGCCGCGACCCGCGCCGGGAATATTCCAGAAGATCGCGGATCAGTTGCCGCATCTGCCCGGCGGCGCGGGCGATGCGGTCCAGGCGCGCGGTCAGATCGGGATCGTCGGCGGCGCCTTCGCGCAGGCCGATCAGGTCGATATTCGATTGAATCTTTCGCAGCGGTTCCTGCAGGTCGTGCGAGGCGACATAGGCGAAGCGCTCCAACTCTTCGTTCGCCGTGGACAGGCCGTCGGCATGGGTCAACAGTTCCCGTTGCTGCGCCTCGATCCGGGCGGTCAGCTGCCCGATCCGGTCCTCGACATTGCGGAAGGGCATGTTCTCGAACCCGGCGGGGGCGCCGTCCTCATGATTCGCGAACTTCGCCTCGATCCGCGCCAATCCGTCCTGGGCGGCTTGCAGGGCCTTAACCCGCCAGCGCATCGCCAGGAGCAGCCACCCCAGCGTCACCGCGAACAGCAGCATGGCACCGGCCTTCACCACGTCGAACTCCGCATGGTGGCGGCGGTCGTCGACCAATACCTGCAGTTTCTCCTGCAAGGCGAGCCGTTCGTGGTAGATCGCTTCGAACAAGGCCTTCAAATCGGTGGTGGCGGGTCCGTCGTCGATTTTGACCGCACGATCGACTTCATCCGTGGGAATGCCGCTGGAGATCAGGCGGATGGCGAAATAGGCGTTGGAATGATAGAGGTCCAACGTCTGGCGCAACTGCTCCGTATGCAATTTGAGGCCGGGGTTCAACTTCACCAGTTCGTCCAGCGCCGCCAGGGCCGATTCCAGGTTCTTCTGGGCAAGCCGCAGTTTGCCTTCGTCCCGACGCAGGACGCCGTTCTTGAAGTTGTGAATGAAACGGCTGTAGCCGATTTCGCGTTGGATCTTCGAGAACGCCGCCAGTTCGGACACGATGGCGGATTGGGCGGTATCGATATCCTTCAGCGCGCCTTCCTCGCGAAGGCTGTGGTAGGCGACGTAGATCGCGGCAATGAACAAGCCGATGCCCAACAGCATCGAAGCAAACAGTGTCCGTTCAATCGCGTTGCTGGTCTGAACCATCCACCTGGGACCTTGTTCGTTTTGTTTGGCGCAGCCCGCCGGTCATCCGCCGGCTACGCTTCGGTCTCCTTCTCCCGTGTCCCAAGCTCTCTCCCAATACACTAAGTTTATGGGTCTACTTTCGATCTGCATCAATTAGCCATAGGTCATAGGCGGCAGGTGAGCAGATATCGGGACGCAGGTTTTTTATCGCATAGCGTGCATTTGTTCCTTCGAAGATGTGGGCTCAACCATCGATTGGGCATCGAAGAAGGTCTGGGCTAGGCATGGGCCGGTCAAAAGCCTCCCGAAGGCGGCGCGGCACTTACGTTCGCAGCCGCTGTGCGTCGAGAAATTCGCCGTACTTCAGATCGGCGCGGGCGATGTCGTGCAGAATATCGTGAAAGCAGATGCGCAGGTCCTGAAGGCTGGCGTAGCCCTGTTCCCGCATGGTCTCGATTAGGTCCCGCACCCGCGACAAGCATTCCTGATGGTGCTCGCGATGCCATTCCAGGCCGTGATAACCGAGTTCGGCCATTTGGTCTTCTTCGTATTTGAAATGTGACGTCAGGCGGGCGACGAATGCCGAAAACGCAGACTCGAACTCCCGCAACTCGCCATCGACCAGTTGATCGGCGCAATCGTTGATCACATCGACCAGGCCTTCATGCTGCGGGTCGATGTCGCGAAAGTGGATATGGAACGCCTGCGGCAGCACGAACTGCCGCGCGCCCGAACCGTCTGTCATTTTGTCGTGTTCCCCAAGCTGGCAACGCAAATTCATCGCGTCTTACCAATGTTGCCCTATTCAACCCTCCTTTCATTCGGACAACTTCTGCGAAAAATAGACCAATATAAACAAAAACGTTGAGTCAGACATTTGGCGTTAATGCATTGAAATAAATATGTATTTTACCCTATCTTAATACAACCGCTGCGGTCAATAAAAACCACCGGCGCAGCCTGCCCTTTGGCTGCCCGTCCTGATGCACAAACCGGTTCCGTTTGGGTTTAAGACCCCTCGGCGGCGCTCAACACCTGGCCCAGCGCCCCCTCGACTTCCTTCAAGGCATCGGAAAGGTCATCGACCATCGCCGGCACCTGACCGCCTTGGGGTTCCGTCCGCAAGGCGTCGTTCAGGGCCGCCGCCGCCCGGTAAACCCGCTCCGCATGGATATTGCCGCTGACGCCTTTCAAGGAATGCGCCGTGCGTTCGGCGGTTTCGACATCGCCGGCCCGCAACGCGGCGGCGATGGTCTTTCCATAGTCCATGTACTTGGCATGGAAATCGCCCAGCAACCGGCACAGCAGGGCGTCGTTGTTGCGCACCATGGCCCGCGCGGCCGACAGGTCGAACCCGGTGATCGTGTCGGGCAAGGCCGTCATTGCCGGCGCGCCGGTCGGCGCCGGGCGGTTCGCCGGCGCCTCTCTGCGCGCGGCCACGGGATCGGCACAGGGCGGCGGCGCGGCACTCTTCCGGGCGCTGACCAGACCGGCGAGCACACTGGTTACCCGCGCCGGATCGATGGGCTTCGTTAGGTGTTCGTTCATGCCGACGGCAAGGCACTTGTCCCGTTCGGCGGCCAGGGCGTGCGCCGTCATCGCGACGATCGGCAAATCCTTGAACCGGTCCTCGGCCCGAATGCGCCGGGTCGCTTCGTATCCATCCATTTCGGGCATCTGCAGATCCATCAGAACGGCGTCGAACCCGCCATCCATGACCTTGTCGACGGCCTGAACGCCATTTTCCGCCAGATCGACCCGGGCCCCCTCGGCGATCAGCATCTCGCGGGCGATCTGACGGTTGATATCGTTGTCGTCGACCACCAAAATCCGCACGCCCTGTGGAAGGTTCATTTCCCGGTCCCGGTGCGCGACGGTCTTTTGCGCCCGGCCGAATTGCGCGGTGAACCAGAACGTGCTGCCCCATCCGGGGGCGCTGTCGACGCCGATCGAACCGCCCATCAATTGAACCAGGTTCTGCGAAATCGCCAGCCCCAGGCCCGTCCCGCCGAACTTGCGGGTCGTCGAGATATCGGCCTGAGTGAACGGGCGGAACAACTTGGCCCGTGCGTCGGCATCGATCCCGATGCCCGTGTCGGCCACGGTAACGCGCAGACGGACGGCCTCGTCATCGGAACCCGCCAAGGCGACGCGAACGTCGACCCGGCCTTTCGACGTGAACTTCAGGGCATTGGTCGTCAGATTGCTCAGAACCTGGCCAAGCCGCAGGGGGTCGCCGATCAGGTCGAGCGGCACGTCCGGCGCGACGTCGAAGGTCAGGTCGATGGGCTTTTCCGCCACGCGCACACGCATCATCGCCTCGGTCGTCGACATGACCTCGTCAAGACGGAACGGCAGGGCTTCGATCTCCAACTGCCCGGCTTCGACCTTGGAGAAATCCAGAATATCGTCGACCAGGGCCAGCAGGGTCTTGGAGGCACCTGAGATATTCGTCAGATAATCCTGCTGTTTTTCGGAAAGCGCCGTGGTCAGGGTCAAATGGGTCAACCCGATCATGGCGTTCAGCGGCGTGCGGATTTCGTGGCTCATATTGGCGAGGAAGGCGCTTTTGGCCTCGCTCGCCTCTTCCGCCGCGCGGCGCGCCTTGTTGATTTCTTCCTCGGCCTGCTTGCGCTGGGTGATGTCGCGGATGATCCCGACGAAGAACCGGTCGTGATCCGTGCGCACTTCGGACAGCGCCAATTCCAGGGGAAACGCCTCGCCCGACCGGCGCAGACCGGTCAATTCCTGCGCCCGACCGTCATTGTCGGCGGCCCGATCGGCCAGGATCGCCTCGACAGCTCCGCGCCCGTCATCGCCGTTGTCCGGCGCGGCCAGCAATTCATGAAGGCCGGCGCCGACCAGATCGTCGGCGCGGTCGCCGAAAATCATCTCGGTCGCCGGGTTGACCGACTGAACGACGCCGTCGGCGGTGATCGTGATGATGCCGTCGACCACGTTGTCGACGATGGCCTGGATGCGGGCTTCGCTTTCCGCCAGTTCGCGGGTCCGCTGTTCGACCCGCGCCTCCAATTCCCGGTTCAGCTTGACGACCTCGGCCTCCGCCGCCTTTCGCGCGGAGATATCCTGCACCAGGAGGATGTTGTAATGGGGCGTGCCGTCAGAGCGCCGGACGCACATCGCGAAGATCACGGCGAAAAGAATGCTGCCGTCCTTGCGGATGAAACGCTTCTCCATCGAATAGGTGTCGGCACCGCCCTCGGACAACGCCTTTTCAAACAGCCGAATGTTCGCCGCCACATCGTCCGGATGCGTCAAATCGACCCAGGTCAGATCGGACAGTTCCTCGCGGCTGTAGTCCATGAGATCGCAGAACGTATCGTTGACGATGGTCCATTTTTTATCCGGCAGGGTATAGATGGCCGCCCCGAAAAACGGGCTGTCGAAAAAGCGGCGAAACCGCCCCTTTCCGGTCAGACTCTGAATCTTCGCCGTCTCTGTCATTTTGACACCCAACTCACCTGGTTATTGCCGACATAGCAATTTCCAAGCCAGTTTCACGGAGGCGGACGATCTTGCGCCTAGGCCTTGAGCACCGCGAGGGATTCCTCGACCTCGCCCAACGCCACGGACAAATCTTCGATTTTTTCAAGAACGTGGCCGTTCGCGCCCCCGGTGCGCAACGCGTCTTCGACCGTCCGCGCCGCGTCGAACACCCGTTTCGCGCGGATATTGCCGCTAACCCCTTTCAGGGAGTGGGCCGTCCGCATCGCGGTTTCCGTGTCGCCGGCGTCGAGCGCCTCGATGATCCGGTCGTCGTAATCCATGTATTTGTCATGAAAATCCGACAGCAACCGGCCCAGCAACACGTCGTTGCCCCGCAGCATCGCGCGCGCCTCTTCCAGGTCGATCCCCGCAAGGCTCTCAGGCAATCCCCCGGTCGGCGGCGCTGCCTTTTCCATCGGTGCCGGGGCCGCCGTTTGGGGCGCGGGCACGGGCCGAGCAGACGAGGACGCGGTGGACGGCGCTTCCGCCTTGCCTGCCGTCGCGGTCCACCGTGTCAGCGTCTCGAACAGGACATTTGGGTTGATCGGCTTCGCGACATGGTCGTTCATGCCCGCGGCCAGGCAATTTTCCCGCTCTTCATTCAAGGCATGGGCCGTCATGGCGATAATCGGCAGACCGTCGAACCGGGCGTCCTCGCGGATTTCGCGGGTCGCCTGAAAGCCGTCCAATTCCGGCATCTGCAAATCCATCAGCACCGCGTCGTATTCGCCTTGCCGGACCATATCGACCGCCACGCGGCCGTCGCCCGCGATATCCACCGCGACCCCGGCGGCGGTCAACAATTCCACGGCGACCTGTTGATTGATCTCGTTGTCTTCGGCAAGCAGCACGCGGACCCCGTCAAGTCCGCCCCTGTCGCCGGATGCCGCGGCGGCCGTTTCCGGCGCGATTTCCGAACCGTCGTAAAGCTCCGCGATCGTATCGAACAAAATCGATTGATTGACCGGCTTGACCAGGAATGCCGCCGCCCCCGCTTCCGACGCGACGCGGCGCACCTGATCCCGGCCCAGGGCCGTCAGGACGATCGCCTTCGGCATTTTGGCCAAATCTTCCATGGCCTTGACGCGGCGGATCGTTTCGATCCCGTCCAGGCCGGGCATGGCCCAATCTATCAGCATCAAGGAATAGGGAGCGGCGCCCCCCGGGCGGTTCGCCTTACGCAGTTCCGCCAGGGCCGCCTCGCCCGACGCCACGGCCGTCACCTCGAACGCCATCGCCGTCAGCATTTCCTGGCAGACCATGCGCGCCGTTGCGTTGTCGTCGGCGACGAGAACCCGAAGGCCGCGCAGATCCGTGGCCCGACCGGCGGCAATCTCCGCAGCGGGGAGAAGTTCGCGCCCCAGGACCACCGTGAACCAGAACGTGCTGCCCCGCCCCGGGGTGCTGCGGACGCCGATCTCGCCCCCCATCAATTCGACCAGGTTCTTACAGATCGCCAGACCCAACCCCGTCCCGCCATAGCGCCGCGACGTAGATACGTCGGCCTGGCTAAACGATTCGAACATGCGGGACAATTGTTCCTCGGTCATGCCGATGCCGGTATCCGAAACCTCGAAGTACAGGCGGGCCTTGCCTTGGTCCGCGTCACGCAGGCGAACCTCGACCAGAATATCGCCCTGGTCCGTGAACTTGACCGCGTTGGTCAGCAGGTTGATCAAAACCTGGCTGAGCCGCAGCGGGTCGCCGCGCAGGTGGAGCGGCACTTCCTGATCGATGCGGAAGACCAGTTCGATGGGCTTGGCGCCGATCCGTTCGGTCACCACGGTCGTCAGATCGTCCAGCACGTGGTCGAGGCGGAAGGCAATATCCTCGATAGGCAGTTTCCCGGCCTCAATCTTCGAAAAATCCAGGATGTCGTTGATGATTCCCAAAAGGGAATGGGACGATTTTTCGACCTTGGTCAGATAGTCGCGTTGCTGTTGCGTCATTTCGGTCCGCAAGGCCAATCCGGTCAGGCCCACGATGGCGTTCAACGGCGTGCGGATTTCATGGCTCATATTGGCGAGGAACGCGGATTTCGCCTCGTCGGCGGCCTGTATCCGGGCGTTGTCGGCGATGACGCGGCGAATGAACATGTTGATCACCACCGTCACCAAGATCACGAAAACGATCAGAATGCCGCCCAAGGACAGAAACCCGATGGCAGCGGACATTTTCCGCTCGGCCTCAAGACCAATTTTCTGGCTACGCTCCTGAACCAACTGCTGCAATTTATTGAACGCGGCGATCGCCGGCATGTCGTCAACGTTGACGATCTCGTCGATAAATGACGCCGACTTGCCACTTTGGTGCATCGCTTCCGCGACCTTCAACTGCATGAAATAAATATAGAAAACAGCTGCAATATCATCCAGGGCCTGTCGCTCTTCAGGCGTCGGCAAGGCGGCGCGCAAGTCACCCAGGAGCACGTCGATGGCGATGGAATCCGCCACGGCATTGCCGAGATAGCGTTCCTCGCCCCGCAGGACGTAATTCTTGAAATGGTGGATGAACCCGCCATACCCGACTTCCTCGCGCAACTGGAACAGCTGGCTGTTGATCTGGGCGTAATTCTCGGTGAAGGCCTGCCACTGGGCATTGACGGCGCGGAAGCGCTCGGCCGCATGGTATCCGAACGCAATAAGCGCCACGATCATCGCCGCACCCGTGATATTGGCGATCCAGGCCCAGAGATGCAGACTTTGCGGCTTCATTTATCGCTCGCCGTTCTCTTTTTTCCTGCCGAAATTGGGGAGTTCGGTCAGGATACCGCAACTTTCGACCACCGAGCATAAGCCGAAGGATATAGTGATTAAGCCCGCCGAATGACCCGACCGCGACCACTTTGCCACTGGTCATAAGGCGCCGGATTTTCTAAACCTATATTGTATACGATCTAACCCCCCGCAGACGGAGACGGACATTGGCTTGGCACGGTAAATTGCTGCGCGTGAACCTGACGAAGGGGACCTGTACCCCGGAAGCGCTGAACATGGACTGGGTGAAGCTGTACCTGGGTCAGCGCGGTCTCGGCACCAAATACCTGTACGAGGAAATCGACCCCAAGGTCGATCCCTTGTCCCCCGACAACAAGCTGATCTTCGTGACCGGCCCCCTGACCGGCACCTGTGCGTCGACCGGGGGGCGGTATTCGGTCGTCACCAAGGGACCGTTGACCGGCACCGTCGCCTGCTCCAACTCGGGCGGGCAGTTCGGCGGCGAATTGAAGCAGGCCGGATGGGACATGCTGATCGTCGAAGGCAAATCGCCGAAGCCGGTCTATCTGATGATCGTCGACGGCGAGGCCGAATTGATCGACGCCGAAGGCTTCCTTTGGGGCGAGACGGTCTGGGACACGGAAGACCTGATCAAACAACGCCATCAGGACCCGCTGATCCGCATCGCCTCGATCGGCGGCGCCGGCGAAGGCCTGTCGCGTTATGCCTGTATCATGAATGACCGTGACCGCGCCGCCGGGCGTTCCGGCGTCGGCGCCGTCATGGGATCGAAACTGTTGAAGGCCGTCGCCGTGCGCGGCACCACCGGCGTCGCGGTGAACGATCCGAAACGGTTCCTGGAAGTCACCCGCGAGAAACGCAAGATCCTGGACCCCAGCCCGGCGCGGGCGCGGTATTCGGGCCTGGGCACCATGGCCATGATGGACGTGACGCAGGCGCATGGGTCGCTGCCGACCATGAACTGCCGCGACGTACAGTTCGAACACGTCACCGACGTCAACGTGAAGGCCCAGCACACGGCCCGCAAGACCGACGGCGAGGTCCCCTATCAGGGCAACAAGGCGTGTTTCGCCTGTTCCATCGGCTGTGGCCGCATGGCCAAGATCGATCCCGACCATTTCTCGGTCAAGGGCAAGGCCCGGTATCAGACCGTGACCGGCGGCCTGGAATACGAAAGCGCCTATGCCGTGGGCCCCATGTGCGGCGTGCAGGATCTGGAGGCCGCGACCTATGCCTCCGCCCTCTGTAACGAACACGGCATGGACCCCATCTCCTTCGGCGCCACCGTCGCGGCGGCGATGGAGCTTTTCGAGGAAGGGGCAATCTCCCTGGACGACACCGAAGGCCACGATTTCTCCTTCGGTAACGCGGAAGCG
Organism: uncultured Rhodospirillaceae bacterium; assembly: GCA_913030825.1. Classification (GTDB taxonomy): domain Bacteria; phylum Pseudomonadota; class Alphaproteobacteria; order Rhodospirillales; family Casp-alpha2; genus UBA1479. The sequence continues at coordinate 10,913 of CAJWCU010000030.1, read as the reverse complement.
CTCTGTTGGGCGGCCGAGGTCACCGGCACGGCCCAGGGCTTCGGCAAGGACCTTGGCCTGGGGGCGCTGCGCCTCTGTCAGAAATACGGCCGCCCGGAATTCGCCATGGTCGTGAAGGGCCAGGAGTTCCCCGGCTACGACCCCCGCGCGATGCAGGGCATGGCGTTGGGCTATGCGACGTCGAACCGTGGCGCCTGCCACCTGAAGGCCGCCCCCTTCCAGGACGATTTCCAGCGCGTCACACCGGACGGCAAGGCCAAGATCGTCAAGGACAGTCAGGACTACGTCGCGGCCATCGATTCCTCGGGTCTCTGTACCTTTACCAAGGCCGCCTGGCAGGCCCCCGACTACGCCGATCAGATCGACGCCGCCTGTGACGGCGACTGGTCGGTCGAACGGCTGCTGGAATTGGGCGAGCGCATCTACAATCTGGAACGCCTGTTCAACAACGCCGCCGGTTTCACCGCCGCCGACGACACCTTGCCGAAACGCATTCTGACCGAACCGGCCAAGGGTGGCGCCGGCAAGGGCCATGTCGCCGAATTGGACAAGATGCTGCCGGAATATTACGAACTGCGCGGCTGGACCCCCGACGGCGAGCCGACGACCCAGACGCTGTCGCGCCTGGGGCTGGCGTGACCCGGATGCAACAGGAGCGGCCCCGCCGATGAAGGTGACGGTCAAGCTGATCGCCATGGAGCCGTATTCGCCCGCCGGTTTCGACGATGCCGGGGTCGGCCGCGTCGAGATACCGGATGGCGCCAGTCTGGAAGATCTGGTCACGGCGCTGAAGCTACCGGACGGCATCGGCGAGGCGTATATGACACTCTTGAACGACGGCGCCGTGCCGATCTCTGGCCGGGGCGAAGTGCCCCTGAACCCGGACGACGAAGTCACCGTCTTTCCCGCCATCAAGGGCGGCTGAGACTTTGCGCGCGCTGGTATCGGCCGTCATTGGGGCCGCGACGCTCACCCTCCTCACCGCCTGCGCCGAACCGGGCCCGGAGACCATGATCGCCAACCCGGCCTCGCGCAATTGCATCAAGCAGGGCGGTGTGTTGACCATGAAGAAACGGCCCGACGGCGGGGTCTACGGCGTCTGCCTGTTCGAAGACAACCGGCAATGCGAGGAATGGGCGCTGTTCCGCGGCGTCTGCCCCAAAGGCGGGCGCAAGATCACCGGCTACGCCACCCTGGCGGCGCGCTATTGCGCGATCACCGGCGGCACCTACGCCGTCACGGCCCAGCAATCCGGCGCGACGCCGGAACAGGGAACCTGTAGCGCGCCCAGCGGCAAGACCTGCGACGTTCACAAATTTTTCGAGGGCGGCTGCTGACCGGGTTCCGTCAATCGACCTCGTTGATCCAGACCTTGAAGCCCTGCAGCAGGTTCGGCCCGAAGGTCATGGTCATGGCGACGTCGGCGGCGTCGCGGCCCTGGGCGATCAGCACCCGCCCGATCCGAGGCGTGTTGTTGCGCGGATCGAAGGTATGCCACTGGCCGCCCAGATAGGCCTCGAACCAGGCAGCGAAATCGCCTTCGGGATGCGGTTCGGGCCGGCCGACTTCGCTGATATACCCGGTGCAATAACGGGCCGGAATGTTCAGCGCACGGCAGAACGCGACGCCCAGGTGGGCGAAATCCCGGCACACGCCGCGCTGTTCCTCATAGGCTTCCGAGGCCGTCCGCGTCGGCCGGGCGTCCAGATAGCCGAAGACGATGTGGTTATGCACGAAATCGCAGACGGCCTGGACCCGGGGCCAGCCCGGCTGGGTATGCCCGAACAGGGTCCAGGAGAGATCGAGCAGGCGGTCGCTGTCGCAGAAGCGGCTGGGCAACAGATAAAGCAGCGCTTCCTCGGGCAGGTCCTCGACCTCGATATGCGCCGCATCGGGGCATATCGGGTCGGGCTCGCCATTGTCGCGGATGACGAAATCGGCGGAAATCGACGTGCGGCCCGGGGGCGCGACGAACCGCGTGCACCAATTGCCGAACCCGTCCCGATATCCGGACAGGGGGGCGGAGGGATGGATCAGGATATGATCCGCCTCCTCCAGGTCCGAGACCCTTGAAAAATGAATGTTCAGGTTCAAGATGACGGGCGTCGGCTGGGGAAATTCATAGACCAGTTCGTAGCCGGCTCGTAGTCGCATCCCGTTCTCCACTGAGGCACAAGGAAGGCCGAATGACCGGCCGTCGCAACGTGTGTCGTTTTGGAAAGATGTCGCGCCTCATCGGCGAGCGCGCCGCTCGCATCACCCTACCCGGTTACGCGGGATATTTCCACGGCACCTCTCGACGCGGCGCCGATTGGCTTGAGCGTGCGGTCCGGCAAGCAAACGGCCCGGCAGGCATTCCCCCACCGGGCCGCCCATTGCGAATAATTGCGGTGGCGTCCGGCCGCCTAGTTGAGGCCCAGGATTTCCATCGCTTTCTTCAGGGTGTCGACAGACCCTTTGTGGTCGCCCGACTTATGCAGCGCTTCGCCTTCGGCGCGAAGCTTGGCGACCTGGGCCAACTGATCGGCGGAGAGTTTGGGTTGCTTGGCCAGGGCCGCGTCGATGGCTTTCATGTCCCGGGGGCAATGAAACGCAAAGGCGGGCGCGGCCGAGCCGGCAAAGACGGCGGCGACGAAGGCGGCGGCGATAATCTTTTTCATCATAGGTCTCCCATTTCCGGTCGGGCGCCGGACCAGTCCAGCGCACTGCGGACGACATAAAAGGTGGGCACATCCCGCCCGCCCGGCAACCGAAAAATGGAAGATCAAAGAACGTCGATCGGCGTCTTCAGATAGGACACACCATTGCCTTCCGGCGGCGGCATCGCCCCGCCCCGCATGTTGACCTGCACCGACGGAATGATCAGGGCCGGCATGCTGAGTTGCGCGTCGCGGGTGTTGCGCATCTCGGCGAAGGCGTCGGCGTCGGCGCAATCCTTCAGATGGATGTTCTGGGCCTTCTGTTCGGCGACGGTGGTGTGCATCATCACGTCGCGCCCGCCCGGCATATAATCGTGACAGAGGTAGATGATCGTATCGTCGGGCAGGGCCAGGATTTTCTGGATCGAGGCATACAGCTGATGCGCGTCGCCGTTCGGAAAATCGCACCGCGCGGTCCCGAAATCGGGGGAGAACATCGTATCGCCGATGAACGCCGCATTGCCGATGACATAGGTCGCGCAGGCCGGCGTATGGCCCGGCGTGAACATCACCCGCGCCGTCAGGTTGCCGATCTTGAATTCCTCGCCGTCCTGGAACAGATGATCGAATTGCGAGCCGTCGGTGGCGAAGGCGTCTTCGGCGTTGAAGATCTTCTTGAAGGTCTCCTGCACCTTGTCGACGTTGGCGCCGATCCCCGTCTTGCCGCCCAGGCATTCCTTTACATAAGGGGCGCCCGTCAGGTGGTCGGCATGGACATGGGTTTCCAGCACCCATTCGACGACGCCGCGGCCTTGGCCGATCTGGTTGATGACGGCCTCGGCACTTTCTTTGTAGGTCCGCCCCGACGCCGCATCGTAATCAAGCACCGGATCGATGATCGCGGTCGCACCCGTCTCGGGGCAGGCGACGATATGGGTGATCGTGAACGTGCGTTCGTCGAAGAAGGAGATGACCTTCGGATTCAATGCCATGTCGATGCGATTTCCTGCCCATTTATTTCCCACGGTTCGAGTGTATTTAACAGGAAACCCTGGGGTGGGGAAAGGGCTGAGCAGGACACCTCGCCTCAGGGCACGATGGCGGCGCGCAAAACCGATCGGTCGGCGGCACGGGCGAAGGCTTCGTCCAGTTGATCCAGGGAAAATTTGGAATCGACCAGCTCCTTGAACGGAAACCGGTCGCGGTTCGCCATGACGAAGTCCAGGGCCTGCACCAGATGCCGGGGGTGGTAGTTGTGCACCCCCTTCATGACGATCCAGCGGCGCAGGATCTCGTTGCCGTCGACCGTGAACATGGCGTCGGGATTGACCAGGCCGCCCAGGATATAGCGCCCGCCGACGCGCAGCATCTTCAACCCCGCCGGCACGACCGCCGGCAATCCGCAGACCTCGAGCACCGCATCGGCACCGTCGGGCGTGCATTCGGCGCGCACGGCGGCGACCAATTCGGCATCTTCCATCTTGCTCACGTCGAAGGTCACGTCGGCACCGAATTTCCGGGCCAGGTCCAGGCGGTCGGCCACGGCGTCCAGACCGACGACCTTGCGCGCCCCCCGCGCCTTGGCGATGGCGCAGCCGTAAAGCCCCAACAGGCCCAGTCCCTGCACGACGACCGTATCGCCGACGTCGATCTCCGCCGCCTCGGTCACCGAAACCATGGTCGCGGCGCCGCAATTAAGCGGCGTCGCTTCCTCGTCGGAAATCTCGTCCGGCAGCTTGAGGATGCCGGTGCCCGGCAGGATGTAGCAGTAATCGGCGAACCCGCCCAGGAAGTGCGGATCGTCCTCGACCAGATCATGGCCGTACTTGCGCAAACCCGCGGCCTTCTGCGGCATGTCGTGGATGTCGGCGTAATAGGATTCGCCGTCGTGGAAGAACTCGGTCCAGGTCACCCGGTCGCCGACGGCCAGCCGGTCGCCGCGCATATCCAATTCACGGTCCGCGCCCAGTTGTTCGATAATGCCGACGATCTCATGCCCCAGGATGCCCGGGCACGGATTGGGCCGGTGCCCCTGATAGGAATGGATGTCCGAGCGGCAGATGGTCGACATGGTGATGCGGACCAGGACCTCGTCCGGATGGACGTCGCGCACGGGATACTCGCGGACGGCGAAGGGTTCGTTCGGCGCGTCGTAGACGACGGCCCGACCTTTTTTTGTCATTTCTGTTCTCCGTTTTTTCGGACGGCGCCGGTCGCTGCGCGGCGGCACGGTTGAATGGCGGTTCCCGGGATCACGGCCGGTCTCATTTCATCTTCATCACGGCGTTGCGGGCCCAGGCCGACAGGATTTCGGAAATCAGCACCAGGACGATGATCGACAGGATGATCGCCGCGACCCGTTCCGTTTCGATCTGCATGACGTTGCGTTTCAGGTACCAGCCCATGCCGCCGGCGCCGAAGAAGCCAACCACCGTGGCCGCGCGAAAGGCGACGTCCCAGGTGTAGATGGCGATCCCGGTAAATGCGACGCGGACCTGCGGGAACACGCCGAAGACCATGACCTGGAACAGGTTGGCGCCGGTCGCCCGCATGGCCTCGACCGGGCCCATGTCGATGGCTTCGATCTCTTCCGCGAACAACTTGGCGGCGAACCCGACGCTGAACAGGGTCAGGGCGAGGACCCCCGGCAGCATGCCGAACCCCAGGATCGAAACGAACAGGATGGTCCAGATGGTTTCGTGCACGGCCCGGCAGGACATCGAGAAGGTACGCGCCACCGGATAGACCAGGCGCCGGGACGGCGTCATGTTGTAGGCCGCGAACCAGGCCAGCGGCACGGTAATCAGCAGGCCGAACAAGGCCCCCAGATAAGCCATCTGGATCGTTTCGATGACATAGCCCAGATAATCCCGGTCCATGATGTAATCGATATCCGCCGGGTAGTAGCGGTCGGCCAGGACCTCGCCCATGCGCCCGAACATGCCGAACAGGCGTTCCAACGGGATGTTCAGGTATTCGATGCTGAACACCACCACCGAGAAGACGATGATCCAGGCGAGATAACTGATCAGGCATTCCGGGCCTTTGCATCGCGACCACCGCTTGGGGATGGTCTCGACGGGGCCGGAGCCATGGGGAGCGTGTGTCGTTTGCGTCGTCATCGCGGCCTCCTAGATCATGCGGCGGCGAACGGCGTGGGAGACCGCCTCGCCCAGGAAGATGATGACCAGGATCGCCAAGATCACCGAGGTCACGCCGTGGAAGTTGAAGGTGTTGAGCTGGCGGAAGAATACGAGCCCAAGCCCCCCCGCCCCGACCAGGCCGAGCACGGCCGAGCGGCGGATATTGATCTCCCATTCGAAGATCACAACACCGGCCACCTGCGGCAGGACCTGGGGCAGGATCGCGTAGAGCAAAACCTGGAAACTGTTGGCGCCGGCGGCGCGCATCGCCTCGACCGGTCCGGGGTCGATATCCTCGATCGCTTCGGCCGACATTTTGGCGATGAAACCGATGGAGCGCATGGCGATGGCGAAGACCCCCGCCATGGCGCCCAGACCGAACACGGCGACGAAGAACAGGGCCCAGACGATTTCGTGGATCGAGCGGCTGAGCGTCATCATCAGGCGCGCGATGGGATAGGTCACGGGTTTGAACGGGGTGATGTTCATCGCCCCGAACCAGGTCGCCGGAACGCAGAGGATCACCCCCAGCGCCGTGCCCAGACAGGCGATCAACAGGGTTTCCAGCGTCGGCCCCAGGAGGTCCGGGAACAGGGTCCAATCGACGCCGGCGAATTGGCCGGCGGATTCCAGAACCTCGCCCAGGCTGCCGATGCGTTCCCAATCCGTGTCTTGAACCACCGTGACGTCGATGCTCCAGATCACCAGGGCGAACAGAACCGCGGCACAGAGGCCCCAGTTACGCTGGCGCTTCGTCCGCCTGGCCAGGATTTGGTCGGTGCGTTGATCCATCAGATGCAATCCGCTCGTGCTGTCCATGACCGCCTCACAGAACTTCCATGGCGTAGATCTCGTCGAGCTTCGCCTCGTTCATGTCGGCGGTCGGGCCGGCGAACATGGTCATGCCGTCCTGCAGGCCGATCATCTTGTTGCAGAACTCCATGGCCAATTTGACGTCATGGATGTTGCACAGGCAGGGCACGTTGAGTTCCTCCGCCATCTCCTTGATCAGGGCCATGATCTCGCGCGAAATCTTGGGATCGAGGGCCGAGGTCGGCTCGTCCAGCAGCATCAGCTTCGGGTCCTGCATCAGGGCCCGGGCGATGCCGACGCGCTGGCGCTGACCGCCGGAAAGTTCGTCGGCACGCTTGTCGACATGATCGGAAAGCCCGACCCGATCCAACAGGTGCAGGGCGTGGTCGATATCCTTGCGCGGGAACATGCGAAACAGGGTCCGCAGGTTGCCGGTATAGCCAAGACGGCCCGAAAGCACGTTGTCCATGACGCTCATGCGGTCGATCAGGTTGAATTCCTGAAAGATCATGCCGATGTCGCGGCGGACCAGGCGCAGGTCGCGGCTGGACAAAGTCGTGACCTCGCGGCCGTTGAACTTGACGGTGCCCGAGGTCGGATCGACCAGGCGATTGATGCAGCGGATCAGGGTGGATTTCCCGGCCCCGCTGGGCCCGATGATGGCGAAGAAATCGTCGCCTTCCACATCGAACGAGATTCCCTTGAGGATTTCCGGGCCACGCGCGCTGTAGCGCGCATGCAGGTCCCTAACTTCCAAGACGGCCATGGTGTGTCATCCAGGTCTGATTGTTCGGTCAAAAAGTCTTCTGCGATCGAAAGAATGCGGCGGCCGGAACCGACAGGGAGTAACCAGCAGTCACCGGCCGCCGCGGGGTAGGAGATCACCCCTTCTTCTTCCGGGCATCCTTGGCGGCCTTCAGATCGCGGATGATGTCGTAATCGGCGGCCGACATCGGCACGAACTTGTTGGACTTCACGTTCGCCAGGAACTTCTTGGCGCCCGCTTCCTTATGCAGGCCGAGGAAGGTCTCGCGGATGTTCTTCTTGATGTCTTCGCAAAGCGGCTTGCGATAAACGAACGGGTCTTGCGGGATCGGCTTGGATTCCCAGAGGATGTTCACATCCTCCAGCTTGATCTCGCCCTTGTTCACCACGTTGTCGAACCGGTGGGTCGCGACGAAGGCCGCGTCGACCTTTCCCTTGCCGACGGCGACGGCGGAGAGTTCATGGCTGCCGGTATAGGCGACCTTGCCGAAGAACTTGTCGATATCCATGCCGACGACTTTCGAGAACACGACACGCGGCATCAGGTTGCCCGAAGTGCTGCCCGGATCGGTCAAGCCGACGGTGGCGCCCTTCAGGCTGTCGATAGTCGTGAACTTGGTGCCCTTCTTGGAGATCAGGGCCGCCTTGTAACCGGGGCCTTCTTCCTGCATATGCCCCTTCTTCTTGGCATAGGTGGCGAAGACCTCGACGTTCGGATCCTTGCTGTTGGCGATTACATAGGTGTAGGGGCCCAGCACGGCGACATCGACGAATTTGCTGAGCAGGCCTTCGACCACAGAGGCATAGGACGTCGGCATGAAGAACTGGATCTTTTTGCCGGTCATCTTGGCAAGACGGTCCGTCACCGGCTTGTAAAGCTGGAGTTCCGCGACCGTTTCCTCGGTCGGAATGATCGCGAAGGTCAGTTCATCCGGATTTTCGCATTCCGCCGCCTTGGCCTGGGATAGTCCCGAAACCGTGACGGCCGCGCTCAGGGCCAGGGCCGAGAGCAGGCTTCCGGCGCGCCGCGTGAGCGGCCCCCGGACCTGTTGATCGATGTGCATTGGATGTCTCCTTTTGACGTGTTGCACTCCCAATACCGGCGTGCCGCGCTTGCCGCGCCGCGCCGGTTGTCCCCGCATGTAAAGCGGTGTGTTGTTTTTTTCTGGGGTTGGGCGCCGGATTGAAACGGCCGCGCAAAGCACGTGCGTGTCATGTTCCGTTTCTGCATGTCGGCCCCCTTGCCTGGATTGCCGATCTTTTGGCGATCGGTCCATGGCATGATCGGGAAAGCAAACCTATTGGGCAAATTCAAATATCGTATATAATCCATTCAGAAAAACGATGATTTTTACACAGCTCAGATCCTTCCACGCCGTCGCCACGGAGAACGGCTTCACCGCCGCCTCGAAGGTGCTGCACGTGGGCCAGCCGACGTTGACCAGTCAGGTCCGCGCCCTGGAAGACATGTTCAAGGTCGAACTGTTTCACCGCCGCGGCCGGGAAATTGAATTGACCGAAGCCGGCGAGGCACTGCTCGCCGTGACCCGCCGGATCATGGATTTGGAAGGACAGGCGCAGGACCTGCTGAACGCCTTCGGCGGCTTTCATACCGGCACGCTCCACGTCGGCGCCGTCGGCCCTTATCACGCGACGGAGATGCTCAGCGCCTTCAACGAGGCCTATCCGGGAATCCGGCTGGCGGTCACGGTGGGGAACTCCAGCGAAATGGTCGGCCGACTTCTGGATTACTCGGCCGATGTCGCCGTTCTGGCCCATGTGGAGGACGACCCGCGAATTTTCGCCATGCCTTACAGCCGCCATGACGTGGTCGTCTTCGCCCATAAATCCCATCCCCTGGCGAAGCGCAAAAGCATCCGCATCGAGGAACTGGAAAGAGAGCGCATGGTCCTGCGTGAAAGCGGCTCGACGACCCGCCGCGCACTGGAGGCGGCCCTCGACAAACACGGCGTCACCGTCGATCCGGTGATGGAGATCGGCAGCCGCGAAGCGGTCTGGCTGGCCGTCGCCCGGGGCATCGGGCTGGGCGTCGTTTCCGATATCGAATTCATCCCGCGCCCGGACCTGCGCACGATCGCCATCGAAAACGCCGACATCCACACGACGGCGCATGTGAACTGCCTGATGGAACGGCGGGAATCGCGGATGATCAGCGCCTTCTTCGAGGTCGCCGCCGAGACCCGCAAACTGCGCCAGACCGAACCGGCCTGATCCGCTTGGCCGGGTTGGCCTAGGCCTTCCAGATGCGATGCAGGGTGACGTGCTCGCCCAATCCGTTGGGGATCGTCTCGATCCCCAGGCCGGGACCGTCCGGCAGGTGGAATTGACCGTCGGCAATGCGCTCGCCGGTCACACCTTCGCGCAGCGGGTTGGGGTTGTTGTCGACCTCCAACAGGCCGGGCCCGCCGACGGCAGCCAGCAAGTTGGCCGAGGCCAGAAGCCCGATCCCGCCGCCCAGGTAATGGGGGCAATAGGTCACGCCACCCGCCAGGATCGCCCGCGCCACGGGCAAACATCCCGTCACGCCGCCCCATTTCGCCATGTCCGGCTGCATGTAGGCAAGCGACTTGGCGGCAATGGCCGCGTCGAAATCGGGGGCTCCCGTGAAGTTTTCGCCCGCCGCCAAGGGCACGCCGCCCTCTTTCGCAAGACGCTCCCAATCGGCGGCCCGGGCGTCGGCCCGCAGAGGTTCTTCCAGCCAGCCCAAATCGTATTCCCGCGCGCCCTTCGCGAAGGTCAGGGCGTCCTCCAGACACCAAGCCTGATTGGCGTCGGTGAACAGACGTTCGTCTGCGGCCAGGGTCTTCTTCAGATCGGCGATCCCCGCCAGGTCCGCCGCCATGTCGAAGCCGACCTTGACCTTGAAGTTGCGGAATCCGGCGGCGCGGGCCTCCGGCACCGCTTCGAGGGCGATGGCGATGTGGATGCCGCTGGAATAGGCGGGGACGGCGTCCACCGCCCCGTCTGCGATGAAGTGGCGCAGCGGCTTGCCGGCCCTGCGCGCGGCCAGATCCCAAAGGGCGATATCAATCCCGGCGATGGCCTGGGAATACGGTCCGGGCTCGCCCGTCTGCAAGACGCGGACGCGAGTCCTCTCCCACAGGTGGGCGAAGGCGTCCGCCGGGCCGTCGAAGGTCCGACCCGCCAGCATGGGGGCCAGTTCATCGACAGCCATGACGACCCGGTGCTCCGCCCCACAGGCCGGGAAGTTGCACCAGATTTCGCCGAAGCCGAAGCTGCCGTCCTCGGCCTCGGCCCGTACGAACACCGCCGGGCGGTCGCGCATGATGCCGAACGAGGTTTCGACGGGCCGTTCGATGGCGACGCGCAGGGACCAGGCGTCGATACGGCGCAGGCGAAGGCCGCCGCCCGGGAATGCGGGCATGGCCCCGGTGTCAGGTTCCGTCACGGCGGACTTCCTCCAGTTTCTTCGTTATTGGGGACGGACGGTCCTTCAGACCGCCGACGCCATCAGATCCGCGACGCCCTCGGCCTCATCCAGGCCGAGCACCAGTTCCTCGATCCGTTTGGC
>CAJWCU010000029.1 GCA_913030825.1 uncultured Rhodospirillaceae bacterium | reverse complement strand
GTACGGTTACTTGAACTTCTGGATCTCGCCGCTTTTGATGCGGGCGAAATAGCTGTCCAGTTCCTTCTTCACGATCGGCGACAGGATGTAGAGGCCCAGGATATTGGGCACGCAGATCAGGAAGACCAGGGCATCGGAGATGTCCAGGATCGGGCCCAACTGCACCATACAGCCGAGCGCGACGAAGGCACAGAACAGCAGCTTGTAGACAACCTGCAGTTTGGCGTCCTCGCCGAACAGATAGGTCCATCCCTTGAGCCCGTAGTAAGACCAGGAAATCATGGTCGAGAAGGCGAACAGCATCCCGGCCAGGGCCAGGGGAATCGGGAACCAGGAGATCTGGGTCTTGAACGCCGCAGAGGTCATCGCGATACCCGTCGCATCCCCGGCGAAACCGGGATGGGCGACGGCCGTCGTGCCGATCACCAGGGCGGTGATGGTGCAGATCACGATGGTGTCGATGAACGGCTCCAACAAGGAGACGACGCCTTCGGTGACCGGCTCGTTCGTGCGCACCGCCGAATGGGCGATGGAGGCGGAACCGATGCCGGCTTCGTTCGAGAACACGGCGCGTTGGAACCCGATGATCAAGGCGCCCAATGCTCCGCCCGCGACTCCTTCGCCGGTCATCGCACCGGTGAAGATGTTGCCGATGGCTTCCGGAATGGCCGCGCCGTTCATGGCGATGACGATCAGTGCGAAGACGCAGTAGAAGATCGCCATGAAGGGCACGATCTTTTCCGTCACGCTTGCGATCGATTTGATGCCGCCGACGATGACCAGGTAGACGATCCCCGCCATGATGATGCCGACCAGCCAGCCGAGCCCGTCGAGGGCACCGCCCGCGACGTTGTTCAACTGCACATAAGCCTGGTTCGACTGGAACATGTTGCCGATGCCCATGGCGCCGATGAAGATGCCGATGGCATAGAACGCGCCCAGGAATTTGCCGAAGCCGTCCATGCCGCGTTCGGCGAAGCCTTTGCGCAGGTAGTACATCGGGCCGCCGGATACGGATCCGTCCGGGTTTTCATTCCGGTATTTCACGCCCAGCGTACATTCCACGAACTTGGTCGACATGCCGAGGAACCCGGCCATGATCAGCCAGAACGTGGCCCCCGGGCCGCCGACGGTTACGGCGACGGCGACGCCGCCGATGTTGCCGATGCCGACCGTGCCGGAAACGGCCGTGGCCAGCGCCTGGAAGTGCGAGACTTCACCGGCGTCCTTGGGATTGGCGTAATCGCCGCGCACCAATTCGATGGCGTGCTTGAAACCCCAAATGTTTACGAAGCCCATGCGGATGGTGAAGAACACCGCGCCGATGACCAGCCACAGAACCACCAAGGGCAGCTGCGCGCCGAACACCGGGATCTTGAAGAAAACGATGGCGCCGATCGCGGATGCGATGGGGGCCGTTGCGTTGTTGATCGCTTCGTCGAAGCTGGCGAAGGCAGCGTCTGGTGCCGCCATGATGAAGGCCATGGCCAAGACGAGACCGGCCACAGAAAACTTCCCCTTAAGACTATGCATAATCATTCCCCACTTCATCACGCGTTACGGCACAACGGTCACGGGGACCGTCGAAATCTGGATCAGCGACGAGGCGACGCTGCCGAACAGCAGGCGTTGCGTCTTGGACCCGCCGGTGCGGCCGACGTACATCTGAATGACGCCCGCTTCCTCGGCGATGTCGGCCAACATTTCGGCCGGGTTGCCGTGACGCACGATCGATTCGAAGGCGACGCCGGCGGCCGACGCGGCTGCCTCGGCCGGGCTGAGGAGCGCTTCCTTGGCGCGGTCCAATTCTTCCTCGCGGCGTTTGTGCCGCTCGGCCAATTCGTCCGGCGTGTGGAAGCTGAACGGCGACCATTCGATGATATGGACCAGGACCAGTTCCGTGCCCGACGATTTGGCGACGGTGATCGCGGCCTTCAGCGCTCGTTCGCTCCCCGGACTTGCATCGACGGCTACCAAAAATTTTTCTGTCATTCTCTGAATCCCCTTTTAATTGCGATGACGCCGGAAACCGGACCGATCGTTGGCCCCGGGGACCGGCGAATTGCATAGGCTGACGCGACGTTGCGCTGAACGGTCCGGGCGGCGGAATTCATCCTTGAACGCCTAGGGCAAGCGGCGCGCCGATGGTTTGGTGGCGCGAAAATGCCCGGACCGAATATGAAGTGTAGCTTAATTTAAATATTCTAATACAGCCAGCACGGGGCGACCGATGGCGCCAATTCGCGTCAAGCGGGACTGTCGGCGACCGGTGACGCAGGGCCGGAAGCCGTGAAAAGCCGCGCGTTTCCGGCTTCGTCGGCGGCCAGCAGGGCTGCCCCGTCGCCGCGCCAGGCAAGGGCGGAAATCGCAGCGCCATCGTTCGGCGGCAGGAACCATCGCCGCCCGGATTCCAACGCGATCACGGTCACCGTCCCGTCCCGCTGCCCGACCGCCAGGGTCGCCAGCAAGGGATGCCAGGCTAGGCGGCAAATTGCCGCCGCGCTTTCCAGCGTCATGTCTCGGGCCGGCCGGACCGGCGGTGCGTCGCCCGTGAAATGCCAGAGCAGCAACCGTTCGCCCGCCGACGCGGCCAGCCAGGCGGAATCCGCCGACCAGCAGGGCAGGATCAGGCGGCCCCATTCGGAGGCCAGCAGAACCTCGCCGTCGTCCGCCGGCTGCCAGGCGAGCAAATCGCCTTCCTGCGTCGGCCCGGCCAGATACCGCCCATCGGCCCGCCAGGCCAACGTGCGGATGGCACCACGTACGGGATGCTCGGTCGCCGGTGCGCCGTTCCAAGGCACCAATGTGAAGCCCGCCCGGTGGGTCAGCGCGATCGCCGCGCCGTCCCACCGCATCGCGGCCCCGGTGGCGGCGCCCGCCAGGTCCGTGACCTTGCGCATGGCGTTCGTCTCCGGGTCGAACAGGGTAATGCCGCGTGGCGTCACGGCGGCCCAGCGGCCGGTTGCCGAATGCAGCAGAAGATGTTCGATCCAGCCGCCGGGGGCTTCCCATTCCTCGACGACGCCGCCTATATCGACGCGGCGCAGGACACCGCCGTCGCCGCCCGCGAGGCATCCCACCGGCAGCCCGGCGAGGCAGAGGGTGATGGCGTCGGGCGTTTCCCGGACCTGGGGGCTGCCGCCATCGGGCCAGCAGGCTATACTGCCGTCGGCCAAGCCCAGCCAGGCCGTGCCCGCGCCGTCGAAATCGGTGGCGGTCACTCCGGCGGGCAGGGTCACGCCGGTGCACGTCGGCGGAATTTCAATCTCCGGTCCGGTCATGCCGGGCCACCCCCATCGTCGCGGATCGATCTACAGGACACGACATGACCCCAGCCGACCATCGTAATCAATCCCTGATCGCCGAGGACTTTACCGGAAAGGACCTGGCCGCCGCCCGGTTCGACGGTGCGGATTTGAAGATGGCGGGGTTCGCGCGGGCGGTTCTGACGGGCGCGTCGTTCGCCGGATGCGACCTGCGCCGGGCCCAGTTCGCGGGCGCGGCGGCGGCGGGCGCGGATTTCACCGGGGCGCGCCTGGATGCGGCGGCGGCCGAGGACGCCGATTTTTCCCGGGCGCGTCTGGCCGGGGCGAGCCTGGCGCAGTTTCAGGGCCGGGGCATGGACCTGCACGGCGCGGTTCTGGCGCACTTGCGGGCACCCGGCATTCTGCTGGCGGGGGCGGATCTGTCCGAAGCCGATGGGCAGGGCGGCGATTTCGGCGGCGGCGTATTTATCGGAGCGCGCCTTTGCCGTGCCCGGTTGGCGGGGGCCTGCCTGGCGGGGGCGGATTTCACCGATGCCGATCTGCGGGACGCCGATTTGACGGGCGCCAATCTGCGGTTCGCGATCTTCGAGCGGACGGACCTGACGGACGCGGGCCTCAGCGGGGCCGATGTGACCGGCGCGCGGTTCACGGATTGTCCGGGGGTGGATGCCGCCGTGGTCGGGGCGGCGGCATCGTCCGCGGCGGCGAATTATTGGAAATGACAAAGAGATCGGCTCGGCCGTCGTACGGAGAACAGGGGTGGGTGGGGTCAGGCCGCGGTCGGCTTTCGCGCCCAGTCGCCGCCGTGTTCGGTCAGCAACAACGACAATAACGCCTCGGACGGGCCGCGCAGGGATGCCCGCGGATTGCCCAGGCGGCAGACGATGGCGCCGTCGATGATCAGGATCAGCTGATCGACGAAGCCTTCCGGATTGTCCAATCCGGCCTCGCGGGCGAGATGCTGCAGGAAGCCCTTCACCTGGCTTTTGTGTTCCAGCGCCAGGGTTCGGACGTCCTGATCCGACTTGTCGCTTTCGGAAATCGCGTTGATGAAGCCGCAACCGTAATAGTCGTCGCGCGAGAACCAATCCTCCAGGACGGCGAAGATGTTCAAGAGCCGCTGGCGCGGCGTGCGCCCGGCCTGTTCGATGGCGTCGAAGAACCAGGTCCGCCATTGCCGGCCTTCCAGTTCCAGGGCCGCGTTGACCAGCGCCTGTTTCGAGCCGAAACGGTTGTAGAGGGTCATCCGTGAGACGCCGGCGGCGTCCAGAACTTCCTGCACGCCGGTGGCGGCGATTCCCTGTTTGCAGAACAGGTCCCGGGCGGTTGAGACCAATCGGTCTGCCGGGTCGTTGGCCCGCCGGCGTTTCGGTACGGTCATCGTCGGGATCGTTTGATCGTCCATGTCCCGCGCCTTCAGATCTGGTTATTCACTGGCTTCTTATGCCTCCGTTTTCGGAAAATCGCAAGAAATCATACGAATTTATTGAGTTTTTACGGGGCGATGACGGGCCGCGGCTGCGGAAAATGGGGGCTTTCGATCTCCGCGAACCACTTGATTTCAATGCTGCGCTGCATGAATCTGTGTTGCATCGCAAAAATTTGTTTGACAAAAAAGAACGATCGGTCATTCTTTTTGGCATGGCTCGTTCAGCGCACATCCTGATCGAAAACGTCTCCCACCGGTATCGCTGGGGACAGGCGGTCGTTCTGGACGACATTTCCCTCACCATGGAGCCGGGGCTCAGCACTGCCATCGTCGGGCGAAGCGGCTGCGGCAAATCGACGCTGCTGCAGATCGCCTGCGGCATGATGACGCCCTCGTCGGGGAAGGTTTACGTGGACGGTACCTACGTCGACGGACCGTCGCCGAAATGGAACCTGATGTTCCAGGAACCGCTGCTCTATCCCTGGATGACCGTGTTCGAAAACGCGTCCCTGGGCCTGCGTTTCGCGGGCCGGATGAAGGAAGCGGCAAAAATCGTCGAGCCGTTGTTGGAGATGGTCGGCCTTTCGGCGCTGCGTGACGTCAACGTGCAACAGCTTTCCGGGGGCCAGCAGCAGCGCGTCGCCTTGGCCCGCTCGCTCGCCGTCGAGCCGACCGCCCTGTTCCTGGACGAACCTTTTTCCGCGCTCGACGCGATTACCCGCCGCGCCCTGCAGCGCGACGTGCTGGAGATCACGCGGCGTCTCGATATCACGCTGGTCCTGGTCACCCACGATCTGGACGAAGCGATTTCCATGGGCAACCGGGTCGTCGCCATGACGCCCAACCCGGGCCGCATCGCCGCCATCGAAGACACCGCGGCCCTGGCCGGGAACGGCGGACAGGCGGGCGGCGAGGCAGCCAGCGAAGACATGCGCCGCCGGCTCATGGCGCTCATCGGCGGCGACGCCGACGGGGACGGCCAAGAAGATGCCGAGGCAACCGACACCACCTTCAACGTCGAAGAACTGCCGGAACGCGCCGGCGCCATATCCGCGCCCGGCGATCCGTCGTCGGACGACATCACGCAATCGAAAACTCAGACAGCGGGGGCTCGCCATGCATGACGAATTCGCAATGGCCGTTGACGAAGAAGTACTTGAACAGGGAATTTCACGGCGCCAATGGCTCGACATCATGGCGAAAGGCGGCCTCGCGGCGGCCCTTGCCGGCTTGTCGATCCCGGCCATGGCGGCACCCGACGACGACGTCGTGCGGATCGGCTACCTTCCGATCACCGATGCGACGGCGCTGCTGGTCGCCCATGCCAACGGCTACTTCAAGGACGAAGGACTGGAAGCCGAGAAGCCGACCCTGATCCGCGGCTGGTCGCCGCTGATCGAAGGCTTCGCCGCGCGCAAGTTCAACCTGGTTCACTTCCTGAAGCCCATCCCCATCTGGATGCGGTACAACAACAAGTTCCCGGTCAAGCTGATGGCCTGGGCCCATACCAACGGATCGGCTCTGGTCGTCGGCAAGGACACGGGCATCGACAGCTTCGCAGACCTGGGCGGCAAGCAGGTCGCCGTGCCCTATTGGTATTCCATGCACAACATCGTGCTGCAGATGGCGCTTCGTGAAGCCAACGTGAAGGCCGTCATCAAACCGCAGGGTGCTGCGCTGGCGCCCGACGAATGCAACCTGCAGGTCATGCCGCCGCCGGACATGCCGCCGGCCCTGGCCGGTAGGAAGATCGACGCCTTCATCGTCGCCGAGCCGTTCAATGCCCTGGGTGAGTTGAAGGCCGGGGCCAAGATGCTGCGGTTCACCGGCGACATGTGGCGCAACCATCCCTGCTGCACCATCTGCATGCACGAGGACACGGTCGACACCAAGCCGGAATGGACCCAGGCAGTGATGAACGCCCTGGTCCGCGGCATGAACTTCGCCATGGAGAACAAGGCCGAGACGGCGAAGCTGCTGTCCCGCGACGGCGAGAAATATCTGCCCGCCCCGGCCCCCGTGGTGACCCGCGCCATGACCTATTACGACCCCAAGGACTACGCCAGCCCCGAAGCGATCCAGCATCCCGATTGGGGATCGGGCCGCATCGATTTCCTGGGCTGGCCCTATCCGTCGGCGACCAAGTTCATCGTCGAGGCGATGAACGACACGGTGGTCAGCGGCGATAAGACCTTCCTGGAGAATCTGGACCCGGCCTTCGTCGCCGACGATCTGGTCGACTACAAATTCATCCGCAACGCGCTCGAGAAATATCCCGAGTGGAAGAAGCACCCGAGCGTCGATCCCAACAACCCGTACGAGCGTGAGGAGCTGTTGGCTCTATGACCACCGGCGTCGCGCAACAGGCGGGCCCGCCCGCTTCCGCCCCGGCGGCGGTCACGGACCTGATCAAAAGGTTCGCGCCCGCCGTCATCGGGGTGGCGGCGACGTTGGCGCTGTGGCAGGTCGGCGGCATCCTGGTCGCCATGAATCCGGACACGGCGTCCTTCGCCGATTTCGCGCCGGGCCCGACCTTCGACCGGCTGTGGGACATCCTGCAATCGGGCGAAGTCGTGGGCATGAGCCTGCCCAGCCTGGCACGCATCGGCCAGGGACTGCTGTGGGCGATCGTCATCGGCGTGCCCGTCGGCATCGCCATCGGCAGGCTTGCCGTCGTCCGCGAGGCGACGCACCTGCCGTTCCAGTTCCTGCGCATGATCAGCCCGCTGGCCTGGATGCCGATCGCCGTCCTGGCGTTCGAGACATGGCATGCGGCCATCGTCTTTTTGATCTTCGCCGCCGCCGTCTGGCCGATCACCTTTTCGACCGCCGCCGGCCTGCGCAAGGTCGACCCCAAATGGTTTCGTGTCGCGCAGAACTTAGGCGCGCGCGGCTGGCACATGCTGGCCGTCATCATTCTTCCGGCCATCGCCCAGGACGTCCTGACCGGCATTCGTCTGGCCTTGGGCGTCGCCTGGGTGGTGCTGGTCCCCGCCGAATACTTAGGGGTCACCTCGGGCCTGGGCTACGCCATCAACGATGCCCGCGACACCCTGGAATACGACCGAATTACCGCCATCGTCCTGATCATCGGTGCCATCGGTTTCGCATTGGACGCCATCTGCCTCTATGCGATCCGCCGGTACAGCTGGGTCAGGAACGCCTGATCGACATTTTCAACGAAGGGAGTAACCATCATGTCGAATGAACCCGCCACTGCCCTCACCGGCTGCCTCGCCCCCATCGACAAGGGCGGTCTGGAAAGCCTGATCGCCAAGGGCAAGGAAAACCCGCAGGCCATCAAGACGCTCAGCTGCAAGACCGTGGCCGAAGGCCGCTTCCGGCACCTGAACTACATCCGCGATCTGGAGCCCTACATCGTCGACGAGCCGCCGGCCCTGCTTGGCGACGACACGGCGCCGAACCCGTCGGAAGCCTCGCTGGCCGCCCTGGGCTCCTGCCTGGCCGTCGGCATCCACGCCAACGCGGTCGCCCGCGGCATCACCATTCAGAAGCTGGAACTGGAACTGGAAGGCGATCTGAACATCACCGCCGTCTGGGGTACGGGCGACACCAGCGAAAAGCCCGTCGGGTTCACCGACGTGCGCGTCAAAGTGAACCTTGAGGCCGATACCTCGGACGAGGAGATTGCGGCCCTGATCGACCATGTCAAAGCCTGGTCGCCGGTCGCCAATACCTTCACCCGTCCGGTCAACCTGGATATCGACGCCGGCTGAGCCAGCCGCTCCCGCCGGCCGGGGGAGCCGACAAGAAAGAAAGGACGAACGCCATGCTGGGCGCATTGGAACAGGACGTGGCAGTGGGGGGCGTAACGGCGCCGGACGGCGGGGCGGACATGCTCGCCGCCGTCCGGGCCATTACGGACAATGACCTTCATCCCATCGTCAACCAGATCGACCGCGAAGGGGTGTATCCCGATGCGGTCATGCGGGCATTGGGCGCGGCCGGCGCCTATTCCCAGCATGTCGGGGCCGAACCGCGCCTCGACCTGGCGACCGAGGCCATGGCGATCGTCGGCGAGGAATGTCTTTCGACGTCGTTCTGCATGTGGTGTCAGAACGCCATGGCCTGGTATCTGGCCAATACGCCGAACGAAGCGCTGAAGTCCAAGATGCTGCGGGCCGTCTCGACCGCCGCCTTGGGCGCCGGGACGGGCCTGTCCAATCCCATGAAGAACTTCTTCGGGATCGAAAAGATGCGCCTTAAAGGGGTCAAGGCCGACGGCGGCTATGTCGTCAGCGGCACGTTGCCCTGGGTCTCCAACATCGGCGAGGACAGGTATTTCGGCGCCATCTTCGGCTCCGACGGCGGCGACGGCCCGCCGGTCATGTTCTGCGTCGATTGTTCGGCGCCGGGCGTCAGCCTGTCGCAGAACGCCAGCTTCACCGCCCTTGAAGGAACTCGCACATACGCGGTCAAGTTCAAGGAACACTTCGTGCCCGACGACATGATCCTGGCCGATCCGGCCGGTGAATTCGTGCGCGACATCCGCGCCGGTTTCATCCTTATGCAATGCGGCATGGCGGCGGGCCTGATCGAAGGCTGTCTTCAGATCATGCGCCAGACCGACAAGTCGCACGAACACGTCAACCGCTTCCTGCCCGACCGGCCCGACGCCATCGCGGAAAAGCTGGCCGCATTGAAGGAAGAAGTGGTGATTCTCTGTCAGACGCCCTACGAGACATCGGACGATTATTTCCGGGCGGTCCTCAAGGCCCGTCTGGCGGGCAGCGACCTGTCCCTGGTCGCGGCCCAGGCGGCGATGCTGCACGCGGGCGCGCGCGGCTATCTTTACGAGGCTCCGGCGCAGCGGCGGCTTCGCGAATCCTATTTCGTCGCCATCGTCACCCCGGCGTCTAAGCAATTGGCCAAGATGCTTCACGACATGGATGCTTGATCGAGCCCGCCTCGCCGCCTGAAGAAAACCGCGGCGCGGATGACCTGGATCAATGCGGCCCCGAGATCGTTCACTAGGATGGTGCCAATGATCACCACCCCGAACGATGAGGAGCATCATCATGGTTCATCTTCTTGAAATCGACGTCCCGCAATCCCCGCTGTTGAAAGAGGCGCTGAAAACCCTCGATATCGACGCGAGCCATGTGCCGCAGGATCGCATGCGGCTGGCCAATGCACGCTGCCAAAGCTGCGAACATTCCGACGCCTGCTTCTCCTGGCTGGCCGGGTTCGACGGCGCCCAGGACTATCATTGGTTCTGTCCCAATGCGCAGTTGTTCGACGGCATGGCGAAGGCCGCCTGAGCGTCACAAACCTTTCGATTTCGGCATCCCGCGCGATCCGCTAACATAGGCGGGTCGCGCGGCCGTTCGTTTCGTCCGTACCGCGCGCCGATAAAAAGACGGCGAATGCCGCGCGTTCCAGGATCCCTCCAGGTAAATCGTTACGTCATGGCCTGTCCGCACCGCCGGGGAGAGGCGCCGATCCGCGTTGTGTCGCCCGCGGGTTACGTCAAGGTCATCGCCGTTTCATTGTTCCTTGGCATAACCGGCAGGCAATCGAGACCATCGAACCTGCAGGGAAGATTAGGAATGGACGGATTTTCGGGAACCTTGAGCGGTAAAAAAGGCCTGGTCGTCGGGATCGCCAACGATCATTCCATCGCCGCTGGATGCGCCGAGGCCTTCACCGAGGCCGGTGCCGACTTGGCGGTCACCTATTTGAACGACAAGGCGCATCCTCATGTCGCACCCTTGGCCGACCGGTTGGGAGCGCAGATGCTGCTGCCGCTGGATGTCGAGGCCGATGGCCAGTTGGAAGCCGTGTTCGCCGAGATCGAGGCCCGTTGGGGGCGCCTCGATTTCCTGCTTCATTCCATCGCCTTCTGCCCCATGGAAGACCTGCACGGCCGGGTCGTCGATTGCTCGGCCGCCGGGTTCTCGCGGGCGATGGACGTTTCCGTGCATTCCTTCCTGCGTATGGCGCGGCTGGCGGAACCGCTGATGGCCGACGGCGGCAGCCTGCTGACCGTCAGCTACTATGGGGCCGAGAAAGTGGTCGACCGCTACAACGTCATGGGCCCGGTGAAGGCGGCGTTGGAATCGGCGACCCGCTACATGGCGGCGGAATTGGGGCCGCGCGGCATCCGCGTCAACGCGCTGTCGCCCGGGCCGATCGCGACCCGCGCGGCGTCGGGCATCGCCCATTTCGACGATCTGATCGATCAGGCCCGCGCTCGCGCGCCGGAACGCCAATTGGTCTCGATCCGTGAGGTCGGCGACATGGCGGCCTTTCTGATTTCCGACCGGGCGCGCTCGATCACCGGCGACGTCACCTATATCGACGCGGGCTTTCACATCATGTCGTAAGGGGCGACGCCGCGCCCGGACGGGCCGCCCGTCAGGTTTCCCGTGCTTCCATGCCGCGCTGGGCCAGAAGCTCCATGTGGAAGGCATGGATCAGGTCCAGTTTTTCGTGATCCCGGCGCGACAGGATGCCGATACCGCGTGTCACCGGCGGATGGCCGAAGGGAAAGCGCTTCAAGGCCATGGGAAAGGGCTGATTGAGGTAGCGCAGCGGCACGATGGACACGCCATGCCCGAAGAACACCATGGTCGAGACGGCCTCCAGTGTTCGAAAGCTCATCTTCTCCACCACCTCGATCCCGCGTTGCTTGAGCTGTTCGTCGACCAGATGGGAATACCAGGCGCGGCGGTCGAAGCGGATATAGGGATAGGCCCGCAGAACCTCTTCGTCGTAGGTCCCGGAACAATCGAGCGGCGCGATCACGACCAGGGTTTCGTTGGCCACGGGCCGCCATTCGTAGCCGTCGGGCACGGCGGCGGGTTCGCTGATCAGAACCACGTCGAAGGCGTCCGCTTCCAGTTCGGTGACGAGGTCGAAGGAAAACCCGTCGACGACCTGGAACCCCAGGTTCGGGTGTCGCGACTGCAGCGCCGACAGGGCGCGCGGCAGGATGCCGGTCAGGGTGGTGCCGACGGCGCCGATGCGGATCTGGCCGCTCAACTCGTCGCCCGAGGCCTGAACCAGAAGCCGGTCGTAGAGGCTGACGATCTCGCGCGCGTTGGGCAGGATCGCGCGGCCCTGCGGCGTCAGCTGCGCCGGGCGGACCGTGCGGTCGAACAACGCCGTGGACAGGGCTTCCTCCAGCGTTTTCATCTGCAGGCTGACCGCCGAGGGCGTCATGTTCAAACGGTCGGCGGCCTGGGCGAAGTTGCCCGATTCCGCCGCGACGACGAAGGTTTTCAGATGTCTGACCCGCATGGTGGGCTCCCGGGGCTGGGATGTGGTTGGGGACTAAAGGTAAGAAAACGTCACTTAATAAGTAAACAAATTTTGTTATTGAAACTTATTGCCGCTTCCTAAGATAACCGCCGACCGCGCCGATGGGATTGGCTGCATCGTGCGGATCCAAGACCGCCGCAGGCATGCGGCATGCCTATGTGTCACGGGAGGGACGCCATGTCAGAAAACGGGTTTGAAATGGGGCCGCTGCAGGGCTGCCGCGTGTTGGAGTTGGGCTCGACGGTGGCGGGGCCCTATTGCGGGCGGCTGATGGCCGATTTCGGGGCCGAGGTCGTCAAGGTCGAATCCCCCGACGGCGATCCGGTCCGCAGCTTCGGCGATCAATTCGAAGGCAAGTCCCTGTCCTGGGCCAGCCTGTCGCGCAACAAACGGGTGATCTCCGTCAATCTGCGGACGGAGGAAGGTCGTGCCCTGGTCGCCAAGTTGGCCGCCAAATGCGACGTGCTGATCGAAAATTTCCGCCCCGGCACCATGGAAAAATGGGGCCTGGGATATGACGATCTGGCGAAGGACAACCCGGGTCTGGTGATGGTCCGGGTCAGCGGTTTCGGCCAGACGGGACCCTACCGCGACCGCCCCGGCTTCGGCATCATCGGCGAAGGGATGAGCGGCCTGCGCAGCATCACCGGCGAGCCGGACCGTCCGCCCAGCCGCGCCGCCGTGCCGTTGACCGATTACCTGACCGGCGTCTACGCCGCGCTCGGCGCGATGATGGCACTCTATCACCGGCGCGATACGGGCAAGGGCCAATGCGTCGATGCGACGCTTTACGAATCTGCCTTTACCGTGATGGAGGGCCTGATCCCAGCCTATGAAAAACTGGGCAAGGTCGCGGCCCGCGCCGGTGGGCGCCTGCCCGGGCACGCGCCCAACGATCTCTTCCCGACCGGCGACGGCAGCTACATCCACATCGCTGCCGGCAACGATTCCGTCTTTCGCCGCCTGGCCGACGCCATGGACCGACCGGATTTGAAGGACGATCCGCGCTTCGCCGAAGCCGTGGCCCGCAACGAGAACGAGGCGGAGCTGACGGCGTTGATTACCGAATGGACGATGGCGCGGAGCCTGGCGGACCTGGACGAGCGGCTGAACGCCGGGCATGTCCCGGCGGCGCCGATCTTCGACGTCGCCGACATTTTCCGCGACGCGCATTTCCGCGAACGCGACATGCTGCTGACCGTGCCCAGCGACGAACTGGACAGCGTCACCGTGCCCGGCGTGGTGCCCAAGTTGATGGGCTCGCCCGGCCGGGTCCGCTGGGCGGGGCGGCCGCAGGGTGCGGATACCCAGGCCGTCCTGGCCGAGTACCTGGGCATGGATGGGGCCGCGATCGGCGATCTTGAAACTCAGGGTGTTATCGGATGTGGAGGAGAAGACAATGCCTAACGACGCAACCAACGACCGGATCACCTGGCCCGTCGAATACATCAGACTGACTCGCGACCGCTATCGCAGCCACGGCTACGACGATTACCGCTGGGTTCATAACGACGACCCGTCGGGCTTGGTCAAGCCGTCCAAGCCGCTCGGCGAAAGCAGGGTCTCGGTCATCGTCTCGGGCGGTGCCTACGTCGTGGGGCAGGTCGCCTTTCATTACAAAGACGACACGGGCATGCGGATGATCTCGAAGGACGTGGATACGGCGGACCTGCGGTTCAGCCATGTCGCCGAACGCTTTCTGCCCGACGCCCGGGCGGAACCCAATTGCCTGGTCCCGATCAACGCGCTCGCCCGCCTGGAACGCGACGGCGTCGTCGGCGAGATCGTCGATCCGCTGATTTCCTTGATGGGCGGCATCTATTCCAGCCGCAAGGTACGCGAGATCGTTACCCCGTCGATCCTGGAAACCGTTCGGGATCTGGGGGCGGACGCCGTGCTGTTGATCCCCATGTGCCCGGTCTGTCATCAAACCATGTCGATGCTGGCCCGCGCCCTGGAAGACGACGGCATCCCCACGACGCTGTCGATCAGCGCGCTGGACATCGTCCAGTCGGTCAAGCCGCCGCGCGCCGCGTTCATCGACTACCCCCTGGGCCATACGGCCGGAAAGCCCAACAATCCCGAGGATCAGTACGAGGTGCTGAAGGGTGCGCTCGGGCTGTTGGAGACCGTGGCCGAGCCCGGCACCATCGTCGACATGGGCCGCGATTGGGACGATATCGATCCCGACTGGAAGGATAAGACCATCAACGACGACCAGTCCGATACCCGGGGCGCGCGGGACGAAACGCCGCGCTACCAATACCCCGAAGACAAGGTTCGCGCCGAACGGGTCGCTTAGGTCGCGGGTGTCGACGCGACCTGATTGACGAGACGGAGAAGTCCGCTCAGCAGGCTGCCGCCTTCGGCCGCCAGCTCGTTGACGATGGTGAAATGGTTGAGGTCCGGCACGATTTCCAAGGCCGCCGGGATGCCGTGCCGGTTGAGCGCCTCGGCATAGACAGTCGATTGCCGCTGTAGCTCGGGCAGTTCGCCACCGCCGACGAACAGGCGATGGGGAATTTTCCTGGTCGGTAGGTTGAACAGCGGGCTCAACCCGGCGACTTCCTCAGGCGTCAAATCCAAGGCATCGTTGATGTAGCTGAGCGCGATGGGCGTCAGGTCGAAAATCCCGCTGATCGACAGCACGCCGGATACATTCGGGTGATCGGCGGCGAGGGCGGCGAGGTGCCCGCCGGCGGACCAGCCGCCGACGATGACGGAGGTAGGATCGAACCCCAGGTCTTCCGCGGCGGCGATCAGAAAATCGATCGATTGCACGATTTCCGCGACGATCTCCGTCAGCCCCGCATCTGGCGCCAGGGTATACCCGACCGTCGCGACGTTGACGCCCTTGGCATTGGCGCCGTCGGCGACGAAGGCGAAGATTTCCTTCGTGTTGCGATGCCAATAGCCACCATGAATAAAGATGAACAGGGGCGCGCCGGGCGTCGCCGCGGGAAAGAAATCGATGCGGTTGTTGGCTTTCGGCCCATAGCGCAGGTCGAGCCGCGCCGTCGGCCGGGCGCGGGTCTCGTCGCTTCGCCGGCGCCAGTCTTCCAGATGTTCGGGGCTTTCTTTTACCGCCGCCGAATTGTTGTAGGCCGCGTCGATCGCCGGGCGTTCCATGCCGCGATAGGCTTTGGTGGTCTGTTCGGTCGGCATGTTAGGCGGCGTCTCCGGCTGTCAGCCGGCGGCCCGGCGCAAGGTTGCTGCTGAGCCGCTCCGCGACGGTGCGGCGGATGGCGTTGAACGGTTCCGACGAGACGTCCCGCGGCCGCGGAAGATCGACGGTCATGTCGCAATCGACCCGGCCGGGGCCGGCGCTCATGACGACGATACGGTCCGCCAGAACCACGGCCTCTTCCACCGAATGGGTGACGAAGATGACCGTCAATTTGGTCTGCTGCCAGATATCCAGAAGCTCTTCCTGCAGTTTCGCCCGGGTCAACGCATCCAACGCGCCGAACGGTTCGTCCATCAACAGGATGTCCGTGTCGTTGGCGAGCACGCGGGCAATGGCGACCCGTTGCTTCATGCCGCCGGAAAGCTGGCTCGGGAAATGGTGGATGAACTCGGTCAGGCCGACCATCTCTGTGAACTTGTCGGCGATCCGTTTGACTTCCTTGGCCGACATGCCGGCGTGCTTCGGGCCGAAGGCGATGTTTTCGTGCACCGTCAGCCAGGGGAACAGGGCGTAGTCCTGGAACACGATGCCGCGGTCGGGGCCCGGCGCTTCGACCGGCCGGTCGAACACGCTGGCCGTGCCTTCGCTGGCCGTCTCGAACCCGGCGATGATGCGCAGCAGGGTCGATTTGCCGCAGCCCGACGCGCCCAGCAGGCAGACGAACTCGCCTTTGTCGATGTCCAGGTCGATCCCGCGGAGCGCCTGGAACGAGCCGGTTTCGGACTGGAAGGATTTGCTCAGACCAGCGATGCGGATGATCGGCGGATGATGTTCCGTCTTTTGGGGGGCGATATCAGACATGGTGCTGAGGGCTCCATCGCAGCAGGCGGTTGTTGAGCAGGACGATCAAACGATCGGACAGGAAACCGGTCACGCCGATGACGATCATGCCGGTGATCACCAGATCGGTGCGCGACAGCGTCCGCCCATCCATGATCACGGCGCCCAGGCCTTCGGGCACCCCGGTCATTTCGCCGACCACGATCAGGATCCAGGCGAAACCGTGGCCCAGGCGCAGGCCGTTGAAGATGCTGGGGGTCGCGGCGGGCAGCACGACCGAGCGGAACAGTTGCGAGCCTTTGCAGCCCAGCATGGCGGCCGCTTCAAGCAACCGTTCGTCGACCGACTTCACGCCGAACACGGTGTTCAGCAGGATCGGATAGAACGCCCCCAGGAAGACGAGGAATACCGCCGACTTGGGCCCCAGGCCGAAAAAGATCATCGACAGCGGCAGCCAGGCCGTGACGGGCACCGGGCGCAGCAACGACAAGGTCGGGTCGAGCATGGCGCGCAGCAGGGGCGAACGGCCGAGGGCCACGCCCAGCGGAATGCCGATCAGCGCCGCCGCCAAGAACCCGCCGTAAACCCGCTGCAGCGAGACCCAGAGATGGATCGGCAGGCTGGCGCTAAAGGCGTCTTCGTAGATGCCGCCGAAGGCGAAATCCCACATCATGGTGAGAACGTCGCCGGGCGGCGGGATCAGGCGCGTCCCGGTCCAGCGGACCATGAATTCCCAGAACCCGATCAGGGCCAGGGGGAAGATCAGGCCCAGGCCGATTTTTCGCAGCCGCCGGGCCACGGCACGACCAAAAGCGGGTTGCGCCGGGGGGGTGCCCCCGGACGCAACCGTTTCGCTTGGTGTAGTGGTGTTCACTTCGTTGGCCATGTCGACGATTACATGCCCGCGACTTTGGTGATGAAGGTCGGGTTGATGAAGGTCTTATAGTCGGGCAACTGGCGGATCTGCTTTTTGTTCAGCATCTGGGTGCCGTAATAGTTGGCTTGTTTGAGGAACAGATCGTCGATCATCCAGGTCAGTTCCACGTTGGGCGCGGCCTTCTCGATGGACGGTTTCTGCTGGCCCAGCTTCTGCATCGCGATGGCGACGAATTCGGACGTGGTCTTCATGGCGTATTCGGCGGCCTTGCGGTGAATGGTCAGCAGGGTCATGACCAGTTCCGGGTCCTTGTCGATCTTCTCCTGGCTGGTCGTCAGAACCATGTTGAGCGATCCCGTCGGCGTCGAATAGGGATATTCGACGATTTTGCCGACGCCCTTGGCCAGGCTGATGCCCGGGCCCGGTTCGGCGCCGACATAGGCGTCCAGGTCGCCGCGCTCCAACGCCGGGGCCATGTCGCTGAATGACACGCGGATCGGCTTGATGTCCTTGATGGTCATGCCTTCGGCGCTGAGCCGGTCCAGGATCACGACCTCCTGGGTCGAACCCGGCCAGATGCCGACTTTCTTGCCCTTCAGGTCCTTGATCGTGTTGATCGAGGAATCGGCGCCCGAGACCACGGCCATGCCGCGGTTGCAGGCGGCGGCGACGACGACGACGGGCTCGCCCGCGGCGGCGCCCAGGGTGGCGGCGGCGAGGCCGTAAATCCCGAAATCGACCGTCCCGGTGACCACGGCGTTCTTACCGTCCGTGGGGCTTTCGAAGGGGACGACCTCGATCTTGTATCCCGCAGGTGCGAACTTCTCGTAGAAATAGGGGGTGACACCGTGGATCAGCTTCAAGGTGCCGACCTTGATCACCCGGTCGGCCGCGGCCGCCGGCGTGAACGCCCCGGCAGCCAAGGCGCAGAAGGCCCCGGCGATGGCGAGATGGAAGAATTTCCGGCGTGTGGTGCCTGACATGACAATCTCCTGTTGTGGCGGGATCAACCCGACTTGAATGACGCAGGAGTGACTTTAGGGTGCAGTGCAAAATTTACTAAATTTATTCTTTAAATAATTTCCATAAATATATTTAATGGTTAGAAGATGAAGCAACCCTTGGATTTACGCCTGCTGCAGGCCTTCATTCTGCTGGTGGAAACGGGCAGCGTGTCGGAAACCGCGCGCCGCACGGGACGCACCCAGCCGGCCGTCAGTCTACAGATGCGGCGCCTGGAGGAAACCGTCCAGGCGAAGTTGTTCACGACCGTGAACCGCAAGCTGGTGCTGACGCCGGACGGCGAATTGCTGCTCGGTTATGCGCGGACGATCATGAACCTTCAGGAAGAGGTCAAGGTCCGCCTGACCGCGCCGAAGCTGAGCGGCAAGGTCGTGCTCGGTGTGCCCGACCTGTACGCCGCCTATCTGATGCCGCCGATCCTTTCCAGCTTCGCCAGCGCCTTCCCCGATATCGAGGTTGAGCTGCGCACCATGCTGTCGAGCCCCCTGGTCACTCAGTTGAAGCGGGGCGAGATCGATCTGGCTCTGGTCACCGATATGCGGGCCTTCGACGAAGGCGACGTGGTCGCCCGCGAACCGCTGGTCTGGGTGACCGGCGAGGCACGGTCTCTCCATACCAACAATCCGGTGCCGCTCGCCGTGCTGCCGCCGGGCAACGTGTTCCGGGATCTGGCCCTGGCCGGTCTGGCCTCGGTCGGGCGGAAGTGGAAGATCGCCTTCGTCAGCGCGGGGATCAGCGGCCTGCAGGCGGCCGTGCTCAGCGGCAGCGCGGTCAGCGTCGTCGCCAAAAGCTCGGTCCTGCCCGGCATGCGGATCATCGGCGAAGCGGAGAGCTTCCCCGCGTTGGAAGGCGTCGACCTGGTGCTCTACCGCGCCGGCAAGCGCAACAACGCCGCCGCCGACGTGATGGGCGATCTGATCACCGAATACTTCGCCCGCTCCAGCATCGCGCCCGTGACGGGGGCGACGAAAACCCAGGCGGGCAGCGGTTCGCACGAATAAGCGACCGGACCGTTCATGCCCGAGAATTGGTGGGCCGGAGAGGGCGAAGCCGCGAGCCGAGGTAGCGTCGCGGCGTTCGGGCAAAAGAATGTTCGCGGATAGCGCTAATCGAGAATTCCGACCTTATCTGATAGCGGCGGCCGCCCAACCGGCCGGCGAACTCACCTCTTTCCATAGGGGGGCGGCCTGGAAAGGGTGGTCCGCAATTCTTATTTGTATCGAGAGAACGCTTTTCGGGGGGACCGTATGAGTATGCAAGACAGCAAGTTAAGGAGACGAACATGGCCGATGCCATTGCCAGCGGAACGTACGCCGAACGATCCAAGAAGGAATTGGATGCGCTAAAAGATCGTATCGAGAAAATGCGCGGCGAGCAGGTTGAAGCGCGCAAGAAGCTAAGCCTCGTCGAGGGCGAGCGCTACGAAGAGATCGATTGGAGCCAAGTGTACGAGGACTTGCGCGGTCATGCGCAACACCTGGGCCGCAATTTGGAAGACCTTGGCACGGAGCTCCGCAATATCGACTGGAAGGAAGTCGCCCAACGTCTCGAAGATTATTATGAGACCGGCGAGAAGCGCCTGAAAACGGCCCATAAAACGAGCAAAGACCGGCTCAAGGAATGGCGCAAGACAGGGGATCAATCCTGGCAAGAACTGGAACATCGCTGGTCTGAGTTGCAAGCCCGCACGGAAGCCGGGTTCTGGGACCTGCGCGCCATGGTTCAGCGTGTCAATGAAGGACTGCAGCCCTACCTGAACCGGGACCTGGAAACGAGCGCCTCGCAATATTTTCTGCAGAAAGGTTCGGATGGGCGCTGGGCACTGGTGCTTGATGGAGCCAACGCGCCGACCATGGTGTTCGAGAACAAGGGCGAGGGCATTAAGGCCGCACGCCGATATGTGCGTGGCCGGGCACCTTCTCTGCTAACCGTCCGGCGTGCGGACGGCACCTTTCAACATGTGTACAAGTATTCGGAATAGCCTTCCCCATCAGAAAGCGGACAGGGGCGATGCCAGGGCCCGTGCTTATTAGCAGTCCATAAGACACATAAATATCAGAGGCGTCGAAGGAATGGTGGGCCAGGCAGGGCGAAGCTGCGCACTGGATTGTCGTTATCGCTTTAAAACGTGTGAATGTCCGCTATTAGCCATTAGCGGCTAATTCATCGCGGAGCGTTCGGACGTTGGCACAATAATTCTGAGAAACATTTCGCAGGCTATTGCGGTTGGCCATCCCATAACATTGGTTCGCTGTCACCGCTTGTTCTGTCGTTTACACCCTGTATCTTTGCGGTGTTTCGAAGGAGGCTTAACAGGTGAAACGTACCCCCAGCCACGCTACAGATGGCCCCGTTAACCCGCTCCGACGCGGCGACCAGCGCGTTATGGAAAAGCGAGGCCGTTTGCACGTATATGAGCGATTGGAACCGGCCAAGACGGCTCTCTTGGTCGTCGATGTGCAGGGCTATTATCGTGATTTGGTGCCTGACCTTGCGGCGGTATCTGAAAACGTCAACGTGCTGGCCAGCACGCTACGCTCGCGTGGCGGCCTCGTGGTGTGGGTCCAGAATACCATGGGGGCAAATGGCGTTTCGACTTGGCCGGAGTACCATGAACGTTTCTTTAGCCAAGCAAAAGCGCGGGAGCACATGACCCGCCTGGGACGAGGCCACCCTGATCACGCCCTCCTTTCGGAGCTCGAGACTGCCCCTGAAGATGTTAGACTTGAAAAGTTCCGGTTTTCCCCATTTGCACCCGGAGCCAGCGATTTGGAGCCATTACTCACAGAACGTGGCATTGAAAATATAATTATTGCGGGTGTGGCAACCAATGTGTGCTGCGAGTCTACGGCACGTGACGCCATGATGCGCAATTATCGCGTTCTTGTCGTGTCTGATGCAACGGCGGCTCTGACAAAAGAAGACCATTTCACGAGCCTGGTCAGCCTTTCCAGCTGTTTTGCCGATATTCGAACCACCGAGGAGGTTGCCCGCGACGTGCTGGGATGACCGGATCAGGGCGTAGAATCTGCTTTGGGTCATATGCGGACATGCGCGGTGCCCAGGTTTGTGCTTGTCGACTTGTAGTAATTCTTTGAAATATCAGTGTCTTGGAAGTGATGGTGGTGGGCGCAGCCTGAGGCGAACCGGTCTCTCTAGTTTTCCTGGGGTAAATTCCTTGATCGGCAGGGAAGATACAGGGAAGTTGATGATCTTCCGGCGAATTGGATCCAAACCTATGAGGGCAAGCCTTACGTTCCGACCGTTCCTCAGGTCATTTCCCTAAACAGAATATCAGGGAATTATTCTGTTGTTGCGGGGGATACCATTGCATTTCAGGCATTAAGAACCTGCTCCTGAAACTTCCTGCGTCCCTGATCCTATAAAACTGAATCAGTGGCGTGAGGCACAGGTTCTTTGTCGGTTACTGATGAGCCGGGCGGCAGCTGAACGACAAGCGGGGCGAACGCCTGTGGCGCCGTGAGGGGCTGAAGGTTCCCATAAAGCAGCCGAAGCGCGGTCGGCTGTGGCTGATTGACGGATCGTGTATTCGCCTTAGGCCACAGCACGTTGACCACATCTGGTCGTACAACTTCGTTCACCACTGAACGGAAGATGGCCTTGCCTGTAGAACGCTCAACATCATTGATGAGTTCAGTCGGGAGTGCTTCGCGATCAGGGTAAAGCGCAAGCTGAACTCGGCAGATGTAATCGATGCCCTGACTGACTTGTTCATCATCCGAGGCGTTCCGGCTTATATTCGCTCTGACAATGGCCCGGAGTTCATCGCGGAAGCCGTCAGACAGTGGATCAACGCCGTCGGTTCGAAGGTTGCCTATATCGAACTGGGTTCACCCAGGGAGAATGGTTACTGCGAGAGCTTCAACGCCAGGTTCCGCGACGAGCTACTGAATGGCGAAATCTTCTACAGCCTAAAAGAAGCCCAGATCGTCATCGAACAGTGGCGACAGCATTACAACACGAAGCGACCGCACTCAGCTCTCGGATACAGGCCGCCGGCACCGGAAAGCACCATCCCCATGGAGGAAAAACGGATGATGCACTAACATTCAAACCGGACCAGTCAGTGGGGGCAGGTCAATGCACTAACATTCTAACTGGACCAGTCAGTGAGGGGCGGGTCACTCATTGGGCGTCACGCTGGCCGCTCAGACCCAGCCAAGAGAATTGTTAGCGAAGACCTGATCAGTTGGGGGGGATTCTCTTAACGAACATTCAATAAGGACGAAGCGCAAAGATGGCGAAAGATGAAGAAGAGCGCGGGAACGTCGTGCAAATGCACCCTCAAGCGGACCGAGCTTTCGCTGAATCCGATGGCCCGACAATGGGCGAAATTATGTAAGGGCTCCATGATGGCAACGTCTTAAAGGCGGCTGGCGAAATGCTGGACGCAGCCTTGGTTATTCAGGAAGCCTTCAATCATCAATCACCAAACGATAGGGCATACGATGTCCTCATCGAACACGCAGAGACGATTGAGTTCTTCTCCAATAACCTCAAAAACGCCATCAAGTCCGCGCGGAATACCGCAAAACACAAGAATTCACCGAAAGACGATATCTAAGCGCTCGTAAAATGGCGCGCGTGTGGGGGACATATCATTCCAAATCTTGAAGATCACTTATTCGGCCCGGGACCTAAACGCGTCCTTTCGATCGACGGCGGCGGCGTCCGAGGAATCGTCGCGTTGGGGTTTCTAGAAGAGGTCGAAAACGTACTACGCAATCAAGAAGGCGGTGGCCCGGATTTCCGGCTGTGTGATTATTTCGATTTGATCGGCGGAACATCCGCGGGCGCGACAATCGCGGCGGGTCTTGCACTCGGGTTTTCTGTTGCGGACCTGCTTGAAACGTATCGCATACTGGCAAAAGATGCGTTTGAGGGTTCTCGGTGGCACGGGGGCATCCTCTCTCCGAAGTTCAAAGGCGAGAATGTAGATCGCATCATCCGGAAAATGATCGGACACCGCAGGCTGGGGTCCGACGAGGTGCGAACAGGACTGGCTATCGCGGCAAAGCGGATCGACACGGGGAGCCCCTGGGTCTTTCACAACAACCCGCGGTCAAAATATTTCGACCCGCCTGAAGATGATCCAGGTGCCTTCGCAAACCGCGACTACGAGATTGCCCAGATTCTCCGAGCAAGCACGGCGGCGCCGACCTACTTTGAACCAGAAGAAATCCAGGTTACCGAGGAATTTCGCGGACTCTTCGTTGACGGTGGGGTCAGCCCATACAACAACCCAGCCCTGTTGCTGGCGACGATGGCTACGTCAAAAGCCTACGGGTACGGCTGGCCATCAGGCCCTGAAAACCTGTCGATATTTTCCGTGGGTACGGGGATCTACACGCCGCAGCATACAGTCACGTCATTCTTACGCTTGCCGAGCAGCCTTCAAGCGATCCACGCGCTGGAATCCATGATCACCGACACCATGTGGCAGGCGCAGGCGATCCTCCAGTGGTTGGGAACCAGTCAGAACCCCTGGGAGATCGACAGTGAGGCTGGAACATTGGCGAACGAACTGCCGGCCGCGCCGCCGCTATTCAAGTACGAGCGATTTGACATTAAACTGGATCGGGAATGGCTGCGTTCCAATATTGGCGCCGACGTCACGCAAAAGGAGTTGGAAGTTCTCGCGCAACTTGATCGACCGGAAATGGTTGACCGCCTTCTGGGCCTTGCGAGGCAGGCCGCGAGACAACAGGTGCATGCCAATTTGTTCTGAACGATCGGCTCGTGGCTGTTCCAATGTCTACAAATCGTCTTCGCTCACTCCACACGCCTGCAAATCAAAAACCACGTTTCGATATATTGTATCGGGACGACGGACCAACAAGTCCGGGCGCCGACGCAATGTGTCTTCCGTCCCGCCCATTTTTGCCCCCCTGTCGCCAGGTTCCGGACGGTGCACGGCAATAAGAGTGTGCGCCCGGGTGGCGATATAGTCTGCTGCCGTTCGATACCCTGCTTGGCGGCTCGTCTGCTCTCTGTAGTCAGCCTCTGCGTCCGTCAAGTCGATAACCCATTCGGTCGCTTCAGAGGCAATGATCTTATCCCGGTGCTTCCTAATTAAGTCGCGCTGACCATCTCCATCGCCCCCGGTCCATGACTTGTCACTTCGGACAGAATCCTCCCCATCCCAGACTCCGCCGTTCTCAAAATTCTCCCGGTAGTCTTCGATCATGTGCTCCGAAGGCACGGCCGCGACAACCAAAAGCCGATGCGGGACACCCTTTTCTTTCAGGTATGCAAGCGCCCCGGAAGCGAGAATAAAGTCGGACCCCGGCGCAAGTGGAGTGACCAAAGTAACGTGGCAATCGGGTCGCTTCTCCACGAACGTCGACAGGAACGCGGTACATTGTTCCTTTATCCACGGGACTTCTTCTGCGTGTACAAGGTTCTTGCCGATGAGGCCGATCCAATGGTCCACTCGGATCAACTCGTTCGAAGGCGCATTGTCCGGCCGGTTGATCAGCGTTTTGTCGATCAAGTGAATTTGGTCCCTGTCGAATTCCTTGGTCGGTTCATCCAATTCCGAATAGGCAACCATGTTCGGATGCCTTTTCCGGCGGTCATCCCGGTGATCGCCATACTGCCAGCCGTCAACGTAGCGCCCGGCGACCCACGACCGGTGTTCAAGTTCTGCCAGTTCTTCCAGCACTGCCGGTGACGA
Organism: uncultured Rhodospirillaceae bacterium; assembly: GCA_913030825.1. Taxonomy (GTDB): domain Bacteria; phylum Pseudomonadota; class Alphaproteobacteria; order Rhodospirillales; family Casp-alpha2; genus UBA1479. The sequence continues at coordinate 10,374 of CAJWCU010000029.1, read as the reverse complement.
CGCCATTTGAAAGCCTTTGCACGCATCCAATTTTGTCCCCACGGGGACATAGCTGCCGCAACTCCACAATTTGGCTTGAATATTGTCGGCTGCCCGCCGGTTGGACACCCGAAACGTTTCCGGAAGGCTGCGCCAATCGGAAAGGGTCGCGGAGCTGCGTTCGGGATCATCGATAAACACACTGGCATCGCGGGATGCCTCGTAAGCGACATGGATCGCTCTCGCCAATTTTTCGAGCCTGCCTTCGACAGCATCCAGGCTGCAGAGTTCATCTTCAACACCAAAGGGCTGTATCACTTCCGAGAACCTACGGGCGCGCGCGGAATCAACCAGAAGATCGCCAACGCCCTCGCACTTAGCCAATCTCAGATAAACCGGAGCGCCCCATTGCCCCGTGCGGTGCATGACGTCTTGAACATGAATGGCGGCGCCAAGGGATTCTTCTTCATCATCGAGGCAGACGAAGACGGCTGTCACCTCGCCAACCTCGGATACGGTTTCCATCAAGGTTTCGGTCAGTGAAAACATGCGCGGCTCGAAATGATGGTAGGTAATGTCGCAAACCTCGGCCAACTGATCGTAGGATTGGGCGAGACTCCCCCGAGCGAATTTTTCCTGGCCGGTCAAAATCGAAAACGCCGGACGCTCCAGGTCGCCGGCCACACAGGCGGGCGGGATCTGCCCGATCATTGCCTCCGCATATTCGTCAAAGCCAATGAACACGGCATGAATTTTTTTTTGACCCCGCAATGCGGCATACCCCCAAAGCGGCTCCCGCCAGGTGAACTGTCGGGCCGCCCAGATGGCCAAATTGAACGGCAGCATCTCGAACTTGCCATGGCTTCGCTCGATCGCGTCTGAGCGGACGATCTGGCGCCAGAGCCGGCGATTTGCGATCGCGACGTTGACCAGCAGAGGTTCGGCTGCCTTTCGGTCTTTCTCGACGATTTTCCGTGCGAGCATGGCGACCTCGAGATTGTCGCCGTCATCCGGCAAAACACTCACAAGATTCCTTGCTTCGCCAACGCCCGCGGCGCGCAAAACTTCAATCTCCCTGGGATCGCCCAACACGAATTCAAAACCATGAAGGCTGCCGAGAAATGCCGCGGAGCTGTTCTCTTCCGGACCAACGATGACGACCTTACGCCCCATCGCCGCTTCCGACCTGGCGAAGGCCAAACCGTTATCCGACAGGCCGCTGACGACCGTATGGCCTTTCATGTTCCGAACGCGGGAGGCCCTGATCTGGCCGAAAAAGAACTCAATCGCCACGCGCAGGATCGCGCCCATGGTCGCCGTCGGCGCCAGTACGCGAGCAATGTTGAGCGAGATATATCCGGGCGGCACGGCGACGCCGGTGCCCGGGATGTCCACGTCCGGCCGCTCGGCAAAAAAGAAAGAGATCGTCCTCGCCGCGATATCCAACCAGACGCCGGCCGTCATTTCGGTCTGGCGGCCGGTCTCGAACTGAAACCAACCCCAGAAACTGAGGCCGATACTGGCAATCGCCAAACCGCCCAGGATCGCCCAGACGATTACATCCAATTTTCGGTTCAACATCGAATTGCTACCGCAGATACGATTTAACAGTCAGACAATCAATTTTTCAGTTTAGGGTCGCCCGCGAACCAGGTCGATCATCGAATTTCATCAAAGTCGTCTAACACCGCGACGCGACATCGCGAAAAATGACCCAATTACCATTGCGATAGAAACGACTCATCTCGATTTACAAATACAACCTTTCCAAATTTATTCAGCGACCTCAACGCAACCAATTTTCCATCTTGGTTGTATTGCCTTTCTAAATGGTGGAAGACGCCTTCGTAGAGGATCGGCTCTCCGCCATCGCCGAAAAAAGATTCGCGTATGACCCTGTTCTGATCGTCATAGATCGTCAGCTTGCGGGCAAACTCCCACTCGGTATTTATCGCGAGTTTACCATCAGCCGAATAATAGGCTTCTTCGATTGTTTGATTTTGATCATTGTATTTTTCAATAAACCGCGCGTAATTTTTGCCTGACGGTTGAATCAATTTACCATTTTTACCTATAAATGCTTCTTCGACCAAATTTCCAAAGGTGTCATACTTTTTGATCAGGCGCGCGAATCCCTGCTTCTTATGTTCAATATAATTCCCATTTACGTCAAAATATGACCTTTCGGTCAACCGACTCAGCTCATCATATTTCTGAACTACCCGGGCATAACCAAACACTGACAGTGTGAGTTGCTCCCGGGTGTCTTTGTAGGTAACTTGGATTTTATTTCCTTTTTGGTCAAAGTCGATTTCCGTATAAGCAGCCTTGTTTGTACCGAGCTTTGGTTGCCCATCCGTTCCAACGCAAATTTTTCTCGTTACTTTTCCGGCGTCGTTAAAATCTCTTTCGTATTTGGCGCAACCATTTTTCGAGAGCACTGGCTGTCCAGCTGGTCCATAAAATGAGACTTCCTTTGCGTTTCCTCGATGGTCATATCGCCAAACCTTCCGCGCCCAATTGGGCTTGCCGGGGGTGACCAATTCGTTTGCTTGGTTGAAAAAACTGGTCTCTTTTACGCTCCCTCTGGGCGTATAGGCCCAGCTCTGCGACGCCACTCCACGAGCGTTTTCGGTCAAATTTCCTTCCGCGTCATAGTAACTCTCACGAATACGATTTCCTTGGGCATCATATTTCCACTTCAGGCTGGCAAACCCGCGACTTTCTTGTGTTGGCGCGTTATCGACATCGAAATAAATAATTTCAGTTATCCGGTCCAATGCGTCGTATGAAAATTTGACTTTCGCATATCCCCATTTTTGACGGAGCAGCATCCCTCCGGTATCTAGATATGATTCTTCTATTGTGTTTCCGCGCTCATCGTATGTTTTCTTTGATTGCGCGAATCCAAGGCTCGGCAGAACGATAGGCTGCAACTCGTCGTCGTAAAAAGAGGTTCGGACGACTTGCCCTCTAAAATTGTGCTCCCACGTCTGCATCGAGTACCCATATTTATCGTGCACCGCGGGATTCCCGTCCGCATGGAAAAGACGGCGGCGGGTCATGTTGCCGTGCCTGTCATAAGTTTTTACCTCACGTGAGTACCCTTCTCCATTGGTTCCGAGCCGTCCATCAATGGAAAAATAGGATGCTTCCAACACATTCCCCACTGGCGATCTTTTAAACTCAATTTTCGGGAGCCACTTTTGGTTTCTCAGCGGTCTTCCCTTTTTGTCGAGATAGATAGTTTTTATGAGGTCGCCTTGGGTATCGTATTGAAATTGAACCGTCATCACCCCGCCGTGTTCAGCCATCAGCCTTCCTGACCGGTTCAAGTTCCCAAATGCGGAAACAAGGCCCCTTTCATCGTAGAAATACTTTCTCCCGTAGCTTCCCGACAACTCACTGGTGGGCTGCCCAGTCTCGGTTTCAAACTGACGAGAGACAATGAAGCCCGAGTTGTCGAACGCCAATCTGTGTTGTGCAATGTTTGTGTGGCTCGTTATAGACGAGCTGGAGTTGCGGTTGTTTTCACGACTTATCGTGAACGCTCCCGCTGCCAGCGTTTTGGTTCTTCCTTCAGTTCTGAACGAAACAACCGCGTTTTTGTCGGCGAGGTATTCAAACCTGAACACGAGAAAATTCTGGGCGCCCGAGGCGAGTTGTCTACGGGGGTCTTTCGAGTTGATTTGGCTCACCTTCCGTAGACGCCCATCGTCAGCGAATTCAAATAGCCACCTTTCACCTCCATTAAGCCACGGGTGGGAAATTGAGTGCGCTGATTGTGGAGAAAGTTTGCGCGGAAACCCCAGGCCATTGACATGCCGCATTTCAACGATGCGTCCCCCTCGGGTGTCTATGGCGAAGCTGGAGTGCCTCTGCTTCTGAGTCTCTTTATCCAGTCTCCCAACGCCAAACGGCACGCCCCATTTCGTTCCGAAGTTGGCGTAATAACTCGTCTTTATGCGGGTTTGATCCCACCAATAGAGTCCGCTGGAGATGGCGGCGACAAGGCATGTGGCCGCAGCTGAAATAACCATCCGTCTGCGTTTTGCTTCGCGTTGTGCATCTCTTTGGGCAAGGTCATCGAACCGGCAGCGAAGGAGCCCCGCGGCAATCCGGATCAGGGCGCGGTGCTCCGTCGCTTTTTTCGGCTCGTCCGTCCGGGCGCGCACGTCAGCCGCCAGCGGTTCAATCTCTTCGCGGACCTTGGAGGCATTTCCGTCGGCGTCCGTCACTTCACGCTCTGCAAATCGCAACTCGGGCGGGAAGGAGTCGGACGGCTCGCCTTCGACCAGGAGCGGCAATATATGGTCACCCCGTCCCTGCTCCTGAAAATAGGTTATCTCCCGCCGGACCCACTGTGACGCGGGCGTATCGGGCGAGCAGATAACGATCAGGAATTCGCTGTCATCCAGGGCGTCTTCAATTTGATTGGAAAGATCCGGCGATGCGGGAATTTCCTCGTCATCGCGAAACAGGGTACCAATTCGGGTGGGATAGCCGGAGGCCACCAGTTCCTTGGGAACGCGGTAGGTCTCAAGACCGTCAATCAACCACTTGGCCCAACGGCGGTCTCTGTCCACATGGCGATAACTGATAAACGCCTTGTACCGGTGAACCTTTCTTTTGGTCGCCTCTGGGGTGCTCATTCTATCTCCAGGATCAGCCTAAATGCGGAGCAGGCTCTTCACAAAAAAATGATAGTCAGGATCCATAAGCTCGTAAAGGAAGCAGGTTATTCTGCACATTCTTTACTTGTAAATTTTGCTTTAAATCCTTGCGTATCTATTCTTAGTGAGCATAAACGCTTGGCGCTTACGTCGCCGCATTAGTATAACTAGCATCGACCAGGGAAAGAGAGACTATGATCCGAACCGCCAATTTCCTTGTGCAACGAAGCCTTGCCGTCCTGGCACTCATTCTTGCGGGCATGCTCCTTTACGGCTGCATCGGAAGTCCGCGGCCGACGATCGTGAAATCGGATCTCGCAACGATCCGGGGCCTGCCGGGGAAGTACAAATCATTTGATGAAGTCGGCAAACCGTCCGGTGAAGTCGTCTTGATCCAAGGCGGGAATGGCGCCTACACACTAAGCGTTCGGGATGACAAATCGAAATCGAAGAAAATCTTTCCATTCTATGTGCTGCCTCTTGCAACACCCGGTTTTTTGCTTTTGTTCGACACAAAAGATAAAGCCTTCAAGAACAACGAAATGCTCTACGCCAAAATCTCGCCGAACGGTTCGGCGGGGAAATGGTCGTTCGAGTTCCTGGCAATTCGAGACGCAAAATCAGACGGCAAGCGTGTCGCGAATGACAGAGCGATCAGTCTAGCGAAAAAACACGGGCTCAATCTGATGTTCAAGGGAGAGCGTTCGTATTCATTCACCGGCAAGCTGTCGACCACGGAAATCAAGAGCCTGTTTGGCGACCTGGAATTTGTTCGCCTCATTCGAACGACGCCTTGGTTCGCGCTGGAGAAAGTCGGGAGCAGTGCCCCTTCGAAAACCGAGGAGTCTTCAAAGAAGAAAAACGAGCAAACAGACTATTCGGATGATGCACTACTTCAACACATGAAAACCTGCGACATGGCTGCCAGGCTATTGGCCGGGTCCGAAAACAGGTTCAAGGATTTCATCGGGAAAAAGCGCGAGCCAAAGTATTGGCCATCGCCTTTCTGGACGTCTACCTACTGCCCCGCAGGCGCCCAATGCAAAATCTATGAGGTTTCCGACCGCTTCAACGCGACGGTATTGAAGGTCTCATGGCGGGTGAAATCGAAACGTAAGAAGCGTTTTTCGGATCTATTGAGAAAAAATCTGGAGCGTTGCGCAAATGTACAGATGTCATTTAGTGGCAGGGCCGGGACGCGGGGGATGTTCGCGATAGAGGCCTACGGCGCAGGTAAGAACGTTGACCTCTTTGTCTACGGGATGGAGAAGGTTTGGCCAAAGAGGTGAGCCCGCTGCTCAATCGACTTAGCCAAACATTTGACTGAACAATATAGGGGGAGGCGCACGTGTCTCACATAGATTGCCCAGAATGTTCAAAGCGGACCTACGGTACGCCGAATGAATGTCCATACTGCGGTTTTGTGTTTAGCCAATCGCCAAGCGCCGACTCGGAACGGACTGAAGACAACCGAAACATCAACCCGAATGAAGCGTCGGCGTCTTCCCCATCAAGGTCCGACGGAAGCCAGCAATCCGGTACACCGAAATTTGAGGACACCCTCGAATGGCGTGGTGAGACCTTGACCAAAGATCATGCCGCGGACCTGGTCGGCGAAAATCATGACTGGTATTGGGTTCACTGGCGGGAAATGTCCATCAAGGGATCCAATATCAGTTTCAATTGGGTCGCGGGTCTGTTGGGGCCTATCTGGCTTGGTTTTCGGAAAATGCACATTCACGCGCTTACACTGATTGCGGTTTTTTCGAGCGTTCACTTCCTGCTGACCGTCCTCTTTTTGGGTCAAGGTGTTGTCAAAGGGGACGCGATCATCCTTGGATTTCTGGCATCCGGTTCGATTTCATTTTTGCTCATGGGGCTGTTCGGCAACTATTTCTATCGGAGTGCTGTTTTCAAGACCCTGCGCGTGGGCCGCGCACTTCACAATCAAACGTCCGAACAATTGCGGACGTATTTGCGATTGAAAGGTGGCCGCAATTGGGCCGGAGGCGGTGCATGGTTGGCGGTGGGCCTGTTTTCGGTCTTTTTCTCGATCGCTGTGACCACGCAGTTAAAAACATCGTCAGGCCCAATCGCTGGACACACCCAGTCAACTTATTTTGTTGAGAGTAGGTTCAAAGCTCCTCACGTCATGGAGTGGCTTTATCATTCCAACTACAAGGCGCTGTTGAACCAGCAAGACACCGAAAAGAGCCTCACATCAATATACGTGATCAAGGCATCAAAGAGACTTGAACAAACTTGCGGGCGATTTTTGTCGTCTTCCAATCAGGCAAAACGTAAAACGCTCGACGGCATATATAGCCTCTACGCCTTGGGCGCCCTGTTAAAATCAAAATCATCACAGGACGTCGGAAGATGGTTCGGGAAACTCGGGGGCATAGGGCAGATCGTGAACATGGCGGACGCTGACATCGACACATTCGTTAGAGATCAAAAAACCTGTAATTCTAAAGCTGTCAATGCTCTCGAGAATGGCATCAACCGATACTTTGAAAAATTTAAATGATCACACCTTTGATCCAAATGGAGATGATCGGCCCCAATTTCGTAATGGCCCATTGTTAGGGCCTAGTTATTCTGGCGCTCTGAAGCTCTTCCTACAGATCGCAAATTATGCGATCAGAGGTAACTAAACTGGAACATTCAAAGTCCCCGCTGAAGCGCCAGATACTGTTTTTGACCCAATAACCCGACCTCTCCAAGTGTAGTAATGCCCCTTTGATTTGACCGTGCTCCCTGAAATTCCCCCGCTCTGAAGTTCGGTTCCGTACACTGATCGATTGAAGTCGGTAGGCGCGCCACAAATCGTCTTCGGAATGTGGAGTAAAAATTTGGCCCCGGCCGTGGTCCCGAAACTACGTTAAGACACGTTGAAGGTATTCACGGAGGCCTTCCGAGGACAGTTCGTCGGGTCTTGGTCGGTTGTTTTGAACAAACCCACCAAAATGCAGCCTCAACCAGTCCCAGGTAATGGGGGTGATGATCGCGGACCGGACTTTCGCGGGTTCCTGCCCTTCCTCCCGAACGACGATCATGTAATCCTCGGCGCGCAGAAGAACGCGCAAGGTATCTTTGAAAGACTGTACCCCTTGGGCATAGGCCGCGTTTAGATAGTCGAGTTTCATCCGCGACTGCCCAGACTTTAAGGGCTCAACTTCATTCACTCTAATCGGTGAGTAGTAAGCGCCATTCACATACCCTGGCAGCATCTGCCAGGCGTACCAGCGGCCTCGCTCGAGTGTCATGCGGTCGGCCATTTGCCCCTCCGTCTCTACCGATTCGACGCGTTCAAGTTACGGGTTCACGTGCCGAAGTCCACGATTTTGGACGACGTGAAATCTAAATTCCCAATTCAAAACAATAGATTGTGCAAAATATGAGCGCTCTTCATTTTGGGCTCTTGAACCCCCGCGCTATGATCGGGCCATGCCGAAGCGGATCTCGTACCAGGGCGGGGCTCTGGTTACGCGGGGCGGTCGAGAGAGCTTCTTAAATGCGGGCGGGGCCCAAAGGCTACAGCGGCCGGGGGCTGCTGGCAGAGATGTCAGAGCCCCGCGCGTTTATCACTTACATTGATCGTCGGGGCTCTCCTTGAACTTGAAGGAGAAGGCCATGACCGCCGACCGTTCCGCCAAACAAGATTTGATAACTTCCGGGGAGCCTCTTGAGGTCCGTTACCGCAACATCACGGATCTCAAGCCCTACGAACGCAATCCCCGCACCCACAGCAAGAAACAACTCCGCCAGATCGCCGACAGCATCGAGGAATTCGGGTTCACCAACCCGGTCCTGATCGACGGGGAGGACCGGATCATTGCCGGCCACGGCCGCGTCGAGGCCGGCCGGCTTCTGGGTCTGGCATCGGTGCCGACCATCCGCTTGGAAGACATGAGTGAGGCACAGCGCCGTACCTACATCATCGCCGATAACAAGCTTGCAGAGAACGCCGGCTGGGACCCTGAACTTCTGGCAAATGAACTCCAGTTCCTGCTGGATGAAGAGGTCGCTTTCGATGTGACGTTGACCGGCTTCGACATGCCCGAGATCGACCTTCTGCTTGAGGGCAGCGAAGACCCCGCAGACGAGGCGGACGCCGTGCCGGCGATGCCGAAAGCCACCGATGTCATCACGCGGCCAGGCGACGTCTGGTGCTTAGGTCCGCACCGGCTGATCTGCGGTAACGCTCTGGAAGCCGAGCCTTACGAAAAGCTCCTTCAGGGCGAACGAGCCCAAATGGTATTCACGGACCCGCCTTACAATGTTCCGATCAATGGCCATGTGTCGGGGCTTGGTAAGCATGCCCATGACGAATTCGCCATGGCCTCCGGGGAAATGTCCGAGGGCGAGTTCCAGGCTTTCCTGGAAACGACCCTCGGGCACCTGGCGGACAACTCGGTCGACGGGTCGATCCACTTCATCTGCATGGACTGGCGCCACCTGGGTGAACTGGGCGCAGCCGGCCGAAAGGCCTACCAGGAACTCAAGAACCTCTGTGTCTGGAACAAGGACAACGGCGGCATGGGCTCGCTCTACCGCTCCAAGCACGAGCTTGTCTTCGTCTACAAAAAGGGACGGGCCCCGCATGTGAACAACGTCCAACTGGGCTGCCATGGCCGCAACCGGACGAACGTCTGGGACTACCCGGGCGTCAGCAGCCTTCACGATGGCCGGGCTGAGGCGCTTGCCATGCACCCGACCGTGAAGCCGGTGGCCCTGGTGGCCGACGCAATGCGCGACTGTTCGCACCGGGGCGGCCTTGTGCTGGACGCCTTTGCGGGCAGCGGCACGACGCTGGTGGCGGCCGAACAGGTCGGCCGGCGGGCCCGCTGTATGGAGCTGGCCCCAGGCTACGTGGATGTGTCGGTCCGAAGGTGGCAAGACCTGACGGGCCGGTCTGCTGTCCTTGAGGCGACGGGCGGGACCTTTGAGGAGACCGCGGTCGCGCGGCAGGCATCCCATGACAGGGAGGATGCAGGCATGCCGGACCAAGTCCGGGAGGGCGGCTGCGATGTCTGAAGATTACGAGGTCGGCTACAAGAAGCCGCCTAAACACAGCCGGTTCAAAAAAGGTCTCTCCGGTAACCCCTGCGGCCGGCCCAAGGGAGCCAAAAACCTGAAGACCATCCTGGAGGCCGAGCTGTCGGAGACCATCGTCGTCCGGGAGGGCGATCGCCAGAAAAAGATCAGCAAGCTGGAGGGTGTGGTCAAAGCGCTGCTGGCCAAGGCCCTCAAGGGAGACCCCAGGGGCATGGATCTGGTCCTCAGGCTTGCCGCCCAGCATATCCTGGCTGACCAGGACGACGGGGAGGATGGGGCCTTGTCTGAAACCGACCAGGCGTTGTTGGAGCAGTATATCGCCCGCGAAAAGCCCAAATCGGAGGGTAGCTGATGCCAGATGAACAGGCTGTTTTGCAGGCGTTGCTGCGCCAGGATTTGGCGTCGTTCATCGCCAAGACCTTCGTGACCGTCGACGGCAGCCAAGCCTACAAGCCCAACTGGCACATCGAAGTCCTGGCCCATTACCTGGAGCGGGCGGCCCAGCGCGGGATCAAGCGCCTGGTGATTACGTTGCCACCTCGCTACCTGAAGTCCGTCGCGGCCACCGTGGCCTTCCCGGCCTGGCTGCTGGGCCATAACCCAGGTTTGAGGGTGATCTGTGCCAGCTATTCCGACGAGCTTGCCAGAAAGCATGCCAGGG
>CAJWCU010000028.1 GCA_913030825.1 uncultured Rhodospirillaceae bacterium | reverse complement strand
AACACGGCTTCGGCGCCGACGAGATCCAGGCGCTGATCGATGCGGGCGCGGTGATTTCCGACGAGTGATCTTACGCGCGGCGGGCACGCTCCGCCGCCAGGCGTTCGACCTGATCCGCAATATCGATGACGGTCAGCGAAGTCACTTCCAGGCCCCGGTCCTCATGCGCCGGCGTTTCGGTATCGGCATGGCGGGTCTGCCAATCGACCAGGGCGGCATCACGCCGGCGCAGCAACACTTCGATCTGCGGGCGGAACAGGCGCAGCATATGGGTGATCCAGGAATTCACCGGGCGGGACGGGACGGGACTGGTGACCGTGAACCGGTCGATCAGCCCGATCACCGTTTCCGCGTCGTGCCATTGTTCGCCGGTGACCCACCGGTTGGTCGTGAACAACCGCATCGGCAGGCCGTCCCGGCCCATGGAAATCGCCACGATATGGCTTAGCGCATCGGCGGTTTCGCCCGTCTGGTTGCCCGGCAAGGCCGCCGAAACCGCACCGGGGGGCATGCCCTCGGCCCGCAGGAACGTATGAAAATGCCCATGCTCGGTGGCCCAGAGCCCATCGGGGTAGCCGGGCGTCCGGTTGTCCGCAGGATGGGCGTGGTAATAGTACTGGGCGTGGCTGGTCCGGTCGTAAACGTCGCCCGCGGGGTAATGGTCCCATTGCAGAAACTCGCCCTGACCCTTCAGAACGTCACCGACCAGCGTCGTGCCCTGAGCGGACAATTCGGCCAAGCTGTCGCCGACGGCCATCGCCGCCGTTTCCATTTCCGCAAGGCGCGTATCGGACAGCGCCTGGAAATCGATTTCCATGGCTGCGTCGGGAAGGGCCGATACGTCGGGCGCCGCGAAATCCATGATCTTGAAACGCTCGTCCGGCCTAGGGCATCGGCGGGGCGAGCGTGACGGTCCCCTGCCGTTCCACGTCGTCGCGCCGAACCGTCATTTGAACGTCCGCGCCGGGCCGGTGTCGGAACAGGGACGCGCGAAACGCGCCGGGCGCGGTCACCGGACGGTTCCCGACCCGGGTGACGATGTCGCCGGCTTCGATCCCGGCGGCGAGGGCCGGGCCGTCCCGCGCGACCTCGACCACGCCGACGCCCGCGCTCACAATCGCCTCTTCCGGCGTCAACGGCCGGACGTCCATCCCGGCGGTGCCTTCGCGGACGGTGCCGAACTCGGCAAGGTCGCGGACGACCCGGTCGACCAAGGCACGGGACGCCGCGAAATTGACGCCGATATTGGCGTCGGACCCTTGCGCGAAGATCGCCGAGACCATGCCGATAAACCGCCCCTGGCCGTCGACCAGCGCACCGCCCGAGCCGCCCGGATTGACCGCTGCGTCGGTTTGGATGAAATCTTCGATCTCGTTGAACCCGGCGTTGGCCCGACCGATCGCAGAGACCACGCCGCAAGAGACGGAAAGCCCCCGGCCGAACGGATTGCCGATGGCGCAGACGGGTGCGGCCAAGCCGGGCACGGGCCCCGGTTCGGCGACGGTCAGATCGGCGGTCGTCTTCAACAAGGCGATGTCGGTCGCCTTGTGGCGGCCGACGATCTCGGCCGGCGCCCTGCGTCCGTCGGCCAGGCGCAGCGAAACGCTGATCGCGTCGCCCAGGACATGGTCGTTCGTCACCACGTAGCCGCCCGCCAGGATCGCGACGCCCGAACCTTCGGGCGCGATGCGCGGATCGCCGCTGCGCGGTGCGAAGCCGGGGCGCACATTCCGCCAGCGCGGCAAGACGACGACGACCGAATTGACGGCCCCGGCGACGGCTTCCGGGTCAATCCCTTGCGCGCGGGCCGCGGCCACGGGGTGGATCGCGGTAATCAGAATAGCCAAAAGCGGGGCGGTGAAGATGCGGAAAACCATGCCCTTGTCTTTACCATGATGCGGGCCCGGATGCCGCCCTCTATATTGTCTGAACAGGCCAAGGGAGGCAGCCGCCAAAATGAAATTCGCACGCACGATCCGTATGGACCAATCGGATGAAAACGTCTTCGAGGACCCTGCCCAGCCGGGGGAGTGGGCGGTCGCCGGAACCTTTGAATTCCAGGCCGATGAGAGCGATCCGGCATCCTGGTCCAACAAACGCCAGTTGGCGTTCAAAAGCGGCTGGATGGGCCTGGGAAATTTCGGGCGCTCGACCTTCGTGCAGGTCGCGGTCGTGCCTGATCCCGAGGTGGCGGAGGCCGAGCGCGTCCTGGCGGCGCATATTTTCGAACGCTACGGCGCGCCAGACATGCTGGCGGCGATGGATGCCGCGCGCCGCGAATGCGCCGACATGGCGGCCCTCTGCGATCATCCGGCGGGGACATTGTTGGCGATCGAACGTGAATTCACCGACGACGGCATCAGCGAGCGTGTCCGCATGATCCCCGCCAGCGGCGACGGCCAGCATGCTCGTATCTGGGGCGTCGACGAGGCGGAGTGACCCATCGGTCGCGCGGCATATATTGCGCAGCGCACCTTCAAATCCGTCTCACACCCTTGTGATGGGCTGCGACCTCAACGTGACGCCCGCGGTCCGGCGGGGCCGCTACACTCTCCTTCGACCGGCCACCAGAGCCGGACCCGAATTTCAGCAAAGGAGAGTTCACGCATGTCTATCCAGAAAAAGACCACGGGCGTCGCCCTGGCCACCGCCGCCGCCGCCCTATTCATTGCCGGTGCCGCCGTTTCCACCGCGCCGACCGCCGCCAAGGCCGCCGACGGCGTCAAATGCATGGGCATCAATTCGTGCAAGGGCCACGGTTCGTGCAAGACCGCCGGCAACGAATGCAAAGGCCACAACGCCTGCAAGGGCCAGGGCTGGGTATCGACCAAGTCCGCCAAGGAATGCATGGATAAGGGCGGCACGGTCAAAAAGGGCTGATCGCTTTCTCGTACTTCATGCAGATGAATGTCGAGGGGCCGGTGACAATCGGCCCCTCGATTGCGTTTCAGGATATGATGCCGAGATGACGCGACCTGGCGATCAAATTTCCGGTTTCGGGCTGGGGCTCCGACCGCAGCATTTTTCCGACGTTCTGGCGGCGCCTCAACCGGCGAGCGGCGGCGACGGATCCGGGGTGGATTGGTTTGAAATCATCTCGGAAAACTTCATGGCCGTCGGTGGCCGACCGATGGCTAATCTGATGGCCGTGCGTGAATGCTATCCCATGGCCATGCATGGTGTGTCTCTGTCGATCGGCGGGCCGGACCCGTTGGACCGTGACTACTTGTTGTCGTTGAAAGACCTGGCCGACCGGATCGAACCGGCGGTGATTTCCGACCACCTCTGCTGGACCGGGGCGCATGGCATCAACCTGCACGACCTGCTGCCGTTGCCGCTGACCGAGGAAACCTTGGATCATGTCGCGGCGCGTGTCCGCGAGGTGCAGGACGTTTTGGGCCGCCGCATCGCCTTGGAAAACGCCTCGACCTACGTGACCTTCACGGCGGATTGCCTGACGGAATGGGACTTCCTGGCCGAACTGACGCGGCGGGCCGATTGCGATCTGCTGTTGGACGTCAATAATGTTTACGTTTCCGCCTTCAATCACGGGTTCGATGCGGAGACCTATCTGGCGGGGATCCCGGCGGAGCGGGTGAAGCAGATTCACCTGGCGGGTCACGAAAACAACGGCGACCACATCGTCGACACGCACGACGCGCCGGTCGCCGATGCGGTCTGGGAGTTGTACCGAAAGGCCGTGTGCCGCTTTGGCGCCGTGCCGACGATGATCGAACGGGACGCTGACATTCCACCCTTCGCCGACCTGGTCGCCGAATTGGCTATGGCGCGTCGTCTGGCCGCCGAGGCGACGGGCGGGGCGGCGGCATGACCGGTGATCTGACCACCGTTCAAGACCTGTTCCAGTCCCGGTTGCTGGCCGGCGACGAGACCGTTCGGGCGCACCTGACGGCGGGCGGCCCGCACCTGGGCGTTTACGATCATGCCTATCTGGCGCGCCTGCGCGAGGTGATGGGCGAAGATTTCCCGGCACTCCATACCCTGCTCGGCGACGAAGAATTCGATGATGCGGTTACGGGCTATCTGGCGGATCATCCTTCGACGGAACGGTCCGTGCGTTGGCTCGGCCGGAGCTTCGCCGGTTGGCTGCGGACCACGTCTCCCTGGTCCGATTTGCCCATGGCCGGGGACATGGCGGCATTTGAATGGGGGTTGGGTTTGGCGTTCGATGCGCCGGACGCCGACGTCCTAACGGGCGAGGTTCTCGCGGCAACACCGCCCGAAGCTTGGCCCCTGTTGATTTTCGATTTTCATCCGGCGGTGAATACCTTTGTCCTTACCCACGACGTCGCCGACTTCCAACAGGCGGTGACCCGCGAGGACGATCCCGACGCCGCGCCCGAGGCAATCTCTCCCGGACCCGAAACCTGGGCGGCCTGGCGCGACGGCGACAGTTTGCGCGTCCAATTCCGTCCTTTGTCCGGAGACGAAGCGGTGGGTCTTTCCTTGGCGCGGGACGGAAAGACGTTCCAGGAAATCTGCGAAGCCCTGGCTCGTTCGAGTGGCCCCGTCGCTGCCGATCAGGGAGACGCCGCCCTGCGCGCCGCCGGCATGCTGCAAGGCTGGATCCAGGCCGGTTGGATTGTCGGTGTATCCGCCGAGGGAATGAGTTGGGCGTGACGGGCGGCCGGGACGGGGTGGCTTCGGCGGCTGGTGACCCCGGCAGGATTTGAACCTGCGACCCCAGGATTAGGAATCCTGTGCTCTATCCAACTGAGCTACGGGGCCCCGGCGCGGCGCGAAGCGTTGGCTCTATATCACAGCTGATGGCGGGATGGGACCCTGCAAGGCAGCCGCCAAGGGGGGCAGTGCGATCGCGCGATCAGGCGCCCTATTTGAACAGGCCGCGCAGGCTGTCCATGGAAATGGAATAGTTCAGCATCACGGATTCGACGCCCGGGTTGCCGTCGCCCAGACCGGCGTTCGACGAATGGTCGATGGAAATGCCCAGGCGCGAGCGGTCGTCGAACCGATAGGCCAGTTCCAGCCGCGAGCGGAATTCCAATGCGTGTCCCAGGTCCAGGTTCGACGTCTTGCCGCGCCACCAGGTCGGCGAGAACTGCGGCGTCAGAACGAAGCGCCGGCCCAGATAGATATCGGCCAGCACACCGGCCCCGATGAAGGACGAATTGTTGGTGACGTAGGCTGTCGTGATGAACGGCTTGAAGATCCAGAATTTGTTGCCGAACCGGTAATCCAGGCGAACTTCCGCATCGCTTTCCCGGTCGCGGAAAATGTCGAACTTGCCGACGGCGATGGTCAGGAAATCGGGATCGTCTTCGGCCCGCGCCTCGCCCGGGGCCAACGCCGTGGACAGCGCGACCGCAACGGCCAGCATTGCCGAAACATTGAGATTCTTTGACATTCCAGACCTTCCCCGTATGCCGCCCTGCAAGAGAGCGCGTCCCCAAGGCCCGCATATTAAGGAATCGTGGCGATCATGCAAGACGGGAGACGCCTTGTCGGCCGCCCTGTACCGGGCCGGAAACGGCCGGGGTCAGCGGCGGAAGCCGTCCATGGCCCTGACCAGGGCCGACCGGATGCCCGGCTCCATGGCCGAATGGCCGGCGTCGGGCACGATCACATAGGTCGCGTCGGGCCAGGCCCGGGCCAATTCGTCCGCCGTGGCGATCGGGCAGACCATGTCGTAGCGGCCCTGCACGATCACGCAGGGTAAATGGCTGATCCGGTCCAGGTTCTCAAGCAGGTGACCTTCCGGCATGAAGACGTCGTTGACGAAGTAATGGGCTTCCATCCGGGCCAACGACAGCGCCCCCCGGCCCGATCCGCCCCCGCCGCCGGCCTCGTTATGGTGCAGAGTCGAGCAGGCGCTTTCGAATTGGCTCCAGGTCTCCGCCGCCGGGCGGTGGACCGCCGGGTCCGGGTCCATCAGGCGCTTGTGGTAGGCGCCCAGGATGTCGCCCCGTTCGGCCTCGGGCAGGTAGCTGGAAAACCGGCGCCAAGCCTCGGGGTAGATCAGTTTCATGCCGTAGAGGAACCAATCGACCTCGGCCTTGCGGCCGAGAAAGATGCCGCGCAGTGCGAAGCCCCGGCAGCGGTCCGGATGGGCGACGCCGTAGGCCAGCGCGAGAGTCGAGCCCCAGGACCCGCCGAATACGAACCAAGTGTCGATCCCGAGATGCCCGCGCAGAGCCTCCATATCGGAAATCAGGTCCTGGGTCGTGTTTTCCTCGGTCGATCCGAAGGGCGTCGAGCGGCCGGCGCCGCGTTGATCGAAAATCACGATGCGGTAATGGTCGGGGTCGAAGAACCGCCGGTGCGAGGGGTTGGACCCGGCCCCCGGCCCGCCGTGCAGGAAAACCACCGGCACGCCGTCGGGATTGCCCGACTGTTCCCAATAAATCCGGTGCCCCCCGGAAACGTCCAGGTACCCCTGACCGAAAGGTTCGATCCGGGGATAGAGGTCCGGCGACGGGCGGTTCAAGGAGGCGTTGGATTTATCCAAGGTCGGGGTTTTCCAGTCTCATTGGGTTCTTCGGTCGATCCCCGCGTCGCTGCGGTCGGATCAGTTCAAATGTCCGGTGATTGCGTATTGCAGCAGGCGCACCACCTGGTCCGGCGTTTGGGCCGTCGCCATCGCCGCACCGTTCACTTCCTTCAGCGCATGGGTCAGATCCGGATCATGAAGCGTGATCATCGGCGTGCCCAAGGCGGCGGCGTATCCGGCGTCGAATGCGGCGTTCCATTGTTTGTACTTGTCGCCGAAGCGCACGACAACCACGTCGGCGCGTTCCATCAGGGTCCGGGTGCGGATCGCGTTGACCTTCGCTCCCTTGTGGTCCTTCCAGAAATTGTCCGGCTCGTCGCCCAGGATGGCAACGCCGCAATCGTCGCTGGAGGCATGGTCGGTGACCGGGCTGACGAAGTCGATGGGCAGGCCGGCCTTGGCGGCGCCTTCCTCGATCTGTTCGCGCCAGTCGGTGTGGATCTCGCCGGACAGATAGACCGTCCAGGCGGCGTCTTGGCCGTTTCCGTTATTGCTCACGTGGGGTTTCCTCCGTTTTTGGCGGCGTACTGTTTTAATTTCGGCGTCTACCGGGAGGTATGCATGCCCCGGAGAATGTCAACGTAGTCCGGATCATCGGGCCCGATAAACCCCCGGCGGATCAGAAAATCGATAATGATGACGCCGCAATTGAATTTGAAGTCGTCGGTATCGCGCACGGCGGCCATCACCTGCTCCATGGGCCAGAGGTAGAATTCCTCGACTTCGCCGTCCGTGTTGCGCGGAATGAAATCGGCCGGAAGCTCCAGATCGTAGTTGAACAGAATGTCTCGGCGCAGGCCTTCGGGCCGCTCCGTGCAGTAGGAGACCGAGCCCACCGGATGGGCGCGGCGCGCGATCTCGGGTGGGATATCCGCTTCCTCGCCGCATTCCTTGATCAGGTTGTCGGCCACGGCGATACCCGCCGGAAGGCCGCCGGCGACGACTTGGTCCAGTTTGCCGGGGCCCGTCGGCTTGGTCATTGACCGTTTGCCGATCCACATCTTCATGCCGCCGTCTTCGTCCCGGACGAAGCCGTTGACGTGGACGCCGTAGCCTTCCGTGCCGAACAGGGGCACGGCGGCGCGTTCCATTTCGAACAAGGGTGGGCGGCCCCATCGTTCGCTGACGGCATAGGGCTCGCCCCGCCATCCCTTGATCAGGCCGCGCGCCTTGAGGTCGGCCAGAACCTCGGCCATGGCCGCCGTCCGCGAGGCGTGGTCGGCCAGGCCGGGGGCCAGCGTCACGGCCGCCTCCGTAACGGTCAGGATATCGGGAAAACCGCCAAGCTCGCCCGCGATGTCGCGATGGACCAGGCCGACCTGCGTGTCGCCCGCGATGAACGGGCGGTAGGCGGGCGCGTCATAGGTCTGGATCGCGCGGATGCGGTCGAGATAACTCATCGGCGCACCCCCCTTGCAATGTCAATTCGCCGGTTGGGACTCGGTGACCAATACGGCCTCGATACAGAATTGACGGCGCAGTTCCTGCGCGATGAGGCGCGCCGTCTCGGCATCATATCCGTCGAGATCGATCTCAATGACTAGGTCCCGTTTCGGGGCCTGTGCCTTGGCCGCTTGAATCCGGTCGGGCACGAGGCCGCGTTTGGCGAAAACCTCGACGATCCGGGGCAGGGTGCCGGGATCGGCCATGGCCTGCACGGAAAAGCATTGGGTCGCTTCCGTCGTCGCGGATACGGGTTCGGTCGTTGAATGGGGAAATGTCTGCGGGGCATGCCCGCGGTCTTGCGTCTGCATCGGTCAGTCCTTTGTCGGAAGGGGTGCCGTTCACGGCGAATCACGTAAGGCCCGGTCCTCGTTCACGAGGCCGGGTCGATAATTCGCCGGAGGTCTCCGGTCCAAAGGATCGTCGATGCGGTGTTCATGCCCCAAATGATAGGCGCCCCGCCTGAAATTTCAAGCGGGGCGTCCTTGGTACGGAAAATCGTGATCGCCGGCGAGGCCGGCGCGACGCGGGATCAGGCGGCGGCGACCTTGCGGCCGTCCTTGGTGATCTTGATGTAGGCCTTGGCGCAATGGTCGCGGCAATAAGGTTTGCCGTCGACGGCCTCTTCGCCGCAGAAATGGAAATCCGGGTCGTTCGGTTCGCCCACCGGCCAGCTGCACATGCCGGTCCGCAACTTGGCCATGGTCACCAGGTTTTCGCTGATTTCCGGCTTGTCGGGGCGTTCCTTGATGGGCGATCCGCGCTTGGCGAGACCCAGGCGGTGGACCTTGCCGATGACGGCATTCTTGGTGATTCCGAGACGGCGTCCGATCTCGCTGGTCGGCAGACCTTCGTCCCAAAGCGCGATCAGGGCATTCACCCGTTGCGGCGTCCATTCATTCGTCGTCTCGTTGCTCATGGTACCCTTGCTTTCCGTTGGCCGGCCCGAAACCTAAAAAACGCTTCCGCCGGCAGCCAAAATTTATACCCAGGGGTAGAGGCCAAACCGGGCGCCGCGGGCCCGAAAAGCCCTAAGTTCGCCCCGAAATTGGGCCTCAACAGGGCAAATCATGACAAGATATCGCCAGAGCGTCAACCAGCTACACCACATATAGTTATCCACAATATATGTGGTGGATATCCACATAAATCTAAACTACGGCGGTTTCCGGGGCCTTCACGCAAAAAATTCCTTTGTCTCGGGATGGCAGGGGTATAATTCGAGGGTAACTTCAGGGGGGAACCTGAGTGCAGAACCGGAGAGACGATCATGGCTGGCGATAACAACAAAATGGACACGTGGACCGAGGCAGCCGCCAAGGAGCTGAAGGGCAAATCCCCCGACGACCTGACCTGGCAGACGCCGGAAGGCATCGCGGTCAAGCCGCTCTACACGGCCGCCGACCTGGAAGGGCTGGAGCATATCGACAGCCTGCCCGGTTTCGCGCCTTATCTGCGCGGCCCGCGCGCCACCATGTACGCCAACCGCCCCTGGACCATCCGGCAATACGCCGGGTTCTCGACGGCGGAGGAATCCAACAAGTTCTACCGCGACAATCTGGCCGCCGGTCAGAAGGGCCTTTCCGTCGCCTTCGACCTGGCGACCCACCGGGGATACGACAGCGACCATCCGCGCGTCGTCGGCGATGTCGGCAAGGCCGGGGTCGCGATCGACAGCGTCGAGGACATGAAAATCCTGTTCGACGGCATCCCGTTGGATGAAATGTCCGTCTCGATGACCATGAACGGCGCGGTCCTGCCGGTGCTGGCGGGCTACATCGTCGCCGCCGAGGAACAGGGGGTCTCCGCCGACAAGCTCTCGGGCACGATCCAGAACGACATCCTCAAAGAATTCATGGTGCGCAACACCTACATCTATCCGCCGACGCCATCGATGCGCATCGTCGCCGACATCATCGAATACACGTCGTTGAACATGCCGCGGTTCAACTCGATTTCGATCTCCGGCTATCACATGCAGGAAGCGGGCGCCACGGCGGTCCAGGAACTGGCCTTTACCCTGGCCGACGGCCTGGAATACGTGCGCGCGGCGAAGGCCAAGGGCCTGGACGTCGACAAATTCGCGCCGCGCCTGTCGTTCTTCTTCGCCATCGGCATGAACTTCTTCATGGAGGTCGCCAAGCTGCGCGCCGCGCGCCTGCTGTGGTCGGAACTGATGGCCCAGTTCGAGCCGAAGGATCCGCGCTCGTCCATGCTGCGCACTCATTGCCAGACCTCGGGCGTCTCGTTGACCGCCCGCGATCCCTACAACAACGTGATCCGCACGACGATCGAGGCCATGGCCGCCGTCCTGGGCGGCACGCAGAGCCTGCACACCAACGCGCTGGACGAAGCCATCGCCTTGCCGACACCGTTCTCGGCCCGCATCGCGCGCAACACGCAATTGGTCATCGCCGAGGAAACCGGCATCCCTCAGGTCATCGACCCGCTCGCCGGCAGCTATTACGTGGAAAGCCTGACGGCCTCGCTGGCCCAGGCGGCCCGCGAACTGATCGGACAGGTCGAGGAACTGGGCGGCATGACCAAGGCCGTCGAGGACGGCCTGCCCAAGCGGACCATCGAGGAAGCCGCCGCGCGCAAGCAGGCCCGCATCGACCGGGGCGAGGAAGTCGTCGTCGGCGTCAACAAATACGAACGCCAGGACGAAGACGACATCGACATCCTGGACGTCGACAACGCCGCCGTCCGCGTCAGCCAGATCAAGCGCCTGGAAAACATCCGCGCGTCGCGCGACTCTGCCGCCTGCACCGCCGCGTTGGAGGCCCTGACCGCCGCCGCCGAGAGCGGCGAAGGCAACCTGTTGGAACTGGCTGTCGAGGCGACCCGCCGGCGCGCCACCGTGGGTGAAATCTCCGATGCCTTGGAAAAGGTTTATGCCCGCCACCGGGCGGAAACCAGTTCGATCTCCGGTGTGTACGGTGCTGCCTACGAAGGCGACGAAGGTTTCCAGAAAATCCGCAAGGACGTCGCGGCCTTCGCCGAGGCCGAAGGCCGCCGCCCGCGCATGCTGGTCGTCAAGATGGGCCAGGACGGCCACGACCGGGGCGCCAAGGTGATCGCCACGGCCTTCGCCGATATCGGCTTCGACGTCGATGTCGGTCCCTTGTTCCAGACGCCCGACGAAGCCGCCCGCCAGGCCATCGAAAACGACGTCCACGTCATCGGTGTCTCGTCCCAGGCCGCCGGCCACAAGACCCTGGTCCCGGCCCTGATCGAGGAATTGAAGGCCCAGGGTGCGGACGACATCCTGGTCGTCTGCGGCGGTGTCATCCCGGCCCAGGATTACGATTTCCTGCGCGCCAAGGGTGTCTCCGCCATCTACGGCCCTGGCACCAACATCCCGACCGCCGCCGCCGAGATCATGGACATCATCCGCGAACGGCCGTTGGCTGCCGAGTAATCAGATCGCGGCCCCACTTGGGGGGCGTCTATTTTTGCGCAAAGCCACGTTCGCGGACCGGATCGGCCCGCTCCGGTTTTGCGACCCTGAAACGCAAAAAAGAAAGCCCGTCCCGATCTAAGTTTTCGGGACGGGCTTTTTCATGCTTGGCGCGACGACGGTAGGCCTTGGCCGATTGGACCTTCTGCTGGCGCAGGGTCCTGAGCGACCGGGCCACCGGGTTCCGCCGCGCCGGTTTCTTGCGTTTCATGGCAAGGCTCCTCGGGGCGGGTGGCGGAAGGCCAAGACATAGGTCAGTTTAATGGCCGCGGCAACGCCCGGGCGCTCTTTATCAATCCAGGATCGGGTCAGCGTTGATAGAGCGCGGCTTCCCCCCGCGCCTTCACCCCGACCACCAGACGATGAACGATGCTGGGGATCAGTTCCTGCGTTTCCCAATGCGACATTCCGGGTTTGATCGCCGGATCGTAGAGCGCGCGGAGGAGAATCTTGTCGTTCAAGGGAATTGCGTCGGGATAGGTGAACTCGCTGAAGATCGACAGTGGATAGGTCGCGTGATCGGCGACCGGGCCCAGGGTGTGCAGGAGTTCTTCGATAAGGCAGGAGCGAATTGACGCTGTCGGCTCCGTGTCGCCGATTACCGCCAAGGCTCGCCGGATGCGGCCGCCCGGGTCGTCGGGGACGAAAGCAAAGCACAAAACATTATCCATGCCTTCAACCGGGTATGGGCGACCCAAAAACCGGTCGACCGCGGATTGCATGGCGTCCGGACCTTTTGCCGTGACCACGACCACCGAATTCTCGGGATCGAACTCCGGCGCGTCGAGGAACCGAAGGCCCGTCAGACGGGTCAGGATGGGAAACTGGCTTTCCATCGCCTGTCGTTGCCATGCCGGAACCGACGCGTCGAAATGCACGGGGATATCCGTTATCCATTTTCGACTTGGATTGAACAGGTTGGCGTCGTTGTCTTGCGTATGCATGACCAGATTGAAGCTTTCGACGAGGGCTGCTTCATCTACCAAATCGTCGAGCTTATTGACTGAGAGGTAGCGTTCCGTGGCGACGTAGACGATCAGGGTTCCCATGACCACAACCATCAGGCCGATCGCAATTCGGGATATGAGTTTCACCACCGGTCGCAATCCCCGCGCGACCTCGGGCGTCAACCATCGCATTCCCAACGTCGGCCTCCTCAACGCAGCGTGCAAACGCGATGCGTGTTACGTCCGTTTGTCTTCGTCTTTTATAAGGTGTTGCATAGGGTTTTCCAGGGTAGAGGTAAACGCCGACGGCAGCCCGAACTTCTTGAAATAGTCCAGGACCAAGGCGGCATTGTCGCCCAGGTTGATCAGGAAGGTTTTGATCGCGTCGATATCGTCTGGCCTGAGTTCTCGGCTTCCCGGTTTGCGCTTTTCACCTCCCGAGGCCGGCTGAGATATGGCAATTGGCAGGTCCGCCTCGATCCCTCCATTCAGCAAGCGCCGAACGTTCTTGGCCTTTAGGCCCGGTGCTTGGCGGGGCATTTTCCGCGCCCGCTGCAACAGGTCGTTCGGCGTATCGACGGTCAAGTTGGGGTGGGGCGCTCCCGGCGACGGCGGCAGGTTGGTATGAGGTGGGGGGAGTTGGCCTGGCCCCGGTCGACGGATTCTTTCAAGAACGTCTGGCCGAAGCCGCCGAACCCATCCGTGCCGCCGGTCCCCGGCAGGCCGCCGGCGGCGCCGGGTGGCGGGGCAGAGGGGGGCTGCGCGGGCGCCGGGGTGGTCGGATCGGAAGATTGCGGGCCATTGGATTGCGGGGCTGCGGGCAGGCTATGGGACCCTTGAGTGCTTCCCATGGAAGGTCTCCTTTCAATTGTCGGATGGGGTGGGGTGGATGGCAACGATGGGGTCCGGGCAAACAAAAACGCCGCCCCGAGGGGCGGCGTTCGTGTAAGTCTGAATTTTGGTCCGGATTACCGGGGCGCAATCACCATGGTCATCAGGCGGCCTTCGGTCTTGGGGAACTGTTCGACCTTGGCCTGCTCGTCGACTTCCTGGCGCACTCGGTCCAGAACCTTCATGCCCAGATCCTGGTGGGCCATTTCGCGGCCCCGGAAACGGATGGTCATCTTGACCTTGTCGCCGTTGTCCAGGAACTTGCGGACGGCCTTCATCTTGGTCTGGTAATCGTGCTCGTCGATGCCCGGGCGCATCTTGATCTCCTTGACCTCGATGACCTTCTGCTTCTTGCGGGCTTCGTTGGCTTTCTTCTGGGCTTCGTATTTGAATTTTCCGTAGTCCAGGATCTTGCACACGGGCGGCGCCGCGTTGGGCGACACCTCGACGAGGTCGAGACCGACCTCGAACGCCATTTCAATGGCTTCCTTTGTGGAGAGAACGCCGACCATTTCACCGTCGGCGTCGACGACGCGGACTTCGGCCACGTCGATATCATCGTTGATCCTGGGGCCGTCCTTGGTGGGCGGCGTCTGTTGCATGGGGCGGCGTGCTATTGCCTTGCTCCTCGTTCGGTTTCGTCAACTTCGTGTCACCGATGCCTTATTGCATCGGCCTTGGCGGTTCCATGACGCTTTGGCTACTCTGCCCGGCTTCGTCACGGGAACCCGTTCCGGCGGAACGTGAACGCAAATCGGTGTTTATGATTTTTATAAGGGGGGCTTTTCAGCCTTCCCCGGCGCCCAACGGCCCCGCCGCTTCCGCCATTAATGTATCCATCGCATCTTGCAGCGCAAGGATTTCTTGATTCTTGCCGCCCAGACGCCGGATCGCGACGGTACCGGTCTCGGCCTCCTTGGCGCCGACGACCATGATGACCGGGACGTGCGCGTGGCTGTGTTCGCGGATCTTGTAGTTGATCTTCTCGTTCCGTAAGTCCGTCTCGACCCGCAGGCCAGCCTTGCGGCAGGCTTGGGCGACCTCTTGGGCGTAGGCGTCGGATTCATTGGTAATCGTCGCGACCGTCACCTGATGGGGGGCGAGCCAAAGCGGGAAGCGCCCGGCGTAGTTCTCGATCAGGATGCCGATGAACCGTTCGAACGAGCCCAGGATCGCCCGGTGCAGCATGACCGGGCGGTGCTTGGCGCCGTCCTCGGCGATGTAATGGGCGTCGAGCCGTTCCGGCAGGACGAAATCGACCTGCAGAGTGCCGCATTGCCAATCGCGGCCGATGGCGTCGCGCAGCACGAATTCCAGCTTCGGCCCATAGAACGCGCCCTCGCCCGGATTGAGGATCGGGTCGTGGCCGGCGGCCTTGGTCGCGTCCAACAACGCCTTTTCGGCGCGGTCCCAGGTTTCGTCCGACCCGGCACGCACCTCCGGCCGGTCGGAGAACTTGATGACGAATTCGTCGAAGCCGAAGTCCTTATAGATGCCGGTCAGCAGGTCGATGAAGATGCGGGTTTCTTCCTCGATCTGATCCGGGCGGCAGAAGATATGAGCGTCGTCCTGGGTAAACGCACGGACGCGCATCAGGCCGTGCAAAGCACCCGACGGCTCGTTCCGGTGGCAGGACCCGAACTCCGCCATGCGCAGCGGCAGGTCGCGGTAGCTGGTGATGCCCTGTTTGAAAATCTGCACGTGGCAGGGGCAGTTCATGGGCTTGATGGCGAGGGTCTTTTCCTCGTCCGATTCCGAGATGAACATATTCTCACGGAATTTTTCCCAATGGCCGGATGCCTCCCAAAGGGCGCGGTCGACCAGCTGCGGGGTGTTGACCTCCACATAACCGGCGTCGTCCAGGCGCGAGCGCATGTAGTCCTGAACGGTCCGGTAAAGCGCCCAGCCCTTGGGGTGCCAGAAGGCGGAGCCCGGGGCTTCTTCCTGGATGTGGAACAGATTCATTTCCCGGCCGAGGCGGCGGTGGTCGCGCTTCTCGGCTTCTTCCAGCATGTGCAGGTAGGCCTTCAGGTCCTTGTCGTTGAACCAGCAGGTGCCGTAAATCCGCTGCAGCATTTCGTTGCGGTGATCGCCCCGCCAATAGGCGCCGGCGACCTTCATCAACTTGAACGAATGACCGACCCGCCCCGTCGACGGCAGGTGCGGGCCGCGGCAGAGGTCCAGCCAATCGCCTTGGCGGTAGATGCTGATGTCCTGGTCCGCCGGAAGGTCCTGAATGATCTGGGCCTTGTACTTCTCGCCGATGTCCTCGAAATGACGGATCGCGTCGTCACGGTCCCAAACCTCGCGGACGAAGGGCGTGTCGCGATCGATGATCTCGTGCATCTTCTGTTCCATCTTCTCCAGGTCGTCGATGGAAAAGGGCTCGTCGCGGGCGAAATCGTAATAGAAGCCGTTCTCGATCGTCGGGCCGATGGTGACCTGCGTGCCGGGGTACAGCTCCTGCACCGCTTCGGCCAGGACGTGCGCGCAGTCATGGCGCAGCAGCTCCAATCCTTCCTCGTCCCGGTTGGTGACGATGGCGAGACCGGCGTCGGATGCGATGGTGGTGGAGAGGTCCTTCAATTCGCCGTCGATCTTCACGGCCAGCGCGGCCTTGGCCAGGCCGGGGCCGATATCGGCGGCGACATCCGCCCCCGTCACCGGGCCGTCGAATTCCCGGACGCTGCCGTCGGGCAGGGTCACCTTCACGTCGCCGCTTGCTGCTTTGTTCTGATCCATCGTCTTAATTCTGAAAACTCAATGTCGTTGAAAACAAAAAACCCTCCTGCCGGGCTGCGAGGAGGGCCGAAACGGAACTGACAGGCAACAGGCTTCCGTCACGGCCCTTTCCGGGTCGTGGTCGTGGTGGTGCCGGTAGTGGTCAAAGCTCCGTACATGCTGGGGTTTATATCGGCAATCCGCGCGAGTCTGTCAAGCATGCGGCGGCAGAGCGGCGATAACGGCATCGACGGAAAGATCGGCCAGGGAGCGTTCACGCAAAATGGAAACGGCGGGGCCGCGCTGTGCGCAGAGGGCGGGATCGCTGTCGTGGGAATAGAGAACCAGGGTGGGAATGCCGGAAATCGCCGCCATGTGCATGGGGCCCGTGTCGTTGCCGACGGCCAATGCAGCCCCCCTGCAGAGGGTCGCGAGTTCCAACAGGGAGGTTTCGCCCGCGAGGCTCCGCGCGGCGGGGGCCGCCTGGATGATCTCGTCATGCAGGGAGCGTTCCTCGGCGGCTCCGATCAGAACGGCGGCGAGGCCCTTATCGGATAGGCGAAGGGCGAGATCGGCGAACCGTTCGGCGGGCCAGCGTTTGCCGGGGCGGTGGGGGGCGCCGCCGGGGATCAGCAGGGCGTAGGGAGAGGGAAGCGCGAGGCGCGAAATATCCGCGGCGGCGAAGGAGAGATCGGAGGGGGGGATGGCCGCGTCGATCCCGGCCATGGCGAGTTGCTCCGCCTGGCGTTCGACCGTATGCATGCGGTCGCGGTCCGGATTGGCGTGGGGGTGGGAACAGCCCTTGGCGATGCCCGACCATTCCGGCTTGTGACCGGGACCCATCAGGTGGAAATAGAAGGACGAGCGGTCGGAGGTCTGCAAATCGTAGACCCGGGCATAATTGCCTGCGAATAGCTCGCGCCGAAATTCGGCGATCTTCGACCACTGGCTCCACTTCATGCGTTTGTGGGGAATGACGCGGTCGAACAGGCCCGAGGCCTCGGCCAATTCGACGAAGGCGGGGGCGGTCAAAAGATGCAATTCGGCGCCGCCGTCGCGCTCCGCCGCGTGATGATCGCGGATCGCCTGCATGGGGCCCAGGGCCTGGACGAAATCGCCCAAGGCGCCCAGCTTGATGACCAGGATGTTGCGGGGGGTGGTGGCGGGGGCTGCCATGGCGTCAGCCCGCCGGGCGGATGCCCAGGACCTCGTCGTAAACGTCGAGTGTCTTCGTGCACATGTTGGCCTTGGAGAAATTGTCGCGCACGTTGGCGATGGCCTTGCCGGCCAGGGTGCTGCGCTGCGCGCTGTCCAATTTCAGGACCTTCTCGATGGCCTGGGCCAAGGCGTCCGCATCGCCCGGCGGCACCAGCCATCCCGTCTCGCCGGGGATCACCGTTTCCTTGGCGCCGCCGTGGTCGGTGGCGATCACCGGGCGGCCCAGGGCCTGGGCCTCGGCGATAACGCGGCCGAAGGCCTCCGGATCGGTCGAAGCGGAAATCACCACGTCGGTCAGCATATAGGCCGCCGGCATGTCATCGCAGTGATCGACCATGCGAACGACCTCGTTCAAATCGCGGTTGGCGATCATGGCTTCCAGTTCGGCGCGATATTCCTCGCGCCCCTGATCACCGCCGACCAGGAGGCAGCGGATATCGCGGCGGCCGAGCCGCGCCAACGCGTCGATCACCACGGGCTGCCCTTTCCAGCGGGTCAGCCTTCCCGGCAGCATGATAACCGGCATGCCGTCGGGCAGCATCCAGTCCGTCGCCAGATTGACGACCCGCTGCGCCGAAACCTTGCTTGGATCGAACCTGTCCAGGTCGACGCCCCGGTGGATGACGCGAATCTTGTTGGCGGGTACACCGTAAAGCTGGCGGACGTGGCCGGCGATGAACTGGCTGATCGCGATGACCCGCTCGCCCCGCGTCATGACCGAATTGTAGACCCGCTTGAAATGGTTGGACGCCCCGTAGGTGCCGTGAAAGGTGGTGACGTAATGGGTGTCGGTTCGTTTGGCGGCGGCCCAGGCCGACCAGGCAGGTGCCCGCGAGCGGGCGTGCACGATATCGACCTTTTCGGCGCGGATCAGATCGGCCAGGCGATCGACGTTGCGCCACAGGGTCACCGGGTTCTTGGAATCCAGCGGCAATTCGAAATGTTCCGCGCCGACCCGGGCCAGGTCATGGACCAGCGGCCCGCCGGCAGACGCCACGATGGCCCGCCCGCCGGCTTCCACGACCGCACCCGCGATTTCGACCGTGCCGCGCTCGACCCCGCCGGACGCTCCCAGCGCCGGCAGAACCTGCAGCACCGTGGCTAGGCGTTCTTCGCCTGCCAAGGGCTCGCCTGCCGGGGCCGCTTTCTCCGTGCCTTTTTCGGACTGCGCGCGTTCGTTTTCGCCGCCGCCGGTGGTATGGTCCGGCATCTTGTTCATGGATGGAAACCGATCATGTCTTCTGCTTCAGATGGTGCACCCGACACTCCGCCGCAAATCCTGGAATGCGGTGACGGCAGGACTATTGCCTACCACCAATTGGCTGGCAAGTCTCCCGGCGTCATGTTTCTGACAGGTTTCAAATCGGATATGACTGGGGGAAAAGCGCTGGCGCTGGAGGCCCATTGCCGGGCGCAAGGCCGCGCCTTCCTGCGCTTCGATTATACCGGTCACGGGCAGTCTTCCGGGGTTTTCGAGGAAGGCTCCATCGGCGCCTGGGCGGCCGATGCGATGACGGCGCTGGACGAGCTTGCGGTCGGCGACCACGTCCTGGTCGGCTCGTCCATGGGCGGCTGGATCATGCTGCTGACCGCGCTTGCGCGGAAATCGCGAATCCGGGGCCTCCTGGGCCTCGCCGCCGCGCCCGATTTCACCCGAGATCTGATGTGGAACACCTTCACCGAGGACCAGCGCCGACAATTGGACCGCGACGGCCATGTCGACCTGCCGAACGATTACGATGACCAGGAGCCGTATCGCATCAGCAAGCCGCTGATCGACGATGGCTGGAATCAACTCTTACTCGATGACCGTATTGAATTGGACATCCCTGTGCGCCTGATCCACGGCTTGCTCGACAAGGACGTACCGTGGAAGACGGCGCTTCGGATACAGGAACAACTGACGTCTGACGACGTCGAGGTTCAATTGGTCAAGAACGGCGGCCACCGCTTATCTGAACCCAACGATCTCGACCGCATGACGCGGACGCTGGACGCGCTGCTCGCCGGACTTTGCTGATCTCCCCGCGTCGAAGGCGTCCAGGTCGTTGGCGTCGCGGGCCTTCAGGGCGCGCTCCATCAACTCCGCCTTGGCGGCGTCGAGGGGCGTGTCTAGGATTGTCGGCGCGTTCGCGCCATTTTCCGCAAGGTGTCCGCAGGGGGGGCTTTTATATGTCTGGCTATTTTAGAGCGCTCCCCCCCGTGGGGAGCTGATGTTTCCATTCAAAATTTGCCTTGGGCGGTTGCCAAGCCATGTGCTGGACTTGGTCAAACTTGGCCCATATCAGCAATGGCCAGGGAAGTTCCCCGTAGCTTGGATTGTCTTCGTCTGGCCCGAGATTGCCGTAGATTGTCGTTTTTGCACCAATGCGGATTCCAGAAAAGACAGCCCGTTCTGCAGGAACCGCACGGCGTTGCGCGCGCCTTCCGATTCCGCGACGTCGGCGACCCGTTTCGCAAGGGAAGCAACGGCGCGGTCGAGTTCCATGCCATCGGCGGTGCGGGCGGGCACGGGTTGGATCTTCACGGGGCGCTTGGCGGTCGGCTGAACCAGGCGACCGGTGCCGTCGGTCTCCGCCGCTTCATCGCCGTAGACGCCGTCGTAGAAGGCCTGTTCGATGCGGAACAGGGCATCCTTCTCCGATCCGGCGGGCAGGGCCAGACGGCGTTCGGCGATCTTGCGGACTTCCGCCTCGGTCAGGTCGGCCGGGCGTTTGGCGAGGATGTCTTCCAGGCCGCCGTCGGCCTGCGTCAGTTGGGCGATGAAGGCCTTGCGGTCGAAGCCGTTCGGCCCGCCTGCGGGGTTGCGGCGGCGTTGGCGGCCGGTAGTCGGGGCGGCGGTCGCGACGGAGAGGTCGGAAAAGTCATTCGGGGTCATGGTCGTCTCCAATAGGAACGCGCGCGCGTTGGCACGGTCCCAAACCTGGGGCCGCGTTGGCGCGCGTGATGGATTGTCGAAACTGTTTGAGGAACGGCCGGCGCGGTGGTCGCCGAAGCGCGGACGCATTTGTGCCAGCCGTTAAAAGCACCCTACAGTAAGAGGGTTACCGGATCAAGGAAAATTTTCCGTTTATAGGATATTTTGTTTTTTCGAGATCATCCGCCGGCGGCCAGGATCGCGGCCAGTCCTTCCCGATAGGTGGGATAGGCCAGGGTGACGTTCAGGTCTTCATGCAGGCGCCGGTTCGAGACCAGGCGGTCGTCCTTCCAGAAACTCAGCGCCATCTTCGACATGGTCTCGGCGGCGACGTCGAAGGGAACCAGTTCGGGCGCATCCATCCCCAACAATTCGGCGCCATGGCCGACGACGTCGGCCTGGGCCGCCGCTTCGTCGTCGCAGACATTGTAAACGGCGCCGGCGCGTGGGGCGGCCATGGAGGCGCGCAGCACACTTGCGATGTCGTCGACATGGATGCGGGAAAATTTGTGGCCCGGCTTATCGATACGCCGCGCCGTTCCGTGGCGCAATTGGTCGAGGACGCTGCGCCCCGGGCCGTAAATTCCGGCCAGCCGGAAGACATGAACCGGCAGGTCCGTCTCTTCCCCAAGGGCAAGCCAGGCAGCCTCGGCGGCGACGCGGTTCTCGCCGCGCGCCGATGTCGGGGCGAGGGGGCTGTCCTCCGTCACTTCGGCGCCGTTGGTATTGCCGTAGACACCCGTGGTCGACAGATAGCCCGCCCAACGGATCGACGGTGCGGCGGCGCGCAGGGCACCGCCCGCTTGCGCCAGCACCGGGTCTTCCGGCCCGCCCGGCGGGATGGAAATCAACAGATGGTCCGAAGCCGTGAGTGCCGATGTCGCCTTTTCATCAAGCGGCGCGGATCCGTCGAACAGATAGGCGGCGATCCCTTCGTCGGTCAGGCGGGCCTGCTTGCCCGCCGTGCGGCAGGTGCCGGCGACGGCCCAACCCTCGGCAGTCAGGCCGCGCGCCAGGGCCAGGGCGCTGAACCCCAATCCGAAACAGAAAAGCTGCGGCATCCGTTTGATGGCTCCCATGTCGACAGAGGGGGCCGCTGCCCCCTATAAGCGGGATCGGTTATAAACAGACGATGTCCGCCATGCCAGGGTTCCCGATCTTCGCCGCCGTTCTCCGCCGCCTTTCGGGCGCGGCGGCAGTTGCCGTGATCGTCGTCCTGGCCCCGCCCGCCGCATGGGGCCAGGCGCCGGCCCATGCCCCGGCTGACAGCACCGTCGAAGGCGTCGCCGCGAGCAAGGCCGCCCGCGAACGCGCCAAAAAGGCCGCCGCCGAACGGGCCAAACGATATGGCGAATGCATGGCCACCGCCCGGCGCCGCCCCCAGGACGGGTTCGAGGACGCCATCGCCTGGCGCGCCGAAGGCGGTGGAACGGCCGCCGATCACTGCGCCGCTGTCGCCTTGATCGGCTTGGAACAATATTCGGAAGCGGCGAACCGTCTTGAACGCTTGGCCCAGGATTCGCTTGCCGAGCCCGAGGTCAAGGCCGGCCTTTGGGATCAGGCGGGGCAGGCCTGGTTGTTGGACGAGCGCCCGGAAAATGCCATTCGTGCCTTCACGTCGGCGATCGGTCTCAAGCCCGGCGCGCCGGACATGCTGGTCGACCGGGCCCAGGCCTGGGCGGCCAAGGGTGATTATTCGGCGGCGGAAGCCGACCTGAGTGCGGCGCTCAACCTGGCGCCGTCGCGCGACGACGTTTATGCGCTTCGCGCCAGCGCCCGCCGATATCTGGACCGGTCCGAAGACGCGCTGGCCGATGCCAATACCGCGTTGGAATTGAATCCCGGCAATCCGGAAGCCTTGTTGGAGCGCGGCATCCTGCGCCGCATGAAAGGCGACGACGCGGGGGCGCGGACCGATTGGATGAAAATCCTGAACGCCATGCCCGATGCCGCCGCCGCGGTCCCGGCGCGCCAGAACATCGAAACAATGGATGTGAAACCCGAGGGTGCAGCCCCGGCTCCGGCGCCTATGGGAAGCGACGCGCCGCCGCGCCGTTAAAAATCCAGATCGGCGTAATGCTTGGGCGGGGGGAAGCCCGGCATGCGGTCCGACAGAACCGATCGCATGCTCGGCCGCGATTTCACCCGGGCATACCAGTCGCGCGCTTCGGGATGGTCTTCCCAGGGAACATCGCCCAGGTAATCGACACAGGACAGATGCGCCGCCGCCGCCACGTCGGCCATGGAAAAATCGTCGCCTGCCAGCCAGCGCCGCCGCTCAACCAGGAACGACAGGTACAAAAGGTGCTGATGGATATTGGCGTGCCCGGCGCGGATGCGTGCCCCCTTCGGCTCCCCCTGACCGAGGAAGCGTTTCAGCAGTTTCTCGCCGACCAGGTTCTCCGTGACTTCCTTATTGAACTTCTCGTCGAACCAATTGGTCAGGCGGCGGACCTCGGCGCGGATGACCGGCGTGCGGCCGATCAGGGGTGGGTCGTCATGGACTTCGTCCAGGAATTCGCAGATCACGTCAGCACCCGAAATCGCCGTACCGTCGATTTCGACCAGGACCGGCACGTTCCCGGCGGGATTGAGGGCAAGGAACTCCTCGCGCCGCTCCCAGATGTTTTCGATCCGGAGCTCGTGTTCCAATTTCTTCTCGCCCAGGAAGATTCTGGCCTTGCGGCAAAAGGGCGACATCCAAAGGTGATAGAGCGTGCGCATGGGTGAGTCTCCTACACCGGATTTCAGTGAAATGGAAACCGGCAAATCGCACGCCCGCTCGCGAAACCCTCGCGAAGATGTGACGGCTCAGCCCCGACTTCGCCTTATTCGTGCGCCGGTTTCCCGGCTTATACTGTCCCCAGACATCGCGAGTACAAGGAAACACATGATGATCATCCGCAACCGCCCCCTGCATTCGATCCGGTCCAGCGAGATCACGCCGAAATCCGTCTTCGACAATCGCCGCGCCATCCTGCGTGCCATGGGATTCGGCGGCATGGCCATGGCCATGGCGCCGCTTCTGGGCGCCGGGCTTGGCAATCCGGCACAGGCTGCCTGGCGCCCAGAAACCGGGAAGGCGCTCAGCGGTACGGTCAATCCGAAGTACACGGCCAAGGCATTGGGCGTCGAGCCCACGGCCTATGACCTGGTCACCACTTACAACAATTTCTACGAACTGGGCACGGGCAAGGGCGATCCGCACGAGAACGCCGGTTTTCTGAAGCCGACCCCCTGGTCGGTCAAGGTCGAAGGTGCCGTGGAAAAACCCGGTACCTACGACATCGACGATCTGATCAAGGCCGAAGACATCGAAGACCGGGTCTACCGTTTCCGCTGCGTCGAGGCCTGGTCCATGGTCATCCCTTGGCTCGGCGTTCCGCTATCCAAGGTGATCAGTCGCCTGAAACCCACGTCAAAGGCCAAGTACGTTTATTTCGAAACCCTGTTCGATCCAAACCAGATGCCGGGTCAGAACCGTCAGGTTCTCGAATGGCCGTACAAGGAAGGCCTGCGCATGGACGAGGCGATGAACCCGCTGAGCCTGCTGGCCGTCGGCCTGCATGGCGAGGTTCTGCCCAATCAGAACGGCGCGCCATTGCGCTTGGTCGTTCCGTGGAAGTATGGCTTCAAGTCGATTAAATCCATCGTCCTGATCCGCTTCACGGAGAAACAGCCGCCGACCTCGTGGAATGAAGCCAACGGCCGCGAATACGGCTTCTATTCCAACGTCAATCCGAACGTCAGCCATCCGCGCTGGAGCCAGGCCGCCGAAAAGGTCATCGGCCAGAACAACCTCTTCGGTCTGCCGATCAAGCAGCCGACTCTGATGTTCAACGGCTACGAAGAAGAGGTCGCGGATCTCTACGCAGGCATGAACCTGCGCACCTTCTATTAGGCCGCCTCGCGTTGGGGATGTGTTGGTGAATACCGATGCCCACCGTATCCGGGTTTTGAAGCCGCTGGTCCATCTGGCGTCGCTGGCGCCGCTGGCTTGGCTGTTCTGGCTCGGGGCGTCGGCACAGTTCGGCCCCAACCCGGCGGAGTTCATCAACCGCTATTCCGGCGATTGGGCGATCCGGTTCCTTCTGATCGCCCTGGCCGTGACGCCTCTGCGTGGCCTGACCGGTTGGACCGGGGCCATGCGGTTCCGGCGCATGCTGGGCCTCTATGCGTTTTTCTACGCCCTGCTGCATGTCGCAAGCTACGTGGCGCTCGATCAGTATTTCGCCTGGGGTGCCATCTGGCAGGACATTCTCAAGCGCAATTACATCACCGTCGGCATGCTGGCCCTGGTGATCCTGACGGCGCTGGCCGTGACCTCGCCCAAGGCCATGGTCAAGAAACTGGGCGGGCGCAATTGGACGCGCCTGCACAAGCTGGTCTACGTCGCCGCGATCGCCGCCCCCGTGCACTTCTTCATGATGCGCAAAGGGTTTCAGATCGAACCTCTGATCTACGGTGGGATCGCGGGCGCACTTCTGGCCTACCGGGCGGCGGCACGGCTCCGCGTTCATTTTCGCGTCCGCGCAGCGGCAGCCTCCGCCGCCTCTGAAGAGGCCGGCGCGAAGGCTGCCTGAAGGCGGCAGATCAGGTCAAATCAGGAAGATTCTTCCTCGTCACCAGGCAAATGATTCCCACCAGCGGTGAGGTCCGGCGAAGCATCGCGGGCTTCCATGACAGCCAGCATGGCCAGGCCACCGGAACCCGTATTGCCCGGATCGGCGATGTCGCGGGCGTCGTTCGGCATACCGGCCAGGCCGCCCTTGTCGTCGTCTTCGGCCTCGGCGTTGGCCTGCATGCGGCGCTGGATTTCCTGGGCGATCAGGTCCTCGATGGCGGCCCGCTGTTCGGCGGGCATCTTGTCCAGGTCTTCCTCGGAAAGACCCATGCGGGCGAGGATTTCCTCCCGCATTTCCTCCATTTTCCGCTTCTCCACCTCTTTGGCGTAAGCGGCGAATCCATTCTCACGAATGAAGTCCATGTCGGTCTGGGCGGCTTCGGGTTCGTCGTTTTTCGACGCCTCGACGGAGGCGGCCATCATCTCGGCGAAAGAGCCCGACCCGGCATCGGCGGCGGCCGGTTTGTGGCTGTTCTGCTGGGTCAGAATGGCGGCAATATTGTCGACTTTCATGGGCTCTCCTCCTGCTGGGCCGATTGTGGGCATGCGTAGTCCCCAGGTAGGTCTTGCAAGGGCCATGCCATTGATTTCGGACTGAAAAAGGACAGAATAGAGGGGAGGGCCAACCGGTCGGCCGGCTAATGCGCCTCGTCCCAATTGGCGCCGGTGCCGACGTCGACGTCGAGTGGCACCGACAGGTGCGCCGCACCCGACATCACCTTGGTCACGGCCTCGCGGGTCTTTTCGACCTCGTCTTCCGGGACTTCGAAGATCAGTTCGTCATGCACCTGCAGCAGCATGCGGGCCTTCAGCCCGCCGTCGTCGAGCGCGTCCTGCAACCGGATCATGGCGCGCTTGATGATGTCGGCGGCGCCGCCCTGGATCGGCGCGTTGATCGCCGCGCGCTCGGCGAAGCCGCGCATGTTGGGATTGCGGTCGTTGATGCCGCGGACATGGCATTTGCGCCCGAACACGGTTTCGACGAAGCCGTGTTTCTTGGCCTGTTCCTTGGTCCGCTCCATGTAATCCTTGATGCCGGGGTACTGTTCGAAATAGGCGTCGATGTATTCGCCGGCCTCGCCCCGCGAGATGCCCAACTGGCGCGCCAGGCCGAAGGCGGAAATGCCGTAGATGATGCCGAAATTGATGGCCTTGGCGCGGCGGCGGACCATGGGGTCCATGCCCTCGACGGGAATCCCGAAAACCTGACTGGCCGTCAGAGCGTGAATGTCCAGGCCGTCGTGGAAGGCTTGTTTCAGCACGTCGATATCCGCGACATGAGCCAGCAGGCGCAATTCGATCTGCGAATAGTCGGCGGACATCAGGACATGGCCTTTGTCGGCGACGAAGGCGGTGCGGATCTTGCGGCC
Source organism: uncultured Rhodospirillaceae bacterium (assembly GCA_913030825.1). Taxonomy (GTDB): domain Bacteria; phylum Pseudomonadota; class Alphaproteobacteria; order Rhodospirillales; family Casp-alpha2; genus UBA1479. Next base: position 10,922 of record CAJWCU010000028.1, on the reverse strand, counting down.
CTCTTCCGATCGGATCGGGATGTTCTGCAGGTTGGGGTCCGACGACGCCAGGCGTCCGGTCGCCGCCACGGCCTGGGAATAGTTGGTATGGACGCGCCCGGTCTTGGGGTCGATGTCGCCGACCAGGCTATCCGTATAGGTGCTTTTCAGCTTGGACAACTGCCGCCAGTCCAGAACCTTCTGCGGCAGGTCGTGGCCCTGCGCGGCAAGCTCCTCCAGCACGTCGGCGCCGGTCCCGTAGGCGCCGGTCTTGGTCTTCTTGCCGCCTTCCAGGCCCATTTCATCGAACAGGATTTCGCCCAACTGCTTGGGGCTGCCGATGTTGAATTCGTGGCCCGCGAGCTTGTGGATTTCGATTTCCAGGTCTCCCATGCGCCCGGCGAAATCGGCGCTCAGGTCCTTCAACACCGTGGCATCGACCTTAATGCCCCGGCGCTCCATATCGCGCAGCACGTTCAGCAGCGGGCGTTCCAAGGTCTCGTAGACCGTTACCATGTGTTCCGCGACCAGGCGCGGCTTGAAGATGTTGTGCAGGCGAAGGGTGATGTCCGCGTCCTCGGCGGCGTAGTCCAGCGCTTTGTCCAATGGAACCTGATCGAACGAAACCTGCGACTTGCCGGAACCGGCCACGTCCTTGAACTTGATCGTGTCGTAATCCAGAAAATCGCGCGCCAGTTCATCCATGCCGTGGCCGTGCAGGCCGCCGTCGACGACGTAGGACAGCAGCATTGTATCGTCCACCGGGCCGACTTCGATGCCGTAGCGGCCCAGGACCTGAATGTCGTATTTGATGTTCTGCCCGACCTTGAGGATCGACGGGTCTTCCAGCATGGGTTTCAGTGCGGCGATGGCTTCGTCCATGGGAATCTGGTCGGGCGCGTCGCCGCCTTCCGCCGCGTCGCCGCCCAAATCCAATTGCCCCTGCGGCGCCGACGACACATGGGCCAGCGGGATATAACAGGCCCGTCCGGCCTCACAGGCCAGGGACACGCCGACCAGCCCGGCGCCCATGGCGTCCAGGGCGTCGGTCTCGGTATCGACGGCGACGGTTCCGGTCGCATAGGCCGCGCCGATCCAGGTCTTCAATTGGTCGAGGGTCTGAACCAACTCGTACTGCGGCGCCAGGGCGGCTGGCGACTGCGCCGGGGCGCCCGCCGCGCCGCCGGCATCGCCGGAAGGGGCCAGGCCCAAACGGCTCTCCACCGTGGTCGCCAGCGACTTGAATCCCAGTTCGCGCAGGAAGGGCAGCAGGGTTTCCGCGTCCGGCGCCTTCTTGTGCATTTCGTCGATGGTCATGCCGACGGGCACGTCGTCCTTCAAGGTCACTAGGTCACGTGAAATCCGCGCCATGTCGGCCTGTTCGATCAGGTTCTCGCGGCGCTTGGGCTGTTTGATCTCCTCGGCGCGGGCGAGCAGCGTATCCAAATCCCCGTACTCGGTGATCAATTGGGCGGCGGTCTTCACACCAATCCCGGCGACGCCCGGCACGTTGTCCGACGAATCACCGGCCAGCGCCTGCACGTCGATGACCTTGTTCGGGGCGACGCCGAATTTTTCCATGACCTGATCGACGCCGATCTCGCGGTTCTTCATGGCGTCGAATAGCACGACCTGGTCGTCGACCAGCTGCATCAGGTCTTTGTCCGACGAGACGATGGTGACCTCGGCCCCGCGTTCGCGGGCCTGTCGGGCGTAGGTCGCGATCAGGTCGTCGGCTTCGAAGCCTTCCATGTCGACGGACGCGACGTTCAACGCCGCCGTCGCCTTGCGCACCAATTCGAACTGCGGGATCAGGTCGTCCGGCGGCGGCGGGCGGTGAGCCTTGTATTCGGGATAGATGTCGGACCGAAACGTCTTGCGCGCGCGGTCGAAAATGACGGCGACGAAATCGGCTTCCGTGTCCTCGACCAGCTTCATCAGCATCTTGGTGAAACCGAAGACCGCATTGGTCGGCGTGCCGTCCGGTGCCGTCATCGGCGGCAGGGCGTGATAGGCGCGGAAGATGAAGCCGGAGCCGTCCACCAGAAAGACGTGTTCGCGCTGGTCGGTCATGTAACCTCGTCGGTTCGGCCGGGGCCGTTATCTGGTGGGCAGACATCGCCGTTCGGAACGCGGCGCGTTCCTCCGGGCGCTTGGGATTAGTGGCCGTGGCCGGCGGCCGGGGCGTCCGGGCTCAGAAGATAGTGCCTGGAACAATAGGGGCAGACGATCTCGCCGCTTTCGTCGAAGGTCAGAAAGACCTTGGGGTGTCCCAACGGCCCGCCGCCGCCGTCACAGGCAACGGTATGGGTTTCCACGTAGATGGGGTCTTCCGGGTCCATGTCCAATCCCTCAAGCTCGTTGCCCTAGAATTGCCCCGGTCCGGAACGATCATTCCGGAATGATCGTTGACCCTGGGCTTTCGCGGATGATACCGATTGCGGCCCGACAATCAATACACAGCGGCATTCCGCGGCGGCTTTATTCCGGCGCTGCCGGTGGCCGGGAACCGACGACATCTCATCGCCCATTCAACCCGCAGAGGAACCAATGACGGTCCCGACCCCCCAGAATGCCCCGGAACATGCGGTTCAACTCAACCACCTGCGCAAGGTCTATCGCCAGCGCAAGGGCGATCCGGCGGCAGCCGACGGCGGCAAGGTCGCGTTGAAGGACCTGTCTCTGAACGTCCCCCGGGGGTCGTTCTTTGCCTTGCTGGGGCCCAATGGTGCCGGCAAATCGACACTGATCAATATCCTGGCGGGCCTGGTGCTCAAGACCTCGGGCGAGGCCAAGGTCTGGGGCCATGATATCGACCGCGAGATGCGGGCGGCCCGCATGTCGCTGGGGGTCGTGCCCCAGGAATTGAATCTGGATCCGTTCTTCACACCCCGCGAATTGCTGGAGGTGCAGGCCGGACTGTTCGGCGTACCGGCGGACAAACGCCGCGCCGACGACATCCTCGCCGCCGTCGGCCTGGCGGACAAGGCCGACGCCTATGCCCGTTCGCTTTCGGGCGGGATGCGTCGGCGGCTGTTGGTCGCCAAGGCGATGGTCCATTCGCCGCCCGTCTTGATCCTGGATGAACCCACCGCCGGGGTCGATGTGGAATTGCGCCGCCAGCTTTGGGAATCGATGCGCGAATTGAACGCCCGCGGCACGACGATCCTGTTGACCACCCATTATCTGGAAGAGGCGCAAAACCTCTGCGATCGGGTGGCCATCATCAATCATGGCGAACTGGTCGCTTGCGACGAAACGGCGGCGCTGCTGGCGCGCCTCGATTCAAAGGAAATGCTGATCACCGTCGATCGGGAGATCGAGGCGATCCCAGCCGCCTTGGAGGCCTTCCGCACGGAACGGCCCGGGCCCCGTCAGGTCGCGGTTTCCTATCCGCCGTCGCGGGCTCATTCCGGCGAAATCATCGCCGCGATCCAGGACGCCGGATACAAGATCACCAACCTGACGACCAAGGAAGCCGATCTGGAAGAGGTCTTCCTCCGCCTGACGTCGTCGGACGCCGCAGACAGGGCCCCCTTGGACGCAGGCGGCAGCGTTCGCGAGGCCGCCTCGCGATGAGCCGTTCCGCCGCGGCGCGGCCTGGGCGCTTCTGTGCCTTGGCGCTCTGCGGCTTTCTGATTGCGGCATGCGCCGTGCCGGTCACCTATCCGTCGGGCCCGCGCACGGAACCGCCGCATTTCATGATGGACTGGTTCGTCGCCGCAGACGGCATCCGCATGACGACGCGCCGTTGGACGCCGGAAGACGGCAAGCCGAAGGCCGTCGTCGTCGCGCTGCACGGTTTCAACGACTACTCAAATTTCTTCGACGCTCCCGGAAAATGGCTGGCCGACCGGGGGGTGCTGTCCTACGCCTACGACCAGCGCGGCTTTGGCGACGGTCCGCGCCGGGGCCTTTGGGCGGGCGCGGAGACCTACGCCCGTGACCTCACCGATTTCGTCGCCCTGGTTCGCCGTGCACATCCGGACGTGCCGATCTATGTGCTCGGCGAAAGCATGGGTGGCGCCGTCGCCATGGTCGCGGCGACAGGCGCGGGCGGCAAGGCGCCCTATGCCGACGGCCTGATTCTGGCGGCACCGGCCGTCTGGGGCCGGGCGGCCATGGCCTGGTATGAAAAGGCGGCCCTTTGGCTGACGGCCCATACCATCCCGACCTATCGCTTGACCGCCCAAGGTTTGAACATTCAACCCTCTGACAATATCGCCATGCTGCGCGCCCTTGGTCGTGACGCCCTGGTGATCAAACGCACGCGGGCTGAAACCGTGCATGGGCTCGTCGATCTGATGGACCAGGCCCTGGCCGCGGCCCCGAAACTCGAGAACAAGGCGTTGATCCTCTACGGCGAAAAGGACGAGATCATCCCCGGCCAGCCGACCTTCGATATGGTCCGGCGGCTGCCCGCCGAAGCCCGGAACCGCCAGGTCTTCGCGCTTTACGACGGCGGCTATCACATGCTGCTGCGGGATCTCGACGCCGAAACGGTCTGGCGCGATATCCTGGCCTGGATCACGGACGCCTCGGCGCCGTTGCCCTCCGATGCGGACGATCGCGCGGCCCGAACATTGGCGGCAAAGCGCGATACGGGGAAATAGCGCGGCTGCTTCGATGGCGATCGGTGAACGTATGCTTGCCAGGCCCGGAACGTTGGGGGTATGTTCCGCCCCATCGTGCCAGCGACCAAGGCACCCGTAGCTCAGCTGGATAGAGCGCTGCCCTCCGAACTCTCAAGGGCAAAAATCGCTAAATCCGAAAGCCGCTAAATCTCAACAACTTAAAGCCTCCGCACTCTATCCGCTCCGACGCCCTTTTGCGCCGGATATGGCTTCGTTGGGTGTTGGGAATGGCAGCAGATGGCAGCAGGCATAGTGGTTATCCAACCCCTTATTCTTGCTGCCATACGCCTTTGCACCGGATGTTCTCAATCGCGAATCTTGAATGTTGGGGACGATCGTGTGCGTGGAGCAATGCTCGTGATTCTTGTCGTTTTTAGGAAATTCGCTTGATCAAATTATTGACTGATTTAGCGGCTCCTCCATCAATCACATTACGACTACTCAACAAGCGAAGCTGGTTCAGGATGGATTGACCATATAGGCTGACAAGCATGAGAGCAGTCAGCTCAAACGGGTCTTCACACAGTATTGGGACAGCTGGATAGCTGTCGGGCAGCCATCTCGGCGCAAACCTTTGAAGGATTTCATCGTTCTTATTAAATCCGGTAATCGGTTGAGCGTGATAGTAGTTATGATCACCAGGACCATGGGGCGCTTCAAAGCGTTGGCCGAAGAAGCGCATTCCTTTGCCAACTCTGACGAACAGACCCAAGCACAGCCTTATTCGGGGTGTGTCTGTATCTAAGCCACCCCAAGAACAATGGAGGGTCGGAAAGACCGACTTGTCATCGACAGGTGGTTTTATTACCACCAACCTTTTCTCGAATTCGACTTCTTGGCAGTTTCCATCGGGCATGAAATGCCGGAAATCGTTCTCATTTTGAAAGATCTTGTAGAATGCTGAAATTGTGTCAGCTGCATCCGCCCGCCAATCGTTGCTATCAAGAGACCTGCGCCATTTAGCGCCATCTTTGTAGAGCCACTCAATGACCCCGCGGAGGTTCTGTGATAACCGAGCATTTGCCATGGGAAGTTTCACATGGCCAGCCGATGCGAGTCAGTGTGCGTGACCTTCTTCGGACTATGGTTGTCATCTCCGAATTCATCGGTGTCGGGATTGGAAACGTACCTACGATCAAAAACACTGGGCACTTCAGCGACAAATTCCAATGAATTCTCTTCGGTCCCAAAGGAAGAGGTGTCTTCACGAAATACAAATGGACAGGGCATTCCGTCCCACTTTTCCATTAGCGCTTGAATTTCTTCAGAATCCTCAATTCTGTTCCACCAAAAGGCTGGCCGATACAACCAGTCAGGTCTCTCGAAACGGTATTTTTCGATGGAGCCGTCAATGAGTAGTTCGCCCTCAAACGCAGTTGTACGATTCCAGTCAGAAATTTTACTGTGATCTCCCGTCATTAGAAATGGCATGCGCGACACGAGATGGGGCGCATCTACTAGCACGTCCTGCGAGACAACGACTTGTCGCTCCAACCACTTCGCTGAACGCGCAGCAGCAACTCGGGCAATAATATCTGGTCGGGTTTCTATTGCTTTTGCGTCGCGGCTATTCATGCCAGCGCCATGCGAATAAAGAACGAAATCCTTAAAAGTTGTCTCTAAGCCGCTCGAATGGGTGCCGTCTCCTTTGTCGGCCATAACTACCCCCAAAACGGATCGCGACATTTGTCGAAGCTCACGCTCCTCGAATCCAAAAAAACCGAATACAGGTTCATCAAGCGCTTCTTGAACCTCTTTCACACGTTGCTGAAAAGTACTTGCGGCTTTCGGTATTACAGGCCAGTGCCACGGGCGAAACCCCTCAAAAGGCTCTGTCCATAGACCTGGATTATCTAGATGGTCTGAGCCGACATTTATATCTGCTCGGGCCATTGCATCTTCGACTAGAGAAAGGTCGAAGTTCCTTATGCCAAATTCGTTTAGTACCGTGATAAAGCCCGCACCCGAAAATACGCGGGCAAGATATGCGAGTTCATTTCCGACCGCGTATTTCCCTTCTGATTCGAGATGCAGCAGGTCTTGGTCCAACACAAGAATATTCGCAGAATCGAACAGATTCCCTTCGAATTGGATCTTGGGGTCAGATCGTAGGGCCTCTCGGCGCTCCTCAAGTTCTTTGTATGCTTTGCCAATATCATCGGGTGTCGCTATGACAATCTCATAGCGGGATGCCACAGCTTCAAGCGCTCCAAGGCGATTTGCCCATCGTTCTGTGCGTTTCAACTCGTCGTCACAGATAACGATTTTTTCAATGGGCATTCTCATGCTCCCAAGTCAGTTTGAAGGTGGTCGCAAATGGCTCCTCAGGTTCGACGAAAGAAGTTGTGCAACCTATCGCATCGGCAATGAGACGGACGATCGTTAGTCCCAATCCTCGCCCCCCAAGTTCGAGCGCTTTTCGTTCGTCTGAAATCTCTAGTCGGCGTTCGAATGGCTTAAACAAATCTTCTGCGTCAGAGAGATCAATCCCTACACCAGTATCGCTCACTGTCAGATACGCGGTCTCCCCAACAATGCCTCCTTGACATACAATCCTTCGATCCGTGGCATCGAGCATCGCATTGACCGCATTGATAAACACATTTTGAAATATTGCGTTCCAGTCAGCCATAGTTGCTGATGGCAACCGCAGGTCTTTCGCAACGCCCCTTACATCTACATCGATATCTCGAAGCAGTGATCGCATGTTTCGTTTGACTTGGGAAATCGTTGCGCCTGCCTTGTACCTTTGCGCCGTCTTACGACTTCCTTCATCCATTAGAGGTGAGAAAATGCGTCTTGTGTCCCGAACGCGATTAGACCAGCTCTTTAGAGCTGAAATGATGCCCTCAAGCTCTTCGAAGTTTGAGGCTGCCGCTCGCACTTCAAGGTCTTCTATCAGGTTGTCTAGCTCTGTCAGCTCTTTGCCAACTTCGTGCTCAAGTGCAAGTGCGGCCATGCCAGCGGAGGCAAGGGCTCCAAGAAGAGCTTTTTCTTCTTCGCTCGACCTTTGAGCAGCTTTTTCAGCCGCAACAGCATCCTCAATACGGGTCGAAAGCTCAGTAAAAACCGTGTCCGGAATTTCACGTTCATAGGAGACAAGGACTTTGCGAACGCGATCAATCCGTTCAGCCGGTTCAATTAAATACCTATCCATCTCCCATTCGCGATAACGCCGAACGCGGACGCGGGTTGCATAGTAGTCCACAGCAACACGAACAGCTCTTTTCAATTGGCGGTATGCATCGTTGTCAACTAGCCGATCACGAGAGATTTGCGGGACTAAATATTGATCGTCTCCATTTGCTTCCTCTGCGACTTGGGATTCGTGAGAAGTGTTGATGTTGACGACGCCATAAATGCGCCCGAGACTTGGCAAGTCTTGCAGTCCGCGGAAAACTTGTAATTTGTCGGGAAGCAAGCTCGATTTGTGAATCCGGTGAGAGTGATCCATTTCAATACCAAGCCAGTCCTGCTCGATACCGTAATACGGCAATCGGAAACCGCTGTCGTAGACGTGAATGCCGCCAAATTGCTTGAAGTAGTCTCGTGCTTCGTGAACGGATACTCCGTGAGACTGTCGGCCGGAAAGCTTGAATACAAGAATTTCAAAGTCGATCTCATCAATACAAGACCTAGGGGTCTCCTTATCGGTGATGTCGAATGTTTCCTCGAATATCTCTCCATCGCTGAACTCTATTTTTACCCTAACGATTCCTGTGTCGCGCCCATCTTCTACGCCACCAGTGATGCGGGCTTGCCAGTTCGAGAGAGCCGCTCGCATCTGTTCTTCGAATACTTCAGCGAGATTTTCGTTAGGGGTAATGAGATCAATAGCGAAGGATTTGGGGTCGCATTCTTTTCCATATTCTTCCGTCCCTCCAGGGTGCTTGTAAGGAGGCTGGAGAAACCATAACTCTTGTGCCAATTCACGAATAGACTCGGTGCCCCAGGCTTGTCGGATACCCCCCAACCGAATTCGAGTGCCATGGATACTGCCATTTGCATAAGTCTCATCTCGAGCCGTTACCCGATACATCGCTGTAGCTTCAGTTAAGTGCGTTGCCTCTTGAGCTTTCCCCCAATCGATAAAGGCTTGAAGCTTATGGGTTGTGTCTTCATCAGATGTCGTTGTCAGCTCTAGTTCAGATGCCAAAAATTGAACTGCGAGCCTCCCAACTCCTTTGGAGCCCGTGACAGGGCGCCCCAACTTTCGAGAGATTGTTTCTCGTTGCTTGATGGTCGTACCGACGCGCATCCAGAATTCTTTGAATTCCGCCTCAGACATGCCATGCCCATCGTCGACAATTTCAATCGCACCATCTTCGAACGAAATCGTACAAATTCTTCCGTCGGCGTCGTAGGCGTTCTTAACAAGTTCTGCCAACGCAATTTCCGGCCTACCCACAAGGCGTTCGCCAAGTTCACGTAACAATGCGGCATCAACGGTGAACTTCACCGGCTCAAAGTCGGAGGAGGTCTCTTCAGCGAGCAAGAGTTTTTTAACGGACATCAATCATTCTGTACTAAAATCAAACGGTTATTCGATACTCGATGCTGGTGAGCATAGATGTTATTATGGTGATCAGAAAGCAACAATTGACGGTGAGCGCATGACCATCAAGGCCATTGATTTGTTCTGTGGGGCCGGTGGGCTGACACGGGGGTTGTTGAACGCAGGGATTGACGTTGGTCTTGGCGTGGACGTCGATCCTTTGTGCGAGTTCCCGTATAAGGCCAACAATGGGTCTGATTTCCTCAAGCAGGATGTGATGACCTTGTCAGCAGATTTTGTGGCCGACCATTTGAGTGGCGGGTCTTATCGGCTACTTGCTGGATGTGCACCTTGCCAGCCTTTTTCGAACTACAGTCGGGGGCGCTACACTTATGAGCCTAACAAATGGGGACTGCTAAACGCTTTCGGACGGTTGGTGATGGAAATAAGACCTGAGTTGGTCACCATGGAAAACGTCTTCCAATTGAAAAATCACAAGGTGTTTAAGAAGTTCCAATCGACTCTTACTGAGCAAGGTTATTACGTCTGGTTCGATCACATCGACTGCCATCATTATGGCCTTCCGCAGACTCGCCGCCGTCTTGTGCTATTGGCGTCACGCCTTGGACCGATTATGCCGATCGCGGCAACGCATCCTTCGAAGGTTGACTGGAAAACTGTACGCCAGACAATTGAGGAATTGCCGCCGCTTGCAGCTGGGGAAGCTGCGTCAATTGATCGTCTCCACGTCTCTAGTACGCTGACCGAAATCAACATGAAGCGGATAAGGGCATCCAAGCCTGGCGGAACTTGGCGAGATTGGCCTGAACAACTAATCGCGGAGTGTCACAAGAGGACGACAGGAAAAACATATCCAGGCGTGTATGGAAGAATGGAATGGGATACTCCGTCACCCACAATTACGACCCAATGCTTTGGCTTTGGCAATGGCCGGTTTGGTCACCCGCAGCAAGATCGAGCAATTTCGTTGCGAGAAGCTGCGATGCTTCAATCCTTTGACCGCGAATATGCCTTCATTGAGGAAGGCCAAAAAATAAATTTTAAAGGTATCGGACGGTTGATCGGCAATGCCGTGCCAGTGCGTTTGGGGGAAGTGATTGGCCAATCAATTTTACGCCATGTCGAAAAATTTGGCTCTTCAGTTCACTGAATGGCGCTCTCGTCTAGTTTGAGGGTTTTCCAAGTGGGTTCGACGTCGAATGTTGTTTTCCCGTTTTCTATGAACCTCCTATGAATTCGCGGGAGATGACCAGCATGATTAATGTCGTTAAGCGCCTTATCGAACGTTGTCTTGAATGCTGATTAATCGAGTCGTCAGAGTTGCTTGGCCAAATCTGCAATGATGAACACAAATTCCCTAGTCTGCGATCTGCGATAGCTAGAAAAGCCCAGATACCAATGCCCCGTGACGCTCAGATTGGCGAAAACGGAGGCTCGGGTACCTGACCCCACCTACAATGAATTCTGCAAAAAATTGTATCTGTGCTTCAGGAAAGGCTATCGCGGATTTGCGTGGAAGCGTCGGGGCGAAGACTGACCAGCAATTCAGCGATTACCCTTTCTGACCTTGTTTCAATTGATTACTCTGTGCCTCGGAGCGAAGACGCATCGCTCTGGGGCGTGGAAACCCCTGCACTAGCGGTCTGGTGGGACCGCAAAAGCCACCCTTGACCTATGCGGTCGGGGAGCCTGTGACGTATGTCCAGGGCTCTCCGCCTAAAGGTCACAGGGGCCGACCTAGGCTCCGGACTCATAACCAGTAGCAGACTGTAGCGGCGAGACAGACGGCGGCC
>CAJWCU010000027.1 GCA_913030825.1 uncultured Rhodospirillaceae bacterium | reverse complement strand
TGCCGGTCGGCGGGACCTGGACCCTGGCGCTGTTCGCGACGGATTGTTCGAAGAACGCCTTCGCCTTCATGGCGCCGGGCAAGGATTTGAAGATTTCCGACATCGTCAAATCCGTGCCGGGCCTGTCCGAGGTCGACAAGCTGGGCCTGACCAATCAGGCTTTCATCTATTCCAATACCGAAGGCGAACTGGCCGCCGAGAGTGCCCCTGACAGCATCAAGAAAGCCTTGACCGACGCCGCGCTCGGCGACGGCGGCGTGTCCATTTCCGTGGTACCGGGCCTGACCGTGCTGGGCGTCATGGACATGTCGAAATCGGTGCTGACCAAAAACGCGCTGAACTTCCTGGGCGTCAAGGATGCCTCGGACCAGAAACTCGCGGTCAGCGGCTTCCTCGGCAAGGACATGATGGAAGCGGTCGTCAAGGGCCAGAAGCCGGAACCCGATTTCTCGATCACCGGCACCTGGCCGAGCCTGACCATGACGCTGCCCGGCAATCACGCGCTGCCGACGGCGTCGCTCGGCTTTTCGACCACCGTCAACGGCGACGGCAAGGCGTTTGCCTTTAATGTCGAGGCGGCGGATGCCTGGAAATCGGCCCTTGGCATTTCCGGGTTGACGCTGTCCGACGTCACCATGTCGATCGAGGCGGCGGACGACATCAAGGCGGCCTTGGCGGCGACGACCAAGCTGGGCAGTCAATCCCTCGACGTGACCTGGGAAGTCGAAAAGGCCGACAAGGCGGAAGTCGCGGTCAGCCTCAAAGGCACGGACGACAAGACCTTCAACATCGCGACCCTGGCCGGCCTCTCGAAGGTGCCGGGGATCAAGGATCTGGGCTTCAAGGAATTGACCGTTTCGCCGTCCGGTTTCGGCGGCCGGGTCATGTTCAAGAACGAAGAACTGGACGCCGCCGTCGTCTTTATGGGGACCAGCAAGAAGCCCATCGTCATGTTCAAGACGCAGAAATTCGCCTTGAAGGACGTGGACGGCGCCGTGAAGAACACGCCGCTCGGCAATGTCGAATTCCCGGGCATGATCTTCACCCTGGCGGAACACGATCCGGGCGCGCTCTCGGCCGATGATTTTCCCTCCGTCGCCGATATCATCATCGGCGAGCTTGAGGAAAAGACCGGCGGCACTCTGCATTTGAAGCAGGGGGTCGGCATGATGGCCATGCTCGACACGGATCATCTGGGCGCGGCCAAGAAGGCGCTCGGTATTTCCGGCGAATTGGTGGTCGGCGGCAACTTGGGTGGCGTCATCGGCGGCGGAGAGCCGGAAATCGCCATCTACGCCAAGCTGCCCAGCTTTTCCAAGATGCCGAAGTTCATGCGCGCGGCCAAGGACATCACGCCCGAACTGGTGCTGGAGTTCAAAAAAGCCGGCACGAATATCGTGTCGGACGTGGGCGTTGGCTTGGTCACCCATTTGAAGGTCGGCAAGGACGAACTGGAACTGGAAACCGCCGTGCGCACGGTGGCCTCGGAAACTGGAGTTGGGCTGAACTTCGCCGGTGCCCTGGATGTCTGGGAACATGCCTTCGCGCTTAAAGGCTTCACCATGGAGGACGTGGCGGTTTCCGTCGGCGTCGACGTGGACGGGTCGGTCTCCGCCGGATTCCAGGGCGACGTGTCGCTTAAGGACGGCTCGACCAAGTTCCGGCTGGAAGCTCTGGTCACGCCGGACCCGGAGGCCGCCGGTCTGCCCAAGGAAGTGATCTTCGATCTGGAAGCCAACCACTTCTCGCTGGAAGGCCTGATGGATCTGGCCGACGTGTTCATCGGCTCGACCGGTGATTCCAAGGTCGCCAAGGCGGCCCGGGGAAAGGGGCTCTACAAGACCCTGCAGCTCGACAAGATGCCGCTGATCGAATTCGTCGAATTCAAGGACAAGGACGGCACCAAGGAAAACGTGCGCCTGTTCTTTGCGACCCCGGGTGCGTCCGACCCGGCGTTGCAGGTCGACGGCATGGGCATCGGCCTGGATGGCCGGATGAAGATCGCCGGCAAGGAAATCGCTCAGGCCAAGTTCAACCTGTCGGAAACCGGCATCGACCTGGACGGCGAGGTCCTGATTCACAAGCTGGGTCCGCTCAACATCAAGGACGCGGAAATGGCCATGGGCGCCAGCCTGACCGAGCTGCCCTATCTGCACATGAACGCGGACGTGAAAATTCTCGGCCTGGAACAGAAGGCCAAGATCGATTTCTCGAAAGAGGAAATGGGCTTCACCATCGAGGACGATTTCGGCCAGGCCTTTACCTCCATCGTGTCCGCCCGTGCCGACATGAACCCGGCCAAACCCGATTTCGACGTGTTGCTGGAATTCCAGGGCGACCTTCTGGACACGGTCCTGGGTGGCATCGAAAAGGAATTGAACAAGTTCATCGCCCAATACAAGGGCGACGTCGAAGCGGCGGAGAAGGACCTGGAGAAAGCCAAGAAGAAGGTCGACGACGAGGAAAAGAAGGTCGACAACGCCATCAAGAAGGCCGAAGCCGACGCCAAGAAAGCGACGGACAAGATCGAAAAGGCCATCGCCAAGGTCAACGGCATTCAGAAGACCATCAACGACAAGGAAGACAAGGTCCACGACAAGTCCCATGACCTGCACCATCTGCATTGGTATCAGGTCGGCAAGGCGATCAAGCTGGCGGCTGAAATCGCCGGGTTGGAGATCGAGATCGGTGGGCTTTACACGGCCAAGGCATCGGCCACGGCGGCGTTGGAGGTTGCCAAGGCGGCGACCGAATTGACGCCGATCCTGTTCCAGGCCGGGGTGCTGGCCGCCAACGCGGCCTTCGAGGTCGCCAAGGGCGCCATCACAGCGTCCGAGGTTGCGGTCGAGGCGTCGGAATACATCTTCAAGGGCCTGGAAAAACTGATCGAGGCCTACCGCAAGAACTTCCACTTCACCGAAGCCAAGTTCGATGGCTCCCTGCAGGCGCTGCTGGGCAATAAGCCGATCGAAATGGTCGCCATCTTCACGGTGTTCGGTCAGTCCGTGAACGCCGACCTGAAGTTCAAACCGGCCAGCCCGGAAGAATTGGGCAAGGCCATCGGCGGCATGATTTCGGACCTGGCGAAGGAAGCGGTCGACGGCATCGAACACGCCTTCTTCGGTGGCGGATCGCATTCCAACAAACATTCCGAAGCCGTCGCCAGCTGGGCGGAGAAGAACCATGCGACGCAGACGGGCGGCGGTTTCGCCGGGGCGGGCTGGGGGTCGAGTGGGCCGGGCGGGAAGACCATTCCGGTCAAGGGGAACCTTTACAAGAACGCGGCCAACGGCCATTGCCTGATCTTCAAGAAGTCGACGAAACACCCCGAATTCAGCTTCGGCGATTGTGATTCGACCAACGACGATCACCTGTTCCGGTTCAGCCCCAAAGGCGACCTTGTCGCCGTGGCATCCGGCGAGAAGAAACCGTATTGCCTGAGCGCCAAGGGCGTCGACCGGGGCGCCAAGCTGTTCCTGGGCAAATGCAACGGCAAGCCACAGCAAAAATGGACGCTCGACGGCAAGCAGCTGATGATGGCGTCGGGCGAATGTGCTGCCTACAACACGAAAAAGAAGAGGCTGGAACTGCACGATTGTTCGGACAGCGATACCTCGCAGCAATGGGAAACCACGCCCATCGCCGACCTGCAGAAATTGTCGGAAACGCCGGCGGAACAGTTGTACACGGTCAGCTTGCGCGATGTGGAGACCGGCAATTGCGTCGACGTGGCGGACAAGATCGGTCTGTCCTATGAATGCGACGGGTCGGACTACCAGACTTTCAACCTGAATTCGGATTCGCAGCTGCGTGTCCTGCAGGATTGCGTGCGCGCCCAGCACACGAGGAAAGGCAGTGGCGTTTTCCTGGGCAAATGTGACGGTCAAGAGACGCTCTGGACCTGGACCGGGCTCCATCTGCAGGCCAAGGGCACGAAGCTGTGCATTGCGCGTGGCAAGCACATGAAGGCGCCGTTTGACATCACGCCGCTTCAGCTGGCCGACTGCACCGGCAAGGCGGCGGAATGGGAATTGGAGCCCGCCAACGTGGACGAAGACGGCCGCATTCTGCCGGCCTATCACATGATCCGGTCCGCGACGTACAAACGCTGCGTCGAAATCCGCACCCAGTTGCAGGTCGATGGCTTGCCGGTGCCTGAAACGGTGTTGTGGGATTGCAACGGCGACTTCAACCAAAGCTTCTCGTTCCGCTGGAACGGCGAAATCCGCTCGCTGGGCAAGTGCCTCGCGCAGGACGGTGGCGGCGTCGCGCTGCATGACTGTTTCCAACGGCCGAGCGCCCTTCAGTTCAACCCGAACATGTTCAAGAACGGAGGCAACAACAACCGCCATGCGGTCAACAACCAGCGTTGGAAGGTGCGCAAGGACGGTCTGATCCAGAAGATCGGCACCAAGCTCTGCCTGAGCGTCCATCCCCAGGGGCAGCGTAAGTTGACGACGATCCAGATCGCCGGCGGCAAGTTCCTGCCTGCACCTCCGACGAAGGGGTCGGTCGGCGGGATCGGCTCGTTGCTTTCCCTGCAGAAATGCAAATCCGGGGACAAGCTGCAGAAATGGGAAATCGAAAACACGTTGCCCGACGGCACCAAGGCGGATTCTTATAAGCGATTGGCGCATACCATCGACGGCAAGGAACGGTGCCTGGAAACCTCCGGCGACACCAACATCCGCCGCCTAGTCGCGCGCGAATGTTCAAGTTCCCAGTATCAGCAGTTCGCGCTGACCAACTACGGCGAGGTCCGCCAGATGGGCCGCTGCGTCACCGCCGATTCCAAGAAGAAAGCCTTCTACGACGGGCACCAACTGAACCTGCAGGAATGCCGGAACGACGCCAGTCAGAAGTTCACGGCGGGCGACAACGGGCTTCTCAGCCAACCGCCCGTAAGCGGCACGCGGCGCTGTGTCGTCGAAGGGCCGGTGTTCGAGCCCAAGGTGCCGTTCTTCGGCCATCTGCCGCCACAGATTCAGGAGCACATGAAGAAGCTGCCCTCGTTCGCCCCCGTGGCGTCCGGGCCCTGCATGTTCCAATTCCAGAACAAGTCGACCAAGAAATGCATGCGCCGGCGCGCGGATGGTGTGCTGGCCTCCGGCAAGTGCGATACGTCGTCGCCGGAAAAATCGCACCAGGAATTGGCCGTGGTGAAGAACAAGCTGACCTTCGTCCGCCTGTCGAAGACAGACTTCCATGCGCCGCATATCTGGATCGACGAACCCATGGATTCGGTCTTGCCGACGACCGTGCCGGTCCTGCCCGGGATCGATCCTAAGATGGCGGCCGAGGTCAAGGCGTCCTACGACAAGTCCGGGTTCGTCTTCGAACAGAAGTACGATCGGTTCAAGAAGTACAAGGACGGCAAGGCCACGAAGGATTGCCTGGCGACGGCAAAGAAAGGCTCTCAGGCGTCGGACAAGAAGCTGATCGACCTGCAGCATAAATATGTGGGCATGGCGGTTCAGTGGACGGGAATCTATATGGTGAGCCGGATCAACCACGCCATGAAGTCACAGGCCGACAAACTAAAGGCGAATGTCGACAAGGCCCGCGAAGCGTATGAAAAGGCCGCTGCCCCGGGTGCGTTGACGACGGCCCATTGTTCGTCGTCGTCGTCCCAGAAATGGGAAGCGATGCCCGTGCCGCGGACATCGTGGGAGCCCAAATAACCTGCGGCGGTTGTGTCCGAAAGCGATTATTGACGGCCTTCCGAGGGAGTGCCCCCCTCGGAAACCGGCTATTTATGCCCATATTTTAGCCGTTTGCCCGGTCATATATCAGACCGGTCGAATGTGACGGTTAAATATCAATTGGCTGTAGCCAAGGGGCGTCAGCCTGTGCAAAATCTGTCCCAATAAATAAAACGACCTATCTGGACTACCACGCAAACAGGGAGAATTTGCATGAAAAGACGTGAGTTTATGAAGAAGGCTGCCGTCGCTGGTGTTGCCGGTGCCGCTGCCACGACTATTGCCAAGCCCGCGATCTCGCAGGGCCGCAAGGAACTGAATATCGTTTCCACCTGGCCGCGGGACTTCCCGGGACTGGGCCTCAGCGCCCAGCGCCTGGCCGAACGTATTCCGCTGCTGACCGACGGCCGTATCCAGGTGAAGTATTTCGCCTCGGGCGAGCGTGTCGGTGCCTTTGATTCCTTCGACGAAGTGGCCTCGGGCAATTCCCAGGCTTATATCGGCGCAGACTATTACTGGAAGGGCAAGCACCCGGCTTGGGCCTACTTCACGGCTGTTCCGTTCGGGTTCGCCTATGCGGAAATGGATGCCTGGATGAAGTACGGCGGCGGCCAGGGGCTGTTGGAAAAAGTCGGCGACGAATTCGGCATCATCGGCTTCCCTTGCGGCAACACCGGTTGCCAGATGGGGGGCTGGTTCAACAAGGAAATCAACTCGCCGGACGACTTCAAGGGCCTGAAGATGCGTATCCCGGGTCTGGGCGGTGACGTCCTGGCCAAGCTGGGCGCTTCGACCGTGTCCCTGCCGGGCAGCCAGATCTACGAAAACCTGGTTTCCGGCGCCGTGCAGGCCACCGAGTGGGTCGGTCCGTACAACGATTACTTCATGAAGTTCTATGAAGCGGCGAAATTCTACTACTACCCGGGCATGCATGAGCCCGCGTCGCAGCTCAACATGGGCTTCAACAAGAAGTGGTTCTCTTCGCTTTCGAAGAGCGACCAGGCGGTCCTGATCGCGGCTTGTGCCGAGGAAAATGCCCACCAGATGGCGGAAACCAACGCCAACAACGGTACCTACCTCAGCAAGTTGATCAACGATCACGGCGTCAAGCTCCGCGCCTTCAACGATGATGTCTATGACGCCTTCGGCAAGGCCGCCGAGGAAGTCTTCGCGGAAGTGCAGGCGCACAGCCCGCTGGCCAAGGAAGTCCACGAGAGCTTCGCTTCGTTCCGGAGCGATGTCGGTCGTTGGATGCTGCTGGCCGATACGGGCTACACCAACCAGCGCAACCGCGTGCTTGGCATTAAAGTCTAACTGCTGACGTGACACGGCATACGGCGGGACGGGGCGATTGCTCCGTCCCGTCCTTGTCCGGTCCATCCTGTCGCGTTTGAAATTCATCCGGGGAACGCGCTCCGGGTGCCTTTGCTCAGAACATTCCGGGCTCTGACCACCTGGAGGCCGGACAATCAAGACAACAAAGGATTGCCAATTCATGGCGGCCGAGCAAACGATGCCTGATGCGAACGGGGCGGTTGCTTCCCCTGACGTATCGCCGCGGACGACCGTCGCCGTCCGTTTCTTCGGGTGGGCGGTGTTATCCGCACTCTGTGTTTTCTTAATCAATAACTATCTGACGTTCTGGCTCGGCTGGCCGGGCGAGGGGGCGGCCCTTCATTTGGGGCGTCACGGCGAAGAGACCGCGTCGTCGCCGCTTGCCTGGGTGCAGATGCTGGCCTATCTGGCCGGGATCGCCGCCGCCGCGCTTTATACGGTCAAGACCTGTTCCCGCACCTTGCGCCAGGACAGTCAGTTGATTTCCGACGGCAACGCATTGCTGATCCGCATGGCGTATTTCGCCGTGCTCTATATCGGTGTGGCCGACGCCATTCTGTCCTTCATGCGGGTCGAGGGCTTCCTCCCCGCCGTGTTCGGAGACGACCTGGCCCTGGAGTTGGGCAAATCGCAGTTCCGCGGGCCTTACGTGCATCTGCCGTTGACGGCGGCGGCCATCGTCACGGCGTTCTTCACGCGCACGCTAGGCTTTACCTGGCTCGCGTTACTGATCGTCGGGGCGGAACTGCTGATCGTCATCACGCGGTTCATCTTTTCATACGAACAGGTCTTCATGGGTGATCTCGTGCGGTTCTGGTACGCGGCCCTGTTCCTGTTCGCGAGCGCGTACACCTTGATCGAGGAAGGCCATGTCCGCGTTGACGTGTTCTACGCCGCGTTCAACCCCAAACGGAAAGGCATGGTCAACGCCTTCGGGTCCGTGTTCTTGGGTGTCACGCTTTGCTGGGTCATTCTGATCGTCGGCATGGGTGGCCAGAACGCGGTGATCAATTCGCCCATTCTGTCATGGGAAACGACCCAGACCGGCTTTTCCATGTATGTGAAATACATGATGGCCGGCTTCCTGGCCGTGTTCGCCATCTCCATGATGATCCAATTCATCAGCTATATGCTGGATGCCGTCGCCGATGTCCGGGGTGAACCCGGCGGCCGCGACCACACCAGCCACGCGAACGCCTAAGCGACAAGGACACGACACCCATGGAACTTCTCTTTCTTGTCGTCCTGATGGTGACTATGGCTTATGCGCTGGGCATCGGGTTTCCCGTTGCCTTTGCGCTGCCCGGTTCCGCCATCTTCACCATTTCCCTGGCGGCGCTCTGCGGTTGGTTGTTCGCCGGCAACGTCGATGCCTATTTCGCGCAAGGCGGCGCCTGGCAATGGCTGTCGGCCGGCGTCACGAACTTCCGTGGCGTTTATTGGGAGGCCGAACGCGACACCTTGATCGCGATTCCGCTGTTCATCTTCATGGGCATCATGCTCCAGCGCTCCAAGCTGGCCGAAGACCTGCTGGTCACCATGGCACAGCTGTTCGGCCCGGTGCCGGGCGGTCTGGGCATTTCGGTGATCTTCGTCGGCGCGCTTTTGGCCGCGACGACGGGCATCGTCGGTGCCACTGTGGTCGCCATGGGCTTGATCTCGCTTCCGGCGATGATGCGCAACAACTACGCCAATTCGCTGTCGACCGGGACCATCGCGGCCTCGGGCACCTTGGGCCAGATCATTCCGCCGTCGATCGTGCTGATCATCCTGGCCGACCAGTTGGCCAGCGCCGTCGATCAGGCGTCGACCGCGCGTAAGGAGCTGTACAAGGAATCAACCGGCAATCTTTTGATGCCGTCGGGTTTCGACGTGACGTCGACCAGTGCCGGTGAAATGTTCCTGGGGGCCTTTATCCCGGGCCTTGTCCTTGTCGGGCTCTATATGGCTTACGTTCTCGGGCTTGCCCTGTTCCGGCCGAAGATGGCCCCGGCCGTGCCGCGCGAAGGCGGCATCGACCGCAAGTTCATGGTCAAGGTCTTCATCACCTTGGTGCCGCCGTTGACCCTGATTTTCCTGGTGCTGGGATCGATCATCACCGGCGTCGCGACGGTCAACCAGGCGGGGGCCATCGGCGCCGCGGGGGCTTTGATCATGGGCGGCTACCGGCTTCGCGACGGGCACAAGAACGCCTATTACCCGGCGATCATGGCGTTGGTTTCTCTGGTCGCTTTAGCCGTCATCAGCAATCAGTTCCACGTCAACGTGAAGGCGATCAACACGTCCGCCGACGTGCTCGGCGTGACACTCGGCGTGATCTTCACGGCGACCCTGCTGATCGCTCTGGTCTGGAGCGGCTGGCGCGCCTTCAAGATCGAAGACACCCTTCAGGGCGTCATGGTCGAAACGGCCAAGACGACGTCGCTTGTGTTCATCATCCTGATCGGTGCGGCGATGCTTACCGCCGCGTT
The DNA here is from genome assembly GCA_913030825.1 of uncultured Rhodospirillaceae bacterium. Lineage (GTDB taxonomy): Bacteria > Pseudomonadota > Alphaproteobacteria > Rhodospirillales > Casp-alpha2 > UBA1479. The sequence goes on along the minus strand of CAJWCU010000027.1, from coordinate 29,007 downwards.
CCGCGCCTTTGGCGGCGAGGAGCTCGTGCGTGAATTTCTGACCGGCCTGCCGGGCGGGTTCTGGGCCCAGTTCACCATCGTCATGCTGGTCATCTTCATCATGGGGTTCTTCCTGGACTTCATCGAAATCGCCGTGGTCGTGGTTCCCATCGTTGCGCCGATTCTGCTGATGGACCCGTCGGCCAACGTAACGGCCGTCTGGCTGGGCGTGATGATCGGCTTGAACATTCAGACCTCGTTCCTGACGCCACCCTTCGGGTTTGCGCTGTTCTATCTGCGCGGTGTTGCCCCACCCAACGTCAAGACCATCCAGATGTACAAGGGAGTCATTCCGTTCATCGCCTTGCAATTGCTGGCGCTTGTCATCGTCGGTCTGACGCCGCAGATGGTGAACTATCTGCCGCAACGCGTGAGCCTGACCTCCGACACGGCGCCGCCGCCCCGAAACCCTGCGTTGTCGTCCTGTGTCCAGGATCACCTGTTCCAGGTCTATGACACGCAGGCGGGTGCGATCCGTGCGGCGATCAGTACGGCACGCGGCCTTGATATCTCGATGCTGCCGGGCGAATTGCGTGGTGATTTGAAATCCAGCTTCGACAAGGCGGAAAAGACCTTTGAGTTGGTCGATAAGATCCATGCGGCCGAAAAGGCCGTCGCCGCGGCGACGCCTGCCTATCTGCCGCTGCACGTCGAAGTTCGTGAACTGCAACGCCAGGCCCGTCGCTTGAAGGAAGAAATCAAGTATAAGCAGGGGACGATCCGCCAACTGCCGCGCGACGGCAGCGCCGAAGATCGCAAAGCCAAGCTGGAAGCCCAGATCGAGGAATTGCGGACCGAAATCAAGGCCTACGAAGCGGAAGTGCCTGAGGATTGGCGGGCCCGCCACAATGACTTCGTGAAGCTGCAGAAGGCGGAAACGCGTGCCACGCGCCTTTACGAACGCAACGTGGACGGCGCTTACGAGCCGCTGATCGAAATCAAGCGGGTCATTGCCGCGACCGACGACTTGTCGGCGCTTGGCGAAACCCTCGCCGGTCTGCCGGCGGCGGTCGGTGCCGAGACGGACATGGAAAAGGCCATGACCTTGATCAACGATCTGGAAAAGGTCATGCGCGAAATTCCGGGCACGCGGGAAATCCAGAAACCTTTGGCCGACGCCCGCCGCGCGTTGCGCGGCGACAAGCCGGACATGGAGAAAGCGCAGAAAGCCCTGGCCGATGCCAAGGCGGCGTTCGACGGGGATATCGCCTGGCGTGAAAAGGCGGCGGGCGAATTGCTTGCCGGTCTTTCGGCCTATGATCAGGCGATCCGCATGAACATCGGTCTGCGTCAGCAGCCGAAGCTGTCCAAGGAGCAGGCGCTGGACGTCGCAGCCTGCATGGCCAATCCGCGCGATCTGACTTTGCAGTTCTAGATACAGGCGGGCTGCGACCATCATGCCGCCCGTTCTCAAGGCCGCGCTATGGATGCTGGGGACGTTATCGTCCCTGGCACTCATGGCCATCGCCGGGCGCGAACTCTCGGCCGAGCTGTCGACCCTGAATATCCTGTTCTTCCGCAGCGCCATCGGCTTGCTGGTGGCATTGCTGATCATCTGGCGTGCGGGCTGGCATCATCTGGTGACCCAGCAACCGGTGTTGCAGGTCCTGCGCAACATGGCCCATTACGTGGGGCAGTTCGGATGGTTCTACGGCATCTCACTGCTGCCGCTGGCTCAGGTCTTCGCGTTGGAATTCACCATGCCCATCTGGGCGGCTCTGCTGGCGCCGTTGTTGCTCAAGGAGCACATCACGCCGATGCGGGCATTGGTTATCGCCATCGGCTTCACCGGTATCCTGATCGTCGTCCGACCGGGCCTGGTGCCGATTTCGACGGCGGCGCTCGCCGTGCTCATGGCGGCGGTCGGCTATGCCTTCGCTTACCTTTTGACGAAGAAGTTGACGCGGACGGATTCGGCCTTGGCGATTGTCTTTTACATGTGTCTCGTGCAATTGCCGCTGGGCCTTATCCCGTCCCTGTTCGATTGGACGACGCCGTCCACGGCCTTGTGGCCCTGGATTTTCGTGGTCAGCGTGACCGGTCTCAGCGCCCATTACTGTCTGGCCCGGGCATTCGCCGAGGCTGATGCCGTCGTCGTCGTTCCGATGGAGTTCCTGCGTCTGCCGTTGATCGCGTTCGCCGGTCTGCTGTTCTACGGCGAAGCGCTGGACCCCTGGGTGCTGGGCGGGGCGGCGGTGATCTTTGCCGGCAACTTCCTGAACATATGGGCCGAACGCCGCCGGCAGTAGGGCCTTCCTCCGGCACAATCCGGCGGCCTGCGAAACTGAATTCAGTTCTCCTCACATTGTCATGCCTGCGTCAGGTTCGTCGGCATAATGGGTAAGTGACTATGACCCATCTTCTTCATGCGAGTGGCTGCGCGTGAAGTCGGCCAACGAACGAAAGGACCATGAGATGAATGCGTTCTCCGGAACCGTCATCACCTGCGCAGCCCCCGACCGGTCGGTTCGGGAGCGTCTTCGCAAGGCCGGGCGGGAACTTGCCCAATCCGTCGTCGCGCAACGCGCAGCCGTGCAAACCCTGCAGGATAATTTGGCTGCCTTGGAAGACACCTTCGACAAGCTGGAAAACAAGTTCCGCGACGCTCATGACGCGCTCGGGGCGTCCTTGGCGAAACCGGTCGGGCAGGACGCCTGATCGGCGCCACGCCGTTTTCTTGACTGGGGTGCCTGGCTGCCTATTCCGGCAGGGGGATGAATTCCGTCTCGCCGGGCACGGCCGGAAAGCGCCCGTTTTTCCAATCGTCCTTGGCCTGTTCGATCCGGTCTCTTGAGTGGGAGACGAAGTTCCAGAACATATGGCGGGGCTGGTTCGGCCGCGCGTCTGGCGCGGTATCCAGGGGGGCGCCGCCCAGCAGCATGACCCGCGATCCGTTCATGGCCGTCACCGTGACGTTGCTGCCTGGGGTCAAGACTACGGTCTGGCCGACCTCGAACCGCTCTCCGGCGATCTCAATCGCCCCTTCGGCGACATGAATGGCCCGCTCCTCGTGTTCCGGGGCCAAGGTAACGGACGCCCCGGCGTCGAGCCGTGCATCGGCGTAGAACATGGGCGAAAAGGTCTTCACCGGCGCTTCCTTGCCGTCTAGACGGCCAGCGATCAGGCGGATGCGGTAGCCGTCTCCGTCCCAGGCGGGCAGGTCTTCCGCGGCATGATGGGAAAAGCCCGGCGTCGTTTCCTCGGCATCGATGGGAAGGGCGATCCAGGCTTGAATGCCCGAAAGCACATGACCGGCGGCGCGTTCTTCGTCGGGTGTCCGTTCGGAATGGACGACACCCGAGCCCGCCGTCATCCAATTGACCTCGCCCGGGCGGATGACCTCGGCTATCCCCAAGCTGTCGCGGTGCATGATGGCGCCGTCGAACAGATAGGTAATGGTCGCCAGGCCGATATGGGGATGCGGGCGCACGTCGATGCCCTGACCTGGGGCGAAGGTCGCCGGACCCATCTGGTCGAAGAAGACGAAGGGCCCGACGGCCCGGCGGTTGCGGTTGGGCAGGGTGCGCCGCACGATCAGGCCGCCGATGTCGTGTTCCTTGGGCGTGATGACCAGGGCAACTGTCCCCTGGCGCTCTTCATCGCATCGCGGGTCGTCCGTCGGCTGCCAACTCATTGAAATGAGCTCCCCGCGCCGCGCGGCCTAATTGGCGAGCCAGCGGTCGCGGATTTCGTTGACCGTCGCCGCGTGGTGGCGGGCCATCTTCATGGTCGGGGCCAGGGGCTCCTGATAGAAGAAATCGGGCAGTTCGTCGTCGTCGGTGGTGAACCCGGCGGCGTCGTTGAATTCCTTCTCCAGCGCCAGGGTTTCCTTGCCCAGGCGATCGAAGAATTCGACCTCGAACTCCGTTCCCAACGCGTCGTTGAGTGCGTTGATGATCAATTCCGGCTCGGCATTGTGAACCGAACGGCCAAACACGCAAATCCCAAGGCTGTCGACGCTGGCGCATTTGGCCTGGATGTTCAGGCTTTCCAGGGTCAGTTCCTCGGTCGATTTGCCGGCGCATTCGAAGGCCGGCAGGTTGCCGGTCGTATGGTCGGCGCCCTGCGCCGTCAGCATCATGGAAATGCCGGTGACCTCGATGACACGGGGATCGTAGGCGCTGATCGATTGCTTCTTGATGATGGGTAGGCGCGTGATGCCGTAATGTTCGCCGACGCGGGCCGTGCCCTGGGCCAGGATCTTGCCGCGCTCGTTGCCGTCGCGCATGTCGGCGAGGGCCTCCAGCATGAAGTTCTCGTCGCCGTATTCGCCCAGCCCGGCGTCCATCATCGCACCCAGCAAGGCGCCGGTTTCGATGGTGTCGATGGCCAGGTCGTTGGCGATGGCGTTGACGCGCGCGATCTGGTCCGGATGGGTCAGACCGCAATTGCTGCCCATCAGGCCGATGGTCTCGTACTCCAGCGGGGCGACCAGTTCATTGCCGTCCTCGTCCGCATAGACGTTGGAGCATTTGATCAGGCAGCCGGGCATGCAGGCATGGGTCGGCTCGCCGCCGCGCTCCAGGTTCTGTTCGCGGATGTAGTCGCCGCCGATTTTCAACACGTCGCCGGTCGAGGTGTCGACCTGGCGCCCGTCGCGGAAATTCGCCACGGGAAGGCCGCCCAGATGGTTGATGACGTCGGCGACCATGGCGGTGCCGCGGGCGCCTAAGTTCTGGGTCGCGGCGTCTTCGCGGATCTTGCCGCCATATGTCTTCAACGACTGCATGAACTTCTTGCGGTCGTGGAAGTCGGGCATCTTGTTCTTGTCGCAGACGATGGCCTTGACCTTCTTCGACGCCAGCACCGCCCCCACGCCACCGCGCGCGCAAATCCGGGTCGGGCGGCCTTCGGGGTCGGTGAAGGTGACGCCGCCGATCAGGCCGCCGTATTCGGCGACGGGGCTGGTGATACCCATGGAGACCTTGTCGCCGTACTTTTCACCCAACAGCTTGGCGGCTTCGAACACGCCCTTGCCCAGATAGGGGGTGGCGTCTTCGAAGGTGATTTCGCCTTCCAGCGGGATGCGGATGACGACCCAGTCGTCGGCCGCTCCCTCGAGCGTCATGCCGGAGATGCCCAACTGGCCCAGGGCGAAGGCCATGGTGCCGCCGCCGTTGGATTCCTTGATCCCGCCGGTCAGCGGGCTTTTACAGCCGATGGAAATTCGGTTGCCGTTGGAGAAGTTGGATCCGGCGAAGGGGCCGGCGGAAATCACGAAGGGATTTTCCGGCGACAGGGGATCGACTTTGGCCAGGTCGCGATCGACCAGCGTCTTGGCGATCCGGTAGCGGCCCGCGCGGGCAATGTCTTCGCCCGAAAGGTCTTCGCTGGTGACGGATTTGGTGGACAGGTCGATGGTCAGGTATTTCCGCATGGTTCTTCAACTTTCCCAATTCTGGTCGTGTCGCCCAGCCCGCTATCGGGACCCGCGCGGTCTCGTTGAAACCCGAGGCGCTCCGGCGATGGTGTGACGCTATTCTAAGGTGGGAGTGCGCTGCAGCAAATACCAGGTTTTACCCCTGGTCGCTTTAATCGTTTGTTCCCGAATACCCGAATGCCTTGATGAACGGGCGCAGACGGTTGAGGTGCGGCGCTAAGTGAATTTCGAATTTCCGCCAACGGCCAATCGCTTCGGTCGTCACATTCTCGGTCTCTTGATGATAGCCGCTGGTGCCGGTAAGTGCCTGACGGTGGGCGGGCGCTATCGGGGCCAGGGCCTTGTCGTCCCAGGAAACATTCAGAAAATCCATTAACTTACGGGCGACCGGTTCGATTTCCTGCACAAGATCTTCATAGCGGATTTCATGGATATCAAGGTCCAAGGCATCGCGCTGAATTTGCCACAACTCCATGACGTCGGCGTAAAAACGGACGGTCTCGTCCAAGCTGGTGAAGTGGACCATGCCTTCGTTCAAGTCGAACGGCTGCATGAAGCAACTCAGACAGATATCGCAGGGATGGCGCAGGGCTAGAATAAATTTCGCGTCAGGGAAAACCCGCTTAATCAGTCCGGCATCCAGGATGTTCAACGGTAATTTATCGACCAGCCGTGCCGCCGGGTCGCGGTCGATCAGGCGATCGACGGTCTTGAAGTAGAGTTCGCGCAGTTCGAGAAGGTCATCTGCCGGGAGCGTGAACAGATTGCTGGGAAAGCCGTCGTCGCGCACCAGAAGATGATTGCGCAGCGTCGAAACGGTCGGTTGTTCTTCCAACACCTGAATGCCTGGGTGGGCATCCATGACTTGATCCAACAAAGTTGTGCCTGAACGAGGAAAACCAATCAGGAATACCGGATCGGCGGCGCCGTCTTGAGGTTGGCGGGTGACCGTGGACGCCGCTGTGCCGGATTGGAGCCCGTCGTAGGCTTGGCGCAGACGGGCCAGGTATTCCCGCGAGCGGGCGCGGAAGAGGTCTGCCTCCTGGGTATCCTTGGCTAGAAAGGCATTGCCGGCTTCGAAGTTTTCGACGGCATCGCCCGGTCGGTCCAGGCGTTCGTAAAGGAACCCCATTTCGAACCGGATTTCACCGAACGCAGGCGAAGTCGACAGCTCCTTCTGGTCCAGGCCTTTGAGCCGCGCCAGGGCCTTGTCGTGATCACCCGACCGCCGTTCCAAGCGGGCTGCGACCAAATTCAAACCGGGATCGCCGGGTAGTGCTTCCAGGCCCGGGGCGATCGTTTCCCAGGCATCGTCCAGGCGGTTCATGCGCTCTTGTAGGCGCCCCAATTCCGCCCGGCTGCCCGGGTCGGCGGGATTGATGGCGACCACCTGGGCATAGGCGGCGAGGGCGCCGTCGGCGTCACCCATGGCGCGCAGGTTGGCCGCTTTCAGACGCAGAATTTCCGTATCCGACGATTGTCCGCCAAGCAGGCCGTCATAACAGGCCGCCGCCGTTTCGTATTCGCCCAGGCAGGTCATGATTTCGGCGTAGAGCAGCGTCAATTCCGCGTCGTCCGGTGCGGCTTGGCGGGCCGCCTCGCAGGCTTTGCGGGCGACGGCATAGGCCTTGGCCTGATGGGCCGTGTCGGCCAGAACCCTTTGCGCTTCCGCATCCTGGGGCGCGCGGTCGACAAGGGCGACGAACGCTCCCGTCGCGCGTCTCCAATCCTGTAGGCTGACGAAGGCCTGGCCCAGATTGAAGCGTGCGTTCAGGTTGTCCGGATCGAGTTCGACCGCCCGCGAGTAATGGGTGATCGCCTGTTCGACCTGATGGTCGTCGCGATAGGCATTGCCCAGGTTGTAATGGATTGAGGCGGAGTCGGGGGTGATCTCCAGGGCGCGGTTGAACTGGCGGATCGCACCGTTCACGCGGCCGGCCTGGCGCAAGGCGATGCCGTAAAGTTCATGGGCCTCTGCCGAGCCGGGGGCGATGTCCGTCAATGTCTTCAGGCTTTGCGTGGCGGCGTCGGGCTTATCCAGGCGCAACCGGACCAGTGACAACAGGTGCAGAACGTTGGGGTTTTTCGGCAATGTCTGGGCAAGGGCATCCAGATGCCCTTCGGCGCCGCTAAGGTCGCCTGCCTGGTACAACTGGGCGGCGGCCTGAAATTGTTGTTCTGGGTCCATGAGCAATGTCGTCGTGGTGCCTGTTCGGGAAGTGTCGGGTCGAGGGGATGCGCCGGATACCGGCAATCAGGAAAACGGCAGATCGGCGGGCGTCAAACGATTGTCGCGGCGCCAGCCGCCGGGCCTGTCTACGACCGACATGAGGGTCGGGTCAACATGCAAGGTCGCTCCCGCCGATGGGCGGTCCTTCGCCATGGTCATGCGGTGACCGGGGCCGGGAAGCGCAGCTGATCGTGGAGACGCCAAAGCTCAGGGGAATCCACGGCCTCTTTGAGCCCTGGGTTAAGTTTCAAGGCGTGGTCGAAGTCGGCAAGCGCGGCTTCTCGCTCACCGAGAGCGGCACGCGCGAGGCCGCGCGCCAAATAGGCTTCGGCGAAATCGGGTTGCTTGGCGATGGCTTTCGACACGTATTCGATGGCATCCGTTAGTTTTCCCGAAAGGCGGGCGGCTTCGCTCATGCCGAGCCAAGCCAACGCATCGTTGGGCGAAAGGTCCGTGGCCTTGCGGAAATCGGCGATCGCTTGCCCGTATTCCCGTAGGCCCATCAGGGCGAAGGCACGGGCAATTAGCGCCTGCCCGAACAACGGGTCGATCGAAAGCGCCTCCGTTGCCATTGCCGCTGCCGCCTCGTGATCACCAGAGCGCGACAGGATGCTGGCGTGGATCGATTTGACCCAGGGGTCCTTCGGCGCAAGCGATTGCGCACGGTCCATGTCTTGCAATGCCTCGTCAAAGGCTCCGTTCGACGCTTTGAGATAGGCCAGCGCGGCGATCGCACGCGTCTGGGACGGGGTTTCGGTGGTTACCCGTTCGTATAGGGCCGCTGCCTGGCCGAGGTGCCCGCGGTTGTGTAATGTAAAGGCCTCTTGCAGGAGGACGTTGCGGTTGTAGGGATCGAGCTCGCGCAGTGCCTTGAAATCGGCCAGCGACTTTTCCCAATCCTTCAGTGCGCGAAAGGCTGCGCCCCGGATCAACAACGCATCGACGGGCGTTTCCTGATCTTCGATCACCTTGGTCGCGTCGCGGACGGCCGCGGCGAACCGCCTGCCATAATAATTTGCCAGCGCTCGAGCCCGCCGCGCGTCGGTGTTGTCGGGCGTTGCATCCAAGACCACATCGAGTTCGGCAATCGCTTCGGGGAAGAACTTCGCCTGCGCCAAGTAGCTCGCCCGGACCAGGCGTAGATTAAGGTCGTCCGGCGCCGCGGAAATTGCCGAGGCCAAATCTTCAGCCGCCTCCTTGAACCGCTGTTCTTTGGCATTCACGGCACCGCGCAGCGCCCAGACTTTGGGGTTTTGGCGTTCACGCAGCAGAATATAGTCGAGATCATTGAGCGCCCGCGTCGGCTGGTTCGACGCCAGGTAGGCCGTGGCGCGCCCGAGAAGCCCGGTCGTGTTGGTGTGTTCAAAACGCAGCAGCGCCGTGAACGATTGAATGGCGTGGTCGAATTGCCGCTGGCTTAGATAGACCCCGCCGCGCGCCAAAAGGGCGTCGCCATGCTCTGGGTCGATTTTAAGAACGATGTCATAATCGCGGATCGCTTCCTCGAACCTCTCGGCGGAAACAAAGGCCAAGGCACGCAACAACCGTGCATCGATGTTCCGTGGGTCGGCCGCAAGAGAGAACGTCATGTCCTTGAAGGCGTCGGCGAATTCCTTCTTCTCCAGACGGATACGGGCCCGCAGAAGGAAGGCGTCGCTTTTCAAACGCGTCAGCTTCAGGACATGTTCAATGTCGTCCGACGCGAATTGCAGATTGCCGGCTTTGAGATGGATGTCGGCCCGCCGGTACCAGTTCCGCAAATCGTTCGGCGCGATGGAAATCGCTTCGTCCATGTCCGCGATAGCGTTGTCGTACCGGCTTATTGCCGCCCAGGCCTGCGCCCGTTTCCGGAGGATCATGGCGACGTCGGGGTGAATGTCGTGGGCGTCGCTCAGATCGGCGATTGCCAGATCGAAATTCTTCATCCGAGAATGGACGCGGGCCCGCGCAGCCAAGGTGAAGGCGGTGTCCTTCAAAAGCCGCGCGGCACGGTCAAAGTCGGCAAGCGCCATGTCGTATAGTTTTTGGTCGAGAAGCGTGGCGCCTCGTTCGAAAAACGCGTGTCCGTTCTCCGGGTTGTCTGCGACCGCCCGGTCAAGGTCGTAGTAGGCGTCTTGATGCCGACGGAGTTTGCGATACGCCGAGCCGCGTTCGACCAGCGCGTCATTGTGGTTGGGTTTGATCTTCAACGCTTTGGTTGCGCTGCGGACCGCGTTGCGTAGGTTCGGCTTCGTGGGGGCCGAGTTCAGAACTCTCGCTTGTAAGACCAGTGCCTCGGCGTTATCGGGGTTCAGGCGCAATGCCGTGGTCAGGTCGTCAATCGCGGGCTGTTTGCGGCGCAGGGCGAAATTCGCACGGGCGCGCGCGACGAAGGCATGGCCTTGCCGGGGCGCCAAGCGCACCGCCCGGGTGAGGTCCGACAGGGCCTGTTCCGGAAAGCCTTGTTCGGTCAGGGCTTCGGCTCGATTTATGAACAGGTCGGCGAATTTCTCGGGGTCGGTCTCGCCGGCCTGAATCGCTTCACTGCAGGCAAACGCCCGTATCGCCGCCGGCAAGGAGGTGTCGGCGCAGTCGCCCGTTCCGGCCCTGGCCGGGCTGGCCATCACGGCCCAGGCCGTCAGCCAAGCCGCCAGAACGATAAGGGAGCTCCCCCGGATCAGCTTCATCGCCGCCTCATACTCGCCAAGTATCGAAAATTCTTAGCAAATAACGGGCGGGAAGGCCATCGGCACGGCCGATCGCGGGGGCGTTGCTCAGGTTTCGGTGCCGCCGTTGATCTGGATCAGCTGACCGTTCATGAAGCCGCCCTGGTCGGATACCAAGTAGGAAATCATGGCGGCGATCTCCTCCGGTGTTCCGACGCGGCCGACTGGTACCCGCGCCGCCATTTCGGCGATGTGTTTGGCCATGGCCGCGTCCGCATGATCGCCGCCGATCGGTCCGGAGGAGATGATGTTGGTCGTGATTCCCTTGGGCCCGAATTCCTTGCCCAGCGCCTTGGTCAGGCCCCAGGAGCCGTGCTTGGACACGCTGACATGCGCCCGGCCGTTGTAGCCGTGAATGGCGTTCATGCCGGCGAAGTTGACGATCCGGCCCCAGCCGCGTTCGACCATCCCCGGCAGGCAGGCCCGGCACAGCCGGAAGGCCCCGTGCAGGTTGACGCCCAGGACACGGTCCCAGATTTCGTCGGTAATGTCGGTGAATTCGTGGCTCGGCCGGATCGCGGCGTTGTTGACCAGGACGTCAATGCCGCCGAACCGGTCGATGGCTTCCTTGGCCATAGCATCGCAGGCGGTCTGATCGCCGACGTCGGCCATGATGACCAGGGTTTCAGCGCCCAGCGCCTTGGCTTTCTCGGCGACCTCGTCACAGGCTGCCCGGTCGCTGGAGCCGTTGATCACGACGTTGAAGCCGTCGCGGGCCAGGTTCAGGACGGTGGCACGGCCGATGTTCTTGCCCGACCCGGTGACCAGGGCCGCGCGCTTACGTTCATTCATGGATGGTTCCTCCCAGAATTGGATGCCAAGACCCTAAGCAACGCGAAGGGGGCTGGCAAGCGCGGGGTCGATAAGAGAGGTTGTGATCGAGAGAATTAATCCAGTGTGCCCGAGAACAGAGGTTGAAGGCTTTCCGCCAGACCGGTCCGCCCGACATAGCCGAACATATGGGTGATCGTTTGCCCGTCTTCGGACAGCGGCATGCGCAGGGAGCGCAGGGGCGTTTCGACGCCGTCGTAGGAATTCAGGAAGACGATGGGGCGGCGGGTTTCCAGGACCATCATGTACTGCACGGTCAGCAGTTCCGTCGACCAGGAATCGGCCATGTCTTCCAGGGTTTTCCCCGTGTAATCACGGCGATGGTACTGGGTATGGCCGGTGCCCCAATAGCGATAGGTGAACGTCGGCGGGGGGCCTGGCGCGACATCCAGGACAAGAAGATAGGGAAGAACGCGCGCGGGCAGTTCATACAGCCGAAATTCGGACCATTTCGGCGCGAAGGCGTCGCCTTTCTTCTCCGTCCAATAAGACAGACATGCCTGCACGCCCGGATCGTCGATCGTTTCCGGGGTCACGGCTTCCGATTTGACGACAAGTCTCGTTTTGCCGTCGATTGAGATAGGCGGCAGGGTCTTCATGGCACCGTGTCGTCACCCTTGTGTGCCGATCGTATCATTGCGTCGGTCTTTCGCCGAGATCGTTAAATTCAACCTATCGCGCGGGCGAAACACGAGTAACCCAGACTAAAGTCTATGGACTAACTCCCGAGAAATCATTGGTTTAGACCGCCTCGCGGACCGTTTTTTCGGTTTCGCGATCCGCCACTGTCGGGATTTCGTCGGATACCGTTGTCCGGCGCAGGTCGCGAATGTCATCCGGGTCGTGCCAGCGGCCCCGATGCATGGTGCAACGATTGTCCCACATCACCACGTCGCCCGGCCGCCATTCGTGGCTATAGACATATTTCGGCTGGGTCGCGTGTTCCATCAGGTCCATCAGGATCATGCGGCCTTCCGGCACCGGCATGCCTTCGATGCTGCCGGCGTGGGATGCGAGGTAAAGCCCCTTGCGCCCCGATCCGGGATGGGTGCGAACGAGGACCTGCGGCACCGGCGGCAGGCCTTTCTGTTCGCCTTCGTCGAAATCGGTGAAGCCCAGTTTCGCCCGCGAGTTCATGATCGAATGGGTGCAGATATAATCGGCGATACGCGCCTGGGTCGCCGCGTCCAGGTCGTCGTAGGCGGCCCGCATGTCGGCGAATTCCGTATTGCCGCCGCCGTTCTTGGGCAGCACGTGGGCCACCAGGATCGAATAGCGGGCGGGAATTTTCTTGAAGGAACTGTCCGTATGCCACAGCCGATTGGCATAGGCGCCAAGCAGGCGGCCGTCGCCGCGCTCCAGCGGTTTTCCGTCCTGGTCCAGGTTTGAGATATCGCTCATGTTCAGGTGCAGGCGCGGGGTATAGCCTTTGCGGAACCGCTTGCGGCTGAGTTCCAGCGGCCCGAAGTATTCGGAGAACCGGCGCTGCTCGGCGTCGTCCAGGGATTGGTCGCGAAAGACCAGGACCGCGTATTTGTCCATGGCGCCGCGGATATCGGCGACCTGCTCGGACGTTAATTCGACACTCAGGTCGATGTCCGTCACTTCGCCGGAGAATAGGGGATGAAGCGGTTTGATCTTCACGTTTGATTGCCTCCCAAAACGTGCGTCCTCGCACGTCGATCCATCGCGTGACCGTTTCGCCGGTCCTCATCAATGATTGTATACAATTTAGCGATTTCCCGCCGGTTGCGCCAGTCTGACGTGCCTTTACGCGGCGGCATGCATGCCCCTATGGTCGGCAAAATTGGTGGAGACGGACATGCGTAAGAAACACGGGCCGGTTTCGGTTCTGGCGGCGTTATCGGCGGTCGTTTCGCTGAATTTCTGCGATCAGGCCGAGGCGGCGGATCTTGCCTCGTACAAGGCGGTCTATGATCTGGTGCCCGGACCGTTCTCCGGCCAATCGCCCTATGACGGGGTCGACGGATTGGTCACCCGGTCCGTCGAGCGCACCTGCGATGGCTGGATCGTCGCAGAGCATATGATGATGCGGGTCCTGACCCGGGTCGGCGGCGTGATCGACAGGGATATCCGCTTTACCAGTTGGGAATCGGAAGACGGCACCCGCTACAGGTTCGCCGCCACCATCAAGAGCGAGGCTGCGGGAGAAGACGAGACCCTGAAGGGCAGTCTCGAGGTGCCGCAGGCTGGGGCCGGGGGCGTTGCCGTATTCTCGCGGCCCGAAGGCCGCAAGGTCACCTTGCCCGACAATACCTACCTTCCCGTGGGCCAGATCAAACGGCTGCTCACCGCTGCAGAGGCGGGGGAAAAGCAGGTCCAGATGCATGTCTTCGACGGCACCGAAGACGATGGACCGGAATTGATGTCCAGCGTCTTCACGGGCCGGATCGATGCCGGCAAGGGCAAGGGGGCCCGGGGTGAATGGGGGCCGCTGGGCATGCAGGCGGGATGGCGCGTATCGGCGGCGTTCTTCGATACCAAGACGAAGGGGACGCAGGGAACGCCCAGCTTCGCCATGACCATGGAATTGCTGGACAACGGCCTGCCGCGGCGGTTGGAAATGGACCTGGGCGGCTTTGTCGTGGTGCAGGCCCTGCGCGAGGCGCGGACACTGCCGTCACCCGATTGCAATTAGGCCTGGCCGCCGGTCAGCCGGTCAGCCGGTCAGCAGGGGGCCGTGCATCCCTTGCGCGCCTTGGCGACCAATTCCCGCAGGGTGGTCAGATCGACGGCGCCCGGCACCAGTTCGTCGCCGATGATGAAGGCGGGGGTGCCGCGGATGTTCATGGTTTCCGCGAGCCGATGGTTGGCGTCGATTTCGGCCTTCACGGCGGCATCGTCCATGGTTTTGCGCAATTGGTCGGGATCGTAGCCTGCTTCCTTACCCAGTTTCAGGATGCGGTCCTCGGGCAGGGCGCCGGCGGTGTTCATCATCGCCGTATGGAAGGTCAGATATTTGTCGGGGTCGATCTTCCAGGCGGCGAGGGCGGCCTGTGACGCCGTCAAGGAATCCGGACCCAGGATGGGGAATTCCTTGAACACCCAGCGCAGCTTCTTGTCGCTGTCCAAAATCTGCTGCATCAACGGGGTGACCCGTTTGCAGTATCCGCAGCGATAATCGAAGAATTCGACGATGGTCACGTCGCCTTTCGGATTGCCCACGAAGGGCGCGCCCGGCGCGTTCAGCAGCGCATTCTTATGCGCCTTCACCGCGTCTTGCGCGCGTTGTTCCTGCGCCGCCTGTTCCCGCTGACGGAAGACCTGGATGGCCTCGACGATCACTTCGGGGTTTTCCAACAGGTAGTCGCGGACGATCTGTTCAATGGCGCCGCGATCGGCATCGCTCATGGCCGCCTTGTCCTGGGCCTGGGCAGGCAGGCTGTGGAGGCCGAGGCCGATCAACGCGGCGACGGCGGCCGAGGCGAGAAATCCTTTGACCGGCAGGGCCGGAAAGCGAAGCGTCATGTTGGGTCCTTTCCAATTGGCTGCGCGCATAATGAGCCAGCGGCGGGCGGGGGGCAAGTTACGGGCGGGCCCGGCCGGGGCGTCGCCGATCACATATCCGTCAGCGCATCAGACGCAGGTCCGAAACCAGCGCCGCGGGCACGGGTATGCCCGTGTTACGCCAATCGCCGGGGACGGTCCGGGCCGCGACGAATACGATCCGTGTATGGCTGGTCGACAGCCCGGGCCAGGCCCGGTCGTGCAGAGAAATCAGATCGACCCCTTCCTGCCACCTTTTGCCCAGGGATTCCGGACCGCCCCGGACCGTGTATCGGGCCGGGCGGTCGCCGTTGGGCATGTCCAGGCTGCCGCGCCTGAGCGCGCGCTGGTTCCATACCAGTTCCAGAACCCGCACACCGTCCGGCAAATCGCGGAGGGTCACGTCCCTCGGGTCCAGGGGGCGCGAGGTGTCGGCGAAGCCGACGGCGATCCGGACCGGGTGATAGGCGCCCGGATGGGGGGACATCTTCCATGACCAGGTCAGATAGGGTGCGGCGAGAAGGTGTTGATCGATGCGCCGGCCGAGGATCAGTTCATCCGACCCGGCGGTGATCAGGACGACCGGCAAGCCTTCGTCGGTGGCCATGCGGGCGGTGTCGCCGGACGGCGTGCCGACGATCAGCCAGCGATCTCCCGGATCAACCCCAGCGAACAGGGACGACGGGCCGAGGGTCGCCATGACCGATTGCATGTCGCCGATGCGGCCCGGGCCGGAGGCGGTGACGCAACTGGCGAGGAGAGCGGCGACGGCCCCGGCGAGCCAAGCCCTGCGTGTGGCCTTCACCCCTCTAGACGCCGCGCCGAAACGGCGGCGGAGCTGGAGGCTGCTCACTGATTTCTTCTGCGTTCTTGTTGGACCCGGGCGGCGTTGACGATGTCCTTGGCGCGCAGCCATTCCCGGCTGCCCTCCTTGAAGGCGCGGGAGGCGACTTCGCCGTTGTAGATCGCTTTTTCCATCTCGCCACGTAACAGCGCGGCCTCGGCATGGAAAAGCCGTGCCCGGGGTTCGTCGTTTTTCTTGTAATAAGCATTGCCCAAGAGTTGGTAGATGCTTGGCGAGAACCGTTCGTAATGGGCGGCGAACTGCAGGTTTTCGATGGCGTCGTCGACCACCGCCGGATCGCCCGTCGCCAGTTCGACCCGCGCCAACTCCATGCGCAGGAGATCCGATTTCGGCATCAGGTCCACGGCCTTGCGGTAGGCGGGCAAGGCCGCCTTGGCGTCGCCGGTTTCGTACAGGCCCTGGCCCTTGACCTCGTGGAAATAGGGATCGTCGGGGAAATCGGCGATCAGGCTGTCGATGGCCTGTTTGAATTCATCCATGCGGACAAGCTTGAAATAGGCGATCGCGCGGGCGTAACGGGCGGCGACGCTGGTGTCTTCCGCCTTGTACGTGCGTAATGCCCGGGCCGGGGTCATGAAACCGATCAGCTTGGCCCGCATCCTCGCATGCAGGGCGACCAATTCCGGATCGTCGGGAACGCTCGAATAGGGCGACCGGGCGACATGGGCTTCCAGCGCATCGATACGTTCGGTCGTCAGCGGGTGGGTCAGGACATAAGGATCGGGGCTGGCGTTGATCAGCAATTCGTTGGATCGCAGCTTGCCCATGAATTCCAGCAGGCCCTTGGTCGATTGATGGGTGCGGTCGAGATAGGTCATGGCCGCCTGGTCGGCCGAGGCTTCGTGCGTCCGGCTATAGGCCAGGAAGGCGCGTTGCGCCATGCCCTGTCCGCCGCCCAGGATCGCAGCACCCGCATCGGGCGCGCCGGCCAAAACGGCGGCACCGCCCAAGATCATCGAAAGGATCGAGGCGGCCGTCGCATTGGCCAGTTCCTCGTGCCGCCGGGCCAGGTGCCCGCCGGCGATATGGCCGGTTTCATGGGCGATCACGCCGATCACCTGACCGGGGGTTTCGGCCCGGATCAAAAGACCTGTATTAATGAAAAGGTTCTGGCCGCCCGCGACAAAGGCGTTGAGTTGGTCGTCGTTTACGAGGTAGGTCTTAATGGACTGAGCGTTCAGCCCCGCGGCTTCGAAAACTGGTGTCGCGTAGGTGCGAATGATATTTTCAATCTCGACGTCCCGGATCATGGACAGGCCACGCGCCCAAGGCGCAGCCGACCAACCGCTTAGGCCGATGACAAAAACGACGAGCAAGAACAACGGTTTAAAGATGCGGCTTTGCAAAATTTTCAGCGCCGGTCGGGACGCGTTTCCTCATGTTTCCGGGCTTGGTAAACGTAGTCTCGCCCCGGGCCTCCGTCAATTGACCATGCCGATATTGATGACGGCTCTGGCAACCGGGCTTCTGGCCGGGTGCTCGGGCGGAATCGGGGGGCTGTTCGGCGGCGACAAGGACGAATCAACCAAGGTTCTGGGTGAATCCGGCTTCGTGCGCGGCTTCCTCGGCGGCGTCGCGGCGGACGATCCGCAGGTCGCGGTGGTTGGGCGGGATATCCTGTCGGCCGGTGGGTCTGCGGCCGACGCGGTGGCCGCAATGTATTTCACCCAGGCGGTCGTTAAACCGACGGACGCGGGATTGGGCGGCGGCGGCATTTGCGTCATTCGCGATACGATCAATCGGCGCAACGACGTCCTGTCGTTTCCGGCGGTCGCGCCCCGGGGCGGCGGTGTCGTCCCGATCCCGGGGAATCCGCGCGGCTTTGCCGTTTTGCATGCCCGCCTGGGGCGCTTGAAATGGGCCGAGGTCCTGCAGCCGGCGGAAAATCTGGCCCGGTTCGGTGCCGTTGTCTCGCGCGCTTTCGCTTCCGACCTGCGGGGGGCGGCCGGGCGCCTGTCGGGACAGCCCGACGCGGTGGCCCTGTTTCGGAAACGCGGCGCAACGCATCTGGCGGATGAAGGCGACCGTATGGATCGCCTGCGTCTGGCGGGTGTTCTGGGGCGCTTGCGCGTGCGCGGTGTCGGCGATTTTTATCAGGGACAGTTGGCCCGGGATTTCGTCGAAGACGCCAATAGCCAGGGCGGGGCGGTCACGATCGAGGATATGCGGGCCTACTTGCCGGAGGTGCGCCCGGCTATTGTTCTGCCGTTCGTCAAACGGACTGAGTTTCTTATTCCTTCACCGCCGATGCTGGGTGGACCCCTGGCGGCCGATTTGCTGGGAGTCCTGATCCAGGCGCAATATGCCGAGGTCATCGATCCGATCGACAGCTTGCACATCTTTGCCGAGGCGACCGCGACCGCCCAGGTTCGGCGAAACGATTGGTTGCGCAGCGACGGGTTGATTTCCAAACCCGCCTACTTCATTGCCGACCGCGAACGCCACACCGATATCGCCGATGACCTGGACACGGATCGGCATACGGTTTCGGCGCCCGGCGCCGGCGCCATTGCCCTGCCGCCGGGTGCGACGGCATCGGGTCTGGTCGCGATCGACCCGAGCGGCTCCGCCGTTGCCTGTACGGTGTCGATGAACGGCGCCTTCGGATCGGGCCGCGTGGCGCCGTCGCTGGGCTTCTTGTTCGCCCGGCCGGCCGGCCCGGACGCCTTGCCGCCGGTCACGGCGACGCCGATCCTGCTGGCCGGCGAATGGCGTCCCAAGCCGAAAGACGACCGCGCCTTCATGGCCGCCACGGTGACCGGCGGGCCCGGTGCGACCGAGGCCTTGGCCGACCTTATTCTACGTGTCGCGGGGCAGGGACAGCCGCTGGAAAGCGTGTTGTCCGGCTTCCGCACATACTACGCCGAGGGCACTGACGCCCTGGTGATCGAGCCCGGCATTCCTGCCGACCGGCAAGCCGCCCTTCGGGCGCGCGGCCATACCCTTCACCCCGCCAATTCGGGCGCGCGCATCAACGTGATTTATTGCGAAACCGGTGTGCCCTCGGACCTTCCTTCCTGTGCCGCCTTCGCCGACCCCCGCGGGTTCGGCTTGGGCGCCGTCGGAGACGGTTGAGGCGGGTCTTACGGAGCTTTTTATGACTTTGAAATCGTCTAAACGCGGCCAAGTGCCGCCATTTATCGTTATGGATGTCATGCGTGCCGCCGAGGAACGCGAGCGCGCCGGCGAACGAGTCCTGCATCTCGAGGTCGGCCAACCGGCGACCCGGGCGCCGAGCAAGGTGATCGAGGCCGCCCACGAAGCGTTGAATACGGATGTCATCGGCTACACCAATGCCTTCGGTATCTGGGAATTGCGCCAAGCTATTGCCGACCATTACGACGCGACCTACGGCGTCACCGTCGATCCCGAAACCGTCGCCGTGACAACGGGATCGTCCGGCGCCTTCGTGTTGTCCTTCATGGCGGCCTTCGATCCGGGCGACCGTGTGGCGCTCGCCTCGCCGGGTTATCCGGCCTACCGCAATATCCTGACGGGCCTGGGGGTCGAAGTCGTGGACCTGCCGACGACCCTGGAAGATAACTTCCAGCCCACGGTGGCGCGTCTGCAGGCCCTGGACACGCCGCCGGACGGCCTGATCCTGGCCAGTCCGTCCAACCCCGCCGGCACCATGATCAGTCCCAAGGAAATGGAAGCCCTGGTCGTCTATTGTCACCAGAACGGGGTGCGGTTGATTTCCGATGAGATCTATCACGGCATCACATATGGCGCGCCGGGCGTGACGGCGCTGTCCCATACCCAGGACGCCATCATCATCAACAGCTTCTCGAAGTATTTTTCGATGACCGGCTGGCGCCTCGGTTGGATGATCGTGCCCGATGACCTTCACCGGACCATCGAATGCCTGGCCCAGAACCTCTTCATTTCGCCGCCGACGATCGCCCAGCAGGCGGGCCTCGCGGCGTTCGACTGCCGCGACGAACTGGAGGCCAACATCCGGCAATACGCCCGCAGCCGGGAATTGCTGTTGGATAAGTTACCGCAGGCCGGGTTTACACGCCTGGCTCCGGCCGAAGGGGCGTTCTTTATCTATGCCGATGTGTCGGAGTTCACCGACGATTCCCGCGAGTTTTGCCGCCGTATGCTGGCCGAGACGGGCGTAGCGGCGACGCCCGGCGTCGATTTCGATCCGACCCGCGGTGCACGGTTCGTCCGCTTCTCATTCGCCGGGGACGAGGGCGAAATTGCCGAGGCGGCCGACCGTCTGATTACCTGGGGTTCATAAGCGGGGGCGGCGATCGCCCAGGATAACTGCGCCTGGGATATCCGTTAAAGAGACAAACAAAAACGCCGGCGGGCAATCCCCCGCCGGCGTTTTCGTTTCTTAAACGTGCTGCCCGAGTTTAGTCGGTCAGGCGATTCCACCAACCGCGCCGGGTTTCCTTATTCTCCGGGGTGGAGCCGACCTCGATGACGACCGTCGTGGCGCTTTCCGCTTCCGCGTCGGCGTCATCGGCCGCAACAACCGGTTCCGGTTCCGGTTCGGGCTCCGGCGTCGGAGCGGGCATGAGTTCGGGTTCCGCTGCCGCTGCCGCGTCGGGGGCCGCGTCTGTTGTTTGCTGCTCGGCGACAGCTTCTTCCGCGGCGACCGGTTCGGCGGCACCGTTGTCCTTCTTGGTCCGTCGGCGGCGGCGGGGCTTGGCCTCCGCAGCTTCCTCCGTTCCTTCGCTGGACGCGGCATCGGTGGTCGTTTCCGCTTCAGCCTCGGCATTTTCCGCGGCCTTTGCCGATTTTCGGGGGCGCCGCGTCCGTGTCCGCTTGGGTTTTTCCTCGGCTTCCGGTGCTGCGTCGGTTACGGCCTCTTCAGAGGCGTCGGCAGCTGGTTCGGCGGCTTCCGCCGTTTCTACCGGTGCGGCGTCGTCCGACGGCGTATCGCCGTCGCCCTGGTTGTCGCCACCAGCGTCAGAGGAGGTATCGGACGCCTGCGCGTCGTCGCCCTCGGCGTTCTGCGCGGCCTGGGCGTCGTCGTTGTTCCGCCGCCGCCGCCGGCCGCCGCGCCGGCCTCGCCGCCGCCGCTTGGGCTTATCCTCATCGGATTGTTCGCCGCCGGCTTCGCGCTGGTCGCCGGCGCCATCGGCATCACCGTCGGAGGTGTCTCCGGACGTATCCTCATTCTGATCGTCCGCCCGCACGTCCTGCGTGTCGTTGACGTCGCCTTCGCCGCCGCGTTTCCGTCGTCCGCGCCGCCGGCGCCGACGACGGCCGTCTTCCTCGGATTTTTCTTCGTCGCTTTCGCCCTGGGCTTCGACCGCCGTTTCAACGGCGCCGTCGGCCTTGACCCGGTCCAGGCGATGGTCCGGTGGGATCAGGTTATCGTCGGCTTCGATCCGGATGGTCAGGCCGAAGCGCTGTTCCATGTCGGCGATGGCCGGCCGCTTGTTGTTGAACAGATAGAGCGCGACCATCGTCGGGGTGTAGAGGGTGAGCTGCTTGGAGCGGCCTTTTTGTCCTTCTTCACCCAGGACGCGGAGCATTTGCAGGGCGGTGCTTTCCGTCGACCGGCGCACGCCCGTGCCACCGCAATGGGGGCAGGATTCGAAGCTGGTCTCGTGCAGGGAGGGGCGTAGGCGCTGACGCGACAGCTCCAACAGACCGAAGGGGCTAATGCGGCCGATCTGGATGCGCGCGCGGTCGTTGCGCATGGCATCCTTCAGGGCGCGTTCGACCTTGGCCTGGTTGCGGTTGACCTCCATGTCGATGAAGTCGATGACGATCAGACCGGCCAGGTCGCGCAGGCGCAACTGGCGGGCGATCTCCTCGGCCGCTTCGATGTTGGTCTTGAGCGCCGTTTCCTCGATGTTGCGCTCTTTGGTCGCGCGGCCCGAGTTGACGTCGATGGAGACCAGGGCTTCGGTCGGGTTGATGACGATGTAGCCGCCCGAGCGCAGCTGGACTTCCGGCTCGTGCATGGAATCCATCTGGTTCTCGACCTGGAACTGCTGGAAGACCGGGATCGCCCCTTCTTCCTGGGGCTGGACCTTCTTGGCGTGGCTCGGGATCAGAAGTTTCATGAAATCCTTGGCCGCGCGGTAGGCATCGCCGCCCTGAACGATGATTTCCTCGATGTCCTTGGTGTAGAGGTCGCGGATGGCGCGCTTGACGATGTCGCCTTCCTCATGGACCAGCGAGGGCGCGATGGATTGCAGGGTCTTTTCCCGAACCTCGCCCCAGAGCCGCAACAAGTAGTCGTAATCGCGGCGTATCTCCGCCTTCGTGCGTTTCGAACCCGCGGTGCGGACAATGACCGCCATGCCCTGGGGAATGTTCATTTCCCCCAGGATCTGTTTCAGCTTTTTGCGGTCGGCCGATTGCGCGATTTTGCGCGAAATGCCGCCGCCGCGCGCCGTGTTGGGCATCAGCACGCAATAGCGCCCGGCGAGCGAGAGATAGGTGGTCAGCGCAGCACCCTTGTTGCCGCGCTCTTCCTTGACGACTTGAACCAGCAGAATCTGGCGCCGTTTGATGACCTCTTGGATCTTGTACTGGCGGCGCAGATTGACCGGACGGCGGACGGGGATTTCCTCGTCCTCGCCGCCGATGACTTCGACGCCGTCGCCGCCGTTCTCGTCATCGTCGTCGCCGGCTTTGGCTTCTTCTTCCTGATGCTCGGCGACCAGCGCTTCCCGGTCGGCGATCGGAATCTGGTAGTAGTCGGGATGGATTTCGTTAAAGGCGAGGAAGCCGTGCCGGTTTCCGCCGTAGTCCACGAAGCAGGCCTGCAACGAAGGTTCGACCCGCGTCACCTTGGCTAGATAGATATTACCCTTTAGTTGCTTGCGTGATTCCGACTCGACATCAAATTCTTCCAGGCGATGGCCGTCTGCGATCACAACCCGGGTCTCTTCCGGGTGGGATGCATCGATAAGCATTCTCTTGGTTGACATTAAAACAAGGTCTCCAGTGCCCGGCGGCGCGCGTATTCGCCGGTGCCGGCAGGAAGCGGTTCCGCCGCGGGGCACTTCTCTGGGGTGTTAAGCCGGCCGCGCGCACAGAACCCCGGGCGTTCGACACCGCCGAATTCGAGATCGTCGAATTCAACGCGGACGAGGGCGCCACAAACTTTTCAGGAGTCTGTACGGCGATTGCCAGCATCAATATTCCTTTACGAGGCCGGCCCCGTTTTAGGCAGGGGCGGACCTGATTTGGACAACTCGGGCGCCGCCGACGGGTGCCTAGACATCGCGTCATCTAGGGGATTTGCCCCAGGTCTGCGGTTTCGGCGTCGGCGGAACCATTCCTGGCCCGGCCCCTGGATATCCGGGGTCGCGGGCTGGTGGAATTCTTCGCCTCCTAACATAGACATAGACCGTGTCTTCCACAACGTTGTTTATGCCGTTGGGGCGGATAGGCGCCTGGGATCGCTGGTGAAATTGACCGGGATACTTTTCGAAACGGCGAATCGAGAAAAAAGCGGACGGAATCAAAGGATTACCGTAAAATGCCCGGGCCATGACAGCGAACTCGAACAGCCAGGCCGCGGCACAAGGCGAATGACCGAACGATCAAATCAGCAAACCGTTGGAAAAGGCGGGGCGAAACGCCTCTGGGCCCTGGTTTTCAGCGCCTTATGCTTGGTCGCCCTGGCTTTGTGCCCCGTTCAAACGGCGCGCGCCGCCGATGCGGTGGTGATGGACGTGCGGGCGGGGATCGGTGCGGACAATGCCCGATTCGCCCTGCATTTGGACCGGCGGGTGGCGTTCCGCATGTTTACGTTGGCCGAACCTTATCGTGTCGTCGTGGACTTGCCCGAGGTCGGCTGGCGCCTTCCGGCGAAGCCGCTGCCGCGCAAACAAGGGGTGTTTTCCAGCCTGCGCTACGGCTTGTTTCAGCCGGGCAATTCGCGGATCGTCTTTGAATTCGTCCAGCCGGTGAGGATCAGCGATGCCTACGTCACGCCGGGCAACGGGTCGGCGGCATACGAATTGGTGATCGAGACCGCCCGCACCAGTCACAGCAATTTCCTGGCCTCCGTGGCCAAACCGCCGCGCGAGATCGCGGGCTTGCGGTCGCGTGATGCGGTCGCCCAGCCAAAGCAGACGGCCAAACAGGCGGCTCCGTCGGAAGCGACGAAAAGCCGCCTGGAAGCCTTGGCGCGGCGTACGGCCGCTCTGGTCTCGCCGGCCAATGCCGCGCCCCGTGCGCCGAAACCGGCGGCGGGCACGGCGGAAACCCTGCCGCCGCAGATCGCGGCCCAAATCGAACAGGCGAATTTCCTGCCGATGCC
Source organism: uncultured Rhodospirillaceae bacterium (assembly GCA_913030825.1). Classification (GTDB taxonomy): domain Bacteria; phylum Pseudomonadota; class Alphaproteobacteria; order Rhodospirillales; family Casp-alpha2; genus UBA1479. The sequence continues at coordinate 5,205 of CAJWCU010000027.1, read as the reverse complement.
GCCGCGCCGTCCGGGTTCCATGCCGCTGGCCGCACGGCCGCTGGTTGTCATCGATCCGGGGCACGGGGGCGTCGATCCGGGCGCGCAGAGCCGCCACGGGATTTACGAAAAACACGTCGTTCTGGCTCTGTCGCGGGAAATCCGCCGCCAGTTGATCGCGACCCGGCGGTTCCGCGCCGAGATGACCCGCGACCGCGACATCTTCATTCGTCTGCGCGACCGAACGGCCATTGCCCGCAAGAAGGGCGCGGATATGTTCATTTCCGTGCATGCCGATTCCATCCGCAACAGCAAGGTATCGGGCCCGTCGGTCTATACCCTGTCGGAAAAGGCATCGGATAAGGAAGCCGCCGAATTGGCCGAACGGGAAAACAAGGCCGACCTGATCGCCGGCATGGACCTGACCCATGAAAACGCCGATGTCGCCAATATCCTGATCGATCTGGCGCAGCGGGAATCGATGAACCAGTCGGCGCGCTTCGCCGGGATCCTGGTCCGCGAACTGGGCAACCAGACGGAGGTTCTGCCGCGCCCCCACCGGTTCGCGGGTTTCGCCGTGCTCAAGGCGCCGGACCTGCCGTCGGTCCTGGTCGAAACCGGGTTTCTGTCCAACCGCGACGATGAACGGCGCCTGACCAGCAAGGCCTACCGCCGTAAACTCGCGGGCGCCATCGTCGCCGCCATCGACCGGTATTTCGGTACGGTCGAACAGGCCAAAATCCGCCACCCGTAAGTGGGCCTAGCCTTGGCGCCATAATTTGTTCATAAACCCCTGGAAATGTAGGATGAACGGGTCGCGAGCGACCATCGCACCGGAACGTCCGGGCGGGGGGTTGAATAACGGCCGACCCAACGGTCCCGCCAACGGAAAGCAGCACACCCAATGATCCGCCTGTTGTCGTCGATTATCGGACTGATCGTCATCTGCGCCGTGATCGGCGGGGCGGGGCTGCTCTATGTGCTCTATACCTACGGCCAGGACCTGCCCGATTATAGGCAATTGGCCAATTACGAGCCGCCGGTGATGACCCGGGTGCATGCGGGCGACGGGCAGCTGTTGGCCGAATTCGCCAAGCAGAAGCGCGTCTTCGTGCCGATCGAGGCAATTCCCAAACGGGTCATCAATGCCTTCCTGTCGGCAGAGGACAAGACGTTCTACGAACATCCGGGCATCGATATTCCGGGGGTCGTCGCCGCGGCGCTCAGGAACATCAAGAACATCGGGTCGTCCCGGCGGCCGGTCGGGGCCTCGACCATTACCCAGCAGGTCGCGAAGAACTTCCTTCTGACCAACGAGGTCTCGCTTGCCCGCAAGGTCAAGGAAGCGATCCTCGCCTTCCGGATGGAGCGGGCCTTCACCAAGGACCGCATTCTCGAACTGTACCTGAACGAGATATATCTCGGTCTCGGCTCCTACGGGGTCGCGGCGGCGGCATTGAACTATTTCAACAAGTCCATGGACGAATTGTCCGTGGCCGAAGCGGCCTATTTGGCGGCCCTGCCGAAAGCGCCCAACAACTACCACCCGGTCCGCCAGCTCGAAGCGGCCCAGGCGCGCCGCGACTGGGTCGTCAACCGCATGCTGGAAGACGGCTTGATCACGGACGAGCAGGCCAAGCAGGCCTGGACCGAGCCCCTGGCGGTCGCCCAGCGCATCGATACCGATTTCGTCGAAGCCGATTATTTCGCCGAGGAAGTACGCCGCGAACTGCTGGATCAATACGGCGAGGATCAATTGTACAACGGCGGACTTTCCGTGCGGACGACGGTCGATCCCCGGTTGCAGAAGATCGCCGAGAAGGCACTGCGTGACGGACTGGAAAACTTCGATCGCCGCGTCCGCGCGTGGCGCGGTGCGCTTGGCCGGGTGCCCGACGGCGTCAGCTTTACCGGCGCGCCCGAATGGCGCTCGATCCTTAGCCAGTTCAAGGTGCCCAAGGGCCTGGAACATCACCGGATCGCCATCGTCACCGCCGTCGACGGCGAGGCGGCGAAACTGGGCTTCATCGACGGCAGTGCCGGGCGATTGCCGATGAGCCAGATGTCCTGGGCCCGGCGGCGGATCGACGAAGACACCTGGGCGCCCCGGCCCAAACGGCCCGCCGACGTCGTCGTGCCGGGCGATATCATCGCCGTCAGCCTGGAAGAAGAGGACGACAGCGGAAAGCCGCTGCCCGCGGATACCTATGCGCTGCGGCAATTGCCGGAAGTCCAGGGCGGGATCGTCGCGATGGACCCGCATACGGGGCGCGTGCTGGCCATGGTCGGCGGATATTCGTTTCAGATAAACCAGTTCAATCGGGCGACCCAGGCCTGGCGTCAACCGGGCTCGGCCGTCAAACCCTTCGTCTACATGGCGGCGCTGGAGGCCGGATATACCCCGGCGACCCGCATTCTCGACGCACCCTTCGTCGTCGATCAGGGGCCCGGCCTGCCGAAATGGCGGCCCGGCAACTACACCAAGAAATTCTACGGCCCGTCGACCATGCGGCTAGGGATCGAGAAATCGCGCAACCTGATGACAGTGCGCCTGGCCCAGACCGTGGGCATGGAGAAAGTCTGCAAGGAGGTCGAGGCCTTCGGCATCGTCGACCATCTGCCGCGCGCCTTGTCCATGTCCTTGGGGGCCGGGGAGACGACGTTGCTGCGTCTGACGACCGCCTACGCCATGTTGGTCAACGGCGGCAAAAGGGTGGTGCCGACGCTGATCGACCGGATTCAGGACCGCAAGGGCCGCACCGTGTTCCGCCACGACAACCGGCCCTGCCCGCAATGCCGGACGGGGGCCTGGACGGGTGCTGAAGAGGTGCCCGCCGTGCCCGACACCCGGGAGCAGGTCGCCGAGCCGGCCAGCGCCTATCAGATGGTCTCCATGCTGGAAGGCGTGGTGAAGCGCGGTACCGGCGTGCGCATCGGCCGGCAAATCCACAAACCGCTCGCCGGAAAGACAGGCACCACCAACGCCAACCGCGACGCCTGGTTCGTCGGCTTCGCGCCCGATTTGGCGGTCGGCGTCTTCGTCGGCTACGACACGCCGGAAACGCTGGGCCGGCGCGAGACGGGCTCCTCCGTCGCGGCCCCCATCTTCTCGCAATTCATGAAACAGGCCCTGAAAAACACCCCGGCTATCCCGTTCCGTGTGCCGCCCGGCATCCGCCTGGTGCGGGTCGACGTGCACACGGGTCTGCCGGCGCTGGTCGGCCAGACGGAAGACGTGATCTGGGAAAGCTTTAAGGCCGGGACCGTGCCGAAAGAGGATACGGAAGTGATCTCGGCCGGGCAGGGCATGGCCGGTGGCGGCGATACAACTTCGCAGCCCTTCGGGGGAACCGGCGGGCTCTATTGATCCCGGCTCTATTGATTGGGGGGGCGCCTTTCGCTACAAACCACTCCCGCCTGACTATTTTCCCGAAACGAAAGACCCCCCATCCGCCATGCGCGCAGAGATCGAATCCACCGTCCAGGACATCAAGCAGTCGTTGGAACTGCTGAGGAGGCATCTTTGACTACGATGATGCCGTTCTCAAACTCCAGGAACTGAACGCCCAAGCGGAAAGTCCCGAACTCTGGAACGACCCGGACAAGGCCCAGGCCCTGATGCGCGAGCGCAACCGCCTGGAATCCGGGATCAAGGCGATCGACGAGATCTCCCAGGAACTGACCGACAGCATCGACCTGATCGAATTGGGCGAGGCCGAGGACGACGCCGAGGTGGTGACCGAGGCCGAGGCGACGCTGACGGCCCTCAAGGGCCGTACGGCGGCGGCGGAACTGGAAACGCTGCTGTCCGGCGAGGCCGACGCCAACGATTGCTATCTGGAAGTCCACGCCGGGGCCGGCGGTACGGAGGCCCAGGATTGGGCCGAAATGCTGCTGCGCATGTATGCCCGTTGGGCCGAGGCCCATGGCTACAAGGTCGAATGGCTGGAAGAAAGCCCGGGCGAAGAGGCCGGCATCAAGTCGGCGACGTTGAAGATTTCCGGCCATAACGCCTATGGCTGGATGAAGACGGAATCGGGCGTCCATCGCCTGGTCCGAATTTCTCCTTACGATTCCAGTGCCCGGCGGCACACCAGCTTTTCATCGGCCTGGGTCTATCCGGTGATCGACGACACGATCGAGGTCGTCATTGAGGACAAGGATCTGCGCATCGATACCTATCGGGCGTCGGGTGCCGGCGGTCAGCACGTCAACAAGACCGACAGCGCCATCCGCATCACCCACCTGCCGACGAATATCGTCGTGCAATGCCAGAACGACCGGTCGCAACACAAGAACCGGGCCCAGGCCTTCGCCATGCTGAAGGCGCGGCTGTATGAATTCGAATTGCGCAAGCGCGAGGAAGAGGCCGCCGCCCAGGCCGAAAGCAAGACCGACATCGGCTGGGGTCACCAGATCCGGTCCTACGTCCTGCAGCCCTATCAGATGGTCAAGGACCTGCGGACCAACGTCGAGACGTCGAACACGCAAGGCGTGCTCGACGGCGATCTGGACCAGTTCATGGCCGCCGCCCTGGCCCAGCGGGTCAAGGGATCGGATGCCGAGGCGGGCTGAGCCCGGCGGCTTGATATAGGGCAGGGCGCCGCCCGAGGCGGCGTTACTGAATGATCAGGTCCTTGAACAGGACCGTATGCGCCTTGACGGGCGCAATCGCGAAATTGATGACGTTCAGCAATTCGAAGCGCAGGCGCTCCGAACCTTCCTTGCCGATCACGTCCTTATATTCCAGGTCGCGTAGCTGGGTCTTGATGTTGTCGACGATCACCGCGACCTTGTCCTCGTCCATCAGGACGGGAAGGTCTTTCTCATTCACCTGAACGATCAGGTTCAGTTTGATGAAATGATCGCGGCGTCCGACCTTCTTCAGGTCGGTGCGGATTTCCGGCAGGGGATGGGTGACCGGCTTGCCGATCTCCAATTCGACCTCGGTGATCGCGGGCTTGCCGAACACGGCCTCTGTCGCGCCGAACAGATGGGCCACGAAGCCGCCGCCGAACAGGATCAGAAACACGCCGGCGATGGCACCGATCTTGACGAGTTTCTTCTTCTTGGCGGCCTTGAGTTCCTCTTCCGAGGGCTCGTCGTCGTCTTCGTATTCGTCGTCGTCCTCCCACTCGTCGTCGTCTTCGTATTCCTCGTCGTCCTCGTATTCCTCGCCGTCTTCGTCTTCTTCGATCTCGTCGTCTTTTGCGTCGGCCATGGATA
>CAJWCU010000026.1 GCA_913030825.1 uncultured Rhodospirillaceae bacterium | reverse complement strand
CGCCATAACGACAACGGGGTTCGGGCGGCACCTGGCAACAGAAGCCGCCCACTTCTCTTCAAACGATAGACTCTTTGCCCCTCTCGCCGCTGCGTCTTGATGGATCTATTGGCGGCCGGCGGCCGGCAAACGAAGCGGCGCGTCAGCCTGCCATCTTTTGAGATGTGTCGTTATCGGCATTTTCCATCAGGCAGGTGCGGCGCAATTCCATATGGTCGACAACCACGGCGGCGAGGTCCGCGAGATATTGCCTGTCTTCCGGAGAGAAAAAGCCCCGCGGATGCGTATCAAGCAGGCAAAGCGCACCGAGCGCCACGCCTTCACCGACGATCAATGGCGCCCCAACATAAAACCGCAACCCCGGCTTTCTCGTGACGAGCGGATTGTCCGCGAAGCGCCGATCTTTTGAGGCGTCGAGCACCACCATCGGCTCCTTCTCTAAAATCGTATGCGCGCAGAATGCATTTTGACGCGGGGTTTCCGTGAAATCGGTGCCCAGAGTGGCCTTGCACCATTGGCGGTCTTCATCGACAAACGACACGATCGACATCGGCACCTTGAAATGGATTGTCGCAAGGCGCGTGACACGATCGAACAAAGGCTCCGGCGCCGTATCCAGAATGCGATGCGAATAGAGAACCTTGAGACGAAAATCTTCATCCAACGGAACGGGATAATCCAAGGTTCGTTGCATTTTTTGCTTAATATTCATGGCATTCCTTGATGGTCTCTTGATCTCCCAACGGGCTGACGTGCCCCCGCCCGCGCGGAAGCCGAGGCCCATCGGGCAAAAAAGCAAATCTCATGCCAAAGAAATGAACGAAAGCAGCGGATATCCGCCACCGTTCGCTGAAACCCCCGGATCGCCTTGCGTGAAACGGCAAACTCTTTTTGCCCAAGACTCCCGCCCGCGTTCCCTGCTAATAAAGAAGGTATGGAAGACAGCCCGCTGAGATACGACGTCTGGATCGAGGACGCCCTTCGCACGGTGATCCGCAACGCCCTGGCCCACGCCGCGCGCGAAGGCTTGCCGGGCGAGCATCACTTTTACATCACGTTCCGCATGGAAGACCCCGGCGTGGTCGTGCCGCCCTATCTGCACGCCCAGCATCCGGAAGAAATGACCATCGTCATCCAGCACCAGTTCGACAATCTGCACGTCGACCAGGACGCCTTTGAGATCACCCTGTTCTTCAAGGGCAAGGGCGAACGCCTGCGGGTCCCCTTCCGCGCCATCACCGCGTTTTCCGACCCGTCGGTCAACTTCGGCCTGCAGTTGAAGATGATCACCACGGAAGAAGACGACCCGATCGAAGACGAAGGCATCTACGCCGAACAGGAAATCTCCCTCGACGCGTCGAATTCCGACGCCGGCGACGGAGAAGACGGCGACGACGAGAAAATGGGCGAAGTCATCGCCTTGGATACCTTTCGCAAGAAATGATCGCCCACAGGAAATGACCGGCCAAACGACGTGACCGGTCGCAGGAATTGACCGGCCGGCGGATTACCGCCGCCCAACGACTTGAACCCCCTACTCCCCATCTATCCCGAGGACTGAAACGATGACCTTCGAACATCACACGATGTTTCCCCTGGGTCCGGACCAGACGCCGTACAAGAAGATCATGGACGGTGGCGTCGCCACCCAGGAGATCGGCGGCCGCACGATCCTGACCATCGAACCCGAAGCCATCACGGAACTGACCAAGCAGGCGTTCCACGATATCTCTCATCTTCTGCGTCCGGGTCATCTGGCCCAGTTGCGCAAGATCCTCGACGATCCGGAAGCTTCCGACAACGACCGCTTCGTGGCGCTGGACCTTTTGAAGAACGCCAATATCTCGGCCGGCGGTGTCCTGCCCATGTGCCAGGATACCGGCACCGCCATCGTCATGGGTAAGAAGGGGCAGAACGTGTTCACCGGCTTCGACGACGAAGCCGCCATCGCCGAAGGCGTCGCGCGCACCTATCTGGACACCAACCTGCGTTATTCCCAGGTCGCCCCGCTGAACATGTTCGACGAGAAGAACACGGGCAACAACCTGCCGGCCCAGATCGAACTCTATGCAGAGCCCGGTGACGCCTACAAGTTCCACTTCATCGCCAAGGGCGGCGGCTCGGCCAACAAGACCTTCCTTTATCAGGAGACCAAGGCGCTGCTGAACCCGACGCGCCTGATGGACTTCATGGACGAGAAAATCCGCACGCTCGGCACCGCGGCCTGCCCGCCCTATCACCTCGCGGTGGTCATCGGCGGCACGTCCGCGGAATTGAACCTGAAGACGGTGAAGCTCGCCTCGACCAAGTACCTGGACGAGTTGCCGACCGAAGGCAACGAATTCGGTCAGGCCTTCCGCGATGTCGAATGGGAGCAGAAAATCCACGAGCTGACCCGCAACATGGGCATCGGCGCACAGTTCGGCGGCAAATATTTCTGCCACGACGTCCGGGTTATCCGCCTGCCGCGTCATGGCGCCAGCTGCCCCGTCGGTATCGGCGTCAGCTGCTCCGCCGACCGCCAGGCCAAGGGCAAGATCACCAAGGACGGCGTGTTCCTGGAGGAATTGGAGGCCAACCCCGCCAAGTACCTGCCCGAGGTCACGGAAGAGGACCTGGCCAGCGAGGTCGTCGCCATCGATCTGAACCAGCCCATGGAAGCCGTCCGCAAGGAGCTGTCGAAATACCCGGTGAAGACCCGGGTGATGCTGTCGGGCTCGCTGATCGTGGCGCGCGACATCGCGCATGCCAAGTTGAAGGAACGCCTGGACGCGGGCGAAGGCCTGCCCCAGTACTTCAAGGACATGGGCGTTTATTACGCCGGTCCCGCCAAGACGCCGGAAGGTTTCGCCTCGGGCTCGTTCGGGCCGACGACGGCGGGCCGCATGGATTCGTATGTGGAGCAATTCCAGGCCGCCGGCGGCTCCATGGTCATGCTGGCCAAGGGCAACCGGTCGCAACAGGTGACCGACGCCTGCGCCAAACACGGCGGGTTCTACCTGGGCTCCATCGGTGGCCCGGCGGCGCGCCTGGCCCAGGACTGCATCACCAAGGTCGAAATGCTGGAGTATCCGGAACTCGGTATGGAAGCGATCTGGAAGATCGAGATCAAGGACTTCCCCGCCTTCATCGTCGTCGACGACAAGGGCAACGACTTCTTCGCCGAGTTCAAGAGGCCCCAGGCCGCGTAACAGCCACGCGGTTCAGGGCGTTCGCCGGGGGGACGGACGGTCATGCGCTTAAGCGTCGGTCAGAAGGTTTTCTCCATCGCCGCCGTCATTTTGGCGTTGATGATCGTCGTCGCCGTGATCTCTGTCATCTATCTGGCCGACCTGCGCCGGCACCTTCATACGGTTGCGACACTGCAGGTTCCTGCAACCGAGGCCATGACCCGGGTCAACGTCCGCGTCCTGGAACAGGGCGTGGTGATGGACCAGTTGCTGGCCTTGGCCGAGATCGACAACGGCATCGACCCGGAACCGTTTCAGGAAAAATTCATCGCCCTGGGCCTGGAGGTCAACCAGGAGTTCGACCGGGCACGCGCCTTGCTCGATCGCGAGGCGGCATCGGAAGTCACGCTTCAACACGTGGTCAGAATCCTGGATGAGGACCTGGACCGCATCAGGGCCGGGGTCAAGACGTTCACGAACCATGGCCGACGGCTTCTGAAGCTGCGGACCGACGGAAATCACGCGGCCTTCGACGTGGAATTTCCCCAACTGGCGGAACATCAGGAAGCGATCAACGACGACCTGGACAAACTGCGCGCCCATGTCGAACAGCTGACGGATCGATCCGTGGTTCAGGCCGAGCGCGACGAATGGATTTTGCTGATCCTCAATTCGACCTTGACGATCCTCGCTGTCCTGTTGGGACTGTTGTTTTCCGTCCTGGTGACCAAAGGGCTGGTCGGCTCTGTTCGAAATCTGGTCGGCGGCACCCGCGCCGTGGAAGACGGCAACCTGGACGTCGAACTGGAAAAACAGTCAGAAGACGAAGTCGGCGAACTGACCTTGTCGTTCAATAGCATGGTCGGCGGATTGCGCCTGAAGGAACGGATCAAGGATACCTTCGGCAAGTACATGGACCCGCGCATCGTCGCCAATCTGGTCGATCATCCGGAATTCGTGGAACCGGGCGGCGAACGGCGGGAAATGACCGTCCTGTTCGTCGACCTGCAGGGGTTCACCACGATCTCGGAACAATTGCCGCCGGACGACCTGGTTCGTCTGATCAACCGGTTTTTCGGCCATATGACGGAGGCCGTCGGCGCTCACCAGGGCGTCGTCGACAAATTCATGGGCGATGCCGTCATGGCCTATTGGGGGCCACCGTTTACCCAGGCCGACGACCACGCAAGATTGGCCTGCGAGGCGGCACTCGACGCTGTTCGCCACCTCGACGCTTTTCGCGCCGATGTCGCAGCCGATCTGGGGAATAACACCGCGCCGCCCGAGATAAACCTCCGCATCGGCATTTCGTCGGGGCCGGTGATCGTCGGGACCGTCGGGTCGACGGCGTCGCGTAGCTTCACCGTGATGGGCGATCCGGTGAACCTGGGCGCCCGCCTGGAAGGCGCCAATAAAGCCTATGGCACGAACATCCTGATGTCCGAACGTACGCGGGAACTGGCCGGTCCGACCGTCGCCGTCCGCGAAATCGACATGATCCGCGTCAAAGGAAAGAACCTTCCCGTGCGGGTCTTCGAACTCGCCGGTATGAACGGCGGCGATACCGATGCCAACGGCGCCGATCGTTTCGAAAAAGGGCTGGCGGCCTATCGGGCGCGGGATTGGGATGGGGCCGAAGCCGCGTTCAAATCCGTGTTGGAATTTCGGCCCCATGACAGCCCGTCGCTTGTATATCTGGAGCGCATCGACCATCTTCGAGAAAAGGCGCCGCCCGATTCATGGGACGGTGTCTGGACATTCGAAACGAAATAAACCACGGGACGGAACGGACCAATGCCGGATACCACAGCGGCCTACCGCATCGAAAAAGACACCATCGGCGAGATCAAGGTACCCGCCGAGAAGTATTGGGGCGCGCAGACGCAACGCGCGCTGGAAAACTTCCCCATCGGCGGCCCGTCGGAGCGCATGCCGCTTGCCCTGATCCATGCCTTCGCCGTGCAGAAACAGGCCGCCGCGCAGGCCAACATGAAACTCGGCAAGCTGGACGATCGCCTCGGTGGCGCCATCGTTCAGGCGGCGCGCGAGGTCGCGGCCGGCGATTGGGACGACCATTTCCCCCTGCCCATCTGGCAGACCGGATCGGGCACCCAGACGAATATGAACCTGAACGAGGTCATCTCGAACCGCGCCATCGAAATCCTCGGCGGCTCCCTGGGATCGAAAGACCCGGTCCACCCCAACGATCACGTCAACATGTCGCAGTCGTCCAACGACAGCATGCCCACGGCCATGCATATCGCGTTGGCCCAGGAATGCACCCAGCGTCTCTACCCGGCGCTGGAAGGCATGGAGGCGGCCCTCAAGGAAAAGGCCCAGGCCTTCAACGACGTCATCAAGATCGGCCGCACGCACCTTCAGGACGCGACGCCGCTGCGCCTGGGCTCGGAATTCGGCGCCTATGCCCATCAAATGCGCCAGAACATCCAGCGCCTCGATAAATCCCTGGCCCAGGTCTACGAGCTGGCCCAGGGGGGCACCGCCGTCGGCTCCGGCATCAACGCGCCCGCCGGCTTCGACGAAGCCTTCTGCGCCGAGGCCGCCGACATCACCGGTCTGCCGTTCAAGCCCTGCCCCGACAAGTTCTACGCCATCGCCGCCCATGACGCGCTGGTCAATCTGTCGGGCAAGTTGAACACCATCGCCGTGACCAACCACAAGATCGCCGACGACATCCGGCTGCTGGCCTCCGGCCCGCGTTCGGGCCTGGCGGAACTTGTCCTGCCGGCGAACGAGCCAGGCTCCTCGATCATGCCCGGCAAGGTCAACCCGACCCAGGCGGAAGCGATGACCCAGGTCTCCGCCCGCGTCATGGGCAACCACGTCACCGTCACCATGGCGGCCAGCCACGGCCACCTGCAACTGAACGTTTACAAGCCGGTGATCGTGGCGACCCATCTGCAATCCATCCGCCTGTTGTCCGACGCCATGGATTGCTTCACCGAACGCCTGCTCAAGGGCGTCGAGCCGAACACCGAGGTCATCGAACGCCATCTCAACAATTCGTTGATGCTGGTGACCGCGCTGAACCCGCATATCGGCTATGACAAGGCGGCCGAGATCGCGAAGAAAGCCCATAAGGACGGCACCACCTTGCGCGAAGCGGCCGAGGAACTCGGCATTCTCACGGGTGAGGAATTCGACCGTCTGGTCGATCCGAAGGATATGCTGGGCGAAGACTGACCCGTCCGGGCCCGGCACCCCATGACCGAGACCTTTACCGCCGTCCCCATCCTGCGCATCTTCGACGAAGCGACGGCGCTCGCCTTTTATCGGGATTTTCTGGGATTCGTCATCGATTGGCGGCACCAGACCGGCGATCAAGGGCCCGTCTACCTGCAGATTTCCCGGAACGGCATGCGGCTTCATCTCACCGGTCATCACGGGGATTGCACGCCCGGGTCCACCGTCTTCGTCGCGGCGACGGGCTTGGCCGCCTATCACGCCGATTTGACGGCGAAGGATTATCCGTTCAATCGCCCCGGACTTGAACCGGCCCCATGGGGCGGTATGGTCATGGAAGTCACGGACCCGTTCGCCAACCGGCTGCGGTTCTGGGAGGAGGAAACCCAAAAATGAACACCGATAAAGTCACCATCGTCACCGGCGGCAGCCGGGGCATCGGCCGCGCCACCTGCCTATTGGCGGCCAAGGCGGGCCACGCCGTCTGCGTCAACTACGCCAGTGACAGCGCCGCCGCTAACGGCGTCGTCGCCGAAATCGAAGCCGCGGGCGGCAAGGCCATCGCGGTCGCCGCCGACACCAGCAATGAGGCCGACGTCATCCGCCTGTTCGAAACGGTCGACAAGGAACTGGGTACCGTCACCGGCCTGGTAAACAACGCCGGCATTCACGGCCCCCGCGGCCCGGTCAAGGACCTGACCGCCGACGACATCCGCCGCGTCCTGGAAGTCAACGTCCTGGGACTGTTCCTCTGCGCCCAGCAGGCGATCAAGCGCATGTCGACGGACAACGGCGGCGCCGGTGGGGCCATCGTCAATATTTCCTCGGGCGCCGCGATCATCGGCTCGCCCGGCGGCGGCGTGCTTTACGCGGCCTCCAAGGGCGCGGTGAACAGCTTCTCCACGGGCCTCGCCCAGGAAGTCATCAAACAGGGCGTCCGCGTCAACACCCTGGCCCCCGGCCTGACGGAAACGGACATGACCCGCGACACTCTGGATCGCCGCGCGGGTGCTACGCCCATGGGCCGGGCCGGCAAGCCCGAGGAGATCGCCCAGGGCATCCTATTCCTGCTGTCCGACGAAGCGTCCTACATCGCCTGCGCCAATCTGCGGGTTTCGGGCGGCAAGCCTTGAGCGGCACGCCCCCGAGCGTATCCGTCCGTGACATGACCCCGGCGGATCAGGACGCCGCGCGCGGCCTGATGGCGCAATTGGGCTACGACCTGGATGCCGGTGAATTCGCGCGCCGCTTCGATGCCGTCATGGCATCCGGCGGCGATCATTCGCTGACCGTCGCCGTGCAAGGCGGCGCTGTCCTCGGGCTGCTTCACGTCTTCGCCCGACCTGCTTTGGAAAAACCGACGGAAGCCCTGGTGCAGTCCCTGGTCGTCGACAGGGCGGCGCGCGGAACGGGCGTCGGGCGCGCCCTGATGGCGCGGGCCGAAGATTGGGCACAGAGCCGGGGGCTCCACTCCGTCGCTCTGCACACCCAGGCCATGCGAACCGATGCCCGCGCATTCTATGGCGCACTGGGCTATGAAGAGATCACCCAATCCATGCTGATGCGGAAAAAATTGGACTGACGTATGACAGACATCATCTTCAACGGCCCGAACGCCGCGCCGATGACCGTCGCCCTGGCCCATGGCGCGGGTGCGCCCATGGATAGCCCGTTCATGGACGCCTTCGCCGAAGGCCTGGCGGTACGCGGGCTGCGCTGTGCGCGGTTCGAATTTCCCTACATGGCGCAACGCCGCGAGGACGGCAAGAAACGGCCGCCCAATCCGGCGCGCATCCTGCTGGAATCCTGGCGCGAGGTGATCGACGAAATCGGCGCGGACAATCTGGTCGTCGGCGGCAAGTCCATGGGTGGGCGCATGGCCTCGATGGTCGCCGTGGATTTGGAGACCGAAGGCGCGCCGGTGCGCGGCGTCGCCTGCCTGGGCTATCCGTTCCATCCGCCGGGCAAGCCGGAAAAACTGCGCACCGAGCATCTCGAAGGCATCCAGACCCCGACCCTGATCTGCCAGGGGACGCGCGACCCCTTCGGCACGCGCGACGAAGTGCCTGATTTCCCTCTGTCGAAAACCATCCGCCTGGAATGGTTGGAAGACGGCGACCACGGCTTCAAGCCGCGCAAGGCATCCGGCCGGACGGAGCAGCAGAACTGGGAACAGGCGCTGGACGCCATTCAGGCGTTCTGCGACACCATCTGACACGAACCCCGAAAGCCACCCCAAGAGGAGCCCGCCTATGAGCATTTCCGGATTGGATCATTTCAACATCCGCGCCAAGGACCTGGACGGCATGCGCGATTTCTTCGTCGACGTCATCGGCCTGACCGAAGGCGACCGGCCGTCGTTCGAATTTCCGGGATACTGGCTTTATGCGGGGGACGCCGGCGCGGTCGTCCATCTGGTCGGAACGGACCGCCAACGGGGATATGTTTCCGGCCACGGCGATGACGACCGCGACGGCACGGGCGTGGTCGATCATCTGGCGTTCAAGGGTACGGACGCGCCGGGCCTGCTCGCCCGTCTGGACGAACTCGGCATCGAATACCGCAAGCGGGAATTGCCGAATGGTGCCGCCAAGCAGATATTCGTCAAAGGCCCGGAGGGCGTGGTGATCGAGGTCGTCTACCCGGCCGCCTGACGGCGGGGCGTTATTTTCCGGGGAACTTCGGCTCCGTCTCGCGGAAGCTTTCGACGTTGCTCATGTTGGTGTACCAGGCCGACAGATTTTCCATATCCGACAACAGCTCCTGTCCCTCGGGCGTGCGCTTCATCAGATAGATCGCGGGCGCCACGAACAGGTCGGCCAAGGACATCTCGTCGCCGACCATCCAGCGTTGTCCACGCAATTCCTTGTCGGCGATGGTCAGGTAGCGTTTGATCCGCGGCAAGGCACGCTTGATCCTGTCCTCATCCACAGGCTTTCCCATCAGCGGATTGAACAGCCGTGGAATGACAAGCCCGGGACCGATGTTGGAATAGCCTTCGTCCATGTACAGGCTGATACGCTGGAACATATCCGCCTTTTCCACGGCATCGCGGGGCTGCAATTGCGGATCGGAGGTATATTCCTCGTCGATATAAACGCAGATCGCCAGGGTCTCGTAGAGATGCAGATCGGCATCGCGGATCGCCGGAACCTTGCCCAGCGGATGTTCCTGTTTCTGCTCGTCCGAGCCGGGCGCGTATTCATAGATGCGATAGGCTTCCTCCTTTTCCTCCAGGCACATACGCACCGTTCGGGTAAAGGGGCTGAGCGTGGTACCATAGATCGTCAAATCCGACATTCGGCGGCTCCTCCTCGGGATGAACGTTATTGATTATGTCGGAAAGACTGCGCGAGGGCGTGCGGTCAGGCAAGAGAAAAGCATGATGCGGCAAATGCCATGAACAGCCCCTCTCCTCCCGCCGAAATCGCCGCCGGCGACCCCAGCCGCATGGCCAAACGATCCGTCCTGGTGGCAGGGCATCACACGAGCCTGACCCTTGAAGACGCATTTTGGAACGCCCTGAAAGAGATCGCACGTGATCGTGGGCTGTCCGTGAACGCCCTGGTCACGGAAATCGACGCCGGGCGCAGCGGCAATCTGTCGAGCGCCGTCCGCGTCTTCGTTCTGGCCGAAGTCAAGAAAACCGACGTTTGATCCAGGCTGCAAGCCCGATACAAACAGCCGCGCCCATGGCAAAGCTCGCTACCCGAACCAGGCCGCGGGTCGGCAAGGCACCGTACTGCCAGGCCCCGCCCGACCACCAAAGCGCCACCGCCACGATCAACGCCGCCAATGACAGGGCGAGAGCGATACGGGCCGACGCACTCATTCGGCACGCTCCGCACCGCCGTCGATCGCCGCCATGATCCGGCGCAGGGCCCAATCGGATATTTTGTGCCGGGCATGGCTTTCATCGAACAGTAGATCCAGGCGCCCCCCCAATGCGGCCGCCGACCTTTGCAAATCACTCGCGTAACTTTCAGGGCGCGGGCCGTAAAAACAGCAGCGATCAAATCGGTTGAAAATCTGGATTTGGCGGCGACCTGGCCGGTCCGCGCCCATGACCGCAAGATCAAGTACCGAGGCGATATCCGTCAAGCCCGCGACGATCCCACGGGCGCTCTCTTCCTTGCCTTGCAACAAGTTCAGGGGCAACACTCCGGCGACCGGAACGCTGAGATCGATACGCGGGTCCAATGCAGCGGCGACCAATGTCACCCAGGCGCCGGAGGATACCCCGACCATGGCGATGTGCTCGAACGAAGTCTGGGCCATCGCATGGTTCAGGGCGATCACTGGCGGTGCGAAATTCTGCGCCAATTCCTTGTCGTACATCCCACCCATGGGCGGATCGACGCAATAACGTTCCAGGTCGTAACAGGTATTGTCGCCATACCCGGGCATGTTCATTGCGGCGACCGTATAGCCTTCGGCAACCCAGCCCTCGATGAGGCGATGCTGGTCGTGATAGGTCGCAGCAAGCCCTTGTTGGTATAAGATCAAGCGCCCATTGGCCTGGACCGGCCGAAAGTAGGCGATGGCATAGTTACGCCACCGGTTCTGCATATGCCCCGTCAATTCGTCGATACCGGCAAGGTTCCGCCAGTCCCGATAAAATCGCGCCTCACAACCGATCCCCCGCATGATGATCGTGTCCATGCGCGACCACAAATGCACCAGAGACGGCCCCGTAGGCGACAGGCATTTCTTGACGGCGCCGGGCGTCTTTTCGACATCCCGAATAATCCGTTGCGGCATCAGATCAAGTGGCAGCCCCGACACACCAAAGACCTTATTGATCAGGGTCCGGCGCCGCATGTCGACGGCGGCGGCCTCATTGAGGGTCAGAAGGTCTGCCAAGGTCAGGTCCGTCGCGCCCTTGGGCATTTGCTCGAACCGCGCCTCCGCCCCCGGCGCCAGACGTTTGATCATGACGCGGGTCGGGTCCCAGTAGTAGAGAACCGCCAGAACCGCAGCGATCCCGAACAACAGGCCGAGATAATCAAACAGTCGGATCAAAATAGAAGATCGGCGCATGACGGCATCACATCTCGGCGAAAGGACGATACCGGACCGCCCCGCCATCCCTTCGGTCAAAACCGGCCCAGAATACCGCGAATGATGTCTTCGGGTTTGACCTGACGGGGTTGTTCCTGAGGCGCCGGTTGGGGGGCCTGTTGTTGCTGCGGCTGCGTTTCGGCCGGGGCTTTTTTGCCGCCCCCCAGGATGCCCTGAAGGACGTCGCCGACGCCTTTCTTGTTCATCAATTTGTCCAGCCCCGGCACGGCGATCCCGCCGGAACCAAGCGAAGCCGTATCGATCCAAATACGCGGCGCATCCAACTTCCCGGTCACCGTGAACGGAACGTTGACGCCCTTCTTCGTGGCAATGCTCAAAGCCGCCGAGAGAAGATTGGGCGCCGGTTGGATCGCCCCTTTCATGTCGATGGTCCAGGCCGGCAGATCGACCGTTCCGTTGCCGCCGGCGACGCCGACGTTCGTGATCGCCTTCAACTGGGTCGCCGTGGCGACACCATTGGCAACGGTGAACGCGGCGTCCACATCGGCCAGGCCGGCCCCCCGCTTCGGCCCGCCCAGCGCACCACCGAGTTGATTGAGCGCCAGAACCAAACCACCAACGCCCAGCCCCGCATCCGCAGCACCCGTGAACGCTTCGGCGTCGAGCCCGCGCCCGACCAGATTCAGCGTACCGCCGAGGGAGGACACCAATTCGGCCTCACTGCGTCCCACCGCGTTCAGATCGAACCCGGCGTCGATCCGCCCGGCAGCCTTGCCCATGCCGAATGCCGGGCCGGCTTTCTGAAGATCGGCGCCGGCAAGCGTCCCGGCGGCTCGAACGCGCCCGTCCGCGGAGGCGGTCGCCGAAGCATCCAGAGCACCACCGAACAACCGGCCGGTCAGGCGCTCGACGTTCAACACTCCGCCGACCAGCTTGGCCGCAAAGTCGGCTTTTTCAAGTCCGGCGCCCTGATAGGAAATCAGCGGCGAGGTTACCGCCAGGGTCGCGTCGGCCAGGCCCAGGCCTCCGAGGTCGATGGCCTGGCGCGACCAGCGGTCGCTGACGGCCGCGCGGGCGATCATTGGATTGCCGATCGAACCGGGCCATGCAGCGGGCGCCCGTGTAAGGCCCCATCTCCGATCGAACAGGCCGGCTGCCCGTTTGGCCGGGAGGAAAGGCGTGACGTCTACCGCCCCCAGCGCCAGCGTGACATCGGCCTTGGGCCGCGCACCCGCGATATCCAGTGTCAACCCGCCGTTGGCGGTGATGGAGCCGATCTTGCCGGTCAGGTTCTCGACCCGCACGGCCTTGGCGTTCCCGGCGACCTGCGCCTTGATATCCAGGCCGCCGACCTTGCCCTGAGGCTGATAATCGACGTCGAGCCGACGCAGCAATCCGGCGAGGTCCGGATGCTTGGCCGCGACGCCGAGACGCAGGTCACTCCCCGCGAGCGCCAAGACCGGTAGGCTGCCCTGCAGGGCGGCATCCCCACCCAAGGCACCCAAATCCGCCGAAACCTTGGGATTGAGCAGGCTGCCGTCGATCCGGGCGTCCAGCGAGACGGCGCCGATCGCCGACGCCGGCAGCGGCAACGGCAGATCGAAGGCTTTGGCCAGCGGGCCCATATCCTTCGCCGCCGCCGTGACGCGCAAACCCTTCGCGGTTGGAATACCGTCGAGCCCGGACAGCCCGCCCGTGACCCCCGCCCGCAGACCCGCCAGGCTTCCCACATTCAATTTCCGCACGGTCAGCTCGCCGCGTTGCAAGGTCGCGTCGACGGCGATGTCCCGCGCCTTGAGCCCCCGCATCACGGCCGCTCCCACGGCGAGTTTCACATTGGCATCGAAGGTCGTCAGCGGTTTCAGCGGCGCGAACAGGTCGACCCCGGCGACAGCCGAAGTCGCCGTTCCGGTCGCCGCCCCACCGGTTGCACCGGCGGCGGCTTTCGCCGGGGAGCTGCCGGTTGTCTTCGCCGCCGCGCTACCCGAAGCGGGCATCAGCGCGTCCAAATCGATCTTGTCCAGATTCAGGTTGGCACCGAATGACGGCCGGGCCTGCAAGGCAAACGTCACGGCGCCGGTCAGGCGCGACCCACCCGCCGCCGCGTCGATGCCGGTCAGTTGGGCATAATTGCCGTCGATGGCGAGGGGCGTTTTGAACCGAAAGCCTTTGAGCGCCGCCGACGGAACATCGATGCCCGGCGCCAGCCATTCCAGCACCGGTCCCAGATCGGCCGCCTGGGTTTCGATCTGACCTTCGAACCGGGGTTTTCCGCCGCGCGACGATAGGAAACCGAACAAGCCGACATCGGCATCGCCCGGCAATTGCGCGGTAACCTGGTTCAACGTCAATTCACCGTTGGCAAGGTCGGCGCTGAGGCTCACGCCTTTCAGGGGCTTGCCCTTGAATAAAACCTCGTCGGCGCGAACCGCAACCGTTGCCTGAATGTCCTTGGGAAGGGCGAATTCGGCCGCCCCCGATGCGGGCGCCGCCGTCGGGTTCACCTCGGGTTTGGATGCACCGGCATCTTTCGCCCTGGTAATCGCGCCGCTGGCGGGCGCATCTTTGGTCGCCGCCACCGCCGGGATCGGGGACATCAGGGCGTCGAGATCGATTTTACCGGCGGTCACCGTCAGGCCAGCCACGGTCTTGGCCCCAGTCGTCACCCGGGCCGCAACCTTGAGGTCCATGGCATCCATGGAAACCGTCAAATCTTCGATGTGGCCCCCATCGGCACCGGCTTCGATCTCACCTGCCGCACTGAATGCCCGCACGAGATTGATCGGCAAGGGATCGCCCCCCGAGAGGTCCCGGATGGTGCCGCCTAAATCCGCCCCCGACGCGGTGACCTTAGCCCGCAGGCGTGGTTTCTCCGGAACGTTGACGACCCCGCCATCGACCTTGACGATCGTGCCGTGCCCGAGATCCAGATTGAACACCAACGGAACCGTTCGGCCCTGGACGATTTCGGCCACGTTCAAGCTGTATCCCAAACGCCGCCCGCCGAATATCAGGCTGCCATTGCTCTCGACCGGGCCCTGAAGACTGGCAGCAGCGACACGGGCGTTGATGTCGCCGACGGTATCTTCGCGCCCCCGTTGCAGATCGCGATAAACCAGCGTGCCGTCCTGAATGGTGAAGTTATCGACGGCAAGGCCCGGCCCGCCACCGGTCGAACCACCACTTTCGGCGACGCTCGCATCGGTCGCCGCGTCGGTGGTCGAAGGTGCGCCGTTTCCGGCCTCCGAACTTTGTGCCGGGGCCCTGAAATCCCAATTGACCCGGCCGTCGGCAAGCCGTTCCAAGAGGATACGCGGGCGGACCAGCATGATGGTCTCGACACGGATATTGCCGGTCAGCAGCGGCGCGAAGGCGATCCTGACCTCAAGCGAGTCGAGCGACGCCATGCGCGCGTCGTTCGAGCCGGAAATATTGGCGAGATGCACATCGGCCACCGTCAAGCGCGGCGACGGGAGGACCTGGACGGAAACCTCGCCGCCGATCTCGACCTTGCGGCCGGTCATTTTCTCGACCTGACGGGTAATTTCGGCGGTGTGCTGGTTCCAATCGATCAGACCCGGCCCAATCAACAGGGCGCCGATGGCGAACACCACGAAAACAGACAGGCCGATGGCGGTTTTCTTCAAGGCGCCGGCTCCATTGCGGGTCGAAATTGGAAGGCCCCGAGGGGCTTGTTGGCTGCGCAGTGTAAGGCGAATGACCCGCCATGGCCATAGGCCCAAAGGCCCTATTTCCGTGGAAAACGCCCGTATTTATCCGTGGCGTCGCTGTCGGCGGGCGGACGCTGAAAAACGCGCTGCAGGGCCTTGAATATCTCCATCGCCAGAACCACGGAAACACCGACGACGGCGACCATCATCCAGGTCGCAAGACCCACCGCCTCGATGCGCAGGACCTCGCTGAACCCCGGCAGATGCATGGCCAGGATGTGCCCGCCCTGGGCCACCACGACCGCGCCGACCAACAACCAGTTGGCCGATAGCGGCACGGCGAAGGCCGAACGGCCTTCCGACCGACAGTTGAAAACATGGGCGTTCACGAACAGGACCAGCAGGAGCAACAGGGCGTTCCGCGCTTCATGCTCGGCCCATCCCTGATCCAGCATCCAGAAAAAGAACAGGTAGGAAACCGCGCCCATGAACAATCCGGAAATCAGGGTTTCGGAAATCATCACCCGGTCGAAGATCGGCTGGTTCGGCGGCCGGGGCCGACGGTCGAGCAATCCCGGCTCCGGCCCTTCGAAGGCCAGGGCGGTATGCTGGAACCCCTGGGTCACCAGATTGAGCCAAAGCAACTGTACCGCGTAGAGCGGCAGCGGCAGATCGCCCAGGAAGGCGAAGAAGAACAGCGAGACCTCCGCCACGCCGGTCGAGACCAGCAGGTAAACCACCTTACGGACATTGTCGTAGGCCAGACGTCCCTGCTCCACCCCATTGACGATGGAGGCGAAATTGTCGTCGGTCAGGATCAGGTCCGCCGTGTCGCGCGCCACGTCCGTGCCACCCTGGCCCATGGCGACGCCGATATCGGCGGCGTTCAGGGCCGGCGCGTCGTTGACTCCGTCGCCGGTCACCGCGACGAAATGGCCCTGGGCGCGCAACGCACGAACGACCGCCAGTTTCTGCAACGGATCAACCCGGGCGAACACCGCCGCTCCGGCGACCGCCCGGGCAAAGCCCTCGGGATCGGTTTCCAGGGCCTGCAGGTCCGACCCCGTCACGACCGCGCCCGGTCGTCCGGCCCCATCGCCATCGGCGATGCCCAGTTCGCGGGCGATCGCGAGCGCCGTGGCGGGATGATCTCCGGTCACCATGCGCACGTCGATGCCCGACCGGCGGCAATGATCCACCGCCTCCCGCGATTCCGGACGCAGCGGATCGATCAGCCCGACGAAGCCGAGAAAATCCAGACCGTCCACGCCGGCCAAATCATCGGGCACAGTGCGGACCGGCCCCGCTGCGACGGCGAGGACACGATATCCCTCCGCCGCCAGGGCTTCGGCCCGCGCGATCAGTGCTTCATGGTCCGCGTCCCGGCAGAGCGGCAGGATGACCTCGAACGCGCCCTTGGCATGAACCTGCAGGCCCTCCGCCGTGCGGTTGAAGGTGGCCGCGTATTTATTCCGGGGCTCGTAGGCGATGGCCCCTTCCTCGGGAAAGCGCGCGCGCAGCCCCTCACGGGTCAAACCCGCCTTGGCGGCCAGCGCCAGGAAGGCGACATCGACCGTATCGCCGAAATGCGCCCAATGGCCGTCACGGCGTTCCAATTGCGCCTCGTTGCACAGCGCCGCCGCCTCTGCCAAGCGTCCGACGCCGTGCCAATCGGCGTCGGTCATGACCCCGGCAGCGTTGGTTACGGCGCCGTCGTCGTTGTAGCCCTCGCCGGAGACCTGAAAATCGCCCAGGCCCGGCACGACCAGACGCCGCACGGTCAGCTCGTTGCAGGTCAGGGTCCCGGTCTTGTCGCTGGCGATCAGGGTGCAGGCCCCCAGCCCCTCGACCGCGGGCAGCGAACGGACGATCACGTTCTTGGACGCCATGCGGTGGCAGCCAACGGACAGCGCCACGGTAATCGCCACCGGCAAGCCTTCCGGCAAGGCCGCGACCGCCAGCGCCACGGCGACCAGGAAGATCTCGATGATCGGCGCGCCTTTCAACACCATGGCGACGGCCAGTAACGCAATGGCTGCCACGGTGACGAAACCCAGCATGCGCGAGAATTTCTCCAGACGTACGACCAGCGGTGCGGGGACCGGATCGCGCCCGGAAAGCTGTTCGGCGATGCGCCCGATCGCGGTGTGAATGCCCGTGCCCGTGACGACGCCCAAGGCCCGGCCGCTGACCACCACGGTCGCCGCATGCAGCATGGTCAGACGGTCGCCGGTGACGGCCCGTTCGGCGACGGCGGCTTCAGCGTCCTTGACCACCGGCTCCGACTCGCCTGTCAGCAAGGATTCATCGGCCAACAAGGCGTCGGCTTGGATCAGGCGCAGGTCGGCCGGCACATGGCCGCCGGATTCCAAACGCACCAGATCGCCCGGCACCAGGTCCCGGCCGTCGATCACATGAACCTCGCCGCCGCGGATGACCGTCGCCTGATCGCGGATCAGGTTGTCCAGCGCCCCGGCGCTTTTCTGAGCCTGATATTCCTGATAGGTGCCGATCAAGGCGTTGAACTGCAGCACCGCGAAGATGAACAAGGCATCCGATGCCTCGCCGATCGCCACGGAAACCGCGGCGGCGGCGGCCAGCAGATAAATCAGCGGATTGACGAATTGCCGAAGGTAGAGGACCAGCAACCCCGGCGGCTTGGGCCGGGGCAGATCGTTGAGCCCATGGCGTTTCAATCGCGCCGCCACCTCATCGGGGCTCAGGCCCGTCTCGCCGTCCGATTGCAGACCGCTCAGCACCTCTTGCCATTCAAGGGCATGCCAGGGACAGTCGTCGGGAAGAGGCTGGGGCTGGGTCATCGGCGGCTCGGGCGTCTCGTCGGCATCGGGGCGGCCCAGTCTGGCCGCTTCGCGTTACCCTGTCACGACAGCACGAGCAACGCCCGGAAATCATTGACGTTGGTCAAGGTCGGCCCGCATTCGACCAGATCGCCGAGACCCTTGAAAAACCCATAGGCGTCATTGGCGTCGAGCAAGCCTTGCGCATCCATCCCGGCGGCGGCGGCCCGGGCCAGACTGTCCGGTCCGATCACGGCACCCGCGTTGTCTTCCGAGCCGTCGATGCCGTCCGTATCGCAGGAAATGGCATGGATGCCCTCGGCGCCGTCCAACGCGACGGCCATGCCGAGCAGATATTCCGTATTGCGCCCACCGCGTCCGCCGTCCCCGCGAATGGTCACGGTGGTCTCGCCCCCCGAGAGCAGCACGCAAGGTGTCTGGGCCGGGCCGTCGCCGGACCGCGTTTGCACGGCCAGACGCGCATGCTCGGCACCCAGGTCCCGGGCCTCGCCCTCCAACGCATCGCCCAAAATCACCGGCGTCACGCCGGCAGCGCGGGCGACCTCGGCGGCGGCCTCGATGCTGGCCATGGGCAGGGCGATCAGATGGGTTTCGACCTTGTCGAAAATCGGGTCGGCGGGTTTCGGCGTTTCCTCTACCCCGGCGTCGAGGACCGCCTGCACCACGTCCGGCAGCTTGATGCCGTACTTGGCGACGATGGCGCGGGCGTCGTCGAAGGTGGTGGGATCGGGCACCGTCGGGCCCGAGGCGATGACCGCCGGATCGTCCCCCGGCACGTCGGAAATCAGCAGATTAACGATGCGCGCCGGTGCGGCGGCGGCGGCCAGCCGCCCGCCCTTGACCGCCGAGAGATGCTTGCGCAGGCAATTCATCTCGTGGATCGTCGCCCCACAGCGCAGGAGTTCCTTGTTTACGGCCTGCTTGTCGGCCAGCGTCAGGCCCACACCCGGCGCCGACAGAAGGGCAGAGCCTCCGCCGGAGATCAAGCAGACCACCAAGTCGTCCGGGCCCAGGCCCTTGACCATATCCAGCATGCGCCGGGCCGCCGCCTCGCCGGCCGCGTCGGGCACGGGATGGGCGGCCTCGACCGTTTCGATGCGTTTGCAGGGCACGTCGTAGCCGTATCGCGTGACGATCAGGCCCGACAACTCGCCGGGCCAGTGGTCTTCGAAGGCGCGTGCCATGGCGGCCGAGGCCTTACCGGCGCCGATCACCAGGGTCCGCCCGCCGGCCGGCGGCGGGTCGGGCAGAAAATGCGGAATGCGTTTTTCCGGCTGGGCCGCCGCGACGGCGGCGGCGAACATGTCGCGTAGCAGAGTTTCCGGGTCCAAGGTCGTGCCTCCAAAGTTGCCTTTGGTTACGTCACTCCCGATGGATTGCCAAGGCTTAGGCGTTATTCGGCGGGGATTTTTTCATCCTGCGGATGGTCGGAAATTCCGAAAAAGCCCCGAATGCGGCCCAACAGCTGTTGCTTCAAGGTCGCCTTTTCCTTGGCGCCGTCGCCGCCACCGCGTTCGGCCAGACGCCGAGCGTTGAGCATCTGACGCGACGCCAGAACCTCGCTCATCAGCTGAGCCAGTTCCGGGCGCTTGCGGATCACCGGCTCCAGGCTTTCCTTCTTGATCTCGAACATCACGGAATCGATGCCCGGCGTCACCGTCGCCCCGGCGGGCGCCCCCGTCAGCAGGGACATCTCGCCGAAGAACGTACCGGGGACCAGATGACCGACCAAAGTTTCCTCGCCGTGATCGCCGGTGATCGTGACGTTCAACAACCCCTCGCGAACGATATAGAGCGAGCCGCTTTCATCGCCCTGACGCACCACGGGATCGCCCTGCAGCACCAGACGATGGCGGGCAGAGGCCGCCAGTTCGTTCAATTCCGTTTCGTGCAGCGGCGACAGCAGATCGGTCTCGCGGAAGAAACGGATGTCTTCCAAACTGTGGTCGTCATCGACATCGCGGCGGTTGCTGCTGAGTTCCATCTTTGCCTTGGGCACGCGGATGGCGGAGAAATGCAGGTTTCGCAGGACGTTCCGTTGTACCCGGTAGCGCAGGGCCGACATCGATGGATAATCCGGCACCCAATAGCGGATCTCCCATTTGATGCCGCGTTCCGTGTAATCGATGATGCGGACCTCGGGTTCGCGCGGGATCGCCGCGATTTCCGGGATCTGATTGACCGCCGACAGCAACAGGCGCTCCGCCTGATAGGCCGTGACCTCGTAATCCAGCACGATATCGAACTTGTCGCGCCAGAACCCGTCGGGCTTGGAATAGTTGCGGAACGGTAAGGTCGCCAGTTGCGAATTGGGGATGACGACGGAAATTTCCTCTTTCGTCACCAAGCGTGTCGCCCGCCAGTTCATTTCGACGACGCGGCCGACTTCGCCCTCGCCGACCTCGATCCAATCGCCGATGTTGAACGGCCGCTCGACACCCAATGCCACACCCGTGAACAAATCGGAAATCATTGAGCGCAGGGCGAACCCGACGATCGCGATGACGATGCCCGAGGTCGTCAGAAACCCGGTCGGCGAAATGCCGAACACAAAAGCCAGCGCCCCGCCCGAAACGATGACGGCGATCAGCGCACCCGTCATGTCGATCAGCAACTTCGGCGCCTCCGTTCCCGTGCGCCGGGGGAACCAACCTTCCCAGAACAACCAAACGACCGACCTGTGAATGATGACGCCGCTGGCAAACCAGATCAGCGTCGAAACCGCGAGACCGGCATCGACGGCCGCTTCGCCCTCGGGTTCGATGCCCAGGGCCGCGATGAGATGCGGCCAAAGGGCATCCGCCGCCAAAAGAACGACAAGCAGGCTGACGGGCATGAAGAAACGCCCGATCACCGCCCAAAGGGCGGGACGGGTCAAAAACCGCACGGCGGACCGTTTTGGATGTGCCATGGCCCCCTATCTGAAAGAGCACGAAGGTCGTCTTTTATGATTTTCGAAAAGGTAGCACATTGTGCGTCTTTTCGTCATCAAAACGACCGCGAAATTTGATGAAATTTTCGCGCCTCGGTTGATGCGCATCAATCCCGGGCCGAGAAAATGCCTATAATGGTCGGACCATGCGCCGCATCATCATCCTCATCGTCATTCTGATCGCCGCCGCTGCTGCCTGGTGGGGCGCCGGCCGCTTGACCCAACCCGTCGTTACGCTTGTCCCTATCGAACGCGGCCCCGCCGTGCGCGCCGTCTACGCCACCGGCAATGTAGAGCCCCTGCGCTGGGCCAAGGTCACGCCCCTGGTCCAGGGCAGGATCGAACAGATTTACGCCCTGGAACATGCCGAGGTCATGCCCGGCGAGCTTCTCGCCCGCCTGGACGAGGCGGAAATCCGCGCCACGGTCAAGGAACTGGAGGCCCGGCGCGACTATCTGCAACATGAGGTGGAGCGCACCCGCGCCCTGCTGGCCAAAGGCCACGGCACGGAAAAAGCCTACGAGTTGGCGTCGTCCGAGTATCAGCAGGTTCTGGCCTCGATCGCCGCCGCCAACGCGCGGCGCGATCATTATGTCCTCCGGGCACCCATCGCCGGGGTGGTTCTGCGCCGCGACGGAGAAATCGGCGAAACCGTGGGCCCGGATTCGGTCATGTACTGGATCGGCCAGCCGACGCCCTTGCGCATCGAGGCCGAAGTCGATGAGGAAGATATCGCCGACGTCGCCAATGGCCAATCGGCCCTGATCAAGGCCGATGCCTTCCCGGGCAAGGCGCTTTCCGGCACGGTCGCCGAAATCACGCCCAAGGGCGACCCGGTGAACAAAAGCTACCGCGTGCGCGTCTCCCTGCCCGCCGATACGCCCCTGATGATCGGCATGACGACGGAATTGAACATCGTCGTGGAGCGGCGCGACGATACGACCCTGGTGCCGGAAACGTCGGTCAAGGACGGCGCCCTTTGGATCGTCGAGGACCGCCGGGCAAAACCCGTCACCGTGACGGTCGGCATTCGCGGCAACGGCAAAGCGGAAGTCACCGCCGCGTCCGGCGCCCTGCCGGACCGCGTCATCGCCGCGCCGCCGCCGGAACTTCAGGCCGGCGACCGCGTCCGCATCGGGCCGACCGACGGGGCCACCGGCGGCGCTCAATGACGCCCCTGGCGCTCCGCATCGCCTTGATCCATCTGCGCGCCCGCGGGCGCCAGACGCTGGTCTCGCTGCTGGGTGTCGCCACGGGTGTCGGCTTTTCCATCGCCATGGCGGCCTTGATGCAGGGATCGCAATTGGACTTCATCAACAAGATCATCGACGCGACGCCGCATATCATGATCAAGGACGAATTCCGCAACCCGGCGGAACAGCCTGCCGCGCGGCGCTATGCCGACGGGGCCGTCGCCCTGGACGGCGCCAAACCGACCGAGGAATTGCGCGGCATCAAGGGGGCTGGGCGGACCGTCACGCAATTGGAGGCCATGCCCGGACTGGTCGTCGCGCCGATCCTGCGCGGCCAGGTCGTCATCCGCTATTTCGGCAAGGACGAAGCCGCCGCCATCGTCGGGATCGACCCGGAACGTCACCGCCGGGTGTCGCAACTGGCGGGCGATATCCGCGACGGCCGCCTGGACGATCTGCATACCGCCGCCAACGGCCTGATCATGGGCGACGGCCTGGCGCGCAAGCTGGGTGCGGGGATGGGCGATACGGTGACCGTGTCCTCGCCCGCCGGTGTCGTCTTCAAGATGAAGATCGTGGCCCTGTTCCATACCGGCGTGATCTCCCTGGACGAAGGCGAGGTCTATGCCTTGCTGAAGAAGGTCCAGGTCCTGCAAGACCGCCAGAACGTGGTCAACCGCATCTATGTGAAAACCGATGACGTCTACGGCGCCTTCGACCAGGCGCGGGCGATCGAAGCCCGCTTCGGCTACCGCGCGGAAAGCTGGGACGAGGCCAACCAGGATATCCTGGAGGCGCTCAAGATACGCAACGTCATCATGTACACGGTGGTGGCGGCGATTCTGTTGGTCGCCGGGATGGGCATCTTCAACGTCGTTTCGACCATCACCTTCGAGAAATTGCGCGACATCGCCATCTTGAAATCCATGGGATTTCGCGAGGCCGACATCCGCGCAATCTTCGTCCTGCAGGGACTGATCGCCGGGACGGCGGGATCGATGCTCGGCTGGGCGCTTGGCTTCGGGCTATGCCAGATCATGTCGAGCATCGAATTCAAGGTCCGGTTTGCGACCGACCTGACGCAACTGCCGCTCTACTACTCGCCCTGGCATTACGCCATCGCGACAGTGTTCGCCATGACGGCAGCGGGCCTGGCGGCCTATATCCCGGCCCGCCGCGCCGCGCGCGTCGATCCCGTCGATATCATCCGGGGCGCGGCATGACGAATGAGGACCGCCAACCCCTGGTCGTCGCGCGGAACGTCACCCGTGTCCTGCCGGCGGCGGTCCCGGTGACCCTGGTCCACGATATCGATCTGGATATTTTCGGCGGCGAGGTCATGGCGATCACCGGGCCGTCGGGCTCGGGCAAGTCGTCGCTGCTCTACCTATTGGGATTGCTCGACCGGCCGACCGAGGGCCGCATCGAAATCGACGGCGCCGACACGGCGGCGATGAACAGCGACGCCCTCGCCCGGCTGCGTCTGGAACGGCTGGGCTTCGTATTCCAGTTCCATTTCCTGTTGCCCGAGTTTTCGGCCCTGGAAAACGTGATGATCCCCATGCGGCGGCTCGGCCGCCTGGACGAGGCGTCGATGACGGCGCGGGCAACGGACCTGCTCGGCGCCTTGGATCTCGGCGACCTCGTCCGCAAACGCCCCGACCAGCTTTCCGGCGGGCAGGCCCAGCGGGTCGCCATCGCCCGGGCGCTGGCCAACGACCCGGCGGTGTTGTTGACCGACGAGCCGACCGGCAACCTGGACAGCAAGAACAGCGCCGCCGTGTTCGACATTTTCGAAAAACTCGCCCGCGAGGACGGCCGCGCCGTGGTCACCGTAACTCATGACCTGGACCTCGCCGGGCGGGCCGACCGGCGCGTCGAGTTGGTCGACGGCACGGTCGTCAGCGACCGCCATCAGCACTAAGCCGCCACCGCCGCAGAGATTCAAACCCGGATGATCTTGCCCGGGTTCATGATGTTCTGCGGATCGAGGGCGAGCTTCACCGCCCGCATGGCGGCGATGGCGTCGCCGTGCTCCGCCGTCAGGAAATCCATCTTGCCGTAGCCGATGCCGTGTTCGCCCGTGCAGGTGCCTTCCATGGCGATGGCGCGCAGAACCATGCGCTCATTGACCTCTTCCGCCTTCTTGATCTCGTCTTCGTTGTCGAAATCGACGACGAAGATGACGTGGAAATTGCCGTCGCCGACATGGCCGACGATGGGCGCGCACAGGCCCGAAGCGTCGATGTCCTTGCGGGTTTCCAGGATGCAGTCGGCGAGCCGCGAAATCGGCACGCAGACGTCCGTGGCGATCCCCCGGCAGCCGGGGCGGAGCGCGATGGCCGCGTAATAGGCGTCGTGCCGGGCCTGCCAAAGCTTGTTGCGGTCTTCCGGCTTGGTCGCCCATTGGAAATCGTCGGCGCCGAATTCCTGGGCGATGGCCTTGACGTTTTCAACCTGCTCGCGCGCGCCGGCGTCGCTGCCGTGGAATTCAAAGAACAGGGTCGGCGTCAGGGCGCAGTCGAGGCCCGAATACTTGTTCACGGCGTCCAATTGCGCCTCGTCCAGAAGCTCGATCCGTGCCACGGGGATGCCCGACTGAATCGTCAGGATCGTCGTGTTCACCGCGCTTTCCAGATCGGGGAAGGGGCAGACGGCGGACAGGATCGCTTCCGGGATGCCGTACAGTTTGACGGTCACCTCGGTAATGACGCCGAGCGTCCCTTCCGAGCCGACGAACAGGCGCGTCAGGTCGTATCCAGCCGCGGACTTCCGCGCCCGCCGGGCCGTGCGGATCACCCGCCCGTCGGCCATGACCACGGTCAGGGCCAGGACGTTTTCCCGCATGGTGCCGTAGCGCACGGCGTTGGTGCCGCTGGCCCGCGTCGCGGTCATGCCGCCGATCGAGGCGTCGGCCCCCGGATCGATGGGAAAGAACAGGCCCGTATCGCGCAGGTATTCGTTCAGCGCCTTGCGCCGAACCCCGGCCTGGACCGTGACGTCCATGTCCTCGGCGTTGACCTGGATGATCTTGTCCATGCGCGAAACGTCGACGCAGACGCCGCCGGACAGGGCCGCGACATGTCCTTCCAACGATGTGCCCGTGCCGAAGGGAATGACCGGGACGGCGCGGTCGGCGCAGGCGCGGACGACCGCCGCGACCTGATCCGTTTCGGTGCAGTAAACGACGGCGTCGGGCGGGACGCTGGGATGATAGGATTCGTCGCGGCCATGCTGTTCGCGGACGGCCTCGCCGGTCGACAGGTTGTCGGCGCCGACGATTTGGCTCAGAACGTCGAGCAATTCGCCGTCGACCGTGCCGTAACCGGATGCGTTCAAGGAGCCGGGCGCCTGGGCGCCCGGAGATGTTTCATTAATCGCCATGTCAGATCGGTTTCCCGGATACTTCCGTTTTCAGTTCCTCGAGCTGGACTTTGATGGCGTCCAGATGCGGATTGATTTCCAGCGCCTGTTCCATGGCGCCGATGGCCGCTTTCTTCTTACCCATTTCAGCATAAATCAACCCCAGACCGGAAAGCGCGCCGAAATGGCGGGGCTCCAACTCCAGGGTCCGTTGAATGTCCAAGACCGATTCCGGATAATTTCCCAGCAGGAAATAGACCGTGGCCCGCTTGTTCCAGCCCTCGGCATGCTCGGGGGCGAGGCTGAGAACGTCGTTGAAATATTTCAACGCGGTCTCGAACGCCCCCTTGTTCATGGCGATGACGCCGCGCGCCATGGCGCTGTCGACCAGTTCCTGACCGGTCACCGCCCAGGTCTGCCAGATGCGTTTTTCGATTTCCGCGGCCTCGGCCGGGTTCTTGGTCGCCGTCAGGGCGGCGAACAACGCATCCAGCACGGGGTCTGTCTGATCTGCGCGGACGCCGGGCGCGGCAGCCCAAAGGGCGCCTGCCACCAGAACCGCCGAAAGGACGTGTTTCCAGAGAACCATGGGAAAAAGACTACGCCTATTCCCGCCCTCAGGCCAAGGCTCGCAGGTTCACATCCACGTCATCCCGGCGATGGCCGACGATGGGACAGCGGCCCCTTTTAGGACGTCGTTACCGAGACGTCCCCCGGCTTGGTATCCAGGCCGCCGGAACAATGCAGGGTCCGGTCCGGGCCCATGGGCCGGGGCGGCAGTAGGGTGATCTCCAACTGCACGGTTTCCAGAAGATGTTCGCGCATGCGGTTCGGGCGCGTGAAATTGCCCCAGCCGTCATGCGTGAAAATTTCCTCCAGGTACCAGCCGGGATCGCCCCGGTGGCCGCGGCTGCGCTCCGCCAAGCCGCCGGAGACCCGCGAGAACAATTCCAGGCACATGCCTTCCGACGGGGCCGCGAAGCGTTCCCGCGCCGTCAGGAAGATGACGATCTTCTTTTCCCGCCATTCGTAATAGGCCCCGGTGGTGGGGGAGACCGGCAGGAACCCGGTATCCAGCAAACGCTGGCCGACCTGAACCAGATCCTGTTTCAGGCGGATCATGCCGAGGTCCATCAAGGTCACCGGCTCTGCCGACAACCAGTCGAGGGTGGAATTGGCCCGCGCGTCCGCGGCGGGGCGGAAGGCGAGGATAAGGGCGAAGCTTCCCAGGAGCACAGCCCGCCCGAGAGTCCGAATAATGGGCCTCATACGACTGCTCCTATTCTGTTTTCACGCGCCCCCGCGATGCATACCGCGACGGCGATGCGGTGAGCATATCACAAAAGACGCACTCAGTGCGATATAACTAACGCACTATGTGCGACTCTCACCAAAGCCGGGCCTTTGCGGGCGCGCAAGACTCCGATTTTGCGCCGCTTTGATGACCGGAATATTGCCGAATCGAGACAGCGGAATCGGGTGGGATCAGGAAGGGAAAAGGGATGAAACGGGACGCCGCGTGCTTAGTCCAATCCAGCGGGCTTGGGCCCACCGGTGGCCCAGTCCAGCAGTTCGACCGTATGGACCACGGGCATGCCGACGGCGTCCTGCAACTGCATCATGCAGCCGATGTTGCCGGTCGCCATGACCTGGGCCTCGGTCGCGCGCAGGTTCTTGGCTTTGCGCTCCTTCAGGCGGGCCGAGATTTCCGGCTGCATGATGTTGTAGGTCCCGGCGGAACCGCAGCAGAGGTGGCCTTCGATGGGCTCGCGGACCTCGAACCCGGCCTGGGACAGTAGCGTCTTGGGCGGGCTGGTCAGCTTCTGGCCGTGTTGCATGGAACAGGCGGAATGATAGACGACGGTCGGTTTGTCCGCGCCGGTCGTCGCGGCGTTCAACCCCAGGTCGGACATTACCTCGGTCACGTCCTTGGTCTTTGCGGAGATCGCCGCCGCGCGGTCGGCCAGGACCGCATCCCGGCGGAACATCCAGCCGTAATCCTTCACCGTCGTGCCGCAGCCCGATGCGTTGATGACGATGGCGTCGATCTGCCCGTGCTTGGCCTCGGCCACTTCCCAGGCCGTGATATTGGCCGCCGCCTGGGCATGGCTTTCGTCTTCCTTGCCCATGTGGTGGACCAAGGCGCCGCAGCACCCCTGCCCGTCGGCGACGACGACTTCGCAGCCGTGACGGGTCAGCAGGCGCACCGTCGCTTCGTTGATCGCCGGGTTCAACACCTGTTGCGCGCAGCCGGTCATCAGGGCGACGCGTTTCTTCATCGTCCCCTCGGCTTTGAAGACCTGGGGATTGTCGACGGTGCTGGGACTATGGATGCGCTGGGGCGCCAACCCCAGCATCGCGCCGAGCGGCCCCGGCAGGACCTTGGCGAAAGGCTTCGCCAGCCAGGCCCCCAGCAGCGCCAGGCGGAACCGCCCCGGATAGGGCAGCACCATGGTCAGCATCTTGCGGAACAGACGGTCGGCGAGCGGCCGGGTGTACTCGCGTTCGATCTTGGCCCGCGCGTCGTCGATCAGATGCATGTAGTCGACGCCCGACGGACAGGTCGTGGTACAGGACAGGCAGGTCAGGCAGCGGTCGATATGGGTGACGTGTTCTTCCGTCGGCGCCGCGTCCTGTTCCAACAGCCCCTTGATCAGGTAGATGCGCCCGCGCGGGCTGTCCAACTCGTTGCCCAGCAGGACGAAGGTCGGGCAGGTCGCCGTGCAGAAGCCGCAATGCACGCATTTCCGCAGAATGTCGTTGGCCTGCTCGATATGCGGATCGGCCATCTGGGCCAGGGAGAAGGTTGTTTGCATGGTTTTTTATACCCCCGCGACCATACGGCCCGGATTGAGCACGCCTTCGGGATCGAAGGCGTCTTTCACCCGGCGGGACAACTCGTCGAGCGGGCCCGGCTGCGGCTGGAAGACCTCGACCGCCTGGCGCACGTCGGCGGATGCCCGGACCAAAGTCGCGTGGCCGCCGCAATCGGCGATGGCGGCGCGGACGGCGGTGGCGCCTGCGTCTTCCCGCGTCGGCAGGGCGAACCAGATCAGTCCGCCGCCCCAGTCGTAATAGGCGTCGCCGCCGAGCCCGTCGGTCAGGCGGCGGACGACCTCGGCCCCCGCCGTCGGCGGCACGCTGATGCGCCAGACCTGATCGCCCGCGCGGTCGCCGGTGAACGGGATCGCGTCGCGGACTTCGCGCCAGAAGGCGATGGAATTGTGGGAATGAAGTTCTTCGACGGCACCCAGCGCCTTGAACTGGTCGGTCAGGGCGGCGCAGCGGTGTTCGACGCTGGGCCCCGGCCCTTCGATGCGGACGGCGGTGACGGACGCCCCCGCCCCCGCGACGTAGCCGACGCCCGAACGCGCGGCGACGGCAGCCGGCAGATGGGCCGCCCCGGCGACTTCGTGGCTGGAGCCGAGCGCATCGCAGAGCGCCGCGACCGCCGCTTCGTCGTCGCCCCCCATCAGCAGAACCGTCCGGGTCTTCTCCGGGCGCGGCAGCACCTTCACGGTGACTTCCGTCATTACGGCGAGGGTACCGAACGAGCCCGCCATCAATTTCGACAGATCGAAACCGGTGACGTTCTTCATCACCTTGCCGCCGGATTTGAACACCTCGCCACGGCCCGAGACGGCGTGGAAGCCCAGGAAATGATCGCGGGCCGCGCCCGACTTCACCCGGCGCGGACCGGATAGGTTGGCGGCGATCACGCCGCCGATTGTGCCGGTGGCAGGGGCGTCCGTGGACCCACCATAGAGCGGGCCTAGGTCCATCGGCTCGAACTGCAATTCCTGATTGGCGGCGGCAAGCGCCCGTTCGATCTCGGCCATGGGCGTCGCGGGGCCGGCGGTCAGGACCAATTCGCCCGGATCGTAATCGGTGATGCCGGAGAGGTTCGAAAGGTCCAGCACCCGGCCCGCCTGCACCGGACGGCCGAAGCCCGCCTTGGTGCCGAGGCTGCGAACCTCCAGCGGGGTCGCTTCCGAGACCGCCCATTTGACGGCGTCCAGCACCTGGTCGGCGTTATCCGGTTTCAGTATTTCAGTCATCGTGTCTTGCTTAGAATCGGGGGATGTCGGGGAACGGCACCTGGCCGCGCGAGATATGCATGCGGCCCAGTTCGGCGCAGCGGTGCAGGGTCGGATAGACCTTGCCGGGGTTCAATTGATGGGTCGGATCGAAGGCGCATTTGACGCGCTGCTGCTGCTTCAGATCGTCCTCGGTGAACATCTCGCCCATCAGGTCGCGTTTCTCCACCCCGACGCCGTGTTCGCCGGTCAGCACGCCGCCGACCTCGACACAGAGTTTCAGGATATCGCCGCCGAACTGTTCGGCCTTGTCCAGTTCGCCCGGCTGGTTGGCGTCGAACAGGATCAGCGGGTGCAGGTTGCCGTCGCCGGCATGGAACACGTTGGCGACGCGCAGACCGTATTTTTGTGACAGTTCCGCCGTGCGTTTAAGAACCAGGGCCAGCTTGTTCCGGGGGATCGTGCCGTCCATGCAAAGGTAGTCCGGCGACATGCGGCCGACGGCCGGAAAGGCGTTCTTGCGCCCGGACCAGAACACGGCGCGTTCTTCCTCGGTCTCGGAAATGCGGGAATAGACCGCACCCTGGCCCTTGGCGATCTCGCCGACCTGTTCGATCAGGTGGTCGACCTCGATCTGCGGGCCGTCCAGTTCGACGATCAACAAGGCTTCGACGTCCAGCGGATACCCGGCGTGGACGAATTCCTCGGTCGCGTGGATCGCGGGCTTGTCCATCATTTCGATGCCGCCCGGGATGATGCCTGCGTTGATGATGGCGGCGACGCAATCACCGCCTTCTTCCGACGAGTTGAAGCCGAGCAGCACCGCCCGCGCGGTCTCCGGCTTTTTCAAGATCCGCACGGTGACCTCGGTAATGACGCCGAGCAGCCCTTCCGAGCCGGTCATCACGCCGAGCAGGTCGTAGCCGCCCGGGTCCAGATGCTTGCCGCCCAGGCGCAGCACCGTGCCGTCCATCAGGACCATTTCCAGCCCCAACACATTGTTGGTCGTCAGGCCGTATTTCAGGCAATGCACGCCGCCGGAGTTCTCGGCGATGTTGCCGCCGATGGAGCAGGCGATCTGCGACGACGGATCGGGCGCGTAATAGAACCCATCGGCCTCGACCGCCTTCGTGACTCCTAAGTTCGTCACCCCCGGCTGCACCACGGCACAGCGGTTGGGGTAGTCGATATCGAGAACCCGGTTGAATTTGGACAGGCCCAAGGTGATGGCGTCGGCCAGCGGCAACGCACCGCCCGAAAGACCCGTTCCGGCGCCGCGCGGCACGATCTTCACATCGTTCAGATGGCAATAGGCGAGAATCTGCGAGACCTGCGCCGTCGTTTCCGGCAACACGACGATCAGCGGCAATTGCCGATACGCCATCAGGCCGTCGCATTCGAAGGCCTTCAACATGGCCTCGTCGGCGATCACCCCCTCGCCCGGAACGATAGTGCGCATGGCCTTGATGATCTCGGCCCGGCGTTCGATAACCCGTTGATCGGGGTCCGGCATCTGCATGAACGGATACTCCAACCGTCGCGGGGCGCCCGGCGGGCGCCGCTGCTGCGCATTTTACGGCATTTGCCCGCCCCGGCAACCGAGGCGCGGGGTTCGCCTATTTGACGTTATGCTTGGCCATCAATTCCAGGGCGCGGACCATCGCCGAATGATCCCATCCGGCCCCGCCGTTGGCCTTGCACGCGTTGAACAATTCCTGCGCCGTCGCCGTATTGGGCAGCGACAGGCCCATTTCCTTGGCGCCGGAAAGGGCCAGGTTCAAATCCTTCTGGTGCAGCTCGATCCGGAAGCCCGGCTTGAACGTGCGCTTGATCATGCGCTCGGCATGAACCTCCAGAATCTTCGAATTTGCGAAGCCGCCCATCAAGGCCTCGCGCACCTTGGCCGGATCGGCCCCGGCCTTGGATGCGAACAACAGCGCTTCGGAAACCGCTTCGATGTTCAGGGCGACGATGATCTGGTTGGCGACCTTGCAGGTCTGGCCATCGCCGGCGCCGCCGACCAGGGTGATGTTCTGGCCCATCAGATCGAACAGCGGCTTGGCCCGGTCGAAATCCTTCTTGGTGCCGCCGCACATGATGGTCAGGCTGGCCGCCTTGGCGCCGACCTCGCCGCCGGACACGGGGGCGTCGACCCAACCGGCGCCCGCCTTCTTGATCTTCTTGGCGAATTCCTTGGTCGCCAGCGGCGCGATCGACGACATGTCGATGACCAGCTTGCCCTTCAGATTGGCAGAGGCGACGCCGTCGGCGCCGAACAAGACCTCTTCGACCTGCGGCGTGTCGGGGACCATGGTGATGATGATCTCCGCCTTGGCGGCGACGGCCTTGGGCGTCGCGGCGAAGACGGCACCGCCCTTGGCCAGGTCCTTGGGCATGGGCTTCTTGCGCTTGAGTGCCACGATCTTGTGGCCGGCGTTCTGAAGATGCTGGGCCATGGGAGCCCCCATGATGCCGAGGCCGATGAATCCGATGGTCGCCATGATCGATGTCCCCTCCTGAATGAATTGATTTTGCGTGAAAGGCGTCGTTGCCATCGGTTTTACCGCGAATGCGGGAAAAACCAATGGGCCAAGCGGGATTTTTCCACCTCTTGGGAAAAGGCGTGCGACGGTCCGGGCGGCGATCAGGCCGCCTTGGACGCCGCCTCGGCCGCGCGAAGCCAGCCCAGGCCCTCGGCCGTCGTGGCCGCCGGGATGTATTCGCAACCGACCCAGCCGCCGTAGCCGATGGCGTCCAGATGGGCGAAGAAATAGGGATAGTTGATCTCGCCCGTGCCCGGCTCGTGCCGGCCCGGGTTGTCGGCGATCTGAATATGCGGGATGCGGGGTAGCAGGCGTTCGACCGTGCGGCAGATATCGCCTTCCATGATCTGCATGTGATAGGCGTCGAATTGGAAATAGACGTTATCGTGCCCGACGTCGGCCAGCACCCGTTCCGTCTGCTTCGACGTATTGAGGAAGAAGCCCGGAATATCCATCGAATTGATGGCCTCGATCAGAAGCTTGATCCCCGCCGCCTCGAACTGGGGTGCGGCGAACTTCAAATTCTCGACGAAGGTCCCGTGCGCCTTCTCGGGCGCCACGCCGTCGCCCGGAATGCCGGCCAGACAATTAACCTGCGGGCAACCCAGCGCCTTGGCGTATTCGATGGCCTTTCCGA
This sequence comes from uncultured Rhodospirillaceae bacterium, assembly GCA_913030825.1. Lineage (GTDB taxonomy): Bacteria > Pseudomonadota > Alphaproteobacteria > Rhodospirillales > Casp-alpha2 > UBA1479. The sequence continues at coordinate 11,208 of CAJWCU010000026.1, read as the reverse complement.
CGCTGTCCTGAAATTCACCGACGCGGTCCGGCAGGCTCGCCAATCCCCGCTCGCCCGCCGCCCAATCGCCCGGCGGCATGTTGTGCAGGACCTGCACCAGGCCGTTGCCTTCCAGTGCCGCGACCAGGCGATCGGCTTCATAGTCGTAGGGAAACAGGTATTCGACGCCCTTGAACCCGGCATCGGCGGCGGCCTTGAACCGGTCCATGAAGTCCAGTTCCTGGAACAACATGGTGATGTTGGCGTTGAAGCGGGGCATGGGGTGTCTCCTGCGGGTTGTTCGGTTGTCAAAGGTAGCGGCGCGGTCAGGCGGGAGGCAACCGGCACTGGGCCGGTCCGGGCGCCTCCCGCCCTTCTCGCAGGGACCTTTGATCCGGGATCGGCAGGCCGACCCAGCCGGAGATCAGAGGAAAAGGGTGACAGGCGCCGGGCGCCGCATCAACATTTTTGGGAACTATTCCACCATTCGATAAATAGCGATATTTCCGCTTATATTCAGAATGTTAGAGTATATGTAATTTTGGAAAATTACCGATCCGACGGCATGAGACGGTCAGGGTTCACGGCTGCCCAATTCGCTGGCGATAGCCCGCGCGGCCCGGGTGACCAGACCGGCCAGGCCGGAAATCTTTTCATCGGAAATCCGCGCCGAGGGGCCGGAGACGGAAATCGCGGCGATCGGCTCGTCGTGTTCGTCGCAAACGGCGGCGGCGATGCAGCGCAGGCCGACGGCGTGTTCCTCGTCGTCCATGGCATAGCCGTGACGCTTGATGGTCGACAGCTCCTCGCGGAACTTGGCGGGGGTCGCCAAGGTTTTATCGGTGACCTTGGTCAGGCCGTGGCGTTGCAGGATGCGGTTGACCTCTTCTTCCGACTGGTTGGCCAACAATACCTTGCCGACGCCCGAACAATGCATCGGGACACGGGTGCCGGGGGCGCGGTAGGCGCGCATGGTCTCACGGCTTTCGACCTGGGCCAAATAGATGATTTCGCCGTCGTCCTGGATCGCCAGTTTCACGGTCTCGCCGCTTTCCTCCATCAAACGCCGCATGATCGGCCGCGCCATGACCACCAGATCGCGAGACCGGATGAAGGCATTGCCGATGACAAAGGCCTCGACCCCGACGTGCCAAAGTGCCGTCGCCTGATCGAACCGGACGATACGATCGTGCTGCATGGTGGTCAGCAGGCGATGCGTGGTCGACGGCGGCAGGGTGACGGTCAGCGCCACGTCGGTCAGGGTCATACCGTCCTCGGCGCGGGCCAGCGCCTTGAGAATTGAAATCGCGCGAGCCAGCGATTGCACCTGTCCTCCGGTGTCCTCGCGCGAGCGCGTACGCGTGCGACCCCGGGGGCGCGGGCGGATCTGTTCGGCCATGAATTTGTTCCCTGCGTCTGACGGTTTCGTATGGCTCCGCGCGGGCCCGTGGGCCGACGGCAGGTCGTCACCGAGGCAATTTCACGATGCGGAACAATTTCCGAAAATGTCGGGGCCGCCCCCTCGAAAGTCAAGCGCGAATGCAGACGAATTCGACAGGAATGGCGCGACCTTGCTCCAGATTGCGGGCGGAATTGCGCATCCGCTCCATCCCCCGGTCACGCAGGATAATCAGCGGCGTCAGGACCGGCGGCGTCTTGCCCTTCGCCCGTTCGCGCGCGGCTTGGTTATAGGCCAGGGCGTGTTCCGTCGAATCGTGCACTTCCTCGACCCGGAACCCGGCCTTTTCGAGGATATCGGTCGTTTCGTCGGGCGGGGTCAGATGGCTGATCTCGACGGTCATGGCCCAGGGCACGGGATAGATCACGTCGCCGCCGGGGCCTTGCGCGACCTCGCCGGCGACGAACCGGGCACCCGGCTTCAGAACCCGCGCCGCCTCGGCGAAGAACTGCGCCTTGTCCGGCACGCTCATGGAAACGTTCTGGGTGAAGCCCGCATCGAAGGTCGCATCCTCGAACGGCAGGTCCAAGGCATTGGCTTGCTTGAAATGCGCCTTGTCCGAGAGACCGGTCAGGCGGGCGAGTTCGGCCGCGACCTCGATGAATTCGGCCGTCAAGTCGATCCCCGTGACCTCGGCGCCATGGCGTTCGGCGATATAACGCGCCGGCCCGCCGACGCCGCAGCCGATATCGATAATCGATTGCCCGGCCTGGGGCCGTAGATGGGCGATCATATCGTCCGTCGCGGCCCGCCCGCGGCCATGCAGGTGGTCCATCGGCGCGAGATCAAGGGCGCTGAGCCCGTCGAGCGCGACGCCCGCCTCCTGGAGTTTTTCCAGGATGCTCTCCATCAACGAGCCATGGGTGTAATGGGCGGCGACTTGTTCGGACATGGGATTCGAGGCTCCGGTCAGGCGGCGGATGAAAAAACCGACGCCTTGTATATCAGAGCGGCCCGGGGACGCCACGGCGGAAAGGCCCGCCGCACGCGTCTCTTTCGGTGATCCGGGCAATAAAAAACCGCGCCCCTGAAATCCCAGAGGGCACGGTTTCTAAAAGGTCCACGCCAAAGGCGCGTCCCGCATCACCCTTGGCGGGCTTTGAAGCGCGGATTCTTTTTATTGATCACGTAAACGCGGCCCTTGCGGCGCACAACGCGGCAATTCTTATCGCGCGTCTTCGCGGACTTAAGGGAATTCAGAACTTTCATCGGTCTCAAGCTCCGTGGGCAAGCCACAAATGGGCGGGAAATCGGGTCCGGTCAGGCCGGAAGCGGCGGAAACTACCCAAACCCTCCCCCCCTGTCAACCGCATCCGACAGGGTTTTCCCGTCCGGGCGCTTTAAACACCTCGGCGGAGCCGTTATAGATTGCCCATCAGGTGCGACACCGGCGGCCGGCCGGGCCGTCGCCCTGCCCCGAAACGGCGGCCCGAAACGGCTGGCCAGCCGGCAGTGGCCGGCCCAAGACCGAAAGCCCGACCATGAACGCAGACCCGGACCCCGCCGCCCCCACCCCGCGGCGATCAAAAGCCGTCCGGGGCATTCTTTGGATGCTGTTCGGCAGTTTCTGTTTCGCCTGTATGCACGCCGTGATCAAGGAAGTCGCCCGGACCGGGGTCCACCCGTTCGAAACCGCGTTCTTCCGCCTGATGTTCGGCATGCTGCCGATCATTCCGTTTTTCGTGAAAGACGGCCTGGCGCCGCTGAAGACCAAACGCCTGGGTCTGTTGACCCTGCGCGGCGTGCTCAATTCGGCGGCCATGATGTGCTATTTCTTCGCGCTTTCCATCGCCCCCCTGGCGCAGGTCACGGCACTGGGATTTTCCGCCCCCATTTTCGCATCGGTCCTTGCCGTCCTGTTCTTGGGCGAAACCATCCGCCTGCGCCGGTGGACGGCCATCCTGCTGGGCTTCGCCGGCACGGTGGTGATTCTGCGGCCCGGCTTCATCCCCTTCGAATTGGGGCCGATGCTGGTCGTCTTCTCGTCGCTGATCTGGGGGGCCTGCATCATCATCATCAAGCGCCTGAGCGAAACGGAATCGAGCGCCACGATCACCGTCTACATGTCGCTGGTGATGATGCCGATCATTCTGGTGCCCGCGTCCTTCGTCTGGACCTGGCCGACGTTGGAGCAATGGGCCTTGCTGGTCGGGCTCGGCATCCTGGGCGGCGGCGCGCAGATGTCCATGGCCCAGGCGCTGAAACTCGCCGACACCCATGTCGTCGGCCCCATCGACTTCACCCGCTTGATCTGGGTGACGGCGCTGGGCTCGATCTTCTTCGACGAATTGCCGGATCTGTTCGTCTGGATCGGCGGCGCCATGATCCTGGGCTCGACCGCCTATATCGCCTACCGCGAACATATGCTGGGCCGCAAACGCGGCCTTGTCGCCGGACCGCCGGGCGGCGTCCGCAACACCGTCACGTCGGGCGTGGACGTGGATGTGGACGACACAGCGGCCCCTGCCGCGGAACCGGGCAAAACTTCAGACAAAGGAACCTGACGCCATGGCCGCACTCGGCAATCAACGTCACCTGTTCGACATCCCGGAAAACGTCGCCTGGTTCAACTGCGCCGCGCGTACGCCGTTTCTGAAATCCGTCGCGGCGGCGGGCGAAAAGGCAATGGCCGCGCGCCTCAACCCCTGGACCTGGGATGGCGCCGCTCTCGAGGCCCAATCGGACCGGGTGCGCGGTCTGTTCGGCGAATTGATCGGCGCCGACGCGGACGCCATTGCGATCCAGCCGGCGGCCAGTTACGGGCTTGCCGTGGCGGCCCGCAATCTTCCTCTGGCGGCGGGCCAATCGGTCGTCGTGATCGAAGACCAGTTTCCGTCAAACGTCTTCATCTGGATGGAAAAGGCAGCCGACGTGGGCGCCCACGTGGTCACGGTGCCCCGTCCGACGGACGGCGATTGGACCGCCGCGGTCCTGGATCACGTCGACGGCAACACCGCGATCGCCGCCCTGCCGCCCTGCCATTGGGCCGACGGCACCGTCCTGAACCTGGAAGCCATTGGCACCGCCTGCCGCAACCAAGGTGCGGCATTGGTCGTCGACGTGACCCAATGGGTCGGTGCGGCGCCTTTCGACGTTACCAAGGTGCAACCCGATTTTCTGGTCTCCGCCGCGTATAAATGGCAGCTCTGCCCAAACGGCATGTCGTTTTTCTATGCCGCGCCGGACCGCCGGGACGGCCGCCCGATGGAGCATCACGACTATAATCACCCGGTCACCGGGGCCAGCATCGAAGGCTCGCTGGTCTACGATCCGGCGTATTCCAAAGGTGCGCGGCGGTTCGACGTGGGTCAGACCTTCGATCCGGTGAAGCTGGCGATGGCCGAGGCGGCGTTGAAACAAGTTGCGGCATGGACGCCCGACGCCACGGCCCAAACCCTCACCCCCATCATGGCGCGTATCCTGGAAATCGCCGACGACCTTGGGTTCGATACGCCCGCCGGATCGGGCGCGGCCCATATCACATCGATCAGCAAGGCCAGCCCGCCGCCCCCCGGAATGATCGCCGGATTGGCCGCCAAGGGCGTTCATGCATCGCTGCGTTGCGGGGGATTGCGCCTGGCGCCCCATGTCTATGTGTCGGATGACGATATCGCGCGGCTGCGCGCGGCGCTGACAGACGCCTGGCCCGGTTGATCAGGTTTCCTGTGAGGCTCGGCGTCAGTCGGGCGGACCGCCGTTGAGGGCTTCGTTGACGCTCTCGATCAAGCGGTCCATCTCGATGGGTTTCGTCTCATAGGCGGCAGCGCCGGCGGCAAAGGCTTCATCATGGTCGGCCGCCGTGTCGTGCGCCGACAGCGCGATGACCGGAACGTCCATGACCCCGTCCATTTTCTTGAGTTCACGGATGACCTCGAAACCGGTCATCTTCGGCATGCTCATATCGCAGAGGATCAAATCCGGCCGCGCATCCGCCACCGCCGCGAGACCTTTGTCACCGTCTTCGGCGATACGCACGTCGTGGCCTTCGCCGGACAAGACGAGTTCCAGGAAGTTCTGAAAGAACTCATCGTCCTCGATCACAAGGATCGAAGCCATATATTCAATCTCCTTACGCCTGCCGCAGGTGCCACAGGTGTCAAAATGACAAGCGTTCCCAAGCAGAAAGAGGGTACCGGTTTTTCCGCCGGTCGTCCACGGCGCTAGGCGATTTTCGCCGGGCATCCCGCAACCGGCGGTTGGCGCCGAACGATCCGCCGCCGGCACACCCTATCCGATTGATATATCGAACCTTGGCACGGAATCTGCTTTAGTTCAGGGGTTCAATCAACGTGCTTGTGCCTCCAAATCGAAGGAGGCAAAAATTTTGGCTTCGAGGGGACCGTGCCCCAACGACATATCGGCGATATCAAGGGCCTGCAACGCAACCTGTTGCGGTTTTCCCTGGCCGGCGTGATGCTCATCGCCGCCTTGACGGCGTTGTTCGTCATGGTTCCGATGCAAATTCAATTGCGCGATGCCTCGGTTACGCATTTGACTCAGATCGCCCGATCCAAAGCCGACGGCATCACCCAGATCCTCAGCCGCACTAAAAGCATCGCAGCGCAGATATCAAGCCGCACGCGGGCCCGGACCCTCCTGCAATCGCTGGAGAGCGGCGATATCGGCAAAACCCAGTTCGATGCCGCCATCGCACCGATCTTCCAGGCCGCCATGGATTCGTCGGAAGAAGTCCTGGGAATTACCCGCCTGAACAGCCGGGGCGAAACCGTCTTCTCGACCGGCGCCACACCGGATCGCAAAACCTGGCCCGTCGGCTGGGAAGACAGCATCGACGCCCTGGTATCAGGCCCGACGGCCATGGGATACGGCAAGTACCTGGTCGCCAGTTCGCCCATCCTGACCCCGGACGGACGCCACGTCGGAGTGGACATCGTCACCTTGTCGATGGCGCGGGTCTTCGATCTGTTCACGGGCCATGCCGACATGGGCAAGACGGGCCGGGCATTCCTTTTGTACCGGGACGGCGACAGAAACCTGATGATGGCCCTTCAGGACGGCAGCGACATCGAACGCGTCGAAAACGTCATCAGCAAGGATCTCCTCGACGAAATCAGCGTCTGGAGCAGCCCCGCCGGGGTCGCGATCGGCGATCGCGTCACGGCCGCCCACGAACAGATCACAGACGGCTTGGCCTTGATCCTGCGTCAAGACGTGGACGAAGTCTTTGGCGACCTGAATGACAATCTGATCTATTCCGGCGTCGGCGTGTTGGGCGTCGTACTGCTGGGCATCTGCGGGTTGTTCCTGCTGCTGAACCCGTTGTCAGAACGGGTCGAGCGGCTTTCCGGTCTGATGGAAACTCAACTGCAGCTCGCCCTCGACAACATGCCCAACGGACTGTGCATGTTCGACGAAGACCTGCGCATCGTCGCCTACAACCGCAGCTATCAGGATATCTACGGTTTCGAAGAAGGCTTTCTGCAACCGGGCATCACCCGAAGCGAAGCATTCTGGCATCTCGTCGACAAAGGGCTGCTCGGCCCGCTGGAAGATCACAAGGAAACCATCTAGGCCCGCGAGGAACAGATTCGCCTGGGCCGGGTCTCCGTTGAACAGACCCTCGCCGATGGTCGCGTCATCAACGTGCAGTTCGGCGACTGGACGGACGGCTACATCGTCGCCGTCTACGCCGACATCACCAACCGAAAGCGTATCGAACGATCCCTGGCGGAGAGTCGCGCCGAACTGCAGGCGGTCATCGACGCCGTGCCGGCCTTGATCAACGTCAAGGACCAGGACGGCCGCTACGTCATGTCGAACAGGTACCACAAGGATTTCCTGGGCCTGGAAGATGTCGACATAAAGGGTAATACGTCGACGATCATCGGCTTGGAACACGCCCGGGCCATGGACAAGCTCAATGCCCAGATCATCGAAACAGGCGAGCCGATCCCGTTTTTCGATTTGGAACTGAAGGACCGGAACGGCGACCTGCGGCAAGCCATCTGCACCAAGGTGCCGCTCAAGGATGCGGACGGCCGAGCCATCGGGGTCATCACGACGACGGTCGACATCACCGACCGGCGGCAGGCCGAGGAACGCCTGGCCGAGAGCGAAGCGCAAATGCGCCATATCCTCGAGAACAGCCCGATCGCGATTTCCATTCTGGACAACGAGACCGGGAAATGCCTGTTCGCCAATCCCCGTCAGGCGGCGGTACTGGGTGCGGCGAACCTGGACGACCTTCTGGGTCGCGACTTTGACGACACCTATGTCCGTTCGGCGGAGCTGAGCGACAAGTTGGCGGATTTCGCCCGCGACGGCCGGGTCGATTACTCGGAGGCCGAGCGCGTCCATCTGGACGGCGTGACCAAATGGTGGTCGATGTCCACCTGGCGGCCCATTCGCTACGACGGCCGCCAGGCCCGGATTGTCTGGACCCTGGACATCACCAAGCGAAAAGCGGCCGAACAACAGGTCGCCCAGCAATCGGCGATCCTGCGGGTTATCTTGGACAGCATGCCTTCGGGCCTTTGCGTCTTCGACGAAGACATGAATTACGTTTCGGTCAATCCGCAGTTCGAAAAGGTCTGGGGTCTGCCGGACGGCGTCGTCGATATGGGCATGAACGCCAAGGACACGGCGGCATACCTGGAATCCCGGGGCGACCTGAAAGGCGGCGAGGACGGATCGGTCGAGGCACGGATCGCCACTGTCCGATCGGGCAATTCGGTGGCCGAGGTTCCGCTTGCCGACGGTCGGGTCATCCATGCCCGGTACGGCGATTGGTACAAAGGCTATTTGGTCGGCGTATTCGATGACATCACGGAAGAGAAAGAAGCGCAGCGGTCTCTGGAAGAGACCCGTTCGCGCCTGAGCGCCATCACCGAAAACGTCCCCATCATGCTGGCCCTGAAGGGCGTGGACGGCACGTTCCTGAGCGTCAACAAAATCTTCGCCGAATGGCACGGCACAACGCCGGAAAAAATGATCGGTAAGACGTTGCACGATTTCGCGCCGAAGGCACGAGCCGACGACGTTAAGGCTCTTGAAGCCAAGGTCGTCGAAAGCGGCGAAGTGGTCGTCCTCGAAACCCAGTCCACGATCAACAAGGTCGACGGCATCGCGCCATATTATCGCCTGATCAAGTTCCCTGTCCGGGACCGCGACGGCGTCATTACCGGCATCGGCACGGCGATGCTCGACATCACCGAACAGAAACTGGCCGAACAGGAAATCGAACGGCAGAAGGCGATCCTGGAAACGACCCTGGAAACCATGGACCAGGGAATCACCATGTTCGACGAAGATTTGAACGTCATCACCGCGAACTCGAAATTCCTGGAATTACTGGAATTTCCGCCCGAACTGTTCCCCCCGGGGACCAACCTCGTCGAATTTTTCCGCTACAACGCGGACCGCGGCGAATATGGGCCGGGCAATGCCGAGGAACAGGTGGCGAGCCGGATCGACCTGGCCCGCCGGTTCGAACCCCATCATTTCGAGCGCTCCCGGCCCGACGGCATGGTCATTGAAATCCGCGGCAACCCACTGCCCGATAAGCGCGGGTTCGTCACGACTTATTCCGATATCACTCAACAGAAACTGGCGGAACGGACATTGTTGGAAGCCAAAGTCGCGGCCGAAGATGCAAGCGCCGCCAAAAGTTCGTTCCTGGCGAATATGAGCCACGAAATCCGTACACCGCTCAACGCCATCATCGGTCTGACCGGCCTTGCCCAGAAGACGGAGCTGACATCACGGCAAAGCGATTATCTGTCGAAAATCGAGGTCTCGTCGCACGCACTACTCGGTCTGATCAACGACATCCTGGATTTCTCCAAGATCGAAGCCGGAAAGCTGGAAATCGAATCCGTGCCGTTCCAGTTAGACAATGTCATGTCGAACCTGGCGGCGATGATGACCGCGCGGGCCGGGAACAAGTCGATCGAAATGCTTTTCCGAATGGACCCGGAAGCCCCCAAGTCATTGACCGGCGATCCGTTGCGTCTGGGCCAGATTCTGATCAATCTGACCTCGAACGCCATCAAGTTCACGGAAGAGGGTGAGATCATCGTGAACACGGTGTTGGAAGGGCTTTCAGGCAATAAAGCCCGGTTCCGCTTTGAGGTCACCGATACGGGAATCGGCATGACCAAGGCCCAGATGGGGACCCTGTTCCAGCCGTTCACTCAGGCCGACCTATCGACCACGCGGCGGTTCGGCGGCACGGGACTGGGCCTCGCGATCAGCCGCAGTCTGGTCGAAATGATGGGCGGCGAAATCGGCGTCAAAAGTGTTGAAGGCAAAGGCAGCACGTTCTGGTTCACCGTCTCGATCGGGATCGACACCTCGGCCGAGAAGACGAGCCCCCCGAGCGGTGCCCTCAAGGGCATCCGCGTTCTGGTCATCGACGACAACGAAACGGCCCGCGAAATCTTAACCGAAGCGCTGGAAGCGTCGTCCTTCGACGTGACCACCGTCAATTCGGGCGAAGCGGGAATTAGTGAACTCGAACGTAACGCCGCGCAGCCTGATGAGCCGCCGTTCCAGATTGCGTTGGTCGATTGGCAAATGCCCGACATGGACGGCATCGAAACGGCGCGGCGGATCAGTTCCCTGCCTGCGTCGGACGCGCGCGTGCCGATCATCCTGGTGACGTCTCAGAACCTGGAACAGGTCCGTGAGCTTGCGGCGGGGCTGGATATCTCCGCCATTCTTTCCAAACCTTTGAACCCGTCGCAGCTTTACAACGCCATCGCCGAGGCCTGCACCACCCCGGCGCGCGCTTCGGCCGACGCATCGGCCCCGATCACGCCCCATACGGGCGAAGCCCCCCAAACCACTTCGCGGATCGCGGGCCTGCGTGTTCTGTTGACCGAAGACAATGAGATCAACCAGCAGGTCGCGATCGAATTGCTGTCGGGAGAAGGGGTTCAGATCGATGTGGCGGCGAACGGCAAGGAGGCGCTGAACATGGTCGGCCTCGAACCCTATGACGCCGTACTCATGGATTTGCAGATGCCGGAAATGGACGGCTACGAAGCCACCCGCGCGATCCGCGCCCAAGAGAAACATGCGAAACTTCCGATCATCGCCATGACCGCCCATGCCATGGCTTCCGAAAGGGAAAAATGCTTGGCCGCGGGCATGAACGACCACATCACCAAACCGGTCGATCCGGACCATTTGTTCGCAACGCTGGCGAAATGGACGGGTCGGGACGGCTCGCAAGTGGCATTCGCCGCCGCCACGGCGCCGAAACCGGCGGCCCGTCCGGGCTCTCTCGACGCGCGGAAACCGCCCGCGCCATCGGACGGCTCCGCCCTGCCCGATGAAATCCAGGGGATCGACATGGCCGCCGCCCGCCAGATGATGCGCGGCAACGACGCCATCCTGAGGCGCCTACTGGGAGACTTCCACGCCAAATACATGAACCTTGCCGAGACCATCGGCGAAGCCCTCGAGTCCGGTGACATGGGGACCGCCGAGCGCACGTCGCATTCCCTTAAAGGTGTCAGCGGCAACATCCGGGCGGGACGGGTATTCGAAGCCTCGAAAGCACTGAACGACGCATTGCGTTCCGGTACCGACACCGCGAACGTGGAGCCCCTCTTGGCCGCCCTTGCCGAGGCGTTGAATGAAGTCGATAAATCTCTCGGCGCGGCGCTTGGCGGACAATACGACGACACCGCCCCCGGACGCTCAGACCTGAGAACCTGACCGACCGGCCAGATTGCAAAAGGTGGGGAAACCCAATTAGATTGTCGTGATGGCTGATTCGAATCCCGAACAAGGCATTTTTTCAC
>CAJWCU010000025.1 GCA_913030825.1 uncultured Rhodospirillaceae bacterium | reverse complement strand
GGGCCGTGACGCTGTTCTTCACCATGGACGCCTGCGAGGCGCTGGGCCGCGACAAAGCCTGGCGCGCCATGCCCGTCGGCCAGGGCGGGCACAAGGACGCGGGCGCCATGGATGATGGTTTCCAGGATCTGGGCGTCGCCGATTTCGAAACCCTGATCACGTCCTGCGCCGAAATGGGCGTCGTCTTCATGGTCTGCGAAATGGGCCTGCGGGCGCGCGGCCTGGAAGACATGCCGCTGCGGGGCGACATCACGATCACGCCGGGCGGCCTGGTGACCTTCCTGAACGACGCATCGAAAGACGGCGCGATCCTGTTTATCTGATCGGCCGGGCTAACCCGCGATCTCGCGCGCCTTGGCGGCCATGGGCCCTTCGGGCAGGGGGCGGCCGTCCAGCGCCGTGACGCTGCGGATGCCGAAACTGTTGGTCAGGAAGATTTCCTCGGCCCCGGCGAGATCGTCCGCCGACATGCCTTCCTCCGCCCCGTCCAGCGCCGCCAGCACCCGGCCCCGCGTGACCCCCGGCAAGGGCCCGTCGGCCAGCGGCGGCGTGACCAGACGTCCGCCGATCACCGCGAACAGATTGGCGTAGCAGGCAGAGGCCACTCGGCCCTGCGTATTCAACAGAACGGCATCCTGAGCGTCTTTTCCTTTGGCTTCTTCCAAGGCGACGATGCTGTCCAGATAGGGGGCGGCCTTGACCCGGGAAAAGGGCGAGAATTCGTTGCGCCGGGTGACCGTCGCGACGACGGCGGCGACCGCGGCGTTGCGGGTCGGTGGCAGGGGGTGCAGGGCCATCACCACGGTCGGGCGGCAATCCTCGGGCGGGGGTGCGGCGACGCCGCGCGCGGCGGGGCCCCGGCTGACCATCAGGCGCAACGCCGCGTCGGCCATTTCCGTGGCGGCGATCAGGCGCACCATGCGGACGAGGATCTCCGACCGGGTAAAGGGCAGCGGCATGGCCGTGACCTCGGCCGCCCGGTTCAGGCGATCCAAATGTTCCTCGGCGAATTCCACCTGACCGCCGGTGACCCGCAGGCTTTCGAAAATGCCGTCGCCCAGGGTGAAGCCCCGGTCGAAGGGATCGATGCGCACCGCCTCGGGCGGGACCAGATGGCCGTTGAAATCGATCACCATGACGCGGCACCCATCATCACGATAAAGCCATGCGCCCGTCGAGGGCGGCCAGAAGGGGGCGGATCTTGGTCATGGACTCATCATACTCGTCCGCGGGGTCCGAGTCCGCGACGATGCCGCCGCCGGCCTGGGCCGCGACGACGCCGTTCGCATAGGTCATGGTGCGGATCGCGATGGCGGAATCCATGGCCCCGTCGAACCCCATCCAGGCGACGGCCCCGCAGTATGGCCCACGGGCCACGGGTTCGATCTCGTGAATGATTTCCATGGCGCGGATTTTCGGCGCCCCGGTGATCGAGCCGCCGGGGAAGGTCGCGCGCAACAGATCGATGGCATCCAGGCCTTCGCCGATATCGGCGCGGACTTCCGACACCAGATGATGCACCCGCGCGAAGGTCTCCAGTTCGAATAGTTTCGAGACCTGGACCGAGCCGATCCTGGCGACCCGCGACAGATCGTTGCGCAACAGATCGACGATCATCAGGTTTTCAGCCCGGTCCTTTTCGCTGGAGATCAGCTGGGCCGCCAGGGTGCGGTCTTCCTCGGTCGTCACGCCGCGCGGCCGGGTGCCCTTGATGGGCCGGGTTTCGATCACCCCGCCCGGGCCCAACGACAGGAACCGTTCCGGCGAGGCGGAGATCACGGCCTTATCCGCACCGCACTTGAGGAACGCCGCAAAGGGGGCCGAAGACAGACGGCGCAGCCGCCGGTAGACGTCGAAGGGCCGGGTCTCCGCCGGTAGATCGGCCAGGAACCGTTGCGCGATGTTGGCCTGGAAGATATCGCCCATGTGGATGTAGTCGATGGCGCGGGCGATGCGGGCCTCCATCTCGGGCCGCGTCTGGTCGGCCCGCCAATCGAGGCCCAGGGGCGGGGGCTCGTCCGACGCGCGGGCCGAAACGACGCGCGCCGCCATGACCCGCGCACGGGCCTCCGGCCCCGGACGGCGAGGCGCCTTGACCGATCCGTCCCGGTTACCGGCGACGTCCGTCGCGATCACCCAGGCTTTCTTCAACTTCATGTCGAAGGCGCAGACGGTGTCGTATAGACCCATCACCATGTCGGGGAAATCGAGGCCGCCCGGCTTTCGCTCCGGCAGGCGTTCGAGGGCCGAGCCCAACTCATAGCCCAGCACACCCACCGCCCCCGTCTGGAACGGCGGCAGACCGGGCACGGGTTCGATGCGCGCGCGGGCCAGTTCGCGGGCCAGTTGGCCGAAGGGATCGTCGGCCGCGTCGGCGGAGATCACATGGTAGGGATCGCCCGCCAGGAAGGCATACCGGCCCCGCCCGCCGACGGCATCGGCGCTGTCCAACAACGCCGCCACCGGGTCATCCGCATAGGCCTCGAAGGCGACCACGGGATCGACGAAGGGTATCGGCTGCACGTGAACGGGCTGGGTGATGTGCATGGCGGAACGTGACGATTATCGAGAAGGGCGCGTCCAGGCGCGCCGAAAGACGAAATCAGAAAACGTCGGCCAGGACGCGGTCGGGCGGCTTGTGGCCGTCGACGAAGGTCTTGATGTTGATCAGAACCTTCTCGCCCATGTCGATGCGGCCTTCGACCGTCGCACTGCCCAGGTGGGGCAGCAGGACCGTATTATCGAGCGCCAGCAGCTTCGGATTAACCGCCGGTTCGTGTTCGAACACGTCCAGGCCGGCACCCGCGATCTCGCCCGCTTCCAACATGCGGGTCAGGGCGTTTTCGTCGATGACTTCGCCGCGTGCCGTGTTGACGATGATCGAATGGGGCTGCAACAGCTGCAGGCGCCGCGCCGACAGAAGGTGATAGGTCGCGGGCGTATGCGGGCAGTTGACCGATACCAGATCGACCCGGGCCAGCATCTGATCGAGGCTTTCCCAATAGGTCGCCTCCAATTCGTTTTCGACCGATTCATGCACGCGCTTGCGGTTGTGATAGTGGACCGCCATGCCGAAACCCCGGGCCCGGCGCGCCACGGCGCGGCCGATGCGGCCCATGCCGATGATGCCCAGGCGTTTGCCGTTGATCCGGTGGCCGAGCATCCAGGTCGGGGACCAGCCACTCCAATCGCCGGTGCGCATGACGCGTTCGCCTTCGGCGATGCGGCGCGACACGGCGAGGAACAGCGCCATGGTCATATCGGCGGTATCCTCGGTCAGGACGTCGGGGGTGTTGGTGACCGTCATGCCCCGCTGGCGGGCGCTGGCCAGGTCGATATGGTCAACGCCGGTGCCGTAATTGGCGATCAGCCGCAATCGATCCCCCGCCTGCGCCAGGATCGCCGCGTCGATACGGTCGGTGACCGTCGGCACCAGGACATCGGCCTTGGCCACGGCCTCGATCAGTTGTGCCTTGGTCATCGGCTTGTCGTCCAGATTCAACTGCACATCGAACAGTTCCATCATCCGGGTTTCGATGGCGTCCGGCAGTTTGCGCGTAACGACGACGCGGGGTTTGGTACTTGGCATGGTGGCAGGGTCTCCGTTCTACCCGGGGGCCATAGCAACTTATCATATCCCTTGTCTATAGCACGATGAAGTGCCGCAAGGCCCCGGAGAATAGGCTCTTGGGGCTATCCCCTTGACGGGTTCGGGCGGGGCGGCGATAAGACCCTTCGAACGCCGCAAGGACAGGCAGGGCCGCCCCAACCCGGGGCCGCGCCCAGACCCGAGGACCACATGATCCGGCATTCCGCCACCCATCCCGAATTGACCGACGTCGGCCACGGCCGGACGGTGCGGGGATGTGGGTTTCTGACCGCCCTGATGATGGTCGCCGCTATGGCCATGGCGCCGGTTCCGGTGGGTGCCCAGGCCCCCGCGGGCGCGGGCGCTCCGGCGACGACGACCGCACCCTCGGGCCTGCCGCTGCCCAGGTTCGTGTCGTTGCGCGCGGGCGAGGTCAACATGCGGTCGGGCCCCGGCGTGCAGTATCCCGTCGACTGGGTCTACAAACGGCGCCACCTTCCCATGGAGGTGATCGCCGAATTCCAGACCTGGCGAAAGGTCCGCGACCATCAGGGAACTCAGGGTTGGGTCCATCAGACCATGTTGGACGGGGACCGCACGGCCATCGTGCTGGGCCGCACCCGGACGCTGCGCGCCGACCCGGACAGCACCGCCCGGGCGCTGGCGCGGCTGGAGCCGGATGTAATCGTCCGCATCGTCGTCTGCCCGGCCGAGGGCGGGTGGTGCCGGGTCAAGGCATCGGGGTTCGAAGGCTGGATCCGCCGGGTCGAACTTTGGGGTATCCGCAAGGGCGAAGCGGTCGAATAACGACGCCCCCCATCCGCATATGAAAACGGCGCGTCCCGCTTCGGGCCGCGCCGTCGTCGTTTGGATCCGGCGTTGGGCGGATCAGTCGAAATCGCTCGCCAAGGCTTCCTTCACGGCGTCGCTCAGGATGGCGATGTGGCCGTATTTTTCATGCGCCACCTTCAACATCACCTCGGTGCCCGGCTCCTTGAACTTGGCGACCTGGTCGTCGGTGAAGGGGAAATGCAGGAACTGGATGCTCGATGCCTTGCCGTCCGCCGTGGTGCGGTCGACGTCGTCTTCCGGAATGCCTTTGACCGTTTCGCCCGCGAATTCGAAGGAAACGGTTTCCTCGACCCCGCCCAGGCCGGCCAGGAATCGCGCCCGGCGGACCGGATCGTCGATTTCGAACATCAAGGTCGCGACCAGCTCCCGGCCCTTGGGGATCAGGGGGTTATAGGCGGACAGCTCGTCTTCGATCTGATCCTCGCCGCCCTTTTCGATGAACAGCATCTCATGCACCTGATGGAACATGGTGTCGTAGCTTTCGAAATAGAAGGTCGCGTCCGGGCCGATGGCGAGGCGCCGGTTGCGTTTCAGTTCGGTCACGCGTTTGCGGCGTTCCGAGCGTTCACGGCCATAGTCCTCCATGGACATGATATCGGCGGGGGCGATCTCGTGCTTGTTGGGCATTGCGGCCTCTTGCATGGTCGGGGTCATTAAAACTCTCAGTCGGCCAGGCCGTAGGCGGTGGCCATCAGTTCAATCGGGTGCTGTGCCTGTTTGACGCCGGAGGTATCGGCATCCAGCTTCTCCATACCCTGAAGGATATGGTCACGGGCGAGCGGACATTCGGAAACGATATAGGGCGTTTCGTTCTTGGCCGCCTGACGGGCGACCGGCTTGCCGACCTTGAGACCGACCTCGAAGAATTCCTTGGTCACGCCCCAGGAGCCGCCGTGGCCGGAGCATCGCTCGATCACCTTGACGTCGGTGTCGGGCACCAGCTTGAGCATTTCGGCGCCCTTCTGACCCATGTTCTGGGCCCGGGCGTGGCAGGCGATATGCGCCGTGACGCCGCCGGAAAGCGGTGACATGCCGTCGGCAAGGCCTTCCTTCTTGGCGATGGAAACGATGTATTCGGTGATATCGGACGTATGGGTCGCCAGCTTCTTGACGTTTTCGTCGTCCGGCAGGATTAGCGGCCATTCGAACTTCATCATCAGCGCACAGGACGGCACCAGGGCGATGATTTCGTGCCCCTTGTCGATCCATTCACACAGTTCGTCGGCGACTTCCTTGGCGGCTTCGGCGACGGCGGCGATGTCGCCCTGTTCCAACTGCGGCATGCCGCAGCAGCGCGGATAGACGGCCGTGGTCTCGACGCCGTTCTTGGCCAGCACGGCCTGTGCGGCGCTGCCGATGTTCGGGTTGTTGTAGTTGGCGAAACAGGTCGCATACAACACCGCCTTGCGGCCATGGGCCGGGGCTTCCGTGTTCACGGCGGGCGGTGTCTTTGCGCGCGCCATGAACGTGTCGGCGTGAAACTCCGGCAACTTGGCGTCGCGGTGGATATCGCCGACGGATTCCATGATCGGGCGCGTCAGCTTGTTGTCGCAGTTGCAGGCCCAATTGACGACGCCCGGCATGGCCGAGGCCAACTTGCCGTTGCGGTCGGTCTTGGTCATTTCCCGGGCGGCGAAGGGAACCTTGCCCTTCTTCTGGTCGATGGCGCGGGCGCGCAGCATCAGATGCGGGAAATCCAGGTTGAATTCGTGGGGCGGCACGTAGGGACATTTGGTCAGGAAGCACATGTCGCAAAGCGTGCAGGCGTCGATGACCGGCTTGAAATCCTTACTGTCGACCGTGTCCAGTTCTCCGGATTCGGACTCGTCGATCAGATCGAACAGGCGCGGGAAGCTGTCGCAGAGATTGAAGCAGCGACGGCAGCCGTGGCAGATGTCGAAGACACGGCGCAGTTCCTCGTCGAGTTTCTGTTCGTCGTAGAATTCCGCGTCCTGCCAGGGCAGGGGATGGCGGGTCGGGGCTTCCAGGCTGCCTTCACTCATGACAAGTCCTCTTCACGGGCTGGGGGGCCGGACGGACCCGTCGGGTCGTGTCTTCCCGGAAGAACGTCCGGAACTCATGAATATCGGAAAGGGGCCGCGCCGGAAGTGGGCGCGGCGGCCGACATCGGAAACCGGCCGGCGCGGGCGAAAACCGCCCGCGCCGAAACCGGTCCGAGATCAAATCCCGGCGTTAGTCCAGGGTGTCGAACGCTTTCTGGAAGCGACCGGCATGGGACTTTTCAGCCTTCGCCAGGGTTTCGAACCAATCCGCGATTTCATCGAAGCCTTCGTCGCGGGCGGTCTTGGCCATGCCGGGATACATGTCGGTGTATTCGTGGGTTTCACCGGCGATCGCGGCCTTCAGGTTGTCGCCGGTCGGGCCGATCGGCTCGCCCGTGGCAGGGTCGCCGACTTCTTCCAGGAATTCCAGATGGCCGTGGGCATGGCCGGTTTCGCCTTCGGCGGTGGACCGGAACACGGCGGCGACATCGTTGTAACCTTCGACGTCGGCCTTCTGCGCGAAATAGAGATAGCGGCGGTTGGCCTGGGATTCCCCGGCGAACGCGGCTTTGAGGTTTTCTTCGGTCTGGCTGCCTTTAAGGCTCATGGTTTGACTCCCTTAGGTGGACTGGTGGACAGTTAATTTATGGAGGCAAATGTTATGCTATGACAGGCAATTGGTGTCAAGTTTAGAATTATTTTAATCTGATGTAGGCAAGCCGGAGCGCGGCCCCGATGGGGCCTGCGGCAGGCCGGGCGAATGAGGGCCCGGCAAAACGGCGGAGCAAGGCGTCAGGCGTCGGCGGGACGGACGCGAACGACGACGTCGACGCGCGACACGGCCATGCCGTCGGGCACCGGCGGCAGGGCGGCGACTTCGACCTGGTCACCCGGAATATCCGACAACTCACCCGTTTCATCGAAATAGAAATGGTGATGGTCGGACATGTTGGTATCGAAATAGGTGCGCTGGGAATCGACGACGATTTCCCGCAGCAGACCGGCGCGGTGGAATTGATGCAGGGTGTTGTAGACCGTGGCGAGCGAGACCCGCACGTTGGCGGACTGGGCATCGGCATGGAGCATTTCCGCCGTCAGATGGCGGTCGCCACCGTCGAACAGAAGCTTGGCGAGCGCCATGCGCTGGCGCGTCGGGCGCAGGCCGGCGCCGCGCAGGCGGTCGAGAATCTGGCTGAACGGGCGGCCTTCGGCCGCCGGGGCCGCGTCGTCCGACGGTGTGATGCCCGACGGTGTGATGCCCGAAGGTGTGATGGAGGTGCGAGTCATATCGTGGGTCAATTCGCGGACCGACAGGCCACGCGCCTTCTTATTACGGCATGGATAGGCACCGATTAAAACTTAGAATGATTATATAAAAATGGATAAGGGATTTTCCAGACTTAATTGTTCGCTGGATACATCCGATTTTCGACCCGTTCCGGGATCACTCGTCGATCATGTCCTCGGGGTTCGGCAGGCCGATGATGTTGTAGCCGGAATCGACGTGATGGACCTCGCCCGTGACCCCGGCCGACAAATCGGACAGCAGGTAAAGAGCCGAGCCGCCGACGTCTTCCAGGCGCACCGTCCGCTTGAGCGGCGCGTGACGCTGGTTCCATTTGTAGACATGGCGGGCGCCGCCGATGGCGCTGCCCGCGAGGGTCCGCATGGGCCCGGCCGAGATCGCGTTGACGCGGATGCCGTCGGGGCCCAGGTTGGCGGCGAGATACCGCACGCTGGCCTCGAGCGCCGCCTTGGCGACGCCCATGACGTTGTAGTTCGGCATCACGCGGGTCGAGCCCGTATAGGTCAAGGTGACCATGGAGCCGCCGTCACCCATCAAGTCGGCGGCCGCGCGGGCCAGGGCCGTGAAGGAATAGCAGCTGACGTCCATGGTCCGCAGGAAGTTGTCGCGCGACGTGTTCAGGTACTTGCCCTTGAGCTCTTCCTTATCCGAATAAGCGACGGCATGGACCAGGAAATCCAACCCGCCCCACCGGCTTTTCAATTCCCCGAACAGCGCGTCGATGGAGGCCTGGTCCTCGACCTCGCACGGCAGGACGAGGTCCGATCCGACCTCGGCGGCCAGCGGCGTAACCCGCTTGGCGATGGCGTCGTTCTGATAGGTGAAGGCCAATTCGGCGCCGTGGTGGCGCAATTCACGGGCAATACCCCAGGCGATCGAATGGTCGTTGGCGACGCCCATGATCAAGCCTCGGCGGCCGGCCATGATGTTGGATTGCAACGCAGGCGTATCCTGGCTATCCGCCGGGGGCACGCCTGAACCGTCAACAGGGCCGTTCATTCAATTTCTCCTGCAGGTCCGCCGTTGGACGCTGGACCGATCACGCCTCGAAGCGTTTGAAGGCCAGGGAGGCATTGGTGCCGCCGAAGCCGAAGCTGTTGGACAGGACGCAGTTGAGCCCCGCATCGTCGATGCGCTGGGTCACGATTTCTGCGTCGCCGGCCGCCGGGTCGAGATTTTCGACATTGGCCGAGGCGGCGATGAAATCGTTGTTCAGCATGATCAGGGAATAAATCGCCTCGTGGGCGCCGGTCGCCCCCTGGGAATGACCGGTCAGGGATTTGGTCGACGAAATTTTCGGCCGGTCCGCGCCGAACACGTCGGCGATGGCCTTCAATTCCGTCATGTCGCCCGCCGGGGTCGAGGTCCCATGGGCGTTGATGTAGTCGACCTTGGTATTGCCGAGCCCCTGGGTCGCCAGGCGCATGCAGCGCATGGCGCCCTCGCCCGACGGCGCCACCATGTCGACACCGTCCGACGTGGCCCCATAGCCGACGATCTCGCCATAGATTTTGGCACCCCGCGCGGTCGCGCGTTCCAGGTCTTCCAACACCACCACACCGGCGCCGCCGGCGATGACGAAGCCGTCGCGGTCAACGTCGAAGGGACGCGAGGCGCGCTCGGGCGTGTCGTTGAACTTCGAGGACAGGGCCCCCATGGCGTCGAACAGGACACTCAACGTCCAATGCAGTTCTTCCCCGCCACCGGCGATGACCACGTCCTGTTTGCCCATCTGGATCAGTTCCGCTCCGTTGCCGATGCAATGGGCGGAGGTCGAACAGGCGGACGAAATGGAATAGCTGAGGCCACGCATGTGATAGGCCGTCGCCATGTTGGCCGAAATGGTGGAACACATGGCCTTGGGCACGGCGTAGGGACCGACGCGTTTGGCGCCACGGTCGCGGGCCGTATCGACGGCATCGACCTGAGCCGAGGTCGACGGCCCGCCGGAACCCATCACAAGGCCCGTTCGCTCGCTGGAAACCTCGGCTTCCGACAGGCCCGCGTCCTTGATGGCTTCGCCCATGGCGATATACGAATAGGCCGCCCCGTCGCCCATGAAGCGGCGCAGTTTGCGGTCGATCTTATCGTCCATGTCGATCTTGGGCGCACCATGAAGGTGGCTGCGGAAGCCGCGCTCGGCATATTCATCGCAAAACACAATGCCCGAGCGCCCGGCGCGCAGGCTGTCCGTCACCTCGGCAATATTATTGCCGATGGGCGACACAATTCCCATTCCGGTAACGACGACGCGTTTCATGGGCCTCTCTTACTACCCTTCGGGGTCCGAGAACAAGGTTACGCGCATATCTTCGGTTTCGTAAGCCGTTTTGCCGTCGATCAGCATCGTCCCGTTGGCGATTCCAAGCGTGATCTGGCGCGACATGATGCGCCGGATGTCGATGCGGAACTGCAGCAATTTGGCGTCCGGCTGCACCTGTTCGGTAAACTTGACCGAACCGACGCCCAACGCCCGGCCGCGGCCCGGCGCCCCGGTCCAACCCAGGTAGAACCCGGTCAATTGCCAGAGCGCATCCAGGCCCAGGCAACCCGGCATCACCGGATCGCCTTCGAAATGGCATTTGAAGAACCAGAGGTCGGGATTGATATCCATCTCGGCCTCGGCATAGCCCTTGCCGAAGGCGCCGCCGTCTTCGTGGATGGCGGTGATGCGATCCATCATCAGCATCGGCGGCATGGGCAATTGCGCATTGCCGGACCCGAACAGGTCGCCCTTCGCGCAGGTGATCAATTCATCATAGGAATAGGCGTTTTTCTTGGTCACGCTTTTGCGGCCATTGCTGCCCGCCTCCCTTGGATTTGCCGGTGTCCTTGCGGGCATCCCCGGCGACACGGCTTTTCGTTTCTGATGATTGGTTTCTCTTTTTATTCCAGGCCGTTCAGGCCCAGTTTTTCCACCTATCTCTGAGCCGCACAATACCCAGAGATACCGCCCCAAGGCAACCGTAGCAAACGCCCGGACAACAAAGGGCGGCGCCTAATCCGGCGCCGCCCTCGGCTATTGTCGTTTACCGTCCGGCATGAGCCTTGGGCCGGCTGCTATTCGCGGCCCTTGCCGCCCTTACCGCCACGCTCGCCGACCTGTTCGGTGATGTCTTCACCGGTTTCCTGGTCGACCACGCGCATGGACAGCTTGACCTTGCCGCGATCGTCGATGCCGATCAGCTTGACCTTGACCTGATCGCCTTCATTGACGACGTCGGTGACCTGGCCGACCCGCTCGTTGGCGAGCTCGGAGATATGAACCAGGCCGTCCTTGGCGCCCATGAAGTTCACGAAGGCGCCGAAATCGACGACCTTCACGACCTTGCCGTTGTAGATCACGCCGACTTCCGGTTCCTGGGTGATCGACTTGATCCAGTCGACCGCCGCTTCGCCGGCCGCCGCATCGACGGCGGCGACACGGACGGTGCCGTCGTCTTCAATGTCGATCTTGGCACCGGTTTCTTCGCAGATTTCGCGGATCATCTTGCCACCCGGGCCGATGACTTCACGGATCTTGTCCTTGTTGATCTGGAACTGGGTGATCCGGGGCGCCATGTCCGAGACACCTTCGCGGGCGGAGGTCAGGCCCTTGGCCATTTCGCCCAGGATGTGCAGACGGCCGTCCTTGGCCTGGGCCAGGGCGATCTTCATGATCTCCTCGGTGATCGAGGTGATCTTGATATCCATCTGCAGGGACGTGATGCCGTTTTCGGAACCGGCGACCTTGAAGTCCATGTCCCCTAAGTGATCTTCGTCACCCAGGATATCGGACAGGACCGCGAACTCGTCGCCTTCCTTAATCAGGCCCATGGCGATACCGGCCACCGGACGGGGCAGCGGAACGCCAGCATCCATCAGCGACAGCGAGGTGCCGCAGACCGTGGCCATCGAGGACGAGCCGTTCGATTCGGTGATTTCGGACACCACGCGGATCGTATAGGGGAATTCGTCCTTGGACGGCATCAGCGGGTTCAGCGCCCGCCAAGCCAGCTTGCCGTGACCGATTTCGCGGCGCCCGGTGAACCCGAAGCGGCCCGCTTCACCGACCGAGAACGGCGGGAAGTTGTAATGCAGCATGAAGGTCCGGCGATGGTCGTTGGCCAGATCGTCGATGATCTGTTCGTCCTGACCGGTGCCCAGCGTGGCGACCACGATGGCCTGGGTTTCGCCGCGCGTGAACAGCGACGAACCGTGGGTGCGGGGCAGGATGCCCACTTCGGCCACGATCGGCCGCACGGTCTTGGTGTCGCGGCCGTCGATGCGGTTGCCCGTATCGAGAATGTCGCGGCGTACGATGTCGCTTTCCAGCTTCTTCAGGATACCGCCCAGGGCCGCACCAACCAGGTCCTGGTCGAGGCTTTCGTCGGCGGCGAGATCTTCCGTGACCTTGGATTTGACGGCCGAGATCTTTTCCTGGCGCAGCTGCTTGACGGTTTCCTTGTAGGCGTCGCGCAGGCCGCCTTCGGCCATGCCCTTGACCTTATCGGCCAGGGCGTCGATGCCTTCCGGCTTGGCCGGAATGTCGAACGGCTCCTTGGCGCAAGCTTCGGCCAGTTCGATGATCGCGTTGATCACGTCCTGGTTGGCCTTATGACCGAACATCACCGCACCCAGCATGTCGTCTTCCGACAATTCGTGGGCTTCGGATTCGACCATCAGCACGCCTTCCTGGGTACCGGCGACGATCAGGTCCAGCTTGGTGTCTTCCATCTGGTCCAGGGTCGGGTTCAGGACATACGCACCTTCGATCAGGCCGACGCGGCAGCCCGAGATCGGGCCCAGGAACGGGGCGCCTGAAATGCAAAGGGCGGCCGAGGTGCCGATCATGGCGGGAATGTCGGGGTTGTTTTCCAGGTCGTGGGTCAAGACCGTGCAGATGACCTGGACTTCGTTCTTGAAGCCGTCGGCGAACAGCGGCCGGATGGGCCGGTCGATCAGGCGCGAGGTCAGAACCTCGTTTTCGCCGGGACGGCCTTCACGTTTGAAAAAGCCGCCCGGAATTTTACCGGCGGCATAGGCTTTTTCGACGTAGTGAACGGCCAGCGGGAAAAAATCGATGCCCGGGCGGGGCGTCTTTTCCGCGACGACGGTGCAAAGCACCTTGGTGTCGCCGTACGTGGCGAGAACGGCGCCATCGGCTTGCCGCGCGATCTTGCCGGTTTCCAGGGTCAGCTTGCGGCCGCCCCAGTCAATTTCCTTACGAAACTCTTGGAACATATTTTTCTACTCTTCCTACAAACGTACGTGGGACCGGACGCCCGCGCGGATCGCGGGCTTCCTGCCCGTTGGGCCGCCGGCACCCTGCCGGCCGGCCCGGCCCCGAGGCGTCTTCCACATCTGATTTAACGGGGATTGCGGAAGACGGCGGGGCAAAGGCGGCATCCGTACTTTGGCCGCCCACGGAGAACATCCGGATCATTTCCGGAATGCACGCCCATTCAGACAAATCGGGATCCGCTGCCTTAGCGGCGGATGCCCAGACGCTTGACCAGCTCGTCGTAACGTCCGTCGTTCTTCTTTTTCAGATAGTCCAACAGACGGCGGCGCTGGCCGACCATCATCAAAAGACCACGACGCGAGTGGAAGTCGCGCTTGTGGGTCTTCATGTGTTCGGTCAGGTTGGAAATCCGTTCGGTCAGAATGGCGACCTGAACTTCGGGGGACCCGGTGTCGCCGTTTCCGGCTTGGAACTCGCCAATGAGTTCCTGCTTCCGCTCAGCGGTAATCGACATCGTCATACTCCTGTTCTTAATTGTTTAAGGGTCATCGGGTCACGCCCCATCAAGGTTCATCACCCGAACCGGGCGGATTTCTCCGCCCTTGATTTCCGCCAGAGCCACCAAACGATTGCCGAACATGGTCGAGACCATGTCGCCTTGGCTGATGTCCTTGAACGGCGATCGGCTGGCGACGGGAAGGGCCGGTATGGCCTGTCCCTGGGTCAGCCGCCGGGCCTCCGCTTCCGTCAGGGCCAGCGCCGGGATGTCGTCCAGCGCGGTCTCAACGGGCAGGAGGGGCCCGGAATCGCGCGCACTATGCCCCAGAGCCTCTAGATTTTCTAGCGAAATCGCATCCTTTTCCCGGAAGGGTCCGACGGCCGTCCGGCGAAGGTCCGCGACGTGCCCGACGGTGCCCAGCGCGACCGAGATATCGCGGGCCAGCGAACGCACATAGACCCCCTTGCCCGAACGGCAGCGCACCACCGCATGGTCCCTGTCGGGCCGGTCTTCGAGAACCAGGTCGACGATCGTCACGCGGCGCGATTTCATTTCGAAATCCTCGCCCTCGCGGGCCCGGTCGTAGGCCCGCTCGCCATTGATCTTGATCGCCGAATAGCGCGGCGGGATCTGGTCGATCTCACCGATGAAGGCCGGCAGAACCTCGGAAATCCGGTCATCCGATGGGCGAACGTCGCTTTCCGCCGTGACCTCGCCTTCACGGTCGTCGGTCGCCGTGGCTTCGCCGAACTTGATCGTGAAGACGTATTCCTTTTCGCCGTCCATGGCCCAGGAAACGGTCTTGGTCGCTTCGCCGAGCGCGATCGGAAGGATGCCCGAGGCCAAGGGATCGAGCGTGCCGCCATGGCCGACCTTCGCCGCGTTCAACAGCCGTTTGACCCGGCCGACGGCCTGGGTCGAGGTCACGCCCTTGGGCTTGTCGAGATTGATCCAACCGTGAACGGGATCGCCCTTGCGCCGGCGGCCCATGGATCAGGCGTCGTCCCGGTCGTCGTCGTCGCCCGCGTCGTTCCATTCGTCGTCCGCCCGGTCATCGTCGGAATGCAGGTCGCGAACGACGCGAGGGTCGTGCAACAGGGCGTCGATCCGCCCGGCGTGCTCGAAACTGTGATCCAGGCGGAAGGTGAAGGCCGGCAGGAACTTCATGCGGACCTCGCCCGCGACCTGGCGGCGGATATAAGGGGCCGCGTGGTTGAGCGCCTTGAGAACGGCCTCGGTCTCGGCGTCGCCGCCGTCCGCGAGATTGCCGCCCAAAGGCACGATGAAGACCGTCGCCCGGCGGAGATCGGGGCTGGCGTCGACGCCGGTCACGGTCAGGCTGGCGCCTTCCAGGATCGGGTCGCGGAAATCGTGGCGTTCCAGGATGCGCGCCAAGATATGGCGCAGTTCCTCGCCGACGCGAAGCTGGCGCTGCGAGGGCGGTTTGGGCCCTTCGTGGCGTTTACGGGATTTGTCTGACATGGCGATGCACTACCAACAGCCGGCGGACGGCGCCCCTTGGCGCCGCGGCCGCGGCCCTAAATGCCCGGAACCTTACAGTTCGCGAGCGATTTCCTCGGTTTCGAAGCATTCGATGACGTCGCCGACCTGGATATCCTGGTAATTGGCGAGCGCCATGCCGCATTCCGTGCCCGACTGGACTTCCTTGGCGTCGTCCTTGAACCGCTTGAGCTGGCTCAGGTCGCCTTCGTGGATGACCGTGTCGTCACGCAGCAAGCGCACCTTGGCGCCGCGCTTGACGGTGCCTTCGGTGATCATGCAACCGGCAACCTTGCCGACCTTGGAA
This sequence comes from uncultured Rhodospirillaceae bacterium, assembly GCA_913030825.1. GTDB lineage: Bacteria > Pseudomonadota > Alphaproteobacteria > Rhodospirillales > Casp-alpha2 > UBA1479. Next base: position 28,762 of record CAJWCU010000025.1, on the reverse strand, counting down.
ACGTTGAACACCTCGCGCACTTCGGCGTAGCCCAGGAAGGTCTCGCGGACCTCCGGTGCCAGCAGACCCGAGAGGACGGCCTTGATGTCGTCGGTCAGGTCGTAGATCACCGAGTAATAGCGGATTTCCAGACCGTCACGCTTGGCCAGGTCGCGGGCCTGCGGGTTGGCGCGCACGTTGAAGCCGACGATCAGCGCACCCGAGGCACGGGCCAGCGTCACGTCGCTTTCGTTGATGCCGCCGACACCGGTATGCAGGATCTGAACCTTGACCTCGTCGGTCGAGAGCTTCTCCAGCGTGCCGACGATCGCTTCGACCGACCCGTGAACGTCCGCCTTGATGACCAGGGGCACGGCCTGGGCCTCGCCTTCCTTGATCTGCTCGAACATCTGCTCCAGGGTGCCGCGGCCACCGGCGGCGGCGGCCTTGTTGCGTTCGGTGCGCTGGCGGAATTCGGTGATCTCGCGCGCCCGGCCTTCGCTGTCGACGACGACGAAATCGTCGCCGGCCTGCGGCGTGCCGTTGAGACCCAGGATTTCCACCGGCACCGACGGCCCGGCTTCTTCCAGGTTGTCGCCATGGGCGTCCATCATGGCGCGCACGCGGCCCCATTCGGAACCGGCGATAAAGATCTCGCCGACGTGCAGCGTACCGCGCTGGATCAGAACCGTGGCGACCGAGCCCTTACCCTGTTCCATGCGGGATTCGACGATGACGCCTTCCGCCGCATGATCCGGGTTGGCCTTGAGATCGAGAAGTTCCGACTGCAGGACGATGGCTTCTTCCAGCTTGTCCAGGTTCGTCTTCTTCAGGGCCGAAACTTCGATCGACAGGACGTCGCCGCCCATTTCCTCGACCTGGACGTCGTGCTGCAGCAGTTCCGTGCGGACCCGGTTGGGGTCCGATCCCGGCACGTCGATCTTGTTGATCGCGACAATGATCGGCACTTCGGCGGCCTTGGCGTGGTGAATGGCCTCGATGGTCTGCGGCATGACGCCGTCATCGGCCGCGACGCAAAGCACCACGATGTCCGTTACCTGCGCGCCGCGGGCACGCATCTCGGTGAAGGCGGCGTGGCCCGGCGTATCGATGAACGAAATCTTCGCCCCCGACGGGGTCGTCACCTGATAGGCGCCGATATGCTGGGTGATGCCGCCGGCTTCGCCGGCCGCCACATCGGTCGCACGCAGCGCATCGAGCAGCGATGTCTTGCCGTGGTCGACATGGCCCATGACGGTCACGACCGGCGCGCGGGGCTGCAGGTCCTTCGCGTCGTCGGTGTCGCGGCGCAGGCCCTGTTCGACGTCGGCTTCCGACACGCGGCGGATGCGGTGGCCGAATTCCTCGATCACCAGTTCCGCCGTATCGGCGTCGATCGTCTGAGTGATGGTCGCCATGACGCCCATCTTCATCAGCGATTTGACGACGTCGGCGCCGCGTTCGGCCATACGGTTGGCCAATTCCTGCACAGTGATGGCTTCGGGGACGATAACCTCGCGCACGACCTTGGCCCCTTCCTGCAGAAATTCACGCTGCTTCTGTTTTTCACGTTCGCGCGCGCGTTTGACCGACGCGATGGACCGCTGGCGCTCTTCTTCGCCTTCCAGGGCGTCGGTAATCGTCAGCTTGCCGCGGCGACGGCGTTCGTCGTAGTTGCGGGTCGGCGCCGGACGGCGGGCGTCGGCGCGACCGCCGCCACCACCGGGCTTGCGGGTTTTGGCGCGGGGGCCATCGTCGTCGTCTGCGGCCTCGCGGGCGGCCGGGCGCGGGCGCGCGGGACGCGCTTCCTCGGGCGCCGGGGCGGGTGCCTCGGCAACCGGGTCGGCGGGCTTGGGCGCTGCCTCGGGCTCGGGCGCCGCTTCGGCTGCGGGCTCTTCTTCGGGCTCCGGCTCTTCGACCTCGCGTTCGACGATGGTCGGGCCGAGCGGACGCTGCGGCAGCTCTTCGACCGGCTCGTCCTTGGCCTGCTGTGCGGTTTCGAGCGCCTTTTGACGGGCGACCCGTTCCTGTTCGGTCAGCTCGCGCAGCGGCGCGTCGCCGTCTTCCGTCGTGGACGTGGCTTCGACCTCGGCCTCGGGCGCTGCCGGGCGGGCGTCGTCCTTGCCGGTCGAAATGGTACGGCGCTTCTTGACCTCGACCGTGACCATCTTGGACCGCCCGTGGGAGAAGTTCTGCCGGGTCTGGCGCTTCTCGACCGTCTTGCCGCCCAGGGTCAGGGTGCTGCCGCCGGAACCAGAAAGTCCCAGCTTGCCGCCGCTGCCGCCCTTGTCCGCTTTGTCTTTTTCAGTCGTCTCAGCCATCAATACCTTCCGATCGGCGTGATCCGGAACCCCGGTTGTGCGGGTTCCAGACGAACCCGCCTATTCTTGCGAGGGAGAAGTCGTACCGGCCGGGAGACCCTCGCGAAACCCCATCAGCCGGTTTTGTTCAAATACCAATCGATCCGCCAGGCCGCCGGACGCGACCCCTGCATGGACCACATGGTCCCGGCCCAGGGCGCGGCCCAGTTCGCCAGCGTCCAAGACCGTGAATTGCGCCAATCCCGGCGCCAAGGCCCGCAACTTGGACTTGCCGTCCTCACTGCCGTCCCGCGCCGCGACCAACAAACCGCGTTGGGCGGTTCTCAGCCAGGCGTCGGTTTTTTCAAACCCGGCGACCACCTGGCCCGCACGGCGCGCCAAACCCAGCGCATCCATGCAGCGGCGAACCATTTGCGCCTCGACCGCGTCCGCCAAACCCGGCGGAACGGAGACCTTGCGCTTGGCCGCCTTGGCGAAAAGGTTCTTTTCGCTGGCTGTATTTACCACATCGCGGCGGGCACTCAACCATAAACCCCGACCGGGCAGGTCGCCCGCCAGGTCCGGAACGACCGTATCGTCGGGACCGACGACGAACCGGATGAGCTCTTCGACGGGCCGTTTCTCGCCGCTGACGATACAGCGGCGGATCGGTCCGGCGTCCTCGTCGGGCGCCGAAACCTCGTCTTTTTCCGCCAGGCTGTTCACGCCACCGGCCATCCGGGTCCCTCTCGTCAGCTCATTTCGGTCACGGGTCTGTCGGTCGTCGCCAACATGCCGTTCCCTTACTCGGTCTTCTCGGCGTCGCCGCCGGCGGCCTCGGCCGCCGTTTCGCCTTCGCCCTCACCTTCGGCCCCTTCCTCATCGGCGAACCAATGGGCACGGGCCTGCATGATGATGTCGTTGGCGGCATCCAGGGTCATCGCGCCCTGCGGCACGATTTCCAGGAGCTCGTCACCAGCCAGATCGGCCAGATCGTCGCGGGTCTTCACTCCGGCTTCACCCAGCAACACCATCATTTCGGTGGTAATGCCTTCGAATTCGCCGAGATCGTCGTCAACGCCCAGTTCCTTGCGCTTGGCTTCGAATTCGGCGTCGCGCGTTTCCAGATAGTTCTGGGCGCGGGCCTGCAGTTCCTGAGCCACCGCTTCGTCGAACCCTTCGATGTCGGTCAGATCGTCGAGCGACACGAAGGCGACTTCCTCGACCTTGGAAAAGCCTTCGGTGACCAGCAGGTGGGCGATCACGTCATCGACGTCCAGGGCCTCGACAAACAGGGCAGAGCGGGCGCGGAACTCTTCGTTGCGGCGCTCGGATTCTTCCGCCTCGGTAAAGATGTCGATGTCCCAGCCGGACAGCTGCGAGGCCAGGCGCACGTTCTGGCCGCGCCGGCCGATGGCCAGCGACAGCTGATCGTCGGGCACCACGACTTCAATGCGGTGGGTGTCCTGGTCCATGACGACCTTGGAAACCTCGGCCGGGGCCAGGGCGTTGACGATGAAAGACGCTTCGTCAGGGGACCATTGGATGATGTCGATCTTTTCGCCCTGCAGTTCGCCGACCACGGCCTGAACGCGGGAGCCGCGCATGCCGATGCAGGGGCCGACGGGATCGATCGAGCTGTCATGCGACAACACGGCGATCTTGGCGCGGGAGCCGGGATCGCGGGCGACCGACTTGATTTCGATGATGCCGTCGTAGATTTCCGGCACTTCCTGTTTGAACAGCGACGACATGAACTGCGGGTGGGTGCGCGACAGGAAAATCTGCGGGCCGCGGGTTTCCTCGCGGACGTCCATGATGTAGGCGCGCACGCGGTCGCCGTTGGAGAAATGCTCGCGCGGGATCGATTCATCCCGGCGCAGCAGCGCTTCGGCGCGGCCCAGGTCGACGATCACGTTGCCGTATTCGATCCGCTTGACCAGGCCGTTGACGACTTCGCCGATGCGGTCCTGGTATTCCTCGTACTGGCGCTTGCGTTCGGCTTCGCGGACCTTCTGAACGATGACCTGCTTGGCCGTCTGGGCGGCGATGCGCCCGAAATCGATCGGCGGCAGGGGATCGACCAGGAATTCGCCGACGGTGGCGTCGGCCTTGCGTTGCTTGGCCTGTTCCAGGGTCAGCTGCGTGATTTCGTTCTCGACGGCATCGGCGTCTTCGACGACTTCCAGATAGCGGGCCAGGGTGATGGCGCCCGAGGTCCGGTCGATCACGGCGCGAATGTCGTGCTCATGACCGTACTTGGACCGGCCGGCCTTCTGGATCGCCTGTTCCATGGCTTCCAGAACCTCGTCCCGTTCGATGCCCTTGTCGCGCGCAGCCTGATCGGCGGCGGCCAGCAGTTCGGGGCGGGCGTGGACGGCTTCGCTTTGCATGGCTTCGCTCATGTCTGGTGTTCCTTCACACTCTCAAGCTCAAAGTCAAAATTCGTTTCCAAATCAGACGCGTATGGGACGGTCGGAGGCTCAACCCTCGGCCTCGGCCTCCGCCTTCATATGCGCCTGGATCAATTCGTCGGTCATCAGCAGCTTCGATTTCTGGATGTCGGCATAGGGCAGGCGGACCTCGCCTTCCTCCACGTCCATCAGGACATGGTCGTCGGCAATCCCCAGCAGGCGACCGGAAAACCGGCGGCGGCCATCGATGCCCGTATGCATTTCCACCCGCGCGTCGAAGCCCTTGAACCGGTCGAAATCGACCAGCTTGACCAACGGCCGGTCGATACCCGGCGACGAGACTTCCAGCACGTAGGCGTCGTCGATCGGATCTTCAACGTCCAGCAAGGCCGAGACGGCGCGCGAGATATCCGCGCAATGATCGACGTTCATCGCGCTGCCGTCCAAAGGCTCAGCCATGATCTGCAGCTTCTTGCGGCGCTGTCCCGACAACAGGACGCGCACGAGCTCGAACCCCAAATCCTCGATGGCCGGGCCGATGATTTCGGCGATACGTTGTTCCAAAGTCACCTAGGCGGAACCTCTGTCAATTCAACCCCGAACGCAAAAGGACGGGGCCCAGAAAACACAAAAGGCGGGCCACCGGCCCGCCCCATCAAACCCATATCGGACTTAACGAAGCGCGTTTTCATATCGAAAACGCGAGGTCTATATAGTCCCAAATGCGTTGAAACACAAGCGTTGCAGTGGGACCAAGACAGGGTGCGGGTCCGTCATCCGCCTTTGCGTCGGAACTCCAGATAGACCCGCTTGTCCCCGGCCAGGCCCTTTTCTTCGTATCGCGTGGGAAAACCGTCGGGCCAGCGGTCGCGCCAGTCCTGCGGCCCGCGCGCCGTCCATTCGAAATCGGGGTGGCGGGAAAGATGCCAGAGCGCCCATCGGGCATGGCCCATATGGTCCGTGGCGAAGCGGAACAGGCCGCCGGGGCGCAACACCCGGGCCAGCATGTCGAGCGTTTCCGGCTGCACCACGCGGCGGTTCCAATGGCGTCTCTTGGGCCAGGGATCGGAATAGAGCAGATAGACCCGGCCAAGCGACGCCGCCGCCAATCCCGGCAGCAACAACCGGATGTCGTCATCGAGAATTCGGATGTTCTTAAGGTCTTGCGCGACGATCTGGGACAGCAGGGTCGAGACCCCGTTGACGAATGGCTCCGCCCCGATCATGCCGATCTCGGGATGGGCCGCCGCCTGGGCCGCCAGATGTTCGCCGGCACCAAAGCCGATCTCCAGCCAGACAGCCTCCGGCTGGGGATCGAACAGGGTTTTGGGATCGATCGGCGCGCCCGCGTCCCCCGGAAGGGGAACGCGGAGCGTCGGTAACAGATCGTCGATGAGCGCCTGACGGCCGGGACGGAGCTTTTTGCCCCGCCGGCGACCGTAGAAGCGCGGGCCGCTTTCGCTCAACGGCCCGCTCGGGACCCTTAGGCGCCGAAGGCGGCCTTGAGGCCGTCGGCCAGGTCGGTCTTTTCCCAGGAAAACCCGCCGTCTTCCGTGGGCTGGCGGCCGAAGTGACCGTAAGCGGCGGTGCGGGCATAGACGGGCTTGTTCAGCTCGAGATGCTCGCGGATGCCGCGCGGGCTGAGGTTGACCATTTCCTGGAGCTTCTTGGAAATCTGCTCTTCGGAAACGCGGCCCGTGCCCTGGGTGTCGACGTAGACCGACAACGGCTTGGACACGCCGATGGCGTAGGCCAGCTGGATCACGCATTTGTCGGCGAGACCGGCGGCGACCACGTTTTTCGCGAGGTAGCGGGCACCGTAAGCGGCCGAGCGGTCGACCTTGGTCGGATCCTTGCCGGAAAACGCGCCGCCGCCATGCGGGGCCGCACCGCCGTAGGTATCGACGATGATCTTACGGCCGGTCAGGCCGACGTCGGAATCCGGCCCGCCAATGACGAAACGGCCCGTCGGGTTGACGTAGAATTCGTCTTCCGGGGGCATCCAGCCGTCCGGCAGGACGTCCGTCACGAAGGGGCGAACGATCTCGCGCACTTCGTCGGTGGTCAGTTCCTCGACATGCTGGGTCGAGACGACGACCGAGGTCGCACGCACGGGCTTGCCGTTTTCGTATTGCAGGGTCACCTGGCTTTTGGAATCGGGCAGCAGGCCGGGCGTCTTGCCCGAATGACGGGCGGCGGCCATGTTTTTCAAAATCTCGTGCGAGAACTGGATCGGCGCCGGCATCAGCTGTTCCGTTTCGTTACAAGCGAAACCGAACATGATGCCCTGGTCACCGGCACCTTCGTCCTTGTTGCCGGCGGAATCGACGCCAACCGCGATGTCGGCGGACTGGCCATGCAGATAAACCTGCACCTTGGCCGTATTCCAATGGAAGTTGTCCTGTTCGTAGCCGATATCCTTCACGCATTCGCGGGCGATGTGTTCGATCAATTCGGCGTCGGCGTTGCCGTCGGCGTCGAAGATCGGGCCCTGACCATCGTCGCCGCAGCGGCCTTCGCCGCCGACGATGATGCGGTTGGTGGTGGTGAAGGTTTCGCAGCCGAGCCGGCAATTGCCCGGGTCACGGCGCAGGAATTCATCAAGGACCGCGTCGGAAATGCGGTCGGAAACTTTGTCCGGGTGTCCTTCGGAAACGGATTCGGACGTGAAGAGATAGTTGGATAGAGTCACAGATGTAGCCTCCGGTAACGTCGTTACAGATGTAGGACTATGAGGACGAAACGTTCGGGGGCGACGCTCGTCCGCTTAGCGCTATATTTTTCGTGGCGGCAAACGGTCCAAATACGCCACGCCGGGAACAACTGATCCCGAGCCGCCGTTTGTGGCAAGGATCGCGCCCGGCGTCAAGTCAGATGTGGTCTATAACCCTAGGGTTTCTATGGCCGTTCGGATCGCCCGGCGCGCCTCGCAAGGAACCCGCCCAGTCCCAGGAACAGCACGGACAGGGCCAAGGGCCCGGCATTCCCCCATAGCGAATAGAAAGTTCGCCCGCCGATCGGCTCGGGCAGACCGCCGTCCAAAGTGCCGGAAGTATCGAGATCGAGACGCTCGAGCACCCGCCCCCAGGGGTCGACGATCGCCGAAATACCCGTGTTGGCGACACGGACCAGCGCCACGCCCTCCTCGACCGCGCGCAGACGCGCCGCGGCGAAATGCTGGTACGGGCCGGGCGTGACGCCGAACCAGGCATCGTTGGTGATGTTCAGCAGCCAGCGCGGCCGGGGTCGGCTTTCCCCCGCTTCCACACCGTCCTCCGGCACCACGGCGCCGGGAAAGATCACTTCGTAACAAATCAACGGCGAGACCGGCGGCAGGCCCTGCACCTCCATGACGCGGCCGCCCGGGCCGGGTGAGAAATTCCCCCGCCCGACAGTGATCTTAAGCCAGGACAACCAGGCTTCGAACGGCACGTATTCACCGAACGGGACCAGATGGTGTTTGTCGTAGACATCGGCGATGCGCCCCGATGCCTCGACCACGTACAGGCTGTTGTAGGCGAGGGCATCCGCCGGGCGGCCGCCCGTGACGCGCAACGCCCCGGTGATCAACGCCCCCTTCGTCGGCGCGGCCTCGGCCAGGGCACGGATCAGATTGGGCTGGCGGTTCATGACGTAGGGTGCAGCCGTCTCGGCCCAGATGATATGCGTCGGCGCGGGCGCGCCGGCGGCGGGCGGCGCGTAACTCATCTCCAACTGACGGGCGACGTGACCGGCCTTCAGCTCGGGTTTCCATTTGTCCGCCTGGGCGATGTTGGGCTGGACCAGCCGCAATTGCACCCCGGGGGCGAACGCCTCCTCGGCGCCGCCCAGCCGATAAGCCCCACCGCCCCAGAGACCCACCAGGAAGACCGCCGCCAATACAGTCGCCGACCAGGGCCGGCGGCCCGGCCCGGCCAGCGCGGCCGGAGCCGCCGCGATCGCCACGGTGACGAGTCCCAAACCATAGGCGCCGAACAGGGCAACGGATTGCGTCATGGCGTCGGAGAAGGTCCAGACCGTCGCCGCCAGATTCCAAGGGAAGCCGGTGAAGACCCAGCCGCGCAGCCATTCCGTCATGGTCCAGGCCCCGGCCAAGACCAGGACGGCGCCGATGCCCGGCCCGACAAAGGCCTTTTCCGCCCCCCGGCCCGGCCCGGCGAGACGATGAACCAGCGCCGCGGCGATGGCCGGGAACAGGCCCAGCACGGCGGCGAAGCCGAGCACCGCGATGGGGATCAGCCAACCGAACCGCGCGAGGTCGATGGTCAGGGAATGGGAAATCCAGAAGGTGCCCGCCCCACCCAGGCCCGCACCGAACCACCAGCCGTCGGCGAAGGCGCCGCGCGTGCGGGCCCGCGACAGGCAGAGCCAGAGCAGCCCGGTCAAGCCGGGGATCAGCAGAAACACCAGATGGAGCGGCGGCAACGCCCCCGCGGCTAGAATGCCGAGGCCTGCCGCGAGACCACGGCGGCGCCAGCCGGACAAACCGCCGACAATGGAATAGAGACGCCGGAACCCGGACAGGGTCCCGGTCATGCGGTGGCCGCGCTCTTGTCCTGGTCCAGGGGCGCGCTGCGCCGGACCTTGACCCGATGGACGCGGCGCGGATCGGCCTGCAGAACCTCGAACTCCAACCCGCCGGGATGGCTCAGAAGTTCGGACCGGATCGGGACCCGGCCGGCCAGGGCGAAGACGAGACCGCCCAGGGTGTCGATGTTTTCCCGTTCTTCCGGTTCCATGAAGGGGCCGAACTTTTCCTCCAGCGCCTCCAGCGTCACCCGCGCGTCGGCGGTGAACGATCCGTCGGTATTTTCACGCAGGATCGGCTCGTCCGTGCGGTCGTGTTCATCTTCGATCTCGCCGACGATTTCCTCGACCAGGTCTTCGATGGTCGCCAGGCCGTCGACCCCGCCGTATTCATCGACCACCAGCGCCATGTGCGATCGCCGGGCGCGCATTTCCAGAAGCAGTTCCAGAACCTCCATCGAAGGTGCCACGAACAGAATGCGGCGCAGGTGTTCGGCGAGCTTGAAGTCCTGTTCGCGGCCTTCCCACAGGAACAGATCCTTGATATGCGCCATGCCGATGGCGTCGTCCAAGGTCCCGCGATAGACCGGCAAACGCGTATGCCCCTGTTCGGCGATGATCGCGACGATATCCTTCAACGGCGTTTCGACCTCGACCGCGACGATATCCGCGCGCGGCACCATGACGTCGCCGACCGTGCGCCCGCGCAGGTTCAGGATGTTGGTCAGAAGCAGACGTTCGTCGTCGCCGATGGGGGCTGCGTCGTCGGCCCGTTCCTCGATGATTTCCTCGAGCGTTTCGCGAACGGAGCCGTTGCCGCCGTTACGGAACCGGCGGAAAAATCGCTGCCAGGCAGAAGGGGGTTTACTGTCCTGCGGCGCGTCCTGAATATCCCGCGCGGCGGACGATGTGGCGGCCCCGGCGTCCCGGGGCGGAGGACTCGATGATTGATCGTTCATGTCACCAGGATCGATGCCCTTGCTTGCGCGGGCGCTCATTATTCCTTTCCATATGGATCGGGCACCCCGAGGGTCCCCAGAATATCCGTTTCCAACCGCTCCATCTCGTCGGCTTCGGCCGCGTCTTCGTGGTCGAATCCGAGAAGATGCAGCATACCATGGACGCAAAGATGAGATAAATGGTCGGCGAGCGGAATGCCTTGGTCCCGTGCCTCCGCCTGCGTCACGCCGAAGGCGATGATCACGTCGCCCAACATCTCCGGCATTCCGGCGACGGCGGGGGGCTGCTCACCGTCCGATTGGGCGAAAGACAAAACGTTTGTCGGCCCGTCCTTACCCCGGTAGTCGCGATTGAGGTCGGCGACCATGGCGTCCGACGCCAGGACCAATGAGACCTCGGCGGCTTCCGCGTGGACACCAGAGCCCCCGGCATAAGCGGCGAGAAGTGCGCGTTCGACCAGCGCCTCGGCATCGGCCAGGGCCGCGGTCCAGGCCGCATCGGCGACCTCGATTCCGATCTCAAGACCCCCATCGGCCGTGCCCGAGGGCGGAACCGGCACGGGCACCACGTCAATCATCGCCTTTTTCGCCGTCGCTCTTGTAGTGCTCGTAGCGGGCGCCGGCGCCGCGCGCCGTCTCCACGTTCTGATAGGCATGGACGATGCGCGAGACCAGCGGATGACGGACGACGTCCTGTTCCGTGAACTCGGCGAAACGGATGCCCTTGGTCCCGATCAGGACTTCCTGGGCATCGCGCAGGCCCGATCGGGTGCCGCGCGGCAAATCGACCTGCGACAAATCGCCGGTCACCACCATGGCCGAATTCTCGCCCAGACGGGTGAGGAACATCTTCATCTGCACGGGCGTGGTGTTCTGCGCTTCGTCCAAAATAACGAAGGCGTTGGACAGGGTTCGGCCGCGCATGAAGGCCAGGGGGGCAACCTCGATCTCACCCGATTCCAGGCGCTTTTCGACCTGCTCCTTGGGCAACATGTCGTAAAGCGCGTCGTAAAGCGGGCGCAGGTAGGGATCGACCTTTTCCCGCATGTCGCCGGGAAGGAACCCCAATTGCTCGCCGGCCTCGACCGCCGGGCGCGATAGGATGATGCGGTCGACCCGGCCCTGGACCAGACGTTCGACGGCCTTGGCGACCGCCAGATAGGTCTTGCCCGTGCCCGCCGGGCCGATCCCGAAGACCAAGGGGTTTTCGTCGATGGCGCGCAGGTATTCCGCCTGGGTCGAGGTCCGCGCGTTGATCATCTTATTCCGGGTATGAACGGCGACCCCGGCGTCTTTCAGCCCTTCCTGCGGCGTCGCGGGGACGTCACCGCCGCGCGATCCGCCGGACATGCGGACCATGGCGTCGACATCGGGTGTATCGACGCTGAGCCCCTGCTTGAGCCGATCGTAAAGCGCCGCCAGGACCGCCGCCGTGCGATCGACCGAAGGGCCGTCACCGGTGATCGCGACCTCGTTGCCGCGGGCATGGATGGTGACGCCCAGGCCTTGTTCGATCTGTGCCAGATGGGCGTGATGCGATCCGAATAAGGCCGCCGCCAGGCCGTTGTTGGCGAATGTCATTTGTTCCGTGGTCATGGCCGTCGTTCCCTTGCCGCCGCTCGTCGCACCCGCGGCTTCGGCCGTGGCGCGCGCCGGGCGCCGGGACCGCCCGCGGCTCACGCGGTCAACCTCGCGGGCTGTCCGGCGTCTTCGCCGTTTCCGCCGCCGCGCGGCACACCGCCCAGGCTGTTGCCGCCGGCCGAGACGATATCCAGGTCGACGATGCGCCCCATCCAATCGGACGGGGCCTCGACATGGACCGCCTGCATGTAGGGGCTGCGCCCGACGAGCTGGCCTTCGTGACGGCCGGGCCGGTCGAGTAACACCGGAAGGGTCCGGCCGACGCAGCTTTCGTTGAAGGCGCGCTGCTGTTCGTTCAACAAATCCTGGAGGGCCGCCAGGCGGGCATCCTTGACGTCTTCGGGCACCTGCATCTCCATGGCCGCGGCCGGGGTTCCGGGGCGCGGCGAGTATTTGAAGGAATAGGCCTGGACGTAGCCGACGGCGCGGACCAGGTCGAGTGTCTCCTCGAAATCGGCGTCGCTTTCACCCGGGAAGCCGACGATGAAATCCGACGACAGGCCCAGGTCGGGCCGGGCCGCGCGCAGCCGGTCGACCAGATCGAGATAGAAATCGCGGCCGTGGCGGCGGTTCATGGCCTGAAGCACCCGATCCGATCCGGACTGCACCGGCAGATGCAGATAAGGCATCAGTTCGGGCACGTCGCGGTGGGCGGCGATTAAGGCGTCGTCGACTTCGGCCGGGTAAGACGTGGTGTAGCGCAGGCGGTCGATGCCGTCGATGTCGGCCAGCCGGCGGATCAGGCCGCCGAGGCCCAGTTCTTCCGCCCCGTCTTTGCCCGCGTCTTCCCCGTGATAGGCGTTGACGTTCTGGCCCAGCAACGTGATCTCGCGGGCCCCTGCGGCGGCCAGATCGCGGGCTTCGGCGATCACTTGCGCAACGGGGCGGGAGAATTCGGCACCCCGCGTGTAGGGCACGACGCAGAAAGTGCAGAACTTGTCGCAGCCTTCCTGCACGGTCAGGAAGGCGGCGCGGCCTTCGACCCGAGCGGGCGCGGACATATGATCGAACTTGGATTCCTCGGGGAAATCGGTGTCGAGTTGGGCGCCCTTTTCCCGGTGCAGCTTGGCGACCATTTCCGGCAGGCGATGATAGGTCTGTGGCCCGAAGACCATGTCGACGTAGGGCGCGCGTTTGAGCACTTCCTCGCCTTCGGCCTGGGCGACGCAGCCGGCCACGCCAAGGATCATCGCCCCGCCGTCTTTATGGCGGGCCTGCTTCACCTTGTTGATGCGGCCCAGTTCGGAATAGACCTTTTCCGCCGCTTTTTCACGGATGTGGCAGGTATTCAACAAGACCATGTCGGCATCGTCCACGGCATCCGTAAGGGCATAGCCGAGCGGCGCCAGAAGACCCGCCATACGATCGGAATCGTAGACGTTCATCTGACAGCCATAGGTCTTGATATGCAGTTTCTTGGGCGCCGTGTCCGTCACCGGTTACCTCGCGCCCCGCATCGTGCCGGCCCCGAAAATACGTTCAGGGAAATCTCACGTCGGATCATGCCTATTTATCGGCGCCTTTCTTCAGGGGCACGCCATATAGTTCCAATTTGTGCCCAACCAGTTTCATGCCGTGATCGCGGGCGATCACATCCTGGAGTTGTTCGATCTCGTCGTTCTGAAATTCGATCACCTCGCCCGATTGGACGTTGATCAGGTGATCGTGGTGTTCCTCGGTCACTTCTTCATAGCGCGCGCGGCCGTCGCCGAAATCGTGGCGCTCGATGATGCCCGCTTCCTCGAACAGTCGAACGGTCCGATAGACCGTGGCGATGGAAATGCGATCGTCGATTTCCGCCGACCGGCGGTGAACTTCTTCGACGTCGGGGTGGTCTTCCGATTCGGACAGTACGCGCGCGATCACGCGGCGCTGATCCGTCATTTTCATTCCCTTGTCGATGCACAACTGCTCGATACGTGAATTCGTCATGATCCCCCGGCCGGTTCTTTTTAAACCTAAAGGATTGGCTGTTTCACTATACCCCGATAGGGCCGGGGTCCAAAGCCCAAGCTGCCCCTGCGCGCCGCATCGGTGCTGGCGTTGCGGCAGACGCCGAAATTCCCCGTACGGGCGGTCCGGCGGGGGGTGTCCTGCGGTGTGGAGCCACCCGAATCGAACGGACTCGCAACGCCTAACTGCGGCGGCGCGGCTTGGTGCCCAGACCGATCTTCTTGGCCAGGTTCGAACGGTGCTTGGCGTAGTTCGGCGCGACCATCGGATAGTCGGCGGGCAAGCCCCAACGCTCGCGGTATTCCTCGGGCGTCATGTCGTAGGCGGTCTTGAGATGACGCTTCAGCATCTTCAGCTTCTTGCCGTCTTCCAGGCAGACGATGTAGTCCGGGAACACGGATTTCTTCGGCGACACGGCCGGGCGTGGGCGCTGGGCCTGCTCCGGGGCGGCGCCGACATTGGCCAGCGCGGTGTACACCTCGTTGATCAGGTTCGGGATGTCGGACGGCGCGATCGTATTGTTGCCGACATGAGCGGCGACGATTTCCGTCGTCAATTCGATCAGTTCCGATGCATTGGGTTTTTCGGTCATCAGGACAAACCTCTTGGTGTTTGAAACGAATGGCTTTGAGAGGCGCGTGCGGCGGGCCCACGGCGCCCTGCCGTATTGGGGGCCGGTCGAGCCCCTGAACCGCGACGAGTCCAATTATTGACTTGGTCCGTGACTTAAAAAAACACAGGACGAATGTATTTCAATTGGACAGTCGGCGCTTATATAAAATACTGAACTACTGTACACAAGCGAATACGATGACAAACGCCGAAGAAATACAGAAATCCCCGGACACGGCCGCGTTCTTAGATATAACCGGCGATATTTGTCCAATGACATTCGTGAAGACGAAGTTGTTTCTTGAACGGCTCGATCCCGGCGCGGTTCTCGAGGTGCGCCTCAAGGGACCGGAACCCCTGGGCAACGTTCCCCGCTCCGTCGTCGATCACGGGCACGAGGTGGTCTCCCTGGCGCCGGAAAACCCGGCCGAGGATGCGCCCGAGCACCCCCACCGCCTGATCATCCGCAAGGCAGGCTGACCCGTCATCCCATCATCAATTTTAACTCAAGGCCGAAGACGCCCGCCGTCTTTCGGCCGCACGGCGTCGGGCGGGCGCAGGTAGATCGGCCCCGGCGCCTGGCCCACCGGCGGCAGGTCGCGTCCGATCGCAATCTCGCCGACCACCACCGCATCGGGCACACCCGGGCCGCCCGTCGCGTGGGCCGCGATTCCGGCCGCCGCCAGGGCGTCGCAGGCCGTGCCCGCCGCATCCCCCGCAACCGAGATTGCGCCGCCGCCGGGCAACAGACCGGCCAAGGCATCCGGCATCACCGCCGCCGGGTCGGTCATCGGGGCAAGGTCACGGTCGAACAGTTGGACGTAGAGGTCTTCGCGTTTGGAATCGAGGGCGACCAACAATCCCGCCGCACCGTCTGCGACACGATCCGGCAACGGCGGCTGGGCCTTGGCCACGGCCTCCAGCGTCGTCACCGCGGCGCAGGGAATGTTCAGCGCCAACGCGAGGCCCCGCGCCGCCGCCAGGCCGATGCGCAGGCCGGTGAAGGCCCCGGGGCCGACGGTCACCGCCAAGGCATCCAGATCGCCATAGGTCAGACCGGCCGCGGCCAGGACGTCGTCGATCATCGGCATCAGGGATTCGGACTGGCCGCGCGTCATGGCCCGGGCCTGCGACGCCGCAAGGGCGCCGTCCCGCAACGCCGCCGCCGAGCATCCGGACGTCGCCGTATCGAAGGCCAAGAGATTCATCGCCGCGTCATGTCCTAGGGGGATCCAAGCTTCCAGTAAGCCGTGGCGACCACCGCCACGACCAAACCGCCGGTCAAGGTATACAGAGGCGCCCGCCGCCAGGCGAGGCGGAAGCTGTTCTCACCGGTCAGCCGCGCGACCACCAGGGTCGTGCCCGAGAACGGCGACGAGGTCGTCGACAGCCCCCAGGTCCCCAGCATGACCAACGCCATGACCACGGGCGGCATACCGAAGACCTCCGGCGGCAGGACCGTGCCGACGAGGATAACCAGAACCACCGGGTGCAGGCCGATCCCGGCGATGACGATGATGAACATCGCCAAGGCCAACGGCTTGGCCAGGTCCGGCCAGGCGGCGATGTTGAGAAGGCCCGCGACCGCTTCGGGGTCGAGCACCCGCGACACCCCCGTGCCGAACATATTGGCGCCGATGAAAATCAGCGCCTCGCCGCGCAGGTTGGGCAGGGATGAGACGACCCGGCGCGGCAAGCCCCGCGCCTCGTGCCGGCGGCCCAACGAAATGAACAGCCAGATCACCGCAAAAGGCGGCGCGAGCAGGCCGAGAACCACCGGGATCGACAGATGATAGATCGTCTCCAGCGCGATGACCGAAATCATCAAGGCGCCCAGCAGCATCGACAGTTTCCGCCAGTTGGCGTTTTCGACCCGGGGCCCCGGCGCCGGGCGGGGCCGCGCGCCCCGCACGAAAAGCCGGTCGATCAGCGCCGTGACGGCAACCACGAGGAACCCCATGGCCAACCCCGGCAGGGCGATATCGACCCATTTCAAACCCGGCAAGGCGGCCAGCACGACGGTGACGCTGACATAGAAAGGCGACCAGGCCGAAGCCGAGGTGAAGCCAACCATCAAGGCGACGGCCAGGCGGTCCTTCAACTGCCGGTCCTTGGGCCGGGCGACCATGTCGGACAGCAGCGTCAACGCCGCCAGATTGAGAAAGGCGCCCAGGATATGCGCGGCGTAGCCGAGGATCAGAAACCGGCGGCCCGCCGGCTGGTCCAGCACGAACTGCCGCGCCGACATCAGGGTCGGGCTGGTCTTGGCCGGGACCTGCATCCAGGCGACGGCGAAGAAGACCAATAGGAACTTGAGCGACGACGCGATGCCGTCCAACAACACCGGCAGAAACAGGTTGGCCTGCGCCGCCAGCAACAGGCCACTCGCGCCTAAGCCGTAGCCGACGGCACGCTGCAGGACCGTGGTCCGGTTGAATTCCAGGATCAGGAACAGCGCCGCCAGGGCGACCGTGAAGATGCGCCAGCCCTCCGGTTCCCAGAACACGTGGCCGACGGCGATGACGCAGAGCGCCAGATAAAGCCAGGCCGAAAGGCCCGGGCGAGGCGGCGGCGCCTCGGCCTGCTGTGCGGTGACGTCGATATCGGGCACGGGTTACAGGACGCTGCAGGCGTCGTCGAAAGCCATGCGCGGGCTGCGCGGAAACAGGTCCTCGGTCGTGCCGGTGCCGATGTTGCAGAGGAAGTTGGCGGTCACCTTCGTCCCGGCGAAGAAGGCGGCATCGACCTTTTCCACGTCGAAGCCGGACATCGGCCCGCAATCGAAGCCCAGCGCGCGCGCCGCCATCATCAGATAGCCGCCCTGCAGGGTCGAATTGCGGAACGCCGTCTGGGCGATCAAATCGTCGTTGCCGACGAACCAGGATCGGGCGTCCGTATGGGGGAACAGTTCGGGCAGCTTCTCATAGAATTCCATGTCCTGGCCGATGATCGCGGTGACGGGCGCGGACATCGTCTTGTCGACGTTGCCTTCCATCAGACAGGGCTTGAGCTTCTCCTTGGCCTCGGGCGAGGCGACGAAAACGATGCGCGCGGGCGAGCAATTGGCGCTGGTCGGGCCCATTTTGGTCAGATCCCAAATGGCGCGCAGCGCGTCCTCGCCCACCGGGTCGTCGGTCCATGTATTGTAAGTCCGGGCGTCCCGGAACAATTGGTCGAGCGCGGATTCGGCAATTTTGTCGGGCATGACGGCCTCGTTCATGGTGGCGTGGGAATGGTTTGGAGCTTACCTCTGACCCTAGGACACTTGTGCTGCAGCGCGGAAGGGGGAAAAATCACCGCGCAACCCGGCATATTTGAACGAAAACGGGGGTGAGAGACCATGAAGAGTACCCATAAGGATAAAAGACCATGACCGGCCGCATCACAGGCGGGCGCCGCGCCGCCGCTCTCGCGGTCTTCTGTTTGCTGTTGATCTGGCCGATGGCCGCCAAGGCCGCCGATCAGGCGGTGGTCATCATGTACCACCGGTTCGGCGAACAGGACTATCCATCGACCAACATCCGCGTCGAACAGTTCGAAGCCCACCTGGCCGAGCTGACATCCGGCAAATACAACGTGATGGACCTGCCCGATATCGTGAAGGCGTTGAAGGCGGGCGAAAGCCTGCCGGACCGCACGGTCGGCATTTCGATCGACGATGCCTATGCCTCGACCTACACCGTCGCCTGGCCGCGATTGAAGAAGGCGGGCCTGCCCTTCACCGTCTTCGTTTCGACAGGCCAGGTCGACCGCAAACTGGGCGGGATGATGACCTGGGACCAGATCCGCGAGCTGCAGGCGGCGGGCGTCACCATTGGCCATCACACGGTGCAGCATTCGCATATGGCGGGCGCGTCCGAGGACCTCAACCAGGCCGAATTCGAAGACGCCGGCAAGCGATACCGGGAAGAGTTGGGCAAGATGCCCGAACTGTTCGCCTATCCTTACGGCGAGGCGTCGTTGGCCGTCGAGGCCATGGCGAAGGAGCAGGGCTTCATCGCCGCCTTCGGCCAGCATTCGGGCGTTCTGCACAAAAGCCTGGGGTTCTTCTATCTGCCCCGGTTCGCCATGAACGAAGCCTTCGGCGGGATGGACCGGTTCCGTCTGGCCGTCAACGCGTTGGCCATGCCGGTCGCCGATCTGACCCCGGCCGACCCCCTGGTCACGGAAAAGAACAACCCGCCGGCCATGGGCTTCACCCTGACCGACCCAAAGCCCAAGGGCCTGGACCGGATCGCCTGCTTCGCGTCGAGCGAAGGCCGCGCCCATCTGGAAAACCTGGGCGACGTGCGGTTCGAAGTCCGTGTGACCAAACCCTTTCCCAAGGGCCGCTCGCGCATCAACTGCACCCTGCCGGGCCCGGACGGGCGATGGTATTGGCTGGGCCGTCAGTTCTTCGTGAAATAAAGAAACGCCCGGGGCGGTCAGCCCCGGGCGTTCGCTTTCATAATCTCGAATTCGGTCTGGCGCCTTAGGCCTCCGGACGGGGCCAGCGGACCAGGCGGGCATCGTCCAGACGCTCCAGCCCGTTGACGCGGATCATCGCGCGGATCGCCGCGACGTATTTTTCGCCGCGTTCCGAATACCGCGTCAGAAAGCGCGCAAGCGACAAGCCATTCAACGGATCGCCCGACCGGCGCAGCGCCGCGCGCGCGCGCCGCAATTCGCGGTACGCCCGGTGGGTGTTCAAGTTCAGCATATAGGCCTGCACGGAATCGATCAGCGTGCCGAAGGCGCGAACCTTATGGTCCTTATCCTCGTCGCGTTCGCGTGGGATCAGGCCATTACCTTCGGCCGTCGTCCATTGGCCGAACATGGCATTGCCCAGGCGCGCGAAGCGCGAGGTGCCCCAGCCGCTTTCCTCGGCCGCCTGGGCCAAAGCCATGGACGGCGGGACCACATCGACCCGGCGGATCAGGACGTCGATATCGTCGGCAGAAACCTTGTAGCGTTCGGCGAGAGCGGCCAACCACAGACGATCCTCGGCGGCGACCGGCCGGCCCAAACGCTGATCGGCGCGGATCTGCCACAGGCGGCGGCGGTCGGAAAGGATGTCCTGATTGGCGCGCAGGATCAGCGGCAGCATGGCCTGGAAGAACAGGCGTTTGCGTTTCTCCGTCTCCCGCACCTGCGCCAGATCCGGCGGCAGCGACGCCAGATAGGCGGGCGGCACATGGGCGCGGCCGTCACGGATGTGTTCCAGGTCGTAATCCAGTTCGGCGAACCAGTCATGCAGCGCCGTCACGGAATCCGTCGGCTGGCGTTTGCTTTCGCGCTGCGGCGCGTCCGGGCGCTTGGGCGGAAACAGGGGCTCGTCCGGGCGGGACAGGGTCGCCTGTTCGACCGGCGCCTCGTCCTGCGGCGCCAGCATCGCGGCGGCGTCGCCGCCCGCCGGCGTGACCGCGGCCTGGGGCGAGCGTTCAACGGCGAGATATCCGGCGGTAACCGCAGCCGTCAGGGCGACCGCCATTACCGAGCGTTCGAAAAAAGTTTTCATTTTAAATCTACGAAATCGGTCAGGGAACGTCTTCCGCACCTGTTTGCAACCTTGCCCAGGGTGCAGGCCCGAAGGGGCCAATTAAGTGGAAGAACGTTTCTTGAGTTTTTTAGAAGGAGACCTTTTGCGTAGGCCGTCCCTTAAACCGATTGTCAAATACTCCCTCAAGGATTCGACATGATCCGGTCCGGTCGTCGTTGCGCCGGTTGGTTCCGGAATGAGCGGTTCACCGCGTCCTCGTTAGTGGCGCGCCTTATATCACCAAAGGCATAGTTAACGGCAAGAAATTTTTCCCCAGCCGGCAGGCGCCACCGGCGCCCGGGCTGAGGCCGGGGCCGTTACATGACGGCCTGGACTTCTTTCACCTCGGGCACGTAGTAGCGCAGCATGTTTTCGATACCGTGCTTCAACGTTGCCGTCGACGACGGGCAGCCCTGACAGGCGCCCTGCATCTGCAGGTAAACGATGCCTTCCTCGAAGCCGTGATAGATGATATCGCCGCCGTCCTGAGCCACCGCCGGGCGCACCCGGGTTTCCAGCAACTCCTTGATTTGCGTCACGATTTCCGTGTCGTCGCCGGTATCTTCTTCCGATTCGGCGGCGGCCTCGGCGATCACCGGCCGGCCCTGGGTGAAGTGTTCCATGATGCTGCCCAGGACGCGCGGCTTGAGCGTATCCCAATCGCGGTCTTCGCCCTTGGTCACGGTGATGAAGTCATGGCCGAAGAAAACCCCGGTCACGCCGTCGACCGCGAAGAGGGCCGTCGCGAGCGGCGAGCGGCCGGCGGTTTCGGCCTCGGTGAAGTTGGCGGTGCCTTCTTCCATCACCGTGCAGCCGGGAAGGAATTTCAGGGTCGCCGGATTCGGGGTGGTTTCGGTTTGAATGAACATGGCTCTTTCGGTCTCCAATTCTTCGGCCCGTCGCTTCGCGGGTGGGCCGTCATCCTGTGGCAGGCATCCACCTGCGTTCGTTGTCCCTAACATGGGGCCAATGCGCCTTGCAATCAAGTCCGACAAACGGGCTCAGGTATATCGGAAATTCCCCGTCTCAGGGGCGCAGGAATCCGACGATGTCCTGGACCTCGGCCATGATCGGCTCGGAGATCGCGCGCGCCTTCTCGGCGCCGCGCTTCAGGACACCGTCGATATAGGTCGTATCCTCGGTCAGGCGGCGCATTTCGGCGGTGATCGGCTGCAACTTGTCGACCATCAGGTCGGCCAGATCCTGTTTGAACTGCGAGAACTGATGACCCCCGTGGTCGGCGATCACCTGTTCCAGGTCCTGATCGGCCAGCGCCGCATAGATGCCCATGAGGTTCGCCGCCTCGGGCCGGCCTTCCATGCCGTCCTTGCTGTCGGGCAATTCCATGGGGTCGGTTTTGGCCTTGCGGACCTTCTTGGCGATGGCGTCGGCGTCGTCGGTCAGGGTGATGCGCGACTGATCCGACGGGTCGGACTTGCTCATTTTCTTCGATCCGTCGCGGAGCGACATGACCCGCGTCGCCGTGCCGAAGATCAACGGTTCGACCACGGGGAAGAAGTCGACGCCGAAGTCGTTGTTGAATTTCTGGGCGATGTCGCGGGCCAATTCCAGATGCTGTTTCTGGTCGTCGCCGACGGGGACGTGCGTGCCCTTGTAGGCCAGGATGTCGGCGGCCATCAGGTTCGGATAGGCGAACAGGCCGACCGAGGCGTTTTCCCGGTTCTTGCCCGCCTTTTCCTTGAACTGGGTCATCCGGTTGAGCCAGCCCATGCGCGCCACGCAATTGAAGATCCAGGCCAGTTCCGCATGAGCCGGGACCTGGGACTGGTTGAAGATCACGGATTTCTCAGCATCGATACCGGCGGCGATCATCGCGGCCGCCACTTCGCGGGTCGACGACCGCAGCCCCGCCGGGTCCTGCCACACGGTGATGGCGTGCAGGTCGACGACGCAGAACAGGCAGTCCTCGTAATCCTGTTGCAGGCGCACCCAGTTGCGGATCGCCCCCAGGTAGTTGCCCAGATGGAGGTTCCCGGTCGGTTGAACGCCTGAGAAGATGCGCCGCATGGTCTGCCGTCTCGTGTTGTGATGTGGTGGAAAGCGGGTGAAAATCAGGCGCCGGTTATGGCCGCTGGGCCCGCGTGGGTCAAGTGCCCCGCGCTAAAGGTCGCGGGCCTTGAGCATCGACTTGGCGTCCTGCAGCCCGGCAGCCCGCAGCACCACGGCAAAGGCGAGATAGGCCGCGAAGCCCAGGCCGACCAGAACGGCCAGCCCCAGGACCTGTTCAGCCGTGCCGGCGTTCAGCATGAATTGCAGGTTCTGGCGGGCAATCTCCAGCACGCCGACCATGCCCGCCGTCGCCAAAAGGATCCGCGGCAGCCGTCCGCGCAGGCGCGCATCCAGGGCGAAATGACCGCGCTGCGCCAGCACCACGGCCAGCAGGATCGTGTTGAGCCAGGCCGAGGCCGAGGCCGCCAGCGCGATCCCCACATGGCCCATGGACTTCATCAACACGATCATCAAGGCAATGTTCACGACCATCGCGGCGATGGCGATACGCACCGGCGTTGTCGTGTCTTCGCGGGCATAGAATCCAGGCGCCAGCACGCGGATCAGAACATAAGCGGGCAAGCCCGTGGCATAGGCGAACAGCGCCGATGCCGTGGCGGCGGTCGCCTCCGCCCCAAACGCCCCCCGTTCGAACAGCACGCGGATGATGTCTTCCGGGATGATCAGGCAGGCCGCCGCCGCCGGCAGGGTCAGCAGCAGGGCGAATTCCATGCCCCGGTTCTGGCTGTTCAGGGCGGCGGCGTCCTCGCCCGCCTTCAACTGGCGCGCCAGCAACGGCAACAGCGCCGTGCCGACGGCGACGCCGACGACGCCCAGTGGCAACTGCGTCACCCGGTCGGCGTAATACAAATAAGAGACGGCGCCGTCCGACACGTAGGTTGCGAGGATCGTACCGATCAGAAGATTGACCTGATAAAGCGATGCGCCGAACACCACGGGCAGGATGCGTTTGACCAGAAGCGCGACCTTCTCGGTCCAGCGCGGGCGGACGAGGCGCAGCGGAAAACCGTGCGCCCGGCAATGCCAGGCCAGCCAGGCGAACTGCACCACCCCGGCCCAGAACACGCCCCAGGCCAAGGCATGGCCCGGCGTTTCCATATGGTCGGCGAACCCCAGCAAGGCCGCGATCAGGGTCAGGTTCAACAGCACCGGGGCGGCGGCGGCGGCGGCGAACTTGCCGATGGAATTCAGCACCCCCGATTGCAGCGAGACCAGCGAGATGAACATCAAATAAGGAAAGGCGATGCGCGACAGATCCGTCGCCAATTCCATTTTGCCGGGCACGGCGTCGAACCCGCCCGCCAGGATCACCATGGCCCAGGGCATGATCAATTCGAACAGGCCGACGAAGACGATCAGGATGACCGCCAAAAGCGCCATCGCCTGGTCGGCGAATTGCCGCGCCTTTTCCCGCGCGGCGTCGCGGGCCGCCGCATCCTCGTCACTCCCGCTTTCCAATTCACGGGCGAAGATCGGCACGAAGGCGGCGGCGAAGGCCCCTTCGGCGAACAGACGCCGGAAAAGGTTGGGCAGACGGAAGGCGACGACGAAGGCGTCGGCGACCATGCCGGCGCCCAGGAAATTGGCGATCAGCATGTCGCGGACGAAGCCGAACACGCGCGACAGCAGCGTGTATCCACCGACCGTCGTAATGGCCTTCAACAAATTCATGAAACGCTGGTACGCCGCGTTCGGGGCGAAAACAAGGTATTTGCTGAGTTATCCCACTGTTGCCCACATGAGCCTGGGGAGAACATTATAGCAACACAAGATATAGTTTGGCTTAACTCATTGGTTTTAAATAATTTAAAGGATCACAAGACACTATATATTGAAATACTGTTGCGCGGAACGTCCAGTTCGGCCATGATTTGACCGTGAAAACCCGCTCCTGCAACGAGCGGGCCTTCATCCGGGTGACGGGAGTTGGATCCACTGCCGTCGTTCGCAGTCGCCGATTGGGCGGCACGGAGACAGGATTGGCCATCCTTCTCCTCTCCAAGGCGGGCGGTCACATTGTGGGCCGCCCGTTCTTGTTTCCGTGAAGACATCACGGCACAACATTTAGTGTTACCGAAAACGACTCGCCAGTCAACAAATCTAATTGCATTATAAATGAATTGTAATTGGATGAGTCTGATGGCTGAACGAGGCCCAAAACCACAAATCGGGCAGTCGGTGTCGTTTCAAATAACGATCCCGAAACACCATCACGACTACCTAGAACATTTAGTTCGGATGTCCCGTCTGGGGACAAAAGTGAACGAAGCGGCCGTACACATTCTAGTTAGAGAACTCGATAAGATGTTCCAGGCCGACTACCACAAAAAGCATTTTGGACAAGATTAACCAGGGCCCTGGCTAGCAATTCCGCGCCTATTCGGCCGCTTCCATGGATTTGCCGCCGGGTTTGGTCTTGGGCCCGGGTTTGGCCTTCGCCGATGATTTCGCATCGGGCTTCGCCGCCGGTTTGGCGGATGCTTTTGCAGGGGCCTTAGGCTTGGCCTTGGCCGCCGCCTTGGCAGGCGCTTTCTGGGCGGTCTTGGCGGCAGGCGCCGCAGCACCCTTGGCGGGCGTTTTGGCGGCGGGCTTCGCGGCGGATTTCGATGGCGGTTTGGCCGCCGCCTTGGCCGACGTCTTGGCGGGCGCTTTCGCGGCGGGCTTGCCCGCCACCTTGGTCGCTTCCTTGGCCTTGGGCTCGGCCTTCGCCGCCGGTTTCTTGCCGCCGATGCGCTCGAACACACTGGCCTCGATGGACTTGAGCTTTTCCCGGTGCTGAATCTTCAGCCCGAAAATATCCTTCACATAAAACACGTCGACGACGCGTTCGCCATAGGTCGTGATCTGGGCCGAGGCGATCTGCAACCCTTCCTCGCTGAGCGCCGAGGTAATGTCGTAGAGAAAGCCCGGGCGGTCCTGACCGTTGATTTCGATGACCGTATAAGTGTTGGACGCCTGGTTATCGACGATCACGCGCGGCGACACGGTGAAGGCGCGGCTCTTGGACGGCAGGGCCGTCTCCGCCGCCTTGGTCAGTTCGCGGGCCGGGTCGCGCTTGCCGCGCAACGCATCCTCGATGCGCTGGGTCATGCGCTGGATCTGGCCCTTTTCGTCGATCGCCTTGCCGTCGGCGTCATGGACCCAGAAGGTATCCAGCGCCATGCCGTTGGTCAGGGTCGCGATCTTGGCGTCCAGCACCGAGACGCCGGCGAGCGACAGCGCGCCCGCGATATTGGCGAACAGGCCCGGATGGTCGGCGGTGTAGACGATGATTTCGTTGGCGGCGCGAGTCTTGTCGACCGTCATTTCGATGGTCAGGTCGGCCTTGGCCTTTTCCGCCTTCCGCACCAGTTCGGCGTGGCGGACCTGGGTGTCCGTATCGGCCGATAGCCAATAGGCGTCGGTGCAGCGCTCCATATGGGTTTCGCGCTCGGCCTCGGGCCATTTGGCGAGGGCTTCCTCAAGCGACCGTTTGGCGCGCTCGACCCGGTTCTTACGCCGGTCGGCGGTGGGGTCGCCGGTCAGTTCGGCCTTGGCTTGCCAATAGAGTTCGCGCAGCAGGCCCGCTTTCCAATTGTTCCAGACGTTGGGCCCGACGGCGCGGATATCGACCACGGTGAGGCAAAGCAACAGGCGCAGGCGTTCCGGTGACTGCACGACCTTGCAGAAATCCTGGATCGTCTTGGGATCGTCCAGATCGCGTTTGAACGCCGTCGCCGACATCAACAGGTGATGACGGACCAGCCAGGCGACCGTCTCCGTTTCCCAGGCGTTGAGGCCGAGCCTGGGGCAAAGCTTCATCGCGACCTCGGCGCCCAGTTCCGAATGGTCCCCGCCCCGGCCCTTGGCGATATCGTGCAGCAGGACCGACGCATAAAGCGCTTCGCGCGATTGCACTTCCGAAATCACTTCGCAGGCGACGGGGTGGTCTTCCTTGAGCCGGCCGGTCTCGATCCCGTTCAACAGGCCGATGGCCCGGATGGTGTGCTCGTCGACCGTGTAGACATGATACATGTCGTATTGCATCTGGGCGACGACGCGGCCGAAGTCGGGAATGAACCGGCCGAACACACCGGCCTCGTTGAAGCGCATCAGCGTCTTCACCGGATCCTTGCCCGTCAGCATTTCCATGAACATCCGGTTGGCTTCTTTATTCCGCCGCAGCTTGGCATCGACCAGTTTCAGGTTCTGGGTGACGAGGCGGAGCGCTTCCGGATGAATATCCAGGTCGTGGCTTTGCGCCGCATGGAACAGGCCGACCAGCTTCACCGGATCGGTGGCGAAGGCTTTCTTGTTTTCGACGGTCAGCCGCCCGCCGTCCAACTTGAACCCCGGCACGTCCGGGTCGGCGAAGCGGAAGAACGGCAGGCGGAACCGCTTCGTCGCCTTTTTCTGCTGATGTTCCAGAACGGCGCAAAGGATGCGGGTGATGTCGCCCACGTCCTTGGCGATCAGGAAGTAATGCTTCATGAACCGCTCGACGCCGTTGGTCCCGGCCCGGTCGCGATAGCCCAGGCGCTGCGCGATATCCTTCTGCACGGAGAAGGTCAGGCGTTCCTCGGGCCGGCCGATCAGGTAATGCAGATGGCAGCGCACGGTCCAAAGGAAGTTCTCGGCCTTTTCGAACAGCTTCATGTCGGCGCGGGTCAACACGCCTTCGTCGACCAGGTCGTTCATGTCGCCGACGCGGTAAAGATACTTGGCGATCCAGATCAGGGTCTGCAGATCGCGCAGGCCGCCTTTGCCTTCCTTGATGTTGGGCTCCAGCACGTAGCGCGTGTCGCCCATCTTGTCGTGCCGGTTGTCGCGTTCGGCGAGTTTCTGTTCGACGTAGGCCATGCCCGAGCCGTCGGCGACATCGTCCCAGAAGGCTTGGCGGAACTTATCGAACAGCGCCTGATCGCCCCAGAGCCAGCGGGCCTCCAACAGCGACGTGCGGATGGTCAGGTCTTCCTTGGCCAGGCGCACGGCCTCGTCCACGGACCGGGTCGCATGGCCGACCTTGAGGCCCAAATCCCACAGCATGTAGAGCACGAATTCGACAATCTGTTCCGTGCGCGGCGTCATTTTGTAAGGCAGCAGGAACATCAGATCGATATCGGAAAACGGTGCCAATTCGCCGCGCCCATACCCGCCCGTGGCGATGATCGTCAGCGTCTCGCCCGTGGTCGGGCTGGCCGAGGGATAGACCCATTGATCGGCGAAATCGTGAACCGTGCGGATCAACTGATCCATCAAAAGCGCATGGGCCCGGGTCACCTCGGGGCCGGTCATCTTGCCCGCTTCGAAGCGTTTCTTGATCTCGTCCCAGCCCTGGGTATGGGCCTCTTTGAAGATCGCCAGCACCTCGCCCTGGGTCTTGGGCGTATAGCCCGACCAGCCGACCAGGTCGTCGAGCTTCTTGGTCAGCGCCTTGCGGTCGATGATCGCGCGGGGGTTTTTAACGGAAGAACGGCTCATGCGGCCTTTATACACCAGGGTGGGGGGGCGGTAACACCCGCGCCGTTGGGGTGCCCGTGATCCTGCCCCGGGTCGGCCGGTCAATCGCCCTTGGGGGCCAGGTCCTTGAGATTATATAGGAAGTCGAGCGCCGCGCGCGGAGTCATTTCATCCGGGTTCATCCCGGCGACCGCCTCGTCCACCGGCGACGGACCTTTCGCCCCGCCACCGCCACCGCCCGCTCCCGCCGCGCGCACGGGCGCGGCCGAAAACAGCGGCAGGTCGTCGGCCAAATCGCCGGCGCGGGGACTGCCGTCGCCTTCCTCCAGCTTTTCCAGAACCTGTTCGGCCCGCGCCGTGACGGCGGCGGGCAGGCCCGCCAGCTGGCCGACATGGATGCCGTAGGACCGGTCGGCGGTGCCGGCGGCGACCTCGTGCAGGAACACCACGTCACCCTGCCATTCCTTGACCCGCATGGTATGGGGCGCCAGATCGTCGAGACGCCCCGACAACTGCGTCAGTTCGTGATAATGGGTCGCGAACAGGCCCCGGCATTGATTGACGTCGTGCAGATGTTCGACCACGGCCCAAGCGATCGACAGGCCGTCATAGGTCGCGGTCCCGCGCCCGATCTCGTCCAGGATGACCAGCGCCTTTTCCCCGGCCTGGTTGAGGATCGCCGCCGTTTCGACCATCTCGACCATGAAGGTGGACCGCCCGCGCGCCAGATCGTCGGCGGCGCCGACGCGGGAAAACAGCTGATCGACCGCGCCGATATGGGCGGATGCGGCGGGCACGAAAGCGCCCATCTGCGCCATCACCGCGATCAACGCGTTCTGCCGCAGGAAGGTCGATTTACCCGCCATGTTGGGGCCGGTCAGCACCCAGAGGCGCCCCCCTGTCCCGTCGTCCTGCGCCGTGCCGTCGCCGGAACTTGCCGCAGCCCCGATCTCGTCCGCCGGCGTCAGGTCGCAATCGTTGGCGACGAAGGCCGCGTCGCCCTGGCGCTTCAGCGCCGCCTCGACCACCGGATGCCGGCCGCCTTCAATGCGGAAGACGCGGGACGCATCGACCGTCGGGCGGACATAGCGCCGTTCCAACGCCAAGGCCCCCAGCGCCGAGGCCACGTCGAGACGCGCCAGCGCATCGGCGGCCAGGGCGATTTCCCGCGCCCGGCCGGTGACCTCGTTACAGAGATCGGCGAACAGTTCGGTTTCCAAGGCAAGTGCCCGGTCGGCGGCCTTGGCGATGCGCGATTCCAGATCGGCCAGTTCGACCGTCGAAAACCGCATGGCGTTCGCCATGGTCTGACGGTGGATATAGGGGCTGTCCTGGCCGTCGTCGGTCTTGCCGGTCTTGATGCGGTCGGCCTGCTTGGCCTGGACCTCG
>CAJWCU010000024.1 GCA_913030825.1 uncultured Rhodospirillaceae bacterium | reverse complement strand
GACGGCCGACTGGGTGATCGACCTGGGACCCGAAGGCGGCACCAAGGGCGGCAAGTTGGTCGCCCAGGGCACGCCCGAAGACGTCGCCGCGACCAAGGGCAGCTATACGGGCGAGTACCTCGCCCCCTATCTGGACCGGAAGCCGGAAAAGAAGCGGGCCTGACGCCTATTGATCAGAGCTGAAACCTAAAAATTCTCGGTGTTCGGCGCTTAATCTATTTATTACCTCGGCACCGAACATTGACTTCAGCAGACTGTTCACGGTCGCCTTCTTTTTTGAACGGGCGTAATTTTTAAACTCAGCATGGTTGCTCGAGTCGGCAACGTCATAGCTCCGCTCATATCCAACCACGATGTTCTCAATCGTCTGGGTGACTCGAGAAAGTGTTCTCTTCTTCTCAAATGCAGTTTGAAATGTCCCATACACACTAAGTCTGTCGCTTAAGGTCTCATAAGCTTCCTTTGGAATTCGGACAGCGTAACGATCTTTCTTGCCGCAAAGTTCGAAACCTAAAAATTCCACGCTCTCTTCCGGTGATTTTATTACGCTCTTCCCGCTTACACTGAGTTCAGGCACGCCAAGCCGAATTTTTCGCAGTTCTGCCTCAACGAAAAGATACGCGTCCTTGCAGGCCGGCTCATCCTTACAAAATAAGATAAGGTCATCAGCGTACCGCACTATTTTCAGACTTCGCTTTTGCGCAGCCGCATCAAATCTCCTTAAAACAAAATTAGATATCAAAGGAGACAAGGGCATCCCCTGGCGAATGCCTTCGCCAACGACAATCCCATTCTGGTAGACAATATCCTGTATTTCAGGGTCTTCGGTATTTATTTCAGAATCGAGCGCTGATTTGAGTAAACTAAAAATTGATGTCTTATTGAGCTTTTTATCAATTTCTTGAAACAATAAATCTCTATTTATTTTATCAAAAAAAGAAGAAATATCTGTTTTCAGTACCCACAGCCCGGTCTTTCTATATTTTTTTGCTTCCCTAACCGCTGAAGGCACCCCTCGGCCCACACCTCTATTGAACCCATGACTAATTGGGTTCAATACCTTCAAGCGATCTCCCTTCAAAAGAAAATTGAGAATGCACCTCTGCACAATTCGATCCTCCACAGTAGGCACTGATATTATTCGAGGTTTCGTCGAACCGGGCTTTGGGATTGGTCGAGCGTTGAGCAGCGAGAACTTGTAAGTCCCAGCTAACACTCGCGAACGAATGTCTCGGAGGTTTTGATCTTTGTGGCTCGCAAAACTTTCAATCGTTTGGCCATCAACACCAAACGAGCGCGACATACGCTTCCCTTTTGAAACGTCCTGCCAAGCAATCTCAAGATTGCTATGGGAGAAGATATTTAAAGGGCGGCGGTGTTGTTGCATTCCCTCTTCTCAGCGCCACTACTAGGAACCCACACTGAAATCGGGTTGCTTGCCGCCGAAACGATCCCGCCGGGATTTCTCCCAACGGTCGGCTCGGCACAGTCGGCGTTCCACTTGCTGCACGTCGTCCGATGTGAACGGGACATTCCCGCAACCGAACTCAGCGGTTGGACCGACTGAATATTCGGATTCTACGCTGAGCGAAGCTCGAACATCAAACCCGAAACCACATAGCCCCGCAGAACATATCATGAACAGGGCTGCAGACGCCATAACATAACGCCCGACGCGCCACCTCGACGCTCCTCTCCTGCCAACCCACGCCCGGGCTTCGCCTGTAAATCGCATAGTAGCCTCCGTAGTGTAGATGGGTTCCAGAGGCCTCTTCGCATTCTTGGTAGCACCGCCGGAAACCCGCTTGCCGCCGAAACGATCCCGCCGGGATTTCTCCCAACGGTCGGCTCGGCACAGTCGGCGTTCCACTTGCTGCACGTCGTCCGATGTGAACGGGACATTCCCGCAACCGACGACACCTTGAAGCGAACGATCTCAAGCTTCCAGAGCTTAGAGAGACACCAAGAGGTGTGATTCTGCATTCATACCAGATTTATGCGGTAGAATCCAAATAAATGCACATATATTGGCCTGACCGGCACCGCCCGTTGGGGCGGATGCCGACAGACCCGCGAAGACGCCGGCGGCGCTGCTTAGCCGTTCACCACCGTCACCAAACCCTGTTCCGGATCGACGATCACCTCATCGCCGGTCTGGATCAATTGCGTCACGTCACCGTCTTCGAAGCGGTCGCACATGGTCAGGTTGGCCAGGGCCGCGCCCTGGGCCAGGATCGTGTTCGCCGTGTTGAACAGGATCGCCTTGGGGCAGATGTTGCGCGACTTCATCTCGTGCAGCATCCAGGCCGAAGCGACCCCGCCCTTCGACGTGTTCAGAACCAGGATCTTGTCGTGATAGGACTGCCCGCAAAGCTTATGGGCCGGGCGGGAGAACACACCCTTCTTGCGGTCCAGGTCGTAGCGGGCCGAGAAGTTGTCGTCGGCCACCAGGGCGATGCCCTGCACTTTTTCGCCGATGCCCTTGTGGCATTTCAATTCCTTGGTCATACGATTTCTCCTGCAACGGCGGAGGCGACGCATCGGTCCATGCTCGCCAGCGCCGGGGTATAGCCATAGCCGCTGATGATGTTGACGATCTTGGCCGAGTTGCTGAGCAGGCGCGTCCAGCCGTTGGCCTCGCCGATCTCGCGGGCGTATTGATTGTAGAAGCAGGTCCCTTCCAGCACCTTGGCGCCGGTGCCTTCGATGACGTCGATCAGCCCCATGCGGGTAGCATCCGGATAAACCTGCGGCGAGGTGCAGACGATGACCGCAGACTTGAAGGTCTTGCCGGCGCATTGCGCCGCCAGGGCCTGCATTTCGACGATGGACAATTGCGGGGCGGCGAAGACCACCACGTCGATCTTGTCGCCCTTGGCGCCGAACCCGGCGCGCAGGGCATCCAGGTCCGCCTTGGTGATCTCCTCGGCCGGCAACTTGTCGCCGCCGACGTCGGCCAGGGTCTGTGCCTCCGGCGTGATCCCCGCCATATGGAACAGCGGGGTCGAGCCGAAGCTCGCCATCGCGGCCCCCATGTGCTTGGCCTCGTCCGAAGTCGGCACGACCTCCAGCCCTTCGATGACCGGCACGGCCCAGTAGGATCCGGCGAGCTTGCCGACCAGCGCGCCGAGCACGCCCCAATCGGTCAGTTCCTTCGGCTGTTCGCGGACGACGAAACGCCGCGTCGCCTGACGGTTCTCGTCCAGGTGCAATCCGTAACGCGGCGTGCGGCCGGTCAACCCGGCGGCCAGGGCCGAGGGCCCGCCTTCGAAGTTGGAGCGCGCGCCGCAGATGCTGTTGGAATAGATCACCACGCCCGTATCGCCGTAGGCGACGTGGTCACCCAGGACCGGCGGCATGATCGTCTGATAGTTGACGCAGGTATTCGTCATCAGGATGCCCATCTTTTCGCAGGCGGCGATCATCCGCCGTTCCAGTGTGGCCATCTCTTCAGATTGGCCCAACGGGCGATAATGGTTGAGGTCGACGCCCCGGGGATCGGTGATCATCGGGATCGCGACACGCGCGCCCTTGGCCACCATATCTTCCAGGAAATCGCCGCCGGCCTCGCCGAGGGATTCCGGGTCGGCCATCATATGGGCCTGGCTGACCGGTACCAGGTCCGGCGCGTCGAACATGCCGCCGACCTTGATCTGGTGATCGATGGCCCAACGCTTCGCCTCGCCCATCTCACCGGCCAGCATGGCCTTTTCTTCGTCCGTCAATTTCAAGGCTGTTTCTCCCATCCCAACGAGCGGACCGCGTTTATCCGCGCTCCAAAAAAGAATATAGTAATTACGACATAGTAATTTAAACTGTCAATGCCGCCTTCTCCGAACGGGCGGCGTCCAATTGAGTGGCGTGACGCGTATAGAGGGATCACATGACCGGCTTTTCCGACCGGAAGACCGAGGACTTCGTCAAACGGTACTGGCCCGCTCAGACGGACTTGCCGAAACATGAGACCCTGTCCAAGGCGTTCACGGAATCGATCATGGACGGCTTTTGGGCAGCGGGTGCCCGCCTCCCGACGGAAGCCGAACTTGTCCGCACAACCCCGTGCAGCCTGGGCACCGTGCAACGCGCGCTGCGCAACCTGGCGTTCGCGGGGATCATTCAACGGCGCCGCGGCAGCGGCAGCGTCGTCTCGGATCTGAGCCGGCCGATCAACGAACCCTGGCACATGCGGTTTCTGGACGCTGAGGGATCTGGCGGCAAATTCCTTCCCGTCGCCACCCGCGTGCTCCAACGGGATATCATTTCCGATCACGGGCCCTGGACCGCCGACCTGGGACAAACGACGGAAACGGTCGTTCGCATCGAACGCGTCATGGTGATCGACGACAGGTTCGACGTGTTCAATCTATTCTACGCGCTGGCCGACAATTTCCCGGAACTGGTCACCCCGCCGCTGGCGGATCTGAACGGCATCAACCTGAAGGATATGATGGCCCGGGGACGCCAGTTCGCCGTGGAACGAAGCCGCCAGCTCATGCGCTTCGAACAGCCGCCCGCCTGGATATCCAAAAAATGCCGATGGCCGAAAGGCGAAAGGGCCTCCGTCCTGAACGTCGTCGGATATGGGCCGGACGGCCAGGCGATGTATTACCAGGATTACTACATTCCGCCGACGGACCTGACCCTCGACCTCGGGATGCCGCCCCGCACCTATGCGCCATAGATATATCGGCCCCGGTCAGGTCAGTTCAGATCAGGTCAGGTCAGATCAGGTCACGATACGCCGTGCCGACTTGCTCAGGTAGAGCAGCCAGAACACCTGTGCGCCGATCGCGGCGGCGGGCAACAGCACCCAGAGCCACCCACCAAGCGCCAGGCCGACGACGATCAACCAGAAATCCGCCCGCGCCAATCCGCGAAAAGCAAAAACGGCGACATGCCACCACCCCGCGTCCTGCCCCAGGTCCGACAGCGTTGACACCTGGGGCTCGCCCTCCGGCACCCGCCCCAGAACGAGCGGCAAAGCGGCATTGACCGTACCGCCCAGGGCTGCCGCCACACCCAACCACATCCAAAGGGCCTCGCCCGCTTCGGCCATCGCGTGGTAGCCGACGGCCAGGAAGAACGCGGCATGGACGCCCCAGTCCACCAAGTCGTCGAAATAGGCGCCGAAACGTGAAGCCAAGCCGCACATCCGCGCCAATTCACCGTCACAGTGATCGAAAAGGTAATAGAGAAAGAACAGTCCCGCCCCGAGCAACTGCACCGGCAAGGAACCAAGCGCGAAACAAGCGGCGGCGGCCAGGCCCGAAACCAAGCCCAAGGCAGTCGCCTGATTGGGTGTCATGCCGAAGGCCGCCAGACGCGGCGTAATCGCCCGTGAAAGCACGCGGATCAGAGGGAATTGTTCCATGGCCGTGCGGACGCGCAACGGCGGCGGTTCGAGACGGGCAGCGGTCATGACGGGTCCATCGATATTGGCGCGCACACTCCCATGCGGCGCACTTTTCGTGCCAAAACAGGCACGAAAGGTCAAGCCTATCGAAAACCCGGGCCTGCCCCGGGAAAGGTCATGAACGTTTTGGAGTTTTTAGAACCGGAAACGGAACAGGGATGAAAACCCGCGGATCACGCCACGGAACAGATTCCCGACATGCCATCCTTCGGCCAATCCACGGTCCAGCGTCTCGGCCAGGTCTTCCGGCTTGGCTGAACGGACGGCATTCGCATTCTGCCCCCCGCGAGCCAGGTTCACGGCTTTGTTACCACCGCCGAGATCGACGGTCGAGAAGTCGACCGTATCCTCGACCGTCCGACCGCCCTTGGATTGCGCGGGATTCGCCAGGGCCTGACGGGCTTCGCGCATCAATTTCTCGCCCAACGTGGTTGGGCGGGGAAGAGACGCGGCGGAATTGTGAACTTGGCTCACCATCTTTTGAGCATACGCCTAAGGGTGCGAAATTGACACGGAATTCACGCGTCCCCAATCATCATGAAAGACAACAGGGAACGCAGCCATGTCACATGTTAAAACCTTTTGCGCCGCCTTCGCAGTGATGCTCGTCACGGGCGTTTTTTCACCCGCTTCGGCACAGAATTCGCCCCCCGTGGTGGTCGAACTTTTCACCTCTCAGGGGTGTTACTCCTGCCCACCCGCCGAGGCCTATCTGGCTGAATTGGCGGAGCGGACGGACATTGTCGCCCTGGAATTCCACGTCGACTACTGGGACAGCCTGACCTACATGTGGCACGGCCAATGGAAAGACCCCTTTTCGTCGCCCCAGTACACCGCGCGCCAACGCGACTACAACGTCGCTATCCGCGACCAGTCGGGCGTTTATACGCCGCAGATGATCATCGACGGCCGATATGAAGCGGTCGGATCGCGCCGCCCGCAGGTCGCCGACGCCATAGATCGGGCGTTGGGGACGCGGAAACTCGACATCGCGATCGCCCCCGCGTCCGACGGCGGGGCGCTGGAAGTCACGTTATCGGGCAGTTCGGGCGGCGCCGATATCGGGGGCGTTTATCTGGCGCGGTTCCTCGACCGCGCCGAGACCGAGGTCAAGAAAGGCGAGAACCACGGAAAAATCCTGGTCAGCCGCCACATCGTACGAGACCTTCGAAAGCTGGGGGACTGGCGTGGAACGGCGCGGAAGCTCAGCCTGCCCGACGATGCCTTGGCAGATAATCCGGACGGCAAAGCCATGGGCTGCGCGATCCTGGTACAGGCCCCGAACCAAGGGCACATCCTGGGCGCGGCTCTATGCCCGCGCGGGCCTGCGTCCTAAGCATCCGTCCCCACCGCCCCGATGCGGTATGGCTTCACGGCGAAACCGTTCCTATATCTCCCGCAATGAGACGACACAGCCTCAATTCCCTGTCGGCGGCTCTAATTCCCGCCCTGTTCATCGGCGCCCTGCTGACGGCCTGTGCCCAAGCGCCGGAAAGTCGCCCGTTTTCCGACATGCAGGCGGAACAGGCCGCCATTCAGGCCGCCCTGACATCCGGCGAGACCGGCACATCCCGAAATTGGCAAGGCCCCGGCGGTACCGGCGGGACGGTCACCCTGAAAGGCGAACCGGATGCCGAAGGATGCCGCCGCGTCGAAGCGTCGGGCCCGGGCGGCGGCGTCACCGACACCTGGTGCCCGACGCCTCATGGGTTTTGGGTTCATCCCGACGAACTGTTCTACCGCAACGCCACCGGACGCGAGACCTATGGCGGCAGCCTGAGGTCGCGCGACGCCCAAGCGGGCTCGGGCGTGCGGTCGGGCCGCGCAGAAGCCACGGCCGACCGACCGGACCAGATCGACTGCTTGCGTCTGCTGCGCGACGAACGTCGGCTCAAACAGGACGGACGCGACAGCGCCGCCCGGGCGAAGAACCGCGCCTTTCATCGCTGCCTGCAGCAAAGTGACTAGGTGTTCGGCTTAGGTGGGTTTCACCTTGTCGGCATAGGTCCTGGCGGCCGTGTCGTCCCATCCCAAAACGTCGGTCAGGACCTCGGCGGTCTGCTCGCCCAGGGTCGGCGGCGCCGAACGGATGACGACAGGCGTTTCCGACAATTTCAGGGGCGATCCGAGAATACGTTCCCGGCCCAATGTGGAATGCTCGACCTCGACCACCATGTCGCGGGCTTTCACCTCGGGGGCTTCCAGGACCTCGTCGACGGTCCGGATCGCACCGGCCGGCAAACCCGCCGCATGCAGATCGACCAGCCATTCGTCACGGCCGCGGGTCATCAGGATCGCCTCGACGATTTCATATAGCGCCACCCGGTTGTCCGCCCGGGCACCGTTGGTCGCGAAACGCGGATCGTCCGCCATGTCGGGGCGGCCGAGAACGGCGGCGAATTTGCGGAACTGCCGGTCGGCGCCGATCGCCAGAGCCAGGGGGTGATCCTTGGTCTCGAACGGCCGGTACGGGACCACCGACGGATGGTCGTTGCCCAACCGCTTTGGCCGCTCGCCGGTCATCAGATAGGCAGAGCCCTGATTGGCCAATAACGTGACGGCGCTGTCCAGCAGGGCCGCGTCGATGAACTGCCCTTTGCCGGTTTTCTCGCGGTGATACAGGGCGGCCAGCACGCCGTTCAGGGCGTCCTGTCCGGCCGCCATGTCGGTCACGGCGGCGCCGACCTTCATGGGCGGCATGGTTTCATCCCCGATGATCGACATCAGGCCGCTTTCGGCCTGGATCAGGAAATCGTAGCCGGCACGGTCCTTGGCAGGCCCCGTGCGCCCATAGCCCGACACGGCGCAATAGATCAGCCCCGGGTTGTCGGTGCGCAGTTGCTCGTATCCGAGGCCGTATTTTTCCATGGCCCCGCCCCGCAAATTCTCGACCAGGACATCAGCGGTCATCGCCAGATCGTGGGCGAGCTTCTGTCCCTCTTCCGTTTTCAGATCGATGACGATGCTTTTCTTGTTTCGGTTCGTGATCTGGAAATAGGCGCTTTCACCGTTCTGGAACGGCGGGCCGAAATGGCGCAGGTCGTCGCCTTCCGGGCTTTCGACCTTGATCACCTCGGCGCCCAGATCGCCCAGGATCATGGCGCACCACGGCCCGGCCAAAACCCGGGAAAAATCGAGAACGCGAATACCGGCGAGCGGCCCGGCGTTATCGCCGCCGGACGAATTGGTCTGGGATGCCATGGATGTTGCCTTCGGTGGTTTTGGTCGGATGTTTCTTGTCGCCCGGATCATGGCCGGGCGCCGTTGGGACTGGCGTTCGTTTTACACATCCGGCCCGAAAAACGAAAGAGCCCCCCCGGGAAACCCGGGGGAGCTCAGCCGTGCCTTCAGAACGTCTCCTAAGGTTGAGACTCTGCCGGTCCGAAGACCGACGGGTTAGCAACCTCCCCCGAAGGGGAAGCAAGAGTGTCAGGCAATATCATTGAAGACATTGCCTCTGGCGGTTTGGGTGTCGCCACCCTCACCAGTAGTCTTGTCCGAGGGGTTACCCCCACGGTCGTCACCAGAGGAGTTGCTGTCCTGAGACGGCTGAGTGGCCGCCGAAGGAGAGGTCGATTCTTCGAGTGATTGCCGTTCCTCAGAACGGAAACCACTCTCGACAGCTTCCTCGACCTCTTCACGAGTTTGCTGAAGCGAGTTCTCGGTGCTTTGAGAAATCTGCTTCACAAGCGTCAAAGGAAATGACGCGACAGTAGAAGCTTGATCAATCATAGCGCTTCTCCGCTCTAAGGGTGACGTTCTGTCAGCTCTATCTATATGACACATGTACGTCCAAAAATAAATATGGCAACGACATGTTGCCCGAAGTTTCGCCTTACCCATTGAAAATATAGGGGTTCTTTCCCCCGTCGATCGAGGGAATCGGGCCTTGAAAGGACCGAACACGCGGAAAACCGCGCGGAATCAGGTTAAGCGCTCAACTCCGCGCGGTATCCCAGCACCCTTTCCGCGAACTCCGGATAGGTCCCGGCGATCTCACGGCCGATCTTCGAACGCAGGACACCGAGCATCTCGCCGCTCGGCTCCGCCGTCGTCGGCACCTTGTCCGGCACGTCGAAATCGAAGCCCGTATTGTCGCGGACTTCCTCGACGCTATGACCCGGATGGACGCTTTCCAGCCGGAAGCGCCCCTTGTCCCGATCGAAGGACATCAGGCAGAGCTCAGTCACCAAAGCCTTGGGCCCGCCAATGCGCTGCACGTCGGGCGGGCTGACGCCGGGGGCGCTGATGAAATCCACCTTTTCGACGAAGACCCGGCGGGTATGTTCCGGGCGGAACAGGATCACGTTGGGCACGGTGAAATACATATAGGGCGATCCGAACGATCCCGGGAACCGCCGCTCCAACGCCGGGTACTCGCCGGTGCCGACCAGGTTCAGGTTGGCCTGGCCGTCGATCTGCACGCCGCCCAGGAAGAACACGTCGATGCGCCCCTGCCCGGCCGCGTCGAACAATTCGCGCCCGCCGTCGGTGAACGGGTTGTTGGACGTCCCCTGGATCAGCGAGGCGCGCAACGCGCCACCGGTCAACTCGCGCTTCAACAGCACGGCCGAGCCGGGCACGGGCGAGGCCGCTCCCACCGCCGCGTTGCCTTTCTCGGGCAACAGGCCCGTGATGACGGAAATCAGGAATTCATCAGAGGAATAATCGGCCATGGTCAGGACGCCGCCTCGGCCTGGCCGCCCAGAACCTCGCGCTTGAGGTAGGCGTCGAACCCTTCCTGGGTGCGGGCTTCCTTGGCATAGGCACGGATGTGCTCCATGTCGGCACCGTAGCTTCCGGCGAGGCCCAGGGGCTTCGCCCCTTCGACCGCGCGGGCCAGGCCGCCGATATACATGGCCGGGATCGTGCCCGCCGACAGGACCGGGTCTTCGGTCAAGTCGCCGTCGTGAAGCTCTTCATAGGTCGCCAGCGTCGTCTTCGCCGCATGGGCAATGGTGAACAATTCATGACGCTTGCCGACCCAGATATTGCCGTGGCGGTCGGCCAGCGGCGCATGGACGAAGGCGACATCGGGCCGGATCGCCGGGACAAGCAGGATACGCCCGTTACCTTCACCCATGGGATCGTCCACGACCTTCCAATCATTGCGGTATTTCACGATGTCGGAACCGATGATGCCGCCCAGGGGCATGAAGGGCACGCCCTTCTCCGACGCCTGCAGAGCCGTATGGATGGCGGGACAGGTGCTGTCCTTCATGGTCAGGCTTCCGTCCTGCACACCGCGTGTGAACGACGGGGCCAAACCGGCCTCGCCCAGGGAAACGGCGGCCGCCTCCATCACCCGCAGACAGCCGGCGCCGATCAAAAGATCGGCCGCCATGCCGGAAACGGGCACGGCGATCGCATGCAGGTCCTTGACCCCGCGGCGGATGAGGGCGCGGATCAGTTCCATGGGAACGAAGCTGTAATCGGGCGGCAGCGCGACAAGCGCCCCGTCGGGCACCTGTTCGGCGAGAGCCGCGACGTCGGTTTGGTCGGTCATGATCTTTTTGTCCGGTATTGGATGTTTCACCCGCCAGGGTGTCATAGGGCCGGGAGCCGGTCAATTCCCCGCCGGAACGCGGGTGGCCGGGACGACGCGACGGAGTTTATGCCGTCGCGCCTTGAACCGGCATACCCGCTTTCTTCCACGCCTTCAGACCGCCGTCCAGGACGGCGACCTTGTTCAAACCGTTCTTGCGCAGGATGCGCGCGGCGCGGGCCGACAATTGATCGTTCTTGCAGACGACCAGGACCGGCGTTTCCGCGTATTGGCCCAGGTCGCTCTTGATGTGGCGGATGCGGCCCATCAGATCGATCAACGGCAGGTTCAGGGCGTTCGCGATATGCCCGTCCTTGCCGGAAAACTGGCTGGGCGAGCGCACGTCGATGACCAGGATTTCCGCATCGGCGGCGATCTGGTCGCGGGCCTCTTCCGGCTTCACATACGGCACGCCGGCGATCCAACGGGGAATTTTCCGCCCGATGTAAAAGGCGAAAACGATCAGCAGCAGGCTCATCACCGTGCGTTGGTCGAATTGGAATTCGGGGGTTTCCATGGTCCGGCGTTCCGTTCTTAGGCGAATGCGTGGGGAGGGAAGATATACCCTAGGAACCGCGGTGGTGACTAGTCGATGACCGCGTCTTCATGACCGGCGGCATCCGGCAGGCCCACCGCCCCCCGCTTGTCGATGCCCGCCAGTTGGGCGCCCCGGAGATCGGCACCGGTCAGGTCCGCGTCCAGCAGGCTGGCGCCGCGCAGATCGGCATCGCGAAGGTCCGCGTTGCGAAGGTCCGTTGCCTCCAGGTCCGCATTGCGCAGGTCGGCGCCATTCAGCTTGGCGTCACGCAGGATTGCGTGATCCAGGTTGGCCCGCACCTTGCCGCCCTGGGCCTTGGTCGAAATCACGACCTCGCCCAACAGCGCCCCCACCATATTGGCCCCGACCAGGTTGGCACGGGTCAGCTTGATGCCGCGCAGGTCCGACCGCGCCATCTCGGCGCCGCGCAGGTCGGCGAACGACAGATCGGCCATCAGCAGTTCCGAACGTGAAAAATTGACCTTCTGCAGGATCGCAAAGGACATGTCCGATGCCGCCAGATTGACGCCCGACAAATCCTTGCCCGTCAGGTCCGTCTTGGAAAACACGGCGCGCGCGCCGTCCGATCCGTTGGAATCGACCCAACGCGCATGCAGCAGCACGATTTCCTGCAAGCTGATATCCAGGTCCTCGACCCGCTTGGCCAAATAGGCGACATCCAAGTTGACCTTGGTCAGGTCCATGTTGTCGAAGATCGCGCCCACCAGGTCGGCGCCCGACAGGTCGGCGTTGGACAGGTTGGTGTGATTGAACACGGCCCCGTGGAAAATCGCGCCGGACAGGTTGGCATCCGTGAAGTCGGCCCCTTCCAAATCGCAGCCGGTCAGGTTCGACAGCGACAGGTTGGTGCGGATGAATTTGGCGTTGCGCAGGATGCAATCGGTCATGTCCGTCTGCACGATCATGGAATCGGAGACCTTGGCCCCCGTCATGTCGGCGCCGCGAATAGTCGCCTTCTCGAAGCCGCCGGTGGCGTCCTCGTGGACCACGGGGATCAGATCGCCGCCGCCCTTCTTCGGTTTCAAAAGGACCCCGTCGCGCATGTCGGCATCGACCAGAGACGCCCCCGTCAGATCAGAACCCGCGAGGCAGGCGCCCCGGATATCGGCCTTGTCCAATTTGACGCGTTGGAGGTTCGTGTAACGCATGTCGGCGGCGAACAGGACCGCCCCTTCCAGATTGGCGTCGGACAGGTCGCAATGACAGAACAACGTGCCCGCACATTCGATGCGCGCCAGATTGCGCCCGGAAAGATCGAGGTAGCTGAGATCGAACATGGACAGGGTCGCGCGCTCGCCGCCGGTGCGCCCGTTGGCGAACAGCATGTGTTTCTCAAGGATCTCATCGAGTTCCTGTTGAGAAATTTTCTTCCACTGATGATCGCCGAATTCTCGCGAACTCTGCAGAGACATCAAGCGACTCCCGCTGGCCTAACCCCACCGGTCCCCGGTCCGGCCCAAAAATCCAATGGGGACTATAGCCAGCGCCAAATAAACGAAGGGTAAATTTCCTTAACACCCATGCAACATTCGCATATCGGGGCGATTGCTCCTACCGGCATTTATAGCTATCTATCGCTCCATGACCGATTACTCTCCCGCGAATTCCGCCCCCGTTCACGTGATCGGCGGCGGCCTTGCCGGTTCGGAAGCCGCCTGGCAGCTGGCCCGCGCCGGTGTGCCCGTGGTGCTGCATGAAATGCGGCCCGAACGGGCGACCGACGCCCATCATACTCAGGACATGGCTGAACTGGTCTGCTCCAACTCGTTCCGCTCCGACGATTACGAGACCAACGCCGTCGGCCTGCTGCACGAGGAAATGCGCCGCCTTGGGTCCTTGATCCTGTCGTCGGCCGATGCCCACCGGGTGCCGGCCGGAGCCGCCCTGGCCGTCGACCGCGAAGGCTTCGCCGCC
Source organism: uncultured Rhodospirillaceae bacterium (assembly GCA_913030825.1). Classification (GTDB taxonomy): domain Bacteria; phylum Pseudomonadota; class Alphaproteobacteria; order Rhodospirillales; family Casp-alpha2; genus UBA1479. Next base: position 34,056 of record CAJWCU010000024.1, on the reverse strand, counting down.
GCCGTGACGAAGGCGCTGGAGTCCGATCCGCTGATCACCATCGAACGCGGCGAGATCGACACCCTACCGCCCGAAGACTGGTCGAGCGTGATCATCGCCACCGGCCCCCTCACCTCGCCGGGATTGTCGAAGGCGATCTGCGACGTCACGGGCCAGGATCAACTTGCCTTTTTCGACGCCATTGCGCCGATCGTCCATAAGGAGTCCATCGACTTCGACAAGGCCTGGTATCAGAGCCGCTACGATAAGGGCGACGGCAAGGACTACATCAACCTGCCGATGACCCGCGCGCAGTACGAAACCTTCATTGAAGACCTGCTCGCCGCTGAAAAGCACCAATTCAAGGATTGGGAAAAGGACACGCCCTATTTCGAAGGTTGCCTGCCCATCGAGGTCATGGCCGAACGCGGCCCCCGGACGCTCAGCTTCGGGCCCATGAAACCGGTCGGCCTGACCAATCCGCACGACCCGGAAACGCGCTTGGGCGCTGTCGTACAGCTACGCCAGGACAACGCGCTCGGCACGCTCTACAACATGGTCGGCTTCCAGACCAAACTGACCTACGGCGAACAGCAGCGCATCTTCCGCACCATTCCGGGCCTGGAAAACGCCGAGTTCGCGCGGCTGGGCGGCATCCACCGCAACACCTTCATCAACAGCCCGAGGCTGCTGGACGGCGCGCTGCGCCTGAAAACTCAACCCCGGCTGAGGTTCGCCGGACAGATCACCGGCTGCGAAGGCTATGTCGAGAGTGCGGCCATCGGCCTGCTGGCGGGCCGCTTTGCCGCCGCCGAACGCCTGGAAAAGGACCCGGCCTTGCCGCCGGCGACGACCTCCATCGGCGCGCTTTTGAACCACATCACGGGCGGCGCCGAGGCTGAGACTTTCCAGCCGATGAACGCCAACTTCGGCCTGTTTCCCCCGCTGCCGACGGACGACCTGCCGAAGAAGCAGCGCCCGCGCGGCCGCGACCGCAAACAGTTGCTGTCGAAACGGGCGCTCGAAGATTTGAACTCCTGGATCAGCGTTTCCAAGGAAGCAGCCGAGTAAGGCCGCGCCGTTTTTTGCCCTCTTCGCCCGCCGGCGGCCTGAAGCCCCCCAGGTCGTGGGCCACCTTTGCGATCACTCCCGCCCAATCGCCGAAGGCATCCTGCCGATAGAGCCGCATGGTCGGATACCAGGCGCTGTCTTCGCGCTCCAGGTCCCATCGCCAATCGGGCGTCTTGGGGATCAAGTTCCAAACCGGCTTGGCCAGCGCACCGGCCAGATGGGCGACCGCCGTATCGACGGTGATGACAAGATCCAGGCAATCGATCGCAGCCGCCGTGTCGGCAAAGTCGTTCAAGTGCTGCGCCAGGTCCACGACCCCGTCAGGCGCGGTTTTGAGCCGCTCCGGCATGTCGTCACGCAGCACCTGCAGGCTGAAGAAACTGACGCCCGGAACCGCCAACAGCGTTTGCCACAGCGACGGATCGATGGATTTCTTCCAGGCGATCACGTTCGTCGGGCTGCCGGTCCAGGCGATGCCGACACGCAGGCCCGGCCGGTCCCAGATCAAGGGGCGCAGCCGCCCGACATCTTCCGCCGCCGCGTGCAGATAGGGCACGTCGCAGGGAATATCACCGGGTTCCGCGCCCAGGATCCGCATGCAGGACATGGCGGGAATGAACAGGTCGAAGGAGCTCCGCGATATCGTTTGATCGCAAACGTCCGGCATGCCCGGCAGGGATTGCATCAGCCGCTTCAACGGCGGCTTGCACGGCATGACCACCTGGGCGCATCGCCCGGCGATGACCGGCACATAACGGGCGAACTGGATGGCGTCGCCGAAACCCTGTTCGCCGAACAGCAGGATGCGTTTGTCCGGTTGTGGCGTGCCGTCCCAATAGGGTTGATCGACCGCGGGCAACTCAAGCTCGCCGGTCTTCCAGCGCCATTCGAAATCATCGACCCCGGCGGCCGGCCCCTTATGGGTCATCCGAACCATGCCCAGCGACATGCGGGCGTCGGCGTATTCACGGCTTTCCGGATCCAGATGCGGCAACACGGCTTCATAGGCCGCCTCGGCTTCGGCATAGCGGCCCGCATCCCACAAGGTCTTGGCCCGGGCCGCCGAATGATTGGTCGAGCGGGTCAATTGCATGGCACGGTCGTGGGATTCCAGCGCCGCATCGAACAAGAACAGGCGCCGCTGCGTCAATGCCAGCGAGCCCCAGGCCTTGGGATCGTCCGGCCGGGCTTCGGCCAAAGCCTGTCCGGCGATTAGAGCACGCGGCCAATCCCGCGCCTTGTGTGCGGCGGTGAAGGCCGCGATCAATGCCGCGTGTTCATTGGAAGGGGCACTCGGCGCATTTTCCGTGGCAGCTGCCGACGCGATCTCCGCCCCCTCGTCAGCCGCCGAGGGCGGCGGCGCTTCAGGCTCGTCAAACATTTCCGGCTCAGGCTGACCATCCGATACAGGCGAGCGCTCGGCGCGCGAACGGATTCCAATCACCCTGCCCTTACGCTCCTCCGGTGGGCGCAAGCGGCTCAACAATTCTGCAATCTCGGCATCCTCGGGCGCCAGCTTCGCGGCCCGCTCCAACGTGCTGACCGCGTCTTCCTTCAGACCGCAGGTCAGGTAGAACACCCCGCGTTCCTTCAGGCGCCGAACCTCGTCGTTTTTGATTTCTGTCATCGCTCAGGTCCGCTCCAGCCGCCGCCTCCATCGACGCAGCCGCCTAGAATTTCCCCCTGAGACGAGCGGAAAGCAAGATCAATGGACGCAGACCGTCGACCCGCAGCACCGTCCCGTCGAACGGATCGTGGCCCGCCCGCGCCAGGCGTTTCAGATCGCGCGCCGCGAGTCGTGCGGGAAGCAAGGCAGGCAAGGCTGCGCGGGGCGCCGGACAGCCGCGCGCCCGGATAAGCGCCGCATGGGCGCGGTCGGCGATTTGTTCAACCACCGCCGCCAATTCGGCTTCCTGCCCCGCCGGACCTCGATCATGTAAACGTCCGAGATCGAGCCCCGCGTCACGGCAAATGTCCCCGGGCAACCGTATCCAGCCGCGCCGCAGATCGAATGGCACGGACCGCAACACGCCGGTCAGCACCTGCGCCACGGCGACGTCTTCTGCTGCCTCGGCGGCAGAACCGTCCGCTTGGCCGAGGATATGCAAGGCCAGCATCACGACGGGGGCGGCGGTCTTCTTGGCATAGGATTCAAGGTCGGCCAGATCGGCCAGCGGCACGTCGGCAAGATCGGCCTCGCGGGCATCGATCAGTCCGTCCAACGCCGCCCGGTCGAGGCCGTAACGATGGATCGCCCAGGTCAGGGGCTCGGCCAAGGGATGGCCCTTCACGCCATCTTCGGTGGGTTTACCGGCATAGAAACCGTCCATCCGGTCGCGCCACCATTGAAGGCGCATGCGCCCGATCAGTTCTTCGGAAACGGTCTCACGAACGCGGGCGATTTCCAGGTTGAAGGCATAAAGGGCGAGCAAACCTTCCCGTGCCTCGGGCGGCGCCAGAAGTGCCGTCAGGTAGCGGTCCCGGTCGTCCTTGCGAAGCATTTCGGCCAAGATCGACCAAGCCTCCGGAGACGGCATGGGCGGGACGGAAGAACTCGGGTTCGTCATCGTGGGGCAGATACGGAAACGGGGCGCCCGCCGGGCGCCCCGTCGTCACGTAGTCCGTGTGTAAAGCCGATCACCCGGCCAGGTTCTGCGCCGCGAAATCCCAGTTGGCGAGGTTGTCAAAGAAGACTTCCAGGAACTTGGGGCGGGCATTCTGATAATCCAGGTAATAGGCATGCTCCCACACGTCGCAGGTCAGCAGGGGCTTCAGGCCCTCAAGCTGCGGCAATTCCGCATTGGCCGTGCTGACGACGTCCAGGCCGCCGTCGGCCTTCTGAACCAGCCAGGCCCAGCCCGAGCCGAAACGCGTGGCGCCGGCGCCGGTGAACTTGGTTTTCAGCTCGTCCAGGCTACCGAAGCTCTTGTCGATGGCGGCGGCCAAGTCACCCGACGGCGCGGCGTAATTCGGCGTCATGGAATTCCAGAAGAAGGTGTGGTTCCAGACCTGCGCGGCGTTGTTGAAGACGCCCATGTCCTTCTTGGCGAAGGCTTCCTTGGAAATCTCAACCAGGTCCTTCCCGGCGTAATCCGTACCTTCGATCAGGTTATTCAGGTTCGTCACGTAGGTCTGATGGTGTTTGCCATGGTGAAAATCGAACGTCTGCGCCGACATATGGGGGGCCAGGGCGTCTTTGGCATAGGGCAGATCGGGAAGCGTGAAACTCATAAATATTCTCCTTCTAAACCTCGATGCACCCCTCACAACCGATGCATCGATGTGGCGCGTTCCACCGAAAACGGGACGCGCGGCGGGGGGTGATACGTGTTCATACGATACCTTGGGCTCGCCTGCACCCCTGATGACAGAAAGATGGGAAGATTTTTGCCATGTACCAGCATTTTTCGGCCCGCAGTCCCGCTGAAAACCTTTTGCTTAAAGGAAGACAGGGCCCGATACCCACCTCACGAACCAACTGCGCGCCGACAAGGCGCCTTGCCCGAGAACCGTTGGGCACCGAACACGACGAACGGTTCGCGCCTTACGGCACGTCCGCATCCATTTCAAAAGAACCCGGAACTTAGGCCGTCAGGTTCGTCCCGCCCAGCGCGTTCAACGTGAACGATGCCGTTTGTGCGCCGGCGTTGCGGTGGCGTCCGATGGCGTCGGCGATGTCGTCGAAGACCAGGGAAATGAATTCCTGTCGGCCTTCACGCAACTCGTCGGCGGAAAACGCCGGTATCTCCCGGTCTTCCCCGAGAATGGCGTTGAGTGCCGCCGTCACCGCCGGATCCTCGACCACGTCTTCGTCGGGAAGCGCATCGGCCGCCGTCTCCAGCCCAGCACGGGCATCGGCGATCGCCGCTTCGGCTTCGGCCAACGTGGCGTCGAGTTCCTGCAGACCGGCCGTGTCGCCTTCGGCAAGCAACTCTTCCTTGCGGGCCGCTAGGACGCGGTCCAGGAAGGGGGCCGCGACCTTAATCTCGCTCAGCAGGTCTTCGAGCGCACCGCCGGTTGCTGGCGGGTTGTCCTCTGCTTCGGAGAAAGCCTCGGTCAGGCTGGTGAACACCGCTTTCAGGGCCTCGGCCGCCGTAACGGCCTCGGAGCCGCCATCGGAAAAGGCGTCGGGCAGCCGGAAGGTTTCCGACGTGCGTTCGGCCGCACCGGTTTTTTCACCGGCGCCGGTTTTGGCGTCTTTCTGCGGGGAGGTTGGACGGTTTACCGCTTGCGGGGGGGCTCCCCCCACTTTTGTAACGTCTGTCATCTTCTCTGTACGGCTCCTTCTAGGAGCAGTCCTTCTGGATCGTTTTTCCCGTTCTGGGAGTCAGAAAACCCTTCTGGAAGCCTCCATTATACAGAAAAGAGGTGAAAAACGGAAGATGTCACGGCACCGGTCAATCGACGGCCAAAATGGCCGCCGCGGCACGTCGATCTTCCCCTAGGAGCACGTTGAACGTCCGGCAGGCCGCGCCCGTGTCCATCCACTCGACGGCGATCCCTCGGGCCCGAAGGTCCTGGCGGAGACCTTTGGGCGGGGCGACGAAAGTGCCGCCACATCCGATAATGAGAAGCTCCGCCGTCGGTTCCGGCGCGTCGGGCCCGGTCACGATATGATGCAGGTTGCCGGCATCAAGATCGGCGACGCTGCGTGCCGCCCAGGTCAGGCATTGGTCGGGCCAAATCAGGATGGAGCCGTCATAAACATCGCCCGCGACGCGGAACCGCCCGTCCCCATACGACTGGATGATCTTCCGGCCGGCGGGAACAAGGGGCGTGACGTCTAGTCCGGGCATCGGTCGGGGCGGTTACGGCGTTTCCGCCGCCTCCTCGGCCTCGGCATCGGCACCGCCGGAGCGGGCGCGCGAGGCGACGTTGGTATAGAGCAGCAGCGGTGCGGCGACGCAGATCGACGAATAGGTCCCGATCAGGATACCGAAGATCATCGCGAAGGAGAAATCGCGGATCACCTCGCCGCCCAGGAAGAACAGGGCCAGCAGAGCGACCAGGGTCGTCAGCGAGGTCATCAAGGTCCGCGATAGCGTCGCGTTGATCGAGCCGTTCAGCAGTTCGTCGATGGGCTTCGACTTGAATTTCCGCAGGTCTTCGCGGATGCGGTCGAACACGACGACCGTATCGTTGATGGAATAGCCGGCGATGGTCAGCACGGCGGCAACGGTCGATAGATTGAACTCCAACCCGAGCAGCGAGAAAACCCCGAGGGTCAGAAACACGTCATGGGTCAACGCCATCACGGCGCCCAGGCCGAACTGCCATTCGAAGCGGAGCCAGATGTAGATCAGCATGGCGATGATCGCCACCGCCACCGCCAATACGCCGTCGAGCAGCAGTTCTGACGACACCTTGGGCCCGACGAATTCGACACGGCGGTAGTCGACGCCTTCGCCCAGCGCCTGTTTGACCTGGTTGATCGCGGCCTGTTGCGCCGTTTCGTCGCCTTCCTGGGCGCCGATGCGGATCAAAACGTCCGACGGATCGCCGAATTCCTGAAGGCTGACCTCGCCCAGGCCCAGCCCGCCCAACTGGCCGCGCATCTTGCCCATATCGGCGGCCTGCGGCATGCGGACCTCGATCAGGATACCGCCCTGGAAATCGATCCCGAAGTTCATACCCTTGACCAGGACCAGGACGACCGACAGCACCACGGCCAACGACGAAATCGCTATGAAAAGCTTGCGGAACCGCATGAACGGGATGTTGGTTTCGTCGGCGACGATACGTAACAAGCGCATGTCCTTAACTCCTCCCCGTCCCTAAACCGGTAATTCCTGGGGCCGCGTGCGGCGCAGCCAGGCAACGACCATCAGGCGCGTGACCATGATCGCCGTGAACATCGACGTCGCGATGCCGATGGCGAGGGTCACCGCGAAGCCGCGCACCGGGCCGGAGCCGAAGGCATACAGCAGGATGGCGGCGATCAGGGTGGTGACGTTGGCGTCGATAATGGTGGTGAGTGCTCGGCTATACCCGGCGTCGATGGCGCTGATCGGTGTTCGCCCGGCGCGGACTTCCTCGCGGATGCGTTCGAAGATCAGCACGTTGGCGTCGACCGCCATGCCGACCGTCAGCACGATCCCCGCGATACCCGGTAGCGTCAGGGTCGCCTGGATGATCGACAGCGTCGCCAGGATCAGCAGCAGGTTGAAGACAAGTGCGATGTCGGCCATTAACCCGAACCGCCCGTAGGCCACGGCCATGAAGATGATCACCGCGATCAACCCGACAACGCAGGCGATTTCGCCGGCGGCGATGCTGTCCGCGCCCAGGCTGGCGCCGACGGTGCGTTCTTCAAGAATCTTGATCGGCGCGGGCAAGGCCCCGGCGCGCAGCAGCAGCGCCAGATCCTGGGCCGACTGTACGGTGAACGATCCGGAAATCTGGCCGCTGCCGGTAATGATCGGCTCGCGGATGACCGGCGCGCTGATGACCTTACGGTCGAGCACGATGGCAAAGGGCCGGCCGACGTTCTTGGTCGTCACGTCACCGAATTTCTTGGCGCCGCGGGCGTTCAGGCGGAAGCTGACGACGGGCTGGTTGGTGCGCTGCTCGAAGCTCTGATGGGCGTCGACCAGGTCTTCGCCCGAAACCAGAACCCGGCGCTTGACCAAGTAGGCGTCCTGGCGGCCGACGGCGCGGTCTTCCTCGGTCGCTTCCAGAAGAACCGACCCGGGTGGTACACGGCCGCGTTCACGGGCCTCGCTCACCGAATTTTCGACATCCACCAGTTGGAAGGTCAGTTTAGCCGTCTTGCCGATGATCGCCTTCAAGCGTTCCGGATCCTTGAGGCCCGGCACCTGGACCAGCACGCGGGTATCGCCCTGGCGTTGGATGGTCGGCTCGCGCGTGCCCGTTTCGTCGATCCGGCGGCGCAGGATTTCGACAGACTGCTGAAGCGCCGAATTGCGGCGGTCCAGGATCGTCTGATCCGACGGCGTGATGGTGATACGGGTCCCGTCGACCTCGACACTGGCGCCCGGTTCGATTTGCGAGAGAACGCCCCGCGCCTTCTCGACGTCTTTCTCATCCGCAATGGTGACGCCGATGACCTGATCCGCAACGCCCAGACCACGGGCCCGAATGCGGGCCGTGCGCAGCTCTCCCCGCGCACTTTCGGCGATGCCTTCCAGGTATTGGCGAATGACCTCGTCGACCTCGACTTCGAGCAGCAAGTGCGAGCCGCCTTGCAGATCGAGGCCCAGGTTCACCTGCTGTGACGGCAACCAGCCGGGCAGGTCTTCGGTGGCGGATTTTGGCAGGAAGTTGGGCGCCGAATAGGCCACGCCGAGCAGGCAGACCAACAGGACGAGAACGACCTTCCACTTGGGGAAATAGACCATGGGCGATTAACCGGCGGGATCAGATTTCAGGAACGGGAGGAAACGCGAACGGCGGGAAACGACGGATCAACCGTCTTTCTTTCCGCCGCCCAACAGGCCACGCAGGCCACCGGCCTTTTTCTCGCCTTCGTCGGCGGAATCGTTGGCGGCGTCCTTGGCGTCGGCTTTCTTGTCGCCGGCTTGCGGCTCGGACTTGCTTTCGACCGCGGACAATGTGCTCTTGCGGACCTTGACCTTGATGCCTTCGGCGATTTCGACGACGACTTCGTCGCCTTCGCTGACCTTGGTCACCGTGCCGATGATGCCGCCGCCCGTGACGACCTTGTCACCGCGCCGAACCGCTTCCAGCATGGATTTGTGTTCTTTCATCTTCTTCTGCTGCGGACGGATGAGCAGGAAATAGAAGATCACGAAGATCAGGATCAAAGGCAGGAACGCCTCAAGGCCGCCACCTCCGGCGCCGCCTCCGGCTGCCTGGGCAAATGCGGGCGAAATCAACATACTTATCTCCTCAATCCCCCATTAAAGGGTGCGGGGGCGCTTTTAATTCCGGGGAACCGGTCGTCATATCTGGGTGCGCGGGACTATAACCGCAAGACCCGCCGATGCAAACGCAATCCGCGAAAAATTCCCGGTTTTCCGGCGCGCCGTCACACGGAAGATTGACGCCCCCGGCAAGCCGCCGTAACTTCCGCCCGCCATGACCGATATCGACATCTACAAAGTACTCGACCGCATCGCCAACGCGTTGGACCGCATCGCTCCGCCGCCGGCGCCCGACAACGACCTTTCCGCCGCCGACGCCTTCGTCTGGCACGCGGACCGTTCCTGGCTGGAACCGGTACCGAAGGTCAACCGAGTCGAGATGGACCTGCTCTGCGGCATCGACAGCCAAGTACAACAGCTGTCCGACAACACCCGCCGTTTCGCGGGCGGTCTGCCGGCCAACAACGCCCTGTTGTGGGGATCGCGCGGCACGGGGAAAAGCTCGCTGGTCAAGGCGCTGCACGCGGAGATCAACGCGGACGAACCCGGCTCGCTGCTGTTGATCGAAATCCACCGCGAAGAGATTCCATCGCTGCCGACCCTGCTGTCGCTGCTGCGCCCGTCGGGCCGCCGCTGCCTGGTGTTCTGCGACGACCTCAGCTTCGACACGGAAGACACGTCGTACAAGTCACTGAAAGCCGTTCTCGACGGCGGGATCGAAGGCCGCCCGGACAACGTGCTGTTCTACGCGACATCCAACCGCCGCCACCTGATCGCCCGCGACATGATCGAAAACGAACGGTCGACGGCGATCAACCCCGGCGAAGCGGTCGAGGAAAAGGTTTCCCTGTCCGACCGCTTCGGGCTTTGGCTGGGGTTCCACAACGTCGATCAGCAGACCTACTTCCAGATGATCGAAGGCTACGCCAAGCGTTACGGCCTCGATGCGCCGGATGTGGACCTGCGCAAGGAAGCCAACGAATGGGCGGTCACGCGCGGCTCGCGTTCGGGCCGCGTCGCCTGGCAGTACATCCAGAACTTGGCCGGTCGCCTGGGCAAACGGCTCGACTGACGCCCGTCACCCGCCCCTCACCAGGCCCTCTCCCGCCCCTCTCCCGCCCCTGGCGTGCATCCCTTAATCGTGAATGGCCGCCTTCGACCATCGTGCTATGATTTCGGCGGCGTGAACGGGAATGGGGCCCAGACGTGGCACAGGTGGAAGACGCGGATTTGCAGGCCAGTATCCTGCGGCTCAAGGAAATGGCCCACGGCATGGACGGCCTGCCGACCGCCGTGCGCCATATGATCGAACAGGCCTGGCTGGCCTCGCAGCAGGGCCAGGACGCCATGGCCCGCGAGCTTCTGCAGCAAGCCAAGCGGAAGATGGAAACCTAGGCCTGGCGCGCGGCCCAGGTGGCCCACCGACCCTTCGCTCTATTCAGGATTTAAGAAGCGTCTGCGGATTGACCGCGCGCTTGTTCTTGCGCAATTCGAAATGCAATTGCGGCTCATCCACGCCGCCGGTATCGCCAACGGTCGCGATCTTCTGCCCCCGGCGGACCTGATCGCCCTTGGACACCAACAATCGGTCCGTATGGGCGTAGGCGGAAATCCAACCGCCGTCATGCTTGATCAGCACCAAGTTGCCGAATCCCCGCAGTTCGTTGCCGACATAGGCGACGACGCCGTTTTCCGTGGCGACGATGGGCGTCCCACGCGGGGCGCGAATGTTGATGCCGTCGTTGTGCAGACCGCTTTTCTTGGGGCCGTAGCGCGAGATCACGCGCCCCCCGGAAACCGGCCAATGAAAACCCTGGCCGCTGCGCCGGGGTGGGCCCGGCAGGGCGCGGCTCGCCGTCTGAACGGCCTTGGGCCGGTGCGGCGGCATGGGAACGGCCGACCGGGACGCGGCCGGTTCAGAAGGCGGCGATGCCGTCGGACGAGTGGCGGAACGCGGCTCCGGGCGATGCGGCACCTTGGCTTGCTCCAGGTTGCCCTCGGGCACCAGCAGCAGTTCGCCGACCCGGATCGTATAGGGCGGCTTAATGCCATTGATGCGCGCCAGTTCGTTGGGTTCGACATCGTATTTGCGGGCGATGGCGTAGACGGTCTCGCCATCCCTCACCGTATGCTGACGGCCGCGCGGCAGAACTAGGCGTTGATCGACCTGCAGGGTGAAGGGCGGCTCCAGGCCGTTGGCTTCGATCAGGGCGCGCAGGCTGACCCGATGACGTCGCGAGATAGAGTAAAGCGTATCCCCCGGCCCGACGCGCACCGCGTTCGCACCGATGAAGACCAAATCCCCGCCCTGGCGCGTCGCGCGGGTTGGACTGCTTGATACGGACCGCTGCGGCTGGGCAACGGATGTGCCGCCGCCCGACGACCGAGGCGGCCATTCGGCGGCCCCGCAGGCCGTCAGAAACAGCAGCATCAGGCACCCCGCAATCCGCGCCGCCGCCCTGCCCGTTCTCCGAATGTCGATGTTGCTTGCCATTTTCACAGTCCCGCCCGTCACGCCGGGGCGGCGACGCCCGCCACCAGCGGCACGAACCGGACTTCGCCCATGTCTTCGATTTCCAGGCCCAGCGGCCCCTTGTCGACACGGTAGAGCCGTTGTTCGCCGTCGCTCGCCTGGCTGCCGACAGGCAGGACCATGATGCCACCTTCGGCCAATTGGTCGAGCAGCACGGGGGGAATGTCCTCGGCCGCGGCCGTGACGATGATGCGTTCGAACGGCGCCTGTTCCTTCCAACCAAGCGACCCGTCGCCGAGATGCGTCGTGATGTTGGTCAGGCCAAAGGCACGGAACCGGCGTTCGGCCTCGGTCAGCAGACCCTTGTGCCGCTCGATGGTGTAGAGCCGGCGGCAAAGCAGCGACAGGATCGCCGACTGGTAACCGCAGCCCGTACCGATCTCCAAAACCTTGGTGCGGTCGGTGACTTCCAGAGCTTCGGTCATGCGGGCGACGACCCAGGGCTGGCTGATGGTCTGCTGATGCCCGATCGGCAGGGCCAGATTGCGATAGGCGCGGTCTTGGAAAATCTCGGCCAGGAACTGTTCGCGCGGCACCCGGCCGACGGCTTCCAACACCCGTTCGTCGGAAACGCCCAATCGCCTGAGACTGGCCAGCAGTTCCTCGCGCTCCGCGGCCAGGATCTCCTCGACCTGGGGCCGCACCCGGTTCACGGAAAGACCTCGCGCAGTCGGTCCAGTTCGCTCCCTGCCGTCAGGTCCAAGGTCAGCGGCGTCACCGAAATGACGTTGCGAATACAGGCGTCCAAGTCCGTGCCGTGCTGGAATTTTTCTTCGTCGCGCTGAATGCCGACCCAATAATAGGGCTCGCCCCGCGGATCGCGGCCGTCCTGGATTTCACCGCCGATCTTGCGCCGGCCCTGGCGCGTGACCTCCATCCCCTGGACCTCGTCCGGCCGGCAATCCGGCAGGTTGATGTTCAACAGGGTCGACGGGTCGTAGGCGACGTCGTTCAGCTTGGCCAGAATATCCGGCATCCAGCGTTCCGAAGTTTCCCAGATCACGTTGCGCTTGTCGTCGTATTCCTGGGAGAAGGCGATCGATGGAATGCCCATCAAGGCCCCCTCCATGGCCGCTGCGACAGTGCCCGAATAATGAACGTCCTCGCCCAAATTGGCGCCCCGGTTGACGCCGGACATGACGATATCCGGACGGTGGTCCTGCATGACCCGCTGAATGCCCAACAGGACACTGTCCGTCGGCGTGCCGTCCACGGCGAAGCGTCCGTCCGATACGTTACGGATACGCAGCGGGCGGCGCAGGGTCAGGGAATGGCTGGTCGCCGATTGTTCCGTTTCCGGGGCAACGACCCAAACCTCGCGCGCCACGGCACGCACGGCGTTTTCCAATATCTTGATGCCCGGCGCATGGATGCCGTCGTCATTGGAAATGAGCACGCGGGCCTGGCTCAGATCGATACGGCTGGGCATGCTAGTCGCTCTTTCCGGCGGGGATGACTTCCAGGCCACCCATGTAGGGGCGCAGCACTTCCGGCACGGTGATCGAGCCGTCGGCGTTCTGATAATTCTCCATCACGCCGATCATGGCGCGGCCGACGGCGACGCCGGAACCGTTCAGGGTATGGACGAAACGCGTCCCCTTCTCGCCCTTCACGCGGCAGCGGGCCTTCATGCGCCGCGCCTGGAAGTCGCCGCAATTGGAGCAGCTGGAGATTTCCCGGTACTGGCTCTGGCCGGGCAGCCAAATCTCGATGTCGTAGGTCTTGCGCGCACCGAAGCCCATGTCGCCGGTCGACAGCACGACGATGCGGTACGGCAGGCCCAGCTTCTGCAGCACGGCTTCGGCGCAGCCGGTCATGCGCTCCAATTCCTCGTCCGAGGTTTCGGGCGCGGAGACGGTCACCATCTCGACCTTCTTGAACTGGTGCTGGCGGATCATCCCGCGGGTGTCCTTGCCCGCCGCCCCGGCTTCCGACCGGTAGCAATCGGTCAGCGCCGCGAAGCGGAACGGCAAGGTATCGTCGTCGATGATCTCGCCCGAGACCAGATTGGTCAGCGGCACCTCGGCCGTCGGGATCAGCCAATAGCCATCGTCCGTATGGAACAGGTCCTCGGAAAACTTCGGCAGCTGCCCGGTGCCGTACATGGCGGCATCGTTGACCAGGGTCGGCGGGGCGACTTCGGTCAGGCCGTGTTCGCTGATGTGCAGGTCGAGCATGAAGTTGGCGATGGCGCGTTCCAGCCGCGCCAGCGGGCCCTTCAGCACAACGAAGCGCGATCCCGCGAGCTTCGCCGCGTTTTCGAAATCCATGCCGCCCAGGCCCTCGCCCAAATCGACGTGATCCCTGGCCTCGAAATCCAGAACCGTCGGCTCGCCCCATTTGCGGATTTCAACGTTGGCGGTCTCGTCGGCGCCGTCGGGAACATCTGCGGCAGGCAGGTTCGGGATACCGGAAAGGGCTTCTTCCAGGGCCAATTCGGCCTTCCGCGCCTCGGCCTCGGCGGCCGCCTGGGCGTCCTTGGATTCGGAGACCTTGGCGAGAATCTCGGTCGCGTCCTCACCCTTCGATTTGGCGACGCCGATCTGCTTCGACAGTGCATTGCGCTCGGTCTGAATTTCCTGCGCCCGGGTTTCCGCTTCGCGCCGCACCTTGTCCAGATCGACAAGGCCCTGCGCGGCGGCGGGAAGCCCCCGGCGCGCCAGCCCGGCGTCGAAAGCATCGGGGTTTTCTCGGATCCATTTGATGTCGAACATCGGCTTCTCTTCGGGGCGTATTAATCTGGTTGGCGTCGGCTGTCGGTGGCCGACAGACGGCCTTCGCGCACTTATAGGCGGGCGGGCCCGCCCCGTCCAGGGGCGGTGAAATCAATCATACAGGCAGGGAAAAGAAGGTTAAGGAACGGTGCCCGGCGGCGGGTCGTCCGACGCTTCGGCGGTACCTTCCGGCGATGCGTCCGGCTCGTCGTCGTCCAGATCGTCGTCGTCTTCATCCTCGACGTGGCCCCGCTTTTTTTCCATCAGCTGGGCGGCGAGGATCGAGATCTCGTACAGCAGGATCGTCGGCACGGCGAGGCCGATCTGGCTGATCACGTCGGGCGGTGTGAGCACTGCCGCGGCGACGAAGGCGAAGACGATGGCGTATTTACGCTTGGCCCGCAGGCCCTTGGCCGTGACCACACCCATGCGCGCCAGCAGGGTGATCACCACCGGCAGTTCGAAACACAGGCCGAAGGCGAAGATCAGCTGCATGACCAGGGACAGGTACTGGTCGACCTTGGCTTCCAACTGGATCGGAAGAGAGCCATCGATGCCCGCCGATTCGAAGCCCAGGAAGAACTTCCAGGCCATGGGGAAGATGAAGTAGTAGACCAGCGCACCGCCCATGAAGAACAGGATCGGCGTGGCGATCAGGAACGGCGCCAATGTGCGCTTTTCGTGCTTGTAGAGCCCCGGCGCGACAAAGCCCCACAGCTGCATGGCAATGAATGGAAAGCCGACGAACAACGCCGCGAAGAACGAGACCTTCAAATAGGTGAAGAAGGCTTCGTGCAGGGCCGTATAGATCAGTCGCCGCTGTCCCCCGGAATCCTGCATGACGTCGGCCAGGGGATGGACCAGGAACGCATAGATGTGTTCCGAGAAACCATAGGCGACGAAGAACAGAACGATCAGCGCCAGGAAGCAATAGATCAGGCGCTGGCGCAGTTCGACCAGATGCTCCAGCAAGGGCATCTTGATTTCGTCGGCGTCGTAACCGGCGGACGGATCGTCTTGGGTGGTATCGGCCATCGTCCCCGCCTAGCTTTTCGCCGTATCGGCGGCGGGCGCCGTGTCGGTCTTGACGGTTTCCGCTTGCGTTACCGGCTCGGTCGGAGCGGCCGGCGGCTCGGCGGTCACCGGCGCCGCAGCGTCCGGGCGCGTCGCCTCGACGGAGGCGTCCTTGGCCTCGGTCATGGTATCGCGCAGGTCCTTGTCCAGGTCGGCGGCCTTTTCGATCTCGCCGTCCGGATCCAGGTTGTCCTTGATTTCCTTGGTCACGTCGTAGTTGGCGATCTTATTGGCCTCGCGGCGGATATCGTCCAATTCCGCCTCGCGCGCGACCTCGTCCAGGCCCGCCTGGAATTCACCGGCCATGGACCGCAGCTTGCGGATGGCCTGGGTCACCGTGCGCACGGCACGCGGCAAATCCTTGGGGCCGATCACGATGATCGCAAGGATGGCGACGATGAACAGTTCCTGCCAGCCGATATCGAACATGGCGGATTATTGCTCCGAAAGGCCGATCGTTGGAAATGCGGGGGGCCTAAATTCCAATAGGCACGCGACCCGCGGATTGCTTAGCTGGCGGCCTTATCCTTCTCGGCCGACGCCGTATCGGCGGGCTGAGCGGGTTGGTCGCCGTCGATGGCCTTGCGTTCGGCCGTCCCATCGGCAGGAGCTTCATCGTCCTCTTTCATGCTTTTCTTGAAAGATTTCAAACCCTTACCGAAATCCCCCATGAGCCGAGAGATTTTGCCGCCGCCGCCGAAAAGAACCAGCACGACGACCAGGACAACCAGCCAATGCCAGATGCTGAATGTACCCATTATTCTACTTTCTCTTTTGCTTTTTCCGAATAGGGAGACGGGATGATGGCAGAAACGAAATGGTGCCGCAATGCCCCGGCCAGCCCCCCTGACCTATCTAGATAACCCGGATAGATGTAAGGGAATCACAGGGTCATGCAAGGCTTTTCGGCCCGCCCGCAGGAATAAGTCTATATCAGATTTCCCTTTATCGGGACGGGCGTGGCACCTACCCGGCGGACTGCAGGCCGTCGTCGGGGTCGAGGGCTTCCTCGCTGTCGTCTTCGGTGATGTCGGCGCCGCCGGGCGGCGGGGCCTGATCGCCCGTGACTTCGTCGCTTTCGTCTTCGTCTTCGGCGGCGCCATCTTCGCCCAATTCACCGGAAGACCGGTAGACGTTCAACGCCGGGCCGGATTCCAAAAGGCCCATGGCCTTCAGTTCCTTGATCCCCGGCAGGTCCCGCAGGTTTTCCAGACCGAAATGGTCGAGGAACCCGTCCGTCGTGCCCCAGGTCAGCGGCCGGCCCGGCGCATCCTTGCGGCCGCGCGGCTTGATCCAGCCTTCTTCCAGCAGGATATCCATGGTGCCCTTGCTCAAGGACACGCCCCGGATTTCCTCGATCTCGGCACGGGTGATCGGCTGATGATAGGCGACGATGGCCAGCGTTTCGATCGCCGCACGCGACAGCTTGCGGGTGATCTCGATGTGCTTGGTCATCTGGGCCGCCAGGTCTTCGGCCGTGCGGAACGCCCAGGATCCGCCGACATGCACCAGATTGACGCCGCGCCCGGCGTATTCGTCCTGTAGTTCCTTCAACAACGCCTTCAGATCGGCATCGTCGGGCAGCCGGTTGGCCAGCACGCGTTCGGTCATCGCCGCTTCGGACGCGAATAGAACGGCCTCCAGCAGGCGCAGGTGATCGCGGTTGATGTCGCTCATCTTATCAGGATGCCCCTATTGGTCGCCGTTACCGCCGCTGCCGCCATCCTCGCCGTCTCCGGCCACGGCGCGCGGGCCGGCGCCCTCGCCGCCGTCGGTGCGCTGGCGCAGATAGATGGGGCCGAAGGTATCGGATTGGCGAATATTCACTTTGCCTTCCTTGGCGAGTTCCAAACTGGCGGCGAAGGTCGATGCCACCGCCGATCTACCGAAAAGACCGCCCCGGATTTCCTCGGGCAGGTAGCTCCACAGCGACTGCCAATCGGGGGTCCGGCCCATCAGCCGGCGCAGCCGCTTGAGCGCGTCCTCGACCGTATAAACCTCGAACGGCTCGATATGCAATGTCCGGTCGCCGCCCGACCCGCGCCGCCGTTGGCGGGCATAAGCCTGCAGCAGTTCGAAAAGCGTCACCTCGAGAATATGCTCGGTCTCGATCGGGTGTTTTTCGGGCGCCCCCCGGGCGAAGAAATCCTGCCCCAGGCGCGGCCGCGCCATCAATTGATGCCCGGCTTCCTGCATGGCTTCCAGGCGCTTGATCTGGAACGCCAGGGCGGCGGCCATTTCCTCGCCGGTCGGCTCGTCCTCGCCACCCAGATCGGGCAGCAGCAGGCGCGATTTCATGTAGGCCAGCCAGGCCGCCATGACCAGGTAGTCGGCGGCGATTTCCAGGTTCTTCTGCTGGGCGGCGGCGATGAATTTCAGGTACTGGTCGGCCAGCGCCAGGATCGAAATCTGCGTGATGTCGAGCTTCTGATCCCGGGCCAGCGACAGCAGCACGTCGAGCGGCCCTTCATAGCCGTCGAGATCGACCATGAAGATCACTTCGCGGTGCACCGTCGGTGTTTCCGGGGTATCGAAATCGTCGCTCATCGTAATCCTTGCGTTCGCACGGAATATGGGGCCGAAGGCCCCTGGCCGCTCTAGAACCTTTTAGGCCAGGCGAGGCTTTTAAGCGAGTCCCAGACCCGCGAACAGCAGATTCATCAACGCCTGGGCCGGAACGCCGACCAGCCACCAGAAGATGTTCAGATCGACGCCGATCTGGTCGCCGATCAGCGGCAGCAGGAAGACCACGCCCAGGATGATCAGGATGCCGACCCGCTCCAACCGGGCGAGCGGCCGAGCCAGGGCGTCGGGCAGCAACCCGACGGCGACACGTCCGCCGTCCAGGGGCGGCACGGGCAGCATGTTGAAAACCGCCAGAAGCAGGTTGATCCAGACAGAATTGACCAAGTTCTGAGCCGTCCATTCGACGGCGGCGGGTGGAAGTTCGGTGACACTGGTCAGCGCGATGCCCGACAGCAACGCCAGGATCAGGTTGGCCCCCGGCCCGGCGGCGGCGACCAGGACCATGTCGCGGCGCGGCCGGTTCAGGCGCCCGAAATTCACAGGCACCGGCTTGGCGAAGCCGAACATGAACCGCCCGCCCGATCCCAACAGCAGCAACGCCGGCAGGATCACCGTGCCGAACGGGTCGACATGTTTCAGCGGATTAAACGTGACGCGGCCCAGGCGCCGGGCCGTATCGTCGCCCAACATATTCGCAACGAAACCGTGCGCGGCTTCGTGAAAGGTCACGGCGAACAAGACCGGCAAAATCCAGACGGAAATCGTATGGGCCAGTGCGGCGAGATCGAAATCGGGCATCATGCGCGAAACGTCTTTCGGTGGGTTAGGACGCGGCGGTGCGGGCCGCTTCGGCCCGGACGAACCGCGCCACGGCGTCGTCCCCCATAATATGGGCAGCCTGGGCAATCGGCGCCATCTCCGCCATCTCGCCGTTGCAATGCAGGACCACGTCGCAGCCCGCCGCGAGCGCCCGTTCCGTCCGGTCGCCGAACCCGCCCGACAGCGCGTGCATGGACAGGTCGTCGGAAATCAACAGTCCGTCGAAACCGATATCGCCGCGAATGACCTTCGCAATCACCTTGTCGGAAAACGTCGCGCAGTTGTCCGCATCCACCGCCGTGTAGACGACATGGGCGGTCATCGCCCAGGGCGCGTCGGCGAGATTGCGGAACGGTGTGAAATCGCTCGCCGCCAAGGTCGCCAGGTCCGTTTCGACCACCGGCAGCGCCTTGTGGCTGTCCACCGTGGCGCGACCATGGCCGGGAACATGCTTGATGATCGGCGAAACGCCCCCGGCATGCAGGGCGTCCATGATGACCCGGCCCAAGGCTGCAATCGCATCGGTTTCCGTGCCCAGCGCCCGGTCGCCGATGATCGGATCGGCCCCCGGCTGCGGCAGGTCGAGAACCGGCCAGCAATCGACGGTGATGCCCAGGTCCGCCAAGTCTTTGGCGATGGCCTCGGCGTTCTCCGTCAGCGCCGCCGCGGCCCCCGACGGGTCGGTCAGATACATCTCGGCAAACTCGGAAGCCGGCGGCCGTTTCGGCCAATGCGGCGGGCCCAGACGTTGCACCCGCCCGCCTTCCTGATCGATCAGCACCGGCGCGGCGGCGTCGCCGACCGTGGCGCGCAGATCGCCGACCAATGCCCGGACCTGATCCGGAGTCTCGACATTGCGGGCGAACAGGATGAAGCCCAGCGGGTTGGTTTCTTCGAAAAAGCGTTTCTCGTCGTCGCTAAGCGACGTTCCCGCGCAGCCGAAGATCGCCGCCCGGGGCGTGCCGTTGGGGCGGTCCATCATTTGCCGGGGGCGATGACCAGACACCCCTGCCCGCGCTTGGACAGGTTGGCGCAAACGGCCCGCGCCTGGGTCTTGTCGCCGGCCGGGCCCAGACGGATGCGGTAGAACACGCCCTTCGCCCCCAGATCGGCGCGGACGATATTGACCGCCATGGCCCCCAGCACATCCGAATACTTCTTCTTCAATCGCTCGCCCTCGGCCTTGGCCGCCGTCGCGGCGCGCGACGCGGCAAGCTGAATCTGCCAACTGGACGCCGGAATGGTTTCGGGTGCCGCCGGGGGCGCCGGGGCTGCCTTGGCCGTTTCCTTGGGCGCTTCCTGAGCCGGTGCGGCGGCAGGTGCCTGCGCCGGTGTCGGCGCAGTCTGCTGCGATTTCGGCACCAGTTGCATGGGGCCACCGGCGGGCGCCTGGGTTTGTGGCGCGGGCGGCGGCGGGGCGGGCTGCGGCGCCGGTTTCGGTGTCGGCGCGACGGCGACCGTCTTAGCCGGCGGCGGCGTGGGCGCCGGCTGAACCGCCGCCGGGGCGGCGGATGACGGCGTCAATGGTTGCGGGGCGACCGGCGTCGGCGCGGGCGCCGGCGCTGCGGGCAACAGGGATTCCGCATTCGCTTGCTCGGCCGGCGGCGCCGGGTCGGCGCCGGTCTGCGCGGCGGGCACGGGCGGCGTTCCGGCCGGCGGTGCCGCCGTTTCCTGGGGCAGGGCCTTGGCCTGCTCCGGCGGCGGCAGCAGGTTTTCCACCCGGCCGGTCGGCTCTTCGCCCTGCATCCTTTTGTTGATGTCGTAGTCGCGGAACGGGATTTCCTGGCCGCCCGGGTTCTGCGGCCGCACCTTGATCGCACCCTGCGCGGCATGAACGACAGGCACCTGGCCGCCTTCGCCGCCGCCCATATCGGCCAGGCGGTCGCCGAACA
Organism: uncultured Rhodospirillaceae bacterium; assembly: GCA_913030825.1. Lineage (GTDB taxonomy): Bacteria > Pseudomonadota > Alphaproteobacteria > Rhodospirillales > Casp-alpha2 > UBA1479. The sequence continues at coordinate 13,604 of CAJWCU010000024.1, read as the reverse complement.
GGAAACCGCCGAGCCCCGCCCCCGTCACCAGGACCAGAACCAGCAACAGCCAGGCCGTCGTCGGGATACCCCGGCGGCGCTTGGGCTCGGGTTCGAACTCCAAGGCGTCGGAGGCGGAAACGCTAAATTCCTTATCGGGCCGGCGGGCCATGGTTAATCCTTAAAGTTTCCGGCATCCCATCAGGGACAGCGGCCTGTCTAGGACGACCGCGTGTGCAGGTCAAACAACCGGCGGTGCTCCTCGCCCGCATAACGGTCCGTCATGCTGGCGATGTAGTCGCAGAGATGTTCCGCCGTCGCCTGGGTCTCCGGGCCCTCGACCTTGGCCCGCCAGTCGGTGGGCAGGCATTCGGGCTCGCGGATCAGCAGGCTGAACAGGTCCTTGACGACGCGGCGTGCCTTGCTGGTCATGCGGTTCAGCTTGTAGTGCCGGTACATGTTGTCGAACAAGAATTTCTTCAGCGCGGAGTCCTTTTCCCGCATGTCGTCGGAGAAACCGGCGACCGGGCCGCCCAAATGGCGCACGGCCTCGGGGCTTTCGGGCTTGCCATCCATCAGGCGGCGCTGCGTTTCCTCGATCACGTCGGTGACCATTTCGCCGATCATTCGGCGGACGGCTTCGTGAATCAGGTGCGATTCGTCCAGATCGGGACTCTCGCGCCGGACCTCATGGAAGATACGCCCGACCATAGGCACGTCGGCAAGGTCGTCGATGGTGAACAGCCCGGCGCGCAGGCCGTCGTCGATATCGTGGTTGTTGTAGGCGATGTCGTCGGCGATGGCGGCGACCTGGGCCTCGGCCCCGGCGTAGGTCGCGAGTTCCAGATCCTGGAGTTCCTGGTACTCGGCGATGGCGCGGGGCAGCGGCCGGTTGCCGGAATTGATCAGCGGTCCGTTGTGTTTGACCACGCCTTCCAGCGTTTCCCAGGTCAGGTTCAATCCGTCCCAACCGGGATAGCGTTCTTCCTGTTTGGTCACGACATGCAGGGATTGGGCGTTGTGGTCGAAGCCGCCATAGGGCGCCATGACCTCTTTCAAGGCATCTTCGCCTGCGTGCCCAAACGGCGGATGGCCCAGGTCATGGGCCAGCGCCAGGGCCTCACCCAGGTCCTCGTTGAGATGAAGATACCGGCAGATCGACCGCGCGATCTGGGAGACCTCCAGCGAATGGGTCAGGCGTGTGCGGAAGAAATCGCCTTCGTGATTGACGAAGACCTGCGTCTTGTAGGCCAGCCGGCGGAAGGCGACGGAATGAATGATGCGGTCCCGGTCGCGCTGATAACAGCCGCGGGTCGCACTGACCTCCTCGGGATACAGGCGTCCGCGCGACGCCTCCGACCGGCAGGCATACGGAGCCAGCGGAAAGGCGGAATCGAGGGACCGCTCAGTGGATGAATGGGAACTGTCGATGGGGGCTTCCTCCTCGATCGTCACGGGCGCGGGTCCGGCGAAAGCCGTTGCGCGGGCGACCGGGGCGATTATAACGGTTCGGATGGGAGGCCGACATGCTTGAAATCAAAAGACTGTCTCTGGACGACGCACGCCTGCTGATCCGGGGGGCCGCGAAAAAGGCCCAAGCCATCAAGGTGCCCATGGTGATCGCCGTGACGGACGAATCGGGCAGTCTGATCGCCATGGAACGGATGGACGGGGCCAAGGTGCTGAGCGTCACTTTGGCCGTCGACAAAGCCATGACGGCGGCGGTCTCCAAGAAAGGCACCCACGAATACAACGAAGCCTCGGTGCCCGGAAATCTGACCTTCGGCATCTATACGTCGTTGGGCGGCCGGTTCTGCATCGTCGGCGGCGGGCGGCCTGTGACCCTGGGAACGGATGTCGTCGGCGGCATCGGGGTGTCAGGCGGGGCGCCGGAACAGGACATGGCGGTCGCCCAGGCAGGCATCGACCATTTCCTGAAGTCCCGAACCCGCAAAACGGCCAAGAAAAAATGACCTGGGGCCATCTGCGCCCGGTCATTGAATTTTCAGCTCCGTGCCCTTAGATTCAGGGCAACTCAATTCACACGACGATGTAAGGATTTTCGCCATGCCGGACGGCACGCAATTGGCCCCCGAAGAAGGCATTCTGATTTCCGATAGCGCCGCCAAGCGCATCGGCCAGTTGAAAGATCAAGACGGCAACCCGAACCTGATGCTGCGCATTGCGGTGTCTGCGGGCGGCTGCTCGGGCTTTTCCTACGGCTTCGACCTGGACGAGACGGTCAACGACGACGACCTGCTGTTCGAAAAGAACGGTATCAAGGTGGTCGTCGATGAAACCTCGCTGGACCTGCTCAAGGGCTCGGAACTGGATTTCAAGGAAGACCTTATCGGCTCCTACTTCCAGATGACCAACCCGAACGCCAACGTGACCTGCGGCTGCGGATCGTCATTCGGCGTTTAACCGCCCGCCGCGTTTCGTGTTAGGAGAAAGGCCCGCCCGAGCGGGCCTTTTTTCATTGGGAGAGCTCAAGCCTTGAAGATCGCCACCTGGAACGTCAACTCGATCAAGGCGCGCCTGCCGCGCGTGCAGGAATGGCTGGGCGAATTTCAGCCGGATGTGGCGTTGCTGCAGGAATTGAAATGCGTCGAGGAGAACTTCCCACGCATGGAGATCGAGGACCTTGGCTACAACATCGCGGTCTCGGGCCAGAAGACCTACAACGGCGTCGCGATCCTTTCCAAATTCCCGATGGAAATCGAGCTGACCGCCCTGCCCGGCGATGACAGCGACGAACAGGCCCGCTACGTCGAGGCCGTGATCGATTCCGGTGAACGCCCGGTCCGCGTCTCCACCATCTACCTTCCCAACGGCAATCCGACCCGCAACGACGACGGATCGGACCACGAGAAATTCACCTACAAGCTGGGTTGGATGGACCGTCTGGTCCTCCGCGCCAAGGAATTGCTGAAGACCGAGGAAGCCTTCGTTCTGGCCGGCGACTACAACATCTGCCCGACCGATTTCGACGTCTACGATCCGCAGCGCTTCGCCGACGACGCCCTCTGCCGCCCGGAAAGCCGCGCCCGGTTCCGCACGCTGTTGAACCTGGGCCTGACCGAAGCCTTCACCGCCATGAACCCGGGCGTCCACCAATACAGCTATTGGGATTACACGGGCGGGGCCTGGCAGAAGGACAACGGCCTACGCATCGACCACCTGCTGCTGTCGCCCCAGGCCGCCGACCGCCTTGTTGCCTGCGACATCGACAAGACGCCGCGCGGTAAGGAAAAGCCGTCGGACCACACGCCGGTGTGGATTGAATTGGCGGACTGACGCCCGCCGCCTATGGCGCCAGATAGCTTTGCGCGATCGTCACGTAGACGGGAATGCCGACGATCAGGTTGAACGGGAAGGTTACGCCCAAGGATAACGACGCGTAGATCGCCGGATTGACTTCCGGCATGGCGACCCGCATGGCCGCCGGCACCGCGATATAGGATGCCGATGCCGCCAGGGTCATCAAAAGCGCGCCCGAACCGGCGGACAACCCGATCCCGAGGGCCGCGGCGAACCCAAGCCCCGCGCCGATGACCGGCATGATGCAGCCGAACACCAACGTTCCCGGATACAGCGCCCGCCGGTCGCGGCGAAGCCCATCCCCCGTTTTCAATCCCATATCGAGCAGAAACAGGCAGAGCACGCCTTGGAGCGGGTCGAAGAAGAAAGGCGCAATGGTCTTGCCGCCTTCCGCACCGATGATCGCCCCGACCATCATGGCCCCGAGAATAAGATAGATGCTCTCGTTCCACAGCACGACCTTCAACAATTCGCGCAGCGGCGGCCGGCTCATGTTGCCCTGACCGGCGATCGCCAAACCCGTGGCGATGGCGGGCGCCTCCATCAAGGCCGCGACGGCGACCATGCCCGCCGCAAACGGCAGCCCCAGGTCGCCAAGGACCGTACTTGCCGCGATAAAGGTCACGATACTGATCGATCCGTAGTGGGCCGCGATGGCGCTGGCCTCCCGCCGGTTGAACCGGGTCAACCGGCGAAGCAGCAGATAGGCGACCAGCGGCATCAAGAAGCTGAGGATCACGCCCGAAGCCGCAGCACCGGCGATGTCGCCCAGGCCTTCTTTTGAAATGGCGACCCCGCCTTTCAATCCGATTGCGGCCAGCAGATAAAGCGCGATGGCTTTTGAAAAATTCTCGGAAACGCGGATCTCCACCGACGCGAGCGCGCCCGCGAGCCCGAGCACGAAGAACAGAACCGGCGCCGAGAGCATGGTGGAGAGAGCAAGGTCCATTTCGATTGTTCTCCTATTTTTGCGGGCGTTTCGGGCCCGACGCGGCAGGTGCGTGTGACGGCCGAAAGTCGCCAAATTGATTAAAAACGTATAAAAACAGAAACAAACATGCATAAAAATAAAAAAACATCAACCTATGGACACCCCGGCATCCTGACCTATATTCAAGAGTCCCAAGCCGACATGCGGGAACCAGTGATGCTATCGAAACCGATGTTGACCATTCATGAGGTCGCGGCCCTGCTGAAGATGCGGGAGAACACGGTTCGTGCCTGGATCAACGAAGGCCGATTGCGAGCCGTCAAATTCGGCCGCGACTGGCGGGTCGCTCAGCGCGACCTGGAAGCCTACTTGGAGGCTCACGCCAACCGACAACTCGACCCCGACGAAGTATCGGCCTTAGAAGAAAAATCCGACAAGTTCTGAGTGAAGAGGCCTCTTTTTCGGCATCGGCCGAAGCCTCCGTGCTAGGGAACAAATTGCCGAACCATACGCTCGTGCCAATCGAGCGCGCGAAGCACCCAACGCGCGGCAATGTGCAGGCGCCTTGAACGAGCGGCGATACGACGTGAATGTTGTCGAACGAAACGCGGTGGTCATATGATGGCCGGATGAGGCTGTTTCTCGTCCATCTGTTTTGCACCCTGTTCATTCTGTTCGTGGCGTCTCCGGGTTTTGCCCAGGGCACGCCCGCGGGCTCAGCTGACTCCACCGCCGATGCGCAACAGTTGCTTGAGGCGTTGAAGGACGACGGCAAGCGCTCGGCGCTGATCGCCCAGCTGGAAGCCTATATCGCGGTTCAAAAGGCAAGCAGCGGCGAAACCGGCGCATCGCTCGGCCAGATCATGATCCAGACCGTCGCCGACAAAATGGATGCCGTCGGCGCGCAACTCGCGACCGTGGCCCACGACTTAGCCGACCTCCCCGAACTCGTGTCCTCGGCGGCGGCCTTTCTGGCGCAGCCTGAAAACCGCAATCAATGGCTTCTTCTGGCGGGGCAGCTGATCCTCATCGTCGTTGTCGGCGTGGTCCTGGAACGCATCGCGAAATACCTGTTGGGCCGCTTCCACCGGTCGATTGAAGCACAGGCGGCAAGCGGCCTGGCGATGCGCATTTTCCTCACGGTTCTCCGCGCCGTTCTCGACCTGATCGCCGTCACCGCGTTCCTGACCGGCGCCTATGCGACAATGACGCTGGTTTCCCCGGCCCATGGCGGGCGCGTGCTGGCCCTTGCCGTGATCAACGCAAGCGTGTTCGCGCGCATCGCGCTGGCGATTTCCAAAATGTGCTTCGCCCCTCGGGTATCGGCGATGCGGCTGGTGCCGCTGACGGACGAAACCGCGAATTACGCCAACTTGTGGATCCGGCGCTTCGTTTATTTTCTCGCCTACGGGTATTTCCTGATCGAAGCCCTGCCGGAACTCGGCGTGTCGGGGCCGGTTCACGCGATCGCCGCGAAGCTGGCCGGCCTGTTGACGGCGGCGATGCTGTTCATCCTCATCATGCAGACCCGCTACGGTGTCGCCGACCTGATCCGCGGCGGGGCGGAGCGCACGGCGGGCCCGCTTCGCCAGCGCCTCGCGGACGTATGGCACTTGGTCGCCATTCTGTACGTCATCGCGATCTTCGGCGTTTGGGCGCTCGAGGTGCCGGGCGGTTTCGACTTTGTCCTTCGGTCCACGGTGGTCAGCCTTGTCGTCTTCGCCGCCGCTTATGTCTGCTCCTTGCTGGTCCGCAAGGGCCTGCGAGAGTTCTTCTCGATCAGCGACGAACAGAACGAACGCTTCCCCGGTCTCGAGGCGCGGGCCAACCGTTATCTGCCCGTTCTCACCGGCGCCACCCGGTTCGCGATCTACGGCGGCGCGACGCTCGCGGTGCTGAAAGTCTGGGGCATCGACGCCGTCGGCTGGATCGCCACCCCGACCGGCACAGTGATCGCCAAAAGCGTCGCCAACATCGCCGTGATCGTCATCGTCGCGCTTCTGATTTGGGAGATGATCAGCTTCGCAATCGAACGGTATCTCGTGAAAAACGCCAAAGCGGAGGCCGATGCGCCCGGAACACAACGGGCGCTGACCCTGTTGCCGCTGCTCAGAAACGTCGTTTTGATCACGCTGGCCATTCTGGTGACGCTGACCGTGCTTTCGGAATTGGGCGTCGATATCGGCCCCTTGATCGCCGGCGCCGGCATCATCGGCCTGGCGGTCGGGTTCGGTGCCCAGACCTTCGTTAAGGACGTTATCACCGGCCTGTTCATTCTGATCGAGGACTCCGTCGCCGTCGGGGACCTGGTGGTGCTGGGCGGCTACCGAGGCAAGGTTGAATCGATGTCCCTTCGGTCCATTCAACTCCGCGACCTGCACGGCGATGTGCACCGGATCCCGTTCAGCGAAGTCACCTCGACCACAAACCGCAGCAAGGTGTTCTCCTTCGCCTTCTTCGACATCGGGATCGCCTACCGCGAAGACGTGGACCACTGCATGAACGTCATCCGCGAGGTGGGCGAGGAAATGCGCCGGGACGAGAACTTCGCACCCATGATCATGGAGGACATCGAGATCATGGGCGTGCAGAGCTTCGACGATTCCGCGGTGATCATCCGTGCTCGTTTGAAAGTCCTGCCCGGCAAGCAGTTGGGCCTGCAGCGGGCGTTCAACCGCCTGATCAAGAACCGGTTCGACGAGGAAGGCATCGAAATCCCCTTCCCCCACCGGACGATCTATTTCGGCGTCGACGGCCAGGGCAACGCGCCGGCGGCCCACGTACAGATCCAGGAACCCAAGACGGCCGGCGAAAAACGCCCCAAGGCGACCCTCGTCAAAGCGCCCGAAGGGGAGCGTCCGGATTTCGACGAAGAACCCGGAATCCCGGAAACAGACAAAGACGACGACAAATAGGGCCGGACGCTCCGGGGACCGCACCTCGAAACGAGGACAGGCATGCTCGACTCCCTTTTCAAACTTTCCCAGCAGCAAACGACCCTGCGCCGGGAGGCCTTGGCGGGCGTCTTCGTGATCAAGTTCGCGATCGCTTAAGCCGCCGCCACACCCTCACGCACCCAGCGCCCGGCAAGGCGCATATCGGAAGCACCCGGCCACGTGGTCGTTCACCAGGCCCGCCGCCTGCATGTAGGCGTAAACGATGGTCGGACCGACGAAGGTGAAGCCGCGTTTCTTCAGATCCTTCGACAGCGCTTCCGCCGCCGCCGTCTTGGCGGGCACGTCGGACATCTGCTTGCGCTTGCCGTCGATGGGTTTTCCATCGACGAAAGACCAGACGTAGGCGTCGAACGAGCCATGCTCCTTCTGCACCGCGAGGAAGGCCAAGGCGTTCTTGCGCACACCATAGACCTTCAGCCGATTGCGGATGATGCCGGGATTGGTGAGGATTTTTTCAAGCTGTGGATCGGTCAGTTTGGCGCATTTCACCGGATCGAAATCACGGAACAATTTCTGATAGTTATCACGCTTCTTTAAGATGGTTTCCCAGCTCAATCCGGCCTGCGCGCCCTCCAGGTTCAGCATCTCGAAATGCTGCCGGTCGTCGTGCACGGGAACACCCCATTCGACGTCGTGATAGGCCTCGTAGAAGTCCTTTCCCTGGCCGACCCAGGAACATCGTGCCCGTCCGTCCGCACCCGTCACCGTCATCGCGACCTCCTCATGATCAGGCTAATTTGTTCGCATTTTGTTCACCCGCGGTCAAGACCTCTGTCCGGCACCCCGCACGACCGCCGAAAGCCGCCACCACCCGCCGATCTACCCGCGCCGTGAAAAAATTGACGGAGATGTTGTGAAATAGTTTGCATCGCCCGAGTTCTGTGGCAGGTTCGGCGCAAGGCAGGTTAGACTTCGGCTTTGCCTTTAGGGAGGACTACGCAACATGAAACGTTTCGTGACGACGACCCTAGCCGGTGCGTTGATCGCCGGTTTTGCCTGGGCCGCTGCGCCCGCCGCCGACGCCCATGCCTCCGCCGACGTGAAGTGGTACGGACAGGCCGCCTTCCGCATCAAGACACCGGGCGGGAAGGTGATCGTGATCGATCCCTTCATCACCAAAAATCCGAAGACGCCGGCCGACGACAAAGACCTGGCCAAGCTGGGTAAGGTCGACCTGATCCTGGTCACCCACGGCCACGGCGACCACATCGGCGATACGGCCGCACTCGCCAAGATGACCGGCGCCAAAGTCGGCGTGAACGCCGACATGGGCCATACCATGCGCATCCTGGGCATGGTGCCGAAAGAACAGCTGATCCGCTTCAACAAGTCCGGCCCGATTACACCATTGGGCCCGGATATTACGATCACCATGACCCACGCCGAACATTCGTCCGAGATCGTCTCGAAGAAAGACGGTGTCGAGGCCATTTATCCGGGCGGCGAGCCGGCGGGCTACATCATCAAGCTCGAGGACGGCTATACCATCTACCATTCCGGCGACACGGGCGTGTTCAAGGACATGGAACTGATCCACGACCTCTACAAACCGGATCTGGCGCTGATCTGCATCGGCGGCTGGTTCACCATGGACCCGCGCCACGCGGCCTATGCGGTCAACAAGTTCCTCAAACCGAAGACCGTCATGCCGATGCACTACGGCACCTTCGGACTGCTCAAGGGCACGCCGGACCAATTGAAGACACACCTGAGCGGCATGGGCGACACGACCGAGATCGTCGTCATGCAGCCGGGCGACGAGAAGACCTTCGGAAAGTAAGCCGAAGCCAAACTCTCCTTACCGAGAGCGGTCCCCATCGAGCAATCGTGGGGGCCGTTTTTCGTTTCAGGTAATGCCGCCGGGTGCGACGGTCACCGCCAGGGCCGGGAGACGCCACGCGGGCCGCGCTTGGCCTCCCCTCCCGCGTCCATTTCCTCCAGCGCCTTGATCCGGGCGTCGAGCGGCGGGTGGCTGGAGAACAGCGCCTGCATGCGCCCGGCGCTGATGGCGAAGGCCTTCATCTCGTCCGGCATGGGCGGCGCGTCCTGGGCCGCCTTCAACGCCTTCAGCGCGTCGATCATATGGCGCCTGCCGGCCAGTTCCGCCCCGCCCCGGTCGGCGCGGAATTCGCGCCAGCGGGAAAACCACATGACAATCATCATGGCGACAATGCCGAAGATGAATTCGGCGATCATCGAGACGATCCAGAACGCCGGTCCGTGGCCGCGTTCGACCCGAAACACCAAGCGGTCGACCAGATGGCCGACAATCCGCGACAGGAAGATGACGAAGGTATTCACGACCCCTTGGATCAAGGTCAGCGTCACCATGTCGCCGTTGGCGACGTGGGCGACCTCGTGACCGAGGACGGCCTCGACCTCCTTGCGGTCCATGTTGGTCAGCAGACCGGTCGAGACGGCGACCAGGGCATTGTTACGGTTCCAGCCGGTGGCGAAGGCATTGGGCGAGGCATGATCGAAAATACCGACCTCGGGCATGCCGATGCCCGCCTGCTTGGCCTGTGCCGCGACAGTCTGGAAAATCCATTGTTCCGTCGGGTTGGCGGGCTGGGCGATGATCTTCACGCCCATGCCCTTCTTGGCCATGGTCTTTGACAGGAACAGCGAGATCAGGGCACCGGCGAAACCGATCACCGCCGAATAGACGATCAGCGCGTTGATGTTCAAATCGACGCCGTTCGATTGCAGCAATCCTTCCAGGCCGAGCAGCCGGAACGTCAGACTGATCAGTGCGACGATCGCCAGGTTGGTGCCGAGAAACAGCAGAATGCGCAGCATGTCCGAATATCCTTCCCCATAACAAACGACGGCCCGGACGGGACGCCGAAAGCGCAAGGAATATCTAGTCGCGCCGGAACCCCGCGCAAGCCCTCGGCCCCGGAATTCCGGGGGAAACGACGTTTATCGGATTAGGCCGCGACCTTACCGCGACGCCCGTCGGTGCAACCGACGATCATCCGCAACATGCGCCGGGGTTCGGTGTAATCGTCGACCGCGCAATGCATGGACGACCGGTTGTCGAGCCCAACCAGGGAATTCAGCGACCATTTGTGGCGGTAGCGGAATTCCGGTTTCAACGCGTGCTCGAACAACTCCTCCAACAGGTCATCGCTTTCCGCCTGCTCCAATTCCACGATCTTCATGGTGTAGCCGGGACTGACGTACAGGATCGGCGCGTCGGTCTTGGGGTGTGGGCGCACGACGGGATGAATGACATCCGGGTGGGCGGCCTGCTGTTCCGGCGTCAGGGTCGGCGTGGCGCCCAAAGTCTTCCAACCCCAACGATGGATCGCCGTCAGGCCCTCGAGCCGCCGCTTGGTGGCGTCCGGCAGGGCGGCATAGGCCGCGCGCATATTGACGACCTCCGTATCGCCGCCCTTGGACGGCAGATGCGTCGCGTAAAGGAAAATGGCGTCCGAAGGATTGACCTCGTAGGACAGGTCGGAATGCCAGAAAGCGCCCGCCGGCTTGGCCGTGTTGCGGCTTTCGGGGCTGTCCATGTTCTTGGCGATGATCGAGACCTCGAAGCCGTCCGGATGGTGGTACTGGTCCAGGATATGCGGCACCAAAGGACCGAAGCGGCTGCCGAAATCGCGCAGCCACGGGACGTTTTCCTCCAACTCTGGAACGACGATGGCGATATGGTCGAGCATCGCCTGTTCGACCGCCTTGAAGTCGCCGTCCGTCAGCGGTTTACGGGAATCAAGGCCGTGAACGACCGCCCCCATGGGCGCGTCCAAGGGTTCGATTTTAATGGTCATGGATGGGATGCCTCCGTCTGTTTTTAACAGTATACCACCCCGCCGCAGGACCGTTCCAGGCCATCGAACCCTTTGATTTCTATATAGTATTCCGGTCTGGAAAGGCGACCAAATTTACATAGTATTTTGTGCGGTTCGCATAGCCCCCGTGCCATTCATTAGGTTACGCTTCCAAGTCACAGGATCCCGACAAGGGGATTCGGGGAGGGAAAGCGATGGCCAGCCCACGCTTCGGACTGGAGCCGGTCGAAGGACCGTACGTCGAACAGACCTGGGATTTTCACGCGCCGGACCTTCTTTGGATGCTGGCGTATTGGGACCAGCGCCGGGCCGGTCGGGCCTGTCCGCGGTGGCGCGATATCGACCTTCCTTCCGTTTATGCCTATGCACCAAAGCTCGTCGTGAAGGACGCCATAAACGGCGGAGAGGATTTCCGCGTCCGTTTCTGGGGAACGGACACGGCGGACTGGCTGCGCTTCGACGCCACGGGAAAGTTGTTGAGCGAGTATTTCCCCGCCGCCGGCCGGGACCGAATTCTGGAGGCTCATCGTCTGGCGTTGCACGGCGACATGCCGGTGCGCCGAACGGGTTTAAGCGTTTACCCTGAACGCAGCTACGTTTCGTTCGAAACGATCGACCTGCCGTTGGAAAACGACGCGGGCGAGCGCGCCCATATCATTTCCATGAGCCGTTACGGTCTCGCCGATTAAACAGGGATTGGGAAGGCCGGCGTCCCATTGAGGGCGCCCGGTCGTCTTCGGCGTGGCTATTCTCCGAAGTCTTCGACCAGGTTTACAGTGATATGCACGGACGAAATGATGTGCGCGACCTTGTCCCCGCCATCGGACAGCGGCAACCGGATCCGCGAATATTCGCGGTATAAGCCGTCGTCACGGGTGACCTTGGAATGAAAGATAATCGGCCGGCGCTCTTCAACGACCTGCCGGCATTCATTGAACACCTTGTCGCCGAACAACCCGTTTTCGTGAACCGACTTCCCGGTGCAGTCGTATCCCAGATTGACCGTGTTCGCCGTTCCCCAGAACCGATAAACGAAATCCATCGGATCGCGCTTGACGTCCAGGACGATCAGCAAGGGGATCAATTTGTCGCTGAAATCCGTCAGCCGGAAATCAGACCAGGCCGGGGCCCAGCGGTCCCCCCGTGCGCGGTTCCAATAGTCGTATAGCTCCGCCAAAGATTCATGGAGCTCCACGCCTTCCGGCGCGGACGTGGACACGTCCAAATCCAACTAAACAATCCTTGTTCGCCCCCCCAGGCGTCGGGACGATTACTCGCCTAAAACGGTCGATAAATCAATTATATCGAAAGTCAGGTCCGCGCCGGAGGCGGAGTGCCCTGCCTAAGTCACGGCGGCCGCGGCGTCCGGCGTTTTAAAGACCGCATCCTGTTCACGGCGCAGACGCCAGAGCGCCGAGTCCGCCGGTTCTTCGACCATTTCCACGGTCAGGATTTCGCCGGGCCGCACATCCACGGCGAGCCGCGCGTTGGCCGCCAGATAGAACGGCAGGGCCGCCCCGGGCACCACGGCCTGAGCCGGCCCAACCAAGGGCTCGACCCCGTCGATGGAATGGTGATGGCCGCTCATGTCCAGCACCTCGCCCGCGGAAAACGGGCGGGTCGCCCGGCCGACGAGATCGAAGGTCGGCTGCGGCGCGCGGCCGCTGGTCGGCATGCCGCCCCGCGCGGCGGCGATGATCGAGGCGGCGGCTTCGATCCCCAGAAGATGCACCGGATTGTGCAACAGGCCGTAATTTCCGCAGGAACTGACGGGAATACCCTTGTCCCGGATCACCTTCCAGGTTTCCCGGTCGGAACACCGCACGATGACGAAGACACCGCCGGCCAGGCTCAATTCGTCGGACCGGCGCAGGCAATTGACGATATCGACGACGCCTTGGCCGTCCTCGGCATTCATCAGAACCCCGCCCTCGGTTTCCGGGCGGAACACGTCGGGCAACTCCACTGTCCGCGCCAGAGGGGCATGGAAGGCTTCGAAATCCGGCTTCAAGCCCGTCGCGTTGCAGACCAGCATCATTTCGCAAAGATCCGGCACGGACTTCAACGCCGTCGGCCCCAAGGGGGCGGCTCGGTCGGCCAGGATTTCCGGGATGTCGGCGCCTTCATGGTTCCAGACATCGGCGAAATCGGGCACGGCAAAGGTCTTGCCGTGATAGCTGAGTTCGCCCTTCGCGCGGTGCCAGACGACGTCGTATTCGCTCGCCTTGCCCGCCATGACGACGTCCAGGCCCAACAACTCGGCCCGCGAGATCAGCCCGATCAGCAGGCTCGGCTGGTCGCCGTCCGGCAGGCTGTAGACGACGCCGTTATCCGCCGCCAGACGGCCCAGCATGGGGCCGCAGACCGAGGCCATTTCCTTGGACGCCAGGATCAGGTGCTTGCCCGCCTTGATGGCGGCTTCGGAAACCGACGCCGCCGCCTCGGGCGCGCCCGTCGCCTCGACCAAGACCTCCAAATCGGCATCGACCAGGAGATGGCCGTCCGGCGTCACGGCGACCCGCCCCGCCGCCAGGACGTCGCGAACCTTGGCCGCGTCACGGCAGATTTCGATATCCGCCGCCGCCACGCCGCAGCGCAGCAGCACGTTGACGG
>CAJWCU010000023.1 GCA_913030825.1 uncultured Rhodospirillaceae bacterium | reverse complement strand
GAAATCGTCATCGCGACCGGCGACGAAGAAGGGGAGTTGGTGTTCTAATCGGCGCTACCCGGCCCCGGCCGGCGCGACGAGCAGATTGCCGAAACATGGATATAAGATGATCTTAAGGACCAACATGGCGGGCGATACCCCCTACGAAAAATTCATGTTCGACACCGACTTCGACGTCTTGGCGGAGGAGCGCGAAAAGGCGCGAGCCAATGCCAATGCTGAACCGGATGCCGCGGCCCAAGCCGAAACCACCCCCGAGCCCGAACCGGAACCGGAAGCCCCGACATATTCCGAGGAAGATCTGGAACAGGCGCGTGTCGCAGCGCATGCCGAAGGGCGCCAGCAAGGCATGGACGAAGCCGCCTCGGCCGCGGAAAAGCAGATCGCGGACACCCTGAACGCCATCGTTCAAAAGACGCAGGCGCTGTTCGACGCCCAAGCGGAAGCCAACCAGGACCTTGCCCGCGACGCCGTTGCCGTCGCCGCGGCCTTGGTGAAGAAACTGTTCCCGACGTTGAACCAGGAAACTGCCGTCGCGCAAATCGAACAGATGCTCCGTGAGGCGCTCGGCCAGCAGACCGGCGCGTCGGAGATCACCGTCCGCGTTCCCGCCGATTTGGCTGAAGGCCTGCATGACCGGATCGAAGGCGTTTCCGAAATGGCCGGTTTCCGAGGAGACATCAAAGTTCTCGGTGACCCTGCCCTTGCCCCCGGCGATTGCCGCCTGGAATGGGCGTCAGGCGGGGTGTCCCGCAGCACTGCTGAATTAGCCGAGCAGTTGGACGAGATCGTCGCCCGTCATCTGGAAACGGACGCCACCCGCCATCCGGGGCCCGCAGCCGAAGAAGCCGCCGCGCCGGAAGCCGCGCCCGAAGCGCCGGACGCGCCTGCGCTCGAACCCGCCCCGGGCGCCCCCGAACCACAAGCCGCCAGCGAGGAAGCCCCGGCCACCGACACGCAGGTCGAGCCGGAGGTTCCGAGCGAACCGACCCCCATGCCCGAGGCCGAGGCTGCGCCTGCTCCCGAGCCCACCCCGGAACCCGCTGACCTCGCATCCGCGGACCCCGCACCTGCCGAAATGGCCGCGCCCGCGATGCCGGCACCAGCCGAGGAACCGCTCCCCGCCCCGTCGCAGCCGTCGGACGATATTTTCGCACCGTCAGAAGAAGCCGCCGCACCGGAAACCGATGTGGAAGCGGAACCTGTTCTCGATGCCGACGATATTGCAGGCGGCCCGCCTCCGGTTCCGTCCGAAGAATTCCTGGCCGAGGCGGAAGCCGACGCTGCCCTCCATCCCCATATGGAGGGAAGAGGCGCCGAAGACCACGCACCGGTCCCATCGGACGACCTGACGGCCGAACCCGAACCGGAAAAAACGGCCGAAGAAACCGAAGCCAAAGCTCAGCCCGTCGAGGAACAGAACGACGACAACAAGTACATCAACCCTGAACTTTTAGAGATTCTCGAGGCGCGTGACGCCGAAGAGGAAGCAAAGGACTAGGAGAGAACCATGGCCGAAGACGATTTTGAATTGGGCGAGTTCGCGTCCAACGGCGGCGAAGGCAGCGGCGGCAACACCGACGGCCCGCCCCCGAGCACGCCGACCGCCAATCCCTCGGGCCTACCCGAGGTCAACGACCTGCCGAAAAGCGCGCGCGACCTGGAAGCCGTCTACGATATTCCCGTGACGGTCTCCGCCGTTCTCGGCAAGGCGACCATGCAGGTCAGCCAGCTTCTGCGGCTTGGCCGGGGCGCGGTCATCGAACTGGACCGTAAGGTCGGCGAGGCGATCGACATCTACGTCAACAATCGCCTGGTGGCGCGCGGCGAAGTCGTCGTCGTCGAAGACCGCCTGGGCGTGACCATGACGGAAATCATCAAGACCGACCGCTAAGGCGGACCGGTTCAAGGAAACCGACGGAAACGGACGACAATGGCCGAAGCAACCCCTTCCTCAGGTCCCCTGCGCAACCGGACCACCGTGGACGCCGCCACGGTGCTCGGCCTTGCCGTGGGTTTCGGCCTGTTGGCCACGGCCATCGGGTTCGGCAGTTCTCCCGGGTCCTTCATCAACATTCCGTCGATCCTGATCGTCATCGGCGGCACGCTTGCGATCACCACGGCCAGTTTCTCCCTGCCCGAGATGGGTCGCACGCTGCGTGTGTCGCTGAAGACATTCGTCCGCATCAACCGCGATCCGACGCGGGCCTCTTTCCAATCGCTGCAATTGGCTGAACTGGCCCGCAAACAGGGCGTTCTGGCGCTGCAGAACGTGATGGGCGGGATCCAGGCGGAACCGGTGCTGCACAAGGGCATCGGCATGGTCGTCGACGGCACGCCCGGCGAAGAGGTCGAGGCAATCCTGCGGCGCGACATGCAGGCGATGTTCCAGCGCCACCAGAAAAGCATCAACGTCCTGCGCCGGATGGCCGAATTGTCGCCGGCCATGGGCCTGATCGGCACGCTGATCGGCCTGGTCCAGATGCTCGGCAACCTGGACGATCCGGGCGCCATCGGGCCGTCCATGGCGGTGGCCCTGCTGACGACGTTTTACGGCGCGGTCCTGGCCAACATGGTCTTCACACCGCTGGCCAACAAACTTGAAAGAAACTCGACCGACGAAGCAATGGTCAACCAAGTCTACGTGTTGTCCACGGGCTCCATCGGCCGCCAGGAAAATCCCCGGCGTCTTGAGATGCTGCTGAATAGCATCCTACCGCCGGAAAAACGGGTGAATTATTTCGACTAGGCCAATGCAGGCACATACGGGCTGCTTCGAGGGACGAAGCATCTTGAACGCCACGCACACCAAGTTAGGGACAGAACGGTCATGAGATTGTTGATTATCGGCACGTTGGGCGGACAGATCGGCGCCGCCAGCCAGATCGCCATGCAGAAGGGCGCCAAAGTCCAGCAGGCGGAGACCGTGGACCGGGCGCTGGAACAGCTCCGCGCCGGTCAGGGCGCAGACCTGATCATGGTCGACGTCGGCGCCGACATTGCGCGTCTGGTGACCTCGCTGGACAGCGAACGTATCGCCCTTCCCGTCATCGCCTGCGGCACCGCGAACGACAGCCAGGCCGCCGTCCGCGCCATCAAGGCCGGCGCCAAGGAATACGTTCCCCTGCCGCCGGATGCCGATCTGATCGCCGCCGTCCTGCATGCCGTTTCCGATGAACCGTCGACCATCGTTCATGGCGACCCGGGCATGGCCGAAGTCATCAAGATGGCCGATCAGGTAGCCCCCTCGGAAGCCAGCGTTCTGATCACCGGCGCCTCCGGCACGGGTAAGGAAATGATGGCCCGACACCTGCATGCCAAGAGCCGGCGCAAGGATCAGGCCTTCGTCGCCGTGAACTGCGCCGCGATCCCTGAAAACCTTCTGGAATCAGAATTGTTCGGGCACGAAAAGGGTGCCTTTACCGGCGCCGTCGCGCGGCGCATCGGCAAATTCGAGGAAGCCACCGGCGGCACGTTGCTGCTGGATGAAATTTCCGAAATGGACCCACGTCTGCAGGCCAAGCTTTTGCGCGCCGTGCAAGAACGGGAAATCGACCGGGTCGGCGGGACCAAGCCGGTCAAGGTCGACGTGCGCATCATCGCGACATCCAATCGCAATCTGCAGGAAGAAGTCGCCAACGGCACCTTCCGCGAAGACCTCTATTTCCGCCTGAACGTCGTCAATCTGGCAATGCCGTCCCTGGCCCGCCGCAACCAGGATATTCCCCTGCTCGCCCAACATTTCGTGGCGAAATATTCGGAGGCCAATCAAATCGACGAACGCCCGATTTCCGAGGCCGCCATGGCCAAACTGAAATCCCATGCCTGGCCCGGCAACGTGCGCGAATTGGAAAACGCCATCCACCGCGCCGTGATCCTGGCGACCGGCAGCGAGATCGGCCCCGAAACCATTATGGTATCCGGCGACGCTGGTGCCCCCGCCTCGGCCGGTGTGTCCGACGCGGATGCCGAAACGGCGGCCCTGGTCGGCCGCACCGTGGCCGACGTGGAACGAGACCTGATCATCGACACCCTTCACCACTGCCTGGGCAACCGGACCCATGCGGCCAATATCCTGGGTATTTCCATCCGCACGCTGCGCAACAAGCTGCGTCAGTACAGCCAGGAAGGCTTCGCCGTGCCCCAACCGGGTGAGGCCGGGGCCGCTCCGGCACCCTGACGGAACGGGCCGCAACGACAAGAAAATTCGGGACAGAATGAGAACGGAAATGGTCAAGCAACGGGTGGTGAACACAAATGGCTGAAGCGACGCAAGCAGCCCCCACGGCCGCCCGCGCGACCGCCGCCCCCCGCGACGGTGCGGACGGCGGCGGCGAGGAAGAAGGCGGCAATCCGTTCGCGAGCATCGGCGCCCTTCTAAAACGCGGCGACTTGTTCTTCGCGCTGGGCGTCATCGGCATCCTGGTGGTGCTGATCCTGCCCATGCCGACCTGGCTCCTGGATATGAGCTTGGCCTTCTCCATCACCTTCTCGGTGCTGATCCTGATGACGGCGATCTTCATCGAGAAGCCGTTGGACTTTAACTCCTTCCCCACGGTGCTGTTGCTGGCGACGATGATCCGCCTAGCGCTGAACCTGGCCTCGACCCGCCTGATCCTGGCCGAAGGCCATACGGGAACCGAGGCCGCCGGACAGGTCATTCAGGCCTTCGGTGGCTTCGTGATGCAGGACAACTTCGTCATCGGGATTATCGTTTTCTCGATCCTGGTGATCGTCAACTTCATCGTTATCACCAAGGGTTCCGGGCGTATTGCCGAAGTCGCGGCGCGCTTTACGTTGGATGCCATGCCCGGCAAGCAGATGGCGATCGACGCCGATTTGTCGTCGGGCCTGATCGACGAAGACGACGCCCGTACGCGGCGCAAGAACCTGGAAGACGAAAGCACCTTCTTCGGCGCCATGGACGGTGCGTCGAAGTTCGTGCGCGGCGACGCGATTGCCGGCCTGCTGATCACCCTGATCAACGTCCTGGGCGGTATGATCATCGGTGTCGCACAGAACGACCTGAGCTTCGCCGAAGCCGCCGATGCCTATACCCGCCTGACCGTCGGTGACGGACTGGTATCGCAGATCCCGGCGCTGATCGTCTCGACAGCCGCCGGTATGATGGTAACCAAAGGCGGCATCACCGGGCCGACCGAACAAACCCTGTTCCGCCAGATCGGTGGTCAGCCGAAGACGCTCGGCCTGTCCTGCTTCCTGTTGCTCGGTCTGGCCGCCATGCCCGGCATTCCTGCCTTCCCCTTCCTTTTGCTGGCGGGCATCACAGGCGGCATGGGCTTCATCGTCACGGCTCGAGACAAACGCCGCGCCGAAGAAGCCATTCAGGCCATGGAAGAAAACGCCCCGGAACCGGCCAAGGCCGCCGAGGAGCCGATTTCCACGGCGCTGCGCATCGACTATCTGCGCCTGGAACTGGGCTATGGCCTGCTGTCGCTGATCAATGCGCCGCCCGAAAACGGCCAACGTCTGACCGATCAGATCAAGGCCCTGCGCCGTCAGCTGGCGTCGGAAATGGGCTTTGTCATGCCGTCGGTCCGTATTCAGGACAACATGCAGCTACCCGCCAACTCCTACGTCATCCGCGTCAAGGAGATCGAGACCGGGCGCGGCGACCTGCGGCCCAACATGCTGCTGGTCATGGATCCGCGCGGCGAGGAAATCACCCTGGCCGGGGAAAAGACGGTCGAGCCGACCTTCGGTCTGCCGGCCATGTGGATCGAGGATTCCAACCGCGAAGAGGCCTTGTTCCGCGGCTATACGGTGGTCGATCCGGCGACGGTCGTGACCACTCACCTGACCGAGATCATCAAGGACAACATGGACGACTTGTTGAGCTATGCGGAGACGCAGAAGCTTCTGGACGAGTTGGACAAGGAACAGCAGAAACTGGTCGAGTCCATCGTACCGGCGACCATTTCGCTGGGCGGTCTGCAGCGGGTATTGCAGAACCTGCTGGCCGAACGGGTTTCGATCCGCGATCTGCCGACCATTCTTGAGGGCGTCGCCGAAGCCTGCGCCGGGACCCGCAACGTGATGATGATCACCGAACACGTTCGTGCCCGCCTGGCCCGCCAGATTTCCGACTCGAACGTCAACGACCAAGGCTTCATCCCACTGGTGACGTTGTCGCCGCCGTGGGAGCAGGCCTTCGCCGAATCCGTTGTCGGTCCTGAGGAGGATAAGCAACTTTCCATGGCGCCGTCGAAACTGCAGGAGTTCATCGGCGCGCTCCGGACGAATTTCGAACGTCAGGCCATGATGGGCGAAAGCCCGGTCCTGCTCACCAGCCCGGCCATCCGGCCCTACGTGCGTTCCATCGTCGAACGCTTCCGGCCGATGACCGTGGTCATGTCTCAGAACGAAATCCACCCCAAGGCCAAGATCAAGACCGTGGGCCAGGTGTAACCGACGGCAGAAAGCGACAGGAGACCCGGAACGATGAAACTCCTTACCTTCAAGGCAGCCAACCTCCGCCAGGCCATGGCTTTGGTGCGCCGCGAACTCGGCGACGAAGCGACCATCGTCTCGACCCAGACCAACCCGGTCTCGGGCGAGGCCCGCATCGTCGCGGCCCGCCAGCAGGACGCCAACGATCCGCGCCTCGGCCAGGTCGCCATGGCGCCGGAACAGCGCTTCGACCAAGTTCTGGAAACCCTGCTGCTTCATGGCGTTCCAATGGTCCTGGCCGATCGCCTGGCCCAGGCGGCGGCGGACATGGAGCCGCGCACCCCCATTGCTTCGCTGGCGGGCGCCCTGGCGCTCGATTTTTCGTTCTCGCCCATCGACGTGACGGAAGACAACCAGCGCCTGATGCTGGTCGGCCCGCCGGGCAGCGGTAAGACGCTGGCCCTCGTCAAATTGGCGGCCCGCGCCCTGATGGCCCGCCGGTCGGTTCAAATCCTGACCACCGACCTCAAACGCGCCGGTGCGGTCGAACAACTCAGCGCCTTCGCCAAGATCATGGGCCAGGAAGTCTTCATCACCGAGACCGCCGACGAAATGGCCCAGTTCATGGCCCGCATTCCCAAGCGGACGGTGGTCCTGGTTGATTCGCCCGGCGTCAATCACCGGTCGGCCACGGAAATGGACAACCTGTTCGATTTCGTCAACGCCGCTCCGGCGGAACCGGTGCTGGTCCTGGGGGCCGGGATGGACGCGATGGAAGCCGCCGACACGGCCATGGCCTTCGGCGAACTGGGCATCAAACGCATGCTGTTCACCCGCACGGATACGACGGGCCGCTTGGGCGCCCTTCTGGCCGCCATGGAAAGCGCCGGTCTGGCCATCGCCGGAACGACCGGCTCGGCGGATCCCATCGACGGCTTCTTCCCGGTCCAGGCGTCGGACCTGTCCGACCTGCTTTACGGTGAAGTGCTGAGCCTGCGCAACGATTTGCCGATGCGGGACGACGCGGAACGCCGCGCCCGTGACCTCGATCATTTGATCGGTGAAGGCGAGACCGAGATCAACCTCGCCCTACCGGCGGAAGGCTGAACTTCCACGACCTAACAGGGGCCCGCACCCATGTCGGAAATTTCCGCACCGCCGCCGCCCCCGCCCCTGCCGACGGGCGCGGCCCCACCGCCGCCGCCGCCGACGGCCATCACCTTGCCGCCGGCACAGGCGCAGGTTCCCGTACCCCCGGCGATCCTCCAGGCCGCACTCGGCGCCACCTTCGACCTGCAGGTCGCCACCCTCGGGAAACAGGGTCTTATCGATCTAGACGGCACCGCCGGGAAGCTGCAATTGCAGCTTCAAGCCCTTCTCAATCTCAAACCGGGCGATACGGTCACGCTGCAATTGAACGGCCGGGGCCCGCAATTGCAGTTCATCATCACCGCCATCAATGGCCAGAGCCCCGCAGCCCTTATCCGTGCTGCGGCGACACAATCCGCCCAGGCCGGAAGCCAAGCGCAAGGTGGCGTTCTTTTGAACCTGCCCCCCTTTACCGAGGGAAACAGCCTGACCGCGACCCTGCTGCGCCCCGCATCGGGATTCGCTGCGGCGGTCCCGGGCGCCGGCGGTCAAGCGGCCCCCCCCACCGGGGCCGGCCAATCCGGCCCGTTCCTGCCCGGCACCAATCCGACCGGCGGAGCACCGGCGGCAGGGCAGACGCCTGTCACGACGCCACCAACGTCCGGCACGCCCGCTCCGGGCGCCGCAACGCCCGTCCCCTCGCCGACGGCGACACCTGGGTCTCTTTCCGGATCGGTTCCGATCGGATCCGCGCCAACGCCGCAGACCCTGCCGGTCGGCACGCAATTCACGGTGCAACTGACCGCCGTTCAGCCGCCGCCGCCAGGCGGTGCTGCCGCGGTCACCCAGACCCAAGGCCCGTCCCCGGCGCTTGCGACCCTGGGCCAGACACTGACCGGCATCATAACCGGCACCCAAGCGGGCGGTCAGCCGATCGTCGAGACGGCGTTGGGCCCGATCACACTGAACGGAGCCAACCCGCCGCCGGAAGGATCGCGTGTGGTGATGACGATCACCGGCGCACCTCTACCCCCGGCGGCGCCGGAGCCGCTGCTCGATAGCCAGCAACTGACCCTGCGGCAATCGCTGTTCCTGGATCGGCATTGGCCCGCCCTGGACGACGCCGTCGAGGAACTGGCACAGCACGCCCCCAACACGGCACAGCATCTGCTGCAGACCGCGATGCCGCGCCCCGACGCCAATATGACGACCAATATTCTGTTCTTTCTGACCGCCATGCGGGGCGGCGACGTCCGCTCCTGGCTGGGCGACGGGCCGACGCGAGTTTTGAACCGGATCAATCCGGGACTGGTCGACCGGTTGCAAGGGGATCTGGGCCAGCTTTCCCGCCTGGCGGACGAGCCGGCAACCGGCGATTGGCGCACCTTGATGATCCCCATGTTCAACGGCCAGCAACTGGAGCAGATCCGCCTGTTCACCCGACCTCAGGAAGAAGAAGACGCCGAGGAAGGAAGCGGCCGGGGCACCCGGTTCGTCGTCGATATCACGCTATCCAAGTTGGGCCATATCCAACTGGACGGCCTGATCGATACGGCGCATCACCGCATGGATATGGTCGTCCGGTCGGACAGCCACCTGCCGTCTGGTATGCGCAACGATATCCGCCACCTCTACGAAAAGTCGGGGGACATCACCGGTTATCGAGGTGGCGTCGGGTTCCAGGCGCAGCCCGCAAACTTCATCGAAGTCGCCCCACCCGCCCCGGTCAAGGGCGGTGTCGGCCTGAACGTCTGAAGGGACGCCCCATCATGGATATCTGGCAGCGCCGCGCCATCCTCGACCCGATCGAGAATCCGGACCGCAATATCGATTTCGTCTCTTCCTTGGCCGGGGGGATGGCGGCCTTCGGTGGCCGGGTGCGGGTAACACTGCGCTATGTGCCGGATGCCAAAACCCTCGCGCCCGCCCGCTTCATCGCCTATCTGCAGACATTGGAATCCTTCGATTGGGCGTCGCATGAAAACCTCGCAACGACGATCCTGCAGGATGTCAGCAACGAGTTGGTGCCGCGCTGGGTTCAGATCATCACCCATCAGGAAGCCGGCGCCGACGGATCGCCCGAACACAAGGTCCTGGTCGAGGACCGCCAGCCGCAATGGAACAACGCGGCTCTGCTGACCAGTCAGGAAACTCTCTAGGGGATAGAAACCAGAGAAGAGATTACGAGCGCTGGGCCCGGCGGCGGCGGGCGGCCTCGCGGCGGTACAACTGCAGCCCCAGTTCGTCCAGTTCCGCCTGTTCCCGGCGGGTTTCCTCAAGCTCTTCCTCGCGATTCCGGACCTCTTGGGCGACCTGATACTTCTTCAATTCCATAAAGGCATTGCCCAGGATTTCGCGGGCTTCGGCAATATCGCGCTCTTTCGTCCGGATCGCGTCGTCCAGGCGCTGGCGGCGATAACGGAACAGATTGTAATAGGCGCCGAAGGTGATGCCCAGATCACCGGCCCCGGCCAGCGCCTGTTCGCGTTTCAATTCTTCTTCCAGATTGCGGACCTGTTCGTCCAGATGATTGAGGCGGCGGATATGGTTGCCCAACTCCCGGCGCCGTTCGTCGACGGTCCATTCATGAAGGCGGATAAGGTTCTTGAGACCGGTTGCCATCCGTCGGTAATGCCTCCGTCAGGACCGCGTCACGCTGCGGGTGCCGCGTCGCCGGCACCAGGGACCGGCATGTCGAGGGTTTCGGCCAACATCCGGTAACAGGTTTCCAGATCTGTGACCTCGCTGATTTCCTGGCCCAGGAAAGCCTCGATCGCGTCGTAGTACTGGATCGCCTCATCGACCTGCGGGTCGGAGCCGCGGCGATAAGCCCCGAGACGGATCAGTTCGGCCATATCCTCGTAGACCGACAGCAATTGCCGGGCGCGCGCGACCAGCGCGTTCTGTTCCGGCGTGTTGCAGGCGGGCATGGTTCGCGACACACTACGCAGAATGTTGATCGCCGGATAGCGGTTGCGCTCGGCGATTGCCCGATCGAGCACGACGTGCCCGTCCAGGATACCGCGCACGGCATCGGCGACGGGTTCGTTGTGGTCGTCGCCTTCGACCAGCACGGTAAATAGACCGGTCACATCGCCCTGGCCCTCTCGACCCGGTCCCGCGCGCTCCAAAAGGCGCGGCAGCAGGGCAAAGACCGACGGCGTATACCCCTTGGAGGCCGGCGGCTCGCCCACGGCCAGGCTGATCTCCCGCTGTGCCATGGCGACGCGGGTGACCGAGTCCATCAGGCAGAGCACGTTGGCGCCTTCGTCGCGGAAAAATTCAGCCACGGCCATCGTCATGAAGGCCGCCTGACGGCGGACCAGCGGCGGTTCGTCCGAGGTCGCGACGACGACAACGGAACGCGCCAATCCTTCCTCGCCCAAATGGTCTTCGATGAATTCGCGGGCCTCGCGGCCGCGTTCACCGACCAGACCGATGACGCCGACCTCCGCGTCCGTATTGCGCGCCATCATCGACAGCAGCGTTGATTTGCCGACGCCCGATCCCGCGAAGATACCCAGGCGCTGGCCACGGCAGCATGTCAGGAAGGCATTCATGGCCCGCACACCGAGATCCAGCTTGCCACCCACGCGCGACCGTTCGTGGGCCGGCGGCGGCACCGTATGGATCGGATAGGGGTTGGCGCCGGTCGGCAGCGGCCCCTTGCCGTCGATCGGACGGCCGAAGGCGTCAATGACGCGCCCCAACCAGGCATGGACGGGATAGATCACCGGCTCCGACGCGCCGACTTCGACCCGGCATCCCATGCCGATGCCGTCGACGGACCCAAAGGGCATGACCAAAGCCTTGCCGTCGCGGAAACCGACGACCTCGCACGGCAGCGTCTGGCCATTCTTCGTGGTGATGTCGCAATGGTCGGAAACGGAGACGGCGCCTTGCAGTCCTTCGACCTCGACCAATAGGCCGACGACGTTGGCGACGCGGCCGAAATGGGTGTCGCCCGTCTTCCGGTCGACCTCGTTCAGGATGTCGTTGACGAAGGTGTACACGCGTGAAACCTGCGAATCCAAATGCCGTTTTTATGACTTAACCATAGTATCGCCGCCAACAGTTGATGGAGTGTTAAACCCCTGCTGCATAACGAATTATTCAATCGCGGAGTGGGCAAACTTGCGCCGATTCGCACCGGAGGTTATGGTTAACAAAGGTTAATTACGCGGAATCCGCTTGTGTTCGGACCCGCCGATTCAAGGAGCCATTTCATGCGTGTTCTGTTGGTAGAAGACGATCCGTCGACCCAGAAAAGCGTCAAGATGATGCTTGAATCGGCCAATATGGTGGTCGACACCACGGATATGGGCGAAGACGGTCTCGAGATCGGTAAGCTCTACGACTACGACATTATCGTCCTGGACATCATGCTGCCGGACATGGACGGCTTCGAAGTCCTGCGGCGGCTGCGCGATTCCCGGGTCAACACGCCGGTTCTGATTCTATCGGGCCTGGGCGAGTCGGAAAGCAAGGTCAAGGGCTTGGGCTCCGGCGCCGACGACTACCTGACCAAACCATTCAACAAGGAAGAGCTGATGGCCCGCATTCAGGCCATCGTCCGACGGTCGCAAGGTCATGCTCAATCGATCATCGAAACCGGCCGCCTGATGGTTAATCTGGACACCCGCACGGTCGAGGTCGACGGACAGCCGATCCACCTGACCGGCAAGGAATACGGCATTCTCGAGCTTCTCAGCCTGCGCAAGGGCACGACCCTGACCAAGGAGATGTTCCTCAATCATCTCTACAACGGCATGGATGAGCCGGAGCTGAAGATCATCGACGTCTTCATTTGCAAATTGCGAAAGAAGCTATCGACCGCGACGGGCGGCGAGAACTACATCGAAACCGTCTGGGGGCGGGGCTATGTCCTGCGCGATCCGGAACCGGAACAGAAGCAGGCCGCTGCGGGCTGAAACTTTCGCCTCAGTTCGAACAGTAATCTCCAATACACGAGAGGCGGGTCACCCCGCCTCTTTCGTATTCTGTATTGCGTATTTTCAGGTGGAAGAGCCCGCCCCAGGCGTTACTTCCCCGTCAATGCGTAGACGCCCCGCTGCCCGGCGACCGGCGCGAATTTGTCGGACACGCCCAGCACCGTTTCCGCACCGCCCAGGAACAGCATGCCGTAATCGGGCATTAGTTTGGCGATTTCGCCCAGAACCTTGCCCTTGGTCGGCTGATCGAAATAGATCAGCACGTTGCGGCAGAACACCACGTCGAAATGGCCCAGCCCGGTCAAGCTGTCCAGCAGGTTGTAGTACTTGTACTGAACCATCGAGCGGATTTCCGGCTTGATCTGCCACTGATCGTCTTGTTTGTCGAAATACTTGACCAACAACGTGATCGGCAGGCCGCGCTGCACCTCGAACTGGGAATAGAGCCCCTGTTCGGCCTTCTTCAAGACCTGCCGGGAAATATCCGTGCCGATGATCTCGATCTTCCAACCGGCGAGCTTGGCCGCTTCTTCCTTGAGGATCATCGCCAGGGAATAGGGCTCCTGCCCGTTCGACGCGGCGGCGCACCAGATGCGCAACGACTTCTTGGCAGCGCATTTTTCCAAAACATGCGGCAGGACGTGGTCCTTGAACATGTCGAAGGGTTTGATATCGCGGAAGAAAAACGATTCGTTCGTCGTCATCGCCTCGGTGACTTCGACGATCAACGCCTCGTTATTGGTTTTGCGGATTTCCGCGATCAATTCCTCGACGCCCTTGATGTTGTGGGCGCGCGACACCGGCATCAGGCGGCTTTCCAGAAGATACGCCTTGTCTTCGTTGAGGACCAAGCCCGAGCGCTGCTTGAGCATGGTCGACATGAATTGGAAATCCTCCGGTTTCATGCCGCCCTCGTCCGCAATTTATTCATGACATGGGGCCCCAGATCGTTGAGCGGCAACACCGCTTCGCAAAGTCCCGCCGTGGCGACCGCCCCCGGCATGCCCCAGACGACGCTGGTGGCTTCATCCTGGGCGATCACCGTACCGCCGGCCTCGACGATGGCCTTGCCGCCGTCGCGCCCGTCATGCCCCATACCCGTCAAGATAACCGTCAGCACAGCCCCGCCGAACTCGCGGGCCAGGGACCGCAGCATGGGATCGACGGCAGGACGGCAGAAATTCTCGGGTGGGTCCTGGTTGGTCCGAATGACCATCCCGGTGCCGGACTTTTCAACCGTCATGTGATAGTTCCCCGGTGCCACGTAGATATGGCCGGGCTGCAACGCCTCGCCGTCCTTGGCCTCGGTACAAGGCCATCCGCTGGCCTTGGCGATATGTTCGGCCAGGATTGTCGTAAACGTCGCGGGCATATGCTGGGTGACGACCACGGGCATGTTGATTTCCGGGCGCACGTCCTTGAAAAACTGGAACAGAGCCTGCGGCCCACCGGTCGAGCTGCCGACGGCCAGAATGCGCGGCCGGGACGCCCCGGCACCGCGCAATTGCACAGGCTTATCGTAAAGGGGTTTGGCCACCTTGGCCGGTGCCGCCCCCGGTGCGGACGCCCCAGGGCGTGTCGCCTGGGCGGCGGCCGGGGTCGACGGCGGGCGCCGATCGACCAGACCCAATTGGCGGATTTTCTCGAGAAGCTCGTGTTTGAACACGTCGCCGCCGGAAATTTCGCGCGTCGCCGTCGGTTTCGGCACGTAATCCGTGGCGCCGGCCTGCAAGGCACGCAAGCTGATGTCGGCGTTTTTCTCGGTCAAAGTCGAAGCCATGATGATCTTGACGTCGGGTTTGACCGCGAGCAGCAAGGGAATGGCGGTCAGACCGTCCATCACCGGCATCTCGATATCGAGAATGATGACGTCCACCGGCTGTGATTTCAGCCGGTCCACCGCCATCTGGCCGTTGCCGACGGACGCAGCAACGCGCAGACCGGGTTCACCCTCGATCATTCGCGCGATCAAGCCGCGGATAACGGCAGAATCATCGACCAACATGACGCGGACTTCGTCACTCGTCATCCGTTACCCCTTATCGCTCCGCGATAGACCACGCCTGCCGTCCTTGCGACCGGCAGCCGGTTAAAGAAGACCGACCTGCGAGAACTTCCCTTGGATGATCTCGCTGTCGAAAGGTTTCATGATGTATTCGTTTGCACCGGCTTCGATCGCTTCCTGGATGTGCTGAATATCGTTCTCGGTGGTGCAGAACACGACGATAGGACCGCCGCCGCCCGGAAGGGCGCGCAATTCGCGCAGAAATTCAATACCGCTCATGACCGGCATATTCCAGTCGAGCAAAACCGCATCGGGCAGGCTTTCCTTGCAGGAATCGAGCGCCTGTTGCCCATCGGCCGCCTCGCGGGTCTCGAAATTCAATTCTTCCAGGATTTTCCGGGCGACCATCCGGATTACTTTCGAGTCATCGACGATCAGACAGGATTTCATGAGTGCACCCGTAGTTATGCGTTTCTACAGCGTCCGTGCCGTTAAACCCGACCAAGGGTCACCTTCCGGACTTACCTGCCACCCTTGGGCACGGGCCGCGTCGGGTAAGATATTTTCCCCTCGGCCATCGCCCAGACAGGTCTGGATACCAGGACTATACGCGATTTCGCAACTAACAACCGCGCATCGTCGAATTATCTGCCGCCCAATCGCCCTTCGGACTCAATCGGCACTGCCCGCGGCCGCCCCGGCGACGGTCTGCGCCAGGCTGGACACCAAGGCTTCGCGGTCGAACTTCGCGACATAATCGTTGAACCCAGCGTCGCGGCCCCGTTCGAAATCGGCGGATGTCGCATGCGCCGATAACGCCACCATCGGCACCTTCTCCCAGGATCCGCCCCGGCGGACTTCGTTCGCGAATTCGAAACCGTTCATGCCCGGCATTTCGATATCGGAGATGATCACGTCGAAGGCCGCCCCCCGGTCACGCATGTCGAGCGCCGCCTGGGCGCTGTCCAGGGCCGTGACCTGCCATCCGGCGACCGACAGAAGCGGCGCCAGCAGGTTGCGGAAGAACGGACTGTCGTCGATCAAAAGCGCCCGGCGGCGGCCGCTCGGCCCGGCTTCCAGGGCCGCTTTCTCGGCCGAGCCGAACCAGTCGGAGAACGCCTGGGTCAGGAAATAACCGGCGTCGATCACGTCCGTCGCCTTGCCGGCGATGACGGCGCTGCCGATCAGGCCCGGCAGGTCGGTCTTGAGTTCAATCTTCAGGCGGTCGTCGACGATATCGACGATCTCGTCCACGACCAGCCCCATGGAACGTTCACG
Source organism: uncultured Rhodospirillaceae bacterium (assembly GCA_913030825.1). GTDB lineage: Bacteria > Pseudomonadota > Alphaproteobacteria > Rhodospirillales > Casp-alpha2 > UBA1479. The sequence continues at coordinate 35,735 of CAJWCU010000023.1, read as the reverse complement.
GTCGGTGAACACCAGGATCGGCTGACGCCCGGTTTCCTTGAATTGATGCCCCGGCGAGAACGGGATCAACGGCATCAGCTGCTCGCGATACTGGACCATGACCTGGCCGTGCGAGGTTTCCGTCTCGGCCATGTCGACTTCTTCCAGGCGTGCGACCAGAGCCAGCGGCACGGCCTTGAGTTCCGGTCCACCGGCGCGGAAGACCAGCAACGAGGTCGTTTCCTCGTCCGTCGAGACGGCCTGAATGTCGGCTTCCGAACGATGTTCCGTATCCATTTCACCCGCCGCTTCCGCGATGCCGTTGGGATCCAGGATCATGATGACGCTGCCGTCGCCCAGGATCGTGTTCCCCGAGTAGAAGGTGATGTCGCGCAGGATCGGCGCCACGGGTTTGACGACGATTTCCTCGGTATCGAACACCCGGTCGACGATAATGCCGAAGGTGTTGGAACCGACCTGGGTGACGACGATGAAGACTTCCTCGTCGCCCTTGATCGCGTCGGCAACCAGGGCGTCGGTGGTCTTAGGCTCGTCCGATGCCTCCGCCGGAGCGGCTTCGGCGCCGTTGCCGTCGGCAGGCGCCGCGGGTTCCTGCAAGCGCAGCAACTCGCGCAGAGAGATCAGCGGCAGCAGCCGATCGCGTAGGCGCAACACGGCAGATTCGTTGATCATCTCGATGGCGTTTTCCGAATGGGCCGAAGCGCGCACCAGTTCCAGGACGCTGATCTGCGGCACCGCGAAGCGTTCGCCCGCACATTCGACGATCAACGCAGAAACGATGGCCAGGGTCAGCGGAATCTTGATCGTGAAGGTCGATCCCTTGCCCGGGACGGTCTTCAATTCGACGGTACCGCCGATCTTTTCGATGTTGGTGCGGACCACATCCATGCCGACACCGCGGCCGGACACGTTGGTGATCTTTTCCGCCGTCGAGAACCCGGCCTTGAAAATGAACATGCCGACCTGCTGATCGGTCATGCCTTCCAGGTCGGCCTCGGTCGTCAGGCCGTTTTCCAGCGCTTTCTGCTTGATGCGCTCGATATTCAGGCCGCGACCGTCATCGGCGATCTCGATGATGATATGGCCACCTTCATGGAAGGCGTTGAGCGTGATGGTGCCGGTTTCCGGCTTGCCCACTTCCTTACGGCCCTCGATGTTCTCCAGCCCGTGGTCGGCCGAGTTACGCACCATATGGGTCAGCGGATCCTTGATCAGTTCCAGGACCTGACGGTCCAGTTCGGTTTCCGCCCCCAGCATGACCAGTTCGATCTTCTTGCCCGATTCAACAGCCAGGTCGCGGACGATCCGGGGCAGCTTGGCCCAGGCATTGCCGATCGGTTGCATGCGGGTCTTCATAACGCCTTCCTGCAGGTCGGTCGTGATGTGCGACAGGCGCTGCAGGGGCACGGTGAACTCGCTGTCGTCCAAACCGCGCACCATCTGCAAAAGCTGGTTGCGGGTCAGGACCAATTCGGAGACCAGGGTCATCAGGTCTTCCAGAACATCGACGTTGACGCGGATGCTCGACGCGGCGACACCGGCACCACCGCCGCCGCCTGCCTTTGCGGCATCCTTCTTTTCGGCTTCCTTGGACGGCGCCGGCGCTGGCACGCCGCCTTTGGCGGCTTTTTCCGCCTCGCGTTCTTTTTCCATTTCGGCCTTCAGTTCGGCCTCCGTCGCGGCGCGCGCGCCGGCGGCGGTCGCGGCCTCAACCTCGGCCAGAAGTTCCTGAGCGACCGGAGCACCGTGTTCGTTGGTCGCCGGCATCGCGGCCATCGCGGCCTCGGCTTCGCGTTCGGCGGCAAGTTCGGCGTCCAATTCTTCCTGGGAAGCACCCTTGATGCCGGCGGCGGCGGCGGCCTCGACCTCGGCCAACAGTTCAGCCGCGACCGGAGCACCGAATTCGTTGGTCGGCGTCGCGCCGCCGGATGCGGCGGGTTCAACCGCGGGCGCCGGTTCTTCGGCAGGCGCGGCAGCCGCAGAAGCGGACGGGCCGCCTTCCGCATAGGCGTTCAGCGCGTCGATCAATTCCTGGTCGTCGCCTTCCGGCTCTTGGCCGGTTTCTTCAAGCTGACCCAGAAGATCGCGCACGCAGTCGAGACATTTAAGAATGAGCGTCACCGCTTCGGGCGTCACTTCCAGTTCGCCGTCGCGGAACTTGCCGAGGACGTTCTCACCCGCGTGGGCGACCGATTCAAGCCGCGGCAGGCCGAGAAACCCGCAGGTCCCTTTGATGGTGTGAACCAGTCGGAAGATGTTGCCGAGGATTTCCTTGTTGTCCGGCTCCTGTTCGAACTTGACCAATTCGACATCGAGGACCGCAAGGTTTTCCGACGTCTCCGTCAGGAATTCGGTAAGAAGGTCATCCATTTCTGCAACTCCTTGGGGCAGGCACCCCGTTATCCGTTCCCGCTGCCGGCATCCATGCAAAAGCGGTGCCGACATTTCGTTGGTGTGACGTCACAAAGACGCTTCGCACCGGCGACCTGACCCGGAAACGGGCCCGCGGCGCGACATGTCTCCTGACGGAGAAATCTAAGGCTCGGAAATTAAACCAAAACCCCCCCGGGGCGGCAAATGATTTAAAGCTGAAATAGCTATATCTGATGGCCTATAGACCAAGGTATGCCCCAACCCTACACCATCCAATACCCGGTGGGTTCAGGAATTGCCTCTATGCCATTTTATCGTTTGGAAATAGGGCCATAAATTGAATTTCGCCGTCCGTTTCCTGGGACGTTTCGATCCGCCCCCCTTCGGCCTGCGCCAAATGCTGGGCGAAATAGGCATGAACGTTGCGCGCAGTCAGATCGTCCTCGCCGCCCGCCATTTCCAACCCGGCCGCCATATCCGGCTTCAGAACCGCCCCTTGCCCCGCGGCGCCAACGGCCAGACCGACCCCTTCGGGCAAGGCCGCCGAGTGCACGGTCACGGTGCCGCCGCGCGGCAGGCTTTCCGACGCCAATAAGATCATCAGCAGCAGAACCTTTCCGACACCGACGGCCAAACTGTCCGGCGCATGGCTGCTTTCCGGCCATGTGACCGTCGCCTTACCACCCGCCAACATCTCCTCGGCCAGTTCGCGGGCCTCGTTGAGGCTGAGCGTGCCGACCGCCGACGCCTTGCCACCGGCCGCACCGAAGGCGATCCGGAAAAACGCCAGGCGGCGGGTCACCTCGGCGGCGCTGGAGGTCACGAGCTCCAGGGCGTCGCCGTCCATCTCGCCTTCTTCAGCCAATTCCAGACCCGCATTCACGGCACCGGCGGGGCCGACGAGATCGTGGCACAGGCGCGAACAGAGCAATTGCGCCAAACGTAGGTCGTTGCTCATGGGACCTCCTTATTCCTTTGCCGGGCATCCCACGCGTCGGGCGCGAGGGCGCCGCCCCCCTGCCCCGACTATTGCTGAGGCCCCGGCACCATACAAGGGTCAAGACCCGGTTTCCCCGCGCGGCATCGACAGGTTACCCTGGGGCCGTCTTAGGCGCGACGGGAACGGAAACGCCCAACGGCGCCCGGAAGACGATGGCGTGCTTTCGGGGACCGGCACGGGTAGAAAATCGCCTTTTCCGCGCTTCACGTCCGCCGACGATCATGGTATAGAAACGCTGTGGTATACCAAATGCCAAGTCCAACAAGAAGAAACGACCCGGCAAACATCCAAAGAGAATTCGGTCCACGAACCGAACCGTTTAACGACACCATCTTCCCGGTTGCGCAACGCCCGCCCGGCCCAGTGCAGCCCGGCCACGACCCCGCGCAAGACCGGGGCGCCGTTAAACAAGCTAGGAGGATTCCCGTATGTCCATCGCCACCGCGCAGAAAGGCCGCCGCCGAAACCGTGCCGGTTTCCTGAAGGGCCGCCAGATCACGGATCAGGCCGTCGAAGACGTTCGCGGCCTGCTGGGCGATAAGCCGAGACGCCGGGAATACCTGATCGAATACCTGCATCTGATCCAGGATGCTTACGGCCATCTGTCGGCGGACCACATGGCGGCGCTGGCGACGGAACTGCGCCTGGCGCAAACAGAGGTCTATGAGGTCGCGACCTTCTATCACCATTTCGACGTGGTGAAGGAAGGCCAGGATGCGCCGCCGGCTCTGACCGTGCGGGTCTGCGACAGCATCACCTGCGAGATGAAGGGCTCGGCTGCGCTGACCGACAAGCTCAAGGCCGTGATGGGGCCCGACGTGCGTATCCTGCACGCCCCTTGCGTCGGGGCCTGCGACCACGCCCCGGTCGCCGTCGTCAAACAACATCAAATTTTCGACGCCGACGTCGACAAGGTGAAAGCCGCCGTCGAAGGGCAGGCCCTGGCTCAGCCCCTGCCGGATTATCAGGACCTTGCCGCCTATCAGGCGGAAGGCGGCTACAAGATGCTGGCCGAATGTCTGTCGGGTGCCCGCGATCGTGACGCGACGGTCGAGGTCATCAAGGACTCGGGCCTGCGCGGCCTGGGCGGCGCCGGTTTCCCGACCGCCACCAAATGGGGTTTCATGAAGAACGCGCCGAAGCCGCGCCTGGTCGCGATCAACGCCGACGAGGGCGAGCCCGGCACCTTCAAGGACCGCTACTGCTTCGAGACGACGCCCCACCGGGTGATCGAAGGCGCCTTGATCGCCGCCTGGTCGGTCGAGGCCGAAGCCGCCTATATCTATCTGCGCGACGAATACCCCGCTTGCCGCGAGGTCCTGCTGACCGAAATCAAAAAGGTCGAGGACGCGGGCCTGAACGGCGACATCGCCCTGCATCTGCGGCGCGGCGCCGGGGCTTATATCTGCGGCGAAGAGTCCGGGATGCTGGAAAGCATCGAGGGCAAACGCGGCCTGCCGCGCAACCGCCCGCCCTTCCCGGCCCAGGCGGGCCTATGGGGCCGCCCGACGCTGATCAACAACGTGGAAACGGTCTATTGGCTGCCCAAGATCCTGGAACACGGCGGCAGCTGGTACCAGGACCAGGGCCGGCCGCATTTCTTCTCGGTCTCGGGCCGGGTGAAGGAACCGGGGGTCAAGCTGGCCCCGGCGGGTACGACGGCGCGCCAATTGATCGAAGACTACTGCGGCGGCATGGCCGACGGGCACACCTTCAAGGCCTACCTGCCGGGCGGCGCCTCCGGCGGCATTCTGCCGGAAAGCCTGGCGGACGAGCCGCTGGATTTCGGGACGCTCGACAAACACGGCTGTTTCATCGGCTCTTCCGCCGTCGTCATCTTCAGCCAGGACGACGACGTGAAGGAAATCTGCAAGAACCTGATCCGGTTCTTCGAGGATGAAAGCTGCGGCCAATGCACGCCCTGCCGCGTCGGCTGCGAGAAAATGCTAAAATTGATCGACAAGCCCAAATGGGATGCCGATCTGATTGAGGAATTGAGCGCCGCCATGCGCGACGCGTCGATCTGCGGCCTGGGCCAGGCGGCGCCGAACCCGGTGCAGGCGGCCTTGCGGTTCTTTGGGGAGGATGTGCAATGAGCGCCCAGGAGACCACCGAAACCATCAAGTTCACGCTGGACGGCAAAGAAGTCGAGGCGCGGGCCGGCGAGACCATATGGGACGTCGCCAAGCGCCAGGGCAACACCATCCCCCACCTCTGCCACCGCCCCCAACCGGGCTACCGGCCCGACGCCAACTGCCGCGCCTGCATGGTCGAGATCAAGGGCGAACGCGTCCTGGCCCCGTCCTGCCGCCGCGAGCCGACCAACGGCATGGAAGTCGTTACCGACAACGAACGCGCGACCAAGGCACGCAAGATGGTCCTGGAACTGCTGCTCGCGGATCAGCCGGAACGCCGCGACGCCCACGACCCGGATTCCCTGTTCTGGCATTGGGCCGACAAGGCCGGGATTTCCGAAAGCCGGTTCGAGGCGCGTCCGACCTGCCCGGCGCCGGACCGTTCACACACCGCCATGGCCGTCAACCTGGACGCCTGCATCCAATGTAACCTGTGCGTCCGCGCCTGCCGCGAGGTTCAGGTCAACGACGTCATCGGCATGGCGAACCGCGGTCATAAATCGCAGATCGTGTTCGACATGAACGACCCCATGGGCGACAGCACCTGCGTCGCCTGCGGCGAATGCGTCCAGGCCTGCCCGACAGGGGCCTTGATGCCCGCGACCATGGTCGACGACAAACAGGTTCATATCGGCAAGGCCGATCGGCAGGTCGACAGCCTCTGCCCCTACTGCGGCGTCGGCTGCCAGGCGACCTTCCACGTCAAGGACAACAAGATCGTCTACGTCGAAGGCAAGGACGGGTATTCCAACGAAAACCGGTTGTGCGTGAAGGGCCGCTTCGGCTTCGACTACGTCGATCACCCGCACCGCCTGACCAAGCCGCTGATCCGCAAGGACGGCGTCGGGAAGGACCGCGATTTTGAAGTCGATCCCGCCAACCCGCTGACCCATTTCCGCGAAGCCACCTGGGAAGAGGCCCTCGATTTGGCCGCGGGCGGCCTGAAGAAAGTTCTCGACCGCGACGGGCCGCAGGCAATGGCCGGGTTCGGCTCCGCCAAAGGTTCCAACGAAGAGGCCTACATGGTGCAGAAACTGGTCCGCCAGGGCTTCCGCACCAACAACGTCGACCACTGCACGCGACTTTGCCATGCGTCTTCGGTCGCGGCCCTGATGGAGGGCATCAATTCCGGCGCGGTCACGGCTTCGTTCAACGACGCCAAGGATTCCGACGTCATCATCGTGATCGGCGCGCGCCCGACGCAGAACCATCCGGTCGCGGCCACCTTCCTGAAGAACGCCGCCAAGCGGGGTGCCCGGCTCTACATCATGGATCCGCGCAAACAGGATCTGTCGCGCCACGCAACGCGCCATCTGCAATTCAAGGCCGGTCAGGACGTGGCGCTGCTGAACGCCATGATTCACACGATCATCCACGAAGACCTGACCGACGTGCAGTACATCCAGGCCAATACCGAGGGCTATGAGGAGTTGAAGGAAAACTCCAAGCAGTTCTCACCCGAAGCCATGGAGCCGGTTTGCGGTATCCCGGCCGAGGTCATCCGCGAGGTCGCCCGCGACTACGCCACGGCGGACCATTCGCTGATCTTCTGGGGCATGGGCATCAGCCAGCACGTCCACGGCACGGACAACGCGCGCTGCCTGATCGCGCTTTCCATGATCACCGGCCAGGTCGGCCGCCCGGGCACCGGCCTGCATCCGCTGCGCGGCCAAAACAACGTGCAGGGGGCGTCGGACGCCGGCCTGATCCCCATGGTCTACCCTGATTACAAATCGGTCGAGACGGAGGATATCCGCTCGATCTACGAAGACCTCTGGGGGGTCGAATTGAACCGGGAACGCGGCTTGACCGTGGTCGAGATCATCCACGCGATCCTCGCCGACGAGGTCAAGGCCATGTACATCATGGGCGAGAACCCGGCGATGTCCGATCCGGATACGCAGCACGCCCGCGAGGCCCTGGCCCGGCTGGAACACCTCGTGGTGCAGGATATCTTCTTCACCGAGACCTGCTTCCACGCCGACGTGGTCCTCCCCGCCTCTGCCTTCCCGGAAAAGTCAGGCACGTTCTCCAACACCAACCGCCAGGTTCAGATGGCACGCCCGGTCGTCGACATGCCCGGCGAGGCACGCCAGGACTGGTGGATCATTCAGGAAATCGCCAACCGCATCGGCCTGAACTGGACCTATACCGGCCCGGCCGACGTCTTCGCCGAAATGAAGAAGGTCATGCATTCCCTGGACAACATCACCTGGGAGCGGCTGGAGAACGAGGACAGCATTATCTATCCCTGTAAGTCTGAGGACTCCCGCGGCGAGAACATCATCTTCGGCGACGGTTTCCCGACGGCCTCGGGCCGGGCCAAGCTGGTCCCCGCACAGTTGGTGCCGCCGGACGAACTGCCCGACGACGAATTCCCCATGGTCCTGACCACGGGCCGCATGCTGGAACATTGGCATACCGGGGCGATGACTCGGCGGGCGACGGTGCTCAACCTGCTGGAACCGGAACCGGTGGTCAGCATGAACCCCTACACCATGGGCGAAAAAGGTTTGGCCCCCGGCGACAAGGTTCGGGTGGAGACCCGGCGCGGGGCCATCGAATTGAAGGTCCGCGCCGACCGCGACGTGGCCGACGGCATGATCTTCATCCCGTTCTGCTTCCACGAAGCGGCGGCCAATATCCTGACCAACCCGCAGTTGGATCCCTTCGGCAAGATTCCGGAGTTCAAGTTCTGCGCGGCCCGGATCGAAAAACTGCCGGACGCGGCGCGGGCGGCGGAATAGATCGCCCAGCCTAAGTTTCGAGGTGAGAAACGAAAAACGGAGGCCGCGGCCTCCGTTTTTTTGTCAGCGTGTGCCGAGCCTCAGTCCTCGCCGCGCTTGAGGATATCCTCTGCGATGGCGTGAACGGAGGGACTGCCGTCCTCGACGCCGGAGATCGCCGCCGTGCGGTCCTTGACCTCGGCTTTCACCTCGTCCAGGGATATACCGGATTTCTTCAACACAACCGCCAGAATCGATTCGATGGCCAGGATGTGCGCCGCCAGATTCTCCGATTCCTCCATGCGCGCCTGGGTCGCCTGTCCGAAACTTTGAAGTTCCTCGGCGATCTGCGTCAGGTTCCCTTCCAAATCTTTGATTTGATTGAAAAAACCGGAGTCTTCCAGATGCTTGACGAAGGCTTGCGAGGCGTCTTGCGCGTCGCTCGATTCGGTATCGGACATGGTTCCCTCTCACGCCTTTATCTTGTGATCGGATCAGCATACCCGCTGGGCAGCGACCTGTCATGCCCGGCTCTCCCGCCGGAACAGGGGCTTTTCCACAACATGAAAGGGCGCGTTGAATCAGGCGCGTAATGCACTAGAATACGGGCGACCTTATTGCTGCGGAGAGGACTCTCCGACGGCCTGATAAAAAGGGGTGGAAACATGAGATCCTTTCTGACCGGCACCATCGCCGCCATCGTCATCGCCGTCGTTGCGGGATTCGCGCTGAATGCGACGAACATGTCCGCCGGCGAAAAATATTCGACGAGCAACGTTCGCCTCCACTAGGGCCAGGAGGGCCTGGCGCCCTCTGCCCCGCCGCTTGTCGCGGCAACCTGCGTTGAGTGCGGAACCGCGTTCGGGTCGGCAAAAATTGCCGGATAAGCGGCAGTGGATTCCGATTTCAAATCAGACTCAACGTCCCTCCGGATATTAAAGTTAAAAAAATATCAACGCCTTGCGCCGTTGGCGGCCGAGGCATGTTTCTTGCTCCGCCCATTTTCGGGACACTGACTATGGGGACGCAGACGCAGGAGGAGAAGCATGTCCACGCCGATCAATTCACCGTACAGCCAATTCAATTACTTCGCCTTTTATCGGGACCACCTGACCAAACAGGCCATGGCGGGCGAGCCCGAGGCCGGCGGGAACACCGAAGCTTCCCAGACCGACACCGCGCCGTCGGAGGAAACGTCCGAGAGCGATACGAAGAATCAACCGCGCACCGATTTCATCGACTTCGTCAAAGCGTTCCGCAATTGGGCCGTGTTGACCGAAGTGCTGAGCGGCATCGACAAGGACTCGATGGAGTTCAAAACGGAAGTCGACGGTGGTGAAGGAGACGATGAGATCGACGCCGTAGGCGTCAATGTCTCGGCCTATGGTGGGGACGGAAACGACACCATCAACGCGACGGGATACCGCGTCAGCGTTAACGGCGGCGAAGGCGACGACACGATCGCCGCTTCTTCCGCCTGGGCTGGTCAGGGACCTGTATTCACCAGCATGATCTCCGGCGACGGCGGTGACGACGACATCACGACGACCGGCCTTGCAGGCCTGGTCAACGGCGGCGAAGGCGACGACACCATCACCGGCAAGGACGGCATGATGAGCGTCTTCGGCGGCAGCGGCGACGACACCATCACCGCCGAACGGGGCGCCCATCAGATTTTCGGCGGCGCCGGAAACGACACCATCGTGTCGCGTGGCAATCTGCTTTGGGGCACGGCCTACGGCGGTGCGGGTGACGATATCGTCAGCATTTCCGGTCGCGCGGTAAAGGCCTACGGCGGCACCGGCAATGACAAGATGACCTTCGACAAGGCGGAATCGATGATCGGCTATCAGATGACGCCCGACGGCATGGTCCCGTCTGTCGAACATCGCTCGGTCGCCTCGGGCGGCCTGGGCGACGATGAGATGGTCTTCAACGAGTCCGTCGCCGATATCGAATACTTCGCCGGGGACGGCGACGACACGATCACCGGGGCCGACGAACGCAGCGTCTTGAAATTGGGCCCGGGCCTGAGCTTCGAGGACACGGACTTCGCCGTCAACGGCAACGACCTGACCATCGCCTTCGGCGATGCCGGCGGTTCCGTAACCTTCAAGGACTACCAGACCCAGGGTGTGCCGCGGATCGAATTCGACGGCGGGCGGATGCTCGACGCGTCATCGACCATCGCCTATGCGGGCGGCGATCCGGACGCCTATGTGGCGAATGATACGGCCAACGACACAGTCAGCGATCCGGCAGCCGACGACATCGCCTGACACCGATTTCGTGCCACGAAAAAGGGCGGCCCCGGCTGGGACCGCCCTTCTTTCTTTTGCCGTGTAACGGCAGGCGTTATTCGGCGGGTTGCTGTGCGCCGCTCGCCTTCGCCATCTCTTCCTCGACCCAGAGCGAATGGTGCTCCTTGGCCCAGTTGAGGTCGACCTGCCCCGACGCGACGGCGTCGATGGCGCCCTCCATCCCGAGCGAGCCGATGTAGATATGGCCGATAATGGCGCCGATCATGACCAGCCCCACGATCGAATGCCAAAGCACCGACAACTGCGTTTCCTGCAGGATCGAAAGGGTCGTCGGCAGGTCGAAGCCGACCTTGTTCATCAGGGCGAAGGTCCCGGCCCAGGGCGCGATATCACCCGGGAACATAAGCGCCAGGCCCGAAAGCGAGAGCGACGCCCCGCCCAGGACGACCAGCCAGAAGACGATCTTCTGCCCGGCGTTGAAGCGCGGCGCTTCCGGATGCACGCCCTTTGAGAACAGCCCACCGCCGACCGCGAGCCATTTCAGGTCGCGGAGCGTCGGGATGTTGTGCCGCACCCACATCAGGAACATCACCACGATGCCCAGGATGAAGGCGAAGGCGATGTAGTTATGCGCGAGCTTGCCGTAATAGGTCAGCGCCCCGAAGGCATCGGCGCCCAGGATCGGCTTGATCACGTAACGGCCGTAGCTGACGTTCAGACCGGTCAAGGCCAGGATGATGAAGCTCGACGCCGTCAACCAGTGCACGGCGCGTTCGAAGGCATTGAACCGTTCGATCGTGCGGCCCTGCGGATCGGGGCCGTGATCGATGCGGATCTTGCCGCGGATCAGATAGAAGGCCGCGATCACGACGATCGACACCAACAGGAAGATGCCGCCGAATTGCGCCAGCGGACCGTTCTTCACGGCGCGCCAGACATCCCCATCGGACTGGACCAGTTGGCCCGCTTCCTTGTTCGGGATCGAAACCGTCCCCGTGACACCGCCGCGCACGGCGCGCCACATTTCCGCCTGGGACAAGGAGCCCCGAGGACTGCCGGGAATATTCCCGCCCGTCTGTGCTTCGGCCTGCGCGACGTCAAGCGTCGCCGAGCCGGTCATCACCGCGCCCGCACCGTAGGCCATCATCAGAACCAGGGCCAAGGCCCCCGCCAGTTTATGAATTCTCGACCAGGACATTTCTCATTCCCCCGTCATAAGGTTTGTGAACCCACCCGATGGGCGCGTCCTATTTCACGCCGCTTTGATTTTGCATGCGCGTGTTCATCTCGCCGGGTATGCGAACGTCGGATCCGGAATCCTGGACCTTGGCGCCGCCCGAGAATCCGGCACCGGAGGCACCGGCCTGGCTGCGCGCGCGTTCGCGAAGGTTTTCCAGCTGAGAGTCGCTCAATTCCGTATCGGGTTTACCCTTGTAGACGCCGGGCTCGTATTCGATCAGACGGCCCTGTTCTTCCGCGCGGCAGGCACTCAGAACAACCGCCGTTACGGCGATCAGTCCCAGCATCCTGGCCATGCGCGCCATTCCAATGCTCTTTCCGGTCATTTTGACTTCCTTAGCTTTGCCCTACCGGGAATCCGTGCCGGCCATGGGCCGGACGGCCTGCGGTCAGTAGCCGGAAGGGGCGCCCCGCTGCGCGGGTCGGCAGCGGGACACCCCTCCTGATTAGGCTACCAGTCGGGCTTTAGGAGCCCGCCTTGAGCTGATAGGCGGTGCCCCAACCCCAGGCGCCGGACCCGAAGCCACGGGCCACGACACGCTCACGGTAGATGTTGGACACCATGTCGCCGTCGCCGCCCAAGAGAGCCTTGGTCGAACACATTTCGGCGCAGAGCGGCAACTTGCCTTCCGCGAGACGGTTGCGGCCGTACTTCTGGAATTCGGCGGCGGAGTTGTCTTCCTCCGGACCACCGGCGCAGAAGGTGCACTTGTCCATCTTGCCACGGGACCCGTAGTTGCCCGCCTGCGGATACTGCGGCGCGCCGAACGGGCACGCGAAGAAGCAGTAACCGCAACCGATGCACAGGTCCTTGGAGTGGAGAACCACGCCTTCTTCGGTTTGGTAGATGCAATCCACCGGGCAGACCGCGATGCAGGGTGCGTCGGAGCAATGCATGCAGGCCACCGAGATGGACCGTTCGCCGGGCTGGCCGTCACGGATGGTGACGACACGGCGGCGGTTGATGCCCCACGGCACCTCGTGTTCGTTCTTACACGCGGTAACGCAAGCGTTGCATTCGATGCAACGTTCGGCATCACAAAGGAACTTCATTCTTGCCATTGTAGCGTCTCCCTATCCTAGGCCGTTTCGATACGGCACAAGGTGACCTTGGTCTCTTGCATCTGGGTCACGATGTCGTAACCGTAGGTGCCGCACATGTTGGACGCTTCGCCCAACACATAAGGATCGGCCCCTTCCGGGTACTTGGCGCGCAGGCTTTCGCCCTGCCAGTGACCGCCGAAGTGGAACGGCATGAAGACAACGCCCGGGGCCACACGTTCGGTGACCAGAGCCTTGACCTTGACCTTGCCGCCTTCCGGCGAGTGAACCCACATCTGCTGACCGTCCTTGATGCCGGCGTTGTTGGCATCGACCGGATTGACCTCGCAGAACATGTCCTGCTGCAGCTCCGCCAGCCAGGCATTCGACCGGCTTTCGTCGCCGCCGCCTTCGTATTCCACGAGACGACCGGAGGTAAGGATGGTCGGGAACTTCTGAGAGAAGTCCTGGTCCTGGATCGACTTGTACATCGTCGGCAGACGGTAGTTCTTCGTGTCGTCGTACGTGACATACTTCGGCAGAAGATCCCGGCGCGGCGTGTACAGCGGTTCGCGGTGCAACGGCACCGGATCCGGGAAGGTCCAGACGACCGCGCGGGCCTTGGCGTTACCAAAGGGCGCACAACCGTGCTTGATGGCGACGCGCTGGATACCGCCCGAAAGGTCGGTCTTCCAGTTGGTCTTGTCGCCGGCGATCCCTTCGATCACCTTCAGTTCCGCTTCCGTCAGGTCCTTGTCCCAACCCAGCTTTTTCAAGACAGCCATCGAGAATTCCGGATAGCCGTCCTTGATTTCCGAGCCGACGGAATAGGAGCCTTCGGCCAGGAGGTTGGCACCGTTCCGTTCCACGCCGAACCGGGCGCGGAAGCACAGGCCGCCTTCGGCGACCGGCTTGGAGGTGTCGTACAGGATCGGCGTGCCCGGATGCTTCATCTCCGGCGTGCCCCAGCACGGCCAGGGAAGGCCGTAATAGTCGCCGGCGACGGGGCCGCCGACGGCCAGGAGCGAGGTCTTGTCGAAAGTCGCCTGGTTCTGCATATGGGCCCGCATGCGTTCCGGCGACTGGCCGGTGTAGCCGATGGTCCACATGCCCGTATTGAATTCGCGCGTGACGTCTTCAATCAGGGGCTCGTCGTTCGTGACCTTGATGTTCTTGAACATCTCGTCGGCGAAGCCGAGCTTCTTGGCGAGCTTGTACATGATGATGTGATCGGGCAGCGATTCGAAGACCGGATCGACCACCTTTTCACGCCACTGCAGCGACCGGTTGGACGCGGTCACGGAGCCGTAGGTTTCGAACTGCGTCGACGCCGGCAGGACATACACGCCGTCCTGACGGTCCGGGATGATCGAGGCAAAGGTCGGGACCGGGTCGATGACGACCATCATGTCCAGCTTTTCCATCGCCTTCTTCATTTCCGGCAGACGCGTCTGCGAGTTCACGGCGTGACCCCAGAGCACCATGGCGCGGACGTTGTCCGGCTGATCCATGTTGTTCTTGTCTTCGAGGATGCCGTCGATCCAGCGGCTGACCGGGATGCCCTTGGTCTCCATCAGCTTCTTCGAGGCGAAGCGTCCCAGGAGATAGTCGTAATCGACTTTCCAGACACGGGCCCAGTGCTTCCACGAACCCGTCTTCAGGCCGTAGTAGCCCGGCAGCGAGTGCGACAGGATGCAGAAGTCGGTCGCACCCTGAACGTTGTCGTGGCCGCGGAAGATGTTGGCGCCGCCGCCGGAGCGGGCAGCGTTGCCGAGGGCCAGCTGCAACACGCAATAGGCGCGCGTGTTGTTGTTGCCGTTGGTGTGCTGCGTGCCGCCCATGCACCAGACGATGGTGCCGGGACGGTTGTTGGCCAGCGAGCGGGCGACGCGGCGAAGCTGCGCACCGGGGACACCCGTGACACGCTCGGCTTCTTCCGGATTCCACTTTTTCACCTCGGCGCGGATTTCATCCATGCCGTAGACACGCTGTTTGATGAACGTCTTGTCTTCCCAGCCGTTCTCGAACACGTGCCACAGAATGCCCCAGATGAGGGCGACGTCCGTACCCGGGCGGAACCGCACGTATTCATCGGCGTGTGCTGCCGTGCGCGAGAAGCGCGGGTCGCAGACGATGAGTTCGGCGTTGTTCTGCTCTTTCGCCTTCAGGATATGCTGCATGGCGACGGGGTGCGCTTCGGCGGCGTTGGAGCCGATGAAGAACATCGCGCGGCTGTTGTGCATATCGTTGTAGGAGTTCGTCATGGCGCCGTAGCCCCAGGTGTTGGCGACACCCGCGACCGTGGTCGAATGACAGATACGCGCCTGGTGGTCGCCGTTGTTGGACCCCCAGAAGGCGTAGAACTTGCGGAACAGGTAGGACTGTTCGTTGTTGAACTTGGCGGAGCCGAGCCAGTACACGGAATCGGGGCCGGACGACTTGCGAATGTCCAGCATCTTGTCGCCGATTTCGTTGATGGCGGCATCCCAGCTGAGGCGCTTCCACTTGCCGCCTTCCAGCTTCATCGGATACTTCAGCCGGCGATCGCCATGGGCATGTTCACGCACCGACGCACCCTTGGCGCAGTGCGAGCCCAGGTTGAAGGGGCTGTCGAAGCCCGGTTCCTGACCGACCCACACGCCCTTGTCGACTTCCGCAACCACGGTGCAGCCGACGGAACAGTGCGTACAAACGGATTTGACTTGCGTCATACCTTTCGCCATCGCCGTCGCGGCCTCGGCCTTTTTGGCCAGACCCAACGGAGCAGCGGAAAGAAGCGCAGCGCCCCCGGCGGTGATTCCCGAACGCTTCAGGAAGGTACGGCGGTCCATGGACCCTCCGACCACACCGGCCAACGCCTGCTTCAAACGGGGGCCATTCGCAACCCCGTCGCTCTTCTTGGTGAGCATTTAAATGTCTCCCAATGTTGAAGGATTAATTCCCGACGTGAATTCGCCTTAGAACTTGGCGAGCTCGTAGTACGTCTTGACGTGTTCGGTTTCGCGATACCCCGACGATTTCGGGCTATCGGAAACCACAGCGGCTTCCGCGGATCCCTTGGAAAGCGCAACCGCGGCAACACCCGCGGCGCCGCCCGAGACGGCTGCCTTCTTCAGGAACTCACGGCGACCGAGCTTTTGCTTTTGTTCGCTCATCGCGGTCTCCTCATAAGTTGCATTAACAGACACTTTCAACTTCCACTTCGCTTGGTATCAAACGCCCATTCCGGGTCTTGCTTTTCAGACCGGGCCGAAGCCCGGAAATTCGAATGGCGGATCGGCCGTGCCGCGCGCCTCCGGACCTATTGCCCGAAGCCGAACGAGTCGTGCTCGATCTCCATGAACAGTTTGCCGATGGTGCCGACGGGCATGTACAGCGCCGCCGACTTGGATTTCTCCATATCGGCGAAGAAGTGCCCGGCCCAGGGCGCCAGATGCTTTTCGAAGAACGCCCGCTGCCGCTCCAGGCTGGCCGGCTCGCCGAAGGCGCCGGTGATCATGCCGTGCATGACCTCGCAGACGAAGGCGATATGGTCTTCCGGGTCGGTCACGCCATCGGCGCGGGCAATGCCCAGTTCCTCCAGGTCACCGCGCAGGTCGGCGAGCGGTTTTTCGTAAACGAAACCGGTGAGGTATTGCGAGCCGAAGGGCGCCAATTCACCACCGGCGCCGAAGCCATAGAACAGGACGGTGAACTCGTCCTCGGCGGCGACCTGTGTGGTGCGTTTGGCAAGGGCGGCCAGGGAATTGACGGCCTGGCCCATCGGCGAATCATCGCCGGTCAAGCCGCGCACGAATTCGATGGTGTCGTCGTCCATGGGCCGTGCCAGCAACCGGGACAACAACGCATAAATACCGGCCCGCAGCATGTCCTCTTCGGGCACGGCGGTCTCCGGTGCTGTCTCGTCAGTCTTGGAAAGCGGCCGATCTCCCCTCGAATCGCTTCCCATCGTGGCGCTGGCCTCCACCTGGATTTTCCTTTTATCTCCAACGTCGGTTTCGCCTCTTACGGCTGGCGAATTCCGAGCCTTCAACGGTGGATTTGCATCGCTTTTTTCATGATCGGGACCTCCTCGACGGCCCAGCCTCAGCGACTTATTCCACCAATGGACAAGTGAACGCCTTTTCCCCGGCCAAGTCAACGGGTGGCCCATTCCGCTATGCGGAAAATCAGGTCCTAACCCACAGTTTTTTCATGGGTTTAGAGCTTCCATTTGAACGGTTTCAAATCGTCGGAATCGCCCGATTTCGGGCGTGAAATCGGCCTTCGATCAGGCGAAATCGTCCTCGGCATCGCCCAGGTCGTCGTCGTCGTCGTTGTGGCCGTCATCGGCGCCTGCCCCCGGTTGCCGGTCGGATACCGGGGACCGCATGCCCGGCGCCTGATAATAGGGGTTGGCCGTATAGGTCCGCGCGCGGACGTCCCGGCCGCCCGCATTCTGGACACGCTGCGCTTTGTCGGCCATGGATTCTTCATGGGTCGCCTCGACCGATTGCCCCGCGTCGGCATCGGATTGCATGGCCTCGGCCCCATCGCCGGCCGCGTCTCCTTTCTCCGCCTCTTCCGCCTCTTCCGCTTCTTTCGGCTTGTCCCGCCAGGCGTAACCACCCTGGTCCGGGCGATAGGCCGTGGCGCCGGCGGCGAGCTGCGTGATAACGGAGAAGTCCTCGTCATAATCGTTCATGCCGTCGAGGAACCCGAAGGCGGGATCGCTGAGCCAGAGCTTGCGCAAGGCCCGACGGCGGATGAATTCGGGCACGCGCTTGTCCAGGAAGGCGGCGAAGTCGCTGTCGGCGGTCAGATCCTCGACCGGCGGCAGGGTCTCGACATAGGCCGCCTCTTCCTCCGTCAATTCGCGGACGTCTTCCTCGTCCGCGTTGCTGTCGGCACTTTCCGCCGGGTGATCGCCGTCAGCGCCCCGGGTGGACAAAGCGGCGTTCTCCGGCACCGGCAGGTCCGGGTCGGCGAGCGGCGGCAGATAGGGTTTGCCCGCGACCGGCGCCGCGGCCCCGCGGCGCGATCCGCCCCCCTCGTCGTCGGCGACGGCGGTTTCCTTTCCGGACACTTCGGGCTCGGCGACATCCTCGCCCCGCGCCCGTTTGCGTTTCAGGCGCGACCAACGGCCCAGGCGGTTATCGTCCTTTTCGCTCATCCCTCTTCCTCTTCCCGGTCGGCTCGGCTGTCGACGAGAGGACGAGGCCGGAAGCCGCCCTTACGCGGATCGTAGGCTTTCTTGTTCTTCCGCTTCTTGAACACTTCGTCCTTATGAAAGGTCTCGACGAAAGCACCGATCCAGGCGGCCAGTTCTTCAGGCATGGGCACGCCTTCGACGATCATTTCCGAATCTTCCATGTAGCTTTCCGCCTCATACGGGCAGGCGGTCACCAGCGTCGGCACGACTTCCGGGTCGTCGGCTTCCTCGCCGGGCGCGATGACGACGTAAACATGGGGCTGGAAATTGCTGAGGTTGGTCTTGTAGCCCTCGGTCTCGCCGGGAAAGAGTTCCAACTCCAACGTCGCCGCGTGGAAATGGACCCAACCGTCGCCCTCGCGGATCAGGCGCCAGTCCGCACCTTCCTCCATCGCGGGCATACCGGGCACGACGGCGACCGGCCGGAAGGAATGGTCCTGCCAGGGATTGTCGATTTCGCGCCGTTCGATGATGACGCCGACGGGAATGACCTGGCGCCGGTTCATACTCCGGCCTCCGCCACGCCATTCTCGGCGAGCAGACGCTCCGCCTCGGCCAGGTTGTCCGGTTTATTGATGTTGAAGAAGGGATCGACGGGATCGGTCGGAAATTCCACATGGACGATGCGGTAGCGTTCCGTCCAGGCGTCGATCTTGCGCATATCCTCGTCGATCATGGCGGTGCGCAGGTCACCCGCCAGGGCGACGGGCCAAAGGGCGAAGACGGGATGGGTCCGCCCACCCGACATGGCACAGGCGATCTCGGCGTCTTCGCCTTTCGCCGCCGCCCGCAGCTTTGCCACCAGATCGCCCGGCAGGAACGGCGCGTCCGTCGCGAAGGACACGATCCATTCGACCTCAGGATGCGCCGCTCGGGCCCATTCCATGCCGGTCAGGATACCGGCCAGCGGCCCCGCATGCCCGTCGATCACGTCACCCGCCATGGGCAGGCCGTACCCTTCGAAACGGGCCGGATCACCATTGACGTTGAGGAGAAGATCCGCGACCTGCGGCCGGGCACGGGCCACGACACGGTCCAGAATCGGTTTGCCGCCCAGGGTCCGGAGCGGCTTGTCCCCGCCGCCCATGCGCCGGGCCAGGCCGCCCGCCAGCAGAACGCCAACCACACCGGGGGCCGTCATCGGCTGCCCTTGCGGCGCAGTTCGATGGGCTCGTCCGCCGCGTCGTCATGGGCCGCGTCGAATTCGATGCGGTCTTCCCCGGCGAGCGCGATGAACCGCCGTCCCTTGGCCCGCCCGATCAGGGTCAGGCCGACCTGCTTGGCGAGATCGACACCCCAGGCCGTGAAGCCCGAGCGCGAGACCAGAACCGGGATTTCCATCTGTACGGTCTTGATGACCATTTCCGAGGTCAGCCGCCCGGTGGTGTAGAAGATCTTGTTCCGGCCGGACCAGCCGTGCAGGAACATGAAACCGGCGATCTTGTCGACGGCGTTATGGCGGCCGACGTCTTCCATATACAGCAGCGGCCGGTCGCCCTGGCACAGCACGCAGCCGTGGATGGCGCCCGCCTCCAGATACAGGCTCGGCGCCGTGTTGATCTTCTTGATCAGGTCGAACAGCCAGGAGGTCTTGATCACCGCGTCGCAGGCGAGCGCGACCTGCTCGAATTTCTCCATGACGTCGCCGAAAACCGTGCCCTGGGCGCAGCCCGAGGTCAGAGTCTTCTTTTTCAATTTCTCTTCGAAATTCGTTTCCCGCTCGGTCCGCACGACGACGACTTCCAGGTCTTCGTCGAATTCGATGCCGGTGACCACGTCATCGGGGCGCAGCATGTTCTGGTTTACCAGATAGCCGACGGCGAGATATTCGGGGTAGTCGCAGATCGTCATCATGGTGACGATCTCGCGGCCGTTGAGGAACAGGGTCAGCGGCCGTTCGACGGTGACCGACGCGATCACCGGCGAGCCGTTCTGATCGATGCCGGGAACTTTCTCCGTCAATCGAGGATCATCCGGGTTCGGTGCGATAACGAGTTCGCCCACGCCGTCCGGATAGGTGGCATCGAGCGGATTGCGCCCAGGCGTCGTCGCGACGCCCTTGCCGGTGTTTTCGTCGTTCTGGCTCACGCCTTGTTCTCCCAAACCGCGCCGGGGCCTAATAATGCCGGGCGGCGCCACCCCCCGAGGACCGTTCCATCCGCCGGTCTCGATGCCGGCGTTTTGGGAGGCGGTCCTTTACATGGGGTTCGCGAGTTTCGGCGGCAAGGCCTGCGAAATCAAGGAAAACGGACGCGATCCCGTTTGATGGAAAGTGCTTGCGCATTTTCTTTTGTTGCATATACACTCTTATGCAAGATCACCAACAATACGCCAAATCAAAATGACCTCACCCCCCCATACTCCGCCGCTGGCGCCATCCGAATGCCTCGGCTTTTCCCTACGAAAGACATTGCGTGGATTCGCTCAGATCTATGACGAGGCTTTTCGCCCGCTCGGCATCAAAGCGTCGCAATACAATCTGTTGGCCGCCATCACGCATCTGGGACCGGTGGCGCAGAAGGACCTTGCCGGTTTTCTGTGCCTCGACAAGACCACCCTGACCCGGAATCTTCGGCCGCTCGAACGGGAGGGCCTGATCCGCACCATGCCGGGCGCCGACCGCCGGGTCCGCGAAGTATCCTTAACCCCTCTTGGCGAGAAGTTTATGGCGAAGGCATATCCTGTCTGGCAATCGGCCCGGGATCGGGTCGCTGCGCGCATGGGCGAAAACAACATGGACACGCTGATCGCCACGCTGGCAACTGCCTTGGACGCCATCGAGTCCGACACCACCCTCTGAGCCCCGCCGCCAACTCCGATCCCTTTCCTATCCGCAGAAGCTCCTTTATGGCCATTCACCCCCCGATATCCAAAATTAGTTGTATATACAATATAAGGAGATGAGTCTTGATAACCACCACACAACGCACCAATGCCCCCCTCGGCGTGCCCGATGCCGGAAGCGAATTCCGTATCCCCACACCGGTCTATGCGGTTCTCGCCCTTTGGGCCGCATGGGCTTATTGGGTGGGAACATCAGAAACCTTTTCCGCCGGCCCCGACGTGTTTTTCCGACCGATTGCCCTTACGGCACTGGGTCCAGTAGGGATATTTTTGTCGGCCTACGCCCTATCCGCTCGGCTTCGTGCCTGGACCTACACGATCCCGGTCGGACTGCTGACCGGGTTGCAGGCCTGGCGCGTCATCGGCTTCTGCTTTCTGCCGCTTTGGTTTTTCGGCATCCTGCCAGGGCCGTTTGGCCTGATCGCCGGTCTCGGTGATGTCGCTGTGGGGTTCGGCGCGGCTTTCGTCGCGTATTCGATCTCAAAAAACACCTCCCTGATCGGCGGACCCGCGTTTTACCAAGTGCATGTCTGGGGCCTGATCGACTTCGCCGGAGCGATCGGCTCGGCCTTCTTGACCTCCGGCGCCGTCCCCGCCGTTTGGACCGGCCCCGTGACCAGCCACGCCATGGAGGTATGGCCACTGAGCATCTTCCCCAGTTTCGCTGTGCCGCTGTTCACGATCCTGCATTTCATCGCCATCAGGAATGCAAGGCGCGGCGCCAAGGCGTAACACGGCCCCGCGAACCACCCCGACGCCGACAAAGACGGCACCGCAACACATGCTCGGTTTCCGGCGGGGCAGAACGCGGCGCCGTCTTTCCTTTGTCATCCAGCGCTGCTATCAGCAGAGGCATGCCACACCCCGAGATCATCCTGATTCGTCACGGCCAGACCGAATGGAACCGCGCCGGCCGCATTCAGGGCCAGGGCAATTCGGTCCTGACCGACCTGGGCCAGTCGCAGGCCACGGCCTATGGCGCGCTGCTGGCCGGCCAGCTGGCGCCGCTGGACGGTCATGCGCTCTACCGCAGCCCGGCCGGGCGTTGTGCCCAGACGACGGAACTCGCCTGCGCCGCCGCTGGCCTGGACCCGGCCGCGTTCACGGTCGACAACCGGCTGATCGAAAAAGGCTATGGCCGGTGGGAAGGCATGACACGGCCGGAAATCGCCCAGGCCGGGGACGAGGCCGAATTGGCCGCCATGGACGCCGATCCTTGGGGCCACCGCCCGCCCGACGGCGGCGAAAGCCTGCAGGACGTCATGGACCGGGCGCGGGCCTGGCTGATCGGATTGGATGCGGCGCAGCCGGTCATCGTGGTCTGTCACGGCGGCACGGGGCGCACCCTGATCCGCAGCTATCTGGACCTCTCCGTCGACGAAACCCTTGCCATCCGCATGCGCCAGGACGTGATTTTCCATCTGACGGCGCGGGGATTGGATATCTTGGAAACCGGCGCGGAAATGAGTTAACTTAAATTCAGTTAACTAAAATTTCCTCAATCAACTCCGTCGACTAGAAGCAATGTTCCCGTCGATGCGGACTGCCGGATCGCCTTGGCGTCGGCGTATTCTGGGGAATCGTGCCAAGCCCGCGCGGCGGCCATGTCGGCGAACCGCAGCACCACCGTGCGCGGCGACGGGGCGTCGCCTTCCAAGGCTTCCTGGTCGCCGCCGCGAACCACGAATTCGCCGCCATAGGCGTCGAGCGTCGCCGGGACCAATGCCCGGTAGTCTTCGTAGGTATCCGGATCGGTGACGTTGATCTGGGCAATCACGTAAGCGGCCATGTTGCTTTCCTCCCTGGGATTGTCGTTACCGGAGAGGCTACTTCAGATGCCCTGTTTTGACCCAGAGCAAACAGCCTTCTTCCGTGCGCGGCGAATGGGAACTGCCGGGCGGCAGGCGGAACCAGGTGCCCTTGGGATGCAGGCCCGCCTCGTCCTCGACGCTGCCTTCCAGAACGAAAACCTCTTCGCCGCCCGGATGATCGTGCGGCCGGGCGGCGCAGCCCGCCCCCATCTTGGTCAACCAAACGCGCTCCGTTCCGAATTCGTGCAACGGCATGCGGAACAGGCCCGGCACGTCACCCTCCACCCAATCGCCGCCGTTCGTATCGACGGTCACCTGGGTCTGGTCCGCCGGGTCCATCTGGCGCAGCTTGACCAGGATCGTGCATCCAGGCCCGGTCCGGGGCGCGTGGCTGGAGCCGACGGGGTTGCGTACGTAGGTCCCCGCCGGGAAATCGCCGTGTTCGTCAGAGAACACGCCGTCGAGGACCAGGAATTCCTCGCCGCCGCCATGGGTATGGGTCGGGAATTCGGAGCCCGGCGCATAACGTACGACAGACGTCGCCCGCGCGATCTCATCCCCGTCGCGGTCCAGCATGCGGCGATCGACACCGGGCGATGGCGACGCCGCCCATTCAAGCGCGTTCGTATCTACATGAACGGGCAGCGACAGATCGGCGTTGAGTTTCATGGGGCGAATAGCTTCATGGGACGGGTTTCTCTTTCGGGAGACCGGACCGGAGACCACCGTCAGTAGACCAGCTTGCGCACGTCGTCGACGTTGGCCGACCATTTCGACCAGTCGCGGGCCCCCAGGCCCCAATTGTTGACCGTGCCCTTGTCGATGCCCTGTTCGATCAGCCATTGGCAGGTTTTGGTCTGGCCCGCCGCCGCCGCGTACATCAGGGCCGAATTGCCGTGCGCGTCGATGGCATTGATTTTGGTCCCGGCCTCAAGGGCGCGGGCCAAGGCATCGCGGTCGCCGCGTTGGGCGGCCAACATGAAGTCATCGACGGGAATACGCTCGGCGGTGTTCTGATCGGCCATCTGGGTCTCATCCTCTCGTTCCGCGCCCCTTCGGGCGGCGTCGTCCGATTCATAGGTAGGGCGCCCGAGGCAAAAAGTAAACGGCGCCGAATGTGGCTTGAAATACCCCTTTTCCGCGCAGCGTTTTCATTTGCCGAAAAATACCCTACATCAATGGCACAGCAATACGAACGAGCGCCGCCCAACCCGCGCCGAAAAGGGAAGCACCAAGCGTATGAAGCTCAATCAGAAGCATGTGTTGGTCTGTGATTGCGAAGGGACCATGCCGATCGACGGCGAGGCCCTGGCCAAGGCCTGCGGCCGGGGGGCCGAAGCCGAAGGCGACCTGAAGGTCGCGACCCACCTGTGCCGCCGCCAGATCGAGGAATTCCAGCGCGTCGCCGGGATCGCCGCGGAAGCCGACGAAACCCTGTTGGTCGCCTGCACGCAGGAAGCGCCGCTGTTTTTGGAAACCGGGGACGACATGCCCCACGCCCCCCGCATGGCCTTCACCAACATCCGGGAAAAGGCCGGCTGGTCCGACGCGGGCAAGGACAAGACGGCCGGCACGAACCTGACCGCCAAGATGGCCGCCCTTTTGAGCGAAGCCGCCATGGACCTAGCCGGTGCGCGTTCGGTCTCGATGAAATCCGACGGCACGGCCCTGGTGCTGGGCCGGGGCGACGACGCCGTTCAGGCGGCCAAGACTCTGGCCCGCAAATTGAACGTGACGCTTATTCTGGAAGGGGCGCAAGACGTGCCCCCGCCGCCGGTCATGGACATTCCCATTTTCGCCGGCAAAGTTACGGGCGCCGGAGGGCACTTGGGGACCTTCAAGGTCGCAGTCTCCGGCTTCGTTCCGGCCAAGGCATCGTCCCGCGGGGCGCTGGAATGGGACGGCGAGCCACAATCGGGCACGTCCGAATGTTCCCTGATCCTGGACCTGCGCGGCGGCCCTGCCCTGTTCCCCCATGCCGAGATACGCGACGGCTATTTCCATCCCGACCCGGGCAACCCGGCCCTGGTCGCCGAGGCATTGTTCGAGATGTCGGACATGGTCGGCGAGTTCGAAAAGCCCCGCTACGTCGATTACGACGACAAGATCTGTGCCCATGCGCGGTCAAGGATCACCGGGTGCACCCGCTGTATCGACAATTGCCCGGCGGGCGCCATCACGCCGGATAACGAACGGGTCGCGATCGATCCCTACCTTTGCGGCGGCTGCGGCGTCTGTGCCTCGGTCTGCCCGACGGGGGCGGCGACCTATGCCCTGCCGCTGGGCGACGAATTGTTCAAACGCGCGCGCACGGTCCTGCGCACTTATGCCAAGGCCGGCGGCGGCGATCCGGTCCTGCTGATCCACGACGCGGACCAGGGCGAGGAAGCCATCGGCTTGATCTCGCGCATGGGCCGGGGCCTGCCCGCCAACTGCATTCCCTTCGCGGTCAACGAAGTGACCCAGGCGGGGCTGGACCTGTTCTTCTCGGCCGCCGCGTTCGGCGCGTCGCGCTGTCTCGTGCTGCTGCCGCCGAAGAAACGCGAAGACGCCCAGGCCCAGGACGGCGAGATCGCCCTGGCCAATCAGGTGCTGGAGGCGCTGGGCTACGGAGACAGCCGCGTCGGCCACCTGCATCTGGACGATCCTTCGGCGGTCGAGGATGCGCTCTGGTCCCTGGAAAAACTATCCGCCATGCCGCAAGGCGATTTCCTGCCGCTAGGCCGTAAACGCGCGGTCATGCGCTTAGGCTTGGACGCCCTGCACGCCGCCGCCCCGAATAAGATCGACGAGGTCGCCCTGCCCCAGGGCGCGCCCTTCGGCACGGTCGAGATCGACGTCGCGGGCTGCACGCTCTGCCTGTCTTGCGTCGGCGCCTGCCCGGCCCGCGCCTTGCGCGACAATCCGGACAAACCGCAGTTGTCGTTCGTCGAGGACGCCTGCGTGCAATGCGGCCTTTGCGCCAAGACCTGCCCGGAGAAAGTCATCAGCCTGAGCCCCCGCCTGTCCTTCAAGGACGAGGCCAAGACGCCCCGGGTCCAGAAGGAAGAAGATCCCTTCCACTGTATCCGCTGCGGCAAGCCCTACGGCACCCGGGCGACGATCCTGAGTATGACCGAGAAATTGAAGGGCCATTCCATGTTCGCGGGCGACGCCATTAACCGCATCAAGATGTGCGACGATTGCCGCGTGATGGTTCAGTTCGATCAGACGAACCCTCTGGCGGGCCCGCCCCGCCCGGCGACCCGGACGACGCAGGACTACCTGCGCGAACGCGAGGAAATGCGCGAACAGGCCGAGGCCGACATGCGGGAGAAGGGCCTGAACCCGAAACAGGACAAGGAAGGATAGCCGCCGACCCGGGCCCCGGATATTTCCACTCTATGGAAACCCCTGAAAAAATTGGGGGCGACAAGGGGCGTCGGCGTTACTATCTTTATGAAGATATGACTGTACGGAATAACGGCTTTCGGGCCGCACAAGAAACCTTGAGGATCGACTGAGTAACTCCATGACCGGCATGATCGACCCCTTCGGACGGGCAGTAACCTATCTGCGCGTGTCCGTCACGGACCGCTGCGATTTCCGCTGTGTCTATTGCATGGCGGAAGACATGACCTTCCTGCCCAAGACCGAAATCCTCTCGCTGGAGGAATTGGACCGGCTGTGTTCGGCCTTCGTCCGCAAGGGCGTGAAAAAGCTGCGACTGACGGGCGGCGAGCCGTTGGTCCGGCGCAACATCATGTCGTTGATCCGCTCGCTCGGCCGTCACCTGGAAACGGGCGATCTGGAAGAACTGACCCTGACATCCAACGGCTCGCAATTGGCCCGCTTCGCCGATGAACTGGTCGATGCCGGGGTGCGGCGGGTCAATGTCTCGCTCGACACGCTCGATCCCGACCGGTTCGAAGCGATCACCCGCTGGGGCAAGCTGGACAAGGTGCTGGATGGCATTCAGGCCGCGAAGAAGGCGGGTCTGGACATCAAGATCAACACCGTCGCCCTGAAGAATTTCAACGAAGACGAAATCGACCGCATGATCGAATTCTGCGGCGAGAACGCCTTCGACATGACACTGATCGAAACCATGCCGCTGGGCGAGATCGACCAGGACCGCACGGATCAATACCTGCCCCTGTCGCAGCTGCGCGAACGGCTGGAGCGGAATTGGACGCTGACCGATATTCCGTTCAAGACGGGCGGCCCGGCGCGGTATACGGACGTCGGCGAAACGGGTCGGAAGCTCGGCTTCATCACCCCCTTGACCCATAACTTCTGCGAAGGCTGCAACCGGGTGCGTCTGACCTGCACGGGCACGCTGTACATGTGCCTGGGCCAGGACGACGCGGCGGATCTGCGCGCGCCCCTGCGGGCGTCGGAAGCCGACGAAGTCCTGGACGCCGCCATCGACGAAGCCATCGGCCGCAAGCCCAAGGGCCACGACTTCGTCATCGAACGGCGCGGCGACGGTCCCGCCGTCGGCCGTCACATGAGCGTCACCGGCGGCTGAACCGCATCCCACCACGCAAGGTTTCCGACATGCCGCGATGGAAAGAATACGATTGGGACCTGATGGTCCGGCGCAAGGCACCCGTGCCGTTGATCGCAGCGGCGTTGCTGCTGTCCTATTGGGTGGCGACGGCGGAAAGCGGATCGATCACCGCCGTCAAATGCAAGGCCGACCACGCCGAACTGATGGACGCGCTTGAGGATATCCGTGAAAGCGCGGTCACCCAGATCAACGCCCAGATCGCCCAAACCAACGATCCGCAACGCGTCGAGGCGTTGACCGCCATGCGCGAGCGCGCCTGGGACGAAGAAGAGGCTCATCGCGGCCGGGCGCAGCAAACCTATTTCGACTGCCTGAACGCGGCCCGCCCCGGCAACTAATTTTCCACCGACATTGCCCCAACCGTCATCCGGGGTCGGCAGCCAGTGCCGTCGCGACCTCGGCCGCGCAGTCCTGCAACGGCGCCAGCATGCCCGCCACCGCCTCGTCCTCGGACAAGGCACTTTTCAGATAAAGCACGTTCATCGCCGCGACCGACCGGCCGTCGACCAGAATCGGCACGCCGACCGTCGAAATCTGACGCCCGTATTCCAGGCGCGAAAACTCGGCGTGCATGGTCGCATAGCCGCGCGCGCGGATATCGGCCAGCAGGGCCCCGGCGGCGGACGGGTCCTGGGCGATTTCGTTCCAGGGCTGCGGCGTCGCGGCCTCATTGGCCAGAACGGCGGCCCGTTCCTCCGCCGTGGTATGGGCGAGATAAGCAAGCCCCAAGCTGGTCCCCAGCATGGGGGAGCGGAAGCCCGGATCGCGGATCACGAACATCCGCCCCGGCACCCGCGAGGTTTCGACCACCACCATGGCGTCCCGGTCGAAAATCGCCACGTCCGACGGCCAGCCGACGCGGTCGCGGAATCCGGCAATGATCGGCGCGACCGTCCGTCCGACGGCGCGGTGCCGGTCGTATCCCGAACATAGCAACAGAGACCGGCCCGTCACCTCATAGACGCCCTGATCGTCGTCGCGCCGGACATATCCGGCATGGATCAACGTTTCCAGCATGCGCACGAT
This sequence comes from uncultured Rhodospirillaceae bacterium, assembly GCA_913030825.1. Classification (GTDB taxonomy): domain Bacteria; phylum Pseudomonadota; class Alphaproteobacteria; order Rhodospirillales; family Casp-alpha2; genus UBA1479. Next base: position 7,536 of record CAJWCU010000023.1, on the reverse strand, counting down.
GGTCGCCTTGTCATGGGCGGTCTCCCGGTACAGCTCGCCGATCGTCGCCCGACCCTTCAGTTTGTTGACGGCGGCCAGCACGTCCAGGCCACGCAGCACGGCGTTTACCGGTTTGTAGGATCCCATCGGCGGCCCCGTTTTCCAGCGGTTTCGGGAACGACGGCGCCCGTGGGACATCGTCGTTTCATGTGATGAAATACAGTTTCATTTACAATCTGGCAAGGCGGGCGCATTTTCAAATCCGTCGCTCGCCCGTTTCGTCGGCCTGCGGCCAAGACGGAAATCGCGCGGCGACCAACCGCCCGCGCCGTTAATCGGGATCATCCAGGAAAGACATAGAAGACCATGACCATTGAAATGAATTCCCTCGGCACGCTCGGCATCGAGATCACCGGTTTGGACATCGGCCGCGACCTGGCGGGCGACGCCGGCGACAATCTGTTCGGCGATATCCACGCCGCCTGGCTGGAGGCCGGCGGCTTCATGGTCATCCGCGATCAGGACATGACCCAGGAACAGCACATGGGCTTTTCCCGGCGCTTCGGCCCACTGTTTCACGACGACGGCCAACCGCCGCTGCAGGACACGGTGTCGCGCTACCTGCATCCCGACCACCCGCAGATTTACCGGGTCTCCAACAAGGTCGATGAAAACGGCGAACCCACGGGCCGCAAGGGTGCGGGCACCTATTGGCATTCGGACGTTTCGTTTCGCGACCGCCCGGCCCATGCCTCCGTCCTCTACGGCATTCAGGTTCCGCCCCGGGGCGGCGATACGGTCTTCGCCAACATGACGGCGGCCTACGAGGCCCTGTCGGACGGCATGAAGAGCATGATCGACGGCCTGCATGCGGTGCACGATTTCGCCGTCGCGGCGGCGACGCAATACGCCAAGCCCGTCGTCATCGACAACGATTTCGACGGCGCCAACCGCTGCGTCCACCCGGTGGTCCGCACCCATGCGGAAACGGGGAAGAAATCGCTCTACATCAATCCGGGCTTTACCTCGCACCTGGACGGCTTCACGCCGGCGGAGAGCAAACCCATCCTGGACCCGCTCTATACCCACGCGACGAAGCAGGATTTCCTATACCGCCACACTTGGCGGCCGCACGACGTCGTCGTCTGGGACAACCGGTGTCTGATGCATTACGCCGTGATGGATTACACGGCCGACCGTTACATGGAACGCTGCACCGTGATCGGGGAAAAGCCGGTCTAGGTCTTCAGGCGCGGGCTTCGGCCCGCGCCTTGTCAGCCATCGGTTTCCGGGCGGCGATCCGCCCGTCTGCGAACCGCGCCCCAAAATCGGCCAGGGCAAAATCGCTGAACGCCGGGCCGACGAAGGTCACGCCCATCGGCACGCCGCTGGCGAGAAACCCGTTGGGCACGGCGACGGCGGCGAGATCGGACATACTGACGAAATTCAGATACCGGCCGTTGTTCGCATTGGCGGCCACCGGTTCGGCCGCGAGGTCGTCCCGGGTATAGGCGGTGCCGACCGTCGGCACGACGATCAGGTCGGCCCGGTCGAAGGTCGCGCGGATCGCCGCCGCGTTCTCCCGCAGACGATAGACCGCCTTGAAGGCATCCGCCGCCGAATACTTCCTGGCCGACAGGATGACGTCGCGCACGACGGGATCGACGGCTTCCGGCTGGGCCTCGATGAAGGCGCCGACCGAGGCGTATCGCTCGGCGATGTAGGGGCCTTCGAACATCATGGCGCTGGTTTCGACGAAGACCCGGAAATCGATCTCGACCAGGGTATGACCGGCGTCGCGCAGGGCGGAAAGGGCTTCGTCGAACAGTGCCGCCGCCTCGCCATTGCCGAAGAATTCCAGATCGTCCCCGCGGGGAATCGCGATCGTCGCCCGTTCGGGCAGGGTCGGCAGGGAGTCGGGTGCCGGGGCGGCGCGGCCCAGAGGATCTCGCGGGTCAACGCCCTGACAGACCCGCAGCACCCGGGCCGCATCGCGGGCATCATTGGCAAAGACCGAGACCGTATCGAACGACCGGCTGGCGTTGACCATGTCGGCCCGGGAAAACAAGCCCAGGGTCGGCTTCAACCCGGCGATATCGTTGTAGCTGGCGGGCACACGGCCCGAACCGCCGGTATCCGTCCCGAATGCGAAGCCGCAGAGACCGGCGGAGACCGACACCCCGGCGCCGGAGCTGGAGCCTCCCGGGATGTAATCCGCGTTGAAGGTATTTCGCGCCGTGCCGTAGGGCGAGCGCACGCCGACCACGCCGGTCGCGAACTGATCCATGTTGCTCTTACCCAGCAGGATCGCCCCGGCGTCGAGCGCCTTCTGGACCGCGAGGTGGGTATGGCCCGCGATGTATTCGTATGCGGGGCAGGCCGCCGTCGTCGGCAGGCCCGCCACGTCGATGCAGTCCTTCACGCTGAACGGGATGCCGTATAGCGGCAGGGCCGCGCGCGCATCCGCCGATAGAGATTCCAATTGCCGGGCCCGTGCCATGACCTCGGATTCGGGAACGCGATGGATCCAAACGCCGTCATCGCCGCGCGCCGAAATCCGGGAAAGGACTTCGGAAACGACCGCGGTCGGCGTTGCCCGGCCTTCTTCATAGGCCGCCTGAAGGGCGTCGAATTCCAGGCTGAGATCGTCCATTCGCGCTGTCCTCTTGTGGTTTCGGAGTAGGTCCGATTGAGGTCAGCTTGCGCGGGGCGGAAAAGTCAGGACAGCAAATATTTGCGGTAAGAATTTACCTTCGCCGCGCGGTCAGTCGCAAAGATCGCGCAAGCCCGCGACGTCGAGGATACGGATGGCATCGCCCTCGCGGGCGATCAGGCGCTGCTTCTCGAACTTGTCGAGCGAGGTCGAGATGGATTGCCGGGTCGAGCCGATCAGATTGGCCAATTCTTCCTGGGTAAAATGCTGGCGCACAGGGGCGCTGTTCGCACCGTCCGGCACCGGCGACGCCAGGGTCAGCAACAGGTGACCCAGACGCGCGGTCTTCGACTGCGTGCCCATGATCTGCAGCAGCGCCGTGTAGCACATGCTTTTGTAGGTCAGCCCTTCGATCAGGGCGATCGCTAGGTTCGGCGTCTCGCGGATCAATTGGCGCAGGACCGCCCCCGGCAGCCAAAGCCCGGTCGTCGCCTCGACCGCGACGGACGACCACATATGTTCGCCGCCGCCCAAAATCTGCGGCGCGCCGACGAAATGGCCCTTCGGCCAATAGGCCAGGGTGATCTCGCGGCCGCTCGGTGACGTGTAATAGGAGCGCACCCGGCCCGAGCGAATGAAATGGATGCCGTCATGGGTATCGCCCTGGCGGAAGAAGAAGGCGCCGGGCTTGTAGGCGGTTTCCCGTCCTGCCGCGACAAGGCGGGCCAGTTCGCTGTCCGACAGCATGTCCATGATGTCGGGGCCGGAATCCACGGGCAGGCCCGTTTCCGTCAGCCGCAGGACGGAACTCAGCGATGCGTCGATTTCGGTGTCGGCGAAGTCCCCATCCAGGAGCGTTTCATCCGGCGTCATGACATTTTCCCGTTCAGCCGGTGAAGGCAAAAAATTGCTGCACTGCAAAAACGCTATCATACTGCTTAAACGCTATGCAATACCGTCTCGGTGGTGGATTTTCAGGCATCCTTTATGCGCACACAGGAAATGGACCGCAAATATTTGCGTTACGGGTCGATCCCGCGTCTTTCTAATCACCCCGTTGATGCCAGCGCGCCGAGCGGACATCGCCAAGCCTCAACGCAGGCAAGACCAGGCCAACAAAGTCCGCCGGCATCTTCAAGGAAACGTCCATCGCGATTCCAATCTGAAGATATGGAGGCACCAATGCGATTCCGTTCCACCACCACGAAAACCAGATTTTTCCGCGCTTTCTCCCAGGGCGCGCTCGCCCTTGCGATGGTCTTCGGCCTTTCATCGACGGCCAAGGCCGACACCCTGACCCTGTTTTCCGCCGTCAGCACGACCAACGCCATGAAGGAAATCGTCGCCGCTTATAAGAAGTCCGGCGGCGATATCCGCGTGTCGTTCGGCGCCACCTCTACCCTGGCCAAGCAGATCGAGAACGGCGCCCCCGCCGACATCTTTCTCTCGGCGGACAACAAATGGATGGACCGGCTGCAGAAGGCCGGCCTGATCAAGGACGAGACCCGCGTCCCCGTGGTCGCCAACTCGCTCTCGCTGGTCAAGCCGAAGGGCTCCGACTTCCCGATGATCAAGATCGAGAAGGGCATGAAGCTGTTCGAAGCCCTGAAGGGCAAACGCATGGCGGTGGGCGACACGGACCACACCGCCGTCGGCCTGTATTTCAAGGACGCCGCCAAATATCTGGGCATCTGGGACGAAGTCAAACCGACCCTGGCGATGGCCCCCAGCGTGCGCGCCGGACTGTCCATGGTCGAACGCGGCGAAGTCGGCGCCGGCATCGTCTTCAAGACTTCGGGCCTGGTTTCCGACAAGGTCGAAATCATCGGTGACTTCCCTCAGGAATCGCACGGTCCGATCACCTATCCCATCGCCGTCGTCAAGACCTCGACGAACCCGGACACGGCGAAGTTCTATGCCTTCCTGAAGACCGAGCCGGCCAAGGCCGCCTTCTCCAAATACGGGTTCAAGCCGATCCTGGAGTAGACCCGGGCCGACCAACGATGAACACCGCCCAACGCCAGGAAATCGGGAAAGGGGAAGCGGCATGGAACTGACCGACGTCGAAAGCGAAGCAATCTATCTCAGTCTGAAAGTCTCGTTCTGGGCCGTTCTCATCTGCCTGCCGCTTGCCCTTCCCGTGTCCTGGCTGCTCGCCCGCAAGGAATTCATCGGCAAGAACATATTGAACGGCATCATCCATCTGCCGTTGGTTCTGCCGCCGGTGGTCATGGGTTATCTGCTGCTGGTTTCGTTCGGCACAAACGGCTTTCTCGGGGCTTACCTGAAGGAATGGTTCGGCCTGACCTTCGTGTTCTCCTGGCGGGGGGCGGCGCTGGCGGCGGCGGTCGTGTCTTTTCCGCTGATGGTGCGCACGATCCGCCTCAGTTACGAAGCCATGGACCGCAAGCTGGAGGCCGCCGCCTACACCCTGGGCGCACGGCCGATCCGCGTGTTCTTCACGGTCACCCTGCCGTTGATCATGCCGGGGGTGCTCGCGGGCTGCATCCTGGCCTATGCCCGGTGCCTTGGCGAATTCGGGGCGACCGTCACCTTCGTATCCAACATCCCGGGCGAAACCCGGACGATCCCCATCGCCATCTACAACCTGGTCCAGCAGCCCGACGGCGACGCCATGGCCGGGCGACTGGTCCTCATCTCACTGGTTCTGGCGATGGTCGCGCTGGTCGGGGCGGAAGTCCTGAACAAGCGGCTCGGCAAGATCCTGAACGGCTGAGGAGGGACGCCATGATTTCCATTGCCCTCGAAAAGGTTCTGGGCGGCATCAACCTGAACGTCGATGTCGAACTGCCCAACAACGGGCTGACCGTGTTCTTCGGGCCGTCAGGGTCGGGCAAGACCAGCGTCGTCAACCTGTTGGCGGGCCTGATGACGCCGGACAAGGGCCTGATCAAGATCCAGGACCGGGTGATTTTCGATTCCGAGAATAGGGTTTCCGTGCCGCCCTACGCCCGGCGCATGGGCTACATCTTTCAGGAAAGCCGCCTGTTCCCCCATCTGACCGTCAACAGCAACCTGCGCTACGGCTACCGCGACGGCCACCAGATCAGGTTCGACGAGGTCGTCGAGCTTCTGGGCATCGGCCACCTTCTGAAACGCCGGCCCCATCACCTGTCAGGCGGTGAGAAACAGCGGGTCGCCATCGGGCGTGCGCTGTTGACCAACCCGGACCTGCTGCTGATGGACGAACCGCTGTCGGCACTGGACGAGTTGCGCAAGGCCGAGATCATTCCCTTCATCAAGCGGGTGCGCGACGAATTCTACACCCCCATCGTCTACGTCACTCATTCAACCCATGAAGTCGAAAGCCTGGCCAACACAGTGGTCATGATGAAGAACGGCGCCGTCACGCGGTTCGGAGAGGCCGCGGACGTCATGACCGACATCAAACAGGCAATGATGAAAGAGGCCGTATAGGCCGCAGGCATGGATCATGGAAGACGACCGGACGCACAACCAGGACCCGCACCACCACGCCATGCACGACCTGGGCGGCACGGACCACCAACCTTTCCTGATCTCCGAACACGAACCCGACGCCTTCGACAAGGACGTGGACGCTCTGGTCAACTTGCTCGCACTGCGGGAATGCGGGCTGGTGCGGCCAGACGAACGCCGACGAGGGATCGAGGAACTGCCGCCGGAAATCTATTTCCAAGTCAGCTATTATGAACGTTGGCTTTTGGGCGTGACCGATATCCTGATCGAAAAGGGTCTGTTGACCGAGGACGAAATCGCCCGCGAGATCGCCCGCCTGACCGCAGTTGAAACCGGAGACGGCCCCTGATGGCCCGCGCCGACCCAACAGCGATCCCCCCCCGGCCGCGTCTGGGCGACGGGACGCGGGTGCGGGTCTCCGCCCGCTTCCCGGAAACCGGCCATATCCGGGCACCCTTCTACCTGCGCGGCAAGGAAGGCCGGATCGTCCGCTACTTCGGTGTCTTTCAGGACCCCACCGCCTTGGCCACCGGCACGGCTGATCCGCCCGCCTGCCATCTCTATCAGGTCGTTTTCGACTTCGCCGAGGTCTGGGGAGACGGCACGGCGGAACCGACGGGCGGAACAAGTATCGCCGCCGATATTTACGATTCCTGGCTGGAACCCCTGTCATGAAGACCACGGAAAGCGATCTCGCCGATCTGACCCGTTGCGGCGGGCGCACGGACCTTCTGGCCCAGGCTGTCCGCAACCTACTGATCGACAAAGGCTTGATCAACCGAGACCGCCTAGCCGATCTGCGTGCCGAAATCGACACGCGGGGTCCACTTCTGGGCGCACGGCTGGCGGCGCGCGCCTGGGCCGACGCGGATTTTCGCACCCTGCTGCTGACCGACGCCAAGCAGGCTGTGTTCGACGAGTTGGGGTTGCGCATCACCCAAGGCCCGGAGTTCACCGTCGTCGAGAACACGCCCCAAGTGCATCACGCCATCGTCTGCACGCTCTGTTCCTGTTACCCCAAGGCCATCCTCGGCCTGCCGCCGGATTGGTACAAAAGTTTCGCCTATCGCTCGCGCATGGTCGTCGAACCGCGCGCAATCATGGAAAAATTCGGAACGACGATCCCCGACGGCACGGAAATCCGCGTCATGGATAGCACCGCCGACCTGCGCTACATGGTCTTGCCCCTTCGCCCCCCAGGAACGGAAGGCCTCGGCGCGGACGACCTTGCCCGCGTTATCTCCCGAGATGATCTGATTGGTGTGACAGTGCCCCGCGCCCCTTGAACGGGTCGGATTGTTCGAGCGCCGATGTCACATACCCAAGGCTGCGGAGCCGTCGAAACCAGGAAATTCAGCTCGAATGCAAATATTTGCTTATCTCCGCCCATCCCTTGCTTTCTCCTGATCGAAACAGACGGTGGCCGAACCATCGTCCGGCAGCGC
>CAJWCU010000022.1 GCA_913030825.1 uncultured Rhodospirillaceae bacterium | reverse complement strand
CGGCCCACGAGATCAAGGTCATCCGCTCCGTCTGCGGCCCCGACTTCACCCTGGTCGTGCCCGGCATCCGCCCCGAATGGGCCGCCAAGGGCGATCAGAAACGCATCGTCACGCCCCGCGACGCGGTCTCCCTGGGTGCGGACTATCTGGTCATCGGCCGCCCGATCACTCAATCCGACGACCCGATCGCCGCCGCCAAGCGCATCGCGGACGAACTGGGTTCCTGAAATGACCGTCGTGAAGATCTGCGGATTGAAGACGGCGGAGGCCGTGCAGGCGGCCTGCGACCCTGTCAACGCGGGCGGGGCGGACATGGTCGGCTTCGTGTTCTTCAAGAAATCGCCGCGCAACGTGCAGCCGCCGATCGCCAATGCGCTGGCGGCCCTGGTGCCGCCGGGCGTCATCAAGACGGCGCTGACCGTCGATGCGACGGACGACGAGTTGGCCGTGATCACGGCCGGCGGCAATATCGACCTGTTGCAGTTGCATGGTTCGGAAACGGCGGAGCGCGTGGCCGAGGTAAAAGAGAAGTTTGGCCTGCCGGTGATGAAGGCGTTGGCCATCGCGTCGCCCGACGATGTCACGGGGGCCCGCGCCTATGAGACCGTCGCCGACCGGCTGCTGTTCGATGCCAAGCCGCCGAAAGACGCCGACCGGCCCGGCGGCAATGCCGTGGCCTTCGACTGGGGGCTGCTGGCCGGAACGGATTGGTCCGTGCCCTGGCTGTTGGCGGGCGGGCTGACGCCCGGCAACGTTGCGGAAGCGATCCGAACGGCGGGGGCCCCTGGCGTCGATGTTTCGTCCGGCGTCGAGACGGCACCCGGCGAGAAAAGCGCCGATCTGATCCGCGATTTCCTGGGCGCCGCCAAGGGGGCGGGTTAGCCCCCGGTCGTCCCGTCGATATCCCTTCAAAAGCAAAGGCCCATCGGGCCCCTTTAGTCCTTGGGTTCGTGGGGGGCATATGCTTTATTTGCGCCGCCCCGGCTAGGTTGCGCCGTTAACCTTAAAACGGCGCGATCCCAGGGAAATATGAGGATTGGTTCATGTCGAAGCTCAACACCTACCGCGAAGGCCCGGACGAGACGGGACATTTCGATATCTACGGCGGCCGCTATGTGGCGGAAACCCTGATGCCGTTGATCCTGCAGGTTCAGGAAGCCTGGGATAACGCCAAGAACGACGCGGCTTATTGGGATGAGTTCAACCGTTACATGAAGCATTACGTGGGCCGGCCCAGCCCGCTTTACTTGGCCGAGCGCCTGACCGATCACTTCGGCGGCGCCAAGGTCTATTTCAAGCGGGACGAGCTGAACCACACGGGTGCCCACAAGATCAACAATACGATTGGTCAAATCCTGCTGGCCAAGCGCATGGGCAAGGGCCGCATCATCGCCGAAACGGGCGCCGGGCAGCACGGCGTGGCGACGGCCACGGTCTGTGCGCTGTTCGGTCTGCCCTGCGTCGTCTACATGGGCGAAACGGATGTGAAGCGCCAGCGCCCCAACGTCGTGCGGATGAAGATGCTGGGCGCCGAAATCGTCCCCGTCACCGCCGGCACGGGCACGTTGAAGGACGCCATGAACGAGGCCCTGCGTGACTGGGTCTCCAACGTCGACGACACCTTCTACATCATCGGCACGGCGGCGGGCCCGCATCCTTATCCGGCCATGGTCCGCGATTTCCAATGCGTCATCGGCAACGAGACGAAGGAGCAGATGATGGAGATGGAAGGCCGCCTGCCCGATACCTGCATCGCGGCGATCGGCGGCGGATCCAACGCCATCGGCCTGTTCCATCCGTTCCTGGACGATGACAGCGTCAACCTGATCGGGGTCGAGGCCGCCGGCCACGGCATTGAGACGGGCGAGCATTGCGCGTCCCTGAATGGTGGCCGCCCGGGTGTGCTGCACGGCAACCGCACCTATCTGCTGCAGACGGAAGACGGCCAGATCGTCGACGGCCATTCGATCTCCGCCGGGCTGGATTATCCCGGCATCGGGCCCGAGCACTCCTGGCTGCGCGATACGGGCCGGGTCAATTACGTCTCGATCACGGACAAGGAAGCCTTGGAAGCCTTCCAGCTTTGCACCAAGAAGGAGGGCATCATTCCGGCGTTGGAGCCGAGCCACGCGCTGGCCCATGTCGCCAAGATCGCGCCGGACCTGCCCAAGGACCACCTGATCGTGATGAACCTCTGCGGCCGCGGCGACAAGGACGTCGACGCCGTCGCCGGCTACCTGGGGATGGACTGAGCCCATGACCACCGAAAGCCGCCCCGAAACCCGCATCACCCGAAAATTCGCCGCCCTTAAAGCCGAGGGCCGCGCCGGTCTGGTCACCTTCCTGACGGCGGGCGACCCGACGCCGGAAGCATCCGAGGACATCCTGCTGGGCATCGCCGAGGCGGGGGCCGACCTGATCGAAATCGGCATGCCGTTTTCCGACCCCATGGCCGACGGCCCGGCGATCCAGGCGTCCTCGCTGCGCGCGCTCAAAGCCGGGATGACCCTGCCGAAGACGTTGGAGATCGTCCGCTCCTTCCGCAAGAAGGACGACGAGACGCCGATCATCCTGATGGGCTATTTCAATCCGATCTATATCTACGGCGTCGACCGTTTCCTGAAGGATGCCAGGGAGGCCGGGATCGACGGTCTGATCGTCGTCGATCTGCCGCCCGAGGAAGAAGGCGAACTCTGCCTGCCCGCCATCGAGGCCGGGCTCAACTTCATCTATTTGACGGCGCCGACGACCGACGACAAGCGCCTGCCCAAGGTCGTTAAGCATGCGTCCGGCTTCGTCTACTACGTTTCGATCACCGGCATCACCGGTACCAAGTCCGCCGACGTGGGCCATGTCGCCGACAGCGTCGCCCGCATCCGCCGCCACACGGACCTGCCCGTGGCCGTCGGATTCGGCATTAAAACGCCGGATCAGGCCGCCGAGATCGCAAAAGTCGCCGACGCGGCGGTCGTGGGATCGGCGCTGGTCCAGGTGATTGCGGACAACCGCGACGAAAACGGCGCGCCCCTACCCGGCACCAAGGACAAGGTGTTAGAATTGGTCGGCGCGCTGGCGGACGGGGTTCGCGGCGCCAGAAACTAAACGGCACCTGTTTCGAAAGAGGCGAACACATGAACTGGCTGCGCGATTTCGTCCGTCCCAAGCTCAAGCGTCTGGTCGGCGCGGGCAAGGAAATGCCGGACAACCTGTGGCACAAATGCCCCGGTTGCAGCCAGATGATCTTCCATCGCGATCTCGAAAAATACCTGCACGTCTGCCAGCACTGCGGCCATCACCTGCGGCTGGGGGCGGCGCAGCGTTTGGAGATGCTGTTCGACGACGGCGCGTTCGAACGCATCACCTGGCGGGCGCCTGCACAGGATCCGCTCAAGTTCAAGGACACCGATTCCTATACCTCGCGCCTCAAGGCCGCGCGGTCGAAGACGGGGGATCAGGATGCCCTGCTGGCCGGTGTCGGGCGCATGAACGGCCTGCCGGTGGTTATTGCGGCGTTGAATTTCCCCTTCATGGGCGGCTCCATGGGCCAGGCCATGGGGGCGGGGCTGGTCGCCGCCGCGCGCAAGGCAGTGGACGAAAACGCCGCCTTCATCGTCATTCCGTCGTCCGGCGGCGCGCGCATGCAGGAAGGCATTCTGTCCCTGATGCAGATGGCACGTACGACCATCGCGGTCGAGGAAGTCAAGGAAGCGGGCCTGCCCTATATCGTGGTCCTGACGGACCCGACCACGGGTGGCGTTTCGGCCTCCTACGCCATGCTGGGCGACATCCATATCGCGGAGCCCGGCGCCGTCATCGGCTTCGCCGGGGCGCGGGTGATCGAACAGACGATCCGGGAAACCCTGCCCGAAGGGTTTCAGCGGGCCGAGTATCTGTTGGAGCACGGCATGGTCGACATGGTGGTGCCGCGCACGGACCTGCGCGACACGTTGATCCGGGTCATCGATCTGCTGCTCAATCCGGAGCCGGGCCGCGCGGTCGAGGGATCGGACCAGGATATCGAGCTTCTCGAAGGCGAAATCCTGCCGCCGGCGCGAAATCACCGCCCCGGCGCCGTGCCCGTCCCTGGCGACGACTGATCCGGCCCGCCGCCCATGACCGGAACGCCCGGGGCGGATGCCGAGGCCGCCGCCCGTTGCGATGAAATTCTCGCCCGCCTTCTGACCCTCCATCCCAAGGTCATCGACCTGTCGCTCGACCGGGTGTACGCCCTGCTGGCCAAGCTCGGCCATCCGGAACGCAGCCTGCCGCCCGTCGTCCATGTCGCCGGGACCAACGGCAAGGGCTCGGTCATTGCCGTCCTGCGCGCGATCCTGGAGGCCGCCGGGTACCGTGTGCATGTTCATATCTCGCCCCATCTGGTGCATTTCAACGAACGCATTCGTTTGGCGGGGCGGCTGATCCCCGATACGGATCTGCAGGCCCTGTTGACCGAATGCGAAAACGCCAATGCCGGCGAGCCGATTACCTTTTTCGAAATCACCACGGCGGCGGCGATGTTGGCCTTTGCCCGATCTTCCGCCGACGTGTTGATCCTGGAAACGGGCCTGGGTGGGCGTCTGGATGCGACCAACGTCGTGGACAAGCCCCTGGTCACCGTGATCACGCCGATCTCCATGGATCACCAACAGTTCCTGGGCAACACCATCGAGGCCATCGCCGGGGAAAAGGCGGGCATCATCAAACAGGGCGTGCCCTGCGTCATCGGCCCACAGCGGCCCGAGGCAGAGGCCGTGCTGCGTGATCGGGCCGAGGCCTTGGGCGCGCCGCTCTCGCTCCATGGTGCCGATTGGTCGGTCGCGGAGATCGCGGGCGGCGGGTTTCGGCTGACCGGGCCGGACGGCACGGCGCGGGACTTTCCCGCCCCGGCGCTGGCGGGCCGTCATCAATTGGCCAACGCGGCCCAGGCGATCGCCTGCCTCGACGCCATGGAGGGGTTCAACGCGTCGGCGGACCAGATCGCCGACGGCCTCGCCTCCGCGAAATGGCCCGCCCGCCTGCAACGCCTGACGGCCGGGCCCCTGGTCAACGGCCTGGGTGACGGCTGGGCGCTGTGGCTGGACGGCGGGCATAACGCGGCGGCGGCCGAGGTCATCGCCGATTACGCCCGCGAGGTCTGGGCGGACCGGCCCCTGCACCTGATCTGCGGCATGATCAATTCGAAGGATCCGGCGACGTTCCTCGGCCCGCTCGCGGGTGTCGCGGCGTCGCTGACGGGGGTCGCCATTCCGGGTGAGCCCAACACCCTGACCGCACAGCAAATCGCCGAGGCCGGCCGGGGCGTTCGCATTCCCTCGGGCACGGCCGCGTCGGTCGCCGAGGCCCTGGCGGCGATCACCGCCCGCGTGGGGCAGGACGCTGGCGCGGAGGCCGGGCAGACGGCGCCTTGCGTCTTAATTTGCGGCTCGCTCTACCTCGCCGGGACGATTTTACGGGACAACGCTTGAACATCTGAACATTTGTTCATATGTTTGGGTGATGGAACGGAAATCCAAAACCCTGATGCCCGGTGTCGGCGCCGGTGCGGGCGCGGCGCTCCCCGCCGGCCTGGACGGTGGGCTCGACCGCGACCGGGCCGAGGAAATCGCCTCGATCTTTCATTTGCTGGGCGAACCGAACCGCCTTTCGATCCTGGCGGCCTGCATGACCGGGCCGCGCTCGGTCAACGACCTGGCGGCGCTGACGGACATGTCGCCCTCATTGACCAGCCACCATCTGCGCCTGTTGAAGGCCGCGCGCCTGGTCCGCGCCAAGCGGCAGGGAAAGTTCGTTCATTATTCCGTGCACGATCACCACGTCACCTCGATCCTGCTGGACATGATGGAACACGTGGAAGAGCCGGAACACGACCACGGTCCGGTCGCCCCGGAAGAGGAGGCTTAGAATGTCTGCGTGTTGCGGCCACGATCACGGCCATTTCCACGACGCCGAAACCTCGCGCGCCTATCGCCGCGTGCTCTGGTTCGCCTTGGTCGTCAACGGGGCCATGTTCGCCGCCGAAATGGCCGGCGCCTTCTTTTCCCGGTCCGTGGCGTTGCAGGCCGACGCGCTCGATTTCCTGGGCGACGCCGCCAATTACGGGATTTCACTGGCTGTGGTCGGCATGCATCTGCGTTGGCGGGCGCGGGCGGCCCTGGTGAAGGGGCTGTCCATGGGCCTGTTCGGCCTCTGGGTCATCGGCACGACGGCCTGGCGGGTGATGGAGGGCGGGGTGCCCCATGCCGCGACCATTTCCGCCGTCGGCACCCTGGCGCTCGTCGCCAACGTTGCGGTGGCCGTCGCTTTGTTCAAGTTCCGAGAAGGCGACGCCAACATGCGGTCCGTCTGGCTCTGTTCGCGCAACGACGCGATCGCCAACGTCGCCGTCATCGCGGCGGGCGGCGGAGTTTGGCTGTCCAATACGTTCTGGCCGGACGTCCTGGTCGGCGGGATCATCGCCTCGCTGGCGCTGATCGCCTCGGTCGACGTACTGCGCCGGGCGCGGGCGGAACTGCGCCAGGTGCGGGAAGAAGGCGACCAAGAGGCCGCGCATCATGACGGCGCCGCCCGTCCGGCGGCTGCCGACTAACCTGCCTTCAGAAAATCAGAAGTTGTCTTTGAGCTGCCGCGTCTCGGCGAAGACCGTGACGTAATCCTTGCCCATCATGCCGATGGTTTTCTGCAAATCCGCGCTATCGGCACGCAGGAAGGGATTGGTCGCAAGCTCGATGCCGATGGTCGACGGCACGGTCGGGATATTCTTGGCCCGGGCCGCGTCGACGTCCTGCATGCGCTGGACCAAATCGGCGTTGTCCGGCTCCACCGACAGCGCGAAACGGCCGTTGGCCTGGGTGTATTCATGGGCGCAGAACACGCGGGTTTCCGGCGGCAGGGATTTGAACTTGTCCAAGGAATTGACCATCTGCGCCGGCGTGCCTTCGAACAGGCGGCCGCAACCCATGGCGAACAGCGTATCGCCGCAGAACAGCGCGTCCGATCCTTCGAACCAGAACGCGATATGGCCACGGGTATGGCCCGGCACGTCGTAGACGACGGCCTTGGCGTTGCCCAGGGTGTAGCTGTCGCCGTCGCCGACCTCGACGTCGATGCCGGGAATCCGCGCCGCGTCGGCGCGCGGGCCGACGATGGTGCAGCCCGTGGCCTGCTTGATTTCCAGGTTGCCGCCCGTGTGGTCGCCGTGGTGATGGGTGTTCAGGATATGGGTAATGTCCCAGCCCTTGGCCTTCGCCGCATCCATCACGGGGGCGGCAACCGCCGGATCAACCACCGCCGTTGCCCCCGTTTCCGGGCAATGGGCGAGATAGACGTAGTTGTCGTTGAGGACCGGGATCTGGTGTACGTCCAGCCGGCTCATGGCAGTCTCCCCTCGAATTGGTCGGGTATTGGGCGGGCGTCGGTCAAACAGCGGAATCCGGCGGCGTCGCCGCCGCCGGGGCGCGGATCAGTCGATATTCTGTTCCAGCCATTCCTGCAGCTTGCTTTTCGGCAGAGCGCCGATCTTGGTCGCCGCGACTTCGCCGTTCTTGAACAGCATCAGGGTCGGAATACCGCGCACGCCGTATTTGCCGGGGGTCGACGGGTTGTCGTCGATGTTCAGCTTGGCGACGGTAACCTTGCCTTCCAGTTCGCTGGCAAGTTCTTCCAGCGCCGGGGCGATCTGCTTGCAGGGGCCGCACCATTCGGCCCAAAAGTCCACCAGGACCGGTTCACTCGAACCCAAAACGTCGGTTTCAAAGGAATCGTCGGAAATCTGTTTCGGCATATCGCTCACCTTGGGATGTGTGTCTGGATAGGTTTTTTGTTGAAGTCTCTCGTGCCGGGACATGCCGCCCTGGCTGTTTCGCGGCTTTCGCCTAGGGCGGAAAACCTCCCGGCCCTTCCCTTGCCATTGAATCTAGGGTCGCGTCAGGGCCCCGTCAAGCGGCCCGGCCAGGGGTGGATTTTCCCCTTGCAATTCGAATGCGTTAGGACTCCGCACCGTCCATCAACGGGGCGGGAATCTCCATCAAACGCGCCCCCAGCGTCCAGATCAAGGCACAACGCACGGTCTTTCCGGGATAAAGGTCCTGCAACGCGCGGCGGTATCCGGCCATCTGGCGGATATAGCCGAGGGCGACATCCTCCAGGCGCTCCGGCGGCGGCCGGTTGGTCTTGAAATCGGCGATCAGAACTTCGGTTTCGGTCACCAAAAGGCGGTCAATCCGGGCCGAAACCACGCGCCCGCCCGCCATGGCGACCAGCGGCACTTCGGCGCGGCTACCTGGCCCGAACACGGCGCCCAGGCCGGGATCGTTCAGGACGGCCAGGGTCTCGGCGAGAATATCTGCCTGCTCCCCGGGGGACAGTTCGTGGCCGGGCCGCGCGAGATAGGCCCGGGCGGCACCCTCCCGTGCCTCGGCGGCGAGGTCCGGCAGGGCTTCCAGCAGGCGGTGGACGATCAGGCCGCGTTTGAACCGGTCCCCGTCGTCGGCGGCGAGCGGCGAAGCGGCGGCGGGCACGTCGTCCGGCTGCGACGGGGCAAGCGGGCGGGGCGGGTCCGGTTCCTCCGGTGGCGGCGCGAACAGCCAGGGCGGCGGGGCTGCGGGCGCGGGGTCGGCGTCTTGGTCTTTGGCCTCGACCGGCGCGGTCTGCGGCCAGTCGAGCAGCAGGCCGGTGTCCTCTTCGTCTCCGCCTTTGCCCAGGGGCACGGCACCGGCCCGCGCCAACCCGGCGCGGATCAATTCGTACCAGCAGCCTTCGGGGCGTTTCTGTTTGCCGTCCCAGCCGGTGACGTAAAGCCGGTCCCGGGCGCGGGTCATGGCGACGTAAAGCAGCCGCCGTTCCTCGGCCTCGCGCGCGGCCTCGACCCCGGCCCGGAGTGCCGCCGTCACGTCGCAGTCGTCGTCCTTGCGCCCCGGCCAGAAAACGGCGCCGCTGTCTTCTCCGCCGTCGCCGCCGTCATCCCACAGCAGGCCGATGGGCTTGCCCCGCCCACCTCCCTGGCAGGTATCGGGCAGGAAGACCACGGGCGCTTCCAGGCCCTTGGCGCCGTGCACGGTCATCACCCGGACGTGGCCGGCGGCCTGGTCCAGGTCGCGTTTGATCACGGTCTCGCTGCCGCCCGTCCAATGCAGGAACCGCTCCAGCGACGGCGCGTGTTCCCGTTCGAACTGCAATGCCAGCGCCATGAACTCTTCGATGGGGTCGGCGGCGTCCGGCCCCAGGTGGCGCAGGAATTTTTCCTGGCCGCGCAGCGGGCCCAGGACGCGGGCGAAGAATTCGTAGGGCGGGGCGGCGTCGGCCCCGGCCAGCAGGCCCGCCAGGACCTCCGCCGCCGCCCGCCATTCCTTTTTCTCCCCGGCGCGGGCGCGCAACTCGGCCCATAGGCTGCCCCGCCGGGCGTGGCAAAGCGGCGCCAGATCGCCGTCGTCGGTGAAACCGAACAAGGGGCCTTTGAGAACCGTCGCCAGGGTCAAGTCGTCTTCTGGCAGCAACACGAAGCGGCCCAGCGCCATCAGGTCCATGACCGCCATCTGTTCGCTCAGGACCATGCGGTCCGTCCCGGCGACGGGGATGCTCCGCTGTTTCAACTGGCGGACCATTTCTTCCATGAACCGGCCCCGCTTACGGACCAGGATCAGGACGTCGCCCGCCTCGATGGGGCGGCCCTGGGAAACCAGGATTTCGCGGTCCCTGATCCATCCCTCGATGGCGGCGGCGATTGTTTCCGCGACCTGGACCACGGGTGCGCGCGGCCCCGGCCGGTCGACGGGCGCGTCCCAGGCGTCGGGCTGGCCTTCTTCTTCGGGCTGGACCGGCGGCCAGGTCTCGACCCGCCCGCCGTCCTGCGAGCGGTCGACGTGGTGCTGCACGACGCGGCCCAAGGAACTAAGCGAGGCGCGCAATTCCTCCGGCGCGAAGGTGTTGTCCACGGCCTCCAGCACCGGCGTGACGGAGCGGAAGGAGACGGACATTTCCTGCGATGTCTCGAGCGACGGGGCCAGTCCGGCATCCCGCGCCTTGCCCGCGAAATGAGCACGGGTTTCCTCGAACCGCGCGGGCTCGGCCCCTTGGAAACTGTAGATCGATTGTTTTTCGTCGCCGACGGCGAAGACCGTGCGGGGGCCGTGGCGGTCCGCGTCCCAGGCCCCTTCGCCGGAAAAGAACTCATCGGCCAGGGACTTTAGGATTTCCCATTGCGGCGGGGCGGTGTCCTGCGCCTCGTCGATCAGGACATGGGCGATCCCGCCGTCCAGTTTGTAATGGACCCAGGCGACCGCCCCCGGCGAATGGCGCAGCAACTGCGCGGTCTTCAGGATCAAATCGTCGTAATCCATCAACGCGCGGCCGTCCTTCAGGTCCGCGTAGGCATCGGCCAGCGCCGCCGCCAGGTCCATCAGCGCCGCCGTATTCTCGGCGATGGCGAGGGCACGCAGCTTTTCGTCGATGGCGGCGACGCGCAACTGTTCGGCCTCCATGACGGCCTGCGTGCCGGGGGCCTGTTTCTCCACCTCGTTGGTCAATAGGCGGGCTAGCGGCGTCCGCTTTTGCGTCAGGAAGGCACGGCTGTAATCGCCGAACAAGGCCGCCCGCTCGGCATCGTCCGCCGCCGCCAGCCAGGGCGCCATCAACGCGGCCCGGTCCTTGTCCGTCTTCTTCCCGCCCGCCAACGCCTGGGTCGCCTGGCGCAGAGCCGCCGTATCCGCCGCCGGCGCGGTGGCGATCACCGACGCCCGGTCGTCCTCGGGCGCCAGGCCCAGCTTGCGCCGGGTCGCCAGGGCCAGCCCCGATGCCCCCTGGTAGTCCCGGAACAGTTTGTTCAACCGCCCCCGCGCGAAATCCAGCGACGTCATCAGATCGTCGAACCCGCTTTCGTCGAGCAGTCCGGCCAGGTGGTCCATGGCCCGGGCGGCGGCGCTGGTGGGCCGGTCGGCGGCATCGTTCAGCACGCGGTCGCGGGCTTCGCGCCGAAGTTCCGCCGCCGTGCGTTCGTCCATCACCTGGAAATGGGGCGCGACGCCGGCCTCCAACGGGAACCGGCCCAGCAGCGATTCGCAGAACGAATGAATGGTGCGGATGTTGGGGCCGTCGGTGGTGTCGGCGACTTCGGCGAACAGCCTTCGCACGCGGGCCAGGTCGTCGCGGTCCAACGGCACGCCCGTCTGCTCGCGGTAGTTCTCGGCCAGGGCGTCGTCGTCCATGACCGCCCATTTCCCCAAAAGCTTCGCTAGGCGATTGGCCATCTCGGCGGCGGAGGCCTTGGTATAGGTCAGGCAGAGGATATGGCGCGGGCGCACGCCGCTCATCAACAAGCGGACGATCCGGTTGGTCAGGACGTGGGTCTTGCCGGTCCCGGCGTTGGCCGAGACCCAGGCCGATTCCTCGGGCCGCGCGGCGGCGACCTGGACGGCGTTGGCGCGTTGGCGGGTCTCCTTCATTCGCCGTCCTCCCCGCCCGCGGCACTCCAGGCGCGGACGCGGGCCAGGTGGTCGTAGTCGCCGATATCGGTTTCGAACATGGGTTTGACGCGGGGCGCGTAGGGCGTGTTCGGATCGGAAAAGAACACCACCCGCCGCGCCAAGCCCGCCGCCGCGTCGTCGGTCAGTTGCCGGGCGTCGTCCAGGGACGTGATCTTTCCGGCCTCTCGCCCGCCCGACATTTTCCAATAGGCCAGCGCCGATGCCTCGCCCGCCGCCAGTTTCTCGAACCCGCCCGCGCGCAGCACGGCGGCTTCCAACGGCAGTTGCGGGGAAAAGCCGCTTTCGACCTGCGGCTTGGTCGGCGTGCGGCCGGTCTTGTAATCGATGATCTCGAACCCGTCGGCCGGGTCGCGGTCGATGCGGTCGGCGATGCAGGTCAGGGTGAACGGCCCGGCGCCGGTTTCCAGGGTCAGCGATCCTTCGGCCTCCCAGGCATGCGGGCGGCAGCCGCGTTCCCGGCGTTCCCGTTCGACCTCCAGGAACCAGCGGGCGACGCGCAGGAACCTGGGCCACCAGAAGGCGCGTACGGCGGGCCGGTCGGCATGCTGGGCAAAGACCTCTTCGCCGAAGGCGATCAATTGCCGTTCGGCATCGGGCGGCAGGTCGCGGGGGTGGGCCTCGATGAACAGCTCCAACGCCCGGTGGACGATATCGCCCCGGTCGCCCGCCCCCGGGTCGGCGTCGATGGGGTCGAGCGGCCGCAGCCGCAGGACATGGCGGGCGTAGACGGCATAGGGATCGCGTACCCATTTCTCGACCTGGGTGACGGACAGGCCCGTGGGCCGCATGGCGGCGGGCGGACGGGGCAGGGGCCGCGTCGGCGTGACGGTTCCGCCCGGGTCATCCAGGGCGCCGGCCCAGGTCTTGAGGCCGTCGCGGGCCGTGATCGCGTCTTCCGCCGGGGTCCCGGATATCAGGTTGCCCAGGCGCAGCAGCCAACGGGCCGGAACGCTGGGCGCGCCCTCGACCCGTTCGGCCCGGGTCAGCAGGACCTCCGGCGCCATGGCTGCCTGCACGAAATCATGGGCCGTCTGGCCGATCCGCCGTTCCGGCAGGGGCAGGCCGAATTCGGCCAGCATGGGGCGGCTCATCCAGGGGCTCGGCTTGGCTTCGGGCGGCCAGCTGCCTTCGTTGAGGCCGCCCAGGATCATCAGGTCCGCCTGCTGCAGGCGGGCTTCCAACAGGCCCCAGATGTTGAGCCGCGGATGGGCACCCCAGGCCGGGCGCACCGCATGGCCCGCCATCAGGCTGTCGAGCAGGGCCGGGTAATCCCGCCCGCGCACGGCGCCCAGGTTCGACACGGCGTCCAGAACGTCATGCATGAACTGGGCGGCGGCCTCGCCGTCTTCGCCGGACCACAGGCGTTCGGCCCCGGTCTCGCCGTCGCTTGCTGCCAGTGCCTCGGCGAAGGCGAGATGGGCGGCGGCCAGATCTTTCGGGTCGACCTCCCGCGCGGCGATCAAATCGGCGAAGTCCCCGACCGCGGCCTCCAGCCGGTCGACCAGCGCGGGCAGGGCGCCCGGCTCCTTCAGATGCGTGACGGCGGCGCGCAGCCCGGCGATGCCTGGGCCCGGACGGATGCCGCGCAGAACCTTCGCCGTCTCCAATTGCCGGGCGAGGGCGCGCAGCGCGGCGGGCTCGCCCCCCAATGCCGCCTTGGGATGCTTGAGCGCCGCCAACAGCGGCACCGGCGCGAAGTCTTCGGCGGCCAGGGTGGCGGTCAGGCGCAGGAACGCGCCCGCCGGGGTCTCGGCCAGCGGCGTGCCCGCGGAATCGTCCAACGCCACGCCCCAACGCGCCAGTTCCGCCTTGACCCGGCGGGCCAGGGCGCGATCCGGGGTGACGAGGGCGGCAGTCTTGCCGGGAGTTTCCAACGCCTCGCGCAGGGCCAGTGCGATGACCGAGGCTTCTTCCGCCGTGGTCGCGCAATCGATCCGGGCCAGGCCCGCGGTCGTTGCGGCCTCCATGCCGCCGGCGGGCCGGTCGGCCGCGCCGGTCACGGCGGCGGGCCGCAGGGCCCGGCTGAACAGGGCGACGCGGGCCGCGCGGCTGTCGGCATCGGCGTCGATCTCCGGCGCCCAGTCGACGACCGCGTCGCGGCCGATGCCGAAGCGATCGAGAAGATGTTTCAGGCCGTATTGCGGATGATGCGGTTCAAGCGCGGCCCAGGCGTCGTCGCTCAGATCCCGGTCCAGGCCCGGCAGGATCACCGCCCCTTGCGGCAAATCGGCGATGACGGCCAGCAGGTCCGCCGTTGCCGGGATTGAGCCGGTGGACCCGGCGGCGATCACGGGTGTCTTCGGCGGATGGGCGCGCCAGGCCTCGGCGCGTTGTTCCAGGACCTTGTTGCGGCGATCGGCGCCGTCCAGGCATCCGGCCTCGGCCAGGTGCGCGGGCCAGACGTCGGCGACGATATCGAGGAAGGTGACTGTTTTCTGCCAATGTTCGGCAAGCTCGTGATCCGGCGGGATCAGGGTCTTGAGGTCACGGAAATCGAGCCGTTCGGTCGCCACCTGATCCATCAGACGGGCCAGTTCCTGGGCCAGACGCAGGGCCTGGTCCGGCGTTTCGGCGCGGCCGGGGACGGCGCGGATCAGGCGCGCCAATTGGGCCTGGCGCCGCATGCCGGGCAGGGCCGGCGGAAGGTCCAGGGCGCCCGTTTCCGCGCCTTCGCCCCCGGCGTCCAGTTCGTCGATCTCGACGTCGCCCAGCGGCGTTAGCCGGGGCAGCAGCACGGTCCGCCCGCCACCCGCCCGCAGGAAGGCATCGCGCAGCGCGCGGATGGCGCGGCGGGTCGGCAGGAGAATCTGATAATCGGCGAGGCGTTCCGGATCGTCCGCCGTTTCCGCCAACAGGCTTTGCGCCAGAACGTCGACGAAGGGCCGGTCCGGACGGATCGTGAAGACCTTGGGTCCGCTTATGTCTGCTCCACCCCTCGGGGTGGCGGTCATCGATAGCGCCGCCCGGCGAAACGTTCCGACATGTATTCCTCGGCATAGGCCAGCCCCTGGGGCGTGCCGACGTGGAACCATTCGCCGTCGTGGACGACACCGTAAAGCCGTCCTTCCGCGATCGCCCGGTCATAAAGGACGTTCAGGGAGAACGGCCCCTCGGGCAGGTCCTTGAACAGGCGCGGATGCAGGATCTGGACCCCGGTGAACAGCCAGGGGCTGACTTCCGATTCCGGGCGGCGGGTCAGCAGGCCGTCCGGTTCGGCGCAGAAATCGCCGTAGCCTTCATAACCGAAAGCCTCGACCGTGGAATGCAGCAGCAACAGGCCGTCCATTTTCTCGTCGTCCCAACCGGCGGCCAGACGCGGCAGGATCGGGTGCGGGCCGTTGAGAAGGAGGGCGTCCGAATTGGCGACGTAGAATGGTTCGTCGCCCAACAGGGTCAGGGCGTTGGCGACGCCGCCGCCGGTCTCAAGCCGTTCCGGTTCCATCACCGTGGTGATGCGCGGCTCGGTCCGCCCGGCGAGATGCTTTTCCAATTGATCGGCCATGTGGAACAGGTTGACCACGGCGTGCTCGACCCCGGCCTCGGCCAGGCGGTCGAGCATGTGATCGATCAGGGCACGGCCATCGACCTCGATCAGCGGCTTGGGCCGGTCCTTGGTCAGATGCAGCATGCGCGTGCCCAGGCCGGCGGCCAGGACCATGGCCGTCGTCGGGCCGGGGGCCTGCCCCGTTGCGGGGGCCTCGGCGACGGTGCTCACGCCGCGGCCTCGGGTTGTTCCGCCGGCGGCACGACGCGATTGTCGGCCGGGATGGCGGCGTC
This sequence comes from uncultured Rhodospirillaceae bacterium, assembly GCA_913030825.1. Taxonomy (GTDB): domain Bacteria; phylum Pseudomonadota; class Alphaproteobacteria; order Rhodospirillales; family Casp-alpha2; genus UBA1479. The sequence goes on along the minus strand of CAJWCU010000022.1, from coordinate 44,050 downwards.
GATCCAGGCTTTGACGTCGGCCAGGGCCGGATGGGCCAGCGAGCGTTCAAGCAATCCCCAGACATGGGGAATATGGTGGAGGTACTGCGGTTTGTCGTCGCGGTGGGAAAGCCGCGTGAAGATACCGATCACCTTGGCATGGCGCTGGGCGCCCAGGATCGCGTAACTGGCGCCCAAGGCGTCCCGGTCGAGATCGGGGAAGGCGGCCAGGTAGCGGGCCAGCATATGGGCGGTCAGCACGGGATCGACCTCGCGCCGGGCGTCTTCCAACAACGACATCAGGTCGTAGACCGGCGATCCGGCGGCCGCGTCCTGAAAATCCAGCAGGCCACAGCGGGCAACGCCATCGCGGCCGGGCAGCCAGATCAGGTTGTCGACATGATAATCGCGCAGGACCAAAGTCTTGGGTTGAGCCAGGACCTGTTTCAAGGGGGCGCGCCAGGCGTTGAAATAGGCGGCGCGGGCATCTTCGTCGATTTCCGACCCCATGACCGCCGGCAGATACCAGTCGATCAGCAGACCGGCCTCTTCCATCAGCTTGCGTTCGTCGTAAGGCGGCAGGGCGCGGGGGATCGCGGCCTCCGGCGCGCGGTCGTGAATATGGATCAGCACGTCGACGGCGGCGGCGTAAAGCGGTTCCGGATCGGCGCCGTCGGCCAGCATGCGGGTATAGGTCCCATCGCCCAGATCCTCCAGCAGGAGCAGGCCCGCATCGGGGTCTTCGGCGAAGACCTCGGGCGCGCTGAGCCCCATCTTGGCCAGGTGCCGGGCGATGGTGACGAAGGGACGGACGTCTTCCTTGGGCGGCGGGGCATCCATCAACACGGCCCGGCGGTCGCCGTCGACAAGCCGGTAATACCCCCGGAACGAGGCGTCGGCGGCGAGCACCGAGCGCGCGGCCCCGCCCCAGCCGTGCCGTTCGAGAAAGCCGTCGATCAAATCGTCCCGTTCACTCATTTAGTCAGTCCTGCTTTCGTTAGTCGTTCCGGCCAGTCGCCGCCGCCGGAGATTTCGCACCGCCGCGCCGTTTCGGCGCCGCCGGGGGAAAGATGAACATCCAGCCGCCGGGCCGGCAGCAGATGGCCCAGACGTTCCGGCCATTCGATCAGCGAGACGCCGTCGGCGAAGGCGTCCTCGATATCCAACTCGAACGCTTCTTCCGGGTCTTCCAGGCGGTACAGATCGAAATGATACAAGGTGAAATCAGCCGCGTCATAGGGCTGAACCAGGGTGAAGGTCGGGCTCGGCACGTCTTCGTCCGGTGTCGTCAGGGCGCGGATCAGTCCGCGCGCGAAAACCGATTTTCCCATGCCCAGGCCGCCCTGCAGGGCGATCACGTCACCGGCGCGGCATATCGCGCCCAGGCGTGCGCCCAACGTCAAGGTCGCGCCCTCGTCCGTTAACGTCAGGACGGGGCCGTTCGATTCTTCGCTTGCCTGCGCCATCGCAACCATCGCCGCTCTTTTACCGATAATAACATGGTCGGGACAAGGCTTGACCTGATCCGCCGCGCCCGCCATGTAAGGAACCCCGCAATACCGCCCGAAAAAGCGCCGATCCCCGGCCGGGCAATCGAAGGAGCAGCCCCAGGTGTCCCAGGCAGCAGAGCAAAAAGCCGCCCTAACGGATGTCGTCATCATCGGCGCCGGTCCGGTCGGACTGTTCGCGGTGTTCCAATGCGGCATGCTGGGCCTGAAATGCCATGTCGTCGATGCCCTGGACATGCCGGGCGGACAACTCAGCGCGCTTTATCCGGAAAAACCCATCTTCGATATTCCGGGTTATCCCAAGATCGACGCCAAGGACCTGGTGGCGCGGCTGGAGCAACAGGCCGCACCCTTCGATCCCGTCTATCACCTGGGCCGCCCGGTCACGGGCCTGGTGGAACGGGACGGCGGATGGCGCGTCACCACGGCGGCAGGCACGGAAATCCAGGCCGCGTCGGTGATCATCGCCGCCGGTGTCGGGGCCTTCGGGCCCAACCGCCCGCCGCTCGACGGTATCCGCGAATTCGAGGACAAAGGCCCGGGCCTGGGCGTGCATTACATGGTCACGCGGGTCGAAGATTTCCGCGGCAAACGGGTCGTCATCGCAGGCGGCGGGGATAGCGCCGTCGACTGGGCGCTGAACCTGGCCGATGTCGCCGAAAGCGTCGCCGTCGTTCACCGGCGGCCCAAGTTCCGCGCACAGCCGGACAATGTCCGCAAACTGCAGGATCTGGCCGCGGCGGGCACGGTCGATCTGGTCATTCCGTTTCAATTGGGCGGGCTCGAGGGGGAGGGTGGCGCCCTTGCCGCCGTCATCGCCCGCGATCTGGACGGGAACGAGAAACGACTGGAAGCCGATGCCTTGTTGCCGTTCTTCGGCCTGTTGCAGCAGTTGGGCCCGATCGCCGATTGGGGCCTGAACCTGGATAAGAACCTGGTTCAGGTCGATCCGGCCACCATGTCGGCGGGACGGCCGGGTCTGTTTGCGGTCGGCGATATCGCCGTTTATCCGGGTAAATTGAAATTGATCCTGACCGGTTTCGCCGAAGCCGCCGCCGCCGCCCATGCGGCCCATGCAGTGGCGCGGCCGGATGAAATCCTGCATTTCGAATACTCGACGACCAAAGGCGTGCCCGGCGGGGAGACCGCGTGAGATGACGGCGAGGCGGTTGATCTTGGCGGCGGTGTCCGCGTGGATGCTGGCGGGTGCACCGGTGGGCGGGGCCAAGGCCGCGGAACCGTTGGCCCAGGCCGTGCCCTGTCTGCCCTGTCATTCTTTGGCCGGCATGTTGAAAAAACCCAAGGTCCCATCGATCCTGGGCCAGGACAGCAAATACCTGATCCACCAGATTTCGGCCTTTCAGCGCCAATTCGCGCCGAACTCCTCGAGCTTTTTGCGGCTCGAACGCAAGCATCCGGTGATGAGCCAGGAAGCCCCCAAGGTCGAGCATGAGGATATTGCTTTGGTTGCCGAATATTTCGCATCGCAGGCCTGCGTCAATGCCTGGCAATTGGACGGCAATCGGACCGAGCCCCTGCCGAAGCCGTTGTTGGCGAACCGGTGTTTCCTCTGTCACGGCCAAGGAGGGCGGACCACGCATGCGTTCGTTCCGTCCCTGGCGGGGCAGCGGCAAGAGTATTTGCGGGTTCAGCTTGTGGCGTTTCGCGACAGCATGGCCGAAGGCCCGTCGCGCCCCGGACGATACCGCGCCCATCGCATGATGACGCGCCAGGGGGAGAAATTGAACGACGCGCAGATCGACGAACTGTCGGCGTATTTTTCCAGCCAGCGGTGCCGGTGACGACCGTCGCCGCTGATTTACCGGCCAAGTCGGCCGATTGCCTCGGGCGCTCGTCCCAGGCGCTGGCGGATCAGTTCATGGGGTGGCGATAGATCAGGCGGCCTTCGTCATCGACCGTGAAATAATCCGGCAGGTCCGGATGATCGATCGGCTCGTCCGAGTCCTCGAGTTCCAGGTTCTGCTCCGAGACATAGGCCACATAGGGCGATTTGTCGTGGTTTTCCGCGAGCAGGTGATAGAACGGCTGGTCCTTGCGGGGGCGAACGTCGGCCGGAATGCTGTCGTACCATTCCTCGGAATTGTTGAATTCCGGGTCGATGTCGAAGACCACGCCCCGGAACCCGTAGATACGGTGCCGGACGAACTCGCCGAGAGGAAATTTTGCGATGGTTCTGGTCATGACCCGAGGCCCTTTTTCGCCTTCTTCAATGAATGGTCGTTCGCATATGCACCCCCAATATAGGCGGATGTGCCGATGAGTTAAAGAGGGCCGAAAGTCGAGGGCGGAAGCCCCGGATATTCGGGGGTTTCGCCGAAAAACGGCGGTTCAGGAGCGATATGGACGCGGCCGATGGGCTTAGGTCTCGCCCTAGGCGGCGCCATCCGCTTTATCAGGCCCGGATTCCGGGAGCGGGTCCGCTGCCCCAAGGGCGTCGGCCCCGTTTTCGGTCTTGGCCTCGGTATAGGCGATCAGCACGCCGCCGTCGGGCAGCGGCGCATTGACGAACTCCAACGTTCGGCCGTCGGCCCGCTCGATCGTGTCGCGGGTTACCTCGCGGCGGGTCATGGCGGAAATGATATGGGCTTTCTTGGCGTCCCAATCGCCGCCGGTCGCGGCCAGGGGGCGGGTCGCCTCGACGAAATCGCCGACATGGGTTTGCGGGCCCAACACATCCTCGGCTAAATCCCAGAGACGGGCAAAGGCCGGATTCCAGAACTTGAGCCGCCCGTCCGAGCCGAACACGGCGATGGCTTCCGCCAGGTGTTCCAGGCTGGCGCGGTAGATCGCGTCCTGGGCGTTGTTGGAGCTTTCCAAATCCAACTGATCGGTGACGTCGTCATAGCCCAGCGCCAGACCGCCCGTCGGCATGGGATAAGCGACGGCGCGCAGCGTCCGCCCGTCGGGCAGATGCATCAAATCGCCGAAAGGATCGTTCTGTGCGGCCCCTTCGGCGTCGTCGAACATGGCGAGTTGTTCCATCTTGTAGGCGCGGAAATCCGGCACTTCGGGCAGCCGCCGTTCGGCGCGCAGATGTTCCAGGATCTCCGGAAAATCGCGGCCTTCGGCCAGCCAGTCGGCCTCCAGACGCCACATGTCGCGGTAAGCCTCATTGGCGAAGACCAGCTTGGCCGCATGGTCGAAGATCGCGATGCCCGTTCCCAGGCCCTTGAGCACGGCCTCACCCATGGCGGCATGGGGCGGCAGTTTCGTGGGCTCGGCCGCGGCCGGCGGCGCCGGGTTCTCGCCGGACCCATGGGGGAAGGCATAGCCGATCAGGCCGCCCGTCTCTTTTTCGGTGCCGTCGGCTTCATCGCCGTCGTCGCCCGCCAACGGGCATTCGGTAACGTCGAAGCTGCGGGTCTCTCCGGCATTCTGCAGCTCTTGGATACGGGTGACGGGGCGGTGTTCGTCGCGCGCGGTTTCCGCCTGCTCGTCGTCGGGGCCGGCGACGCGCTGGCTGAGGGCCGCCTGATTGGTGAAGACGACACGCAGGTCGTTGTCGCGCAGCCAGATGGGAAAGGGCAGGGCATCCAAGAGGCCGCGCAGATGAAGGTCCCGGGCTTCGGGTAGATCGCCCTCGCCGGATAGGTCGATCAGCAGCTTGGCCGCGGACGAAATGTCGCGCATCCAGACCATATCGGCGAGAACCTTGCCGTCCTTGGCCTGGGCCCGGGCGCCGATGGCCTGGATCATGCGGCGGCCGCCGGAATCGGCGGTCGTCAGGACGATTTCGAAGCGGCGGCCTTCTTCATGAAGGAAAACGACGGACGCTTTAAGCCGTTTCGCCGAATCGCCGTCGAAACGTGCGGCCACGTCGTCGAATTTGGAATTCGTGCCGTCACCCAGCGACAGCAGGGAGGCGAGCTTCCGCGAGCAGGTATCGGCGCCCGACGATCGGTCCCAGATGAACAGTCCGTCGGGCGCTCCGGCCAGGATTTCCCTGGCTTTCACGGCCACGGCCTCGATCCGGCCACGCTCGAATTCGGCCTCTTTCGCGCGGCGGCGGAACAGCCAGGCGACAACCAACAACAGGCCGGCGCCGATGAACAGGCCGGAACTGAACGCATTGATGGGGGCGATATCGCTTAGCACGGCTGGATGTTAACCACACAACCCCTTGGCCACAAAGGAAAAGGCGGTGCCGAAGCACCGCCTTTTAACCTTTTTGACATTGCCTGGCCGATTAGTAGCGGTAGGCATCCGTTTTGAACGGGCCTGCAACCTCAACACCGATGTAATCGGCTTGGTCCTGGCGCAGCTGGGACAGCTGGGCGCCCAGCTTCTCCAGGTGCAGCATGGCGACCTTTTCGTCCAGGTGCTTGGGCAGCACGTAGACTTCGTTCTTGTACTGGTCGCCGCGGGTCCACAGCTCGATCTGAGCCAGCGTCTGGTTGGTGAAGCTCGCCGACATGACGAAGGACGGGTGCCCGGTGGCGCAGCCCAGGTTCACCAGGCGGCCTTCGGCCAGAAGGATGATCCGCTTGCCGTCCGGGAATTCGATCTCGTCGACCTGCGGCTTGATGTTGTCCCACTTGAAGTTCTTCAACTTGGCGACTTCGATCTCGTTGTCGAAGTGGCCGATGTTGCAGACGATGGCACGGTCCTTCATGGCGCGCATGTGGTCGACGGTGATGACGTCGATGTTGCCCGTGGTGGTGACAAAGATGTCGCCGCGCGGCGCACCCGCTTCCATGGTCACGACCTCATAGCCTTCCATGCAGGCCTGCAGGGCGCAGATCGGATCGACTTCGGTCACCAGAACGCGGCAGCCGGCCTGTTTCAGGCTTTCGGCCGAGCCCTTGCCGACGTCGCCGTAACCGGCCACGACAGCGACCTTGCCGGCCATCATCACGTCGGTCGCGCGGCGGATGCTGTCGACCAGGCTTTCGCGGCAGCCGTACTTGTTGTCGAACTTGGACTTGGTCACCGAATCGTTGACGTTGATGGCCGGGAACATGAGCGTTCCCTTCTTCTGCATGTCGTAGAGACGATGCACGCCCGTCGTCGTTTCTTCGGTCACGCCCTGGATCGCCTTACCCTGCTTGGAATACCAGGTCGGGTCCTCGGCCAGCTTCTTCTTGATCGACGCGAACATGTATTCGGCTTCTTCCGAACCCGGCTTGTCGAGGACGGAGATGTCTTTCTCCGCTTCCATGCCCAGGTGGATCAGCAGCGTCGCGTCGCCGCCGTCATCCAGGATCATGTTGGCCGTACCTTCGGAGAATTCGAAGATGCGATGGCAATAGTCCCAGTAATCTTCCAGGGTTTCGCCCTTGACGGCGAAGACCGGCGTGCCGCCTTCGGCGATCGCGGCGGCGGCGTGGTCCTGGGTCGAGAAGATGTTGCAGGACGCCCAGCGCACGTCGGCGCCCAGGTCCTTCAGGGTTTCGATCAGCACCGCCGTCTGGATCGTCATGTGCAGGGATCCGGCGATGCGCGCCCCCTTCAACGGCTGCTCGTCGCGGTACTCGTCGCGCGTCGCCATCAGTCCCGGCATTTCCGTTTCGGCCAGGCTGATTTCCTTGCGGCCCCAAGCCGCGAGGGACATGTCGGCAACCTTGTAATCGTCGAAGGGCATATAGAACTCCTGTTCTCGTTTACTACATTGCGCGAACCCCGAACGTCGGTGTTCCAGAGGAAGGCGCGATTGGTGAAAAAATGTTCCGGGCAGGGCGATGCCCGGCCGTCGGTGTTGGTGGGGGATGTAGCAGGCCCAGGGATTTTCTTCAAGAGGCGGCCCTGTGACGGTTCACGGGCACGGTCGAGAAAAACTCGGGGTCCCACCAAGAATTTCGCGGTTTTCCGCCCCGGAGGCAGCGGCCATACTCCGCCGCGTTCAACCAACCCATTCATCCACCCCGCCACAGGAGGCACCATCCGATGACCGATCCGGACATCCTTAAACGCGAAATCAAAATCCTGGTGTTCGATCAATACGGCACCGTCGTCGACATGCAGAAGGGCCTGACGGAAATCGCCACGCCGTTCCTGAAAGAAAAGGGCTGGGACGGCAAACCCCACAGCTTCGTCACCTGGTGGCGCCGCACCCATTTCGAAAACTCGATGATCGATGCGCTGAACGACCGGGGTCATACGCCGTATCGCCAGATCGGCCACCGCGCCGTTTCGGTCGTGATGGACCGCGCCGGGATCGAATACACCCAGGACGAAGTGCAATGGCTGGTCTCGGAAATCGAGAAGCTCAAACCCTTCCCCGACGTGATCGAGGCCCTCGGCAATCTCCGCGAGGCGGGCTATCAGCTCGCCATCCTGTCGAACGGCGATCCGGACATGTTGGCCAATGCCGGGCCGCACATCGGCTTCCCCTTCGACCACGTCATTTCCGTCGCCGAAGCGGGTTATTTCAAGCCCCATTGGGCAACCTACGCGACGGCCTGCGACATCACCGGCTTCGACCGGGTCGAATGCCTGTTCGTCGCCAACCACGAGTTCGACGTGGTCGGCGCCAAATCCTTCGGCATGCGCACGGCCTTCATCGACCGCCGCAAGCGGCCGTTCGGCGCCTGGCCGGAACACCCCGACTTGATCGTTGAAAACTTCAAGGAGTTGGCCGATACACTTTGCGGATGACTTCATCCACAAAGAGTTCCCCCAACTTCACCCTGGTTCCGCTTCCCGGCTTCATGACCGACCGGGCCCTCTGGTCGCGCATGGAAGCCGGGCTCGCCGAACTGGGCCCCTGCCACTACGGCGATTTTTCGGGTCTCACGGACCTCAAGACGACGGCCCGGGAAATCCTCGATACCGTGCCGGGGCCGTTGCTGCCCGTCGGTTTTTCCCTGGGCGGCTACGTCGCCCGGGAAATGGCGCGCCAGGCGCCGGACCGGCTGGCCGGCCTGGTGTTGATGAACACCTCGCCGCGTCCGCCGCGCCCGGAGATTATCTCGCGCAACACGGCCATCGCGGAAAAGATCAGGGAACGCGGCTTTCGCGGCCTGTCCCCGGCGGGCGTGCGGAAATCTCTGCACCCCGATTTGCGCGGCGACGACGCGATGGTTCAGGAAGTCCTCGACATGGCCCAGCGCTTGGGCGGCGAGACCTTCATCAATCAACTGGTCCTGCAACGCCCCGACGGCCGCGCCGATCTGGCGGCGATTTCCTGCCCGGCCCTGGTGATCTGGTCGCGCCAGGACGAGTTGCGCTCGATGGCGGAATCTCAGGAGATGGCGGACGCCATCCCCGGCGCGCGCCTCGAAATCATCGAAAACGCCGGCCACATGACGCCGATGGAGGCGCCCGAGGCGTCGCTTTCCCTGATTCGGGACTGGATATCCGAAAACGGACTTTGAGGTTTGGTCGGGTCAGGCCAGCCCGTTGAAATCATCCAGCAAGGCCGCGATACGCCCCGGGTCGACATGGCCCATGATGGCGTCGGCGCGCTGTGTCGCGGCGGCCAGGTCCATTTCGCGGATACGCTGTTTCAGGACCGGAATCTTGACCGGCACCATCGAGAGTTCGCGTAGGCCCAGTCCCAGCAACAGCGGGGCGTAGCGCGGATCGCCCGCCATCTCGCCGCAGAGCGAGATCGGAATGCGTGACCGCAGGGCCGCCTGGGTCGCGAACTGGATCAAGCGCAGGACCGCCGGATGGAGCGAGTCGTAAAGGTGCGCGACGTGTTCGTTGGTGCGGTCCGTGGCCAGCGTGTACATGGTCAGATCGTTGGAGCCGATGGCGAAGAAGTCTGAGACCTGCGCCAGGGCGTCGGCGGCCAGCGCCGCCGCCGGGACCTCGATCATCACGCCCAAGGGCGGCAGCGGGTCCGGTACCTTCTGCTTGCGCCGCTTCAGGCGTTGCGCCGCCTTCTTGAGCGCTTCGCGGGCCTGGCGGACTTCCGAGACTGTCGTGACCATGGGCAGCAGAATACGCACCGGCCCGTGGTTGGCGGCCCGCAGGATCGCGCACATCTGATCGGCCATGCCTTTCTTATGGGCCAGCGACAATCGGATGCCACGCAGGCCCAGCGCCGAAGCGGCGGCCTCGCTGAGATCGCCCAACAGGCCCTGGGCCGGTTTTTCGCCGCCGACGTCGAGCGTGCGGATGGTCACTGTCTTACCGTCCATCGCTTCGACGATGTCCTTGAGGATTTCGTATTGCTCGTCCTCGGTCGGCACGTCGTCGCGGCTCATATAAAGGAATTCCGTGCGCAGCAGGCCGATCCCGGCGGCCCCGTTGCGCTTCACCAAATCCATTTCGATCGGCAGTTCGACGTTGGCCGCCAGCGTCACCGTGACGTCGTCGCGGGTCACCGCCGGCACGGCCCGCATATGGCCCAGCTTTTCCGCCCGCTTACGCGCCGCCACCTTCAATCGCTCATAAACGCCCAGCGTTCGGGCCGTCGGGTTGACCACAACCGTGCCGTGGATGCCGTCGACGATGACCCGGGCCCCCGGTTTGACCGCCTCGGTCAGGCCGGGAATGCCGAGCACCAGGGGAATGCCGAGCGCACGCGCCATGATCGCCGCATGGCCTTCGGCCCCGCCCAGCGCCGTCGCCGCCCCCGCGATGCGGTCCGGGTCCAATTGCGAGGCATCGGCCGGCGACAATTGGTCGGCGATGACGATGGCGCCGTCGGGGGCCTGACTGAACGGTTTCAGCGGCTCGCGCATGAGGTTGCGGATGATCCGGTTGCCGACGTCGCGGACGTCGTCGATGCGGGCCGAGATATAGGCGTTATCCATGGCCTGAAAGGCATGAAGGATGCCGGCCAGGGTCTTCTGCACCGCCGCCTCGGCGTTCATCTGCTCGCGGGCGATCAAATCCTGGGCCCCCCGCACCAGGCGCGAATCCTCCAGCATCTGCAGATAGGCATCGAACAGGAACCGCATCTCGCCGGCGACGATGTCTTTCTGGGCTTGGGACTGCAGGCGCTTGATCTGGCGCCGGGCCAGGATCACGGCGGCTGCCAGGCGTTTTTTCTCGGCGGCCAGGTCCTTCTTCTTGATGCGGTATTCGGGGACGTCCAACGCCCCGGCCTCCCGCACATAGGCGGGGCCGATGGCGATGCCGGATGACACGCCCAGTCCTTCGAACCGTTTTTCCATTTCTGCCTTCATTGACAGGGACTCACTTGTTCGGCGGCTTCGGGTCGCACAGTTCCTCGTCGAAGCCCGCACCGACAAGCGTCGAAAGGGCCTCCAGGGCTTCGTCGCCGCGGGTCCCTTCGCAGGAAATTTCGATCTCCGTACCGGGGGCCGCGGCCAGCATCATCAGCCCCATGATCGACCGCCCGCCCACGGTCTGACCGTCCTTGGAGACCTTGATGTCGGCCTCGAACTCGCCCGCCAGTTGGGCGAATTTCGCCGCCGCGCGGGCGTGCAGCCCGCGCATGTTGACGATGGTGAGGGAACGCGACGGCATGGCCCCTCTCAGTGTGCTTCTTGGGTCAGCAGCCGCGACGCGATGTTGATGTATTTGCGGCCGGCTTCCTGGGCGGCCTCGACGGCCTGGGCCAGGGGTTCGGTCTTGCGGACGCTGGCCAACTTGACCAGCATCGGCAGGTTGATTCCGGCGATGACCTCGACGTTGGCGCGGTCGAGGATCGAAATCGCAAGGTTCGACGGCGTGCCGCCGAACATGTCGGTCAGCACCACGACGCCTTCGCCGCTATCGACCTGTTCGACCCGCTCCATGATCTCGGCGCGCCGTTCTTCCATATCGTCCTCGGGGCCGATACAGACGGCCGCGACCTCCGGCTGCGGTCCGACGACGTGTTCCAGCGCGGAAATCATTTCCGTCGCCAGATTGCCGTGGGTGACGACGACCAGTCCGATCATAGCGGGCCTTCCTGCATTTTGTTTTTCCCCTCAAGCACGAGCATAGGCGTATCCCCGGTTGTTCCCCCCGGGGCTGTCCCTGCCTCCGGCTCTTGCGGCCGGTCCGGCGACGGTCCAGGGGGGCGATATTGGTACGATTTTCAGCGTTTGTCCAAGTCGCGATGGCGTACCCGCGCCTTTTCTCCCTTCTCCGTCAGCCAGGCGCCCAGACGTTCCGAAACATAGACGGAACGGTGCCGCCCGCCGGTGCAGCCGATGGCGATGGTCAGATAGCTTTTGCCCTCCTCGGCGTAGCGCGGCAACAGAGGCTCCAACAGATCCGTCAGGCGATTGAAAAACCCCTCGAAATCCGGGTCGCCCGCGACATGTTCACCGACCGCTTCGTCTTGGCCGGTCAGCGGCCGCAGGTTCAAATCGTAATGGGGATTGCGCAGGAACCGCACATCGAACACCAGGTCGGCATCGCGCGGCACGCCGTTCTTATAGGAAAAGGAGACGACGAAAATCGGCAGGCCCGGGTCGCCCTGGCCGCCGAAATGGTCTTCCATTGCCGCCTTCTGCGCGCCCAGCGACATTTCGGACGTGTCCATCACCACGTCCGCCTGTTTCCGCAAGGGCGCCAAAAGGTTGCGTTCCTGACGGATGCCGTCGGCGACGGGCCGGTCGACGGCCAGCGGATGGCGTCGGCGGGTTTCGGCATAACGCCGGGTCAACACCTGATCGTCGCAGTCCATGAACAGGACTTTCACATCGACGTCGGCGCGGGCGCGCAATTGAGCGATCTGTTCGAGAAAGGCATCGGCACCGAAATCTCGGGTCCGTATATCGATCCCCGCGGCGATGGGATGCGGAAAGCCGCCGGGCGCGACCAGCCGGCCCAGCAGCGACAGCGGCAGGTTGTCGATGGCTTCGAAACCCATGTCTTCCAGCGCCTTGAGGGCTGAACTCTTCCCGGCCCCCGAAACCCCGGTGACCAGAACCAAGGTCATTTTCCCGCCTTCGGGGCCGTCGCCGATTGCTGTCATGGACGGCCGTCCCCGGCCCGGCCCGCCTCGGCCGGATCGCCCGTGGGCGCGTCGTCCCAGGGCAGGCGGCGCAGCGCCAGCCGAATTTTGGCCGGGGCCGATGCCTCGAAGGGAGCCAAGCGGATGAAGGGAATGTTCAGGCCAAGAATGTCCGTCGCCCGCTCCTCGGGTAGGCGGTCGACCAGCGGCGGCGCAACCAAGTCGCAGACCAGGGCCAGGGGCACCTCGGCCGTGTGCTTCATGGGCATGATGCCGACGCCCCGAACCTCCAACAGGCCTTTCAACGCCTCCGGCCCGCGGGCCCAGACGCGGCCGTCGCGTATGGCAAGATCGACCCGGTCGTCGGCGACCAGACGCGGCCCGTCCGGGCCGCCGCCGTCGATCAAACGAAGGGCCAGATCCGACTTGCCGGCCCCCGACGGGCCCAGCAGCAGAACGCCGGCGCCGCCCAGGTCCAGACAGGTTCCATGGACCTGTTCGGAAACCGCTCTCAGAGTACCGTTCATGGGTCGAAGCCTGTGCCGACGGACCGGTCCTGTCCAGCCCCTTTTTGCCTATTCGGCTCTTCATGGGCGGACGATATTCCGCGCCGGCGATTTTTTTGTCTCGATTTTCGGAAAACGGCGCGCGGCGGGGGATAACCTGGCGCCGGGCCCGTGGACGTAGCCTGGCCCGCGCGGCATGCTGGCGGCAACAGGGGCAAACAGAGACCTCACGGGAGGAGCCAAGCATGGATTTCGAATTGAAGGGCAAGACCGCCTTCGTTACCGGCGGTTCGCGCGGCATCGGCCGGGCCATCGCCCTGACCCTGGCCAAGCAGGGCGTCAACATCGCGATTTGCGGCCGCACCCAGGAAAGCCTGGATGCCACGGCGGCGGATATTCAGGCGCTGGGCGTCAAGGCTTGGGCCTATCAGACCGACGTTTCCAAGGTCGAGGAACTGGAGGCCTTCGCAGACAAGGCGCTGGCCGCCGCCGGCGGCATCGACATCCTGGTCAACAACGCCGTGACCTCGACCGCCGCCCCTTTCGACGAACAGACGGACGAGATGTTCCGCTATCACATCGACGTCAAGCTGATGGCCTATATCCGCCTGGCGCGGATCATCCTGCCGCATCTGGAACAACAGGGCTGGGGCCGGATCGTCAACATCGGCGGCATGACGGCCCGCATCACGGCACCCCTGCGGGTGACCAACGGCGTGGTCAACGCCGGTGTCGCCAACTTCACCAAGCAATTGGCGATGCGCGCGGCCCAGGGTGGAGTGACCATCAATTGCGTTCATCCCGGCCTGACCGTGACGGAGCGGGTCATGCAGATTTTCGAACGCGAGGCCAAGGACAAAGGCATCAGCCTGGAAGACGCGATGTCCGATCGGATCACGGAAATCCCGTTGGGCCGCCTGATCAAGCCCGAGGACATGGCCAACGCGGTGTTGTTCTTCTGCTCGCCCATGGCGGCCATGGTCACCGGCCAATGCATCGCCGTCGACGGCGGCCAGGGCCAGTCGGTCAATTACTGACCGGCGACTGCTGACCGACAACTGCTGACCGGCGACCACCGACCGACAACCATCGACCGGGGGCGGGTCGCGATATTTGCTGATCGGGTCCGGGGCGCCGGGGTATAAGGACGCCCATGACATCCACGCGCCCCGCAAAATGCCCCGTCTGTTCCAGCCCCGGCCGGGTTCTCCGGCGCCTGCCTGCAAGCGAACTTGCCGGCGGGCTGGAGGCGGTGTTCGGCGCGGCACCGCCGTCGGGTGCCGTGCCGGGCGACTACGATCTCGTCGAATGCACGGCCTGCGGTCTGGTCTATGCGGACCCCATGTTGGCGGGCGGGGGCGCGCTCTATGACTGGCTGACCTCGTTTCCCAAGTACCACGCCCAAGGGCGCTGGGAATGGGCCAAGCTGAAGGAATTGCTGGTCGCCGAAGGGCGGCCCGTGCGGCTGTTGGAACTGGGGGCCGGGCAGGGCGATTTCCTGGCGACGCTCCAGGACCTGCCCCAGGTCACGGCGCAAGGCATCGATCTCGCGGAACGCTCCGTCGCCAAGGCGCGGGCCCGCGGCCTGGACGTGCGCAAGGCGGCGCTCGAGCAGGTCATCGAAGAGGCCGCCGGGACATACGATGCGGTCGTCCTCAGCCATGTGCTGGAACATGTCGCGACGCCGGGGGCGTTGATGGGGGCGGTCAAGAACCTGTTGGCGCCGGGCGGGCGAATTCTGTTTTCCGTGCCCTATTCGCCGATGAGCCGCGAATACCTGCACGACGACGTCATGAACCTGCCGCCACATCACATGACGCGCTGGAACATCCGGGCACTCGAAGGTCTTTCACGGGTTACGGGGCTGGCGCTGGAAACCTGGATGCCCAAGGCGAAGGCGCCGTGGAAACGTGCGCTCAAGCATACCTGCGACAAGGTGCGGGGCGAGGGCCGGGTACGGGGGCTCGCCCGTCTGCCCGTAGTGCTCGCCAATTGGAGCACCTTCCGCCAGGTCCTCTCAGATCATCGCAATCGGGAACACGTCGGCGGTCAGCCGGCGGCCGATACGGTTCTGGTCAGTTTGCAGAAAGTCTGAAGCGGCTGGTCGCCGGGGATATTCAAGCGGCGGGCAGGGTCACAGTGAACCTTGCGCCCATCACCTTGCCGTCGGCGCCCAGGCGGTTGGACGCCAGGATGGTGCCTTCGTGGGCTTTGACGATCTGTTGCGAGATCGACAGGCCCAGCCCCGAATGGGTGCCGAATTTTTCGCCTTGCGGGCGTTCCGTATAGAACCGTTGGAAGATCGCCTCTTCCTTGCCGGGCGGGATGCCGGGCCCGTCGTCGTCGACCGTGACGACGACCGTCTTGCGGTCGCGCTGGGCGGTGATGCGGATCGTGCCGCCGGGCGGGCTGAAGGTCATGGCATTGGTGATCAGATTGCGGAAGACCTGAACCAGACGGCTGTCCATGCCCTGTACCGTCAATTTCTGGCTGCCCATGATTTCAAGGCGCACCTCCGGCCCACCTTCGGTCGCGGTCGTCGCATAGACGTCGGTCAGCGTCGACAGCATGCCGGAGATGTCCGTCGGCTCCCGGTGGGTGCGCGACAGTTCCGAATCCAGGCGCGAGGCGTCGGAGATATCGGAAATCAAACGGTCCAGCCGCCCGACGTCGTCCTGAATGATCGACATCAGTTTGCGCTGCTGGTCCGGGTCGGTCACCCGGGCCGCCGTTTCGACGGCGCTGCGCAGGCTGGTCAGGGGGTTCTTGATTTCATGCGCGACGTCGGCGGCGAAGCGTTCGATGGCGTCCATGCGCATCCAGATCGCCGCCGTCATGTCGCGCAATGCCAGCGACAGGTCGCCGATTTCGTCGTTGCGCATGGTGAAATCGGGGATTTCCGATTCCCGGCTATGGTCGCGGCGCAGGCGGTCGGCGGCGGCGGCCAGACGTTTGACCGGCCGCGCGATGGTCCGCGCCAGATAGATCGACAGGAAGGTCGTTATGGCGATGGCGACGCCGAAGATCTTGAGGATGTCCAGGCGCACGTCCAACAGGGCGTTGTCGATCGACGACGACGGCTTGGTCAGCATCAAGGCCCCCAGGATGCGTTTGTAACGCTGCACCGGCACGGCAACCGACAGGATCATGCTGTCCTGGTTGTAGGCCCGGACCATGCGCGTGTCGTCGCCCATCAGCGCCGACATGACCTCGGGGTAATCGGCGGCGGACGGCTCGGGGATTTCCTTGTAATGGGTCAGCGGCATGGTGCCCGGCAGCCAGCGCGTGATGCGGTCGTAGAAATCGAACAGGGAATCGGCGGCCCCGCCTTCGTCCGTGCCGGGCGGCGGCAATTGTTCGACCTCGACCGCCTGGCGGGTCTTTCCGAAAAACCGCGAGTCGGCGGCCAATTCGCCCGCCCGATTGAACAGCCGCGCCCGCGTGCCCGTGGTTTCGACCAGTCTTCGCAGCATCTGATTGCGGATGTTGGTCGCGACTTGCGCTTCGGACGATTGATCCAGGTGCATGGCCCCTTCGGCCAGGGCCACGGCGAACAGCTGCGCCTGGGTGCGGAGTGCGCCCAGTTCGGCGCGGATCAGGCTTTGCCGGTAATCGCCCAGATAAAGAACGCCCGCGACCAGGATCGACAGGGCCAGCATGTTGATGGCCAGGATATGAACGGAAATGGGCGAGATCAGGCGCCGCTTGCGGCCACGTCCGGCGCGGCCCGCGGATGCGGCGGCATCCCGGTCGTCGCCGGTTTCCGCGTCTTCGGCGACCTCGCCCGGCGCGTCTTCCGCTAATTGTCCGTCCTTGGCCATGGGCCCCCTTTACAGGCTTTCGCGGCCGCCGCCCAGGCCTTTACGGACGGCCGCGCCGCTTATTGCTCGGCCTTGTAGCGATAGCCGATGCCGTAAAGCGTTTCGATCTCGGAAAATTCGTCGTCGACGGCGCGGAACTTACGGCGCAGGCGTTTGATATGGCTGTCGATGGTGCGGTCGTCGACGTAAATGTTTTCGCCATAGGCCGCATCGATCAACTGGTCGCGGTTCTTGACGTGGCCGGGGCGGCGGGCCAGGGCCTCGACGATCAGGAATTCGGTCACCGTCAGGTTCACTTCCTTGCCCCGCCAGGTGCAGAGGTGCCGCGACGGATCCAGCACCAGTTCCCCCCGGCGCAGGACGTCCTGGGAATCCGGCTCCTTGTCAGCCAGTTCCCGGCGGCGCAGCACGGCGCGGATGCGTTCGATCAACAGGCGCTGGGAAAACGGTTTCTTGATGTAGTCGTCGGCCCCCATGCGCAGGCCCACGACTTCATCGACCTCGTCGTCCTTGGAGGTCAGGAAGATCACCGGCAGATTGTCGCGCTCGCGGATGCGGGTCAGAAGTTCCATGCCGTCCATGCGCGGCATCTTGATATCCAGCACGGCCAAGTCCACGGGCACGCGGCCCAGGCCTTCCAACGCCTCGGCGCCGTCGGAATAGGTGGTGACGTCGTAGCCTTCGGCCTCCAGCGCCATGGACACGGAGGTCAGGATATTCTGATCGTCGTCGACAAGAGCGATGGAACTGGACATGGACTTCTCCTCGAATACGGGTCGGCCGGTTGGGGCCAAGGGGGCGGCGTGTGAACGCCGCGTCGGGCGTCTTCAACTTTCCATAAGACGTTCGATAGGGCCCAATTTCGTCCGTCTATATGGCGGAATTTTAACGCGATTTGGGCACGATTGGCTAATTTCTGCGGGCAATTGTGGCAAAGCCCGAGATTGTGGCCCCTATTCCCTCCTCTTTCACCCCGGGCGGCATTTAATTGACCGGCGGCCCCACCGTTCCTTATAGTCGCCGCCAGACGGTTCCCCGATCAAGGGCATAAGGCCCCGGGGCTAAGAGGGAACACGGAACGAAGCGGACCCAATCCGGGGGCTTCCGAACCGTGGCTGCCCCTGCAACTGTGAGCGGCGAGCATCGTTCAACGTCGCGCCACTGGACCCGGTCCTCCTTCATATAGGAAGAAGGCCGCCGTCCGGGAAGGCCGGATGATGCCGAGACCCGTAAGCCAGGAGACCTGCCGTCTGTCACCGCGATACCCAAGGGACGGGGGTCCTGTCGGGGCGGAAAGCCGCAAGCGGTGAAACCTTGACCGTAACTCATACTCTCTATCGGAGGTTTCACGCATGACTGTTCAAACGCAAAACACCACGCAGGTTCTCGCCGCCGAGCGCGCGGCACCCGCCGTTCTGGCCCTGCTGTTCGGTGTGTTCCTGGTCTTCGGCACGGGCTTCGCGCATCCCCAAACGATCCACAACGCCGCGCACGATAGCCGCCACGCGTTCGCCTTCCCCTGCCACTAAGGGGACCTGACATGATCGGACGTATTTTTGCGGTCGCCCTGCTGGCCGGGTTGGCGGCTGGGCTATTCGCGTCCGTGGTGCAGCATTTCACCACGACGCCCCTCATCCTCCATGCCGAGGAATTCGAAAACAAATCGGCGGCCCTGGGTGGCCACCACCCGGTTGATCTCGCATCGCGCGGCGTCCAGGCCGAGGATTGGGGCGCCAAGCTCTATCTCGCCCATGGGGCGGCGGGCCATGGCGATGGCGCCGAGGCCTGGGGGCCCGAAGACGGGTTGGAGCGCACGCTCTACACCACCCTTGCCGACGTCATCACCGGCATCGGCTTCGCCCTGGTGCTGACGGCGCTGATCGTGCTGCGCGGTCAGGCCGTGGACGGCCGCCAAGGGCTGCTTTGGGGGATCGCCGGGTTCACCGCCGTTTCCCTGGCGCCGGCTTTGGGCCTGCCGCCCGAGCTTCCGGGATCGATGGCGGCGGAGCTGGTCGCCCGTCAGGGATGGTGGGCCATCGCCGCCGCCTCGACGGCGGTCGGGCTGGCCCTGATGTTCCTCGGCCGGGCGGCTTGGATGCCCTACGCCGGGATCGCCTTGCTGATCCTGCCGCATCTGGTCGGTGCTCCGCATCCGGATGAAATCGGCGGCGCCGTGCCGCCGGAACTGGCGGGTCACTTCGTTGCGGCCTCGCTGGTCTCGGCGGCGGCCTTCTGGGCCTTTCTCGGCTGGGCCACCGGATCGCTGGCCAAGCGGTTCGAACTGGTCTGAGGCGATCCAATCGACGACGATGGGCGGGCCGGCGTCCCCGATGGGGGCACCGGCCCGCGCCGTTTGATCGGCGTCATTGATCGGGGCCGGGGACTTCGGGCAATCTTGGGCGCATCCGGCGGGTGCCCCCGCCGTGTTCGCGACAACCAAGGAGTACCCCCATGGTCCGACCTCCCGCCGTTTCCCGCGACGTTCTGTGCGGCCAGGCCCGGGGCCTGATCCTGGGCGGCCGCTCAGGTGTTCTGTCCACGACCTTCCGTGGCAAGGAAAGCTGGCCCTATGGATCCCTGGTGACTTACGCGCCCGACGTCGACGGATCGCCGATTTTTCTGTTCTCGACCCTGTCGGACCACACCAACAATCTGGCCAAGGAGCCCAAGGCGTCCCTGTTGGTCGAACGGGCATCCCGCCTGAAGAATCCGCAGCAGGGGCCGCGCGTCACCATCCTGGGTACGGTCAAACCGACCAAAAGCCCGCGCCATAAGAAACGTTTCCTGGCCCGCCATCCGGGGGCGGCGCGCTATGCCGGGTTCGGCGATTTCGGATTCTACGTGATGACGCCGGAACGCCTGCATCTGGTCGGCGGATTCGCCCGCGCGCAATGGCTCAAGGCGTCCGAGGCCCAGCCGACCAAGGCCGCCGCCCGCGCCATCGCCCAGGCCGAAGACGGCATCGTCGACCATATGAATGCCGACCACGCCGACGCATTGGATCTTTATGCCAATGTGCTGCTCGGCCGGAAAGGCACGGGTTGGCGCGCCGTATCCTGCGATCCCTGGGGCTTGGACCTGATGCGGAACGATCTTCCGGCGCGCCTCGACTTCGACGCCATGGTCCGGGATGCGGGCGCCATGCGGACGATGCTGGTCGATCTCGTGAAACGGGCGCGGGCCGGGGGCTGAGCCGCTGTCTCGGAAAGTTGCGAAAAGGTGAAAGGGATGTTGCCCCTTTGCGACGGTAAGGCTAAGTTCCGCCGGAAACCTTGATTAACAGGGCGCAGGAAACATTCAGGGATCAGGACGTCGCGATCTGCCGCTGGGGGGCGGGGCTCGGCGAACTCCCCTTACATTCAACGACCGATCAAAAACGGCTTCGCCGATAATGGCGTGGGCCGACAACGGCAAGAGAACGTCCCGCAGCGCAGCGGGCGTCAGGCGCGAACTACATCCTGAAGGAGTAAAACGTGGAGAACGCAGGACACTTCATTTCCAGCTTCGGATTGGAAAACCACGGACTGGCGGGCGTCAAGCGGGCCTACTGGAACCTTGAAGCCCACCACCTGTTCGAAGAAGCCATTCGCCGCGGCGAAGGCAAGCTGTCGGCCGGTGGCGCCATCGTCACCGAAACGGGGCAGCACACCGGGCGTTCGCCCAACGACCGCTTCATCGTCGAAGAAGCCGCCACCAAGGAGGATATCTGGTGGGGCAACGTCAACCGGCCGATTTCCGAGGCCCATTTCGACGGTCTGCTCGCCAAGATGCTGAAGCATTACGAAGGCAAGGACGCCTTCGTTCAGGATTGCTACGCCGGCGCCCATGCCGACCATCGCCTGAAGGTCCGCGTCGTGACCGAGGAAGCCTGGCACAACCTGTTCGCGCGCAACATGTTCATCCAGCCGACGGCCCGTGATCTGGAAGGCTTCGAGCCGGAATTCACCGTGATTCAGGCGCCCAGCTTGACCGCCGATCCGGCGCAGGACGGCACGACCTCGGGCACCTTCATCGTCGTGCATCTTTCGCGGCGCATGATCATCGTCGGCGGCTCGGCCTATGCCGGTGAAATCAAGAAGTCGATCTTCTCGATCATGAACTATCTGCTGCCGGCGCAGGACGTACTGCCCATGCATTGCTCCGCCAACCAGGGCGACGACGGCTCGACCGCGATCTTCTTCGGCCTGTCGGGCACCGGTAAGACGACCCTGTCGGCCGACAGCTCGCGCACCTTGATCGGCGACGACGAACACGGCTGGGGCACGGACGGCATCTTCAACTTCGAAGGCGGCTGCTACGCCAAGACGATCAACCTGACCCATGAGGCGGAGCCGGAAATCTACGATCTCTGCCACACCTTCGGCTCGATCATCGAAAACGTCGTGATGGACCCGGCCGACGGCTCGCTCGACTTCTTCGATTCCTCGCTGACCGAAAACGGCCGGGTGTCCTACGACATTTCCAAGGTCTCCAACGCCTCCACGACCGGATGCGGTGGTCAGCCCAAGGACATCGTCATGCTGACCTGCGACGCCTTCGGCGTCCTGCCACCGATCAGCCAACTGACCCCGGATCAGGCCATGTACCACTTCCTGTCCGGCTATACCGCCAAGGTGGCCGGCACGGAACGGGGCCTGAAAGAACCGCAGGCGACTTTCTCGACTTGCTTCGGTGCGCCCTTCATGCCGCGCCATCCCACGGTCTACGCCAAGCTGTTGGGCGAGAAGATGGCCACGCACAACGCCAAATGCTGGCTGGTCAATACCGGCTGGTCCGGCGGCGGCTACGGCGAGGGCGAACGGATGAAGATCGCCTATACCCGCGCCATGCTGCACGCGGCGTTGGACGGCAAGCTCGATGCCGCCGGCTTCACGCCGGACCCCAACTTCGGGGTGCTGGTGCCGAACGCCTGCCCGGACGTGCCGACGGAAGTCCTCAACCCGCGCAACACCTGGGCCGATGGCGCCGCCTACGACGCCCAGGCCCGCCACCTGGTGCAGTTGTTCGAAGACAACTTCCAGCAGTTCGAAGGCCATGTCGGCGATAGCGTGAAGGCCGCGGCCATTCGCGCGGCTGCTTAATCGCAAAACCCGAGCGGGCCGCAAGGTCCGCCAAGGTTGTTTTGGGTGAACGTCGAAACATCGACGAATAGAGTTCGGAAGACCGGCGTCCCTGCAGGGGCGCCGGTTTTTCTTTGGCCATGTCTTGGGATCGGGCAGACTGGTCGCATAAACAAACCGGAATACGGAGAGAAACCATGAGGGTATTGGCAGCATTGGCGGCCGCCGCGGTGATCGCCGCGGGCATCGGCGCGGCCCCCGGGACGGCGGGCGCGCAACAGTCGACGACCCAGCAAATCACGGACATCGTGTTTTCCGAAATCGAGAAAAAGGTCCTGCGCGACGTCCTGGGCAACGGCCGGTACGAGGCGTCGGAAGACGGTACCTATCACAAGGCCGCCGACGATCATAAATACGACGACTTGGCGAAAGGCCGTGACGGCAAGAACTACGGCGGAAAGAAGGACAAGGCCGGAAAGGGCCGGGGCAAGGGCCTGCCGCCCGGCCTCGCCAAGAAAGGCAAACTGCCGCCGGGCCTGCAAAAACAATTGGAACGCAATGGCCGTCTGCCGCCGGGCCTGGCCAAGAACCCACTGCCGTACGAGGCCGCCGTCAACCTGCCGCCGCCCGCCGCCGGCACGGAGCGGGCGATCGTCGATACCTCGGTGGTATTGCTGGAGAAAGGCACCGGCGTGATCCTGGACGTGCTGAAAGACGTTCTGAGCCGCCCGTGATCCCATAAATCTTCGGCCCGGCGGTCATCCGCCGGGCCGTGATTTCCTGAAACTTCCGACTTTCTTCGTCCCTGGGCATATTTTGTCTTGACCTGCAAATGCGAATGAGTTGCAATTGCATAGAACAGACAGACATCAGCCGGGACGACTTCATGGATTATTCGGGAAATCGGGAACAGGCGGACCACCGCCGGGACGAATCCCTTGCCGCGCCGCCAAGATCCTTCGACGGTGATTGTACCGACAGCTGCTCCGGGGGGGGCAACGACGGTGCAACACGGCGGCGCGGCAAGGTCCCAACGTTGCGCCGGGCGGCATCGGTCACGGTGCCGCCCGGGCACGGACTGGCCCGTCCCCGCAGGCTCGATTTCTCGGACCTCGATCTGCCCGAATGCCTGCTGATCAAACCGATCCGTCTGTGGCTGCACGGGGTCGAGAACTGGTCGTTGGTCGGCATGCAGTACAAGGCCCAATTCGGGCCCGAGGCCGCGCCGACGGCGCGTGCCTTGACAGCGCTTCGGGGCATTATCGAAATCCTCAACGCAGGCGGCCGGCGCTGCATGTCCTTTCACAAGGCCTGGTCGCGTCTCACCACGGGGGACGAACGATCTCTGGTGGCGCTGCTGGCAGCGGCCCAGGCGGGCGACCATTCCCGTGCGGAGGCCATGGCTCTGCGGCTGGTCACCGACGATTGGCAAGCCCCCTTGTTGGCGGAAATCGACACCTTGGCCGACGCCTTTACGGCCCGGGGCCACCGCTTGGTGAACCTTCCGGCTCGCGGTCAGGGCCGGGCGGATCGGACGGGCGTCAGGCCCGTCCTCGCAGCGCCGCAATCCCAAGCGCCAGCCAACCGGCCATAAGAGCCGTTCCGCCCCAGGGGGCGAGGAACGTCAGTCCCCATTGATCGAGTGCCGTCGCGGCGTAAAGCGCGCCGGAAAACAACACTATCCCGATCGCGAACAGGGCCGCCGCCCCGGTGGCCCAGGGGGCGGCTCTGGACCCTAACCGATCCCGGCCCAGGGCCGCGCCCAGCATCGCCAGGGTATGCCACATGTGATAGCGGTTGGCGGTTTCGAACTGGCCTATGACGACGGCGTCGCCGTCCAGACCATGGGCGCCATAGGCCCCAAGCGCGACCGCCAGCAAGCCGGAAATCCCGGCCACGACGATCCAGATCCGTCCGTTCAAATCCATGGTTGTCTTATGCCTTTTCCAGGTCCAGAGGTTCGAGCGCGCGCAGTTCGTCCAGCAGGGCGTCCTCGAACGCGCCGCCGCCATCCGACATTGCGTCCAGATAGGCACGCACGTCTTTCTCGATGATGCCGATGGTATTGCCGGGATCGTATCCCTGGCGCGACCAGTCGATGGCGTCGATGTTGTCGCCGTACCAGGTGGCCCCGGAAGACATCCGCATGACGTCCAACAGACGCCGTTCATCCAGCCCCAGTGCCCGTGCGCCGGCCAACGCCTTGCGCACGGCGACCACGCCGCAGACGCCGACGAAATTGTTCAGAACCTTGCAGGTCATCCCCGCCCCGACGCCGCCCAGATGATGGATGCCGTCGCCCATGATCTCCAACAGGGGCATCAATCGCGCCAGCAGATCATCGGCGCCGCCGACCATGAAACTGAGCGTTCCCTTGGCCGCGCGATACGGGGCGCCGGACATGGGCGCGTCGGCAAAGGCAACACCATCCGGCATGCGCGCGGCCAGGTCCGCAACGTAGCGGGGTGACAAGGTCGATGAGGTGACGAAGACCTCGGGCCGGACCTTAGGGTCGGTCAGGATGCCCTGATCCGGGGCAAAGCAGAGGGCATCCGTCTGCGCCGTGTCCCGAACCACGGAAAAGACCACGTCGCAGCGCGCGGCGAAGTCGCGGGCGTCGGAAATCATGCGCGGCGCGAAATCACCGAACTCATCGCCGGGCCGGACGTCGTGACCCCAGACCTCGACCCCTGCCCGACGCAGACATTCGGCCATAGGCAGGCCCATGGTGCCGCAGCCGGCGATGCCGACGACGTCGCCTTCCGTGGACGGCATCAGCGGGCGGCCTCGACCAGCGCCTTGAACAGGGCCAGATCGGGGGCGTCGTCTTCCAGGAAAAATTCGGGGTGCCATTGCACGCCCAGACAGAATTTGCTGTCGGGCCGCTCGATCCCTTCGATCACGCCGTCGGGTGCGATCGCGTTGACGACCAGCGACGACGGGATGCCGTCCGGCAGGGGCGCTTCGTTATGGGCCGTGTTGACCGTGATCTCATCCTTGCCGACGATCCGGTGCAGCAGCGTGCCCGGCGTGATCGCCACGGCATGGGCCCGTTCTTCGGCCGGCTTTTCGTTCAAATGATCGATCGGGCTGTCGATTTCGGCCTTCAGGTCGCGGATCAGGCGGGCCCCTTCGATGGCGGCCAGAACCTGCAGCCCGGCGCAAATCCCAAGCAAGGGAACGTCGCGGTCGATGGCGGCGCGGGCCAAAGGAACCTCGGCCACATGGCGTGGGTGGGGCGGTTCGGCGACCACGTCCTCGATGCCGTAATAAACCTGGGGGAAGGGGTAGAAGCCGCCCGGAACGATCAGGCCGCCGACCGTGGCCAGGTAGTCGTCGACGCCCTCCGCTAGGTAGGGCAGGCCCACGGGCAGACCGCCGGCCCGCCATACGGCGTCGAAGTAGCCCTGGCGCAGGGCGTAATGCGGGCGTTTGGAAAAGCTGCCCTCGTCCTGATAGTCGAGAAGAATGCCGATAAGCGGACGTTTCGTCACGGTGCCTGCCGTTTTTCCAATGTTTCGGCCCACGCGGGCGACGGTTGATAGGCCCCCTTGGGAGGCGTACCCTCAGCACACGGTTATACTCCAGGGGCCGATCATGGTCGAACATAAGCTGAGTTGTGAACACCTTCCGGTCGATCCGGCCCGGATGTGCGACGTGTTGGCGGGCCTCTATCGGTATTGGGTGGGATTGGCGACGCCGCCGGACTTGCCGGAATGGGGGGGCGCCGCCGGGACCGGGTTTCGCCTTGTCGATCTTCCCACCGAGACCCTATCGATACTGACCGTCGTCGACGTCGGGCCCGAGGATACCGACTATGTCTACCGCTATTGGGGCACGGCCCGTGACCTGTTTCAGGGAAAGCGCCCGGACCCGACGGGGCGGCGCCTTCTGGACGGCCTAAAGAAGGTCAGCGCGTCAAACATCCTGGCGCAGTACAAGGAGGTCTCCCGGTCCGGTCGCCCGACCTTGGTCCACAACATCTGGCCTCTCGACAACGGTCTTTCCGCCGAATGCGAAACACTGCGTCTGCCGCTTCGGTCCGGCGGGCCGGGGGTCGGAAAGATCGTCGCGGCGACTCAATTCATCCGTCATGCGGACGAGTTCCGCCGTCTCCGGGAACGGATCGATTAGGCATCCCACCGGTCCTGCCGCGCCGCGGCTGTTCTGTAACACCTATCCGTTGAAACCGAAGCAACGGTCGGTCTGTATGATCCTGCGGTTGCCGTTGAGTTCCGACGGCGAACGGGTCGACGCCGCTTGTTCGCTGGCGATCTTCATCGAGAACGAGGCGGCGTTGGCGGAGTTCTTCAAGGAGATCGAGATGAACTGACCCCCGGCGCCGAGGTTGCGGCGCCGGGTCTTGGTCAATCCTTCCGGGCGGCGGGTCTACCGCGGCAGGTCGGACGTTCCCATCAGGAATTCGTCGATGGCGCGGGCGCATTGCCGGCCTTCGCGGATCGCCCAGACGACCAGGGACTGGCCCCGGCGCATGTCGCCGGCGGCAAAGACCTTGGCCAGGGAGGTCTGGTATTCGTCGGTCGTCGCCTTGACGTTGCCGCGACCGTCCAGATCGACCCCCAGGGTTTCGATCATGCCTTCGTGCACCGGGTTGGTGAAGCCCATGGCGAGCAGCACCAGGTCCGCCTTCAAAGTGAACTCGGAGCCGGGAACCTCGACCATGTCCATTCCGCCGCTTTCCGACGGGTTCCATTCCAGGCGCACGCCCTGCAGTTCGGTGACCTTGCCGTCTTCGCCCGTGAACGCCTTGGTCATCACGGCGAAGTCACGCACCGCACCTTCCTGATGCGACGACGACGTCCGCAGCTTCATCGGCCAATCGGGCCAGGTCAGGGCCTTGTTTTCTTTTTCCGGCGGCTGCGGCATGACTTCCAGCTGCGTCACCGACGCGGCGCCATGACGGTTCGACGTGCCGACGCAGTCCGATCCCGTGTCGCCGCCGCCGATGACGATGACGTGCTTGTCCGTCGCCATGATTTCCTTGGCGACCGGCACGTTCGATCCGGAAACGCGGCGGTTCTGCTGGGTCAGGAATTCCATGGCGAAATGCACGCCGTCCAATTCGCGCCCCGGCACCGGCAGATCGCGCGGTTTTTCCGATCCGCCGCACAGCGCCACGGCATCGAAATCCTTGATCAGGGCTTCCGCATCGACGTTGACGCCGACGTGGCTGTTCGGGCGGAATTCGACGCCTTCGGTCTGCATCTGGGCCATGCGGCGGTCGATCAGATGCTTTTCCATCTTGAAGTCGGGAATGCCCAGGCGCAGCAGGCCGCCGATGCGTTCGTTCTTTTCGAACACCACGACCTTGTGCCCCGCGCGCGCCAGTTGCTGGGCGCAGGCCAGGCCCGCCGGGCCGGAGCCGACGACGGCGACTTTCTTGTCCGTGTGATGAACGGGAATCTGCGGCTTGATCCAGCCCTTGGACCAGCCCTTATCGACCAGCGAACATTCGATGGTCTTGATGGTCACCGGGTTGTCCTGGATGTTCAGGGTGCAGGACGCCTCGCAGGGCGCCGGGCAGACGCGGCCGGTGAACTCCGGGAAATTGTTGGTCGAATGCAGAAGGTCCAGCCCTTCGCGCCATTTGTCGCGGTAAACGTAATCGTTCCATTCCGGAATGATGTTGTTCACCGGGCAGCCCTGGTGACAGTAGGGAATGCCGCAATCCATGCAGCGCGCACCCTGTTCCGACACCTCGGCGTCCGACAACGGTTCGACGAACTCGTTCCAATGCTTCAAACGTTCTTCGACCGGCCGGTAAGACCGGTCGTGGCGTTCGATCTCCAAAAATCCCGTGGGTTTTCCCATTGTTTATTCCCCGGCCAGAGCGGCCGTTTCCGTTTCTGCGGCGCGTGCGCGCATGTCGTTGAGGGCGCGGCGGTAATCCACCGGCGTGATCTTGACGAACTTGGGCAGCATGGCGTCCCAATCGTCGAGGATCGCCTGGGCCCGTGAACTGCCGGTATAGCGCAGGTGGTTCTCGATCAGGCCCTTCAGGCGCCGGGCATCGAACCGCATGGGGTCCGAGGCGACGTCTTCCGTGCCGTCGTCGGCTTCATTCGGATCGATCGGCTCAAGCTCGACCATACCCATGTTGCAGAGCGTTTCGAAATCGCCCGCCTCATCCAGGATATAGGCGATCCCGCCCGACATCCCGGCGGCGAAGTTGCGGCCCGTCTCGCCCAGGACGACGACGGTCCCGCCGGTCATGTATTCGCAGCCGTGATCGCCGCAGCCCTCGACGACCGCCGAGGCACCCGAGTTGCGCACGGCGAAGCGTTCGCCTGCGACACCCCGGAAATAACATTCTCCCGAGATGGCGCCGTACAGCACCGTGTTGCCGACGATAATGTTTTCTTCGGGCACGATCGGACTTTTGGGCGACGGATACACGGCGATGCGCCCACCCGACAGGCCCTTGCCGACGTAATCGTTGGCGTCACCGACCAACTCGAAGGTCACGCCCTTGGCCAGCCAGGCGCCGAAGCTTTGTCCGGCGTTGCCGGTGAACTTCATGTGGATGGTGTCTTCGGGCAGGCCCGCGTGACCGTGACGCAGCGCGATCTCGCCCGACATCATGGCACCGACCGTGCGGTTGATGTTGATGATCGGGTATTCCAGGCTAACCGGATCGCCGCCTTCGATGGCGGACATGGCGTCCTTGATCATCTGGTTGTCCAGGGCCTTGTCCAGGCCGTGGTCCTGGGTTTCGCAGTTGTAGATGGCGACACCCTCGGCCGGCTTGACCGGGGCCAGCAGGCGCGTGACGTCGACGCCGTGGGCTTTCCAGTGATCGACCGCCGGGCGAACGTCCAGCGCTTCGCGCCGGCCGATCATTTCCTGGATGGTGCGGAAGCCCAATTCGGCCATGATCTCGCGCACTTCTTCGGCCAGGAAGGTGAAGAAGTTGACGACGTGTTCCGGCTCGCCCGTGAACCGCTTGCGCAGTTCCGGGTCCTGCGTCGCGACGCCGACCGGGCAGGTGTTCAGGTGGCATTTGCGCATCATGATGCAGCCCTCGGCGATCAGCGCCGAGGTCGCGAAGCCGAATTCGTCGGCGCCCAAGAGCGCGCCGATGACGATGTCGCGGCCCGTGCGCAGGCCACCGTCGACCTGCACGGCGATGCGGCCGCGCAAGGCGTTCATGACCAGGGTTTGATGCGTTTCCGCCAGGCCCAGTTCCCACGGGCCCCCGGCGTTGAGGATCGACGTCAGGGGGCTGGCCCCGGTGCCGCCGTCATGGCCGGAAATGGTGACGTGATCGGAATAGGCCTTGGAAACGCCCGCCGCGACCGTGCCGACGCCGACTTCGGAAACCAGCTTCACCGAGATGCGGGCCTTCGGGTTGACGTTCTTGAGGTCGTGGATCAGCTGCGCCAGATCCTCGATCGAATAAATGTCGTGGTGCGGTGGCGGCGAAATCAGGCCGACGCCCGGGGTCGAATGGCGCACGCGGGCGATCCAGTCGTCGACCTTATGGCCGGGCAACTGGCCGCCTTCGCCGGGCTTGGCACCCTGGGCCATCTTGATCTGCAGGTCGTCGGCGTTGACCAGATATTCGGTCGTCACGCCAAAGCGGCCGGAGGCCACCTGCTTGATCCGCGATTTCATGCTGTCGCCGTTCGGCAGCGGCTTGTAACGCACCTCGTCCTCGCCGCCCTCGCCGGTGTTCGACCGGCCGCCGATGCGGTTCATGGCGATGGCCAGGGTCGTGTGGGCTTCCCAAGAGATCGAGCCGAAGGACATGGCGCCGGTGGCGAACCGTTTGACGATTTCCGAGGCCGGTTCGACCTCGTCCAACGGCACGGCCTTGCCCACGGGTTTCAGATCGAACAGACCGCGCAGGTTCTTCAGCTTCGACGTCTGGTCGTTGACCTTGGACGTGTAGGATTTGAACAACTTGTAATTGGCCGAGCGCACGGCGTGCTGCAGGGTGCCGATGGTTTCCGGCGTCCAGACGTGTTCCTCGCCGCGGATGCGGAAGGCCAGGTCGCCGCCGACGTCCAGGTCGCTCCGGTAGATCGGCGCGTCGCCGAAGGCGAGGCCGTGGCGGCGTTCGGTTTCTTCCGCGATTTCGCTGATGCCGGCCCCTTCGACCTTGGTCGCCGTGCCGGTGAAGTACGCGTCGATGAATTCCTGCGACAGGCCGACGGCATCGAAGATCTGCGCCCCGCAATAGGACTGATAGGTCGAGATGCCCATCTTGGACATGACCTTCAACATGCCTTTGCAGACCGCCTTGATATAGGCCTTATGCGCCTTCTCTTCGGTCAGGCCGGTGTCTTTTTCGGCGACGATGTTGGAGATCGTGTCGAACGCCAGATAGGGGTTCATCGCCTCGGCGCCGTAACCGGCGAGCAGGCAGAAATCATGCACGCGGCGCGCTTCGCCGGTTTCGACCACAAGGCCGACCTCGGTCCGAAGTCCTTCGCGGATCAGGTGGTGGTGGACCGCACCGGTCGCCAACAGGGCCGGAACGGCGACGTTGTCGGCGTCCATGCCCCGGTCGGACAGGATGATGATGTTGTAGCCCTGTTCGCGGACGACCTTTTCCGCCTGGCGGCAGATGCGGTCGATGGCCTGGGCCATGGTCTGGCGAGATGGGCCGGAATTCTGATAGCAGATGTCCAGCGTATAGGTGCGGAACGAGCCGTCGACATGGTTTTCGATGCGGCGGATGCGTTCCAGGTCGGCGTTGGACATGATCGGCTGATCGACTTCCAGGCGCTTGTGCTCGCCCCCGTGCCCCAGGTCCAACAGGTCCGGGCGCGGGCCGATGAAGCTGACCAGCGACATCACCAGTTCCTCGCGGATCGGGTCGATCGGCGGGTTGGTTACCTGCGCAAAGTTCTGGAAGAAATAATCGGACAGCATGCGCGGCCGGTCCGACAGCATGGCCAGCGGGAAATCGCGGCCCATGGAGCCGACCGGGTCCAGGCCGTCCTCGGCCATGGGCTCCAGGAAGAACTTGAGGTCTTCGCGGTTGTAGCCGAAGGCCTGCTGCAGGTCCAAAAGGGTCTTCGGATCGGCCGCCATGGGGCCGATTTCCGGCGGCAGATGGGAAATGTGGATCTGCGTCTTATCCAGCCATTCCTGGTACGGATATTCGTCGGCCAGTTCCGATTTCACTTCCTCGTCGGAAATGATGCGGTGCTCTTCCAGGTCGACGACCAGCATCTTGCCCGGCTGCAACCGCCATTTCTGGACGATTTTTTCTTCCGGGATCGGCAACACGCCGACTTCCGACGCCATGACCACCAGACCGTCGTCGGTGACGATATAGCGGGCCGGGCGCAAGCCGTTGCGGTCCAGGGTCGCGGCGATCTGCTTGCCGTTGGTGAAGGCCATGGCGGCGGGACCGTCCCAGGGTTCCATCAGGGCCGAGAAATATTCGTAGAAGGCGCGCCGCTTGGGCTCCATCAACGGATTGTCTTTCCAGGCTTCCGGAATCATCAGCATCATCGCGTGACACAGCGAATAGCCGCCCATGACCAGAAGCTCGAGCGCGTTGTCGAAGGTCGAGCTATCGGACGAACCGTCACCGATCAGCGGCCAGAGCTTTTCGAGATCGTCGCCGAGGATCTTCGACGACATGTTGTGCCGCCGGGCGTTCATCCAGTTGACGTTGCCGCGCATCGTGTTGATTTCGCCGTTATGGCAGAGGAAGCGGAATGGCTGCGCCAGGCGCCACGACGGGAAAGTGTTGGTCGAAAACCGCTGGTGGAACAGGGCGATCGCCGTGGCGAAGTCCGGGTCCTGGAAATCGACGTAATACTTGGCCAGGTTCGGCGCCAGGACCATGCCCTTGTAGACGATGGTCGCCGACGACATGGACGGGAAATAGAAGTCCTGCCACGAGCCCTCGTCCTTGTCCCAGAGCGCGTGGTGCGCCTGCTTGCGGATGACGTAGAGCTTGCGTTCGAAGGCCGCGTTGTCGGGCGTGTCCGGCCCGCGTTGGATCAGGACCTGCTTGATGACCGGCTCGTTCGGCTTGACGGTTTCGCCCAGCATGTTGCTGTCCGTCGGCACGTCGCGCCAACCCAGGAGAATCTGGCCTTCTTCGGCCGTGGTCTTTTCGACCGCCTTGATCGCCAGGTCGCGCAACTTGTGGTCGCGCGGCAGGAACACCATGCCGATGGCGTAATCGCCTTTGGCCGGAACCTCGATGCCCTGCTTGCCGAAGACCTTGCGGATGAAGGCGTCGGGCAGCTGCACCAGGATGCCCGCGCCGTCGCCGGCCATCGGGTCGGCGCCGATGGCGCCCCGGTGATCCAGGTGCTGCACGATTTCCAACGCCTGATGGACGATCTCATGGCGCGGCTCGTTGTGGATGTCGGCGATAAAACCGAATCCGCAAGCGTCATGCTCGTTCAGGGGGTCGTACATCCCCTGTTCAACGGGCAGTCCATAACCGTTGCGCCGTGAGTTCTGGCTCATGCGTTTAGTTCCTGTTCGTGCGTTCTGAGAGCCCCACTAGATAGCAATCCCCGAAGCCCAGGCCAAACAAAAAACCGCCCCAAACTGTCATAAAAATCAAAGGAAATTGGCCCGTTTCGGCCCTTACACGCAGGTGCACAATCCGGCTGTCGGGGGCAAGCGGCCCTTGGCAGCGAGACAGCGATCGGATAGAAGACCCAAACATCGTGGGAGCGCGCCTTGCCGACACTACATCTTGCGATTTTAGCCCTGATTCAGGGGGTGACGGAGTTCCTGCCGGTCTCCTCGTCCGCCCATTTGGCGGTCACGCCGCGCTTGCTCGGCTGGGCCGACCAGGGATTGGTGATTGACGTCGCCGTCCATGTCGGGACGCTGGGCGCCGTCGTCCTTTATATGCACCGGGAAATCTGGGACATGCTGGCCGGGGTCGGCCGCATGTTGAAGGGCCGCCGCGACCGTGGCGCCAAGCTGGCGGGCCTGGTGATCCTGGCGACCTTGCCGGTGATCGGCGCGGGCTTCGCGCTGGACCATTATTATCCAAACGGCCTGCGGTCTTTGGAAATCATCGCCTGGGCGACACTCGGTTTCGGCATTCTTCTGTATATCGCCGACAGCGTCGGCATGACGCTCCGGCGGATTGAACATCTGGAAATTTCCGACGGCCTGTTGATCGGCATCGCGCAATGCCTGGCGCTGATCCCGGGCACCTCGCGGTCGGGCATCACCATGACGGCGGCGCGCCTGTTGGGCATGGAGCGCACGGACGCCGCCCGATTTTCCATGCTGCTGTCGATCCCGGCGATTTTGGGGGCGGGCGCGCTCAAGGGCTATGAGCTTTGGAAATCGGGCGATGCGTCCCTGACGTCCGATGCCTTCACGGCGGCGGGCCTCGCCTTCGTCACGGCGCTGATCGCCATTGCCCTGATGATGGCCTGGTTGAAACGCTCGGGCTTCGGGCCCTTCGTGATCTACCGGATCGTCCTGGGGCTGTTCCTGCTGGCCGTCGCCTACGGCCACGTCGGACCTTTCGTCGTCCGCTAGACCCGAACCCGCTTAATACCGGGTCCCCCGGTCCACGGTGTTCAGCGGCGCTTCGCCGCGTTCCATCCGCTCGATGTTCTTCACGTACCATTCGGTCGACGAGTTCGGCACGGTCAGGCTCGCCATATGGGGCGTGATGGTGACTTTGGGATGCGACCAATAGGGATGATCGGCGGGCAGCGGTTCCGTATGGAAGACGTCGAGCGTCGCGCCCTCGATATGTCCAGAATCCAATGCCGCCAACAGGTCGTCATCGACCACATGGCCGCCGCGGGCACAGTTGATGATGAAGGCGCCTTCGGGCAGGGCCGCCAGCGTGTCCTTGTTGATGATGCCCGTGGTGTCCGGCGTCAGCGGCAGCAGGCAGACCAGGATTTCCGTGCGGTTCAGGAAGGGGATCAACTGATCCTCGCCATGGAAGCTTTCGACGCCCGGAATTTCCTTTTTCGAGCGCGACCAGCCGGCGACCTGATAGTGCAGCGGCACCAGCTTCGCCGCCGCGTCGCCGCCCAGTTCGCCCAGGCCCAGAATGCCGACGCGGCGCTGTTCGGCGTCGGCCTGGCGCATGCGTTTCCAGACGTTGTCGGCGCGGAATTTGGCATAAACGCCCATCTTGCGATGATAATGGATGACCCAATAGACGACGTATTCGCTCATCCCCTGGGTCAGGCAGCGGTCGACGAGACGGACCAGCGGCACGTCTTTCGGAAGCTCCGGGTCGCCGAACAGGTGATCCACCCCGGCGCCCATGGAAAACACGGCCTTCAGATTGGGCAGGCTCGCCAGCACCCCGGCGGCCGGTTTCCAGACGACGGCGTAATCGATTTCCGATTTGTCGCCGGTCTGATCCAGGGCCGGGTCCGGGTTCCAGACGCGGAAATCCACGCCCGGCATCTGCGCAAGGAAGGCGTCGCGCCAGGGGTCGGGTTTGCCCTCGGCGGCCATGAAGAGAACGGTGGGGGTCACGAGCTGACAATTCCTGTTTCGTCGGCCTTCATGTCGAAGGCGGCGGCCATCAGGGCCTTGGTGTAGGGATCCTTCGGGTCGTCCATGATCTGTTCGGTGGAACCGAATTCGACGACGCGGCCGTTTCGCATGACGGCGATTTCGTGGCTCACGGCGCGGACGACCTTCAGGTCGTGGGAAATGAACAGATAGGCCAGATCGTATTTCTTCTGCAAGCCGCGCAGCAATTCGACGATCTGCGCCTGGACCGACATGTCCAATGCGGAAGTCGGCTCGTCCAGGACGATGAACTTGGGCTTCAGCACCAGGGCCCGGGCGATGGAAATGCGTTGGCGCTGGCCGCCCGAGAACTCGTGCGGGTAGCGGTCCTGCATTTCGGGCTTCAAGCCGACTTCGACCAGGGCTTCGGCGACCAGCCGGCGGCGGTCGTCCTCGGTCTTGGCGAGGTCGTGGACCACGAGGCCTTCCTCGATGATCTGGCCGACCGACAGGCGCGGACTCAAACTGCCGAAGGGGTCCTGGAAGACGATCTGCATCTCGCGGCGGAGCGGGCGCATCTCCTTGAACTGCCAGCCCTGGATATTGGCGCCGTCGAACAGGATGTCGCCGGTCGAGCGCTCCAGGCGCAGGAGGGCGCGGCCCAGCGTGCTCTTGCCCGAACCCGATTCGCCGACGATGCCCAGCGTATGGCCCCGCTTCAGGGCGAGCGAAATGCCGTCCACCGCCTTGATATGTCCCACCGTGCGGCGCAGCAAGCCGCGTTTCACCGGGAACCAGACCTTGACGTCCTTGCCTTCGATCAGGTCCGGTGCGGTGGCGTCCGCGGGCTCCGGCCGGCCCTTGGGTTCGGCCGCCAATAGATGGCGGGTGTAGTCGTGTTGCGGGTCGTCGAAGACCGAGTTGGCGGCCCCCTGTTCGACGATCTTGCCGTCGTTCATGACCGAGACCGTATCGGCCATGCGCCGCACGATGCCCAGGTCGTGGGTGATCAGCAGCAAGGCCATGCCGAGCTTCTCCTGAAGCTCCTTCATCAGTTTCAGCACCTGGGCCTGGATGGTGACGTCCAGCGCCGTCGTCGGCTCGTCCGCGATCAACAGGTCCGGATTGTTGGCCAGCGCCATGGCGATCATGATGCGCTGCTGCTGGCCGCCGGAAAATTCATGGGGCAGGGATTGCAGGCGCGCCGCCGCCTCGTTCAGGCCGACAAGATCCAGCAGTTCCAGCACCCGCGCGCGGGCCTGTTTCGGCGACATGTGCTGATGCAGGAACAGAACCTCGGATATCTGTTTTTCGATGTTGTGCAGCGGGTTCAGGCTGGTCAGCGGTTCCTGAAAGATCATGGCGATCTGGTTGCCGCGGATCGCCCGCATGGTCCGGCCGGGGGCGCCGACCAGTTCCTCGCCGTTGAATTTGATCGAGCCCTTGGGATGGCGGGCCATGGGATAGGGCAGCAGCTGCATGACCGACAGCGCCGTCACCGATTTGCCGGAGCCCGACTCGCCGACCAGGGCATGGGCCTCGCCTTTCTCGATGGACAGGCTGGCGCCCTTCACGGCCTCGACCGCGGTCTCGCCTTGGCCGAAGGTGACGCTCAGGTCGGCGATTTCCAGAAGCTTGCTCATCTACTTGAATACCTTGCGGGGGTCGAAGGCGTCGCGCACGGCCTCGCCGATGAAGACCAGCAGCGACAGCATGATGCCCAGCGAAAAGAACGCGGTGAAGCCCAGCCAGGGGGCCTGGATGTTGTTCTTGCCCTGGTTCAGAAGTTCACCCAGGGACGGCGACCCGGCGGGCAGGCCGAAGCCGAGGAAATCCAGCGAGGTCAGAATGGTGATCGATCCCGACAGCACGAAGGGCAGGATCGTCAGGGTCACGACCATGGCGTTGGGCAGGATGTGTTTGAACATGATGACTCGGTCGCTGACGCCCAGCGAGCGCGCGGCGCGCACGTAATCGAAATTGCGCGCACGGTAGAATTCGGCCCGCACGCCGCCGACGAAGCCCATCCAGGAAAACAGCAGCATCAGGCCCAGCAGCCACCAGAAGTTGGGTGTCACCACGCTGGCCAGGATGATCAGCAGGTAAAGCTGCGGCAGGCCCGACCAGATTTCCATGACGCGTTGGAAGGTCAGATCGATCCAGCCGCCGAAATATCCCTGCACCGCCCCGGCGGCGACGCCGATGACGCCGCTGAACGCCGTCAGGACCAGGCCGAACAGCACGGAAATGCGAAAGCCGTAGATCATCCGCGCGACCACGTCGCGGCCCTGGTCGTCGGTGCCCAGCCAGTTGTCGGCCGAGGGCGGCGACGGGGCCGGGCCCGGCAGGTCCTTGATCACCGTGTCGTAAGAATAGGGAATGATCGGCCAGAGCATCCAGCCCTTGGCGTTGATCAGGTCCTTGACGAAGGGGTCGCGGTAATCGGCCTCGGTCGCGAAATCGCCGCCGAATTCGGTCTCCGGATATTCCTGAGCAAAGGGCAGGTAGATGCCGCCGTTGAAATAGACCAGGAACGGTTTGTCGTTGGCGATGACCTCGGCGAACAGGGAAGCCACGAACAGCACCAGGAAAATCCACAGCGACCAGAAGCCCCGCCGGTTGCGCCGGAAATTGGCCAGCCGCCGTTCCGTCAGGGGCGTGATCCGCAAGCCCAGGAACCGGCGGCCGGGCGGCGGCGGCGCCAGGTCCGTCTCGGGGGTCAAGGCCGTGGTGGTCGTGTCCGGGCCCATGCGGTCAGACCCCCGTCGCTTCGAAATCGATGCGCGGATCGACGACGTGATACATGACGTCGCCGATGATGTTCATCACCAGACCCAGCAGGGTGAAGAAATAGAGCGTCGCGAACATCACCGGATAATCGCGGGTCAACGCCGCTTCGAAGCCGAGCAGGCCCAGGCCGTCCAGCGAGAAGATGATTTCGATCAACAGCGATCCCGTGAACAGGATGCCGATGAAGGCCCCCGGGAAACTGGCGATGACGACCAGCATGGCGTTGCGGAAGACATGACCGTAGAGCACCCGCCGTTCCGTCAGGCCCTTGGACCGGGCGGTGACGACGTATTGTTGGTTGATCTGATCGAGGAACGAATTCTTGGTCAGCATGGTCAGCCCGGCGAAACCGCCGACCAGCAGCGCCGTCAGCGGCAGGGTCAGGTGCCAGAAATAATCTTTGATCTTCTCCCAGAAGCTCAGGTCGGCGAAGTTTTCCGAGACCAAGCCGCGCAACGGGAAAATGTCCCAATACCGCCCGCCCGCGAACAGCACGATCAACAGGATGGCGAACAGGAAGGCCGGGATCGCCTGTCCGGCGATCACCACGCCGGACGTCCAGACATCGAATTTCGATCCGTCGCGCACGGCCTTGGCGATGCCCAGCGGGATCGAAATCAGATAGACCAGCAGCGTCGTCCACAGCCCCAGCGAGATCGACACCGGCATCTTTTCAAGAACAAGGTCGATGACCGTCTGATCCTTGAAATAGGACGTGCCGAAATCGAAGGTGATGTAGCGCTTCATCATCATCACGAAGCGTTCGCCCGCCGGTTTGTCCAACCCGAATTGGCGTTCCAGGTCCTTGATCAGATCGGGGGGCAGGCCCTGGGCGCCGCGGTACTTGCTGCTGACCGTGCTGTCGCCGCCGCCGCGCCCGCCCTGGGGCTGGCCGCCACTGACTTCCGATCCGGCGTCGCCGGAGACCCGCGCCGTCGCCGCCACGTCGTCGCCGGTCAATTGCGCGATGATCTGTTCGACCGGCCCGCCCGGCAGGATCTGCACGACGGCGAAATTGATCACCATGATGCCGAACAGCGTCGGGATCACGAGAAGCAGACGGCGGAGGATATATGCGACCATGGCGGCGATCTTACGTTGCCCGGGGCCCGGCGGCTACCGTCGGTTGGCGCCGGCGGGCCGCGCGGGACGTCCGGTTATTTTGCGGCTTTCTTGCGGTCGGCCAGGGACTTGGCCTTTTCCGCGTCGATCCACCAGGCGAAGAACTGATTGCCCCGGGTCGGCGTTACCTCGGGCCGGCCGAACTTGTCCCAATAGGCGACCCGGTCATAGGGCGCGTGCCAGTTGGGAATGATGTAATGGCCCCATTGCAGGACCCGGTCCAGCGCCTTGCACGCCGTGACCAGGGCTTCGCGCGTGGGGGCGGCGATCAATTGTTCGACGATGGCGTCCACGGCCTTCGATTTGATGCCCATGATGTTGCGCCCGCCTTCGCGGTCGGCCGACGAGGTCGACCAGAAATCGCGCTGTTCGTTCCCGGGCGACATGGACTGTCCGAAGGTCGCAACCACCATGTCGAAATCGAAGGTATCCAGGCGCCTTTTGTACTGTGCGACGTCGATGGTCCTGACGGTCATCTTGATGCCCAGCTTTTCCAAATTCTTGGCGAAGGGCAGGGCGATCCGTTCGAACAGCGGGCTGACCAGCAGCATCTCGAATTCAAAAGGCTTGCCGGTCTCGGCGTTCACCCGCTTGCCGTCCTTGATCACCCAACCGGCCTGGGTCAGTAGGCGCGACGCGGTACGCAGGTTGCTTCGAATGTTGCCGTCGGCATCGCCCTTGGGCGGATTGTACTCCTT
This sequence comes from uncultured Rhodospirillaceae bacterium, assembly GCA_913030825.1. GTDB lineage: Bacteria > Pseudomonadota > Alphaproteobacteria > Rhodospirillales > Casp-alpha2 > UBA1479. The sequence continues at coordinate 5,297 of CAJWCU010000022.1, read as the reverse complement.
GGTGAAGACTTCCTTGGGCAGCTCGTCCCGGAACGGTTCCAGCAGTTTCAATTCAGCCTCCGACGGCAGGCCCGTGGCGGCCATGTCGGAGTTTTGGAAATAGCTGCGGGTCCGGGCGTATTGGCCGTAGAACAAGGCCTTGTTCGACCATTCGAAGTTGAAGCCGTGGGCGAGGGCCGCGCGGACCATGGGATCCTTGAACAGATCGCGCCGCGTGTTGAAGGCAAAGCCCTGCATCCCGGCCGGGCGGTCGTGGTGGATTTCCTTCTTAAGCAGCACGCCCTTCTCGACCGCCGGGGTCTCATAGGCCGTGGCCCAGGCCTTGGACGAATTCTCGGACTTGTAGTCGTAACGCCCGGCCAAGAAGGCCTCCAGCGAGACGTTGGAATCCCGGTAGTAGTCGAAAATAATCTCGTCGAAGTTCTGAAACCCCTTGTTCACGGGGATGTCCTTGCCCCAGTAGTCCTTGACCCGCGTCAGCTTGACAAAGCGCCCGGCCTCGAACTCGGAAATCTTGTAGGGCCCGGAGCCCAGCGGCGGTTCCAGCGAGGTCTTGTTGAATTCGCGGTCTTTCCACCAATGCTTGGGCAGGACCGTCAGCTGGCCCAGGATCAGCGGTAATTCCCGGTTTTCGCCCGGCTTGAAATTGAAACGCACGGACCGTTCGCCGGTCTGCACAACCTCGGCCACGTTGCCGTAATAGAACCGGTAGAAGGGCGAGCCTTCCTTGACCAGGATGTTGAAGGAAAAGATCACGTCTTCGGGCGTCACCGGTTTGCCGTCGTGCCAGCGCGCTTCCTTGCGAAGCCGGAATTCGACCCAGCTGCGGTCTTCCGGCATGGTCACCGTTTCGGCGAGGCGACCGTACTGGCTGAACGGCTCATCCGCCGCGTCGTCCATCAGGCTGTCGTAGATGAAGCCCGTGGCCCCCGCCGGTGTGCCCTTGATGATGAAGGCGTTGAAGCTGTCGAAGGTGCCGACGGCCCCCATCCGCACCGTGCCGCCCTTGGGCGCGTCCGGATTGACGTAGTCGAAATGCTTGAAATCCGGTCCGTACTTCAGGTCGCCGTGCATGGCCAAGCCATGGGCGGGCTGCGGCGCGTCGGCGGCCTTGGCCGGCAATGCCCAGGCAGCAAACGCCAAGCCAGTGATCAGCGGAAGGGCGGTCAGAAGTCGCGTCATGGTTCCCCCGGAAAGCATGTGTCAGACATCGAGACGAATATGGAGACTAGCGGAATTCCGTCAAGAAGTGGCCGGGGATTGTGGCAAGCCTATGGTGGCCGTCAACCACTCAGAACGGCCAACGCGGCGGCATGCAGGGCCGGATCGCCCGCCGCGATCACCGTGCCGTCGCCGTTCAGGCCCAGGGTCTTGCCGGACCAATCGGTCATGCGCCCGCCGGCGGCTTCGACGATGGGCACCAGGGCGGCGTAGTCGTAGGGCTGCATGCTCGATTCGCAGACCAGATCGGCGCGGCCCTTGGCCAGCACGCCGAAGCTGTAGCAATCGCCGCCGTAAAGCCCGTAGCGGCAGGCATGGCGCAGGCGTTCGAACCGGTCGAAATGGATGGCTTCGTGCATCTGCGGCGACGTGGTGTAGAGCCAGGCATCGGCCAGATCGGCGCAGGCCCGGGCCGAAACGGCCTGCCCGTTGCAGGTCGCGGGGCCGCCGGGCGCACCCGTCCAAACTTCGTCCAGGGCCGGATTGTCCATTACGCCCAGATAAGGCGCACCGTCCTTCAGCAATCCGATCAGCGTGCCGAACAGCGGCTTGCCGGTGACGAAGGCCTTGGTCCCGTCGATCGGGTCGAGCACCCAGACGAATTCGGCGTCGGCGTTTTCTACACCGTATTCCTCGCCGTAGATGCCGTGTTCGGGGAAGCGCGCATTGATCATTTCGCGCATCGCCGCCTCGCATTGGCGGTCGGCGATGGTCACCGGGCTTTGGTCGTCCTTGGCGATGACGTCGGGCGCCAAGCCGTAATGGGACAGCACGATGGTCCGCGCGCGGGTGGCCATCTCCATGGCCAGGGCCATGAAGTCCGCCGTTTGGGCGTCCGTGGTGGCTTGCGTCACGGCGCCGTCCTCCGGTCGGGTAATAGCCGCGAGCGGCTTACTTGAGGGTCTGCAGATAAACCAGAAGGGCGGCGAGGTCGGCGTTCTTGGTGATGCCGCGGAAGGTCATCTTGGTGCCCGGGGCATATTCCTTCGGGCTGTGCAGGAACTTATCCAGTTCCGCCAGGGTCCATTTGCCGCCCAGGCCACCGACGGCGTCGGAATAGCTGAAGCCGTCCATCTTGCCTTGGTCGTGGCCGACGATGCCCCACAGGTTCGGGCCGATCTTATGCTTGGCACCCGGTTCCGCCGAATGGCAGGCGGTGCATTTCTTGAACACCTTGGCGCCCCGCTTGGGGTCGGCCGAGGCCAGCAGTTCCATCACCGGCTTCTCCGCTTCCTTAGGCGCGGCGGCGGTGGCGGCGCCATCGTCCGCGACGGCGACTTCGAATCCCATCTTTTCGGGCTCGTTCGCATGGACGAGGGTGTCACCGATCTTGTTGGTGCCCCAAACGACCCAAGCCGTCACAAGCACGCCGAAACCGAGTTTTTCCATCCGGGAGAACTGCATCGTGTATTCCTTTACCGATTGTTGCGGGGAATTTACCCGCCCCCGCCGCCATGTTCAAGCGGCATCCGCCCGCCTTTTTCATCGGCCCGCGCCGAGCCCCCGGTCCCGGGCGCATGCCTCGCGTTGACACCGTCCGCCTTGCCGCCGATACTCGCCCCCGATTTCAGCAAGACCTTGAAAAAGCCCGCGATCTGCGGGCCTTTTCCTTCCGCACGACGAACGGCAATTTCATGGCTTCCTCAGAAACTTCCATCGCCTTTCAGGGCATGCCCGGCGCCTATTCCAACCTTGCCTGTAACGAAGCGATGCCCGGTATGGCGCCGCTGCCCTGCCGCACGTTCGAAGACGCCTTCGCCGCCGTGCACGACGGCAAGGCGCGTCTGGCGATGATCCCGATTGAAAATTCGGTCGCCGGCCGGGTCGCCGATATCCATCACCTGCTGCCGGATTCAGGTCTTTTCATCAATGGCGAGCATTTCCACCGGGTGAGCCATCACCTGTTGGCTGTGCCGGGCGCCGAATTGGGCGACCTGACCCATGTCCACAGTCACGTCCACGCGCTCAATCAATGCCGCAACCTGATCCGCGAATTGGGCGTCACACCGGTCGTGCATGTGGATACGGCGGGGGCGGCCAAGGATATCGCGGCCCAGGGCGACAAGACCCAGGCGGCGATCGCATCGTCCCTGGCGGGCGAGATTTACGGTCTGACGTCCCTGAAACAGGGGATCGAGGACGCGGAGCACAACACCACCCGCTTTGTGATCATGTCACTGACGGCGGAAACGCCGGACTATAAGGAAGGCGGAAGTTACGTCACCAGTTTCACCTTCCGCGTCCGCAACGTGCCGGCGGCGCTTTATAAGGCGATGGGTGGGTTCGCGACCAATGGGGTGAACATGACCAAATTGGAAAGCTACGTCGGCCCCGATTTCGTCGCCGCCCAGTTCTTCGCCGAAATCGAAGGCCATGTGGACGATCCGGCGGTGAAGCTGGCGTTCGAAGACCTGGATCACTATTCCGAATGGATCAAGGTGCTGGGGACTTATCCGGCCGATCCGTTCCGCAAGACCGCCGCCCTTGCCGGGGCGTCGTAGAATACTTAGATAACCGGCAGCCCGTTCGAGGGCGCCCACCCGCCCAAGGAGTTTTCCCGAAGATGACACTCGACGATATCCGGCCCGCCGTGGGCCTTGCCATGCTGCGCGGCCTCGCGCGGCGCTGCCCCAGCTGCGGCACCGGCCGCTCCTTCTCCGGTTATCTCAAGGTCGCCGATTGCGACCATTGTGGCGAGGAATTAGGCCATATCCGTGCCGACGACTTCCCGCCCTATCTGACGATCGCCATCGTCGGTCACATCGTGGTGCCGCTGTTTTTGATGAGCGAACGGTTCCTGACGCCGCCGACCTGGCTGCAACTGGCCATCGGCCTGCCGATCACCATCGCCCTGACCCTGACGCTGCTGCCCCATGTGAAGGGTGCGATCCTGGGCCTGATGTGGTGGCTCGGCCTGCGCGGCGACGAAACCCAATAGGGTCTCGGCGCCCGTTCCGCCGTACAATGCCAGCGCAATGAGCAAAGACCGATCGACGCCTTCCGATGCCCCCGAGGCCGTGGTCGCCCGCGAGGTGCCGCCCCGCGTTAAGCCGTCGGTCTATCCCGAGCCCTTCGCCAGCCGCATGGCCGGGCGCGAGAAACGCCCGTTGGGCGATCTTTTCGGTCTCGGCAATTTCGGGGTCAACCTGACGCGCCTGGCGCCGGGCGGGGAATCGGCGCTGATGCACCGCCATTCGAAACAAGATGAGTTCGTCTTCATATTGGAAGGCACGCCGACCCTGGTCACGGAAAACGGCGAAACGCCGCTTTGCCCCGGCATGTGCGCGGGGTTCCCGGCCGGCGGCGGCGCCCATCATCTGGTCAATCGCTCGGACGCCGACGTCTTTTATCTGGAAGTCGGCGACCGCACGGCGGGCGATACGGGTGAATACCCCAACGACGACATCCGGGCGGTTTCCGTCGATGGGGCCTGGGTCTTCACCCATAAGGACGGCAGCCCCTATCCCGAAAAATAGACCGCCGGGCGCGGCCTCATGCGGCGTCTATTTGCCGTCGCCGGCGATGCTGTGGCCGACCATGCGGCGGAATTCCTCGACCTTGTCGCCGAGATCGGCGATCGACCGTTTGGTCGCGGTCTCTATGTCCCGCAATTCGGATTGCGTCGCGGCGGTCTGTTCCTTGACCCGCGCGGCGAGTTGTTTCCGTTGCTGATCGACGGCGGCGCGGGCGTCTTCCCATTGCTGCTGGGTGCGTCCGGATATTTCGGCGCTTTTCTCCTGAGCCGTGTTCGAGACGTCCTGGAATTGACGGTCCAGGGCGTCCATCTGATCTTTCGCCCAGGCGAAGAAGGCGGTGTTCTCGCCGCTGCCTTGACCTTGTTTCGATTGGGTTTGGGTATTTGCCATGATCTGCTCTCCTTTTAACTGGCTGGTTCGCAGAATGCGGCTGGGGCTCGGCGTGGGGCGCTGATCCCCGTCCGCTTCAAGGCAAAGACTGGCGGCGAAATGCGGCCCGAATTTGACGCTTCCGTGATGATCCTGTGCGGATTCGGGGCGGGGCTAGTCGCCTTCCTCGATCCAATCGTTGATCAGGCGGCGGGAGATACTGTCCGTGCG
>CAJWCU010000021.1 GCA_913030825.1 uncultured Rhodospirillaceae bacterium | reverse complement strand
TCCTCGCCGTCTTCGTCTTCTTCGATCTCGTCGTCTTTTGCGTCGGCCATGGATATCCCCCGGGGAACGGTCGCGGCCGCCAACGGGCGGCCTGTCTGCTGAGTTTCGTGGCCGGAGCCTAGCGCAAAATCCGCCCCGTCAAAACCACCCAATGGTCGAGGTTCGACAGCGCCAACCTGCCGCCCGGTTGATCGGCGGCGCGGGGGCTGTACGACGCGCCGGTGGAAACCGGTCTGCGGGATTTCCAGGCCGGGCGCGGGCTCAAGGTCGATGGTCTGTTGACACCCGGCTGGCCGACCGAACGGGCCTTGCGGGCCCAGGCCGACCAACAGGCCGGGCAGGCGCCGGAACCGGGGCGGCTTGGCTTAGGCGGCGAGCGGCAGGTAGTAGGTTTCCGGGAAACCCGCCTCGTCGCGGGCGGCCCGGTTGAAGGGGCCCTTGAGGCGGCCCTTGAAGCGGGCGCGGATCAGGTTCTGGAAGGTCGTTGCCGGGTCCAGGCCGCGCCGGTCGCAGAGGAAATCGAACCAGCGCACGCCCGCTGCCACATGGGGGATTTCCTCCACGCCGATCTTGGCCAGGATCGCCGCCGTGGCGTCGTCGCCGGCCCCTTTCAGGCGGGTTACCGCCTCCGGCGCCGTATCCAGACCCCGGGCCTCCAGCACCATCGGCACCAGGGCCAAGCGCGCCAGCAGGTCGTCCATGGTATCCGCCGCCGCCTGCCACAGGCCGTCGTGGGCGGGAAGGTCGCCGTAGGCATATCCCAGGTCATGGAGCCGGTTGGCCAGCAGGTCGAAATGCGCGGCCTCGTCCCGGGCCACGCCCGCCCAGTCGTCGTAAAACGCGCGGGGCATGTCTTCCGTCGAGGTGAACCGCGCCGTGATGTCCCAGGCCAGGTCGATGGCGTTCAGTTCGATATGGGCGATGGCATGGACGAAGGCGGCACGGCCCACGTCGCCGCCCAGTTTGCGTTTCGGCATGTCGCGCGGGGCGCGTAGGTCCGGCCGGGCCGGGCGCGCCGGGCGGTCGGGCAGGGAAGCAGTTCCGGCCTCGGTGATATTCCCCGAAGCCCAGGCATCCGTATAGGTGCGGGTCAGGGCGACCTTGGCCGCTGGGTCCGCCGTCGTGATGACCTGGCGGGCGGCCTCGGCCAATGTCGCGGGAAGGGGCGCCTCGGCCATTGCCGCCGGCGGCCTAGAGCGCCTGGACGGCGGCTAGGACCTCGGCCGTGTGTTCCTTGACCTTCACCTTGGGCCAGATCTCGCGGATCACGCCGGTGCCGTCGATCAGGAAGGTCGCGCGCTGAATGCCCATGTATTTACGGCCGTACATGTTCTTTTCGACCCAGACGCCGTAAGCCTCGCAAAGCGTGCCGTCCTCGTCCGAGACCAGATGGAAGGGCAGATCGTATTTGGCCTTGAACTTGTCGTGGCGGGCGACGGAATCCTTGGACGCACCGACGATGACGGCACCGGCTTTCTCGAAATCCTTGATCGCGTCGCGGAAGCCCTGGGCCTCGGTCGTGCAGCCCGGCGTGTCGTCCTTGGGATAGAAATAGAGGACCACCGTCTTGCCTTTCAAATCCTTGAGGGCCAGGGTTCCGCCGCCGTCCGTGGGCAGGTTGAAGGCGGGGGCTTTGTCGCCGACGGTCAATGTCATTTGGGTCTCCTTCTAAGCAGGGGGTGTTTGGCGGGACTGGGCGTGGGCCGGGGGTCGGGCCGCACCGGGGCGGGCGGCGCGTCTTCTTCGACCGGGGGCAGTTCCGCCGCCGGTTCATCCACCAGTTCCCGGTATATATCGAACACGGCCTGTGCCGTCTCCATCATCATCCGTTTCAGGCCGTCGAAGTCGGCGGCCCCCGCGACCCTCACCAGGTCGTTGGCGAGCGCGCGGGAAATTTGTTCTTCCTTGTCCTTGGTCAGGGTGCCTTCGATCGTCTCGGCGAGAATGCCGAGCAATCCCATCCAAAGTTCCTGTGCCCGCATCATCGTCTCGCAATGGTGGGGGGCGAGGACACGCGCGTCCCGCAACTTGGCGAGGCTGTCCATGGTGTTGGGGTCGCGGATATCCGGATGATCGCCGATATGGCGCAGGGTCAGATATTGAATGATGAAGGCGATATCGACCAGACCGCCGCGCAGGTTCTTGACGTCCCAGATGCAGTCAGAGACCTTCTCCTTGGCGATCCGGGCGCGCATGTCGGCGGCGTCGCGCAACAGCTTTTCCGGGTCCACGGGCTCGTGCAGCACCGCGTCGATGGCACGGTTGACGCGATCCTTGAGGTCGCCGGTCCCGGCGACGGCGCGGGCGCGGACCAAGGCCATGCGTTCCCAGGTCCAGGCACTTTCATCGTGGTATTGGCGGAACGCGGTCAACGAGGTCGCCAACGGCCCCTTGGTGCCCGACGGGCGCAGGCGCATATCGACTTCATAGAGCGGCCCTTCGGTCATCATCGCCGTGACGCCGTTGATCATGCGTTGGGTCAAGCGGCCGTAGTATTGGCCCGGGGCCAGGGCCTTGGGCCCATCCGATTCCGCCGCGCCCTCCGCCGTGTCGTAGACGAAGATCAAATCCAGATCCGAGGCCGCCGTCATCTCGCGCGATCCCAGCCGGCCCATGGCGACGATGGCGATCTCGCCCCCCGGGATATGGCCGTAGGTATCCGCCAAGTCTTCCGCGATGCGCGGCAGCAACCCGCCCAAGGCCGTCTCGGCGATATCGGACAGCGCGCGCGACGCGTCCAGCGGCGCGATTTGTTTGTCCAGGCGTTGCACGCCGACCTGGAACCGCCGGTCGTTGGCCCAGCGGCGGACGGCGAGCAGGGTATCCTCCAGATCTCGGCAGGACGCCAGGGCCTCTTCCAGTTCCTCGGCCAAGGCGGCCCGGTCCGGCGGCGGGTCGAAGAAATCGGCGGTCAGGACGCAGTCCAGAATACCGGCGTGATTGCCCATGTGTCCGGCCAGACGCGGCGCCTTGCCGGTGATCTCGACGACCAAACCCAACAGGTGCGGGTTGGAATGGAACATGGAAAACAACTGCACCCCACCGGGCAGCACCTTGAGAAACCCGTCGAAGCGCAGGATCGTCTTGTCGGGCTCCGGCGTGTCCGCCAGGGCGCGCAGCAGCACCGGCATCAATTCCGTCAGCAATTCGCGCGACCGGGTCGACCGCATGGCGCGGTAACGACCGTGGTGCCAGGTACGGATCAGGGCATCGACCCGTTCCGGTTCGGCGAAGCCCATCTTGCGGATGGTCTCCAGGGTGTCCGGATCGGGGTCCGTGCCGGTGAACACCAAATTCCCGCCGTCCAGTCCATCCATCCCGGCTTCGGCGCTGAGTGCCGGGGCATCGTTGAACAACATGCCGTAATGGCTTTGAACCTTCTTCAGATGGGCGGTCAGGTCCGCCGCGAAGTCGTCGCCGGTGGCATAGCCCAGGAACCCGGCGAAACGGGTGAAATCTTCGGGATCGTCTGGCAGTTCATGGGTCTGTTCGTCGGCGACCATCTGCAGGCGGTGTTCGACGCGGCGCAGGAAATCGTACGCGGTTTTCAGGTCGGCGGCCGTCTCATGTTCGACTTGGCCCTGTTCGACCAGTCCGTCGATGGCCTCCTTGGTTCGGCTGATGCGCAGGTCGGGGATGCGCCCGCCCCAGATCAGTTGCTGGGTCTGGGCGAAAAACTCGATCTCGCGGATGCCGCCGCCGCCCAGCTTGACGTTGTGGCCCAGCGCCTGAATGCCGCCGATGCCGCGATGGGCGTTGATCTGGCGCTTGATGGAATGAATGTCCTGGATCGCCGCGAAGTCCAGGTGCTTGCGCCAAATGAAGGGGCGCAGCCATTCCAGGAACCGGGCGCCGGCCTCCAGGTCGCCAGCCACGGGCCGGGCCTTGATCATCGCCGCCCGTTCCCAGTTCTGACCCAGGCTCTCGTAATAGGCTTCCGCCGCCAGGACCGAGATCGCCAACGGCGTCGCACTCGGATCGGGGCGCAGGCGCAGGTCCGTGCGGAAGACGTATCCGTCGGCCGTGCGTTCGTCCATGATCCGCAGCATTTGGCGGGCCAGCCGCACCATGGCCGATTGCAACTCGCCGGGTTGGCTGGTCTGGATCACGTCGGGATCGAACAAAAGGATGATGTCGATATCCGACGAATAGTTCAGTTCCCTGGCGCCCAGCTTGCCCATGCCGAGAACGACCAGACCCGATTCGAGGCTGGGATCGTTTTCATGGCGCAGGTCGATGGCCCCGCGCCGGGCGATCTCGCGCAGGCAGAAATCGCAGGCCGCCTTGAGGCAGCTTTCGGCGATGGCGCTCAGGCCGCCGGTGACTTTCTCCAGCGGCCAGTCGCCGCCGATATCGGCCAGCGCGATGGTCAGGGCGGCGCGCTTCTTGGCGATGCGAAGGCGGGTTTTTAGGGCGGCCTCGGTCTCGCCTTCGGGGGCTTCTGCGACCCCCGCCAGGATACCGTCCAGGGCGGCATCCGGCCCACCGGTCAAAAGGCCGGTCGTGAACCTTGCGTCCGAGGTTGCCAATTGGCTAAGAAACGGGCTGTGCGCGAAGACGGCATCGAGCAGGGCCTTGGCCCGCGCGTTCCCGGCAAGGGCGCGCGCCGCCGATTCGACCATAGGATCATCGGACCGGGAGGTGGCGGAATCCCACGATTCCCAGCCAATCGCAAGGGATTCGGGGTTTCCGGGCGTCGGTAGATCAGCTTTACTGCCGGTGGCCGCGATTTCAGGCATACTAACCAATTCTTCAGACCCAAGGGGCGAGAAGACTGCGGTAAGGGATTTCTGGGGTCAAGCGCGCTGACGGAGGCGTGGTGACAAACGACGAAAATCAAGGGCAACCGAAGGCCGAGCCCCGGGGCAGCGGGGTCGTGCGGCAATGTTTTCGGGGCCTGATGCACTTAGTCGGCGGATTGGTCGCCGGCATCGCGATCGTTGCGGGCCTGCTGTCCTGGCAGTTGTCCAAGGGCCCGATTTCGCTCAGCTTTCTGACGCCTTATATCGAGCAGGCTCTTAACGAGCGCAGCGCCGACATGAAGGTCGATCTGGGGGATACCATCCTGACCTGGGCCGGCTGGGAGCGCGCCCTCGATATCCGCGTTCTGGACGTTCTGGTCTATGACAATCCGGGCGCCATCGTCGCGGCCATTCCCGAAGTTTCATTTTCCCTGTCGTCGCAGGCGCTTGTCCGGCGCGGCGCCATCGTGCCGAGAAGCGTCGAATTGTTTGGCCCGCGTCTGGTTCTGCGGCGTAATGCGAACGGCGAATTCGAGGTCAATCTGGGCGGCGGGCAATCCGCCGATCAGGGAGGAGGGAAAACCGACGGCCGTCTGCTGGGCAGTGGGTTGCTCGACCTGTTGATCGCCAAGGCCGGAACGCGCGCCGATGGCGAGGCGCAATTGGCCTATTTGACGCGGCTCAACATCATCGGTGCCGAGACGGTCATCGTCGACGAGGTTTTGGGCCGACGATGGAGTGCGCCGGTCGCGGATATCCGCCTGGAACGGCATGCCGATGGGATCGACGGTGAGATATCTTTGCAGATGGACCTGGAAGGACGGCGCTCCGAAGTCGTCGCCAGAGGCAACTATCAGGTCGGTGAGGGCCGTCTTGCGGTCAGTGTCGATTTCGCCGACCTGGACCCCAAGGCGCTGGCCGAATTCCATGAGTCCCTGAAACCGTTCGAGCGTATACAACTGCCGCTGCAGGGAACCGTGACCCTGGCCATGAACGTGTCCGGCCCGCCGGACGAGATCGGCTTCCGGTTTACCGGCGGCGAAGGCGTCGTTCTGACCCCGGATCCTTACGAGGAATCGATTGCCGTCAAATCCCTGGTCATGGCCGGGCGATACGACGGCGCCGCCCGCACGGCGGCGATCAGCGATTTCATCGTCGTCGCCAAGGAAGGGGAATCCATCCGGTCGCCCGGCGCGGCGGACCATCGTCTGCCCGTTGCGGGCATGAGCTTTTCCGGCACTTACTGGATGGACGACGACCGGCTCGAGGTCGCCCGTATGACCTTGGACACGGGCGGTCCGCTGTTGTCCGCTTCGGGTACGGTCGAGGATTTGACCCGCGGTGCCGACGGCGCTTTCGACGTGTCGTTGAAGAATACGCGGCTGAAAGACATCAAACGGTACTGGGCCCCGGAATGGGCGCCGGACGTTCATGCCTGGTGGGTGGAGAACGTGAAGGACGGCTTCGTGCCTGAGGTTGAAATGACCGTCCGGACGCGCGGCGGGGCCGACGGCATGGCGTTGACCTCGGTCGTCGGCGATATGGACTTCCGCGATGTCTCTATCACCTATCTCGAGGGCATGCCGATCATCACCGGCGGGGCGGGACGGGCCAGTTTCACCCATAAACGGTTCGACGTATTCATCGACCGCGCGCAATCGGCCGGTCTCGACCTGGGCGAAGGCCAGTTGTTCATTACCGGTCTGGCGACCGGCCGGGAGCAGGCCGAGATTCATGCCGCCGTAAACGGCCCTCTGTCCAAGGCCTTGGCGCTGATCGATCATCCGCCCTTGGGCTATGCGACCGAAATGGGGATCGCGCCGGAAGATGCGGAGGGAACGGCCAAGGTGCATCTGCGCATCGCCTTGCCTTTGATCCTGGATCTCGATCTTCAGGATGTGCAGATCGCCGCCGATGCGCGTTTACGGGGGGCCGCCATTCCCGGGGCCTTGCATGGGTTCGACCTGGACCATGCGGACCTGAACCTGGCCGTCGACAAGCGGGGCATGGAGGTTAAGGGGCGTGGCAATGTCGCCGGCATGCCGGCCGATATTTCCTGGCGTGAGAACTTCGGCGACAAGGTCCCGTTCCGTACCATTCTCGATCTGGCGGGCCGTATCCCGGATGTCGCCCATCTGCGAGAACTTGGTTTGAACGTCGGCATCCTGCACGAAGATCATGTCCGGGGGGCCGTCGGCGCGAACGTCCGGTTCACGGTCCTGAACGACAACGAAACCAAGGTCGAGGTGCGCGCCGATCTGGAAGAAGCCGAACTGAACATAGACCGCGTCAAATGGACGAAACCGTTGGGCGCGACCGGCCGGGCCGAAATGAACCTGACGTTCAAGGACGACAAGCCGCGCCAGATTACCCATTTCGCCCTTTATGCCGAGGACCTCGCCGTTGCCGGTCGGGCGAGCTTCGAAGACGAAGGCACCGCCGTTCAGCGGATCGATTTTACGCAGATCAACCATGGTCGTACCGACATGAAGGGAGCACTCATCCGTCGCGCCGACGGTGCCTGGGACCTGGGGTTCCATGGCGCGTCGCTTGATTTGGCGCCGGTGTGGAAGGACCTGATGGATGGTGGCGGCAAGGAGGTTTTCGGCGATTTCGTGCTCGCCGCCGAATTCGAAAAGGTCTGGATCGATGCCGACCGGTCGTTGGCCGATGTCTCTGGAACGTTCCAACGGGAAGATCAGATTTGGCGGACCGTCTACCTGCAAACCATGCTGGATAATAAGACGGCGCTCAATGTCAGCCTCAAGCCGGGCGCCGACGGCAATCGGACGCTTGAAATCGACGCTGCCGACGCGGGCGTGGTGCTGCGGACCCTGGGTCTTTACGAGAATATGCAGGGCGGCCTGATGCAGTTGACCGGGACCTTCGCCGACAATCAGCCGGACCGGCCGTTGAAGGGCCAGTTGATCGTCCGAGACTACCGCGTGCTCAAGGCTCCGGCGCTGGCCCATCTGGTCAGCATCATGGCGCTGACCGGCATTCTCGATGCTTTGGAAGGCGACGGGCTGGGATTCGCCGTGTTGGACATTCCGTTCACCATGCGCTCGGGCGTTATCGAGATCACCGATGCCCGGGCCGCCGGCACCTCGCTCGGCTTCACGGCTTCGGGCACGGTTTATACACATGCCGACGTGGTCGACCTTCAGGGGACGGTGGTGCCAGCCTATGCGCTGAATTCGGCGCTCGGGCGCATTCCGATCATCGGCAACATCTTCACCGGGGGCGAGAAGGGCAGCGGCCTGTTCGCCGCCAATTTCCGTATGACCGGTCCCCAGGAAGACCCCAAGGTCGACGTTAATCCCCTGTCGGCGTTGGCGCCCGGCTTCCTGCGTCGTTTGTTCGGCGTGTTCGGCGAGTCCGCGCCCGCGCCGGTGGAGGACCCGAGTTCCCTCCTTACGACGCAATGAGCGGCCTGACACGTGGGATCATCGGCGCGGGGCCGGCCCGTCTGTCCGTCGCACTGGCGACTTTCATCGCCGTTCTGTTCGTCCTGCGTCTAAGCCTCTTTCCGGGGGCTTCGGACGACGACGGTGAAATCCTCTATTACACCCAGTCCTGGGGGCTTCTTTACAAAGGCAATCAGCCGCCGCTCTATGCTTGGTTGATCCTTGCGGCCGAGGCCGTGGCCGGGCCGGTCATGGCGGCGGTCCTGGCCGTCAAATTCCTGTTGTTGGGGACGTTCTACGCCTTCGCTTACCTGGCTGGGCGGCGGTTGTTCGCGGACGGCTTGTTCGCGGCCCTGGCACCGCTTGCCCTGGTCGCCTGTTTCTTCATCGGCTGGGACGCCGTCGTCAATTATTCCCACACGATCCTGTTGCTGGCCGCCATGGCGGCGGTGCTTTGGCTGACCTTGCGTCTGGAAAACCGGAACGGCTGGACGGATTACCTGTGGCTCGCCCTGGCGATCGCGGCAGGTATGTTGGCGAAATACAATTTCGCCCTGTTCCTGCTGCCGCTGCTGGCGGGGGCCTGGCGGCACGGCGGTCTGAGGCCACGGGTTTTTTGCCCGACGTTCTGGATTGCCCTGGCTCTGGCTGGCCTTCTTGCGGCGGCCCCGTTGGCCGCGTTCCTGGGCGATGCCGGTGCGGTCTCCGGCGCGGTCGGCGCGGGCCGTTTGTTCCCGCCGGTCGACGACCGGCTTGCCGCCGCTGTGCGGGGGCTGACCCAATTCACCGTGTCGTCCCTGGGCATGGTCTCGCCGCTGCTGCCGCTCGCCGTTTTCATGTTTCCGCGGGCCATGGGACCATTGCCGCATCCGATGCCTCGGCTGATCCAGTCGGGCCGCTTCCTCGAAGCCTATCTGGTGACGCTTGTCCTTCTGGCCGTCGCGGCGATCCTGGTGACCGGTGCGTCGGACGTGCGCAACAACTGGTTGGTTGTCTGGTTCCCGGCGGCGTTTTACCTGTTGCTGCGGATCAAGGTCTTCACGGACGCCGCATCGGGTGATCGGGGTAGGGCGTTGGCCGGGCGGCTTCATTGGTTTGCGGTGTGCTTGCTGGTCATCGCCTTGGCGGTGCCGGTCGGCCTGATCGTGCGCGGCGCGGTCGGCCCGGAAACCTGCCGCAAGTGCAATTTCTTCATACCGTATGGCGACTTGGCGCGGAGCCTGGCCAGCGCGGGGTTCACCACCGGAACCGTCGTCGCCGAGGATCGGCCCAACCAGTTGGCCGGAAACCTCCGGCGTTATTTTCCCAAGGCCCGGACTATCAGTACGCGTTGGCGGGATTACCGCCCCCCGCTTCCCAAATCGCCGCCGCAATCGGCACCGGGTAAGTGTCTGGTGATCTGGCTTGGTGATGGCGGCGGCGGGGCGCTTGCCTTGGCGACGAAACTGCGCGGGGCGCCGATCCCCGACGACGTGACGCGCCGCCGTGTGACTTTGCCCTTGCCGCGCAACGGCGATCGGCGGCTGACCTGGTCGTATCTGGTGATGGACGGGATGGGCGAGTGCCGCTGAGCGGCCGATCCGGTTAGCGGCAGCTTCCGTTCCCAGGGGTCAAGACGACCCCCAATACCGCTGTCTTGCCCCCGGTCAGGAGGGACGGCCCGGCCAGCGGTGCGGCGATCAGACGGGTCGGCGCATCCTTTGGAATCCCCGCAGAGAGCAATTGGTTGGCCCCGCCGACGGCCGGTGGCCGACCGTCGCGCGGCGCGTCTGCCGACCACACCACCAAACATTGATCGTTGGCGCCGTCTTTCAAGGGCGGGATGACATCGCCGTGCTTGGTCGATATCACGCGGGCGTCGGGAAATCGGATGCGCAGGTTGCCGGGCAGGGGGTCGGGGTGCCAGTGGGCAACGATGGTGCCGCCCGTGAATCCCAGATCGCGAATGCCCTTGGCCAAGGCGTCATAAGGAATGTGATGTTGGCAGCGGCCGCAGAACAGCGGTTCGAACAGGAACTTGCCGGCCAGGCCCAGGGGGGCGGCAATCAATGCAGCCGAGAGGGCCAAGCCATAGGCCCCTTGGCGGCCGGGCGCGGCGCCCGCCGCTTCGGCCCGTAACAGCATCCAGAGCGGCGCGAATAGAAGAACGAACATGTAATGGGTGCGGATGCGGAATTCCGGAAGGGTCAATGTTCCGATCACCGTCATGATCAAGACCAGCGCGATCTGCAATCCGATGACCCGCGCCATGGGATGGAGTGGGGAGCCTACGGGCAGACGTTTGAAGGCCGCCGGAAAACAGGCGAGCATGATCAGCCAGTACGGCGATAAGAACCCGGCGGCCGCTTTGGCCGCATGGCCCAGTCCGCGTAGCGAGAAGGCAGCACCTTCCCCCGCGACGTCGCCCGCCTGGCCTTCCAGAATGCCCAAGCGAGGCAGCAGCCAGTGGTAATGTGGGGCCATCACGGCCGCCGCCACGGCCAGGGTCACCGCTATGCGCGGTAAGATCAGGCGGCGGCGCAGGTCGCGGTCGGTCATCGCGGCTGCGATCAGGGAGATCAGGAACAGCCAGAACACGTATTTCGACATCGCCCCCAGGCCGATGACCAGGCCCAACAACGCATAGTCGCCGACACGGCCTTGCCCGCCGTCCCGAAGGCGCAGCAAGAGCCAGAGCACCGCCGCGTAAAGACAGGCAGTCAGCACCGTATGGCTGAACCCGGTGACGACTTCCCAGGCGACGAAATACATCAGCACCGGCGACAGCGCCGCCAATCCCGCCATGACCGGCGTCGCGAACAGCCGCAGCGATGCCCGCCAAAGGAACAGGTACATGGCGGTCAGCAGGGCGAATTTGACGATGTTGACGGCCCAGAGGCCGGGCCCTGTGACCTCGGCCACGGCCATGACCAGCCAGGTGTAAAGCGGCGGGTTTCGGACTTGATAACCCCATTGGAAAAACTGCGAGAAGATCAGTTGCTCGCCGTCGTCGCCGCCCGTGCCGGGGAACAGGACCGCGCGCAGGACCAGCAGCGCAAGCATGACGGCACAGATAACCGCGCCGGGGCCGGGCCGGTCGGTCAGGACCGCGAGATTGTGCGAAAGTAGGCGGCCGAGACGCGATGCGCTTTCCGCCATGACGGATTTACACGGCCCGCACCAGGGCGTGGCGTTTCTTGCCGGCAGACAGTTTGATGACGCCGTCTTTCAGGTCGCCGGACCCGATGGCGGTGTTCTCGTCGTCGATCTTCGCGTCGTTCAGCCGTCCGCCACCGCCCTTGATCAGGCGCCGGGCCTCGCCGTTCGACGACGCGAGACCGGCTTCGCGGAACAGCTCATAGGCCGGGATGCCGTCGCCCAGGCGGGCGGCCGGAACCTCGATGGTCGGCAGGTCGTCGCCAAGAGCCCCCTGTTCGAAGGTCTTCCGGGCCGTCTCGGCGGCACTTTCGGCGGCGTCCGTTCCGTGGCAGAGGCGCGTGACCTCGGTCGCCAGAATCTTCTTGGCGTCGTTCAGTTCGGCCCCTTCCAGGGCCTCCAGACGCGCGATCTCGTCCAGCGGCAGATCGGTGAACAGGCGCAGGAATTTGCCCACGTCGGCGTCTTCCGTGTTGCGCCAGTACTGCCAGAAATCATAGGCGCTGAGCATGTCTTCGTTCAGCCAGACGGCCCCGGCGGCGGTCTTGCCCATCTTGGCGCCGGACGCCGTGGTCAGCAGCGGCGTGGTCAGGCCGTAAAGCTGGCGGTTGTCGACGCGGCGGCCCAGCTCGACGCCCATGACGATGTTCCCCCATTGGTCGGAGCCGCCCATCTGCAAGGTGCAGGCATGGCGGCGCGACAATTCCAGGAAATCGTAGGACTGCAGGATCATGTAGTTGAATTCGAGGAACGACAAAGGCTGCTCGCGTTCCAGGCGCAGCTTGACGCTGTCCATGGTCAGCATGCGGTTGACCGAAAAATGACGGCCGACGTCGCGCAGCATTTCGATGTAGTTCAGCTTGTCCAGCCAATCGGCGTTGTTGACCATCACGGCGTCGGTCGGGCCGTCGCCAAAGGTCAGGTACTTGGCGAAGACCTGTTTGATCCCGGCCATGTTGGCGGCGATGTCGTCGTCGGTCAGGGCCTTGCGCATTTCGTCCTTGCCGGACGGGTCGCCGACCTTGGTCGTGCCGCCGCCCATCAGGACGATCGGTTTGTGGCCCGAGCGCTGCAACAGGCGCAGGGTCATGATCGAGACCATGTGCCCCGCATGCAGCGACGGCGCCGTGCAATCGAATCCGATGTAGGCGGTGACGGGTTTATCGGCCGCGAGCGCGTCCAGTGCCTCCATATCCGTGCATTGATGGATGAAGCCGCGCGCCTGGGCGTCGTTCAGAAACTGGGATTTAACGTTGGTCATGGCGGCTTTTACCCCGCCCACGCGGGTTCGGCAATATTCCTTGGCCTTGTCGGGCGTATTCCACTCTTGCCCGGGATCGGGCTGGCCGACACAATCTGCGCCCACCACTTCCGGGGAGAACCCATGCCAGACGACACCAGCCTCGCCATCGGCCTGATGAGCGGCACCTCGATGGACGGCATCGACGCCGCGATCATCGAGACGGACGGCGAGGCCGTGACCTGGCAGGGCCCGTCGCTGACCCACCCTTACGACGACGATTTCCGCCGCGATTTGCGTGCGGCCCTGGGCCATGACCCGTTGATCCGTCCGCCGGAGAACGGCCTGATCGCGGCACTTACCGAACGCCATGCCGAGGCTGTGCGGGCCGTCCTGGCCGAGGCCGGCAAAGCACCCGAAGACATCCGCATCGTCGGCTTTCACGGTCATACGGTGCTGCATCGCCCGGACATGGGGGTGACGCGGCAGATCGGCGATTCCCAGCAACTGGCGCGAATGGTCGGCATCGACGTGGTCGGCGATATGCGGCTGAACGACGTGGCTGCGGGTGGCGAGGGCGCCCCCCTGGCGCCGGTTTATCACCGGGCCCTCGCGGCGGATCAGCCCAAGCCCCTGGCGGTGCTCAACCTGGGCGGCGTCGGCAACGTCACCTGGATCGCGCCGGACGGCATGCTGCTGGCCTTCGACACGGGGCCGGGCAACGCCCTGCTGGACGATTGGGTGTTGGAGAAAACCGGGCAAACGATGGACGAAGGCGGGGCCCTGGCGGCCCAAGGAAAGGTCGATCCGAACGTCCTTAGAGCCTTGATGGATAACGATTATTTCGAAAAGCTCCCACCCAAATCCCTGGACCGCGATGATTTCAACCTCGATCCCGTGCGGAACCTGTCACCGGCCAATGGCGCGGCGGCCCTCACGGCCTTCACCGTAACCTCGGTCGAGCGCGCGTCGCGGTTCTTCCCCACGCCGGCGGCGCGCTGGCTGGTGACCGGCGGCGGGCGGCACAACGCGACGATCATGGAAGGTCTGCGTCGGGTGCTGGGTGCCGACGTCGACCCGGTCGAGGCCGCCGGATGGCGCGGCGACGCGCTGGAAGCCCAGGCGTTTGCCTTCCTCGCCGTGCGCGCACTGAAGGGGCTGGCGCTGACCTATCCGGGCACCACGGGGGTTGCCGAGCCGCTGTCGGGTGGCCGGCACTATCGATCGGGCGAAGAGGCTTAGGCTCAGGCCGCTTTTTCGACAAGGCGCTTGTCGAGATAGTCCTCGACGTGGCCGATCAGCTTTTCCAGGTGTTCCGAGAAATAGTGGTCGCATTTGTCGATGGTGCGGTAATCGATCTCGATGTTCTTCTGCGCCGATAGCTTTTCGACCAGCTTGTCGACCGAGCCCACGGGAACGACATCGTCGGTCTTGCCGTGGATCATCAGGCCCGAGGCCGGGCAGGGGGCGAGAAACGAGAAATCGTAGATCGACGCCGGCGGCGAGGCCGAAATGAAGCCCGAGATTTCCGGGCGGCGCATCATCAGCTGCATGGCGACCCAGGCGCCGAAAGAGAATCCGGCGATCCAGCAGGTCGAGGCATTGGGGTTGTGGCCCTGCATCCAGTCCAGCGCCGTCGCCGCGTCGCTCAGCTCGCCCTGGCCGTTGTCGAACGTGCCCTGGGAGCGGCCGACGCCGCGGAAATTGAAGCGCAGGGTCGAAAAACCGCGCTTCACGAAGGACTGATACATCGCGTAGACGACGCGGTTGTTCATCGTGCCGCCGTATTCCGGATGCGGATGCAGCAGCAGGGCGACGGGGGAATTCGGGTCGTTGGCGTGGTGATAGCGGCCTTCGATGCGGCCTTCGGGCCCATTGAAAATGACTTCTGGCATGGGAAAAAGCGTCCTCGAAACGGGTTTTGCCGGTTAATATCCGAGCATTGGGGTCTGGCTTTATGTGCGCGCGGCCTTATCTTTGCCGCCGGTTGCCTGGAAATACTTGATCGCGTTAGTAGGACATCTTATATTCCGGGTACCGATGCTTGAGCCGCCCAAGGGCGCTGGAAAGCGCCTAGCGGAAAGCCCCGATAACATAGTGTGAAGCCGATGATTTTCAAGAATATTCAAGAAGATATCCGCGCTTTTCAGGAGCGCGACCCGGCGGCCAAGGGGCCGTTGGCAATCTTCTTCACCTATCCCGGATTCCATGCCGTGGTCTGGCATCGCCTCGCCCATTGGTTCTGGGGCCATAAATTGTTTTTCATCGCGCGCTTGGTGTCCAACTTCGCGCGCTGGGTAACGTTGATCGAAATCCACCCGGGGGCCGAAATCGGTAAGCGTCTGGTCATCGACCATGGCGGTGGTGTGGTGATCGGCGAGACCGCCGTGATCGGCGACGATGTGACGATCTACCACCAGGTGACCCTGGGCGGCGTAGCGCCATCGGTCGATTCCGATGCGCAGCGCGGCCAGAAACGCCACCCGACGGTGGAAGACAGCGTGATCATCGGCTGTGGTGCGGCCGTTCTGGGGCCCATCGTCGTGGGCCGGGAATCCCGTGTCGGCGCCAATGCCGTGGTGACCAAGGACGTGCCGCCGGGCGTGACCGCCGTCGGCAACCCGGCGCAGGTCGTCCTGCCCAAGGACAAGGAACGCGCCAAGGCGTTCCAGGCCTACGGCACGCCGACCGACGGCCAGGATCCGGTCATGCAGACCATTGAAAATCTTCGTTCGCAGATCAACGTATTGATGGACCGGGTGAACGATCTGGAGACGGAAAAGTCGGCCGCCCTGGCGGCCCGCGACGACGAAACGGAAGGCGATGCGCGGCCCCGCGCCGCATCCGCCGGCGACGCCTAAGCGGCGTCCGATACAAGTTCGATTGTAAGGAGACGGAACGTGAAACTCTCAACCAAAGGCCGCTATGCCGTGATGGCGATGGTCGACCTCGCCGCCAACGCCTCGGCCAAGCCCGTGGCCCTGGCCGACGTCGCCGACCGGCAGGACATCTCGCTGTCCTACCTGGAACAGTTGTTCGGCAAGCTGCGCAAGGCCGGTCTGGTCAAAAGCGTGCGCGGCCCGGGTGGCGGTTACCTGCTGGCCCACGGCCCGACCGACACGCGGGTCGCCGACATCATCATGGCGGTGGACGAGCCGATCCAGACGACCCGCTGTACCCCGGGCTCGCCCCAGGGCTGCCAGGCGGACCGGGCGCGCTGCCTGACGCACGATTTGTGGGAGGAACTGGGCAACCAGATTTACCTCTACCTTTCCTCCGTTTCTCTGGAAGACGTTGTCGAAAAGAAGGTGCTGGGCACCTCCGGCCGTCTCTATCA
Organism: uncultured Rhodospirillaceae bacterium; assembly: GCA_913030825.1. GTDB lineage: Bacteria > Pseudomonadota > Alphaproteobacteria > Rhodospirillales > Casp-alpha2 > UBA1479. The sequence continues at coordinate 45,696 of CAJWCU010000021.1, read as the reverse complement.
GCAGGAACAGGAACGCACCACCGCCGCCACCGTGGCGGCCCAGTAGAACCGATTTCCGAAGGACCCTTAGCAACCGACATGATCATCTATCTCGACCATAACGCGACCACACCGGTTCGGCCCGTTGCCGCCGAAGCCGTGGCCGCCGCGCTGGGCATCACGGGCAATCCGTCGTCCGTGCACGGCGCCGGGCGCGCGGCGCGCCGTCTGGTCGAGGACGCGCGCGAGAAGGTCGCGGCGCTGGTCGGTGCGCGGGCGGAAGACGTGATCTTCACCTCCGGCGGGACCGAGGCCAACAACCTGGCCCTCGCCAACGCGCCGAAAGGCGGCGCCGAAGGCCCGGTCTTCGCCTCGGCGGTCGAACATATCTCCGTTCTCGACGGCACTCCGATGAACCAGGACGACGTCATCCGTATCGACGTCGACGGTGACGGAGTGATCGATCTGGCGGCGCTGGACATGCAGCTCAAGGACGCGCTCAAACGCCCGGAAGCGGGCCGGGCATTGGTCTCGGTCATGCTGGCCAATAACGAAACGGGCGTGATTCAGCCGGTGGCCGAGGTCGCGGCCCTGGCCGCCGACAACGACGCCCTGTTCCATTGCGACGCGGTTCAGGCCGCCGGCAAGCTGGACATCGATTTCAAGACGCTGGGCTGCCATATGATGAGCCTGTCCGCCCACAAGATCGGCGGACCTGCCGGCGTGGGCGCCTTGATCGTTGCCCCCGGCCATAAGGCCACGGCGGCGATCCGCGGCGGCGGCCAGGAACGGTCGCGGCGCGGCGGGACGGAAAACCTCGCCGGGATCGCCGGTTTCGGCGCGGCGGCCGAGGCCGCCAAGGCCGACATTGCCCGCCTGCAGGGCCTGGGCGTTCTGCGTGATCGCATGGAAACCGCGATCCTGCAGGCCCGGCCTGAGGCCACCGTATTCGCCAAGGGCCGCGAGCGCCTGGCGACCACCAGCTGCCTGACCATGCCGGGCGTCTCGTCCGAGACCCAGGTCATGGCTTTCGATTTGGACGGCATCGCCGTCAGCGCCGGCAGCGCCTGTTCGTCCGGCAAGGTGGCGGAAAGCCACGTGTTGACCGCCATGGGGGCCGATGAGGACGCCGTCAAATCGGCAATCCGCGTCAGCCTCGGTTGGACCACCACCGAAGAAGAGATCGACCAATTCACCGCCGCCTGGAAAACCCTAAACGCCCGCGTGGGCGGGGGCAGCCTGGCGGCTTGAACAAAAACAAAGACGAACGACTTAAGGACCTAAAGGAAAGTGACACGCTCATGAGCGCGACGACCGACCAACAAAAGCACGACCTTCCGCATACCATTCAGAACCGGAAGGCCCCCATCTACCTGGACTATCAGGCAACGACGCCGACGGACCCGCGGGTGGTGGAAAAGATGCTGCCGTTCTTTTCCGAACAGTTCGGCAACCCCCATTCCCGCAGCCACTTCTTCGGCTGGGAGGCGGAGGATGCCGTCGAGATCGCCCGCGAACAGATCGCCTCGATCATCGGTGCCAACCCGAAGGAAGTGATCTTCACCTCGGGTGCGACGGAATCGAACAACCTGGCGATCAAGGGTGTGGCCCAGTTCTATAAGGAAAAGAAGAACCACATCGTCACCGTGGTGACCGAGCACAAATGCGTGCTCGACAGCTGCCGCCACCTGGAACAGGACGGCTTCGAGGTCACCTATCTGCCGGTTCAGCCGAACGGTCTGATCGATCTGGACGAGCTGCGCAACACCATCACCGATAAGACGGCCATCGTTTCCGTGATGGGCGTGAACAATGAAATCGGCGTGATCCAGCCGCTCAAGGAAATCGGCGCCATCTGCCGCGAGAAGGGCACGTTCTTCCACACGGACTGCGCCCAGGCCGTCGGCAAGATCCCGCTGGACGTGGAAGAGATGAATATCGACCTGATGTCGATCTCCGGCCACAAGATTTACGGCCCGATGGGCATCGGCGCCCTTTACGTACGCCGCCGCCCGCGGGTTCGCCTGGTGCCGATGATCAACGGCGGTGGCCAGGAACGCGGCATGCGTTCCGGCACCCTGCCGACGCCGCTTTGCGTCGGCCTGGGCGAAGCCTGCGCCATCGCCGAAAAGGAAATGGGGGCGGAGAACGAACGTCTGCGCCGCCTGCGCGACCGCATGTACCAAAGCATTGTCGGCCGCCTGCCGGAGGTTTACCTGAACGGCGACATGGATCAGCGCATCCCCGGCAACCTGAACATCTCCTTCGCCTTCGTCGAGGGCGAGGGCCTGATGATGGGCATCAAGGACCTAGCGGTGTCGTCCGGGTCGGCCTGCACCTCGGCCTCGTTGGAGCCGTCCTATGTGCTGCGCGCCTTGGGCGTCGACGTGGAGATGGCCCATACCAGCCTGCGCATCGGCTTTGGCCGCTTCACGACCGAGGAAGAAGTCGACGATGCCGTCGAGACGATCATCAAGGAGGTCGAGCGCCTGCGTGAGATGAGCCCGCTTTGGGAAATGCATAACGAGGGGATCGACATCTCCTCGATCGAATGGGCGGAACACTGAACCGCCCGACCGCAACAACGTAATTTCGTTCTCAGGAACAGGAGACTGATTAAATGGCCTATAGCGATAAAGTCATCGACCACTACGAAAAGCCGCGCAACGTCGGCACGATGGACAAGAACGACGTCAGCGTCGGGACCGGCCTTGTCGGTGCGCCGGCCTGCGGCGACGTCATGAAGCTGCAGATCAAGGTGTCGGAGGACGGCATCATCGAAGACGCCAAGTTCAAGACCTTCGGTTGCGGCTCGGCCATCGCCTCGTCGTCGCTCATCACCGAATGGGTGAAGGGCAAGACGATCGACGAAGCCGGTTCGATCAAGAACACGCAGATCGCCGAAGAATTGGCCCTGCCGCCGGTGAAGATTCACTGCTCGGTGCTGGCCGAAGACGCCATCAAGGCGGCGATCTCCGACTACAAAACCAAGAAGGGCGCTTGATCCGATCCTCCCGGCGCGGCAGGAGGCACTTGCCTCCTGCGTGTCGGCGGGGTTAAGGAAAGGCCCGAAACGGAAGCAGACGACCATGACTGAACGACCGCAAATGATGACCATTTCCGACCACGCCGCCGAGCGCGTGAAAGCGCTGCTGGCCGGACGGGGGAAGGATTCCGCCGGCGTGCGCGTCGGCATCCGGACCAAGGGATGCTCGGGCATGTCCTACACCCTTGAATTCGCGGACGAGAAGAATGAGTTCGACGAAGTCGTCGAGGACAAGGGTGTGCGGATCTTCATCGACCCCAAGGCGACGATGTTCATCATCGGCACGGAAATGGATTTCGTCGAGGACAAGCTGGAATCCGGTTTCGTCTTCAATAATCCGAACGAAAAAGGGCGCTGCGGTTGCGGTGAATCCTTCCACATTTGATGGTGTGTCTGTGACCTTCGCCGCCCGGACATTTCCCATTCGTCCGGGCGCGTCCAATCCGGAGCATTCGAAAGAAAAAGGAAAGTGACGCTGGTGCAAGCGAAAGCTGAAGGTGCCGCCAGGAGCAACAACGCGGCCGCCGAGCAAGACATCGTCCAGGCCTGCTGGTCCTGTCATGGGCCGGTGGCCGTGGGCGATCCGTTCTGCTCGAGCTGCAAGGCCGTGCAGCCGCCTGGACAGGCGGATCATTTCCAGCGGATGGGCCTGGAGCGGTCCTTCGATGTCGATATCGACGCGTTGGAGAAAGCCTATTTCCGGATGCAGCGCGACCTGCATCCCGATCGTTTTGCGACCAAAACGCCTAAGGAAAAATCACTCAGCCAGCAACAGGCGACCAGCCTGAACGATGCCTATGAGACGCTGAAAGACCCGCTGGACCGCGCCGTCTATCTGGCGCACCTCAAAGGTCTCGACGTGTTGAAGGAAGGCTGTAACGCGCTCAACGATCCGGTCATCCTGATGGAGGCCATGGAGATGCGCGAAGCCCTCGCCGAAGCGGAAAGCGCGGATGAGGTCAGCGACTTGACCCGCCGCGCCCAGGGCGATATCGCCGATTGCGAGAAGGAATTGACCAGCGCCTTCCTGGGCACGGACATGGACCATATCGGCACATTGATCACGCGCTTGAAGTACCTGCGCAAGCTGGCCGATGAGACGCGGTTCCGCCGCGCCGAATTGCGGAGCATGGCGTAAGACATGGCATTACTGCAGATCTATGAGCCGGGCGAAACCCCGGCACCCCACGAAAACGACGCCGACGTCGCCGTCGGCATCGACCTGGGCACGACCAATTCCGTGACGGCGGTCTCCGTCGACGGCAAGGCGGAGGTTTTGCGCGACGAGGACGGTCAGGCCCTGGTGCCCTCCGTCGTCGCCTATGCACCGGACGGATCGCCGATTGTCGGCGGCCTTGCCAAAAGCCTGATAGCCATGCGCCCGGACAGTGTCGTCAGCTCGATCAAGCGCCTGATGGGCCGCGGCATCGAAGACATCAAATCCGTCGCCGGGCATCTGCCGTTCACGGTCGAGCCGGCGCCGGAAGGCGAGGCGGCGGGCGCGTCCCGCATGGTTCGCCTCAACGTCGACGGCCACAAGCTGACGCCGGTCGAGATTTCCAGCCATATCCTGACGGCCTTGAAGGAACGGGCGGAAGGCGTGCTCGACCGCGAGGTCTCCCGCGCCGTCATCACCGTCCCGGCCTATTTCGACGACGCCGCGCGCACGGCGACCAAGGATGCAGCCCGCCTGGCGGGATTGGAAGTTCTGCGCCTGGTCAACGAGCCGACGGCGGCGGCGCTGGCCTACGGCTTGGATAAGGAGGCAGAGGGCCTTTACGCCGTCTACGACCTGGGCGGCGGCACTTTCGACATTTCTCTGCTGCGCATGGAAAAAGGCGTGTTCCAGGTATTGTCCACAGGCGGTGACGCGGCCCTGGGGGGGGACGATTTCGACCATGCCGTGGCCGAACATTTCCTCAAGGACTGGACCGGCAAGACGCCGGGCTCGGGCGCCGTCAAACAGGCGGTCGCCATGGCCCGCGAGGTCAAGGAGGCGCTCAGTGCCGAGGACCAGGGCACCTGGACATTGGAACTGGACGGCGAGGAACAATCCTTCGCCCTCGACCGTGCGGCCTTCGAAGCGATGATCGAGCCTCTGGTCAAACGTACCATCCGCATCTGTGAAGACGTTTTGGACGACGCCGACGTGACCCCGGACCGGGTCAAGGGCGTGGTGCTGGTCGGCGGGTCGACCCGGGTACCCTTGGTGCGCAAGATGGTCGCCGGCCTGTTCGGTCGCGAACCGCTCGCCGATATCGACCCGGACGAGGTTGTCGCCGTGGGTGCGGCGCTTCAGGCCGAGGCGTTGACCGTCGGCTCCGATACGCTGCTGCTGGACGTGACGCCTTTGTCATTGGGCATCGAGACCATGGGCGGCCTGACGGAAAAGATCATTCCGCGCAACACGCCGATCCCGGTCGCCAAGGCACAGGAATTCACGACCTATCAGGACGGTCAATCGGCCATGGCCATTCATGCCGTTCAGGGCGAGCGGGAAATGGTCGATCAGAACCGGTCGCTGGCGCGCTTCACCCTGCGCGGCATTCCGCCGATGACGGCGGGGGCGGCCCGGATCCGCGTGACCTACGCCGTCGACGCCGACGGCCTGCTGACCGTCAGTGCCCGGGAAGAAACCACCGGGACCGAGCAGAGCATCGAGGTCAAGCCGTCCTACGGTCTGTCCGAAGACGAGATGTCGCAGATGCTTTACGACAGCATGAAGCACGCCAAGGACGACATGACCTTGCGCCTGCTGGCGGAATCCCGGGTCGAGGCCGGCCGTGCCGTGGGGGCGGTGAAGGCGGCACTGGAGATCGACGGCGACTTGCTGACAGACGACGACCGAAAGGCCATTGATGCCATCGTCGCCGAGACCGAAGCCGCCGTCGCCGGCGAAGACCGCGATGCGATTTCCGCCGCCGTCGAAAAGCTGGAGGAGGGGACTCGCGTCTTCGCCGAACAGCGGATGGACCGGGGCATTCGCGCCGCCCTGCGCGGCGTCGAGGTGGAGCGGCTGGACAAGGCCGCTCATGAAAGAGATCAACAGGGGGAAGAGCAGGCCGCGTCGCCCGACGACCGGCCCAAGTCCGCCGAAGCCGGCGACTGAACCATCGAGGAACGAAAACAACCATGACCCAGATGTTTAAGATGACCTTCGTGCTGCCGGACGGCAAGGCCCAGGAAGTGGATGCGCCCGAGGGCCTGTCGGTGTTGGAGGTTGCGCACCGCAACGGGATCGACTTGGAAGGTGCGTGTGAAGGCTCGCTCGCCTGTTCGACCTGTCACGTCATCGTCGACGATGCCTTCTTCGACAAGCTGGGCGAAGCCAGCGAGGACGAGGAAGACATGCTCGATCTGGCCTTTGGCCTGACCCATACCTCGCGCCTCGGCTGTCAGATCGTCATGAGCGCGGAACTGGACGGCCTCAAGGTCACCCTGCCCAAGGCGACCCGTAACATGATGGTTGATCGTAAGGTTTAGGTGGCGCAAGGCCTGATAACCGGAAAGCAAGGGGAAGTATCCATGGGACTGCGCTGGACCGACACCATCGACATCGCCATCGAACTGGAAGACGCCCATCCCAACGCGGATGTCGTGAACCTGCGGTTTACGGACCTTTGGCAATGGGTGCAGGAACTCCCCGATTTCGAGGACGACCCCCAGAAGTCGAATGAGAAGGTTCTGGAAGCCATCCAGATGGCCTGGCTCGACGAACGGGATTAAGTCGCTTCTTCCGCGCGCAGCCGCGACGCCGGAAAATTCAATGTCACCGAGGTACCCTTTCCGGGCGTGCTGTCCAACCGCAGCGTGCCGTCATGTAGTTCCGTCAAATTCTTGACCAGCGGCAAGCCCAGCCCGACGCCTTTGTAACGCCGGACGAACGGCCCTTCCGCCTGTCCGAAGGGGCTCAGAACCATCTCCAGATCCTTTTCCTCGATGCCGATGCCCGTATCGGTGACGGATACCTCTAGGCCGCCGGTCGACGCCAGGCCAAGGGCGACGCGGACGGTGCCGCCCGACGGCGTAAACTTGATGGCGTTGGACAGGAGGTTCAGAACGATCTGGCGAAAGCGGCGTTGATCGCCGAAAAAGGGCGGCAGGTCGCTCAAGCTGGTGATCACGGCGATGCCGGCTTTTTTGGCTTCTTCCTCGATCACGCTGATCGCGGCCAAGATCGATTCCGACAAATCGAACGTTTCTTCGTAGGTGTGAATTTCGCCGGCTTCGATCAGTGAGATGTCGAGGACGTCGTTGATCAATTCCAACAGGTGCCGTCCCGATTGCTGAATGTTCGAGATGTATTCCTCGTACTTTTCGTTTTCGATCGGACCGAACATGGCGGATGTGATCATCTCGGAATAGCCGATGATGGAATTCAGCGGTGTGCGGAATTCGTGGCTCATGTTGGCCAGGAATTCGGTCTTGGCCCGGTTTGCCCGTTCGGCCGTATCCTTGGCCAGGGCCAGTTCGTGTTCGGCACGCCATTGTTTCGTGATGTTGCGCCCCGTGCCGCGGTAGCCGGTGAAATTTCCGTTCTTGTCGTAGACGGGTTTGCCGCTGATTGAGAGATAGTTGATCTCGCCATCCGGGCGAACACGGGAATGGATGAAATCGCGGAACGACCGGTGTGCCTCCAGATCGGCGATATGACTTTTCCAGGGTTCTTTCTCCGGGTCGTCCCATATGGTTTCCCGCCGCGATCGGCCCAGCAATTGTTCCGGGCGCACGCCGGACGCCCAATAAAAGCGGTCGGAGAAGTAGATGAAGCGAAGGTTCTCGTCCATTTCCCAGAACCAATCCTGGGAGGCTTCGGCGAAATCGCGAAACCGTTCTTCGTTTTCGCGCAAAGCCGAGGTCAGCGCCATCCATTCGCTGACGTTGCGGCGGATGCTGAGGATGCCGCCGTCGGGCAATCGGTATTCCTGCAGTTCGTACCAGGTGCCGTCGGAAAAGCGATGCGCCGGGAGGCCCTTGGCCTCCTGGTGACGGGCATAGCGCTCCTGAATGAATTCTTCCTCGCGGCCGACGGCGGGATCGATCAGGCCGCGGTCCGTATGGGCGCGCACCAGATCGATGAAGCTGGCACCTGGAACGTAAAGCGCTTTCAAATCTTCGGGCAGGCGTTTCAGATAGGCTGGATTGACGAAGACCAGACTGTCGTCCGCGTCATACAGAACGACTCCGTCGTCGACCCGGTTCAAGGCGTCGATCAGGCCGTCGGTCGCGCTGATAGGCGAATTTCCGCCGCGCTGGTCCGACATCTCCCGCTCCAGCGCTTCGATTTTCTCGATCAACGCCGACTTGGTTTGGGCCTGCAGTTTCTTCCGGTCCGTCATTGGAACTCCCGGAGGCTGGATAAGGGACCTATGGTAAGTCGGCTATTTGCGGATCGAAAGACATAGATCGATAATGGGATCGGCGTTCCGGGTACTGGAACGCCGATCAACCGGATGAGGACGCCGCCCCGTGAGCGAAACGACCCTGAGCCAGTTCATGTTTTTCGACTCCATTCCCCTGCTGGATGCCCTGGCGCTCGCCTGGTTCTTGCTGGGGGCCACGCTCTATACGGCGCTCGCCGATCAGATCGCCTGGGGCAAGCGACCCATGGCGGTGGTGCTGCACGATTATCGCCTGCGCTGGATGGAGCGCATGTTGGAGCGGGAAAACCGCATGGCCGACGTGCAAATCGTCAACGCCTATATCCGTTCGGGCAGTTTGTTCATTTCGACGACGTTGCTGGTCATGGCCGGGATCGCGGCAATCTTCGGGCAGATCGAAGACCTGCGCGTGATCATCCATGACCTTTCCATGTCGCATCCGGCGTCACGGCGGCTGATGGAACTCCGGGTCTTCGTGCTGGTCCTGGTCTTCGTTTATGCCTTCTTCAAATTCGCCTGGTGTCTGCGTCAGTTCAATTACACGCTGGTCATGATCGGGGCGGCACCCCAGGCCGGGCAATGCGATCCGGCCCTACTGAAAGCCTTTCCCGCCCGCGCGGCGCTGATCCTGTCGCGCGCGCAGGCCAACTTCAACCGAGGTCTGCGGTCCTATTATTTCGCCTTGGCCCTGCTGCCCTGGTTCGTCCATCCGGTGTTGCTGTTCATCACCACGGTTTGGGTCATTCTGGTGCTCTATCGCCGGGATTTCCGCTCCGTGACCCTGCAGACCCTGGGCGATCTGGCGGATGCGGAAACGCCGTTGCCCGACCCTGAAGACGGGCGGGTCTGACGCCCCTTTCACCCGGGCGTTGGAATCCCTATATTCCGCCCCATGAACGCACCGTTTCTCGATCTGGGTCTGGGCAAGCCGCCCGGCGAAACCCGCGTCGTCGTCGCCATGTCGGGCGGCGTCGATAGCTCGACCGCGGCCGCGCTGGTCAAGGAAGCGGGCTACGACACCGTCGGCATGACGATGCAGCTATATGATCAAGGCGAGGCGATGCCGGGGCAGAAGACCTGCTGCGCCGGTAAGGATATCTACGACGCCCGCCGCGTTGCCGACCAATTGGGCTTTCCTCACTACGTTCTGAACTATGAAAGCCGGTTCAAGGAACAGGTCATGGATGACTTCGCCGATACCTATCTGCGCGGTGAAACGCCCATTCCCTGCGTGCGCTGCAATCAGACGGTGAAGTTCAAAGACATGTTGGGCCAGGCCCGCGAACTGGGCGCCGATGCCCTGGTCACCGGGCATTACGTGCAGCGTGTCGCGGGGCCCGGCGGCTCGGAATTGCACCGTGCCGCCGATGCCTCCAAGGATCAGAGCTATTTTCTTTTTGCGACGACGGGTGAGCAGCTGGATTTCCTACGCTTTCCCTTGGGCGGCATGGACAAGGCGGAAACCCGCGCCCATGCCCAGCGTCTGGGCCTGGCCGTCGCCGACAAGCCGGAAAGCATGGATATCTGTTTCGTGCCCGACGGCGACTACGCCCGCATCGTTGAACGCCTGCGCCCGGAAGCCCATGATCCCGGCGAAATCGTCGATCAGGCCGGGACCGTGTTGGGCCAGCATGACGGGATCATCCATTTCACCGTCGGCCAGCGCAAGGGCTTGGGCATCGGCGGCATGGGCGATCCGCTTTACGTCATCAAGCTGGAGCCGGAAACCCGCCGGGTTGTCGTCGGCCCAAGGGATGCCCTGGGCCGCAAGAGCCTGTCGGTGACCGAGGTCAATTGGTTGGGCGACGGCCCGTTGAAGGCCAAGGTCCACCGCGTGCAGGTCAAGATCCGGTCCATGTTCAAACCGGTGCCCGCCGTGCTGTTCGGCACCGGCGACGATCGCGCCCAGGTCAAATTCGACGAACCGCAGAACGGCGTCGCGCCGGGTCAGGCCTGTGTGTTTTATCAGGACGATCGGGTTTTGGGCGGGGGCTGGATCGCGCGCGATGATGCCGGGTGATCAGCCGGTAGTTGGATAGACAGTGAAGCGCGCCCCGCGTTCAGGCGGACAACTTCGATAGATTGGCGTTGCAAATCGTGCGCATCACGGCGTGGGCGGGTGAGTTGCAATCGAACAATGCCCGCAGTTCGCCGGCGCTTGCCGTGTTGCGGTGGCCGGCCATATCGGCGACTTCATCTTCTCCCGGTGCCCGAAATCCCATTTCCCAGCCGGCGAAGGACCGCTCAGGGACCTCGATGTCGAATATGACGCCGACGTTATTGTGGCGGGGATCACGCTCAATGCGTTGCATCGTGCTTTGCAAAACGCTCTGCTCGCCTTCCAAAATTTGAACGAACGTGCCGTTGGGCAACAAGACGAGCAGGCCGGTGATGCCGTCGCGCCGATTGTTTTCGTGCGATTTCGCCAAAATATTGCGACAGCCGATCTCTGTCATGGGGCGCGCGGATTGGCTGGTGTAGAGGATTTGACGGAGGCCCATGTCTATATCTCTGTTTGAAAGGCATCAGCATTTTAGCGATTGGAGAAGCAAGGTCCATGCCAATGGACCCTGTTCGCCAACAGAAATATTCGCGAGCTTGAGGGGGCCCTTATCCCTGTGTTTTCACCCCTGCCAGAGCGCCGTGACGACCAGGGAAATGCCGGAAAACAGCAGCAGCGTCATGACGACCCGGTTGAACAGGCCATCGCCTAGGCGGTCGTAGACCCGACGCCCGATCCAGGATGCCGCTACGGTTGCCGGGAAAGCGATCAGACAGAGTCGGCCGACTTCCATCGTCATGAACCCGCCGATCGCCTGACTGGCGAGTGCCAAGGCCAGCATGGCGGTGTTATAGGCCTGATAGACGCCGCGTTTCTCGTCCTTGGTCCAACCCCGCAGCGTGGCCCAGATGGTCGGCAGGGGGCCGGACAGGCCCGCCAGGCCGCCCAGAACGCCGCCGCTCAGGCCGACGACCCCGTTGGCCCAATTCCCGCCCCAGGAGACTTTCGGGGCGGCGCGGCGGAACAAGGTGATCGAGCAATAGACGATCAGGATGGACCCGACGCCCAGCTTGAAGCCTTCCATGGACACATGCGGCAAGGCCAGGGTGCCGAGCGGGATGCCGATGACCCCACCGATGACGAAGGGCAGCGCCCGGGGCCAGGATATCGCGTGCCAGATCGACGGCAGGTTCTGGACCTGGGAGATCAGTGAGCAGACGACGACCAATGGGCCGGCGATGACCGGCTCGACCGCCGTCAGCCAGATGGCGAGCGCCGAGATGCCCGTGCCGAAGCCGGTCAGGCCGGACACGAAACCACCGGCAAGCGCGCCCGCCAGGATGGTGAGTTCAATCAACCCCATGGTGTCTGCTTGTTCCGATGAAGAGGCGAAATAGGTGGGAGCAAGACGCTACGCCGGAACGGCCGGGAAGGGTAGGGCCATTCGTTCGGCGACCGCCGTACCGTGCCGGGCGGCTATTGCGCCGCCGGGTTCTCCTGGGTCTCGCGAATGCTGGGTCCGTCGTCGTCGACGAGCGCTTCGCGGGCTTGTTCCTGCTGCTGCTGGCGGGCCCACATCTCGGCATAACGGCCGTTCATCTTCAGAAGGTCGTCGTGTCGGCCGCGTTCTTCGATGCGGCCGGATTCAAGGACCAGGATTTCATCGGCATCGACCACGGTCGACAGGCGGTGGGCGACGGTCACCGTGGTGCGGCCCTGAGCGACGGCCTTGAGGGCGGCCAGGATGTCTTGTTCCGTGCGGCTGTCGAGAGCCGAGGTCGCTTCGTCGAAGATCAGGATCTTCGGGTCCTTCAGAACCGTGCGGGCGATGGCGACGCGTTGTTTCTCGCCGCCGGACAGCTTCAGGCCCCGTTCGCCGACCGTCGCCTGATAGCCGTCGGGCAGGTCCATGATGAAATCGTGAATCTGTGCCGTGCGGGCGGCGGCCTCGACCTCGGCCGGGCTGGCGCCGGGGCGTCCGTAGGCGATGTTGTAGAAGATGGTGTCGTTGAACAGCACCGTGTCCTGCGGGACCATGCCGATGGCCGCGCGGAGGCTTTCCTGTGTCACGTCGCGCACGTCCTGACCATCGACGACGACCCGCCCGCCGGAGACGTCGTAGAACCGGAACAGCAGGCGCGAAATGGTCGACTTGCCCGACCCCGAAGGGCCGACGATGGCCACGGTCTTACCCGCCGGGACGGTGAAGCTGACGTCCTGCAGGACGGGCCGGCGGGCATCGTAGGCGAAGGAGACGTCCTCGAAGCGGACTTCCGCGCCGTCCAGGTTCAGGGCCGGGGCGTCCGGTTTGTCCGCGACTTCGGCCTCGACGTCGAGCAGGCGGAACATATGTTCCATGTCGATCAGGCTCTGCTTGATCTCGCGGTAGACGAAGCCCAGGAAGTTGAGCGGCATGTACAATTGGATCAGGTAGGCGTTGACCATGGCGAAATCACCGATGGTCATGGTCCCGGCCGCGACGCCCGCCGCCGCCATCCACATCATGATGGTCAATCCGACCGAGATGATCAGGCCCTGCCCGATATTCAGCATGGCGAGCGAGGTGTTCGATTTGACCGCCGCGTCCTCGTAGCGCGCCAATGCCTTGTCGAAACGGCGGCCTTCGTGATCTTCGTTGCCGAAATATTTGACCGTTTCGAAGTTCAGCAGGCTGTCGATGGCCTTGGTATTGGCTTCGTTGTCGGTCTGGTTCATGGTCCGGCGGAATTGGATCCGCCATTCCGTGACCCAGAGCGTCCACGCTATATAAAGCGCGATGGTCACGAAGGTGACCCCGGCCATCAGCGGGCCGAACAGATACCACAGGATGCCGCAGGTCAGGCCGATCTCGAACAGGGTCGGCACGATATTGAACAGCATGAACCGCAGCAGGAAATCGATGCCTTTGGTGCCGCGTTCGACGGCACGGCTGATGCCGCCGGTCTTGCGGTCGAGATGAAACCGCAGGGACAATTGATGCAGATGGCGGAAGGTTTTCAGTCCGGCAAGACGAATGGCACGCTGCGCCACCTTGGCGAATACGGCATCGCGCAGTTCGCCGAACGCCTGGCTGATGACCCGCGTCAGGCCATAGGCCAGCAGGAGCATCCCCGGCACGGCGATCATGGCGCCGGCCTTACTGTCCAATGCGTCGACCGCGTATTTGTAGATCAGCGGGACCGCCACGCTGGCTCCCTTTGCGGCGGCAAGGAAGATCACTGCCCAGACCACGCGCCAACGCAACCCCGTTTCTCTGGCGGGCCAGAGATAGGGGAACAACGTCTTTATGGTCTGCCAATCGTTCCGGCGGGCCGTGTCGCCCGGGTCTGAATAATCACGCCGCATGGGATGGGGGGAGTCCGGAAGTTGTCTGGAGGTCTAATAAGTGGGGCTTAGGGGGCTGGGTGCAAGTCATGATCTTGACGAAAGTCATATCGGTCCAGGGGCACGATGTGTGTATAGTCCCGCGCGAATGGCGGACCATGAAAAATCCGCACCACGAAAACGTGTTCACCTGTTCAGGCTTTTGTCAGTTTAAGCTGTAGGATTGCGCGTAGCGGCAAAAATTCGGATGATGGGCAATGAACGTTGAAACAAACTGGGACATCGCCCCGGCGCAAGCCGGTCAAAAATCGTCAATGAGCGACGGATACGACTTCAGTGCATTGCGGGTTTTGGTGGTGGATGACAGTTTCCACATGCGTGAACTCGTGCGGACCTTTCTCGAAGGCTTCGGGATCAAGGAAGTGACGGTCTCGTCCGATGCCGAAGAAGCCTATGACCTGCTGACCAGTATGGATCCCGATCTGGTGATCACGGATTGGAACATGGCGCCGGTCTCGGGCCTTGAATTCGTCGAGAGCATCCGCAAGGGCGCCAGCGTGCCGAACCGTTTCGTGCCGATCATCATGCTGACCGGCTATACGGAAATGAAGCGCGTCGAGGAAGCCCGCGATGCCGGCATCAATTCCTTCCTGGCCAAACCGATTTCGGCGGCGTCTCTTTATAAGCGCCTGGTCACGGCGGTGCAGGACAATCGCCAATACGTCGAATCCACCGGTGGTTATTTCGGGCCCGATCGCCGCTCGCCAAAGCGCCGTGATTTTCACGGCAAGGAACGGCGCGGGAGCGAGTAAGACAACGCAATGGCCGAAACCCGCTTTCTCAAGCCTCAGAAACATATCAGTCAGAAAGTCCGCCGCGGCGGCCCCTCGATGGAGGTGGCCATTCTCGCCGCCGTCAATGCGGCCGACGATCTGATCGGGCAATATCAGGGCTGGGCCGTCGATGACTTGGAAAAGCTGTGGCAGTCTTTCGTCGACACCTCGCGCACCGGCCGCGCCGATCCGGCCAAGCTCAAGGAACTCTACGATATGACGCACGAGGCGCGTGGCCAGGGTGGCAGCTTCGGCTTCCCGCTGATTTCCGTGGTCGGCGATTCCTTGTGCAAATATCTGGATGGCCGGCCGCGCCTGAAAGCGCGCGACCTGGACGTTGTCCGGGTCCATATCATGGCGATGAAGGCGATCTTCCGTCAGGGCCTGAAGGGCCACCAGGGCGGCCTGAGCAAGGAACTGCATCAATTGCTGGGCGCTTTCCGCGCCAAGGTCACCGATCAAGAGGCCGGTTGACGCCGCTGTTCCGGCGCCCGGCCCCCGGCGCCCCTAGATTTCCGAACGATCCAAAAATCCGGTCTGCGTCAGATAGGCGTCGAAGATCAGGTAATCGCGCACTTTATAGCGGCGCGCCAGTTCCCGTTCAGCGGCTTTGAAGGGGTTCTCGCCGCGGCGGGCGGCGAAGGTGCGGGTCATGCGACGACCCAGCGCACGATTCTTGAGCACGGGGTAGTAGGTCACCGAGACCGTTTCCTGGTCGGTGGTCTGTGCGTCCGTATCGGACTCGGACGACATTTCCGAAAAAGTATCCGGCAGCAGGTCCGCGACGGCGTAGTTATGACGAAGGGCGGTCATGGCAAACTCCAATCTGACCTTTAGAATGTTCTTATTTTGTTCTCATGTCAAGGTCTGTGGATAACTACGCCCGCACGCTAAGACATTCAATAAGCCTTAAGTATGTATTCCGAAAGTCATATGGAAATATGGCCACGCTAAGGGTGTCGCATCGCGATATATTGTGTTTCGGGCTATGCTCCCGAAACACGGCGTACCCATTGATTCTGTGGATAAATTAGGTGCGCGGCGACGAACGTATCGTTCCGTTACTCGGGCTGTGCACCGCGGGCCGCATGGGCCAGGCGGGCCACGGCTTCGCGGTGCGGCTCATACGCACCGGTCCGCAGATAGTGATCGACCGTGGGGCAGATTCGCTTCTGAAACAGGATGGCCGGCATCCCGTCCCGGACCTTGCGCCGGGTATCGCGGCCGGGCGCCAGAATATCCAGTATCGCCCGGGCGTCGGCGATGGTGCGGGCATGGCGCGCCTGCCAACGGGTCACGTCGAGCTTTACGTCCTGCGGGCATTCGTCACGCGCCCGCGTCAATAGAACGTCGTAGGTTTCCACCATGGTCGCGTAGACGAACGCCTTCTGGGTATCGTTGAGGCGCATGATCTCGGGAATGCGTCCGTCGGGGGCCAGGGTCAGCTTTTTCGGAATGCCGCGCCGGTCGAACGACGCGGGGTTCCAGTCGAAGGCCGTGTCGTGTTCAGCCGTTTCGGGCGCGGGGGCGCCGATGACGCCCGATGGCGTGTTGAAGTCGCCCCGGTCGCCGGAACGCACGGCGTTCGGGTTGTTTTCCAACGTCGGGACGTCGCCCGTGAAGAAGAGGACGCGCACGGCCAGCAGGAACAGGATGGAAATGAAAAGAAAACGTTCGAGCGGAGACATGGCGACAGTCTAAATCCTTTTCGCCGCGCCGGGCAGCTTTGTCCGGTCCCCGCGCGGTATTTCTGTGCTACTCGAAATTACGGTAGAGGCGGCGTTGATCGGGAAGAAGGCCGAGCGGGCCGAGAACGGCGCCGACCCCCGGCCCTAGATTTCCGATCACCAAGGCCAGGGCCAACCCGGGCAAGTCGCCGGGGCGCTCGGCCCGGCGAACCGTCTCAACCGCGATAAGGGCGCCGTAGAGACCGGCGACCGGCCCCCAGACCCAGCCCCAGATGGAAAGCCAGGGTAGAACCGCGCCGCTGAGGAAGAACACCACGGCGGTAACGGGCAGAAAGACGATCAGGTCGGAGGCCCGGCGGGCACGGGGTGCCGTCGTCCAAATATTGGCGCCCCAGACGAGGCGCTGGTTGATAAAGAGATTTAAGGGACGATCACGGTGAAAGACCAGAACGTCCGGCGTGAAGAGAATGCGTTTTCCGGCCTCGACGGCCTTTCGGCACAGGTCCTTGTCTTCGTAGATGTAGAGACTTTCATCCATACCGCCGAGCGCGAGGTAGTCGGTGCGGCGCATGACCATGTTGCAACTGGGCAGGTCGTCGCAATACCGCGCCGCCGCTTTCTGTTTTCGGAAGTTTAAATGGCCCGTTACCAGGACACTTTTTTGGGCCAGGCCGACGTAGCGTTCACTGCCGCGCGCATCCGGCGGGGACACATTCGGTCCACCGCAGATTCCGAGCATCGGGTCTTTTTCCAATTCGCGGATCGCATTGCCAAGCCATCCCGGCGCCGGATAGGCGTCGCTGTCGATGAAGGCGAGAAAGGTCCGGTCCGTTGCTTCGGCACCGCGGTTGCGTTTGGCCGAAATCGTCACCGGGCCGGTCACGATGACGCGGGCGCCGCCATAGGTGTCATCGCCGCCGATTTCAGGAGGCGCTGTGTCGAGCAGCAGAATGATATCGGCGCCGGGACTGTCGGCACGGCATTCGGCGATACAGCGATCGACCAGGGGGTTGATCTCGATCGCCGGGATGACGATTGCCGCGTCCTGTTCGTCGTTCATGGCGCCGGCGTCAACGCCCGGCCTTCAGGCCGGCCGCCGCCATGCGCGGAAGATATCGGTAATTTGCCAGGATGTTGAAACTCCAGGCGCATTCATAAGTGCAATGGCACTTGGTGTCGCGAATGAAGGCGCGGGTTTCCTGTGCCGCCGGTCCATTCCACAACGCCATCCAGTCCATGTTCCAATCGCGAAGATTGCCCATGGGCTTGTCGAGGATTTCGCAGGGATGAACGTCGCCGTTGTGCGCCATGATTCCGAAAAGCGATCCGGCATGACAGGGGCTGATGTATTCCGGCGCCAGGTACATGTCCTTGATCACGTCGTACATGATCTCGTTCTTGCGGTTCATCAGCCGGCCTTGCAGGGTTTCATCGTTGTAGCCCGCGAGGCGGCCCGATTTCAGATCGCGGACGATGCGCCGGGTGACCTCGGCATAGGCAGCCTGGATGCCTTGTTTGACAGGTTCGGGCGTCTTGTAGACCCCTGCGTCACGCACGATCACGGCGGTCATGGCATCGACCCCGTGCTCATGGATCAGGGCTTCGTAGGTTTCGACCGCTTCGTCGCGGTTATCGGCTGAAACGGTGATCGAGATGTTGCCGAACACGTTGGGCCCGGAATTACGGGTGATGCGGAAGGATTCCAGGCAAGACTCGAACAGGCCGTCGATTTTGCGGATCTCGTCGTGCTTTTGTCCCAGGGCGTCGATGGAGAACGAAAAGATCAGCTTGCGGTCGGGGAATTCCGTCTGCAGGTCGGCAATGAAGGATTGGATGCGGTCGGGCAGGCTGCCGTTGGTCGTGATGAACAGGCTCTCGACGTTGGTATTGCGCAGATACAGACGCGCAATCTCGGTCATGTCCTTGCGCGCGAAGGGCTCGCCGCCGGTCAGGTTCACGTTCTTCAGGTTGGGGCCCAGGGTCCGGCTCAGCCGGTCGATCTCGTCCAGGGTCAGTTCACCGACCCGCGTCGCCGGGTCGTCGAAATCGATGAAGCAGAAATCGCAGCGCGCATTGCATCGGTTGGTGACGAAATGCACGAAGCTGACCGGATGGGCGCGCGTCAGATAGATGTTCTTGGCGAATGACGCCAAGTCGGCCACGCGTCTGGCTTTGTCCAATAACGACGAGGTCATGGTTTTCGGGTCATCCATTTTGGTCCGCATCATATTACGGCTAAGCGCGGCAGAGCGGCGACGGTCAGCGCCCGTCTTTTTTTACGACGACGGTGTTCAACTTGAAGTACCGAGCGGTACAGGCATTTCGGGCGTTACCTTTCACCGTTGTCAGTCCGAGGTCGCCGAAAGACAAGGGTGACATGGGCAATGGTGACAGGTCTAGGTCCGTCTCGCCGGTGGCCGCGGCAGAGGCGATCTGCGCATACCTCTGTTGTATCGCGTCATGCCAGGCAACGATATTATGACTCGGCGCACGCAGGAAATCGTGCAGTCCGTTGATCGTGTTCGGTGCTGTCATCAGGCTGGCCGCCAAAGCGAAAGCGGTGATCGCCGTGGCGGGCGCTTGCCGGGCTGAATCCTGAAATGCCGGGGCCAAGCGGCCCCTCCAGGCCATGAGGGACGCCATCCATCCCATCAGGAACATCGCGTATATCTGGTTGTGCAATCGCGGTGGTCCCATGCTGCCCGATCCCCAACCCGTTGCCAGGAAAATACCGACCATAAGCAAGAGCGTCGCCCCCGGGATGATCCAACGCCACGGCAGAACCGAGCGGGATAGCCAAGTCGGCGCGGTGCCGTTTAATTCGGGCAGCAGGAGGATCAACGCCGACGCTGTCAGGACCTTGATATCGAGAATCCAGGGAACGACGATGGTCATCGCCGCCCAACCCGTCATTTGCAGGCTGCGCAAGACGCTGCCGCTTTCGGGAAAGAATCGGGTGCGGTTGAAATTGCCGGGAGCCCCGATGGTGATCAATGCGCCGACGGCGATCACCAAGGTCAACACTATCCAAGCATTTCGGTCGGGATGACGGGACCAGATCATAGTCGCCGTTATGGTGGTGCAGGCCAGCCCCAATCCCAGGGCGGTGACCTCGTGAATGCCTGTCGACGCGAAACCGAACAGCGCAGCGGCACATAGGATTGCCGCTCGTGATCGCCTTGTTTTCCAGCCCGCGTAACCTGCCATGCACGCTAGGCATCCGGCCGCCAATATGGGGCCAAGGAGATTTTCAAAAGAACCGCTGACCCAATAGAAGGATTCGCCGGGGGACGGCATTCCCGTCCAATACACGGCAAACAGGACGGTGCCCCAGGTGACGACGGCGCGCCGTGAGGAAAGTCCCTGGAACAGTACGGCGGCGACCGACGCCCACATGGCCCAGGCCAAGAAGAACATGACCCCTAAGACCACAGGATAGTGCCGAAGAACCGACGGTTTCGACAGAACCTCAATCCCTAGTCCGATGCTCAGCCAGCGGCCTGACCAGTAGAAATAGTTGTTCTGAAATTGGCGAAAAGCGTCGGAAACCGCGCCCCGGCAATAATCGTCGGCCAAGGGGACCGCAAACTGCAGCAGCACGGCAGCCAGCCCGATGACAGCGCCTACGCTCAGTACAACAGCCCATCTGGAAACTCGGTTCAACGCCGTCATACTTCAGCGCTTTCGAGCGGGAACGACGTCGGCTTTTTGGACGAACGAACGGCCGATCGTTGCAGGAATCGTGGTCACCCGCGGCTGGCCGGTCGATGCCAGCAGCAAGGTGATCAAGGCGATGGCTGCGACTTGAAGAACGACAATCAGGACGGAGCCAGCGACCAAAGTCAGCCAGCCGGGCGAAGCATAGCCCAGCACCTTGATCACGGCGCCGACGACGATGGCTGCCAAGCCCAGGCCGACGATGATGCCGCAGGCCCATAAGACCCGGGCAAGCAGAGTCTCAGCGAAGGGAACGAACGACCGAAGGGCATGTACAGTCAGCGACACGAGATTATAGCGGGATTTTCCGGCATAGCGCTTTCCTCGGTCGAACGGAATGATCAGGATCGGAAAGCCCGAACAGCGCAGGGTCGCCGGATAGTGGGTCCAGAGTTCTTCCATGCGCACCAAGCGCCGCAAAACCGCGCCGCTAATGGCCGAGAAGTTTCCATAGGGCAGAGTCTGGCCCGTCATCAGGGCGAAAACCGCACGATAGGCGCCGCGCAGGACTTTCATGACCATGCTGTCCTGGCGCCGGCCGCGGCCGGCGACGGTAATCGGCGTTTCCCCGCTGATGATCTTCGCCACCAATTCAGGAATGTCTTCCGGGCGATCTTCGCCGTCGCCATCCATGACTACCACGACCTCCGCGTCCTCGCGTTCAGCGAGATGTGCCAGGCCGACCGCCAACGCCCGTTGCTGCCCGAGGTTCAGATTGAGGGTCAGGACCTCGCTTTCGAAGCCCAGGTCGACCAAGTCTTCCGGGCGGATCGGCGCATTGAGCGATCCGTTATCGACCAGCAAGGCTCGAAACCGCATTTCGGCTGCCGCCAGGGCGTCAATCCGCTTCAATAACTCGACGACGGACTCGCGATCCTCGAAAACGGAGATAAGGATATGGATCAAGGGCGTGGAGTTTATGCTCATCGAGGAACGCTATGAACCGTTTCGGTGCAAGTCAATAAAGCCACGCCTGAGCTCTCACCGCCCAAGGGCTATTCCCACTCGATCGTGCCGGGCGGTTTCGACGTGACGTCGTAGACCACGCGATTGATGCCCTTGACCTCGTTGATAATGCGATTGGCCGTGCGGCCGAGGAATTCATGGTCGAACGGGAAATAGTCGGCGGTCATGCCGTCGGTCGAGGTCACGGCGCGCAGGGCGCAGACGTAATCGTAGGTCCGCGCATCGCCCATGACGCCGACCGTCTGCACCGGCAGCAACACGGCGAAGGCCTGCCAGATGGTGTCGTAGAGGCCCGCATTGCGGATTTCGTCCAGGTAGATCACATCGGCCTTGCGCAGGATCTCCAGCTTGTCCCGCGTGATCTCGCCGGGCACGCGGATCGCCAGGCCCGGGCCTGGGAAGGGGTGGCGTCCGACGAAGACGTCGGGCAGGCCCAATTCCCGGCCGAGGTCGCGGACCTCGTCCTTGAACAGTTCGCGCAAGGGCTCCACCAAATCCATGTCCATGCGTTCCGGCAGGCCGCCCACGTTGTGGTGCGACTTGATGGTCACGCTGGGCCCGCCGGTGAACGAGACGCTTTCGATGACGTCGGGATAGAGCGTGCCCTGAGCCAGGAACTTGGCGCCGCCGACGGCTTTGGCTTCTTCCTCGAACACGTCGATGAACAGCTTGCCGATGGTCTTGCGCTTGACCTCGGGGTCGGTCACGCCCTCTAGCGCGCCGAGGAACAAATCCGAGGCGTCGCGATGGACTAGCGGGATGTTGTAGGTATCGCGGAACAGGTTCACGACCTGATCGGCCTCGCCTTCGCGCATCAGGCCGTGGTCGACGAAGACGCAGGTCAGTTGATCGCCGATCGCTTCGTGCAGCAGCACTGCGACGACGGAGCTGTCGACCCCGCCCGACAGGCCGCAGATCACCCGGCCCTCGCCGACCTGATCGCGGACCTGGGCGATGGCTTCGTCCTTGAAGGCGGCCATGGTCCAGTCGCCGGCGCAGCCAGCGATCTTGTGCACGAAATTCGCCAGCAGCTTGGCGCCGTCCGGCGTGTGCACGACTTCGGGATGGAACTGCACGCCGAACATGCGCCCCGTATCATGAGCGATGGCGGCGAAGGGCGAGCCGTCGGAAACGGCCACGGGGCGGAAGCCGTCGGGCACGCGGATGATCTTGTCGCCATGGCTCATCCAGACCTGATGGGTTTCGCCCTTGGACCAGACGCCGTCGAACAGCGCGCAATCCTCGGTGACCTGGATAAAGGCACGACCGAATTCGCGGTGGTTGGAGGCTTCGACTTCGCCGCCGTTCTGGGCGACCATGGTTTGCTCGCCGTAACAGATGCCCAGTACAGGAAGCTCGCCCAACGGCCCGGGGCCGGTGAACAGCACCTGGGGTGCCCTCGGCGTCGTCTGCTCGTGCACCGAGGCCGGCCCGCCGGACAAAATTACGCCCTTCGGGTTGAACGCCGTGATGAAGGCGTCGTCGACCGCGTTGAACGGGTGAATTTCACAATAGACGCCCGATTCCCGGACCCGGCGCGCAATCAATTGCGTCACCTGAGACCCGAAATCGACGATCAGGATTTTCTCCGCGTGGAGGTCGGTATGGGACGTCTCGGACATGGGGTGCTTCTATCCCGAACCCCCGCGTGAGTCACGCGCGGAGATGCCCCGAGGCGCAGGAAAATAGCATGCCTGATGGGAGCGGCGAACGCCCGGATCGGTGCCGGGGCCTATTGCCGCGCCAGGCGGGTGCAGCTCATGGGGCGCTCGCCCACGCCCTGGTCACCGGCGGCGATGAAGGCGCGATCGACGAGGCGGCTGCCGAGCGCCTGGTTGACGCGCACCGTCAGTTCCCGGTCGAGCCCGGTGGCGCCCACGTTGTTCCATGAAAACGTCCGTCCGATCTTGGCACGCATGAAGGATTTGGTCTCATGCTGGACCCGGCCCAGGTCGCGGCAGAACGTCTCGCCCGCTTGCTTGCTGGTCACCCGGAAGGCGATCGAAATCGGCACCAGGGCGGACGATCCGCCTTGATAATCGACCCGCGCCATATAGGGCGGGACCTGCATATCGTATATCTGGCTGTTTCGTGAGGCGGCGCCGGAGCCGGAGCCCTGGAAATCGCCGCCGGAGCCCAGGATCCACATGGCGGTAACGGCCGCCGTCGTGGTCGCGCCCAGGGCTGCGCCTGCAATATAAAGATTCACCGTTTGCTCCCCTTATTCTTGACCTTGCCCCCCATCCAAACTCCCAAGGACCATGGGTCAATAATAACATTTTTATTGTGTTAGATACTTCTTACATTCGAAGTGACAGGTTGCACAATTGGATGAATCCGGGAAATTCGTCGGGGTGGTAAAAGACGAATTCCATAAGCTGT
The DNA here is from genome assembly GCA_913030825.1 of uncultured Rhodospirillaceae bacterium. Lineage (GTDB taxonomy): Bacteria > Pseudomonadota > Alphaproteobacteria > Rhodospirillales > Casp-alpha2 > UBA1479. The sequence continues at coordinate 22,378 of CAJWCU010000021.1, read as the reverse complement.
CACTCGTTTCGCGATCCTTTTACTTGATTGAAAATAAATAGCTTTTTGGCCGTTAATGAATTTCTCACCCAGAACCCCCATATTTACGGGGAAAGGCGTTTGAGACATGACACAGCCATCTGATCGATTCAGCGTCGAATGGCGGCACCAGGCGGCGCCGGTGGCGGGATTTGCGCTGGGCCTTCTTGCGGCGGTTGTCGGCGCGCCGACGTCATCGGCACAATCCACGACGACCGCGCCGGCCGCTGAAAGTGCGGCCGAGACGCCCAGGATGCGCATCACCAAGAAGGATTGCCGCCGCGTCGTCCGCCATCAGGTCAGTGCCGATGTGGCCTACAAACCGGGTGTCGACGTGCGCGGTAAGGCCGTGGCGCCCGCTGATCTCTCGGGCGGGTTCACCATCCCGTTGCCGGATGTCTACGAATTCAACATCACCAAGGATCTGAGCGCCTATCTGGGCGGCGCCGAGGATCAATTGGCCGCCGATAAGGCGGCGGCACTGGCGGCGCAAAAGACGACGACGGCGACGGACGCCGCCTTGTCTTCGGCGGAGCTGTCCGTGGCCGGTGCGGAGACGGCCGCCGCGACCGCCCAGACCGATGCCGATACGGCCGCGACGGCGGCGGCAGCGGCACAAGCGGCGGCCGATGCGGCCCCCACCGACCATAGTCTGGAAGTTGCGGCGGAAAATGCTGCGAGCGCAGCAAGTTCGGCCCAGGCGACGGCGGATGCCGCCGCCTCGACCTTGGCGTCGGCGCAATCGGCGTATGACGCGGTCGAATCGGCGGCGGCGACGGGGGATTATTCCACGGCGCTGTCACAGTCCCAATCGGCGCTGAGCGCCGCAGAATCCCTGGGTTATACGCAGGACGCGACGGCCCAGACGGCCAGCGCCACCGCGAGTTCGACCGCGGCGGATGCGGTCTCGGCCGATGCGGCGGCGCTTCAGGCGGCGGATAAGGTCGCGAAAAGTTCCGGGATGACGCTGAACGTCGGCACCGTGCGCTTCAACGTCGCCACCGGGGCGATGACCTTCAACGGTCAGCCGTTGAACGACGCCGCGACCGGCGAACTGGCCGTGATCTGCAAGGAAATCCTTGCCGGCGGCAAGAGATAGCCGACCGACCTTTTAAGCCGAACGTTTCAGCCTAATAGCATTGCTTGCGCGCGGCGCGGCATTCGTCCTTGCACGCCTTGTCGGCGCCGCAGGCCTGACGGCAATTCTTGTAGATTGTGCCGCAATCGCGCTGGCCGCCGCCCATGCCCTGGCCCGAATTCCCGGCGACGCCGCATTGCATGGCGCAGGACGCCTTGGCGCTGGTGCCGTTCTGCTCGATGCAGTTGCGGAAACAGACGTGGTTCTGGTCCTGGCTCAACTGCTCGCCGTGGAAATGCAGGGCGCCGCTGTCATGGGCCCGCACGGGGGCCGGGCCGGTCCCCAGGACCAGGGCCAGCGCCGCCAGCGCGAACAGGCTTGAAATGAATCTCATGGTTCTGCCTCCCGTCTTGCCGATCCGATACCGTCCATAAGGGTTTAAACCCCCTTGGCGCAGGGGTCCAGCCGGGCGCGCGGCGGACGGCGGAAGCCGCAGGTGAGGGGTTCCGCCCGCGCCGCCGGGATTGTATACAAACAGGGTCCGAAGGCGGCGCCGGAGAGGACGGCACAAGCCGGCCCGGGATGCGCCGCCCGGCCCAAGGAGGAACCCACGTCCCATGTCATCGCATCCGCATGATGAATGGTCGCAGTCCCTGTTCCGTCAGTTCAAGGACGCGGGCATCGACCTGTTCACCTATATCCCCGACGCCGGTAACGCGCGCCTTGCCGAACTGGCCGAGGAAGACAACGAAACCCGCCTGGTCCTGCTGACGACCGAGGAAGAGGGCGTCGCCATGGCGGCGGGCGCCGATCTGGTCGGCAAGAAGTCGGTGCTGATGATGCAGTCGTCGGGCGTCGGCAACTGCCCCAATTACCTGAGCTTCTCCAAGGGCGGGCGCTTTCCCTGCCTGATGATGGTTTCCATGCGCGGCGACTATGGGGAGCAGAACCCCTGGCAGTACCCCATGGGGACGGCCGTCGACGGCATCTTCGACGCCATGGGCGTCGCCGTGTTCAAGGTCGACCGCCGCGAAGACCTGGAAGGCGCCGCCACGGCGGCGATCAACGCCGCCTTCCGCAACAGCCAGGGCGCGGCCCTGGTGCTGACGCAAAAATTCCTGGGCGCGAAGGCGTTCTGAGATGGAGGTCGAAATGAAAGCCATGCAGACGACAAACCATCAAGCCGCAGGCGCAGATGGCAAGCCCGACCGGGCGCCGCGCGGTCAGCGCGAAAGCCAAGGGCGCGGATGCGCCCGCCCGGCGAATGAGGGGAAAATATAATGACAAACATCACTCTCGACCGCCGCGAACTTCTCGCCCCGTTGTTCCCCGACCAGGCAGACTGGCTGTTCGTCTCGGGCCTTGCCGGATCGTCCAAGGACGCCGCCGGGCTGACCCAGGACGGCGCCAACCTGTTCACCATGGCGGGCTGCATGGGCTCGGCCGTGGCCACGGGGCTGGGCATGGCGCTGTCGGCCCCCGACCGCAACGTCGCCGTCATCACCGGCGACGGGGAATTGCAGATGGGCCTGGGCTCGCTCAACAGCGTCGCCACGCAAGCCCCCGCCAACCTGACCGTCGTCTGCATCGACAACGGCACCCATGGCGAGACCGGCGGCCAGGAAGGCCATACGGTCCACCGCACCAATCTGGGCATGATCGCCCAGGGGGCGGGCTTCCCGAGCGTCAAGGAAATCACCTCGGCCGATCAGATCGCCGACGCCCACGATTTCATCCGCACGGCCACGGGCCCGCGTTTCCTCTGGTGCCGGGTGCTGCCGGGCGATCCGACCGACTTCAAGCGCAACTTCGATCCGGCGTTCTGCCGTATCCGGTTCCGGGAAGCCTATCTGGGCGCTTAAGGGCCGCCCCCTGCCGGTGGGCTACATACCCCGCCCCAGAGAATAAAATTCGTCGTTGGGCCGCATGGCCGTGAAATTGGCCATGCGGTTCGACAGCGCGAAGAAGGCGGCGATGGCGGCGATGTCCCAAATGTCCTCGTCGTTGAAGTCGTGTGCCGTCAGCGCGACCAGATCCGCGTCCTCGACCGCCCCGGCGTCCTGCGACACCTTCATCGCGAAATCCAGCATCGCCCGCTGGCGCGGGGTAATGTCGGCCTTGCGATAGTTCGCGGCGATCTGGTCGGCGATCAACGGGTTCTTCGCCCGAATGCGCAGGATCGCGCCATGCGCCACCACGCAGTATTGGCATTCGTTCCGGGCCGAGGTCGCGACGACGATCATTTCCCGCTCGGCCTTGGTCAGGCCGCTGTCTTTTTCCATCAGCGCGTCGTGATAGGCCACGAAGGCGCGGAGCTCGTCCGGCCGGTGGGCCAGGGCCAGGAACACATTGGGGATGAAGCCCGCCTTTTCCTGTACGCCCAGGATCATCTCGCGCAGGTCCTCCGGCAGGTCCATGACGTCGGGCACGGGATAGCGGCTGATTTTATGGGGGGTGTCTGATACGGACATGTCTTGTGGGCCTTGTATCTTGAAGATCGGGTCGAAGCCATAGGATCGCTTAGGCAAAGGCAGGGCGCATTGACCAAGGTCATCAGGCGGGACGCGTAAAGAAAAAGGCCGGGCATGTGCCCGGCCTTTCCGTATTCGGTCTGAAAGGTGAGGGGACTTAGTCGTCGCCCCCCGGTGCCTCTTCGCCTTCGACCTTCTGGTCGACGTACTCTTCCTTGTAGAGCTCGCCGCCTTCGGCCTGGAAGCGTTCGGCCATTTGCTGCATGCCGTCGTTGGTGTAGTTGCGCACCAGGTTGGTGATTTCCATGGCGCAGAACTTGGGCCCGCACATGGAGCAGAAATGCGCTGTCTTATGCGCGTCCTTGGGCAGGGTCTGGTCGTGGAAGTCACGCGCCCGGTCCGGGTCGAGGCCGAGGTTGAACTGGTCCTCCCAGCGGAATTCGAAGCGCGCGCGGGATAGCGCGTCGTCGCGGGCGGCGGCCCCCGGGTGGCCCTTGGCGACGTCGGCGGCATGGGCCGCGATCTTGTAGGTGATCACGCCTTCCTTCACGTCGTTGCGGTCGGGCAACCCTAAGTGTTCCTTCGGCGTGACGTAGCAAAGCATCGCCGTGCCGTACCAGCCGATCATGGCCGCACCGATGCCCGACGTGATGTGGTCATAGCCGGGTGCGATGTCGGTGACGAGCGGCCCGAGGGTATAGAACGGGGCCTCGCCGCAGACTTCCAGCTGCTTCTCCATGTTGACCTTGATCTTGTGCATGGGCACGTGACCGGGGCCTTCGATGATGACCTGACAGTCCTTTTCCCAGGCGACCTTGGTCAGCTCACCCAGTGTTTCCAGTTCGGCGAACTGGGCCGCGTCGTTGGCGTCGGCCGAGGAGCCGGGGCGGAACCCGTCGCCCAGGGAGAACGACACGTCGTAGGCCCGCATGATGTCGCAGATGTCTTCGAAGTGTTCGTAGAGGAACGATTCCTTGTGATGGGCCAGGCACCACTGGGCGATGATCGAGCCGCCGCGCGAGACGATGCCGGTCACCCGGTCCGCCGTCAGGTGGATATGCTTGAGCCGGATGCCGGCGTGAATGGTGAAGTAATCCACGCCCTGTTCGGCCTGTTCGATCAGGGTGTCGCGATAGATTTCCCAGGTCAGGTCTTCGGCCCGGTCGACCTTTTCCAGCGCCTGATAGATCGGCACGGTGCCGATCGGCACGGGCGAGTTGCGGATGATCCATTCGCGGATGTTGTGGATGTTGCGGCCGGTCGACAGGTCCATGACCGTGTCCGCACCCCAGCGGGTCGACCAGACCATTTTGTCGACTTCTTCGGCGACCGAGGAGGTCACGGCCGAGTTGCCGATGTTGGCGTTGATCTTCACCAGGAAGTTCCGGCCGATGATCATCGGCTCCGATTCCGGATGGTTGATGTTGTTAGGGATCACGGCGCGGCCGCGGGCGACTTCGTCACGGACGAATTCCGGGGTGATGAAATCGGGGATTTCGGCGCCGAAGCTTTCCGCCCCTTCCTTGGCCTTTTTCAGGACCTCTTCCGGCAGGCGTTCGCGCAGCATGTTTTCGCGGATCGCGATGAATTCCATTTCCGGGGTCACGATGCCCTGGCGGGCATAGGCGATCTGCGTCACCGCCTTGCCGTCGGTGGCGCGGCGCGGCGCGTTCTGCACGGGGAAGGTCGGGACCAGGTGTTCGTCGTCGACGTTGCCGTTGTCTTCCGGTTTGATTTCGCGGCCTTCATAGACCTCGGTATCGCCGCGCGCTTCGATCCAATCGGCGCGCAGTTTCGGCAGGCCGGCTTCGATATCGATATAGGCGTCGGGGTCCGTATAGGGGCCCGAGGTATCGTAGACCACGGTGGGCGCTTCCATGGCGCTTTCGTGGACGTGGATTTCCCGCATCGGCACGGCGACGCCGGGCAGGGTGCCCTCGACGAAGATCTTTTTCGAGGCCGGCAGTGGGCCGGTGGTGACATCGCCGGTCGTCGGCTTGCGGATGACGTTCATGTTCGGGCTCCCAAGGTCGCGTCAGTCGTTGCATGACGATCCGGGAGGCAGAGCGGCGATTGAAATGGGAATGCGAATGGCCCCTTCGGGGGTTCCGTTCCCTACGCCGGTGTCGCTCCGGATCAGGTTCGAAGGGTCACCGCGTTTCCCGATGGTGCATGTCATAAATCACATCGGGCCGGCGGAATCTCAGCCCCCTATCGGGGCCCCCCATCGGAACACCTGGAATCTGGGGGGTATCGCGGGCGAGGTCAAGGGATTCCGGCAGGCCCGGGCCCTGGGCTTTGGTTCTATCGCCGGTTTTTTCGGATGCTGGTAAAATTTCACCATGAAAAAGCGCCTGATCCTAGCGGCTTGGCTGTTGATCGGCCTGATCGCCTGTTCGCCGGATGACGAAGGAGGCTTGAACGGCCGCGTCTGCGTCATGGACGGCGATACGGTGATGATCGGCGGTACGCGCCGCCATACCAAATGCGCCGACGGCCAGATCGTCGATATCTGGGGCATTTCGGCCTTTCGCCTGGATCAACTCTGTCCACACCCGTCGGGCCATATGGTCCGGTGCGGGCTCTATTCGGCGGCCATGTTGCAGGAAAAAGTGAAGACCAAGGACATCCGCTGCGAGGAGAAGGAAACCAAGTTCGGCGGCGTCATCGTCGCCCAGTGTTTCCTGGGGGACGAGGACATCGGCCGATACATGGTCGAACACGGTTTCGCCAAGGCCGATCCGGCGCAGACCGAACGCTATACGGGCTACGAAGCGCAGGCCAAGGCCGCCCGCCGCGGCTTATGGGAAATGGGTGGTCAGTAGGCCGATCCGCCGCGCCGTTTCGGGCGGCGTTATGGCCGCTGGTCAGGTCCGCCGCCGGCGCTTAAACTCCCTGGATGCTGTCGATCAGAAACCTTCGTGCCCGCCATGTTCAGGTTGACGACCTGGACCTGGACGCGGGCGATTGCTTTACCGTCATGGGCCCGTCGGGGTCCGGGAAAAGTCTGATGCTGCGGGCCGTCGCCGATCTGGACCCGGCCGAGGGCGAGGTCTCGCTCGACGGGCGGGAGCGGATGACCATGACCGGCCCCGAATGGCGGCGGCAGGTCATGTACGTCGGCCCGGAATCGGGCTGGTGGGAGGACCGTGTCGGCGCTCATTTCGAGGACCCGGAAGCCACCGTCGGCATGTTGCAGCGACTGGGCTTCAAGGCCGACACGCTGAACTGGCCGGTCTCTCGTCTGTCGACCGGCGAACGCCAGCGTCTCGCCATCGCCCGGGCCTTCGACCGGGGGCCGCGGGTCTTGCTGATGGATGAGCCGACGGGCGCTTTGGATCAATCGGCGACGGCATTGGTCGAAGGCGTCATCCACGATTTCCTGATGGATAAGGGCATCGTCCTGATGGCGACCCATTCCAAGGACCAGGCCGCGCGCCTGGGTACGCGGACGCTGTCCATGGCCGCCGGTAGGTTGTCGGCATGACCGAACAGGCTCTTCATCTCGCCCCGTTCGATCTCGCGTTGGCGGCGCTGCTGCTGGTCATCAACGGCGGGCTGTCGATCTGGCTCGGCCTGGGGCTGACCAAATCGATCGCCATTGCGGCAACGCGCATGGTGGTGCAGCTGTTGTTGGTCGGGATGGTTCTCAAATATCTGTTCGCGGTCGAATCCCCCTGGCTGACGTTGGGCGTGGTTTTGCTGATGGTCTGCTTCGCGGGCTACGAGATCATGAACCGCCAGGACCGCAAACTCTCCGGTCTTTGGTCCTACGGCATCGGCGTGACGACCATGACCTTCGCCGCCGTTTCGGTCACCGTGCTGGCCCTGGCGACGCAGCTTCGCCCCGATCCCTGGTGGGATGCGCGCTACGCCATTCCTCTGCTCGGCATGATGCTGGGCAACGCCATGACGGGGATCAGCCTGGGGCTCAACAACCTTTTGACGGCGGTGACCCGCGACCGATGGGCGGTCGAGGCGCAGATCGCGCTGGGCCACCGGCGGGAGATCGCCCTTCGGCCGTTCCTGCGCCGGGCTTTGCGCAACGCCCTGACGCCCTCGATCAATTCCATGTCGGCCTCGGGCCTGGTTTTCCTGCCGGGCATGATGACGGGCCAGATTCTGGCCGGGCTCGATCCGGTCGAGGCCGTGAAATACCAATTGCTGGTCATGTTCCTGATCGGCGGAGCGACGGGCATCGGCGCCGGCACAGCGGTCTATGCCGCCGCCTGGCGGATCACCGATACGCGCCACCGCCTGCGCCTCGACAGATTGGAAGACCCCGACCAATGACCACCGATACGCCCGCCGTTTCCGCCGTCCGCGCACGGCCCGTCGTCGTGCCCATGCGCCGTCCTTTGGCGACCGCTGGCGGTGCAGTCTCCGAAGCCCCATTGGTCTTGGTCGATCTGGACTGTTCCGACGGCACGGTCGGGCGGGCCTATTCCTTCGCCTACCACGCTTGGAGCCTCGGGCCACTGGTCGCCATGTTCGACGTGCTGGCGGAAAAGATCGTCGGCCGTCCGCTCGAACCGGAAGCCCTGCAGGCCCATCTCTGGGCCGCCTGTCGCCTGATCGGTGCGAAGGGCGTGGCGGGGCAGGCGATTTCGGGCCTCGACATGGCGGCTTGGGATGCCTTCGCCAAGACGCGGGGCGAGCCGCTTTACAAGGCGCTCGGCGCCGAGCCCTTGGATATCCCGGCGTACAATTCCAAAGGGCTGGGGATGATCGGCGCGGGAGCGGCGGGGGTGGAGGCCAAAGCGCTCCAGGACGAAGGCTTCGAGGCCGTGAAGGTGCGCCTGGGCTATCCGACGCTGGAGGAAGACCTGGCCGTCGTGCGGGCCGTGCGCGCCGCCATCGGTCCCGACGCCCCGCTGATGAGCGACTACAACCAGAGCCAGCCCGTGGACGAGGTCATCCGCCGCGTCTCGGCGCTGGACGGCGAGGGCCTTTATTGGGTGGAAGAGCCCGTGCACTACGACGACTTCGCGGGGCACGCGGCCTTGCGCGCCGCCGTCGAAACGCCGATCCAGACGGGCGAGAACTGCTGGTTCCCGGGCGAAATGGCGAAATGCCTGGATGCCGACGCCTGCGACCTCTTCATGCCTGACGCCGGCAAGATCGGCGGCGTGACCGGCTGGCTAGGGGCGGCCAAGCTGGCGGCCGCGCGGGGCATGCCGCTTTCCAGTCACCTCTATCCGGAAGTCAGCGTCCATCTGTTGGCCGCGTCGCCGACCCGCCATTGGCTGGAATACGTCGATTGGGCGGAGCCGATCCTGGCAGAGCCGCTGCTCGTTGCGGGGGGGCTTTGCCGCCCTATGGAAAAGCCCGGCATCGGGATTGAATGGAACGAGCCCGCCGTCGCAGAATACAGCCCATGACACAGAAGATCGTTTTCCTCGACCGCGCGTCCCTCGCCCCCGGCACGGAGCTGCGCTCGCCCGCCTTCGACCACGATTGGGTCGATTTCGATGAAACCCGGCCGGATCAGGTCGGCGCGCGCATCGCCGATGCGGATGTCGTCGTGACCAACAAGGTCCCGGTCTCGGCAGACGACATGGCGGGGGCCCCCAATCTGAAATTCATCGCGGTTTGCGCCACGGGCACGGACATCGTCGATGTGGCGGCGGCGAAAGAACGGGGCATTCCCGTTTCCAACGTGCGCGGCTATGCGGAATATTCCGTACCGGAACACGCCTTCGGCTTGATCCTGACCCTGCGCCGCCAGATCCCCGGTTACACCGCTGACGTCAAGGCGGGCAAATGGCAGGAGGCAGGTGCCTTTACCTTCTTCACCCATGAGTTGGTCGATCTCCACGGCACACGGCTGGTGATCGTCGGGCGCGGGTCCTTGGGCCAGGGCGTGGCGCGGATCGCCCAAGGCTTCGGCATGGAGATCGTCTTTGCGGGCCGCAAGGGCGACGCGATGCCGGGCGACGGCCTGATCCCCTGGGACGAAGCGATCGAGACGGCGGACGTGCTGACCCTGCATTGTCCCCTGACGCCGGAAACGCGGGGCATGATCGGCGCGGATGAATTGAAGCGGATGAAATCCAGCGCGATCCTGATCAATACGGCGCGGGGCGGTCTGGTCGATGAGGAGGCGCTTGTCGCGGCGCTGAATGCGGGCGAGATCGCGGGGGCCGGGTTCGACGTGGTGTCGAGCGAGCCGCCGCCCGCCGATCATCCCTTCATGGCGCTGGTCGGGCGGCCTGATTTCGTGCTGACGCCCCATACGGGCTGGGCCGGCCATACGGCCAAGAAGGCCATGGTCGACCAGCTGATCGACAATATCGAGAATTTCCACAAGGGCGTGCCGACCAATCTGGTCTAGGCGTTCCGGTACGCGGCGCTCAGGTCTTCTTGTCGAAGTAATCGGCGTCCGAGCCGGGGCGTTCGGCGATCTCGTGGGAACCGGACGCGGACGGTTTGCCGTCCGCTGGGGGCGCGCTGCCGGGGGGCGCCCAGTCGCCGGGCCCGCCGGAAAAGCCGTTCGCCCCCATGCCGGCGAAACCGCCTGCGTTGCCTGCCGGTCCGGCGCCTTGGGGACGGCGCAGAGAGTCGGGGTCTTTGAAGCCGCGAAAGAACCCGGCGATGCCGCGCCAGACCTTGGGCACCAGCCAGATCATCAGCAGCAGGAACAGGCCGAAACCGATCAGGAAGGCGACCGGGTTGAACAGCGCCAGCGCCATACCGCCGAAGACCAGGGCGTCTTCGAACAGGCTCATGAACCAGTTGGAGAACGGCTCCGGCGACGTATTGATAACGGCGCGGGAGCCCGCCTTGGCCGCATGCGTTCCGGCGGCAATCATGCCGCCGCCCAGCAATGCCACGGCGGTCTGCACCTCGTCGTTCATAAAGTCGAGCCCGCCAACCGCACCCGCCGCCATCAACGCACCCGCCGGGATACGGATAAACGTGTGGATCAGGTCCCAGATGGAATCCAGGCCGGGAATCTTGTCGGCGAAGAACTCGATGAAATACATCAGAGCCGCCGCAGCCAGGACCCAGGTCGAGGACAGCACGGCCATGCTGTCCGGCAGGGAGACCACCCCGAAGGCGTCCATCGCGCCGAGCACCAAGACGGTGGCGTACAGGTTCAGGCCGCTGCCCCAGGCGGAGCCGAGCGCCAGGGCGAGGGCAGTCAACGGTTCCATGAACGACCTTTCGTCTCGTTGAGAAAATGCGGGAGATGCATGACGATCACGACAGATCGTCGACGTAGAGGCCGCATTCCTTGGGATCGATGCCCAGGCGCGAACACAAACTGACGATTTCGATCTGTTCGACCATGTTGTCCTCGCCCTCGATCTCCAGGATGCCGATGCAGACTCGCAGAATCAGTGCGCAGGTCTCCGGATCGTCGGCCATCGGCTCGATTCGTTTGAAGGCGGCCTCGCGGCCGGTTTCGGAATCCTCCTGGATTGCCCGGGTGTATTCGTCGAACAGATCGACCGCTTCGTGGGGATCGAAGGCTTCCAATTGCTTGATGGCTTCGACGATCTGGTCCAGGCGCATGCGTTCGGGGAAGGTCACTTCGCCGTCGGCGGCGCAGACCAGCGCCGCCGCCGACATGACGGCTTCGAGAAAAGGGCGGTTTTGATGCCGCGCCACTTGTTCCCGATACAACCCCGTCAGGGTTTCCAATACACCCGCCATGTCCGGTGCCTCCGTTGCTTCCCTTGAAACCGATTATCGGCAACGGCCGGGCGGGAGGCAATGAATTAGCAAACGCGGACGGACCGGGCCAGGTATGGAGTCAGTAAGGCGCCAGGGTTTTCAGCGTGTCGATCAGGGTCTTGGCGAATTCGTCGGGCGCTTCGTACATCACCCAATGCCCGGCCCCTTCGATGATGTGGAACGGGGCGTCCGGCTGGAACTCGCGGATGATGTCGCGGCGTTGTTCCAACCCTTCGCGGCCCATGACCGTGACGTCGTGTTCGCCCCAAATGCCGGCCATCGACGCCTTGATGTCGGGCAGGGCCCGGCGCAGGCGGTCGGACAGGGAAATTGGCCGGGACCGGATGCGTCCGCGAGCCAGGTTTTCGCGGTGCATATGAACGGCCAGGTCGTCGATGTTGGCCGGGTCATGGATCATCAGGATCTGCAGGTTGCGGCGCTGCAACTCGTCGACCTCGTCTTCGGTCATGCCGTCCTCGGCCAGGGCCGTGCCTTGCGGCGGGGCATGCAGGCTGCCGAAGCCGCTGGCGCCGACGGGCACGAAGCTGCGGCAACGGCCCGGCGTCTTGGAAGCGACGACGCTGCCGATCAGACCGCCGAAGGAAAATCCGGCCAGGTGGAAGGTGTCGCCCGCCGGGATCAATTCATCCAGACCGGCGACCAGGATGTCGGCGATATCGTCGGGCGACGTCGGCTTGGGTGGTGCTGCGCTGTCGCCGAAGCCCGGCGTGTCGGCGGCCAGCAACGTGAAGTGCGGCGCCAGAAGCGGGATCGAGCGATACCAATGGGTCCAGGACCCCCAACCACCATGCAGCAGCACCAGGGCCGGGCCCTGGCCCCAGCGGTGCCAGATGCAGGGGCCGTTCGGGCCGGGGGTCTCAAGGCGTTCGGCTTGGGCGGCAATGGCCGCCACTTCTTGGGCAAGGGCGTCATGGTCCATGGATCAGGAGGCTCGGTCTTTGTGGAAATGGGCGTGGTGAAAAGGATCGAAACGGGTATTCCGCGCGTCGACCTATGGCGGAGAACGGACGGCAATGCCCTGTTCGTGGTCGGTGATTATTCTTCGTCGGAGATATGGATATATCCCCGTTCGATGGCGTGTGTCAGTTCCTCATAGGCCTTCTTGGCCTCTTCGTAAATGTCGCGATACTTACGAAGGTTGGTGATTTCGGCGTCGGAAGGGGCGTGGCCGTCGGCAACGTTGGTGATGTTGAAGGCCGCCTGAAGGTAGCGTCCGCGCAGGTGGGCCACCGCCCGGGCGAAGTTGATGACCCGGGCTTCGGTGATGTCGGGGATCAGGGGGCCGATGATTTCCCGGTTGGCCTGGGAAATCAGCATCTCCGCCTTGCGCAGGAACTGCTGCTGGCGGCGCAATTCTTCTTCGTAGGAACTCATATCGTGCTCCCTTGGATGCCGTAACTTGACCTGCCTGTTTTACCGTAAAGGCGGGGGAATGTCTGCAATGCGCATACTGAAACCCGTCCGGGTTTCAGGCGTATGCATCGGTCGATCGACGCGTGCGGCGCGCGGCGATGCCCGTCCGGCCGGGGCTGTGGCCGGACGGGCATGCCGTCATGGGAGGGAGAATTCAGGGTAGAACCCCCGTGTAACGGACGATGCTCTTCCGCCGGAAAATCCGGCCGAGGCTCAATCCGTCGGGTGCGGGCCGTTCAGGGGATGGTCTTTTTCATGCGCGGTCATTGGCGTGGCTCCGTTGCCGTAGGTTGCCATCGGTCGTGCCCGTCTTGCGGCCCAGGGCCGGGTCGGGGCGGTTCGGTGGTCCGCCTTGCAGGGGCGGACAACCCGGACCCTATCGGGCCCGCAGGCGCGGATACCAGCATTGTTTGGGCAAAGCTGGTATTCGTCAAATGCATCCGGCATCCCGGTTCGGCGCATCGGAAGCCGACCGAGGGAAGGTTCGCCACGCCGTCAATCGGTCGGGTGCGGGCCTTCCAAAGGGTGATCGTTTTCACGCGGCAATGTGATCGTCGCGGGAATGCCGGAAAAGTCGCGCTTGGTCAGTCTCATCTGTCTGCTCCTGATGAACGGACATCCAACGCCGGGGTTGGTCCCCGGTCCGGTGCCTCGTTCGACGGCTACGCCACGCAAGGCACTTCCACCTTCTGGTAGCGTAGAAAGAATATCATAACGAACAGTTAAGTTCGATAATAAAATTCTCAGACAGTGTCAAGACGCGAAATTTTATATCGCGATGCGTTCCGTCGTCTGGAAAAGCGGACCGAACTCGCGGGTCTCTTCAAAGGCCGGCGGCAAAGCCACGCCGCCGGGCACGCCGAGCCACAGACGCAGCATATGCCGCTTGTCCCCGGTCGTCGGGCCCATATCCTTGTAGGCAGAGCGCGCATGCAGGGTGGTGAAATTGTTGCCGACGACCATGTCGCCCGGCGACATCTCGAACGCCAGATGGAAGGCGGGGTCGGCGCAAAGCGCATCCATCAGGTCCAGCGCCTCGATCTGCTTTTCCGTCAGGCGCGGGATTTCATCCGACCGTTGAGCGTAATCAATGTAATGACGCTTGTACATGACGAACCAGCGGCCGCCGTAGTTCTGGAAAATCGGCAGCGCCTGGTACCAGGGTTTGCCCGGCAGGTTCTGGCCGCGGGCGTCGAAATAAAACGGCTCGCTCAGCACCTTGGCCAGGTCCGGGCGGCGGTTCAGGATTTCGTTGAACACGGCATGGGCGCTGACGATCTGCGACTGACCGCCGTTTGATGACTGGCGCCGGCAGAACAGGGCGAAGATGTCGCCGCCGTCGTTGTGGAACGGCTGCGCCAGATTGGTCTGATAGGTGCGGATGTTGTGCTGCTTTTCGATGTCGGCGCCGGTGTCGCGGATGTCGTGAAGCAGGGTGTTGCTGGCGTCCTGGATCTGCGGCACGCCCATGTGCTGGCCCAGGCCCCAGATTAGCCGCCGGGCCTGTTCTTCGCCCAACTCGCCCAGGCCAGTCCGCAACATGGCGAAGCCTGTGCCGAAGGCGACGTCGTGAGCCATCCCGCGCAGCTTGTCGTTGAACGCACCGAGTTCGAAATCATCGGCCTTCAGCTCCAGGGCCTCGCGGCCTTCGGTGGCGTCGAGCGCCGCCATGATCGCGGCGCGCTCGGCGTCTTCCAATTCAATGATCCAGGAACCGGAGCCGGCCAGTTCGGGCCCGGTCCAGCAAGATGGCCCTTCGGCCGGCGGAAGGTAATCGTTGGCGATGGTGTTCATGGGGCTTCCTCACTCGGATTGAGCGCCGTGATGGAGGTTTTTTTCATTCGGCGTTTGGAATTGTATACAAATCTACGGTGATTTTTCCAGTACCGCGCAGAAAAAACCATCCGTTCCGGTTGATGCCGGAGACAACCGCATGTACCGGCCTTGACCCGGTTGCGCGCCGCCGATCGTCTCCGCCCAGACATTTTCGACCGGGATAACCCGGAACCCCGGCAGGTTCTCGGCGATCCAATCCAGTTGTTCCTCGTTCTCCTCGCGCAGCAAAGAACAGGTCGCGTAGATCAGCCGGCCGCCGGGGGCGACCAACGAGGCAGCCTGTTCGACGATCTGACGTTGCATCTCGATCAGATGGTCCAGGTCATCCGGCTGAAACCGCCATTTGGCGTCCAGGTTGCGCCGCCAGGCGCCGGTTCCGGTGCAGGGCACGTCGGCCAGAACGCGGTCGGCCATTTCGTGGTTGGCCTTGACCCAACTGTCGTCGCGCGCCGTCACGACCTGGCGGCGGACCATGGTCGCCCCGGCCCGTTTCAGGCGCGGTGCCATGCGGTCCATGCGGTAGCGCGACACGTCGCAGGCGATCAGCCGCCCGCGCGGCCGCCGGTCGCCGCCGCCGCCGCCGGATGACGCGTCGTCGCCGAGCGCCGCCGCCAGGGCCAGCGTCTTGCCGCCCGCACCGGCGCAGTAATCGACCACGGTCATGCCCGGGCGGACGCCGCAGAGCAGGGCGATCAATTGCGAGCCTTCGTCCTGAACGTCGAACAGGCCGCGCTTGTAGGCCATGGTTCCGCCCAGGCGCGACCGACCGGTCAGGCGCAGGCCCAAAGGCGAGAGGTCCGTCGGCTCGACCTCGACCCCGTCGTCCGCCAACATCGCCTGAACCTCTTCCCGCGTCGATTTCAGGGTGTTGACCCGAAGGTCCACAGGCGCGGTCTGGCTCAGGGCCTGCAATTCGATTTCCAGGCGGTCGCCGAAAATCGTGCGCAGGCTGGGCCCCATCCAGGACGGATATTCCAGGCGTACCCAATCGGGCATGTCGATGTGCATGGGCGGGCGGCCATATAGGGATTCCGCCAATTCCTGTTCGCGGTTGTTCAAGGTCGGCGGGCAATGGCGGGTGCCGGAAAACAGCCGCGCCAGTTCATCCGGCGAGCTGCGCTCGTAGACGGCCATCTGCGCGATGATGCGGGTGCGCGGCGATGAATCCAGCGCCACGCCCGTGCGCTGTATCCACCAATCCAGGCGCGCGCGGTGGCGCAGGTTTTCGTATACGCGATGCGTGACCGCGCGACGGTCGCCGGACCCGGCATAGCGGCGGGTGCGGAAATAGGCGTCGATGACGGTGCTGGAATCCTGTGCCTCGGCGGCGATCTGCGCCAAAAGTTCGATACAGGCCTGTACGCGGGCGCCGGGGGTCATGGCGGGCGCTTCCCTCTAGTCGTTGGTCCGAATTGTTGTTCTTCTTTGGGCGGGAGATTACCCGCGCCGGCATCCTCAGGCCAACGGTTTCCGTGAAGGGCGTCGAAGGTGCGCCGGTTCCCACGGCATATGCGAATTGAGCGATGAAAGCGGGCGAACGTGATATAAGGGCCGAGGTGCCCGGCCGGATCCGGGTGCTGGATAAGGATGTCCAGTCGATGCTGTACCGGTATCTGCTTGTTGCGCATTTTCTTCTGGTGAACGTCGTCGCACTGGGGTTCGCCGTCGCCGCCTATTTACAGGGCTGGCTCGATCCCATCATCGATGCACCGCTTCTCGAACTGACCGGTGTGATTTGTGCCGTGTTCCTTTACGGCGCGGTTCTCGCGGCCTGGAAGGTTTGGCAGATCAGCCGCCAGACCATCGAACTGCGCGACCGCCGGCCCGAGGGCGGCTCGCCGGTCGCGCGCTATCTCACCACCGTCGCGGGCGGCGACGACCGCACGGCCGAACGGGCGGCCCAGGTCCTGCGTTTGACCCTGACCAATCGGATCGTCGGGGTGCGCCATATCGCGAACTCGCTGGTCCTCTTGGGGCTGATCGGGACGGTGATCGGGTTCATCATTTCACTTTCGGGGGTTGATCCGGCGGCGGCGTCCGACGCCAACAAGGTCGGCGCCATGGTCGCGACGCTGATCGGCGGCATGTCCGTCGCGCTCAACACCACCCTTGTCGGCGCGATCCTCTACGTCTGGCTGATCGTCAATCACCGCATCCTGGTTTCGGGCACGGTCGGTCTGTTGACCACGGCGATGCAGGCGGTACCGGACAGTGCCGAGGGTGCGGCCGGTCAGCGCGCGGCGGCGGAATAGAGCAGGCGGCGGCGGGCGGATCCCCAAGCGATGGAAGACCTCGATTACCTGGATGATGAAGACACCGCCGGAACAGTCTTCCGCGACGTCATCCTGTTGGCCCTGATCGGCTTCGTCGCGATGGTGGTAATGCTGTTGCCCCATCTGCAGCCGCCCCAAGAAGAACAGGAAGAAGCCAAGGCACCCGGCAACGTCATGGTCGAAATGCATTGGCCCAATGACATGCCCTATGACGTGGACTTGTGGGTCAAGGCGCCGGGGGAATTGCCGGTCGGGTTCTGGAACCAGTCGGGCCTGACCTTCAACCTGCTGCGCGACGACCTGGGCACGGAAGGCGACGCCACCGACCGCAATTACGAAATGTCCTACAGCCGCGGCGTGCCGGCGGGGGAATACGTGGTCAACGTGCATATGTACGGACCCCTGCCGCCGGGCCGCCGCATCCCCGTCCGCGTCGTGGTCAGCATCAAACGCCCGTTGGAGGAACCGGAACAGATCGCCGCGACGACGGTCGAATTGCGGTCCAAGAACCAGGAAGAGACGGCCTTTCGTTTCAGGCTGAGCGACGACGGGCATCTGGTTGACGGCAGCGTCAGCAAACTGCGCAAGCCCCTGATCACGGAATTGAATTGAACGAACAGGCGGGACGGTATGGACATCATCTATTACATCTTCACGGGTCTTGCCCTGACTGCCTTCGTGCTTGGCGCACTCGCCGTCTGGGCGCCGCGCAAGACCTGGGTGCGGTTCGCCGCCGTCGCGGCCGTGACGTTGCTTCTGCCGCTCGCCTATGTGCAGATGATGGAGATGCTGTCCCGGCCTAAGCCGATGGCCTTCGCCTGGTTCGACCGGGAACGGGAAAAGGCCATCGTTCTGGGCGTTGATTTCGAAGAGGGCGAACGCATCTTTCTCTGGCTGCGCCTCGCCGGGGAGACGGAACCCCGGTATTTTTCGATCCCCTGGAACCCCCGCTTTGCCGAACAGATTCAGGATGGCCTGGAAGATGCCGTTCGGCGCAACTCGGTCCTGGTCATCACCAATCCGTTCTCGAAACAGGGGCCGGAAGACCTTGGCGATATGAACGTGGAAATCCAACCGCCGCCCCAGCCGCCCATGAAGGCGCCGCAGGTGCCGCCGCGCATCATCGACCCGCGCGAATTCAAGATCTGACGGCCTGACCGAGTTTTCCCCTGAAATCAGGGGGCTAGACCTTAGGCATAGGGAGATTGGCACGCATATTGCGCTGTCTTTCCCATCTCGGTCATTTGCGAAGGAGCAATATCATGGCTGATATCGACGATAACGATGCCGTTCAGGAAAACCCCATCGACGACGCCGTGCGGGATGAATTGGCACTGATCTACAACAAGGCGAACGACGCCCTCTTGTTCGTCAAGGCACAGCAATGGTGGACGGTCGGCTCGACCTTGGCGGTTTTCGCGGCCTTTCTAGTGATCGCCAAATTCATCAACGCGGGCGCCCCGATCATCAACAAGCTGACGGCGATGATCATTCTGATGACTTGCGCGTCGATCTTCATGCTGGTGGTCTATCAATTCTGGCAGCACAACGAACTGCAGCGCATCCGGGCCGTGACCCGCCATTTCAGCCCGCTGTTTCGAAAAATTCAGGCGATCAAGTCGGCGAAGGAAGGCAACTTCCACCGCTATACGCTGCTGGGGTTCATGATCGCCACGGTGATCTTGGGGGCGGCGATCAGCTACATGGGATTGGACGCGCTGCCGCGCTGGCCGCGATAAGGTCGTCGCCGCGTCATAAATGACGCGGTGCACAATAATCCCTGGACAAGACTTCCGGACGGATGCTTAATCCCCGTCATGCGATGGGGATTAAGATCAAGGGGTGAGTTCTCGGTGCGACGGTCCGTCGCGCGCTTGGCGGCGTTCCTGTTCGCTCTGCAGCTTGCTGTCCCCGCCGGCTTCATGCCGAATATCGCCGACGCCAAGGCCGGTATCTACGAAGTCGTCATCTGTACCGGCGCCGGTTTCAAAACCATCACCATCGATGAGACAGGGCAGCCGGTAGACCCTGCATTCCCCGATGGGGCACCTGAAACGGGGGGCTTCAGCTGTCCGTTTTTCAAGGTCGCCGCCAAGGCCGTCGACCAAGAAGATGCGCCCAACGTGCACCGCATGGCCGCCGTCGCGGTTGTGCACCATATCCGGCGCGATCAGGTTCCTAGCCCGCGCATCTTCTCTTCCTATCTCGGTTCCAGAGCACCTCCCGCGAACCTCGGCTGATTTTCTTCCTGCCGACGGGGCCCTCCGCCATGGGGGGCCGCCCGCCGGCGTTCTTCAGCAAATGGGGTTTGCCATGTCCTTCAACTACGTGAAGGCGGCCGTCTGTGCCGCCACCATGACCTGTGCCGCCGTGACCGGCGCCCAGGCCCATATCGTTCTCGACACCCGCGAAGCGGTCGCCGGAAGCTATTTCAAGTCGGCCTTGCGGGTCGGCCACGGATGTTCCGGATCGGGAACCGTTTCCATCACCGTCACCCTGCCCATGGGCACGATGTATGTCCGCCCGCAACTCAAGCCGGGCTGGCGCATCGAGATCGAACGCGAACCGCTTGCGGAGCCGGTCAAAGGCTATCACGGCAAGGTCATCACCGACCGCGTCGCCCGCATCACCTGGACCGGCGGGCCGCTGCCGGATGCCTACTTCGATGAATTCGGCATCCAGATGAAACTGCCGGCCTCGGCGCCGGGCGATGTTCTTCATTTTCCTGTGCTGCAGAAGTGCGAGCAGGGTGCCCGCGACTGGGCGGAGATACCGCCCGTGGGCAAGACGTCCCACGATGTGACGTCGCCGGCCCCGGCGCTGCGCCTTCTTCCCAAGCCCTGACATACTTTTCGAAAGACGAAATCAATGACGCATAACTTCCATGTGGCGGCGAAGCGCGCCGTCCTCCTGGCCGTGCTCGCGGCCCCCGTCGCGATGGTATCCGCCCGTGCCGACGAGCCGGTCGAACTTCCCATGGTCACCGTCACCGGGACGGCCGAGCCGTCCTTGACCGTGCCGACGACCGCAGGGGCCCGCCGGGCCATCGAAACCACGCCGGGCGCGGTCGAGATCGTTCCCGACGATGTCTGGAAAAAGACTTCGGCCCAGACCTTGAAAGAAGTTCTCGAATACACTCCGGGTGTGTTCGTGCAGCCCAAATGGGGCGAGGACACGCGCCTCTCAATCCGGGGATCGGGCCTGTCGCGCAATTTCCACATGCGCGGCATCCAGATGTATCAAGACGGCGTGCCGATCAATGCCGCCGACGGCAGCACCGATTTCCAGGAACTGGACCCCACGGCCTATCGCTACGTCGAGGTCTACAAGGGCGCCAACGGCCTGCGCTACGGCACCAATACCCTGGGCGGGGTGTTGAACTTCGTCTCGCCCACCGGATATGACGCCGACGCCGTGCAGGCCCGCGCCGATGTCGGCAGCTTCGGTTTCAACCGGCAGCAGGTCAGCACCGGCGGTGTGTCCGGAGATTTCGACGGCTTCCTGACGGCCGCCCGCCTGCAATCGGAAGGCTTCCGCGACCACAGCGGCGGTTATTCCAAGCGCGCCTCGGGCAATGTCGGGTGGAAGATCGATGAAGACCTGGAAACCCGGTTCTACGTGGCGCTTTCGGATATTCATCAGCATATCCCGGGCACGGTGACCAAGACCTCGGCGTTGACCTCGCCCAAGACGGCGGCGACCAACAACCTGAATCAGAACTACCAGCGGAATATCGAATCCGCGCGCCTATCCAACAAGACGGCCTGGAACCTGGGCCCGACGACGATCGAGGTCGGCGGGTACGGCGTCGCCAAGCAGTTGATCCATCCCATCTTTCAATACCTGGATTACAACTACCGCGACTTCGGCGCCTACGCCCGCGCCGTCGATGAACGGCAGATCGCCGGTCACGAGAACCGCTTGACCCTGGGCGTCACGCTCTCCGGCGGCTGGGTCGACAACAAGCAGTTCACCAACACGGGCGGCAATAAGGGCGCCATGCAATCGGCGTCCGAGGATCGGTCGTTTAACTACATCGCCTATGCGGAAAACGCCTTCGACCTGCGCCCGGACCTGACCTTGGTCGCCGGCCTCCAGGTCATGCATTCGACGCGGGAGCGGATCGATGAATTCGACAACGCGACGAACACCTCGGGCGAAAACGAGTACACCTTCGCCAATCCCAAGGTCGGCCTACTATGGCGGGTCGATCCCGAGTGGCAGGTCTTCGGCAACCTGTCGCGCAGCGCCGAGGCGCCGACCTTCGGTGAACTGAACTTTACGAATGCGACTTTGTCGGAAACCGAGGCCCAGGAAGCGACGACCCTGGAAATCGGTACCCGCGGCAGCCGCCCGGGCCTGACCTGGGACATTGCCGTCTACCGCGCGCATCTGAAGAACGAATTCCAATTCTTCGATCTTGGCGGAGGCAACTACAGTGTGACCAACGCAGACGACACCATCCATCAAGGCATCGAGGCCGGGATCGGATGGGCGTTTCTGGAAGGCCTTTGGGAAGGCGGGGATCGTCCCGACGCGCTTTGGCTGAACGCCAGTTACACCTTGAACCACTTCACCTTCGACGATGACGCCAGTTGGGGAGATAACGACCTTCCGGGGGCGCCGCGTCACTTCATCCGGGCCGAGGTGATGTACAAGCACCCGACAGGTTTCTTTGCCGGGCCGAACCTGGAATGGGTGCCGCAGGCCTATTACGTCGACAATGCCAATACGGTCTCCAGCAAGTCCTACGCCTTGTTGGGTTTCAAGGCGGGGTATGACGTGACCGAGAACGTCTCGCTCTATCTCGATGCCCGTAATCTGCTGAATCAGAAATATGTGGCCAGCACGTCGGTCGCCGCGACGGCAACGGACACGTCCGCGTTATTCGAACCCGGAACCGGGCGGGCAATGTTCGTTGGGCTACAAGCGACCTGGTAGCTTGAGCCTTCTATCAGGGCCAGCGGTCGGCGGCATCTGTCGTCGGCCGCCGGTTCCCGATTAGGCTCAGTACAGCACTTCCTTTTGCCGGCGGGACATTTCTTCCTGGCTTTCCTGGGGTAGGTCGGCGCCGGCTTCGCCCGCCATGTCGGCGATCATGCGCGACGTCGGCGGCAGGTCCGAGCGCGCGATCTGCGCCGCCGGGTCCCAAAGCTGCGAACGCACCAGCGCCTTGGCGCAATGCAGGAAGACCTCCTTGATCGAAATCAGCATGACCGACTTCGGCAGCTTGCCGTTGATTTCGAACCGGGCCATCAGGTCTTCGTCGTCGCGGATTTCGGCTCGGCCGTTGATGCGCAGCGTCTCGTTGACGCCGGGGATCAGGAAGATCAGGCCGACGTCCGGGTTGGCGATGATATTGCGGAAGCTGTCGATGCGGTTGTTGCCGGGGCGGTCGGGCAGGGCGATCGTCAGATCGTCGATCACCTGAACGAACCCGGGCTCCTCACCGCGCGGCGAAACGTCGGTGCCACCCGCCGCACTGTTGGTCGCCAGCAGGCAGAACGGCGAGAATGCCAGGAACCGTTTGGAGTGAACCTCCAGCCGGTCGGTCTGCTTGATGACCGCGCGGCCCGCGGGCTCCTTGT
>CAJWCU010000020.1 GCA_913030825.1 uncultured Rhodospirillaceae bacterium | reverse complement strand
AGGGCAGCACCGCATGCAGCGGTAAAAGCTTCGCCGCCGTCGCGCGCCCGACGACCTCGGTCACCGCGCCGACCTCGATCTCGTTGAAAATGCCGCGCACGCTGGGATCGTTGGTGTCCTGGGACGGCACGCCGGACGCACTGGCGACCAGTACGTCGATTTTTCCATGGGCGCGGACCGTCTGCGCCGCCAGGGCGTCCATATCGGCCTTGGACTGCACGTCGGCGGCGACGAACTCGGCCTTGCCGCCCTCTTTCGTAATGGCGTCGACGACCATGCGGCCCTTGTCTTCCGAGCGACCGGTGACCATCACCGTCGCCCCTTCCGCGGCATAGCGCCGGGCGACGCCCAAGCCGACGCCGCCGGTCGAGCCGGTGACGATGGCGACTTTTCCCTGCAATCGTTTCATCTGAGCCTCCTTGGACGGTTCGAATGGTGGGTGGAGGATCAGTCGGACCGCTTGGGCCAACCCGTCTGTTTCAGATCATCCGTATGCTGACCCAGGGTCGGCGCCGGATACTTCACCCGGCCCGGCGTGGCGCTCATCTTCGGAACGATGCCCGGGGTCTTCATGGGCTTGCCGGTGGAGGTCGTCGTATCCAGGATCATGTCGCGGGCCTGATACTGCGGGTCGGCGACGATGTCGGCGATGGTATAGGTCTTGCCCACAGGCACGGAGACGGCGTCGAGCCGTTCGATAACTTCGTCGCAGGTCATGGTTTCGGCCCATTCCTGAATAGCTGCGTCGATCCGCTCGACCTGACGCGACCGGCCGTCGTTGTGCTTCAGCTCCGGATCGTCGGCCAGGTCCTGACGGCCCATCTCGGTCATCAGGCGCTGAAAGATGCTGTCGCCGTTGCCCGCGATCAGGACGTATTGGTCATCCTTGCACAGGTAGGCATTGGTCGGAACGATGCCCGGCAGGGCACTACCCGAGCGTTCGCGCACGACCCCGGCGGAGGTATACTCCGTCAGGGTGCTTTCCATCACATTGAAGACGGATTCGTACAGCGCCACGTCGACCACCTGACCGTCGCCACCGTGCACGTTGACATGATGCAGGGCGAACATCAGCCCCATCACGCCGTGCATGGAGGCCAGGGTGTCGCCGATGGAAATGCCGGTACGGACGGGCACGCGGCCCGGCTCGCCGGTGATGTAACGCAAGCCGCCCATGGACTCGCCCAAAACGCCGAAGCCCGGCTTGTCCTTGTAGGGGCCGGTCTGACCGAAACCGGAGATGCGCAGCATCACCAGCTTGGGATTGATCTCGTGAAGAACCTCCCAACCCAGGCCCCATTTTTCCAGGGTGCCGGGCTTGAAGTTCTCGATCACCACGTCGGCTTCCTTGGCCAGTTCCAAGATCACGTCCCGGCCTTCCGGCGATTTCAGATCGAGGCAGACCGAACGTTTATTGCGGGATTGGATTTCCCACCACAGCGACGTGCCGTCCTGAACGATGCGCCATTTGCGCAGGCCGTCGCCGGCACCTGCGGATTCGACCTTGATCACGTCAGCGCCGAAATCGGCCAGCGTCTTGGCTGCGAAGGGCCCGGCGACGAACTGGCCCAGTTCGATCACTTTCAGACCGTTGAGTGCTTCCATACCCCAAATCCTTTTATTGGTGGTCTCGTTGACCCGGATTGTAGGGACTGAGCGGGGGGATTGAAAACACCCAAGGCGGCACCGGCGCCATCGCATAACGCGATGACACCCATAAATGACCTATCGGTTCGGCAGGATCACGCAGCCCGGGACAAGAACCCGTCGAAGGCCCGCGCCGGGCTGGCCGGTGGCAGGGCATCGGATAGAATGGCGTAAAGAGATTTCGCCAACGGCGCCTTTTCGATGGTCAAGGCATGCAGGCTGCCTGCCGCGACTTCGTCCCGCACCGCGCTTTGCAAGGTCAGCGAGACGCCCATCCCGGCCCGCACGGCCTGTTTAACGGCTTCGGTGCTGCCCAGTTGCGGCCCCGCCTTCAAATCCGCGGGCACGATGCCCAATTCCTTTTCCAGAAGGCGCGCGGTCCCGGTCCCCGGCTCGCCCCCGATCAGCGGCTCGGAGAGCAACGCCCGGCGATCCACCGACACCTGCCCGGCCCAGGGATGATCCGGCGGCACGATCACGACGATGGGCTCCTCCCGCCAGACCCGGGCGTCGAAACCGGGGCGGTCGTCCCACCATTCCATCAACGCGATGTCGATCTCGGAAGCTTCCAGGCGATCCGCCGTCTCCGGATTGCTTCCGATGCGGACGTCGACGGGGCCGATCTCCGGCAGCGCGGCGGCGAAGGCTTTGACCATGGGTTGCAGCAGATAGACGCCGATGTTGCTGCTGGCGCCGATCACCAGACCCCGCCCATACAGCGCCGCCCGCGCCCGCCCGGCGACGGTCAGCAACGTCCGCGCGAAGGGCAGGAACGCCGCCCCGTGGCCCGTGGTTGTCGCCTTGCCGTGGCGGCGGACGATCAGCGGCCGCGCGAGGTCGGCCTCCAGCTTCTTGATGTGTTGGGTCACCGTCGGCTGGGACACGCCCAGATGCCGTGCCGCCTCGTGAAAGCCGCCCTGATCGACAACGGTGACGAAGGTTTCGACCTGGGTCAGGTTCAGCATGCCGCAGCCTCCGCCATCGTCCCGGCGGGGGCGTTCAGCGCCCCCTTGGGCCGCTTGCCCGCGAGGCATTCGACCGCGCTTTCCGCCGCCTCCATGGCGATCTCCAGGCGCACCGGGTCGACCGCCGATCCCAGATGCGGTGTCAGGATCGTATTTTCCGCCGGCAACAGGCGTGGATCGATGCCCTCGGGCCGGTCGGCGCGCGCCCAATCTTCACATTCGAAGGTATCGGCGGCGTAGCCGGCAAGATGCCCGCGTTCCAGCGCGTCGGCCACCGCCGCCTCGTCGACCAGGGATCCCCGGGCCGGATTGACCAGCAACGCCCCCGGCTTCATGCCATTGATGAAATCCGCATCGACGATATGAAAGGTGCTTTCGGTCAACGGCAGGGCCAGGACGACGAAATCGCTCTGGTCCCGCAGCTCGGCCAGGGATACCCGGTGCAGGCGCAATTCATCCTCCTGGTCCGGGGCCAGACGGTTCGCGTCGTGATAGAGGAGCGACGCCCGGAACCCCGCCAGCCGGCGGGCAATGGCCTTGCCGACCGCCCCGGCGCCCAGGATGCCGACCGTGCTGCCGTCCAGCGAACGGCCATAGAACCGGGGCCGCCACCCTGCGAAGACGCCGCTTTTGACATAGGCGTTGCCGGGCCCGATGTTGCGGCCCAGCGAAATCATCAGCCCGACCGCCAGTTCCGCCGTGGGCGCGGTCAACAGGTCCGGCACGAAGGTGATCCAAACGCCGCGCCGGGTGCACGCATCGACGTCGAAATTGTCGTAGCCTTTCAGCGCGCAGGCGACGATGCGAAGATCGGGGCATTCAGCCAGAAAGTCGTCGTCCACCGATTCCGGCATGAAAGCGATCAGCGCCGCCGCGTCCCGGCAATGGCCCAACAGTTCCGCCCGCGGCCAGGGTTCACGGGTTTCATTGGCAACGACCTCGCCGTGCTGACGAAGGTAGGCGAGAACCTCCGGGTGGACCCAATTGGCGACGACGATCTTCGGCGGCATGCGATAGTCCTTCAAGGCTGTATAATTTGTTTATTGCATCAAATTATAAATTCGATACGATTTAATAATCATACGAACGGGAGCCTATCCATGCAACTTCAATTCGTCGGCTGCGGCGACGCCTTCGGCAGCGGCGGCCGATTCAACACCTGTTTTCACGTCACGGGCACGCGGACGAACTTCCTGATCGACTGCGGCGCATCGTCGCTTATCGCGCTGAAAGGGCTCGGGATCGCGTTGAACGAGATCCAGGCGATCCTGGTCACCCATTTCCACGCCGACCATTTCGGCGGCCTGCCCTTCTTCATGCTGGAATCACAGTTCTTTTCGAAACGCACGCAGCCCCTGGTCGTCGCCGGACCGCCGGGCCTGAAAGACTGGTACCTGCGAGTGATGGAGACCTCGTTCCCCGGATCGTCCAAGACCAAACAGAAGTTCGATCTGGAGCTTCGGGAACTGAAACCCGGCGAGGAAACCGAGGTCGCGGGCGTGACCGTCACGCCCCATCTGGTCAAACACGGCCAGCCGGACGGCCCGTTCTTCGCGCTCCGCATTCGGGCCGAGGACCGCGTCGTCACCTATACCGGCGATACGGAATGGACCGATGCCCTGATCCCCGCCGCCAAGGACGCGGACCTGTTCGTCGCCGAAGCTTATTTCCGGGACAAGGCCGTTCCTCTGCACCTGGACCTGGCGACCCTGGAAAACCATCTGCCGGAGATCGGCGCCAAGAAGGTCGTGCTCACCCATATGAGCGACGACATGCTGAAACAGGTGGATGAGCTTGCTTACGAGACCGCGGAAGACGGCAAGGTCGTCGCCTTCTAGGGCTTACCCTTGGGCGCCCTCGCCCGCGACCCAGCCGGCAAGCGGCTTTTCCAGAGCATCCCACGGCAGGTAGCCGGCGGTGACCAGCATCGCCTGCTTGTCCTCGACGGCAAGAAGCGTCGGGAAGCCGGTGATGCCGGAGCTTTGCGCGAACCAGAAATCGCCCTGGGTTTCCTCGCGGGTATCCGGCGATGTCAATTCCGCATGGAACGCGTCGCGGTCGAACCCGAACGCGCCCGCGATGTCGGCCAATTCGTCTTCCTTCGCCGTGTTGCGGTTCTCGACATAGAATGCCCGGTGCAGGTGCGCCAGGAACGGCAGGGCCTTTTCCTCATCCATCTTTCGCGCGGTGACCACGGCGCGGCAGGCGGGCTCGGTATCGTAGATAAAGCCGTCTTGGTCGAAGAAGGCGAAATCGAACGGTTGGCCCGAGGCTTCGTGAACATGTTCCCAATGCTCGCGCACGGCTTCCTTTTCCTTGTCGCGCATGGCATGGGGCGTGCCGGGACGCAGGCCGCCGACCATGACCCTCACGGGCGCGGTTTCACCGAAGGTTTCGTCGATCTTGTCGATGACCGGCGAGAAGCCCCAGCACCAGGAACACATGGGATCGGCGACGTAGAGGAAATGTTTGCTCATGGCGTTAATATAGAGCCTCGCTCCTGCCGGACCAAATCACGGCCCGGTCAACGACGACCCGCGGGAGGCCCGCCTTGAAAATCACCGCCATCCTTGAGCGCCGCGTTCCCATTTCGCGTTATGCCGACCCAACTATTCCGCCGGGCGGGCTGGATACCAGCGCCGTCGCCGTGGTGACGGACGTGATCAAAGACGGCGCGCCGGTCGTGGGTTTCGGCTTCGCCTCGATCGGTCGGTTCGCCCAGGGCGGACTGATCCGCGAGCGGTTCGCGCCGCGTCTGATCGCGGCGGGCGACGCGTTGAGCGATCCCGAAACCGGCAATCTCGACCCCGACCGGGCCTGGGCCGCCATGATGACGGGCGAGAAACCGGGCGGGCATGGCGAGCGCAGCGTTGCCGTGGGCGCGTTGGACATGGCGATCTGGGACGCGGCGGCCAAGGCCGCGGGCCTGCCGCTTTGGCGGTATCTCGCCCGGCTGTTGGGCCGCGACGAGGCGGCGGCGTCCGAGCCCGTTTCGGTCTACGCGGGCGGCGGTTACTACTTCCCCGATGGCGACCGGTCTCGCCTGGCCGACGAAATGGCGATGTTCCGGGACCAAGGTTTCACCCGCGCCAAAATCAAGATCGGCGCCCGGGATTTGGATTCCGACATGGCGCGCATAGAAGCGGCGGCGGAAGTGCTGGGCGGCCCTGGCAATCTCTCCGTCGACGCCATGAACGGATTCGGTCGGGATCAGGCGTTGGAGACGGCGGCGGCGTTGGCGCCTTTGGGCCTATGGTGGCTCGAGGATATCGGCGATCCATTGGATTTCGATCTCTGGTCCGAGGTCGCGGCGGCCTATCCCCACGCCATCGCCGCGGGCGAAGCGACGTTCGGATACGCCGATGCCCAGAATCTTTTGCGCTACGGCGGCCTGCGCCGGGAAAAGGATATCCTGCTGTTCGATATCGCCCACGGCTACGGCCTGCCGGAGTTCATCCGCATGGTCGGCCTCGCGGAAAACCTGGGATGGGACCGCGCGGCCTTCTGGCCGCACGGCGGCCACCTGTTCACGTTGCATGCCGTTGCGGCGCTGGGCCTGGGCGGTGCGGAGGTGAACCCGCATAACTTTCAGCCCTTCGGCGGCTTGACCGACGGCGCAAAGATAGCAAATGGGAAGACGCCGCCGCCGGACCTTCCCGGTATCGGATTCGAAGGCCGGGCGGCGGCGTTTTCATTGTTTCGGGAATTGATCGAAGACGGCGCCTGACCGGCATCTGGCTTCAATGGCAGGCGGCAGTGGCGCTATTTATCGTCGTCTTCCTTGTCCTTGCCCATGATATAGCCGGCACCGGCGCCCACCGCGCCGCCAAGCGCCGCGCCGCAAGAGACGCAACCGCCCGTCATGACCGTGCCGACGGCACCGGCCGCCGCGCCTATGGCGCCACCGCTGACCGTGCTTTGCTCGGTTTTGGACATGCCGGTGCAGCCCCCGAGCGTAAGGGCGGACACGAGAACGAGCACGGGGACCGTTCGGGACACTGAAATCGTGCGGGTCATGATTGCCTCCAGTCGTTGACAGGTTGCGAGCACTGACTGGACGGGAGTCCGCCGCATGGCCGTGCCGTCCGTGGGGCGAAACTGTGACGATTTACGGGCACGCCCCCCCCGGCCGGTCGCGAAATCTTGATCGGGTTTTGCCGCCGAACGGCGGACCGGGATGCAGAATCGCCTTCCACAGGCCGAAACCGCATGCTTAACTTTTGGGGCTTTCCTTGGGGCTCTTGAGCTTCTCCGCCATGAGATTCAGCGACGATGGGGCGGGAACAAGTGTCGATGGGCACCGATGACCATTCCCCGGGACCGCTCCCTTCCAATCTCGTAACGGAGATACATGATGAAACGCATTCTCGCATTGCTGCTGGCGGCATCGGTGACGTCGGCCGCCACCGTCGCCTTGGCCGCGGACGACGAACTGTCGCCCTACGGCTCGTCGAAGACCGACCTGCACGAATACCCGGTGATCAACGCCGTGTTCGACGTCAACTACACGGACCCGACGAAGCTGAACATCCTCTACGCCTTCGTGAAGAACACCAAGAAGCCGCTGAAGGGCAAAATGGTCGTGGTCACCCACGGCCCGGAGCTCCGGGCCTTCGCCAAGGAGAACTACATCAAGTACCAGGGCGTGATGGACAAGATGAAGGAACTGGCCGACAGCGGCGTCGAGTTCCGCATGTGCCACAACGCGCTGCGCGCCGCCGGGTTCAAGGCCGACGACTTCCACGGATTCGTAACCGTGGTCCCCGCCGGCTTCCCCGAGATCGCCTATCTGCAGTCTCAGGGGTTCCAGTACATCAACCCCCTGCCCTATGGCGTGCGCGACGCCCGCTATCTGGAAAAGCCCAAGCCGTCGCAATAACGACATCGGTCGATCAACAGACAACGGAACCCCGCCGCGAGGCGGGGTTCTTCGTTTTGGGGACCGCCGCGGCCGTTCAGATACCGATGCCCCGAACCGCCGCCTCGGTTTCCGCCGCCAGGCGGGCCATCAGGTCGGCCGCCGTCGTGCGGCGGGAAAGTCCCACCCCCTGCCCCGCCCAAAGGGACAGCAACCCGGCGTCTCCCGCCCGCGCCGCCGCCGTGCGCATGGGCCGGGTCAAGGCGTTCTGCCACGGAAACGGCAAGGGACCGGCGGCGGCATCCGGTCCTTCGATCCGGTCCATGAAGCGATTGACGATGCCCCGGGCAGGGCGGCCGGAAAACGCCCGGGTGATCCGCGTCTGGTCGGGTCCGGCGTCCAGCAGCGCCTGCTTGTAGCATTCCGGCGGGCCGGCTTCGGCGCAGGTCAGGAAGGCCGTGCCCATCTGCACCGCCTGCGCGCCCAGGGCCAGGGCGGCGGCGATCCCCCGCCCGTCCATGATCCCGCCCGAAGCGACGACCGGGACGGATACGGCATCGACCACCTGCGGCACCAGGGCCATCGTGCCGATCAGGGGGTCGCCGGACGCGCCGTCGAAGATACCGCGGTGTCCACCCGCTTCCGCGCCCTGGGCGACCACGGCATCGACGCCCGAGCGTTCCAAAGCCACGGCGTCGGCGGGGCTTGTCGCCGTTCCCATGATGAAGATTCCGCGGGCCTTCAACGCCTGCACCGCATCGTCCGGCAATAGCCCGAAGGTGAAGCTGAAGACCGACGCGCCACTGTCCAACGCGATGGGGAAGTTCCGCTCGAACGGATCGGCCATCGTCTCCGGCAGTTCGGCCGGCGGCGCATCGACCGCCGCCCCCGCCTCGGTGACGGCAGCCACGGCGGCGGCCCCGTCATCCGGGCGGGGCGGCACCGCCTGCGGCGCGAACAGGTTCACGGCGAACGGCCGGTTGGTCCGCGACCTGACGGTGGAGGATGCGGCGCGCAAGGCCTCCGGCGTCAGATAGGTCGCCCCGGCGCTACCGAGACCGCCGGCCTCAGCCACGGCGGCGACAAGCTCCGGCGTGTCGCCGCCCCCGGCCATGGGGGCCTGGATAATCGGCAGGTCAATACCGAGGCGGGTCATCAGGGGCGTTCGCACAGGCATGTCTCGTCTCCGTCGGAAATAGTTCGGGGTCGAGCCTACGCCGCCCGGGCCGCTTCTGGAAAACGGTTTCGCCGGAAAGGCGCTATTGCGATTCCCGAAACCTCTTGGGCGGCGTCATCCCCACGACGGGGCATTCCGCGGGCGAGCGCAGGGCCGCCCCGGAGAAATCTCAGGATTTCCAATTTTTCTCTTGTGAAACTGATAATCATTCGCATAGTCTCCCCCTCGACGATGCTTCTTGTCGGCACGCCTGGGTATCGGCCGCGTCCCTGAAAGGTCCGGCCCGAGGCGACCGCCGCACCGGCAACGGGCCGCCGCCGCAATCGCAGGCCGGCCGCGAACCGGAAAGGGTTCGTCGAAACGTCCCGCCGTCCGCCGGGGAATGCGGACAGCGGATCGCAAAATTCATCGAGCGCCTTCCGGGCGCCGCTCCGGCCTGTTCGTCCGGAAACGGAATCGGTCGGCCTCGCGGCAACGAATGCTGGGAACGAGACCCGACCATGTGCACGCTTTGCGGCGACAACGACCACACACCCGGCGCCATCGACCGCCGCCGCAAACTGTGGGAAATGACCGACGGCTGGCATTGCTCGATCCTGGGGACCTGCCTGACCTTGTCGGATCTACGGGCCCTTGCACGCAAGCTGCCGCTGAGCATTAAACGGGGCTTTCCCGTCGATTATCAACTTCACGGATTCTTCGTGAAGGAAGCGGACCGCGCGGGCAAGGCGGCGAAGATGCTGAACAAGCTGCTCGACCGAAAACATGCCCAGGCGATCCGTCGCCTGCGCGGCTTCAAGGAGACGGCTGAACTGGAGACCGCCTGGACCGAGGCGCTCGACGCCGGCGATATCCCCGGCCCCTATTGGGCGATCCTCAGCCATCCGGCGGCGACCACGGAATTGTCGGAACGCATGTTCGCCGACGTGCACATGCTGTCGCATCTGGTCGGCGCGTCAAACCGGGGCGATATCCGGCGGCTCAAGGAACTGGAAGAAGAAGCGGCCGGCCTTCGGGAAAAGATGGCCAAGCAGCAGAACCATCATCGCCAGCGCATGGACGAAAAGGAAAAGCAGATCGCCGACCTGCGCGACGAGATCCACCACGATCCCAGCCGCGCGATCCAGGTCGCCGGGGCCGTCGACCGCGATCCCGACGGTGCCTGTGTCTCGATCCCGGCCCTGCAGGGCGAACTGCGCCATCTGGAATACCGCGCGTCGCAGGCCGACGACATGATCCGCAGCCAGAAAAGCCGTATCGACGAGCTGAGCCGCCTGGTCGATAACTTGCTCGACGAAAACCGGTCCCTGGAATCCGCATTGGTTCGCGAGCGCGACGGCGATGGCGCTTGCGGGGATGATGGCTGCGACACGTCATGCCCGTTCGATTTGAACGGCCGCTGCCTGCTTTACGTCGGCGGCCGACAACAGACGGTGCATCGGCTGCGCTCCCTGGTCGAAGCCTGGAACGGCCAGTTCATCCATCATGACGGCGGGCTGGAGAAATCCATAAACGAATTGGCCGGGGCCGTGGTGAAGGCTGACGCCGTCGTCTTCCCCACCGATTGCGTCAGCCACGACGCGGCCTTGCAGGTCAAACGCCTGTGCCGCCAGACCATGAAGCCCTTCGTGCCGCTGCGCTCGTCGGGCGTCGCCTCCTTCGTCGCGGGCCTGCGAAACGGGTTGGACAGCATCGAACACGTGGGCGAGGCCGACTGATACCATGACCCACGTCCGCATTCCGGTACCGGCCACGGAAGCCAAGTTCGCCGACCTGCCGTTCGGCGAACAGCTCATGATCTGGGCGATGCGTCTTTGGGCCCGCACGGACACCGCGAAACCGCAGGTTCATGCCTTGCTCCGCAAGGGCTTCGCCCTAGCCGGGATCGAGGACGCCCATGGCGCCTTCGACAGCCTGATGACCATGTTGGCGACCACGACGACGCGCCCCGTCGATATCCGCTGCGCGACCTGTGGGACCGTCAGCGGCGACGAACAGCGCCTCCTCGGCGCCCTCGCCGATCATCAGAACCCGGGCTCCGGCATTCCTGGCGACAACACGGCGGCCGAAAGCTTTCTTTCGGTCTGGCTGCCGCCGGCGGCCCGGCGCCTGGCGCGCGAGCCCATCGGCGACCTAGCGCGCACGCTGGCGCGGATGGGCCTGATGATCCGCCTGCGCCGCCAGGCCCGCGGACCCGACACGGCGGCCGGCCCCGCCCCCCGCCGGACCATTTCCCCGGTGACGCTCCACTAGTCCGCGCTTGAACCCTGAATTGAACCCAAGGCCCGCGAACGCGGGCCGAACCGCGACAGAAAGACACCAAACCTCAAGGAGAGAACTATGAAACGCATCGCAACCCTGTTGACCGTCGCCGGCGCGATGGCGGTGGCCGTTCTGCGGCCGCTGCCCGCGAACGCCGCCGATCCGGCCAAGGTCGTGGAAACCTATGCCGATATCGCCCAGGCGATGTACGAGGATTCGCTGTTCGCCGCCGAGAACTTGCAGGCCGCGATCGCCTGGATGGTCGCCATGCCGACCCAGGCGAACATGATGCGCGCCCGCGCCGCCTGGATCGCCGCGCGCCAGCCCTACCAGCAGACGGAAGGCTACCGCTTCGGCAACCCGGCGGTTGACGATTGGGAAGGCAAAGTCAATGCCTGGCCGCTGGACGAAGGCCTGATCGATTACGTCGACGCCTCCTACGGCACGGAATCGGCGGACAATCCCTATTTCACCGCCAACGTCATCGCCAACCCGAACTTGAAGATCGGCGGCAAATCCATCGACGCCGGCAAAATCACCCCGGCTCTGATCTCCGAGAAATTGCAGGAAGTCGACGGCATCGAAGCCAACGTCGCCGCCGGATACCACGCCATCGAATTCCTGCTCTGGGGCCAGGACCTGAACGGCACCGGCCCGGGTGCGGGCAACCGTCCGGTCACCGATTACGACGTCAAGAACTGCACCAACGGTAATTGCAAGCGCCGAGCGCAGTACCTGACGGCGGCAACGGACCT
Source organism: uncultured Rhodospirillaceae bacterium (assembly GCA_913030825.1). Lineage (GTDB taxonomy): Bacteria > Pseudomonadota > Alphaproteobacteria > Rhodospirillales > Casp-alpha2 > UBA1479. The sequence continues at coordinate 55,178 of CAJWCU010000020.1, read as the reverse complement.
ACTGATCGCAGACCTGAAGGACGCCGTTGCTATGTGGTCCAAGGGCGGCGAGGCCCGCAAGGCCGTGACCGCCGACCCCGCCAAGGGCGTCGGCGCCATCGTCACGGGGCTGGGCAGCCTGTCCTACGGCGAACTGGCCGGAGAGCGCACCAAGCTGGGCCTGATGCTGCACGATCCCGAGGAAGAGCATGATTGCTTCGCCGACAACACGCATAACTCCCACTACTTCGATCAAGTCGGCATGATCTCGATCTACACCGGCCGTTACGCCCGGATCGACGGCTCGGTCGTTTCCGGCCCGTCGCTGGCCGATCTGGTCCAGGCCAAGGATTCCGGTCTGGCCGGCAAGATCCAGAAGGCCATGGAAACGACCCTGGCCCGCATGCAGGTCATGAAGGACCTGGCCGACCGCCGGGTCATGGCCTACGACCAGATGATCGGCGAAGGCAACGTCGCCGGGAACAAGATCGTCCAGAACGTGGTCGACGGTCTGGTCACCCAAGCCAAGGCCATCGAAAGCGCCATGGCGCCTTTGGGCCTGTCCGGAGTGAACTTCGAAGGTTCGGACAGCCTTGACAATCCTTCTGCTGTGTTCAAATAGCAGGGGGGAGGACGGGTCGGCGGCGACCGCGCACCACCGGTTGCCGCCGCCTGCCCACCTTTGGGGTTCGCCCCGCCCAAGGCTCGACGCCGAGCCTTGAACATCAGAACGACCGCCTTCGACCGCCGATAAGGATACCCGCCTGACATGTTCCCGGCCGCCCGTTGGGCCCGCGTTGCCGCCGTGGTGGTTTTGACCGCCGGCGCCACCGCTGCGCCTACCGCTCGGGCCGGAGAGACAGAAGCGAAGACATCCGACGCGGCGCGCGCCGCCCGGGTCGTTCAACCGACGACCGATTTTTCCCGCGCCGAAGCCTTCGAGACCATGCAGGGCGGGGCCGCGACCTCGACCAAGATGGTCAACGCCGACTCGTTTTCCCATTTCGCCGCCAATATGCCGTTCGCCCGCGAGATCGACTTCAAGGTCGGCAACGGCTTCTTTCGTCGGCTCTGGGTTTCGGCGCCCGCCTCGACCCGATCCAGCGACGGCCTGGGCCCCTTGTTCAACGCGCGGTCCTGCCAGCGCTGCCACCTGAAGGACGGCCGCGGCCACCCGCCCAAGGCCAATTGGCCCGACGACAGCGCCGTTTCCATGTTCCTGCGCCTGTCGATCCCGCCGCAAACCGAAGCGGAACGCAAAGCGCTCGCCGACCACCGCCTATCCGTGGTGCCCGAGCCGACCTACGGCACGCAGCTCCAGGATTTCGCGATCCAGGGCATCGCCCCGGAAGGCCGCATGCACATCACCTATTCCGAGGAAACGGTCACGCTCGCCGACGGCACGACCGTGTCTTTGCGCCGCCCGGTCTATACGGTCACCGATCTCGGCTATGGCCCACTCCATCCCGACGTCATGATTTCCCCCCGCGTCGCCAATCCGATGATCGGGCTCGGCCTGTTGGAAATGATCGACGAGGCCGACATCCGGGCGGGCGCCGATCCCGAAGACCGCGACGGCGACGGCATATCGGGGCGCGTGCAGGTGACCTGGGACCGGGAGGCCGGTCGGGCCGTTCTCGGGCGGTTCGGCTGGAAAGCGGGCGAGCCGACGGTGCGCCAGCAATCGGCCCATGCCTTCTCCGGCGATATCGGCATCTCGACGCCGCCCGCTCCCGCCCATTGGGGCGACTGCACCGCCGCGCAGACGGCCTGCCGCACCGCGCCCGACGGCGGCACCACGCCCGACGCCGCCAATCCCACCGCCGACGGCATGGAGGCGTCGGAGAAGGTGCTTTCCCTGGTCTCCTTCTATGCGCAGAACCTCGCCGTGCCCCAACGCCGGGACGTCGACGCCCCCCAGGTGCTGGCCGGGAAGAAGGTGTTCTATGAAAGCGGCTGCACGTCCTGTCACCGGCCCAAGTTTGTGACCCGGCGCGACCCGGCGCAGAAGGAAAAATCCTTCCAACTGATCTGGCCCTATTCCGACATGCTGCTGCACGACATGGGCGAGGGCCTGGCCGACCACCGCCCCGAAGGCCTGGCCAACGGCCGCGAATGGCGCACCCCGCCGCTTTGGGGCATCGGCCTTACGAAAACCGTCAGCGGCCATACCTTCTTTCTGCACGACGGACGGGCCCGCAATCTGCTGGAGGCCATCCTGTGGCACGGCGGAGAAGCCGCCGCCGCCCGCGATACCGTTAAAACCATGACGACAAAGGACAGGGAGGCCCTGCTCGCCTTTCTGAATTCCCTATGATCAAACCGTTGAAACGCCTGTTCCCGATCATCCTGCTGACCGCCGCGGCGGCCCTGCCTAACAATGCCGCGCGCGGCGACGGCATCGACTACGCCGCCGCCAACGCGGCCATCGTTCAGGACCACCTGCTGCCCCGCTATCACGACTTCACGACCACGACGGCGGATCTCATGACGGCGGCGCAGAAACTTTGCCCCGACGTCGGGGTGGCCGACCTGGAAGCCGTCCGGACGGCCTTTCACACGGCTCTCGATGCCTGGCAGACGGTCGAACATATCCGCCAGGGTCCGCCGGCGGCGACGAATGCCCATATCCGCGTCAAGTTCTGGCCGGATCGCAAAAGCATCGTCGACAAGCATCTGACACGGCTGATGAAAAACAAGAACCCAGACATCCTGACGCCCAAGGTCTATGGCCATGTATCGATCGCCGTGCAGGGCTTTCCGGCCATGGAGCGCCTGCTGTTCACCGAGGACGCCGCCGCCCGGTTGAAACAAACCGATACGCCGGTCAAACCCTGTGCCGTCGTCGGCGCCATTGCGGCGAACCTGCATGCCATCGCCGGCGACCTGGAAAAACGCTGGACCGACGATGCAGCGGCGGGGCGCAAGTCCAAGCGAGTGACCACGGACCTGTTCAATGACCTCGCGACGGGCCTGGGTGCTGTCGCCGAATTGAAATTAGGCGCCCCGCTGGGGGCCGAAGGCCACAAGCCGCGCCCGCGCCGGGCCGAAAACTGGAGGAGCCGCCGGGCCCTGCGCAACGTCGTCGACAATCTGGTGGCTCTCAAGGACCTCTACGACGGACTGGCCGCCGCCCCCGGCGCCGGGTTGGCCGGGTCGCCGGAAGGCGATTTCGTCGCCGGCCAGTTCGATCAGGTCATCGAGACCGCCAAATCCTTGGGCCCCTCGATCACCGCCGTCCTGGCCGAAGACAAGGGGCCGCTGCGGCTCAAATCCTTGAAAGGCAGCATCCTCGATCTGCGCGAAATCGTCGTGCAGTACGTCGCCGGATCGCTGGACCTGGTTCTCGGCTTCAACGCGTTGGACGGAGATTGATCCCATGGATTTGACCCGCCGTCATCTGCTTACCCTGACCGCCGGCGGGATCGTTGGCTTGACGGCCCTTCCCTTCGCCCCGGCCCTCGGCGCCTCGCCCGGCACGGCCGCCCGGTACCTGGGCGTGCGCCGCCTGGGCGACGGCAGAGTCCGGCCCTATTCCTTCGCCGCCTGCGCCGCCGATGCCGACGGGCACATCCTGCGCGAGGTTCCCCTGCCCGCCCGCGGCCACGGCTTCGCCCGCCATCCGTCGGGCCGGGTCGGCGTCGCCATGGCACGGCGCCCGGGCACCTTCGCCGTCGCCTTCGAATTGGACGGCGATGCGCCGCCGATGACGTTCCACACGCCCAAGGATCGGCACTTTCAGGGGCACGGCGTGTTCGAGCCCCAAGGCCGCTATCTGTTCGCCACCGAAAACGATTTCGAGGGCGAACGCGGCTGCCTGGGCATCTATGACAGCGCCGACGGGTACAAGCGCGTCGGTGAATTGCCGAGCCACGGCGTCGGCTGCCATGAACTGGTGCTGATGCCGGACGGCAAGACCCTGGCCGTGGCCAACGGCGGCATCCTGACCCATCCGGCGAGCGGGCGGGCCAAACTGAACATCGGGACCATGGCGCCGAACCTGGCCTATGTGGACCTGGCGTCCGGCGAATTGATGGACAAGGCGGAATACACAGCGGGCCGCAAAAGCAAACTGAGCATCCGGCATCTGGCCGTAACGCCCGACGGGCGGATCGTCTTCGCCTGTCAGGACCAGGGCGACACGGCCGATGGCCTGGATCTCGTCGCCATGCATCGGCCCGGTTCGGGCGGTCTGGTGGAATGGCCGGCGCCCGAGGGCCTGACCCTGGGGCTTGCCGGGTATTGCGGGTCCGTCGCCGTCAACACTGCCGGAACGCTCGCCGCCGTCAGCGCGCCGCGCGGCAACCGGGTTCTGTTCTGGGATATCACGACGGGCAATTTCGCTGCGGCCCTGCGCCTGACCGACGGCTGCGGTATCGCGCCGGGGCCGGACGCCGACAGCTTCGTGCTGACCAGCGGCCTGGGGGCCTTCATGGTCGGCGGGCCCGAAGGGGCGGAAATGCACCGCCCGTCGCGCCACGCCGCCGCCCCCTGGGACAATCACTTGGTCCGCCTGGGCGCCTGAGCGGCCGCCTCCGGTCTGGCCGCTTTTCACCCCTGAGATGCGCGACACATAGGTTGAAATATTTTTCTCCCGCCTCTTGATTCAGGCCCGGCACATTCCGATATTGACAATCATTCGCAAAACGAATGATAATCATTATCAAGAAAAACCGTCACCGGGATCACCATCCATGTACGTCTGCAACTGCAACGGAATCACCGAAAAAGAAGTCGACGAAGCCGTCCGGTCCGGCGCCGAACGCTGGGACGACGTGCATACCTATTTCGATTGCGCGCCATGCTGCGGCAAATGCGAGTGCGATATCGCCGAGGCCATCTGCAAATCCCGCCTCGCCCCCGAGACGAAGACCGAGGCCGAACCACTGTTCGGCACGCCCGCTCTGGGAATGGCGACCTGAGATGTTCATCTGGCAGTCGCTTAAGCCCAAGACCCTGGCAACCGTCCTCGCGGCCATGCGCAAGGCCCGCAACACCCCGACGGCGGACAAGAAAAAAGCCGATGCCCATGCAGCGGCCAATCTACGCTTTGCCAACCCCTGCGATCCCAACAGCCTAACCTGACCGTACGGATCAATCTCCGGCCGCGTCTCCAATGCCCTCCGGCGGCGGTGGCCCGAACCCGAACGTGGCCAAACGCGCCTGCGCTTCCTCCGAAAATAGAAATTCGAACAGGCCGAGCCCCCTGTCGTCGGCATCGCGCGGCACCGTGGCGCCATATACGGCGCCGACTTCTTGCGCAGGCGGTAGCCGTGCGAAAGCCAAATTCTCCGACCGGGCACAGGCATCGAGGCAAATCGTCTCGTAACACAGCATGACGTCGGCATGGCCATCGGCGACAATCGTCGCGTAGCGGCCCAACGGGCCCTCGACCGGCACCCGTTCACCCCCGCCGGTCAATACCTCGCTGCGCGCAACCAGATCCGACCGCGCCTCCGGAAACGCCTGCCCCAGGCGCGCAAGCAATTGTTGGGCATAATCGCCGCTTGGATCGGCACCGGGCGTCGACATGCCGATGCGAACCGCCGGATCGAGCAGCGCCCCGAGGATATTCTCGGCATGAAACCCTCGGGATTTCAGGTACAGCACCGCCAGCCGGTTGCTGGCGAAGGCTTTCGGCCGGGCCGCCAGACCGGCCTCGAACAATCGGCGGGGATGATCCTGGTCGGCGGAGCAATAGACGTCCCATTGTTCGCCTGCGAAAATGGCCTCCGCCAGCGTCCCCGATGGCCCGAACCGGCATTCCGGCGGCGGCTGGACGTCCGCGAAGACACCGCCCTCTCCGATGAACGGCAGACGGAGACTCCCTGCCCCCCAGATCCGGGCCGATACGGCGTCAGCCATCCCGTCGCGCCGTCACGGCCATGAACGCTTTGAGTTTCAAACCCACACCATATTCGCGTTTTTGTTGACCACCATCATGGACCGAACGCCCGGGAATTTCTAGATTCCCGGCGTCTAATGCCCAACGGATGATCAGAAAATGAAAATCAGCGCGAGAAACCAAATCACCGGCACCGTGACGGACATTAAGGACGGTGTCGTGACCGCCCAAGTCACCGTCGATATCGGCGGCGGCAACACCATCGTGTCGTCGATCACCATCGACTCGGTCAAGAACCTGGGGATTGGCCCCGGGTAAGCCGGTGACCCCGATCGTCAAGGCGTCGGACGTGATGCTGGGTGCATAGCCCGGCACGCGTCGCCGGACCGGGGGCCGCCGTTTACTTGATCAGCGGCGCCTTCGCGCGCGACGAGGTATCGATCAGCGACACGCAGTCATCAGCCCCGCCCGAGGCAGCCGCACATGTCATGACACCGTTCAACAGGAACCGGCCGATGCCGTCGCAATTCACGCCGTCGATGTCGAAAACCTTCAGCGTCGTCTTGCCGGCGGTCACGGGTGCGCCCTGAACCGCGACACGGCGGGCGACGATGCCGTCGTTGTCGAAAATCACCAAGTCCAGTTTCAGATCGCTGAACGCCATGCCGGTCTTGTTGCTGAGTACCAGATAAGCGCGGCAAGCACTGGACAGCGTTTCCAACTTGTTTAGCTCGACACCGAGACGGCCGTCGGCGGCCTGCGCCCCGGTGGCCGCAAAGGCCCCCGGCAGCATGGCCAGAAGCAGCGCCCAGGCGATGGCTTTTCCGCGGTGGATGGTCATGTCTTCCCCCTCTCGTTGGCGATCGATCCGTGCCCCCCGATCATAGCCGGGAAATCGGCCCTGTCACGGGGACAGGGCCGAAAACCCGGTCGCAAAGTCAGGTTTCGGCGACGATGGGATTGCCCAGGATGCCGATGCCTTCGATTTCGACCTCGACCCGGTCGCCCGGCTTCATCCAGCCCGGCGGGGTCATGGCATGGGCGACGCCCGACGGCGTGCCCGTGGCGATCACGTCGCCCGGCTCCAGCGTCATGAATTCGGACAGGATCTCGACCAACTTGGCGACACCGAAGATCATGTCGCCGGTATTGGAATCCTGACGGGTCTCGCCGTTGACGCGGGACGTGATGCGCAGGCCCGAGGCACCCGGCGGCAGGTCTTCCGGCGTCACCACGACGGGGCCCAGCGGGCCGGTGCCGTCGAAGTTCTTGCCCTGTGTCCATTGCGGGGTAAAGCGCTGGTACTTCCGCACCGAGACGTCGTTGAACATGGTGTAGCCGAAGACGTGCTTCAGGCCTTCGGATTCCGGGATCGCCCGGCCGCCGCGGCCGATGATGAAGGTCAGTTCCGCTTCGTAATCGAAGGTGTCGCTGACCTTGGGCATGATCACCGGCGCCTCGGCGGCGACCAGCGAGGTATGCCAACGCACGAACAACGACGGATATTCTGGAATGCCGTGGCCGCCTTCCTTGGCGTGGGCGGCGTAGTTCAGGCCGACGCAAATGAACTTGCCGGGCCGTTCGATGGGCAGCGCGGGGCGGACTTCCGCCAAGTTCAATTTGGCCTTGTCCGGCGCCTGGGTCAGCGCACCGACGACCCGGGCGAAGACTTGGGGTTCGGCCTGAATCAATTCCATCATGGTCGACGGAAGACCGGAGCCGCAGGCCGCGACGTCGATGACCTTATCACCGTCAACCACGCCCAGACGTGCTTCCCCGCCCGTTTCGAACATCATTAGTTTCATGGGTAAGTGTCCCTTTGGTGTTTGCTTTGGTGACTAATGAAAAGGCCCCTTCGAGGTCCGTTTGTCAATTGGGATGCGGCGATTTTTTACCGGATTTCCGCGCTTTCCGGCGACAGTCGTTCAAACGCGGCATCTGGCCATGCCTAAAACGCCGGAGGGGCCGGCGGCAGCGACATGTAAAACGGCCGAATGTGGACTTCGAGCCCTTCTTCCGCCGTCACACCAATGGCGCCCAGCCGACCCGTATCGCACCGCCGTCAATACCGTCTCCTCTGAACAGGCGACAGGACACCTGGGGTGCGCCCGCCCCGCGATAAGCCAAGGCCAGCGCGATGCCGTCATCCGTTTCGGTATGCAGCAAGTGCCACTCGCCAGCATCGGCATCGTCACTGCCGTCTTCCGGCGAGGCGAGACTTTCCCCCAGATCGCGCCGCAATTCATAAAACAGCGAATGGCCTCGGGCCTTGGCCAGGGCTTCCTTTCCGGCCCACAGCGCCACGGCACGGTCGACCGGCCTGTTGCCGGATGCCATCGCCTGCCGTTCGCCCTCGGGAAACCAGCGTTCGGCGACATGGTGCACCCGATACGCCCGATCCAAATCAACCAGGTCGATCCCCAACCCGGCCTCCCGCCCGACGGCCAGGACCGCCCGGCCCCGGTCGTGCGAGAGGCTGAAGACAAGGCCCTGCGCCGCCGGTGCCGCGACCCGGGGCTTGCCCCCATCGTCGATGACGATCGGCACGTCTTCAGGTGCTAGTCCGAGATTCCCCCCCAATACCCGGCGCATCAGGACCCGGCCCAGGAGAAACATTCGGGCGGCATCCGCCGCCTTAAATCCGGAAAACCGATCCCGTTCCGTCGCCGACAGCAGACTTTCCGCACCGGCGAGCAGACCGTCCACCGACGCTTCATCGGACGGCGTCAGCCAAAGGACGACTTCGCCGACCCCAGGGGCGGACACCTGCGGCATCCCCGATTGGCTGTTCATCGCGCTTTCTATCGTTTCGGCCACTACCGCCCCTCCCCGTTATCGCAATGTTGGGCCGGACTGTAAGCCGACCGACCGGCGATGGGAATATCCCCGGCCAGGAAATTAAATCACTCGAATTAAATCGCTTGCATTAATTCAGATGATTTAATACAACGTCGCCATGGACCCGACCGAAACCCGAATGAAACTCGTCCTGGCCGCCGAACAACTGTTCGCCGAGAAGGGCATCGATACCGTCTCGCTGCGGGAGATCAACCGTGCGGCGGGGCAGAAGAACACGGCCGCCCTACACTACCATTTCGGTACCCGCGAAGCCTTGATGGAGGCGATCTTCGAACACCGCATGGCCGGCATCAACGACCGCCGCGTCGCCATGTTGGACGCCTTGGAAGCCGAAGGCCCCGTGACCAGCATTCGCCCGGTGGTCGCCGCGATGGTGATACCGCTCGCCGAACAGTTGGAGCCCGCCCGCCAAGGCGGCAATTACGTCCGCTTCCTGGCCCAAGCTCTGAGCGATCCGTCCATCGATCTGGGCGGGTTGGTCCGCGACAAGTTCGACCATGGCATGGCGCGCACCCGCGATCTGATGCGCGGCCTGCTGGCCGATTTACCGCCCGAGGTCGTCGAACAGCGCATCCGCCATGCCGTCGCCCATTTCGTTCATGCCCTGGCCGACAAGGCCCGGCGGGACGCCAACGGCAGCAGCACGCGATGGCCGAAATCCTCGGCCACCGGCGGCGCCCTTTTCGTCGCCAATCTGGTCGACACCATCTCCGGCGCCCTCACCGCCTCCGTTTCCGACGAAACCCTGGCCCTGGTTACCGAGGCCACACGAAAAACCGCCTAAGAACGCAATGGGAGACCATCCAATGTCCGCACAACCCACCGCCGCCTTCAAGCACATCACCGTCAAGCCGATTTCCGGCGCCCTTGGCGCGATCATCGGCGGCGTCGACCTGTCGAAGCCGCTCGACGCCGAGGTCGTCGCGGAAATCCGCCGCGCCCTGGTCGACAATCTGGTCATCTTCTTCCGCGATCAGGACCTGACCCCGGAAACGCAAAAGGCCTTCGGGCGCAATTTCGGCGACCTGCACACTAATTCGTTCTTCCCCCATGTCGAAGGCCATGAAGACGTGCAGCTTCTGATCAAGGAGCCGGATCACAAGAACACCATCGGCGACCGCTGGCACACGGACGTCAGCTACACCAAGCGCCCGGCGCTCGGTTCGATCTTGTACGCCAAGGAAACCCCGCCCTACGGCGGCGACACCATGTTCGCCAACATGTACCTGGCCTATGAAAACCTGTCCGACACCTTGAAGGGCGTGCTGCGCGGCCTGAACGCCCACCACTCGGCCCGGGAAAACTTCGCCAAGCGCGCCGCCGAGGCGGAACTGCCGGGCAGCGTTTCCGGCGGGTTCCAGTATTCCGACGACGTGGAACAGGACGCCGTCCATCCGGCGATCCGCACCCACCCGGAATCCGGCCGCGACGCGCTTTACGTCAACAGCGTGTTCACCAAGTCCTTCGACGGCATGACCAAGGAAGAAAGCGCGCCGCTGCTACAGTACCTGTTCACGCATCTGTGCCGGCCGGAATTCACCTGCCGCTTCAGCTGGGCGCCGGGCTCCCTCGCCTTCTGGGATAATCGCTGCACCCAGCATTTCGCGGTCAACGACTATCACGGCCATCGGCGGCATATGAACCGCATCACTCTGCTAGGCGACGAGCCCTACCTGGCGGAACAGCCCGACCCGAAGCACGCCGCCGCCTGATCCGGCTCTGGCACCGGCACGTTCCACCGGGACGTGCCGGTCCGCCGCCCGCCGCCGTCAATCGCGGTAGGCTGGTTCCTCCGCATCGAGAATGCGTTTGATGCTTTCCAGGTGGAGCCGCGCGCTTTCCCGATCGCCGACCCGCATCTGACGGGCGGTGAGTTCGGCAACATCTTCGGGCACGGGCCGCAGCGGCCGTCCCGATCCGGTCGCCTTGAGCTGCACCTCCGCCGCCCGTTCCAGGTAATACAGATCGTCCCAGGCTTCGGCGATGTTCGGCGCGCAGACCATGACACCGTGGTTCATCATGAACAGAATGTCCTTATCGCCGAGCGCCGCCGCAAGGCGGTCGCCTTCGCCTTCATCCAAAGCCAGTCCGCTATAACGGTCATCGACCGCCGTCCGGCCATAAAACTTCAACGCCGTCTGCCCGGCCCAGGTCAGGGGCTCACCCTCGGTCATGCAAAGCGCCGTCGCGTTCGGCATATGGGTGTGGAAGGCCGCCGCGGCCCGCGGTACCTGCAGATGAACCCGCGCGTGGATGTAAAATGCCGTCGCCTCCGGCACGCCGTCGCCGGCCACGACATGGCCGTCGTAATCGCAGATCAGCAGGTTCGACGCCGTCGCCTCGGCAAACGAATAACCGTACCGATTGACCAGAAACAGATCGGGATGCCCGGGCACGACGGCGGAGAAATGATTGCAGATGCCTTCCGCCAAACCGAGCCGCGCCGCCATGCGCAGACAGGCGGCGAGGTCAATCCGGGCCTGACGGATCTCCTCCGTATCCAGGTCCGAGTTCCGGCGGCGCGGCGGGGTCTTCGGCGCCGTCAATTCATGGGCCATAGGGGGCGTCCTTTCGGCTGTTCTTCTGCCGCCCCACGATCCCCCGAAACGTCGGGAAAATCCAGGGCCCGTCCTCCCCCGGGCAAAAAAAGAAGCCCCGCCGAGCGGCGGGGCTTCCTCTTCGACTGTCGAGGCGCATCAGTTCAGATCGAAACGATCCGCATTCATCACCTTGGTCCAGGCGGCAACGAAGTCCTTCACGAACTTCTCCTTGTTGTCGTCCTGGGCATAGACCTCGGCATAGGCGCGGAGGATCGAGTTCGATCCGAACACCAGGTCCATCCGCGTCGCGGTCCATTTGACCTCACCGGTCTTGCGGTCCTGGATTTCGTAGGTGCCGTCCTTGGCCGGCTTCCAGGTATAGGCCATGTCGCAGAGGGTGACGAAGAAGTCCGTCGTCAAGGCCCCTTCGCTGTCGGTGAACACACCGTGCTTGGTGGCGCCGAAATTGGTGCCCATCACCCGCATGCCGCCGACCAGGACGACCATCTCCGGTGCCGTCAGGCCCATCAGCTGGGTGCGGTCGAGCATCAGCTCTTCCGGTTTCACGATGTAGTCCTTCTGCAGATAGTTGCGGTAGCCGTCGTGGATCGGCTCCATGACGTCGAAGGAGTCGCCGTCGGTCTGCGCGTCGGTGGCGTCGCCGCGGCCCGGCGCGAAGGGCACCGCAACCTCGACCCCGGCGGCCTTGGCCGCCTGTTCGACCCCGACATTACCGGCCAAAACGATAATGTCGGCGACACTGGCACCGGCCTCGGCCGCGATGGGCTCCAGCACGTTCAGCACCTTGGCCAGACGTTCCGGCTCGTTGCCTTCCCAGTCCTTCTGCGGCGCCAGACGGATGCGGGCCCCATTGGCCCCGCCCCGCATGTCGGAGCCGCGATAGGTCCGGGCACTGTCCCAGGCGGTGGCGACCATCTCACCGACCGACAGGCCGCTGGCGGCGATCTTCGCCTTGACGGCATCGACGTCGTAGGAGGTCGACCCGGCCGGCACCGGATCCTGCCAGATCAGGTCCTCGGACGGCACGTCAGGGCCGATGTAGCGGGCTTTCGGGCCCATGTCGCGGTGGGTCAACTTGAACCAGGCGCGGGCGAAGGTTTCCGCGAAGTAGTCCGGATCCTTGTAGAACTTTTCGGAAATCTCGCGATAGATCGGGTCCTTCACCATCGCCATGTCGGCGTCGGTCATGATCGGGTTGTAGCGGATGGACGGGTCCTCGACATCGACGGGCTTGTCTTCTTCCTTGATGTCGATCGGCTCCCACTGCCAAGCACCGGCCGGGCTCTTCTTCAGCTCCCAGTCGTAGTTGAACAGCAGGTAGAAGTAGCCGTTGTCCCATTGCGTTGGGTTGGTCGTCCAAGCACCTTCGATACCGCTGGTGATGGTATCCCGGCCCTTGCCCTTGCCGTTCGGATTGGCCCAGCCGAAACCCTGCGTGTCGACGTCGGCGGCTTCCGGGTCGGGGCCCAGCAAGCTGGCGTCACCGTTGCCGTGACATTTGCCGACCGTGTGTCCGCCGGCCGTCAGAGCGACCGTTTCTTCATCGTTCATCGCCATGCGGGCGAAGGTAACGCGGACGTCCTGTGCCGTCTTCAAGGGATCCGGCTGTCCGTCGACACCCTCCGGGTTGACGTAGATCAGCCCCATCTGCACAGCGGCCAGGGGGTTTTCCAGGCTGGAGCGATCGTCGCCTTCGTAACGGCCGGTGCTTTCGGCCAGCCATTCCTTTTCCGACCCCCAATAGGTGTCGAGTTCCGGGTGCCAAATGTCGGAACGGCCGAAGCCGAAACCGAAAGTCTTGAGCCCCATGGATTCATAGGCGACGGTGCCCGCCATGATGATCAGATCAGCCCAGCTGACCTTGTTGCCGTATTTCTTCTTCAACGGCCACAGCAGCCTCCGCGCCTTATCCAGGCTGACGTTGTCGGGCCAGGAATTCAGCGGCGCAAAACGCTGGTTTCCGGTGCCGCCGCCGCCACGGCCGTCAGCCGTGCGGTAGGACCCGGCCGCGTGCCAGGACATTCGGATCATCAGGCCACCATAGTGCCCCCAGTCGGCGGGCCACCATTCCTGGCTTTCCGTCATCAACGCCGTCATGTCTTTCTTCAGGGCCTGAAAGTCAAGTTTCTTGACCTCCTCGGCATAATTGAAGTCCGGCCCCATGGGGTCGGTCTTGGTATCGTGCTGGCTCAGGATTTCCAGGTTCAGGGATTCCGGCCACCACTCCATGGATTTACCGTGGGCCGTGTTGCCGCCATGCATGATGGGGCACTTGGATTCGACGTTCATCATTCCTCTCCAATCAGGGTCTGCAGGGCTCGTTCGAGCGAAGGAAATCGCCGTCTCATCACGCCGCCTGACGGCCGGATTTCCTTTGCTCCCGCCGCTTCCTTCGAATGAGAATAATAATTAGTGAATATGTAGGCGTATAATTGATTGTTTCGCTGAGTATGATCGGCGCCGTTGGTTTAACAAAAAAATGCTGTATTTACAGCGCCTTTGAGGGAGCGCCCCTTTCCCCCACAATCAACATTTAATGCGATCGAAGGCGAAACAACGTTGTTCTCCTGTCCTTCCGACACGGAAAGACCGCCCACGGTTCGGACTTCCAACTCAGGAAGTCAACGGACCGGGGCGGCCAATTTGTCGTTAGGGTACGTGTAAAGACGGGCCCGGGATTACGCAGCCTGACGCGAGGCGGCCAGCGGCATGCCGTCGACCGTGATGCGATGCATGCGGCGGCGGTGACCGGCATAATCGTTGATGGCCTTGTGCCAGGTCGCCAGGTTATCCCAAATGGTCAACGTGCCCGGCACCCAGCGCACGCGGCAGGTATATTCCGGCTGCACCGCGTGCTTGTAGAGATATGCCAGAAGCGCGTCGCTCTCTTCCTTGTTCCAGGTGTCGAACGACACCGTGAAGTCCGGATTGACGTAAAGCGACTCCCGCCCCGACAGCGGATGACGGATCACCGCGGGGTGCAGGTTGTCCTGGGTCGCCAATTCCGAATTCCCGATCCGCCCGGTCTTCGCCGTATCGGTGGTCTTGCGGACCTCCCCGAAGATATGGCGCGATGAATGCCAGGCCTTCATGGACCGCAACGTGTCCTTCATCCCGTCGGAAAGCCCCTCGAAGGCCGCGCACATGGACGCGAACATCGTATCGCCGCCGGCTTCCGGCGTTTCTATGGCATAGAGCATGGAACACCGCGCCGGCACCTCGTCGTAGGAATGGTCCGTGTGCCAGCGCTCCCCGATGGCCTGCGTCTGATCCGGTTCTTTCAGAACCAAAGCGATTTCCGGATGATCCGGCAAATGGGCGAAAAACCGGTTCACGTTGATCGGCCCGAAGCGCTCGGCGAATTCGATCTGCTGTTCCGGCGTAATGTCCTGATCGCGAATGGCGATGACGCCGTGATCGGAAAAGGCATCCAACAGCGTCTGGAAATGGTCCGGATTGGTGACGTCGGCGCCGAAAATTTCCGCGCCCAAATTGCCCGCTAAGGGCTTGATCTCGATGGTCATGATCTTTCCTCTATCTTGCCCCGCCGTGACTTCTATGGTCCGGTGGCGCTGCACCCGGCAATTCTCCGACATACGGCTAGGTTTGTCACCCTGCCTCTAACATCCCGCCCCATAACAGCAAAACGCCCCCAACCATTTCAGGTTAGGGGCGTTTTTGTTGGTTGCGGGGAGAGGATTTGAACCTCTGACCTTCAGGTTATGAGCCATCAGTTGGCCAATTTCGGTCAATAATTTCCAACAAATATCGTTATTTGTTTCAATGTGTTATGATGTCTCCGCTGTTGAAAACAGTTGGCGTTGACGGCCAAATGTTGGTATAAAGTGCCCCTAAATTGCCCCCAAGGGGAACTTCAGGGCCGTATAACCTGAAGGTCGCCCCTAAGACCATGAGGTTCGCATGGCAACCATCGAGCGGCGTGAGCGTAAGTCCGGTGTGGTCTACCTGGCTGACGTGCGCATTCACGGGTTCCCCCGTCAGAAGAAGACCTTCAAGCGCCTGACCGACGCCAAGCTGTGGGCGCAGCAGGTCGAGTCCGACATCCGCAAGGGAGAGTTCAAGAACGTCGTCAAGACGGCGGGCAAGAAGACACTCAAGGATGTGAGCGAGCGCTATCGTCGTGATGTGCTGCCACATAAGGCTGATACCACTCAGCGTATGGAAAACACTTTCCTGACGTACTGGGAGAACGCTCTCGGCGACTATGCCCTATCCTACATCGAACCCGAGACCATCAACGAGAAGCTGCGCGAGCTCGCCGCGGCCGGCGACGGCCGACGCAAGCCCGTGGACGGGGACGGCAATAGCCAGGACAAGCCAGCACCGCCCCCTGCCCCCAAGAGCCGAAAGACGCTCAAGCACTACCGTGACACGCTGGCATTGCTGTTCAAGCACGCAAAGGCCTGGGGCTGGACCGCCAGTGACCCGATGGAAGGCGTGACCCCGATTACGAAAATCAGGAACGAACGCACGCGCTACCTCGATGAGGATGAGCGCAAGGCGCTTCTAGAGGCCTGCAAGGCCAGCGACAATGCGCAGCTCTACCCGATCGTTGTGTTTGCGCTCTCGACCGGGGCTCGCAAGAACGAAGTCGTGTCGCTCACGCTCGATGATCTGGACCTGAAGCGGGGCAGCGCGGTCTTCCGCAATACCAAGAACGGTGACACCCGCGCCGTGCCGGTGGTCGGCCACCTGAAGGACGTGCTGGAGGATCAGGTCAAGACGACCAAGGCGCTCTACAAAGAGATGGAGCACAAGCCGCCGAAGCGGTGGCTGTTCCCGCGTGCCGACGGCCAATCACCCATCGACATCCGCAAGGCCTGGGAGAATGCCCGCGACGCTGCCGGGCTGGTGGACTTTCGCTTCCATGACCTGCGCCACAGCACCGCCAGCTATTTGGCCATGAGTGGCGCCAGCCAGTTGGAGATTGCCGAAGTCCTGGGCCACCGGACCCTCCAGATGGTTCGACGCTATGCCCACCTGTCCGAAAGCCATGTCAAAGGACTGGTGACGGAGCTCAACGACAAGCTGTTCTGACGGCTCCTACCCTCTGCCCGTCTGGGCCGTGAATATTGAAAATTTAAGGCCTGCTGGCTAGCGTTTAAGGGCCTCTTGTCCTTTTCAACCCTAGCCATGAAAGGAGACGCGCCTTTTGGTGGATTACAAGGAGCTGAGGACAGTCAAGCAATTGGCTGCCGAGGCGACCTTTGTGACAGAGGCCAAGTTGCGCTGGTGGATCTTCCACGCCGATACCAATGGCCTAAAAACAGCGCTGATTAAAATAGGCGGCCGAGTCTATATCGACCGCTTTGAATTCAATCGGTGGCTAGAGAGCCGACGTTTGGCTCCCGTGTCCGACGCCTAAGCCGCTTGCGGCAAAGGCCTATAAACAGCGCCCCGCCTTGCGGGGCGCTTTTCTAACGGGCACAACGGTAGCTCACGCTACCATTCACTGCCGTCACCGATCGATTCCCAACTCTTCAGTGGCATACGAGTTCTCAGAAGAGGCGGAGTAGAGCTCGTCGAGGCGTTGTGTGAAGGCCAGAATGGCAGCGATGCGTTGAACCGTAGCCTTTATACGAAACTCCTCGTCATCATCGACACCAAGCGGTGTCGCAGCCAGGTCCGAGAGCTTGACGGCGATGTACTCTTCCGGGGCCGGACGCCCATCCACTGTGCCAACGCTGCCGGGATCGACGCCATCGGGCAAAAACTGCAAGGCGCCGACACAGTCGCGGCCCACTTTCGCCAGAAGGCTGTATGCGTCATGGCCCTCGGCCTGAACCCGTTCGGCAAGGCGTCGACGGATCGGCTCGCTGTCGGGAAGCAAGTTGTCAAACACGGCAATAACCGGGTCGCCCGTATAGCGATCCTCCCGCAGCGGCAGGGACAGGGAGACCGGCAGTGCATGCTCCCACGACAGCCAATCGGGATCATATCGGAAGTCGATAGCGCCACTCGCAGCACGATTCAGGCGCCCGACCAAGCGGCCGTTCAAAAAGACGTTCAACGGGATGCGTGTGCGCCGGCGAGCCATCAGAAGATATCCTCGATATCCGCACCTGACTTGGTACGCTCGCGGACCACGACTTCAAGACCGAGAGCCGCCATCACATCGATCATGGTTCGCAGTTGCGTGCCCGGCTCACCGTTCTCAAGCGCGGAGATGGTTGCCTGACGCAGATGCGTACGCTCCCCAAGCGCAGCTTGCGACAGACCGAGACTGCGCCGGCGGCGGCGGATAGCGGCACCGAGTTGTTTGGCTGTGCGAGCGATCTGGTCCATGTTCAAAAACTCCATTTATTCAATATATACGCTTCAGCGTTTAAATATCAATATCCGCTACAGCGTATAATATTAAAATATACGCCACGGCGTATAATGTGAAATTATGCGCCGTGGCGTATGAAACTATCTTCATGGCTCACACCTTCTTGCCGCTGCCGCCACAACTCGTTTTCGGGGAAAAGACGCTTTCAAGATCAAATTTCACGAAACAAAATTGTTTTTCACGGGATATCTGCCATCCGTCGCAAAGACTTGGGTGAACTGCTGATACAGCCACCAGCCCCGAGAACGATCAGCGCCGTCAGGACCGCACCAAACAGTTGCCAGGACCGCGACACGCTCCAAATTGTCTGCCGGCGAGCGTGTTCGGCGGGTTGAGCAAGATATCGGCAAAGTCGATCCTGCGGACCAACCTTCAACAAGCACCTGGTCAGAAGTTTCAGATATCTCCCTTTGACACCGCAACCAGCAAGCTGCACGGCGCGTGAGCAAGCAAGGAAGCGCCCGTGGAGCCGCCCCACCATCGCGCCAATACGGTTTGTTCACGGTGGCCGACGACGATCAGTTCCGCGCCGACCTCAGAGGCCACGCGCCCGATTTCTTCCGCTGGATTACCAGCGGCGAGGCGGGTTTCGACCGGCAGACCGGATGTCTGTAAGGTCTCGGCGGCTTCCATGAGGATGCGGCGCACTTCCTGATATTCGCGCTCCAGGCTGCTCGTGCTGGCGCCACAGACGAAGATGCGCATGGACGCCTTCCTCGACTGGGCCGTCGACGAGCTGCGGCACTCGTCGGACGCCATATGTCGGATGGCCTCTTCGGACCTGAGCGTCTCGAGCAGCGACGTCGGAAGCTGTGGATCATCGGTGGCACCAATCGGCTCGGCTGAGCGACCTGGCGATACGGCCTGTATCAACGACGGTATAGACGCCAAAACCCGGTCGTCATCACAATAAACGGCCTCCTGCGGCTCGCCATCATCCTGTTGATCATCGCCAGGACTCTGCTGCTGTGGTTGTCAAACAGGTGGATCGAGCAGCGGCCGCACCCGTGGTGGCTGAAGCTCAAAACCGCACCGTGAGGCTGAAAGCCCCGAAATCGTCCGCTTCGTCCTGGGTCTCGAACTCGCGCGTGCGCAGCACGTGGGTGTAGCTCAAGCGCACGTTCCGCCAGGTGAGCGCAATGCCGAACTGGAGGTCACCGACCAGCGGCTCCTTGTCCACGCTGCGGCTGTCGCGGAAGGTGTTGCCGTCGAGGAAGATGTTGCGCGCGACCGCCCGTCCCTCGACGCCGGCGAATAGGTACCAGCCGAAGCCCTCCTGCGGCGCGAAGAACCCCGAGCCCGGCAGGCTCGGCTGGATGCGCGGCGGTCCGTAGTCCAGCGGCAGGCGCTGGCCGAAGCGCAGCATTACACCGGCGTTGGCGTAGGTGAAGACGTTGCCGAGGGCGCCGCCGGCGTGCGGCGTTGCATCGAAGCCGAAGCCGGAGACCGACTCCGAGACGAAGCCGCGCCAGCTGCGCTGATAGGTCAGGACGACCCCGGGCTCGTTCTCAAGCTGGGTATCCCAGCCGCGCGGCTCCTGCGAGTCAGTGATCTCGTGGATAAACTTCTGTGTCTGCTCGGCGAGCGAGGCCGATCCGACCACGCCCAGCGACAGCTCTAGCTGGTCCAACCGCTGGCCAGTCTCGGCGATCAGCCCGATCGAGCCGTAGAGCCAGCCAGCATAAGGGCGGTCATCGAGCGGCGGATCGCGCAGTGCGATGTCCTCCGGCGTGTACATGTTCTGGCCCACCGCATAGCTCGTCCGCACGGTGCCCCCGTCCGGGAACAACGGGAACCAGCGGGCGGCGCGGAGCGCCCAGGCGGGCGTCCTGTCCGGGCCGGACAGCCACGAGGCGCGTACGCCGTTGGTGTAGTTGCGATCCGTGTCGTAAAAGAGGTCGTTCTCGAAGACTAGGCTCAGAGTGCCGGTTTCCGTCTCGTCGGACGCAAGGGCCGGCAGGGACCACATGGAACCCGCCACAGTCAGCACCAAGGCGGCCAACCACGTTCGCTTGAATTGCGGACTTGTCCCGATCTCTTGTCCCCGTCTCATCTGCAAGCTCAGGCCATGGTGCTAATGGTGCGTCGGAAGCGTGCGAGCGCGAGGGCGAACAGGGCGGCGCCGATCGCGGCGATGGCGAGGAACTGCGGCCAGACCGCCGTGATGCCCGCGCCGCGGTAGAGGATCGCCTGGGCGAGCATCACGAAATGCGTGTTAGGCGCGGCCAGCATGATGTACTGCACGACCTCCGGCATGCTCTCGCGCGGGGTCGTGCCGCCGGAGAGCATCTGCAGCGGCAACAACACCAGCATGAGCAGCAGGGCGAACTGCGGCATGGAGCGGGCGACGGTGCCAAGAAAGATACCCATCGAGGTGGTCGCGAACAGATGCAGGGCCGCCCCGGCCAGGAACAGCGCGAGCGAGCCTTGGATCGGCACGGACAGCCAGCCCTGCACGACGGCGGTGAGCGCGAAGCCAGTGGCGGCAAGGACAACCAGTCCCATCGCCCACACCTTGCTGCTCATGATCTCGAACGGCGTGACCGGCATGACCAGAAGATGCTCGACCGTGCCGTGCTCGCGCTCGCGGATCAGTGCCGCGCCGGTGAGGACGATGGAGAGCATGGTCACGTTGTTGATAACCTGCATGATGGCGCCGAACCACGACTTGTTGAGCTGGGGATTAAAGCGGGCCCGGAGCGCCAAATCGACGGGCAGCTCCGGAACCTCGCGATAGCGCTGGGCAAAGGCGCGCACCTCATCGGTGACGATGGTCTGGATATAGCCGCTCCCGGTGAAAGCCTGGCTCATGCGCGTGGCATCGACGTTGAGCTGGACCGTTGGCCGCCGCCCCGCCAGCAGGTCGCGCTGGAAGTTGGGCGGGATGTCGAGGGCGAAGGTGTCGAGGCCAGCATCCATGCGGGCGTCCATCTCGGCCTGGTCGATCACGTCGGGAGGAACAAAGTACGGCGGGTAAAAAGCGCTGACGATGCGCCATGACAGCGGCGAGCGATCCTCGTTCACAACCGCGATCGGCGCCTTGTTGAGGGTCTCCGGCATGGCCGTGGCCGCCGTGTAGACGGAAACGGTGAAGGCATAGACGATCAGCACCAGCATGATCGGGTCGCGAACGAGGCTGCGCAACTCCTTGACACCGAGATGGAAAATATTGGCCGCGCGCATGGACTACCGCTCCTGTTTCTTGAGCAGCGCGGCGGACAGAACGATCAGGACCGGCACGGCCAGCGCCAGCGGGAGAAAGGCGGCCTGCAGGTCGGAGAAGTTGAGGGCCTTTGAGAAGGTGCCGCGTGCGATCGTCAGGAAATGCGTTGTCGGGTAGATCTCGCCGATCAGCCGGCCCATCCCTTCGAGGGACGAGACCGGGTCGATCATGCCGGAGAAGTTCGCCGCCGGCAGGATGGTGAGCACCGCCGTGCCGAAGATCGCCGCGATCTGGCTGCGCATGAAGGTTGAGATGAGCAGCCCCACGGCCGTCGCGGCGCCGACATAGAGCAGCGCGCCCGCCGCCAACGTCAGGAAGCTGCCCTTCAGCGGCACACCGAAGACGGTCACCGCGAGCAGCGTGAGCAGCAGGAAGCTCAGGAAGGACAGCACGATATAGGGCAGCTGCTTGCCGAGCAGAAACTCGAGCCGCGTGGTGGGCGTGACGTAGAAGTTGGTGATCGAGCCGAGCTCTTTCTCGCGCACCACGCTGAGCGCCGCGAGCATGGCCGGGATCAGCATGAGCAGCAGCGGGATCACCGCCGGCACCATCGCGACCAGACTCTTGACGTCCGGGTTATAGCGGAACCGGGTCTCGATATTGACCAGCCCCGCCAAAGCCTCACCGTGGCCGGCCTCGCGCGCCTTGGTCGCCAGCCAATGGGCATGAATCCCCTGCACATAGCCGCGGACGGTCTCCCCCCGTGTCGGCATGGCGCCGTCGATCCAGGCGCCGATCTCGACCCGCCGGCCCCGGGCGATGTCGCGCGCGAAGCCCGACGGGATCTCGATCGCCAGGCTGATGTCGCCTTCGCGCATGCGCCGGTCGAGATCGGCATAACCGGTAATCGGCGCCCGCTCGACGAAGTACCGGGAGCCGGCGAGGTTGAGCGTATAATCGCGGCTGACGGTGGTCTGGTCGCGGTCCAGTACCGCGAAGGTGAGATCCTCGACATCGAGGCTAATCCCATAGCCCATCACGAACATCAGGATGACGCTGCCGAGCAGCGCCAGCGTCATCCTGATGGGATCGCGGCGCAGCTCCAACCCTTCGCGCCGGGCATAGCTGACCATGCGTCGGGGGTCGAACTGGCGCCGCCAGCCTTGTGGTTCGACATGGCCTGCCGACGCATCAACCGAATCGAGCGAAGCTGTCCCATCTGGTTGTCTTTCGGCGGCTTCGCCCTGCTCCGTCGCCTCCTCCAGATGCGCCACAAACGCCTCTTCCAGGGTCTCCACGCCCCGCTGCCTGATCAGAGCGGCGGGCGTGTCGGTGATCAGCACTCGGCCCGCGTGCATCAGCGAGATGCGGTCGCAGCGCTCGGCCTCGTTCATGAAATGGGTGGAGATGAAGATGGTCACCCCGTCGCGGCGCGACAGCTCGACCAGCATGCGCCAGAAGGCGTCGCGCGCCACCGGGTCGACGCCCGAGGTGGGCTCGTCGAGGATCAGCATCTCGGGCTTGTGGATCATAGCGACCGCCAGCGACAGACGTTGCCGGTGGCCGAGGGGCAGCCGTCCCGGCAGACTGTCGATCACCGCGCCTAGATCGAATCGCTCAACCATTTCGTCCACGCGCCCTGAAATCTCGGCAGCGGGCACGTGGAACAGCCGGGCATGAAGCACCAGGTTCTGGCGCACCGTGAGCTCGGTGTAGAGCGAGAAGAACTGCGACATGTAGCCGACGCGGCGGCGAGTCGCGAGGTCGTGCGGGTCCACCTCGTGTCCGAACAGCCAGGCCCGGCCCTCGCTCGGCGGCAGGAGGCCGGTCAGCATCTTCATCGTCGTGGTCTTGCCGCAGCCGTTGGAGCCGAGAAAACCGAAAATCTCACCCCGTGGGACACGTAGGTTCACATGATCGACCGCGGTGAACTCGCCGAAGCGCATGGTCAGATCATGGGCCTCGATCGCCGTATCGCCATCGTCTTCCGGCCGCGGTGGGATCTCGACTGCCCGATAGTCTAGGCGCTTGTCTTCCGGCAGCAGCCGGATGAAGGCCGCCTCCAGCGAATCCGCCCCTGTGCTCTGCAGTAGGCCTTGAGGCGTGTCGCTGGCCAGCACCCGCCCGCCGTCCATCGCCGCCAGCCAGTCAAAGCGTGCCGCTTCCTCCATATAGGCCGTGGCCACCAGCACGCTCATGCCCGGACGGGAACGACGGATGCCGGCGATCAACTCCCAGAACTGGCGTCGTGAGAGGGGATCGACGCCGGTGGTAGGTTCGTCGAGGATCAGAAGGTCCGGGTCGTGGATCAGCGCGCAGCAGAGGCCGAGCTTCTGCTTCATCCCGCCCGACAGCTTGCCGACCGCTCGATCAAGAAACGGCTTGAGCCCGGTGGCTTCGGTCAGCACCTCGATGCGGCGCGCCCGTTCGCCGCCGTCATGCCCGAACAGGCGCCCGAAGAAGTCGAGGTTCTCGAACACCGAGAGCGTCGGATAAAGGTTCCGCCCCAGGCCCTGCGGCATGTAGGCGATGCGCGGGCCGACACCGCCGCGATGGCGCGCATCGGCCATATCGCCGCCGAGCACCTCGACCTGTCCCGTCTGAACCGCGCGGGCGCCCGAAATCAGCGCCAGCAGGCTCGACTTGCCGACCCCGTCCGGGCCGATCAGCCCGGCCATGCAGCCCGCAGGGAGATCGAGACTGACCTCTTCGAGCGCACGCACCTTGCCGTAGCGCAGGGACACATCCCGCAGGCGGGCAACCGGCGCGGTAGCACCCCCGCCGTTCTCGACCTGTTCATCTAGATCGCGGCTCACTGCGGCAGCCTGGCCTGCAGTTCGGGCGGCCAATCCACCCGCGGGTCGAGCCGCACATAGGCCATGCCCGGCAGACCGGTCTTGACTTGGTGGAGATGCTTCCTGAGCAGGTCCGGGTCAATCCGCGCCTTGATGCGGAACATCAGCTTCTGCCGCTCCTCTTCTGTCTCCACCGTCTTGGGCGTGAACTGGGCGACATCCGCGACGAAGGAAATTTTGGCCGGGACGACGTATTGCGGGGCGGCGTCGAGCACGAGCCGCGTCTCGGCCCCGAGCGCGACTCGTCCAGCCTGTTCGGTCGGGAGGAAGAACGTCATGTACACATCGGTGAGATCGACCATGTTCAGCACCACACCGCCCGGAGAAAGCACCTCACCGGGCTGAGCGACGCGGTACTGGACACGCCCGTCACGCGGAGATTTCAGCACGCTGTCGTCGATATCGGCCTGGATGCGCTGGATAGTGGCCTGCGTGGCTTCGACCGCCGATTGCGCCGCAACAACGTTCGACTTGGCCTGGCCGATCGCGGCTTGCGCGGCCGCCGCCTGCGCCTCTGCAGCAGCGACCGCAGCCCTCGCCGCCTGAAAGGCGGCGCGGTCGTCATCCAGCTTCGAGACGGGGACAGCGCCTTTTGGAGCGAGTTCCTCCGAGCGCGCGACCCGCCGTTGCGCAGCGTCGAGTTCGGCCTCCCTCTGGGCTATGAGCGCCTCGGCAGCCTGCTTCTCGGCTTTGCGCTGGGTCACTTGGCTTTGCGCGGTCTCGATGCCGATGAGCGCACGTCGCAACTGCGCCTCGGCCTCTTGAAGTTGCGCCTCCAAGACAGCTGTATCCATTTTCGCCAAGACCTGGCCGGCGCGGACGAACTCACCCTCGTTGACCACGATCTCCCGGACCCGACCCGCGGTCTTGGCTGCGATATCAATCTCGACCGCCTCGATCCGGCCGTTACCGGCGGCGAATCCGTCGGGCAAGTCCTGCGGTTGAAAATGCCACCAAGCCCAAACGCCCAGTCCAATAACAATCGCAGCGGCGACGCCTCGAATACCTGTTTTAATGAACTTTTTCACGTCTTGGATATTCCACATCAGTTGGTCTACTCATTCTAGACAAGAGGTTATCTCCAAGCCGTGTCCGTTTATCTAGCATCGCCATATCCATATTCCCTCATCAGCGGATATCAACGCGTACGCCAATCGAGGCTGGCGCCGTCGGTCGCTTTAGCGGCACCTTTTCCGCCGTTCTTTTTCGGGCGTCCCCGCGACATGTCCCCTCCTTCGCGTTCTTCGCTTACCCCTCGTCTTTTACACCGAGGCGTTTTACGGCTGTCGGCTCGCCTTGCCCGGCCTCTGCCGAATGCGTCTGCACATACGCGCGCATGAATTCGCGCAGCACCTGAGCGGCGGGCTTGTCCTGTGCGCGACAGGCCTCGAGAAACTGGTCGCGCAGCTCCCGCTGGACGCGTATGCGTAGGCCAGCATCCTTCATGGAGTTGAGTGTACCCAATGGATACACAAAACCCTAGGGAAAACTTTCTGCTCCATTCCCTGACCTTGTAAGGCGGTAATGCCGGAGGGCATTACCGCCAAGACACCGGCGATGGCAAGAACGCACCATAAGCTAATCATGGAACAGCTTGATAAGCTAACAGGAGAACAGCCGCTTCTTCATTCGCATTGCTTGTTCCCATGGGGTGATGCGGCCCTCAACAGCCTTCCGATTGTAGCAGGGTGAACCCGAAAGAGGCGTGCGGCATCGGCCGCCGTTTTCTGGCCAGAGGAAACCATCTCGACGACCTCGCGCCGCTGGCGCGAACTGAGCTTCGGGCGTCGGCCTCCCACCCTGCCCTCCCTGCGGGCGCGCTCGAGGCCGGCGCGGGTGCGCTGTCGGATCATCTCACGCTCGAACTCGGCGAAGCTGCCGACCATCTGCATCATCATGCGGCCTGCCGGCGTGGTCGTGTCGATTGCCTCGGTGAGCGAACGGAAGCCCGCGCCCTTGGCCTCAATCTTTTCGATGATGCGTAGCAGGTCCGCGAGCGAGCGCGAAAGACGGTCCAGCTTCCAGACGATAACCTCGTCGCCGGCACGAAGATAATCGAGAAGCTTATGAAGCTCAGGGCGATCCCATCGGCCGCCGGAGGCCTTCTCTTCATATACGCGCTCCACACCGGCATCTCGAAGAGCCGCCTTCTGGGCGGCTATGTCCTGACCGTCGGACTTCGAGACGCGAGCGTAACCTAAGCGCATGGACCTCCGTGCATTAACCGATTGCGATTGCCTTCAATTGTGCAACAGCTTTCCGCAATCCTGAAGGCCCCGCTTCGCGGTTGCACAATATCAGCCAACACAAACGGCCGATTTATAAACCTCAAATCAGTACGATTTTTATTTAGCAACAAAGCCCCGCAGCTGCGGGGCTTTGCCATCCGACATAATTCGGAATTAGTGCGAGTCGCTCGTGCCATCACCTAATGCAGTAAACGCAATTTGTGTCGCTCCGTTAGCAACCGTCACTTCAGCGTTAGCCGCAACGTAGTTGCCAGTGCCTGTCGAGAGGGCCGCGTCAGCTTCACTGAAGGTGAAGTTATCCGCGAGACCAACTGGGGCGCCATTATCCAGCAATTGCATATTGAAAACTGCGCTATAGCTTCCAATCCCGGCGCCACCTATATCGAGGCTAGACAGCGTGACGGGGATGTTACTCACGGTAAGCTTGCGAGTCTCGTCACTGAAAGCCAAATTACCGACACTGTCGGCGGTCGCTTTGATTATAACCACGTCGGCGGGATCAGTGGCATCCAATACGTTCGCATTGGTGGCACCAGCATTAGCATGGTCGAATCGCACCTGGAACGGAATTGTGCCATTGCCCACAGTTACACTGACGAACGACGATGCCGTCGTCGGATCGATGCTCGCCACGCCAGCACCTATGGTAGCTTTGATACCTGAAGCAGCAGTTTGATCTCGGGTTTCATCTGCTGCTAGCGTCACAGACGCCTCATCCACAATATCGACTGTGATTGACACCGCACGCGGCACAAAAGCAAAGAAATTGCCTGACTCGCCTAGGAAACCATCGGCATGAGGAGTGGCAAAACCTTCGGTGCCAAGAGCACCGCCGCTTGTTAATGCTTCGAATGCCGCATCTGTCGTACTTACATCAGAAGCTACCCCCCCGCTCACCAAGTCTGCTTTGACAAGCTGAATGAAGTTCTCATGATCGGTTCCAGCGCCGGTCGCTTGGGACAAATCGACCCCCATATCGGTGCCATCCGCCATCAGGGTAGGCTCGCCAGTATCGAGCAATCCATTTGAGTTGGAATCGAGCCAAGCAAGAGGCAGATACGTTCCAAATGGAACATCGATAAATGTTACTTCAGTAACAGACGCATCCGTTAACAGGGAGTTCGAGACGAACGTAACCGCTTTTGCGACCACGGGCCTAAAATCGTTGGCTGACTTAAATAGCCCGACACGACCCGTGAACGCGGCCGCATCATCATCAATTTCGCCAGTACCACGCCACGCATTATGCTTCACCCCGACGGTGACATTCGGTAGTGCCGCATTGTCACCGCTTGTAGACGCAATAATTGCAGGACTTGGATTCGCCACGAGGCTTACCGCGTTATTCCCTTCATCGACAACCACATCAGATTCTCGAAGAAATAAGTTTAATTGAGGAAGAGATAGATTGCCCGTACCATGAGTGATTGTAGGCATCGGAGAAGCAGCAGAAACATTGAGGTTATTTGCGCCGCCGATACTGTCCGCACCTGTACCAGCATCGCCCAGGATCATCACCTGTTTGCCAAGCTCGGCTCCGGTCAGACCACCTGCATTGAGGAGTGAGAGAACACTCGTCGTGTCGGAAACAGCACCTGTGTCGGCTTGAATATCCATTTCGCTAAACGTTACCAGCATCGTTTCAAATGTGCCGGCAGGTGGATTTTGAATCGTAAGATTCGTGCCCAGCTTGGCGCTGGCGTCAAACAGATCTATCGTTCTCGTCGCCGATTCTCCAATGCCGGCGGTGGGCTGGTAGACAGTAAACCTTTGATTAGAGTTTCCATTTTCCATTAGTTCAATCTTGTCGATTACTACGGTAAATGACACCGCCTGTGCCGGCATGGAGGCCGACATGAAGACAGCGGCCGACGCCACTGCCATCAGACCTTTGAAAATTTGTTTCATTTTATTGAAGCTCCAATAATTTATTTAATTGTTACTAATTGTGAAACCGGGCCCGGCCCCACTGGACGAGCTGTCATCGCATGCGACAAGCGCCATTGCGCCGCAAGCAAGCAATAACAATGAAAATACGGCATTTACAAAACGATGCATATTTATTCACCCTTTTTGTTTAATTTTTACTATTAAAATTAATTTAATTTCGATAATACAATAATGGTATAATAAACAAAAATGTTCATTTGATGAACAAAAATTGGTAATTACATTATGCGCAGCACCTATACTGGCGTTTTAATAATAAAGCGCGATGAAATTATTAGAAATCGAAGCATTTTCTCAGAGATTGAAGAACGTCGCCGAACTAAAGGCATGAGTATTTCGGAGATGTGCAGAAGGTCTGGGGTAAGTCGTCACACATATTATAAGTGGCGTGCCGGAGGAGGAATCATGCCGGAGACGCTTGCCCAAATTAGAAGAACTCTCTCGCTGTAGCCGAAAGACACGGCCTAGGCGGCTTTATTTGACACTCTTCAAACGGATCAAATCTCTCTCAATGAACCGGGCTACCTCTTCAATTGCAGCCGCTGTCCACACGAAATCATTCTCAAGGGCATCGCGCATCAGGTAGTCGACGCAAGCCCGCAGGCGGCCGGCATAGGCCTCCATGCTTTCGTCTGCCTCATGGGACGAATTGGCGCCGACTTGACGACGCGCGCTCATGCCGCCACCGCCGCCGAGGCGATCTCATTCAGGTTGGCGATTATGGGCCCCACGGCCCCAGCCCTGCTCCGGACACGCTTCAGTGCCTCGCGCGAAACATCGAGCCGTTCCGCGGCCGCGATGTCCGTGCCGGTGTCCATGGTGCCGCCAAGCCGAACCGGCGGCCAGCCGGCGCGGCGCATGATAGCCTCCATTCGGATATCCGACACTGAGACATAAGCTGCGAGCTCGAGGAACACGCCGAACTCCAGCATCCCGGCCATGAGGATTGCGGCGATGTTGGTAGGCGCCGTGTCGTGATCGGCGCAGAAGCGGGTGCTCTCCCAAACCAAAGGACTGCGAGGTGCTTCCCCGTCGATCAGCTGCGGAAACACGTCGGCCAGGAGATACGGTCCCGTGGTCGGCAGAAGCCGCGTACAGGCATCGACTCGACCGGTATCATTACAATGCAGAAGATAGTGCGCGTCCGGGATGTCGAACTGGTCAAGCTCCAATCCGTTGACGACGTTCACGTCCCAGGCGAGACGTTCCTTGAAGACCTTCCGGCGCAGCTGGTGCATGGACGCCAGCGCGTCCCAATGCAGGGGCGCGTTGTGCTGTGAGACGACGATTAGCAATCATCCACCCTTCCCGTAGTTAGCGTTAAGGGTATTGAGTCAGATTTTGCCGAACCGCACAGCCTGTGAACTCTCACAGGATACTGGCGGGTCAACTCATTCAGGGTGCGATAATCCCCTTCATAACCGCCTTGATGACGGCCTCAAAACGGCTGGCTACGCCGAACTTGGCGCGGGCGTTATCGACGTGGAAATTCACGGTACGCTCGGACACCCCGAGGATGACGGCGATCTCCCAGCTGGTCTTGCCCTTGGCTATCCAGAGAAGACACTCGCGCTCGCGCGGGGTCAGGCTGACGCGGCTGCGCCCTGACCGTCCCATTGCCAGAAGCTCGCGCGCCATGTTGTGGAAGATCAGCGAGATGAGATGGACATCGTTACCGGCGTCCTGCAGAAGCCGGTTCAGACGCTCGGTCCCTTCCTCAGACACCATCGATACCATGGAGAGCGAGCCGCCGGCCCCATGCATGGGGATTCCGAGTCCCTCCCCGAGACCGTAGTCCGCAGCTTCGGCGAACAGACGTTGTTGCTCAGACGACGGCTTGATGCCGAACGCCATGGAGCTCCATGTGAACGGCGTCAGTTGCGCCGGCCCCTTTTGGATGACGGGATCGACAAGGTGGTAGGCGTTCTCGACGTAGTGGTTGTACCACTCGTCGGGATAGGTGGTCAGGATGACCGGCTTTTCCTCGGGCAACGCATCGGCGTGAATGACCTGGTAGGCCCATTCCCGAAACCCGAGTGCCTTCAGCGCTTTCGTGAACAACCTCTCCAATCCGGCCACGTCGGTGACATGCCGGGCCTTATCGATGAAATCTGTAACGACCGGGTTTATCCAGCGTGTCCTCCTTAAATAACGCCAGTTAATTTATGGACACATGCATTAATCGCACTTTCACCTATAAATAACTTTGTCATTGGGTGCGCGTATAATATTATAAAAGAAAACAATAATAAGGGGATAACCCTATGCACGTCATTTCCTTCGTCACTCAAAAAGGTGGAAGTGGTAAAAGCACGCTGGCGATTTCCTGTGCTGTTCGCGCGACGGAACTGGGCCAGCGTGTCCTGATACTGGATATGGACCCGCAAGGGACGGCCGAATCCTGGTATCGGGATCGGGACGCCATACACCCGAAGCTCGCCCGGATTCATTCCGGACAGCTCGCGACCGCGCTAGACGGCGCGCGCAAGCAGGGCTTCAACACCGTCATCATCGACACCCCCGGCCGGGATGAGCCGGCGACGGCGGCAGCCATCCGGGCCGCGGATTTCGTCCTAATCCCGTGTCGTCCGACGCCGGGCGATATGAAGGCGACGCCGCCAACAGCGGCGACCGTAGCGCGCCTTGGAAAGAAAGCGGCATTCGTACTCAGCCAGACACCGCCGCGCGGGTCGCGTCTAAAAGAGGCGGAGACGGGGCTGTCCATGCTTGGCATGGTGTGCCCTGTCCGGATCGTCCACCGAACGGCCTATCAGGACGCCCAGGGCGCCGGCCTCGGTGTCACCGAGTTTGAGGCGGACGGCAAGGCGGCGCGCGAGATCGGCGCGCTTTGGGACTGGATTACAAACAAAATGGAGAAACTGAGCGATGGCCAGGAAGCGAACGTCGCTTAGCGCGATATTGAATGAGCCCGCGCACAAACGCGCGGGGAACAGCCGAACGGACGCGGAGAGATCGCAAGCCACGCAACCGAAGTCGAAGCGCCCCAAGGTCAAGCAGCAAACGGTCTATCTTCCGCTGCCCGTCTACGAGCAATTGCGAACGCTCGCCTTCGAGGAACGGCGCAAGATGCACGACTATCTGCTCGAAGGCCTCGATCGCGTATTCACGGACAGGGGACTGCCACCGGTGCAAGCGTTGTTGCGTGACGAAATGGCATAGGAGTGCAAGCCGATAGCCGGGAACGCGGATACCTTCGCACGGCTATACGCGTACCGGCTTATCGGGTCAGCATAGTGTCCGCGTTTGCCGCGGAGGGTGAACTTTCTGGTGCATTTTGAAAGGATCGAACCTGTGACATCTCACAGTGTCGCGCCCGTCCATCTACCCCCATATGAATAGAAAAGGGCGTTGCCGGTTCAAATTGAGGATAGACAACAGGAGCACCATGGCTTCCGTTGCTGAACCGGCAACATAGTAATTGTAATATTTATGTCGCATAAATACTACCGTCAGTAATCAATTTATTTTTCGCGCCATAAGTCCTGTGAGGATAAACAACAGGACTTTGTGCCATGGAATACATACGTCAGCTATGGCGGCTGCTGCGCTTTGCCGCCTTCGAACTTCCCCTTCTTCTCATCACGACCATGATCGTTCTGTCCCTAACAAGGGATCTGAACGCGGCCGATATGCTGCGCACCCTGCTGGCCGGCATCGCCGGCGTGGCGCTACTCGTCGGCCTATGGACGCTGTGGCGGCTGTTCCGGCGCCCCCGCAACGTCTACGGCTCGGCGAGCTTCGCAAGCTCGGCTGACCTACGCCGCGCGGGCCTGCGCGGGCGCGGCGTCATCCTGGGCAACAAGGGCGGCCGGTTAATTCGCTTCTCCAAGCCCGGTCACTTGCTCACCTTCGCGCCAACGCGTTCGGGTAAGGGTGTCGGGGCGGTCATCCCGAACCTGCTCGACCATCCGGGATCGGTGTTGGTGACGGACATCAAGGGTGAGAACTACCGCATCACCCATGCCTACCGGGAAACTCTCGGCCGGGTATTGGCCTTCGCGCCGTTCGACGAGGATATCGAGAGCGCGCGCTTCAACCCCATCGACTTCATTCGCATAGGGACGGCCAACGATGTCGACGATGCCCGGCTTATCGCCGAGATGATCGTCGCGCCGGAGGGACAAGAGCCAAACCACTGGGAACGGGAGGCCCGGTCATTGATGACAGGCCTGCTCCTGTTCATCGCGAGGGAGTTGCCGCCGGCGCGCCGCAATCCCCGTGAACTCCGCGCCCTGCTCATGCGCGACCGCTCCGGGTTCGATGCCGTGCTCGCGACCATGCGCGAGAGCGACCACCCGTCGGTGAAGCGTATCGCGGAGGGCTTTTCGCAGAAAGAGGACAAGGAACGCTCAGCCGTCATTTCGACGGCGCAAAGCCGCACAGAAGTGTTCGAGAGTCCGCGGCTTGCTGCGATCACCTCAAAATCCACGTTCCGGCTGGAAGACCTGAAGAACGGCGTGCTGTCGCTCTATCTCATCATCCCGCCGGAGTATGTCGGCGTCTATCAGCCGTTCCTGCGGCTCATGGTCGGGCTGTCTACGGCGGCCATGACGCGCAACCGGAAGATACCGAGGCATCCGGTGCTGTTCCTGCTCGATGAGCTCCCGGCGTTGGGCCACATGCGGCCGATCGAGGACGGCATCGGCTACCTCGCCGGCTATGGCGCCGCGCTGTGGCTGTTCGTCCAAGATCTCGACCAGCTGAGCCAGACCTACCGCAAATGGCGCTCGATGGTCGCCAACTGTGCCGTGCGCCAGGCCTTCAACGTGCAAGACCCGGACACCGCACGCCTACTCTCGTCGATGCTTGGTCAACGCACCGTAGAAGTGAGCAACCGAGGCAAGGCCGGCCGCGTGTTCCGACTGGGGCTGCCCAGCAGCTTCAGCGAGACCCGCAGCGAGACCGGCCGCCCGCTTCTAGCACCGGATGAGATCATGCTCCTGCCGGAGGCCTGCGAGCTGCTGTTCGTCCAGGGCTGCAAGCCGGTCCTGGCGGAGAAGGTCCGATACTTCAAGGAACGGCGCTTCCGGGGCCGGTGGCAAGCATGGCATCCCAGCGCCTGCGACGAAGGCAGCGTTGGTGCCGCTCATCATGACGAATTGAAGAATGAACGATTTACCGAAGGGATGGACTCATGAATCAAAGACAGTGGACCTTTGCCCTCGCGTTTGCGATGGGAATTGTGGCCGGCGCGCTACGTACCGACGCGGCCGGGAACGAAGCAGGCTTGCCTTTGTGTCACGACCCAATGGTTCTCAGTGAACTGGTAACAGCACTCGAAGCCACGGTCGGCAGCCGAATTGGCGGCGTCACTCGTATTGCTGCGAAACCGGAAGAGGAGCCGGATGACACATACCGCGTATGCCGCGCGGCTCTGATGGACGCGCCCGGCTGGTATTCCGTCAGCTATGAGATTGGCTGGCACGACCCGTCGCGCGGTCAAATCTACCTGAGCGGCGATGTGGAGTAGCGGTAACGAAAGGACGAAAGCATCCTTTCGTTCCTGCACCGCGCCGGGCGTCAGTCGTCGAACAGATCGAGATCAAGCCCGAAGGCACGGCCGCGCTCGCGCTGGCGCTCCCGCTCGATCCGCCGCGCCTCGTTGCGGCGCCAGGCCTCGTGGAGTTGTTGCTTGCGCTCATCGGCCATCTTGGCCTCGCGGATCATCTTCTCGTTTACGCGGCCGAGCGCCCGCGACCGCCGCTTGATCGACCGGACCAGGGTCGCGCGCAACCGTTCCGGCACGCCGGTGGAGCGCTGAAGCATCTTGAAGTCGTGCAGCGCCCGATCCAGGTCGCGGCGGGCTTTCTCGACCTTGCTATGGGCATCATGGACGCGGGCCTTCGCGTCGCGCCATTTCTCGCGGCGCTCGACCAGATACTTCGTCATGCGCTGCGCCTCGCGCCGCGCGGCGGTGCGCTCGCCCATCATGTCCAGGTCCTTCATGATGCCGCGCGCCAATGGGTTCTTACCCGCGCGTTGGTAGCCGGTCCGGAGGTCCTGCATGGAGAGATACCGGAAGCCCCGGACGCTCCCGAGGATGAGCGGGTTCTTCGCCACGGCACGGTCGGCATCCCAGCCGCCAAGCTGCTTCTCAAGCTCCGCCCATTTGGCAAAGGCGGCCTCCGGGTCACGATAGACGCGGGCCAGACCGTCCATGAGGCTGGACTCCCGACGGGTCAACCAGCCCTTCTGGCGCTGGACGTTCTGATGCAGCCCCTTCATGCGCCGGTTGCCGTATTGGATACGGCCTTCGGCATGACGGTAGGACGCCTCGATGCCCGACCAGAACCGGAACTCCATGTCGGCGTTGTCCAACTCCTGCACAGGATCGGCCGCGGGCTTGTAGAGGCTGTCGAACGGCCTCGGGGCGTCGAGCTTGGCCAGCGTATCCCGCTGCTTCTCGGTCAGGCCGGGGTCGTCAGGCTCGTTCTCCTTCGCCCGGTCGCCGAGACGGTCGCGGGCATGCCGTGCCATGAAGTCGTCGAAGCGCTCGCCGAAGCGCTTCTCCATCTCCGCGAAGCGAACGCCCTTGCCCATGTCGCTGAGCTTGGCGTAGCGGTCGCCGTCCGTAAGCACCAGCCCCTGCCCCTTGCGATGCAGAGATATGCCGTGGCGCTCCAGCCGCTCGATCAGTTCGTCCCAGCCGCGAGCCTCGAAGAAGTGCCCCTTGATCTCGGTCCGCAACCCGGCCAACTCGTCCTTGCCGAACGGCACCTGCGGCTCACGCCCCTCGCGCCGCGCCTTCCAGTATTCGGCGTCGGACGGCGTGTCCTGGCTGAGCCCCTTCTCTCGGCTGCGCTCCTTGGCGATATTGAGCCCGTACTCGCGGGCCATATCCCGGCAGTGGGCGACCAAACGACGCCCCTCGTCCTCCCGGCTCCACGCCTTGCCCGTAATCGGGCTGATGCGGTTGACCAGGAAGTGCATGTGCGGGTGCTCGGTATCCCGGTGGGCATAGATGAGAAGCTGATGCTCCTGAAGGCCCATACGCTCGACGGTCTTGTCCGCGATCTCGCGCATGGCCTTCTCGTCCACCTTGCCGGCGGCGGCGTCCTTCGGGTCGAAGGTGATGACGAAGTGATAGCGGGGCGTCTTGCACCGCGTGTTCTGAGCCGCCAACGCCTCCATCCGAGCCGCGGCCTTCACCGTGTCGGTGGTCTCCAGATTGCGGGCTTCCATCCAGGCCACGCGGTCGGGCTTCACCCCGTGGGCGCGTCCGGTGAGATACAGAGCCGAGGCCTTGAAGCTCGCCGGCTGGCGGCTGGGGATCTTATAGCGCACGCCCCTACTCCTCCGGGCTGCGCCCCGGCGTCTCGGGCGGCTCGTCGGACGCCTTTCCCTTGGTCTCGCCGGGCGGCTTTGAGACCGCCTGGTGCAATCCCTCGGTGGCCCGACGCACGGCCTCGAGGGTGCTGTCGCGCTCGGCGTCGTCGATCTCCTTGCCGACGTTGGCCCGGCGGGCCAGGGCGTTGACGATGTGGCCCGCGGCATTGACGATCTCGATGCTGTCCTCCATCAGCGGCAGCAGGTCGGGACGGTCGAGCAGCTTGTCGAGAAGTTCTCCCCCGACATACTGCGCCCAGTCGCCATAGACCGGATCGCTCAGCGCCTCCTCAAGCTGGCGGAAGTTCGTGGCGATGGACGTGAGCTCGTAGGTGATCTGCTGGACCACGAGGTCCTTCTTCGGCTTGGCCTTCGGCCGCCGGCCGAGCAGGGTCGCCCGCGCGTACTCGGTCATCGACACCCCGGCCGCCATCGCCTTTCGGCAGAGGTCTTCCATCTCCCCCGGCGTCATCCGAAGCCGGAGGTATTCCGAGCGCCGTTCGTACGGCTTCAGCTTCGGCCGCGCCATGGACCGTCTCCCGCTGTACCAATGCTGTCCGCCAGGACCAAGATGCCGAAGGCTTGAGCCCCCGGAGAGGGGCGAATGACAGAGGCGTTGTATCCCCGACAAACACCACGGCCGCCCCGATTGCGGGGCGCGTCAGGGCCGGCTGCGAGACCGGTCCATGTGGTGTTTTTGGGGTACAACATACATCTTGCCTCCCTACTGTGGACCATAAACAACTTCCCCATATTATGGGGTCCGATCCAAGTGAAAGCAAGATTCAGGCTGACAGGTCAATGCCTTAGAGGCCTAGGCTGTCAGAGGCATTGTAGCGCCGCCAACTGTTTTCAGCAACCCTCAACTCTCGGCGACGAACCCCAATAATGCGGCGCAGCCGGGCAGCGGCCCGTCTGCCGGCCCACAGCGGGAAGCCCCGCCGGGTCTCCCCGGCGGGGCGAATGCCGCCGCGCGTGGCCGGTGGCCTTACGCGGCGAGGTCGGTAATCGGCGTGCCGTTCCGACGCCGCCACGCAGCGATGGCGTGCGCGCAGCATAGCGGCGTCAGGCCGGTGTCGTAGGCCGCGCTCACGTCGGCCAGCTCGTGCTCGTTGGCGACGTCGCCGGTCTCCAGCAGCAGCTCGTCGTCCACGGCGTTCAGGTACTCGTCCCAGGTCAGGTCCCGGATATCGGTGTTCAGTCGGTTCATGGCTGTTCTCCTTCGCTGTTTCGGCCGCGACCACATGCGGCCTTCCTGGCGGGAAGACTGGCGGCGGCAAGGCGGGCGAGCGCACCCGAAGGGCCGAAGCGAAGCGGAGGACGGCGAGGGTCGGACTTTCTTGCCCCGCGAGGAATGACCGAAGGTCAGGGGAAGAAAGCCGGCATGAGCCGTTGCGCCACACGCCGCCGTCGCCATGACCGCCAAGAAAGGAAGGTCCGCGTGGCCGCCGGCCGACTTCGGAAGCGAAGGATGCAAAGCCCCGCCTGAACACCGGCGCCCTGACCGCGACGAGACAAACGCCATAGGTCGACTGGAAAATCCGGCGCGCCGCCAGCGAGTGCGCGAGTCATGCTGCTCGATGCGGTGAGCCGCTATACTCGCTGGTCTGCCGTCACTCTTGGGCACCCGCACCGACGAACGCCGGCCGGTGTTCCGGTCAAGCGCTTGCCGGGAGGTTTCGTGCATTCGTTAAAGCGTGAATTCATTACCGTCTGAACACGCCAAAGCCGCCCGGCTTGAACCGGGCGGCCTCAGGGCCGGCGGCGTTAGCGCGACCAGATGAGAACGTGCTTGCCGTCCTGTTCGACCAGGTTGGCGTAGATGGCCGCGACGAAGCTCGGGTCGTCGATCTTGACCGACAGGTAGGGATTGTTGCCCTTCTTGCTGGTCTGCGCCCAGGCCGCGCCGATCTCGACGTTGCCGGCCTTGACCCGGTAGTCGGGACCCTTCTCGCCCGTCTTCTCGGCCGGGACGAAAGTGACCTTCGTCGCCTTCAGGCTCAGCGTCTCGATGCTGCCGTTGTAACCATTCTCGGTCTTGGTGAAAGTGCCGATGGTTGCCATTGTTATATCCTCCAGTTTCGATTTCCGAGGCCACGACCGCCGTGGCCTTTCCATGGCCAACTAGTGACGCCGGTCTCAGGCGGCGGCTGCACCCGTCAGGGCCGCAGCGAATGCGAAGGACGGCAAGCGCCGACTTTCTTGTCTCGCGAGGAATGACCGATCCGGGGTCCCCGAGCGGCCTGCCGCTTGGGGTGGTCTGTCAGGGGAAGAAAGTCGAAGTGCGCCGTTGCGGCCGGCGGCGCCGGCGTCAGGTGTGCCATGAAAGAGAAAGGCCAGGCGTGGCGTGGTTCGAGAGAGCGGGACATTGGAGGAGATGACGGACAACCCGGCGATCGGTACCGGACGGAAACGGCCAACGGCTCGTTGGGAGCATGCAGACATGAAGGCGCAAGGGTGCCCAGCACGGTTGAGAAGCATGGCGATCGGAAAGCCCGGCTCACGGACTAGCCGAAGCCGTCAATGACGTCGGGATGGTTTTCCCGCAGGCCACGGATGGCGGCAATCCGAGATAGGCGCTCAAATGTGCGGCGACGTGCCCCCAGCGCGGTCGTCCGCCGACATAACGAACGGACGA
This sequence comes from uncultured Rhodospirillaceae bacterium, assembly GCA_913030825.1. Classification (GTDB taxonomy): domain Bacteria; phylum Pseudomonadota; class Alphaproteobacteria; order Rhodospirillales; family Casp-alpha2; genus UBA1479. Next base: position 17,380 of record CAJWCU010000020.1, on the reverse strand, counting down.
GAGAACCGTCTCACTTCAGCTGCGAACGATATCAACTGGCTCTGAGGTCGCATTTCGTTAGGTGGCGCGGAAAGGTACTAAACCCATCGCCGTCCGGCCCGGGTCGGGCGGGCGGGAATCCCCCAAACAAATCAGGCCCGGCTTCAACCGGGCCTGGCTCTATTCGGGCCGCGAGGCGGCAATGGGGTTACTCGGCGGCCACCGGCGCGGCGTCCGCTTCGTCCTCGCTCTCAACCCACACCACCTTGACCGTCTGGCCAGTGGTGTCGGCAATGGTCTGCAAATGCAGCTGGTAGACTATCTCTTCAAAGGCCGTCCGTGGCTTGACCAGAAGTAGCTCGGTCGGCACCCGGCCCAGCGTCTCGGCGTTCAGCCAGTAGCGCCCGGTCAGTTCCTTGAGCCGCTCGGCTATCGCCATAGCGATGGGGTTGTCGGCGTCGGGGTCGGCAAGCGCCGCCTCGATGGCGGTGCGGTCGTTCGGGTCGAAGCCGCCCTCCCCTGACTCGTACCGCGCCATGATGCGGCGCGCGTCCTCGATGGCCTTGCGGGTCAGTTCCTCTTTGACCAGATACCCATCCGAGACGATGAACAGCGTCGTCAATTCGTCGCTGCTCAGGCGTTCCTTGTATTTCTGTAAGAATCCCACGATGTCGTCATATAAAGTCCAGCTGACTTTCGGCACTTCAAAAACCCTTTCACTATCGTTTTAAAATATCACACCCGCGATTCCTTGCGGGCAAAAACGCATGGAAAAACCCGCCCCGCCGGATGTGCCCGGCGGGGCGGGCACCAATCATGCCGCCTCGGCCTCGATTGCCTCGGCCTCCGGCTCGCTGTCCGCCGTCACCGCCGGAAACAGCATGGCGCCGGGCAGCCAGTCGCAGCCTTTGCGCTCGTGCTCGGGCGCGTTATCGCTCGCGTTTCTGCTCGCCTCGAAGTGCTTCACCAGCGCCGCCACCATCTGCTTCTTGGTGTAGTCCTTCATTCTGCCCATCCGGGCACTTGCGCCGCTCTCCTTGGCGATGTCCTCCAACTGGTCCTTGCGGCGGCGAGTGAGAAACGCCTCGTCCGGTCGCCAGTAGTCGCGCATGTCGATTTCAAGGTCGGCGGCAACCCGGTTGAACAGACTGTCGCCCGTGTCGAGCTCGTCCATATAGCCCTGCCCGAAGGTCAGCACCGTTAGCAGGCCGTGCAGCCGGTCAAGGTCGTCGTCGGACAATTCCTTCACCGCCTCGTAGAGGGTCACGGCGTCCTTACGGGTGCGGATAAGCCGCTCCCACGCGCCCCGGAAATAGTTTCCGTACTGCCCCGCCTCGGCGGCGTCCAGATTGAGGCTCTTGTTGAACACTTCCGCCTCCGCCTCGATGACGGTAAAGCCGGTCGGCTGTGTCTCGTCCTCGGCAAAGAAGGCCAGCGCCGGGTGCGCGTCCAGACTGACGCGCCCCGCCCCGTCGTGGGCGTTCATCATCTGGATGACGGCAACCTCCTTGGCCTTGCGCGGGTTGGAAAGCAACGCCTCCTGCACCGCCAGCGTCTTGTGGGCGGCGATGTAGCGCTTCAACGGCGTGCCGTACTCGGGCTTCGGCTTCGGCGCTGCGGGCGTCTCATCCGTTGCGTCCACCACGGATGCCCTGACCTCGTGGCGGGTAAGGTTCTCGCGGACTTCCACCCGCCCCGTGGGCGCGAAATGGATGACCACCCCGCCCGCCTCGCCGTCCTCGGCCTCGCGGTAGCGCCACCATGCAACGTGATACTCGGTGATGACCTCCACCGCTTTACCCTCGCCCTGATACTTGGCGGCGAGCGTCTCGACGGCTTCCGTCTGCAACCGGAAGAACTGCTCGGCGTCGTCGAAAAAGGTGGTGTCGTCGTCCGCGAAAAGGTCGGTGGTGTAGGTGCCCTCGTACTTCGCACGGTCGAAAATGGCGATGGCCACGCTCGGCTTTTCGTCCGTCAACATGGCGCGGATGTCGTCCGCGTCATAGTAGCCGTGCTCGAGCCGCTCAAGCACGGCGCGCTGCTGGTCATGGTTGCCCAGGGTCAGTGCCTCACCGATGCTCAAGGAAAGCCCGCCGTTGCGGATTTCTTCCTTGGCCTCGTCACACAGCGACGCAATCGCCAGCCTACGGCGCACGGTCGCGGTGCCGATACCGGCCTTGGCGGCGATATCCTCGATGTCGGCGCCCTTGGTCAAAAGCGCGGCGAAGGCCTCGGCCTCGTCCATGGGGTTCAACTGCTCGCGCTGGACGTTCTCGACGGTGGCAATTCTTAGGCCCTCGTCCTTGGTCAGCCCCTTCCTGATTTCCACGGGCACGGGGAAGGACTTCTCGATGTCGCCCCGCTCGGCCAGTAGTCGAAGCGCCCGGAAGCGCCGCTCGCCGGAGATGATGTCATAGGCTTTGCCGCCGCGCCGGGGGCGCACGACAAGGTTCTGCAGCAGCCCGTCCGTGGCGATGGATGCGGCCAGCCCTTCAAGGGCAGCGGCGTCCATGCTCTTGCGGGGGTTGGCCTTGTTAAGGTGAAGCTGCTCAAGGGTTACGGTTTCGATGGTCATGGTTCTGTTTCCTTTCGTGGTTTCGTGGTTTCGTTATTTCGTGGTTTCGTTATTTCGTGCCGGGCTCGCCCGTAGCAGGTCGGTCAAGTCCAGCTGCCGCCGCGCATCCTCATCAAACAGGCCGATGTTCAGCGGGTTTTGCGGCTTGGCCGGTGCCAGCGGCCTCGCCGCCAACATCGCCAGCCGGTCGCGGTCTGTGACGGGGCGCACCCCCGTCACCAGCACCTGCACACCTTCCGGGGTCTTTTCGGTCTGGTGGGTCATGGCCTGCCCCTCCCGTCCGCGCGGTACAGCCCGCGCACGCGCGCCCCTTCCGGCACATAGGCGGCGGGGCCGCCCGTGCTGTCGCGCCTGGCGATTTCAAGGTGGCAGGGCATCCAGCCGGTGGACTTGCCGACGATGAAGCGGCGGCGTCCGCCGTCCGGTTCCGTCACTTCGACACGCCAGCCCTCAAGGCCGGAAAGGACGGGGAGTAATTCGGCATTGCAGCGCGCGCCGGTGGCGGCATAGTGCGCCCGCCCGGCGTCCATGCATGCCTGATAGGCCGCGAAATGTTCCGGCGTGCCCGGTTCGGCCTCGCCTGTCAGGTCGGGTCTACCAAGCCACGCGGCAACGGCGCTTGCCCGCCGGTTGGCAACGTCAAAGCCAAGGCACGTAAACCCGCGCCCGCACGGGATGACGTACAGGCGCGCTTCATGGTTGATGGTCACGCTCATGCCGCGCCCTCCCCGCCGATGGTCAGTTCGTATTCGACCTGCGCGCTGCAATCGTGCTTGCCTTGCAGGGAGAGGGTGAGGCCGTACTTGCTGACCTCGATGCTGGAAAAGCCGACGCGGAAGTCGTTGCCGATGTCGTAATCCAGCCCCCTGTCGCTGATGGCGATGTGATGGATGCCGTCCGCCAGCAGGGTGCTGGCCTGCTCGATGCGGGATTGCAGTTCCGGGGTGACGGTGGCCTCGATTTCGTTGGGAAAATCGAAGCCGTATTCCAAACCGTCCGCTACGTAGCCTTTCGTGAGGATTGCTTTCATCTGCCGCCCCCTATGCCTTGATGTGGCCAAGGGTGCGTGCCTCGTCGGCGTAGGCGGTCAGGCTCTTGGTCGCCTTGAAATGCCGGTCGCGCTCAACCGGCAAGCCCAGACGGCCACGGATGGCGGCAATCTCGGACAGCCGAACGCTGCCCAATTCCGGGCACCCCATACCAAGGTCACAAAGCCCGAAGGCGATGTCCGGCTCGTCCGGGTCGATTTCGGTTAAAAGCCATGTCGCGCCCGCGTCCGGCGTGAACAGCTTCACCACAGGCCAAAAATCGTGGGTGTTGCCGTCCTCGGCGATGCACTCGGCATTGGCTTCGCCGTTGGCCAGCATCCGCTTGCGCTGCTCTTTGGTCAGAAGTTCCATTCGTTATTCCCTCCGTTTGTTCATTTGCCCGCAGGGCACACGCCCCGCGCCTGACCCTCTGCCCAGCGGCGAGCGTCAAAACGGATCGGCAAAGTGGAGGGAGTGCGGCGAGCGCCGGCCCAGTGGCGGGCGGAAAGGGGGCCGCCCCTTGGGGCGTCAAGCCCGGCCCAACACGGGACACCGGCAGCATGCCGGTGGAATGGAGCGGGCGGGGCCGGACGGCCCCCTTTTCCTCAAGCCCGTCACGGCCGGCGTAAGCTGGAGAAGGAGGGTCAAGCGCACGAGACGTGCGCGTACAAGAAACCTCGGACCGAAGGGACGGCCTTCTGCGCCGGTCGGGGCAGCAAAGCGCGGGTCCCGGATCGGCGCCTCAACGGGGGCGTTGCGGGGGCTGTCACCCGCTCGAAGGGGTAGCGAAAAACCGCCTGTGGCGGGTTGCCGCGAGGGGGAGACTTCCCCCTTCTGGATTTAATAATCAACCGGAATGGTTTTTACTGAGGACAATCTTGAGGCGCCGTGGTCAGGCCATGGTCGCCGGTATCGGAGAGTGAAGGACGGGATGCGGTTGACGGTGAAGGATATCGAAGCGTGGCAATAAGGGTTTTCTATTCCTGGCAAGCTGACACGCCAACGCGGGAGGGACGCAATTTTATCGAACGCGCCCTTGAGCGTGCGATTGCCAGAATCTCTGGGGACGTTGAACTGGAAGAAGCAATCCGCGAGGGGCTCGAAGTCGACAGGGATACAAAGGGCGTACCGGGTAGCCCGCCGATCGTCGATACGATTTTTCGGAAGATCGACGAAGCCGCTGTTTTCATCCCCGACGTGACATTTGTCGGCAAGCGTCTTGACGGCAGACCGACACCGAATCCGAATGTGATGATCGAATATGGCTGGGCGCTTAAGAGGCATGGTCATGCGCACATGGTCCCGGTAATGAATATCGCTCATGGTGAACCGAAGGCCGAGGCCATGCCGTTCGACCTTCGCCATTTGCGCAATCCGATTACCTACGACCTGCCCGATGGCGCCGATAAAGAGCACCGCAAGAGCGAGCGCGCGAAGTTGGCCGGCGCGTTGGAGAGCGCCATCAGGGCGGTGCTGAGCAGTGAAGAGTTTATGTCTTCGCTACCGAAGCCTCCGGAGCCGCCACCCTTTCCGTCAAAGGATGCGCAGGACGGCCCAGCGCGGTTCAGGCCGAAGGGTGAGCCGGTGGCGTATGCCCACGAGCGCTTTCTCGGCACCGCAGGAAGTGAGGAAGTCCATTTAACAGATGGTGCCGCAATGTGGCTGCGCCTGATGCCGCAATTTGACCCGCAGCGGACATGGCCAATCACTGAACTGGAACGCCTGGCCACACAATCCGATAAAACACTGCTGCCACTCGGTACCGAAGGGTTCACGAGCTTCAACTATATGCGCCATGAAGATGGTTTTGGGCTATATGCGGTCGAAAGCAACAATGCGAGTGAAACCCAGTCAGTCGTGTTCGCATTCGAGACGGGCGAGGTCTGGAGCATAGACACGTACCTGCTGGAGCGGACGAAGGGGCAGGCAATCCCGTATGTCGAGGATCGGTTCGTCACCGCGTTCGGCAGATTCTCGGATTTCATCGGCCGGCTTGGTATTGAGCAGCCGTACCGGTGGATCGCCGGCATGGAAGGTCTCAAGGGCCGGCCAATCTGTTTCCCGGTGCCTTCGCACCAGGTCATGCCGCCGAACGGCGTCGGGCGTTGTATACCGGACGTTATCGAAGACGAGGGCATTCATGCGCCGGGCGCAACGGCCATCCAGTCCCTGAAGCCGTTTTTTGTGAAGCTCTTCGACAAGAGCGGCATCGAGAGGCCGAACTATCTCGACGAAATTGCATCGAAGCGCGCTGGGCGCTGAGTGCGATTTGTTTTTGGCGATCCGGTGGTCGCGAGCATCCCAAGGCAGATCGTCATACTTGATTGAGAATCGGCCGGAGAGGGTACGAAGTCACCCTCGATCGCGTGCAAAGGCTCAAGGGCACTTACCCGGAAAGACTATCGAATCTTCCTCGTTCTGTACCTGTCACGGATGTGCGTGCTGAGAAAACGCCCCTTCGATGAGGCGGCCATCAGCCTTTCGTATATGTTTTTAGGCACGCCAAAATATTGGTAAATGCCGCCATTGACGAACTCGACCTCAAGGACCTCGTTCTGCGCGTCGTACCCGATTGAGCGAATATTGCTGGACGATACCCGTGTGCGTTCCATGGCGGCCCCCTAAGCAGACGCAAAGCCAGCCAAACGCTCGCTCAGCTGTGTGAGTGAAGGTGGCTTGTTGCCTTCTTCCCAGGCCAGCCGGAGCGTTTCGGCGATGAAAAGCGGGTTCTTCGCCAGACCTCCCGCGCCGGGGTCGAAGACCTGTCGCGCTTTGTTTGTCAGGTCCGTCCACGACTTATCGCCGATCTCGCCTTTGACCTGCGCGCCGATCTGCGTCGGCCAGATGGCGTAGGAATCGCCCCAGAGCGCTGCTTCAGGAAATGGCGGGGCGTCTATACCGAGTGCCTTCATCAAATGCGTGTTGTCGCGCTCATGGTCGGCGCGGTGCTGTTCGTGCGTGACGTCGCCGTCGGCATCGAAGACGACGAAGGTAGGTATGTCCAACTCCTGGCCGATAACCAACATCTGAAGGATGCCGGACTTCCTGTCAGCGGGGACGATGTGCAGGCCGGCGCGGCGAACTCCATCCCATTTGTCGTCAAGCATGAGGGCCGCAGCGATGTACGCACGATCCTCAATCCCCTCGACCAGAGCAACCTTGTTGCAGAAAAACATCTCCGATCGTTCCGGCTGAAGCGCGGCGTAGAGCTTCGCACGCGCGACGGCAGGCTTGTCCGGTTTCTTACCTGTGATGGCGGCGATACGATTCGAGTATCGCTCGAAATCCGTATGTCGGACGCTGCTTTTGCCGGAAGCGTTTTCCTTGCGGATAAGCCGCACTTCTTCGAACGCTTCGCCGGACACGAAATAGGGGCTGTGGGTGGTCAGAAGAACCTGACTGGCACTTTGGGAAAGCGTGTGCAGGACGTTGTTCAGGTGCCTGGCCTGGGGCGGGTGCTGGTAGAGCTCAGGCTCCTCGCAGGCGAAGATCAGTGTGGGCTGTTCATGGTCTTCGCCTTCCTCGGGTTCGGCTTCGAGCAGCGCCAGCTCCTGAAGGATGGCGAGGAGGAAGGAGCGTTGTAATCCGTGGCCGAACCGCGGAAGGCTGCCTTTGAAAATACCTTCCTGCGCTCTGATAGTTGCCTTGGGGTCGTTGATGGCGACGGACTTCTCGCTGCCCTGAAGCCAGATGACCTCCAGGCTGGCGTTGGAATGGGAGTATGTCGCAAGCCGGTCGGCAAGCCGCTTCGAGATATCCTTCAGCGCTTCTTGTTCGTTTTCAAGGAGGGCGTCGTATTCTTGCCGTGTCTTCTGACGCAACGCGTTCAGGGCGTCGTCGAAATCGATCTTCTTTCGGACGGTGCGTTGAAGCAGCTTGCCCAGCGCGGTATTGCCGGCTTCCTCCGCTTCTTCAGAGGCCTCCTTTACTGCCGGCAGGTAGACCCATTGAATGAACGGGTCGAGCTTGTGCTTGCCCTTCGTCGGACCGTAGAAGAGATCCGAGCTTCTCGACGGATTGCATTTGTCCGGATTACCCTCTTCATAGCCCCGCAGTGCATCAATCATCTGCTGCTTTGTCGGCTTTGCTCCTAGGTCCGGGACCCCTTCCACGCCAGCAGTGATTTCATTGAAGCGGTCACGCAAGGCATCGACCTTGGCCTTGTTCTTATCGTCTTCGAAGAAGGGGGCGAACTTCTCGAAGATCAGCCGTTCGCCGAAGCGCTGAACCGGTGCTCGCCCCGTGGCCGGTTCATATTGTGCCTCGGCGGTCGCAATCAGTTCGTTGTGACGGACGTAATGGCCGAGCTCCTGCTGTGCCTGTTCCGGCAGGTCACAGAATGTGACGGTAATCTCGACCGGATCTTTGGTGTTCTCGTTGTGAAAATCCTCGGCGGACAGGGATGTTACATCCGTCGTGCTACTGGGCTCCTGGAAAAACACGTTCAAGGCAGCCAGCACAGTAGACTTGCCGGCGCCATTTGGTCCGAGCAAACAGGTATGCGAATCAAAATGGAAGGTTTCGTCCTCGAAGCCGCGAAAATTACGGATACGTACCGTGCGGATTCTCATTGCCCCCTCCCGCATGCAATGCCTCTCCCAAGCGGCGGCAGACTCCGCCTTTGATCTGGAGCGGCGGGAAGCATTATGCAGCGTTTAAAAGCAGAATGCACGTCAACCGGAAGTGGTTGCCGCAAGTGCCGGCGCTGGATCGCAACTCCACGACGTAATGGCACCGGGCCTCAGATTCATTGGAATTGATGCTGCGGCAAGCGTGGGGATTCTCTATGCCGGCGAAATCAAGGGCTCTAACCTATTGTGTTTACATGCGAATTTTAAAGTGACAAACTGCCTATTACTGTAACAGCGGTCAACCCTCTGGTTGAGCCAGCTGACCCCCTTCAATCCCATAGCCTTTCCGCGATGTGGCGCTCTTCGAGACCGACCGCGTTCCCGTAAATCGCGGTGGTCGCCATGTCCGCATGGCCGAGCCACTTCTGAAGCATGTTGAGCGGCACGCCGCGTTCGAGCGCGGCCACGCCGAACCCATGCCGTAGCCCCTTCGGCGTTGCGTGCGGCCCTTCGATGCCCGCCTGTTCCATGACTTCCTTGACCCGCCGGTAGCCGGTCATCCGGCACCATGGCCAAAGACGCCCTTTCTCGCGCTTGTGCTGGCGCGCGTGTAGGTCATGCACCTTTTCGAGCTTGTCCAGAAGCTGGCGCGAAATCGGCACGGCGCGGTGACTGCCCTTGCCTCGCTTCTTGAGCGTCCAGAAGATGATGACGCCGGCCTCGAAGTCGATCCGGTCGACGGTAAGCGCCAGGGCTTCCGACAACCGGCAGCCGGTTTCCTTCAAGACCCAGCAGAAGGTGAACACATCCGGCTCGCAGCGCTTGGCCGCGCGCATGAATGCCTGACGTTCGGCATCGGTGAGGTATTCCCGGTGTCCTGCCTCGTCGTACAGGCTCCATGACATTGAGAGTCTTCCGCTGTTGAAGGCCTGCCCTCCGCAACTTGTTGATTCCACGCATGGAATCGTAACACGGCGTCCGGCGGCCTAGTGACACTAATAGGCATACTGTCACTCGTTTAGTGGGACCCGGTGTTGCCGGATTGCGACAGACACACCGCTCGGGTCACGCAACTTGGTTGTTACTCAGGACAAGGAGGCATGCCCATGCGGCTCACATTTCTCTCAGCAATCGCCTTTTCGGCCTTGGTGCTATCGGGGTGCGAGTCGGAGGCGGAAGACGCCATTGTCGTCGACCTCCTCGCGATCGAATACGTCAACCCGGACAATAGTGATCAGGCATGCCGCGTCTCGTATGTCGTCCGCAATAACACCCAAAACCGCCTGAACAGGCTGTGGCTGACGCTGAGCTGGTCGGAAGAAAGCGAAGCGAACGAGAGCAAGAGTAACGCGCAGATCGCCGTCAAAGACGTGCCGCCCAAGGGTAAATGGAAAACCAAGAACCAATTGCCGCTGACCATTGAAGGTCAGACGTGCGCGGACGTGCCCGATCCGTGGGTTTCTTCCTGGAACGAATGTCGGCTTGAAAACACGCCGGAAGGCGAATGCCAGAATCTGGTGCGGATCAAGAAGTCCTACTGACCAATCCTTTTCCTTCGTCCACGAGGGCGAACAGACTTGGAGGTTTCAATGTCCCTCAACAAGAAACTCGCCGTTATCAATTTCGCCAGCGGCGCCTTTGTCGCGCTCGTGATCCTGGTCTTTGTGAAGAAGACACTGGGCGTGCGGTACATCGCCCCGCTGGAGGTGGCCATCTCGGATACGGTCTACTTCGGCATGTGGCTGCTGGTGGTCGTCAACTTCATCATCGGGATCTGGCAGCTGATGAAAGGCGACGCCCAGAAAACGGACTGAGGTCGCCTAATAAGGAAATTGCCGTCGAGATATAGCTGAATAGCGTCACTTCATAGGCGGCCAGACCTGCGCGCCAATGCTTTTAAACTTCGAGACCGCGAGCGCACCTCGCTCGTTTCGCGCGCGGCTGCCCGGTGCCTGAATCGCTGCCATGATTTCCGGCCGGCCCGCCTCCCAGATTTCCAGCGGCTGGAACCCTTCATCGAGCAAGACCAGCAGGACGGCATCCCAGTCATGGTCGAGCTTGATGCTGCCGAGCCTTTGGCTTTTCCCTCGGGCGCTGCGTGGAATCGCACGGGTCTTTATCTGAAACCGGCGCCCCTTCGCGTCGATAGCGTCGTATCCAGGCGCGCGGGCATCGGCAAGGGTCAGATCGAGCAAGCGTGCGGCCTCGTACTCGCCAACCTCACCCGTGATCCCGAGGGGCTTTCCAGTGAGCTCGTAGTAAGCAACGGCCGCGACCCTGGCCTGGTCGAGAACCTTTCCGATCTCATGAAGCGTGGGGCGCTTCACGCGCCCTCGAAGCCGAGGCCACGCTCCCTGTAGATCGCGCAGACGGCGGCAATCAGTGAATTCGCCTGACTGAGGCTGAACGCCTCTGGCTGAAAACCCCGGGCCCATTCGACTGTATCGTCATGGTCTGGGTGTTTCGGGTCTGCCAGCACATTCAAAAACTCGGGATATCCAAAGGGGCCGCCGCAATCTTCTGGCGGGCAGGCCCGCGCGCCGTCCAGGCAAATAGCTGACGGGCCACCTTCGCCTGTCCGCAGATCTTCGACGAGAACCGTATGCCGCCAATCGTCTCCAAAATCATAGACGTAGTGAAACGTGTCTCCCTTGGAGACGAGCTTGCCCAACTTGTAAGCCCGTTCGTCGAGTACGCCGGGCTCTGAGCCTAGCTCGTCATCCTCTGGAATCTCGTAGCGCTGGTCGCCAAACTCGAACATGTGGAGGTGAGAGTCCTGCCAGCCCATGGCGCCCTGAATGACGGCGTGCAGTTCGGTCAGCGTGTAAGCGGCGGGAACAGCGACACGACGCCAGATTTCAGGCTCGATATCATCGAGGCTAACTTTGAGCTCAATTGTCATTTTTCTGCCCCCTTTTCCTGAAACCAACGCCGTTTGTCAGATGGATAAGGCAACATTGCACCCTAACATCGGCAATGTTCGTGTTCACTCGAATGTTCGCACGGTGAGCATGAGTTCGCATCGTTCTTCCAAGAACGAAAGAACGAAAGAACGAATTCACGATTTACTGAACCATGGAAATGGAAGCCGCCTAAGCGGCGGCTTCCGTGACCTCGGGCTGTTGCAGGCCCGCGAGGAAGTCCGTGGCCTGGGCGGCCTTGGACGCGGCGGTGAAGATGGCCCGGTTATCGGCCTTCATGACCTTGACCCAGTGCTCGATATAGGCGGCATGGTCCGGACGGGGCTCCGGGGTGATGCCGAGATCGGCACAGAGGAACGCCGCACCAAGCTCGGCCACGAGCTCTTCGACGGCGTAGGCGTCGTCGCCGAAGCGCTTGCCGAACTGGCGGTCGCAACGGCGCTCGATGCCGGTCCAATGGACCAACTCATGGAGCAGTGTGCCGTAGTAGCCTTCAGTCGCCGTGCTCGTCTCGGAGCCGACGAAGCGTTCCTTGTCCGGCATCTGGATGAAGTCCTCGGACGGACGGTAGAAAGCACGCGCGCCACCGTGGCGAACCTCGGCACCGGTGTCGGTGACGAAGCTGTCGGCCTCGGCAATGGCCTGCACGGGATCCTTGGGCTCGGGCAGCGTGATCTCAAAGCCTTCCACCTGGTCGGCGTTGAAGACGCTGGAGGCGCGGGCGAATAGCCGCTTGCCGGTCTCAAGCTCGCCGGTGTCCGGATCGGGCTCCTCGACGTCAAACTCCTTGTAGAAGACGACGGTGGAAGCCTTCTCGCCTTTGCGAACCTGCGCGCCGGCCTTCTGCCACTGGCGGTACGTACCCCAGGTACCGGAGCTGTAGCCGCGTACCTGACCGGCGGCCCAAAGGGCGACGATGTTGATGCCGCGGTAGGCGTTTCCGGTGTCGATGTTGACCGGACGGTTCAGGCCCTCGCCTGCCCTGTGCCAAGGCATCTGCCACTCTCCTGCGCCGGCCTCGATGGCAGCGACGATCTGGTCGGTGACGGTCTGATACACGTCCTTGCGGTTGCGGTTGCTGTTTCGGGTCATGTTTCTCTCCTTCCGTTTTTCAGGCCGCGCCCATCGCGGCCTTTCGACGGCTGGAGCAAGGCGACGCCCGGCGACCTGCCGGAACCCGTCAGGGCCGAAGCGAAGCGGAGGACGGCAAGGCGAAGCGTTTCTTGATCCGCGAGGAAGGCGTCAGCCGGGGAAGAAACCTGCGCCGCGCCGTTGCAGGCGGGCGGTGGCGGCGCCCAAACAGCCGTCCGGGAGAAAGGTCCGTGGGCAAGCGGCCGCCCGAAGGAGAGAAGCCCCGAAACCGCGACGGCGGCCGGGACGGGGAATTAAAACCTCGATTTTCCGGAGAATTTTGTAAAATCGGCCAAATAGTGAGGGCAAAAAGGCAGGTGGCCAGGCCAGAGCCGAAGAGTCGTGAAAGGAGCCGGAACCATGGAGGGCTTTATCAACTTCGTCATCGTCATCGCCTTTCTGGCGGCTCCGGTGCTCGTCGTGTATCTGGTGTTCCGGCTCGCCAGGGGCAGGATTAACAGGGCAGTCCGGCAAGGGGAGCATCAAGGAGCGGCGGATTTTCTGGCAACCGGCGGCAAGCCCTGGGGCGAGCCCATCGGCGGCACTTCGCACGGCAGCGCATACTTCATGAGCACCCGGCAGGTGGTCGAGAAGCACTACGGCCAGCACCTTGAAAAGGCCAACGGCCAGCTCTTCAATAATCAGATGTGGCTGGGCGGACATTCAACGAAAACGTTGAAGAACGGCAAGGCCACTGGAACGGAAGACGCCGACCTCTATGGCCCGCTGGAAGGACACTTCATCACGGTGGCGCCGACGCGAGCAGGCAAAGGCGCGTGCCACGTCATCCCGAATATTCTGAACTACACGGTCGGATCGCTCGTCATTAACGACATCAAAGGCGAGAACGCGGCCGTTACGGAGAAGTGGCGCAAAGATGTCAGCAAGGGGCACTGCTTCAGATTTGCCCCTTTTGAAGCGGACAGCTGTTCCTGGAACCCGCTGGACTTCATTCGCGACGGCGACGATCGCTGGGGTGACGCGGGCTTGATCGCCGACATGGTTATCGTCAAGGGCAAGGGCGACTCGTTCTTTTGGGACAACGAGGCGCGGAACTTCCTCCAGGGCGCCATCGTCCATGTTGTCGAGAGCCACCCCGAGGGCGAGCGGAACATGGCCAAGGTCCGTCAGCTTCTCACGGGAGACAAAGATCAGTTTGCTGAGCTAGTGGACGACATGAGCGACTCCGAACATGAGCTTGTGCGTCGCGCGGCATCGACGTTCCTGCGCAAGGAAGACAAGACTCAAAGCAACGTCATGGCCGCCTTGAACAGCCAGATGACGATCTGGGACAACGAGCGCCTGCGCAGGCATATGAGCCGGTCCGATTTCCGGTTCGAGGACCTGAAAGAGGAAACGGCAACGATCTACTTCTTCATTCGCCCGGAACAACTCGAGAGCTGCACGCCGGTCATGCGGCTGTTCTTCGGGCAGGCGCTCGCCGCGATGACACGCAATCCGAAGAAGCCGTTCGCGCCAGTCACGTTCCTCATCGACGAGTTTCCGCGCCTCGGGCGGATGAAGCCAATTGAGGAAGGTATATCGTATCTGGCGGGCTATGGCGTCCGGCTGTGGCTGTTCGCGCAGGACCTGGGCCAGATCAAGTCGGCCTATGGCGATATGGCGCAGAGTCTCTTTGCCAACTGTGCGTGCCGGTGCTTTTTCGGCACGTCCGATCCGGAGACGGCCAAGCTGGTGTCGGATATGTGCGGCACGATGACGGTGCCGGTAGCGACCTTTAACGAGGCGGCCGGCCCCGGCGCCGGCTTTGGAGGAAAAGCGCGTAACGAGGCGCTGAGCTACACGAGCCAGCCGCTGATGACCCCGCAAGAGGTCATGTCGATGGACAGGCGCGAGCAACTTATCTTCATCCGTGACGAGCAACCGATCAAAGGTATCAAGGTCGCTTATTTCGAGAAACCGGCCTTCGAGGGCCTCTACGAGGAGTGGAACCCGGAAGCCGCTCCGATGGCTGGATCCGTTGAAACAGAACTTCCGGAATCTGCAAACGCGGATACCGATGAGCCGATCGAAGTGCCGAAAGAGGATGCAATAGAAGATGGGCCGTCTGAGCGGCCCGTAGAATCATCCGAGCGCAAGCCCGAGGCTCCACAGCCTCCAAGCTTCAAGGATTGATCTGGTGAGGCCCTGACGCGGCCTGAGGGCAAAAGCACGCCTCCGGCAATCACCAAGGACCTCCTTCAAAGCGACAATACGGCGGGGCTGCCCCTGCCGCTGCGTCGTGAAGCGCACCGTCAAGGCCGGCGCGGTAGATTAGATGCCGCCGGGGCTGGTCATCGCTCGGAGAATGCAAGTGGCCTGTAATCGACAGCCTGAACCCACTTGTCCGCAGTGTGTGAAGTACGGAGGTTATCCACAACTGCCCGGGTTTTAAGTGTTTTAAAAATAGTTTTAAGAGTTTTAGGCGTTTCAAAATGCCGGAACGCGAAGCGCTCCGGGGCGGTCCGTAAAGTACGAGGTCCGCAATACCCATTGTTGGGTCCGCAATCCCCACTAAGATAGTCCGCAATCCCCACCGCTGGGTCCGCAATAGCCACCCTATCCACAGCGACGTGGCCGCCGGTATCGTTTGGGTGGGGATTGCGGACCAGAAGAAATCATGAGGATGTGGCGCGGTACTATGACGCTACTTGTCGCCTGGTATTGATGCATAGAATTGGACCTTGCCTCCCCTGCTCCTCATTAAGCTCGAAGTCGGGTAAGTCATTGGCAGCGATCAGCCGCCTAAGGTCGTGAGAAAATTTTTTAAACTCGCGGGTAGTTCCGGAGCGCTGGTGCAATGTGCGAAAGAGGTATCTGGCGGAATCGTTACCTGCGGCCTTGCGGGCTAAACGGTAAATAAAGCGCCCCAATCCTTTCCTAATAAGGAAGTAGTCTGGATTGACGGTGAGGATTTCCGGGTTCTCATGACTAACGACTCCGTCGTAGATCCAGTCGGGAATCGTGATTTCAAGAAGTCCAATTTTCCCGCTCTCGGTTCGACTGACGACCGTCGCGCCGGCGATGAGCGGAAAGTAGCCTGTTCGCCTCGACTTCTTCCCTGTATCTTTTGAAACGATTTTGACAAACGTCCCTTGCAGGCGATCGAGCGATTGTTCAAGCCTCGTGTAATCGTCTCCCCCCTTGGATGTTCGGCAAAATTTGAAGATCTCCGCCGTGTGGGGGCGAAAGACCTTCGAGGGAATTTCGCCTCGGCCATTGCGGTACCGTTGGGTCGCATCGGCCAAGTAGCTGATCACCATCAAAACTATGTCGTAGTCATAAATAGTCGCCATCCCGTGGGCGCCACCGGCGACCTCCACAACGGCATCGGGCAACGTATATCGGATGATGTCACCCTTGCGAGTTTGGCTTTTGGATAGGCGGAACACCGCTATGTCCATAAGGCCAACACCGTCCTTGACGGGGATGTCATGAAGTGAGGGGACGAAGAAATCCGGCTGGTTATCATTGGCCGGCGCAGGGCGGAGCGAAGACGGGCGCTCCTCGGTCTCAATGACCTTGCCCAAGCTGGCGAGCGCCCGCTTGAGCGATGTCGGGGTTGGGTTGTCTAGCGGGAGTTGGGGTGCTGTCTCCATTCGTTTCCGATGCTTCCTTATGTTCTTTCTTTGTTCTTTATCAACTTACCATTCGAAGCGCCTAGGGCGCAATCGGATTCACGACCTCCAATCAGTGCATTAGAGGGTTTATCGTTGGTGCCTGCGGAGAAAAGCGCGGTTATTCTCCGCATATACTGCGACGAATAATATTGCCGATGCGGAGATTAGATGCGATAATCTCCGCAAATAACGCGGAGAACAGACGTGTACATTTGGGAATTGTCGGATTGGCCTCAGTTCCGCTGGGACCAGGACAGGCTAGCAAACGTGCTCGCCGAGGCTCGCCATGAGCAAGGGCGCCTGTTGGGGCGTATGGAAGCACTCGGATTTCAACTCCGGGAAGAGGCCGTGCTCAGAACGCTGACGCAGGACGTCTTGAAGTCGAGCGAGATCGAGGGCGAAAAGCTCGATCCCGAGCAGGTTCGCTCGTCAATCGCCCGGCGGCTTGGCATGGATGTTGGCGCTCTGACACCGGCCGATCGGGACGTAGAAGGCGTTGTCGAAATGATGCTCGATGCCACGCGTCGATACGACCAGCAGCTAACTGTGGAGAGATTGTTCGGCTGGCATGCGTCGTTGTTTCCGACAGGGCGCAGCGGCATGACCAAGATCCGGGTGGGTCAATGGCGAGATGACAGCGGCGGGCCGATGCAGGTCATCTCCGGCCCCTTCGGTAAGGAGCGCGTTCATTACCAAGCGCCGCCGGCCGACCGTCTGGAAAGAGAAATGGCCGCGTTCCTGGAGTGGTTCAACAGCGAACCGACAACGGACCCGGTTCTCAAGGCCGGACTGGCCCATTTATGGTTTGTGACGATCCACCCCTTTGACGACGGCAATGGCCGAATTGCCCGCGGCATCGCGGATATGGCTCTCGCCCGTTCGGAGCAAAGCGCGCAACGCTTCTACAGCATGTCGGCTCAAATCCGGCAGGAGAGAAACGATTACTACGATATGCTGGAAGCGACACAGAAAGGCACGATGAACGTAACCGATTGGCATGCCTGGTTCCTGGGCTGTCTGAAGCGCGCCATCGATGGGGCGCAAGAGACGCTCTCATCGGTTCTCTTCAAGGCCAGGTTCTGGGACCGGTTCGCGACGGAGGCGCTCAACGAACGCCAGATCAAAGTCATCAACAGGATGCTGGACGGTTTCGAGGGCAAGCTCACATCGTCGAAGTGGGCGAAGCTGGCCAAGTGTTCGCAGGATACGGCGTACCGCGATATCCAGGACCTCATGGAACGCGGCGTTCTGAAGAAGAACCCCGGTGGCGGTCGTAGCACCAGCTACGACCTGGCCGAGATATGAGCCATTGACCTGGATCGGCGTTGGAATCTGTTGGTTTGTGTTGGGAGCAACTGCCCCTAAAGTGCCCCTGCGAGCCATTTTCGGGACTAGCTGCAAAAGCAAAGCGCCGCTAAGCTGTTGACTTAGCGTCGCTTTATTGGTTGCGGGGAGAGGATTTGAACCTCTGACCTTCAGGTTATGAGCCTGACGAGCTACCGGGCTGCTCCACCCCGCGCTAATTTTGTGTTCTGCTGCTGATTGTTGAGGGCAT
>CAJWCU010000019.1 GCA_913030825.1 uncultured Rhodospirillaceae bacterium | reverse complement strand
GATGAACCCGGTCGGCGGTCAGGCCCAGGCGGGCCAACTGATCGGGATCGATCCGCACCGTGTATTCACCGGGCGGCAGGAATTCGAGCAGATAAAACCCGTCGAAGGCGGAGCGCAGTTCCTTCACCAGATTGCCGTCGCCGTCGAACAATTGGATTTCGGCGCCCGAGACCGGAAAGACCCGGCTATCCTCTACCTTGAAGACGGTGCCATCGATTTCGCCCGTGGTGACGACGGGGAAATCCAAGCGTACGGTTCCGCCCGGATTGGCGACCATCGCGACCCCTTCCTTGACCGGAACCAGGAAGGGATCCTTCAGGCTGTCGCGATCGACCTTGACGACCATGCGGCGGTTCGGCGTGACGGCCGGAATATAGAGAAAGCCGTCGGCATCCGATGCGACGCGGCGGATCCCCCGGTCAATCTCCAATTTAGCGCCCTCGATAGGGGCGTCGCCTTCGTCGAAGATGCCGTTTCCGTTGTGATCGACGAATACACGGCTCAGCAACGCCCCTTGGGTCGCGGTGCGCTCCGCCTGGACGATCGGCCGGTTGGTCACCGGATTGACGCCGAAAGACATCGCCATGTTGACCCGCGCTTCGAACACCGCATCGTCCGAGTACTGAAGATCGAGACCCCAGGCGGACCATTCCGTCAACTTGTTGAGACCGAAGGAATAGGTATTCACCGGGCTTGGCGGGGCGGAGCGATCAAGCCCGAGGCGAACCTCTAGATTCTTTGAAATGCGTTTTTCCGCCGTCATTGTGATGGCGCCGTAATCTTTCGTCGGCAGCAGATCGTAGCCCACCGTGCCACGCAAACGGACGTCGCCGATCCGACCGCCCAACAGGATGGTCCCCGACCCGGTCTTGCTGGTCCCACTGGACGTTTTCGATTGCGAGTAATCGAAGGTATGGGTGACCGACAGGCGGCCGATGGGAACGGTTGTCCGGCTGGACACGGTCGAGGTCCGATCGCCGTTGACGAAACGGTCGTGATCGAAGGTCAGGCTGATCGGCATCTGCGGCAGATCGAACAGCGCGATCGCCCCGTCGATGCGCAAGGTGGTCGACGAATTCAATTTCGAATCGCCGGTTCCCGTGAATTGTTCGCTGACGAAATTCCTCGTGATGTTGTGTTCGAGGATCGTGCTGAAACCCAGGATCGACGTCTGGGCGATCATGCGAGTCGCCCAACCGCCGTCCTTTTGATTGACCAGGTCGAGCTTACTGAACAGGTTGCCGAACGAGGTCGCCAACGTCGTGCCGACATAAGTGTCCCGGCCGCCGTCGCTGTTGGGAACCGCGACGACATTGGCGCCGACCGACAAGTTCTTATTGATGCCCGTCTGGAACCGGGTCATGACGCGGGCCTGGTCGCGGCGCGCGTCCGTGCCGCTGACGACCTGGTTGGAAATCAGGCGGTCATCGTGCAGGCCGGCGGAAAATTCGTATTTGACCTCGCCGGGTTTGATCTGATCCAGGCCGACCCGGACTTGCCGGGTTTCCTCGCGGACCTGGCCTTGCGGCCCGTAGAACACCAGACGCAGGACGTTGACCCCGAACAACAGCGGCACGTCGGTGAACTCGTACCGGCCGTCCGATCGCGCTTCGGCGAAATCGATCAGGGTTTCGTTGCGGTAGACCTCCATTTCCCACCCCAGCGGCAGATCGCCGGTCAATGTAATACGGTCGAATTCATCGGGCGAACCGCCGACCGGGAAATTGGTGATCGTCGCGCCATTGACGACCTGGTTCCGGGTGGAAAGGGCATATTGCGGCGTATAAATATCGCCGCCCCTGATCTGCGTCGCGCCATAGTCGCCCAGCAGGCTCTCCCCCAGTTTGCCATCCAAATCCGTTCGCTCGAACGTCGTGCGGATATCCGAGACGGCCTGACCGGCGGCGCCCGCGACGAACAAACTGGCGTCCGTTCCGGCAAGATCGGCCGCGCCGGTAAGGTTGTAGTTATAGGTGAGCTTTCTTTGGGAGGAGCCATTGGTCGCGCGGGCGGCCTGGGCATATAGGTCGAAACGGGGGATCGATGCCATGCCCGGCGGCTGATCCAGCTTCGGATATTCCTTGCCCGGACCCTGCCGGCTGAGGGCGCGGTCGCGGGCCTCTTCGCGGGCCAAACGGGCTTCCAGCGGCAGCGGCTCGCGCGATGTGATGGTCGCGGTCAGGTTCGGCAGGTCGAAGGCGATGTCGATCGGGAACCACTGCGACAGCAATCGCACGTCGATATAAATGTCACCGTCCACAACATGGACCAGGGCCTTGTCGAAACGGCGCGTACGCCCGGCGATAATCACTTCGCCGCGCCCCAGGGACAACGAGAACAATCGCTTTTCATCGATGAACCAGCCGCCCGCAAGACCCGCTTGCGGGTCGGCGGTGATGGCGAAATCGAGAATATGCGCCAGATCGCCGAGCGGAAGTTCCAGGGACGAGCCCGACAGCAAGGCCGGGAAGGCGTCGGTCAGGATCAGTTGGCCAAGGCGAAGCTCGAGGATCAGGGGTTCGCGGAGATTGAGCCGATTTCGATTGTCGCCACCGCCCGCCTGGGCCACTTCCTGGGTTGTTGGCGGCGGTGGAGGCGGTTCCGCCCGCGTGCCGTCCGGAAGAATACAAGACAGAACAGCCGCGACGACCGCGACCTGCGATATCCTTCGCAAACAGCAAAAGCCGTATGCCCGGCGCGGCCTACCCATCGCTCCGTTCCGTTTGGATGCCTCCGGCACCGGGCCGAAGTCAGCCACGGACCAGAGTCTTGTTTTCAGTCTAGTCCAGCGTGACTTCACCCGTGGCCAACGTCTCGTCTCCGTTCACCTGACGATACAGAACCTTCAAGGTTCCTTTGCCCAGGGTTACGCCCGACGGCACGACCAACGGCACCTCGACGTTGCGCTTGGTGTTCGGGGTGAACACGGCAAGGCGCGTGATTTCGCCCACGACCACCGGTGATCCACCACCGGCGGGCAGGTATTCGACATTGATGTCGCCATAAGCGGACTTCTTGCCGGTACGGCTGAGTTCGAAGGCGAGCTTCTTGGTCTTGGTCTCCTTGTCGGTGACCACGGCGAACCCGCTCATCCCGACCTTCAAATCCAGTTCCCCATGGCGGACGATGACCGGGATGGTGATCCCGAAGATCGGCGTCAGGCGAACCGAAATGCCGCTCTGATTGGCTTGTTCATCCACGGCACGGCCCGCGTCTTCGGGCGGCACGGCACGAAAGAACATGTGCGACCGGTATTCGCCCGCCGCCAAGTCCGCGGGCTTGCGGACCACCAAACGGACGGTCTGGGTTCCCCCCGGCGGGATATTCACTTGCCGCGGCGCGTAGCGGATCAAGCCTTCCGCCGTCAACATCCCGTCCGGCGTTTTCTCGACTGTGTTCAACTGGCCTTTGTCGTCCATCGCCATGGTGACGAACGAAATTCGGAAAAGCGCCGATTCAGATCCCCGGTTGGTCAGAGTGACGGTCGCCGAACGATCCCGCCCCTGAAGTTCGACACGGGTCGGCGAGACCACGAGGTCGCCGAACCCCTGCGCCCCCGCGGGTGCGGCCGCGCCCACGAGACCGGCCAAAATGGCCAGGGCCGGAAGAAATCGGACGAATGTCTCGATCAATTGGAATGGACGCATGCTCGCGCTCCCCTAAACCGTTCTTTTTACTCTGCGCCTTTGTACTAAAAGGTTTATCCGAACAATCAGTTATAGGAAACCAAAACGGTGAAAAACTTTTCACCGAAGATGTTTGGCCCGAAATTGTCCGGCCGCTGAATTTTGATGACCTGCGGCCCATCGTCCGTGTTGACCAACACCGCCACCACGTTCGGATCGGATTGACCGTCGGCGCCCGGACCGGGTCCCCCGGCCTGAGTCGACAACTGTTGCAGGTTTTCCGGCGAACCGCTTTGCGATTTGGCGCCGATCGCGATCTGCGCCGCGCCGTTGGCCCCGATGGTCGGGCTGGCCCCGGCGTTATGATCGAAATTGGTGACGACCAATTCGCCGGAATCGGTCACGACGACCAATGAGTCGGTGACCTTCAAGGAAAACGTTTGATTGGGTGCACCGGAAATCGCGATCGCGGCGGCCAAGGCGCCACCGGACGCGGGCGGTGTGATCGGCCCGGTTTGCACGGTCGGGGCGGCGGCGGCGTCTTCGCCGTCGGCATCGGCATCCGGCGACGCAAGAAAACCCTGCGCATTGTTCAGTTCCTGAAGCCCGACGACACCGGCGGGGCGAATAATCTGAACCGTCACACTGGTCGAAACGCTGGCGCCCTGGGCCGCACCGGGGGCCGCCCAACACGCCAAGGAAAACGCCAAGGCGACGGCGGCGGGCACAGCGGCGGACCGCCGCCACAATGAACGGCCGGAAAGAAGAGAGGATGATCGCACTGCTGACACGGTTCTCAGCCCTCGGTTCGGATATTCGCCAGCGAAATCATACCATAATCCTCGCGGGAGAAACGGGTTCGTGACCCATCGGGGGCCGGCGCCCCGCGGACCCGCCGGCAAATCCGGCCGGAGGCGTCATTCCGCGTCATTGCGGATCCACGTAGAGGGTGAAGTCGCCGGTATAGTCGGCCCCGGGCAAGTTCGTGCCCAGGCTCAATGTCGCCCCGACCGAAATGGTCACCCGCCCACGCCGGCCCAGATCGATGGGATTGGACATGTTCATGGTGAAATTGCTCAAGGTGCCCGTGCCGCCGCCGCCGGTGACGGTCGCCGTTGTCGGCAGCGTGACGATAACCAAGGCATTGTCCGGACCGGTGATGCGAAACTCCGCTTCGCGATGGTTCTTACCCAGATCGATGACGCCGCCGGCCACCGACTTCACGCCGGAGGGCGAAATGGTGACCGATCCGGGGGTGCTCGTCGTCGCGACCTTGCCGAAGATCAAGGAGCGGCGCTCTTCGATATCGACGGTCTGCGCATGGGCGACGGCACAGCCGGGAAGCAAATGCCCGGCCGCGGGCCCCAACAGGATAAACGCGACGGCCATCGCGGCGGTCGCGCAAAATTGGTGGAATCCGAGGTGTGGTCTGAACATCGCGACCATCAGCCTATCACAATAACCCGCGCCTTGGCCCGGCCCCGTTTGCCGCCGGGGCCGGACCTAAGGCTGCGGAGTTACTGGTAGTTGACGGTGACGCCGAAGGTGCCGGCATAGCTACCGGCAGCCTGGTTCGCACCGATGGCGAGGGAGCCGCCGACGCTGAAGGTGTCGGTGCCGCCCGTCAGCGTGCCGCTGCTGTTCTCGCTAAGCGTCAGGGTCATGCTGTTGCCGCCGCTGGTCAGCGAGATATCGGTCGGGATCGACACACTGTAATCGGCACCGGAAGCACCGGTCACGGTGTAGGCGGCCGAGGTGACCGTGCCACCCAGTTCCGTCACACCACCGGTCACGGAGACCGAGCTGGCGCCCGGGGCGACCGTCGCGGTACCGGAGGTGCCGCTGGGACCCAGGTTACCGAAAGCCAGGGCTGCGTCCTGAGTGATCGCGATCGGGGCGGCGATTTCAACCGACGCCGAAGTCGTCACGGTGTTGGCGGCCTGCGCCTGACCCGCAAAAAGCATGGCAGCCACGGCGGCACCCATGACACTGAATTTATTCGTCTTGATAACCATAAAATTCACTCCGCATGTAGTCTTCGTTTAGAGAAATCCGCTGCAATCGTTCCGTTGGCGTGTTTTCCCGCCTTCCGGGCGTTGCATGTTTTTCGCGGATGTTGGCCCAAGACCTTCCATCAAGAAAACCGCTCCCGGGGTTGGTTGGCATAAAGCCTTCCGCGAACGGCGCAACACAAGTTGCAGGTCTTATGCCAGATCGCCCTGACAGCAGCCTGACGCATACCTGACATTAAGCTGACAAACTGATTGAAAATATTGGCAAAACCGCGTTGTCGGTCGCGGAGGAAACCAACGAAAAGTGGCGAAAACCTGCCGGGTACGGGCCTTTTCGTACCCCTGGGCGAAGCCGTCATGGTTAATTTCATGGGCTGGGCGGGCGGTGTCATTTTGTCTTGTAGTTTTCGAAATGCGAGGCGAATTCGAAATAAGGCATCGACCGGGCGGCCGGATCGCGCCGTGCCAACCGGCCGCCTCTCGTCACCGCAATGGAACCGGGTCCCGGCGATACTTCGGCGGCAGAATCAATTGGGGCGGCGGCGGGGTATCCGCCTCGGGCGCACGACGCGCCTGGAGTTCGCGGAGAATGCGGCTGGCCTTGGCCCAGGAAACTTCGATTACCGGCGGCGGCGTTTGAGGGCCCGGCCCGGCGACAACCGTCTTCCGGGTCGCGCGATCAGACGGTTCGCCGGCCGCAAGACCTACGTCGGTTGGGTGCCCATCGTCGGCCTCAGGCAGGTCGATCCCATGGGGGGCGGGCAGCCCGGCGACGACAGGGGACGGAACAGCGGCGGTGCGATGCCCCGGGCGCGGCACGATGTCGAACACCAGCCGCCAGGGCGACGCATCGGGCGCCACGCCACCCGCCGGGGGCGCGATAACGAAGGCCCGGCGAATGAAGGCGTCGTCGCGGCTGGTGACATGAAATCGAAGAGAACCCGCGTCGCCCGTCGGGCGAACGATCAAATCCGGCGCCAACGGATCGCCCGCCAGCGCGGCATGTCCCTCGGGCGGCAAGGCGACACCCGGCAACGAGACGACGAATGCACGCGGGCCCGTGGCATGGGCGTCATAGCCGGGCCGGGCCGTGAGATCGAAGACGAGACGGAGAAAATCGGCGTGGCGGCCGAGCCGCATTCCCGTGACTTCCGCCCCTACGGCAGGATCGGCATTCTGGGCCAGGGCGCACGGAACCGGCGCCGCGGCCAGGACGGCCACCGCCATCAGGACCGCCAGCGAACCGGCGCGCGCGAGCCGCGTGGCGGCAAGGCGAAAATCACAGGCAACGTGCCGCATAACCCGATTCTTGTAATGCCGCCGCCAAGAACGTCGCAAGGCCGCCCGGACAGGCGAAAGGGCTGATACAGAACCCCTTGGGAATACAGGGCTTTTACCGAACTGTCAGTTGTATGTCAGGATATGCCGGTATAAGCTTTTCGAACGCCATGGGTAGAAATCCGAGAATCGGCGCCCATCGCATACGGCCCGCGTAAAACAGCGCCTTTTCCCAGGCGGATAAACCCGGGCGGGCGGACGAGGAACAAGGAGGTCACGGTGGAAGTCATTAAAGAATTGGGCTGGCTGCCCGTTTTGGTTCTTCTGACCGTCGCGACGATCGTCGCCGGCGTCATCCTGAAGGTGACCTCGCCCAAGAAGCCCGACATGAGCAAGCTGTCGGACCGTGAAAAATGGGAACGCTACGGCATCGGCGAAGGCCCCAACCCGGGCGACGACGTCGAGGAATACTGGCGCGATTTTGAGCTGTTGAAACAGGGCGGCGGCCGCGACGACGAATATTTCCGCGACGACCAGATCTGATATCCAGTCCGTCCTATTTTCCGTCTTCACCCCCCTTCCATATCCTGACCCATATCGTGACGACGGCGGCCCGCCGCCGCCGATGCCATTGATTCGTCACAAGACTGTGAACAAATAATTTCCACAGGCGGGGACCGAACCGATAAGGTGCCGGTCAGGAACCGCCGCCCGGGCACGCCCCGGCGGCCCGTGCAACGGAAAGGCCGCTCCCCCGAACCCATGACTTCCGCGAACCGACGCGCCGGACCGGCCGAAACGCCGGTGGCAGAGATATCGGAAACCTTGCTGCCCCGCCTTCAGGCGGTCCGCGCCCAGACCCTATCCCTGGCATCGGGCCTCTCCGACGCCGACGCCACCGCCCAATCCATGCCCGACGCCAGTCCGGCAAAATGGCATCTGGGCCATACCACCTGGTTCTTCGAGGCTTTGGTGCTGCAGCCCGGCCTGCCCGGATACCGGGTTTACGACGATCGCTACGCCTTCCTGTTCAATTCCTATTACGAAAGCGTCGGCCCGCGTCAGCCGCGGCCCATGCGCGGCCTGCTGACCCGCCCGCCGCTGGACGACGTCGTCTCCTATCGCCACCATGTGGATGCGGCGCTGGACAGGCTTCTGAACGGCGGCGGCGCCGATGACGATCTTCTGCGGACCATCGAACTGGGCCTGCACCACGAACAGCAGCATCAGGAATTGATGCTGACCGATATCCTGCATCTCTTCGCGCAAAACCCGTTGAAGCCCGCGTACCGATCCCCTGAACCACTGGCCACCGGTGCCGCCGTCGGGTCCGTCGGCTGGATCGACTTCGCGGGCGGCATCCGTCGCATCGGCGCCGACCGATTTGACGCGGCACCTTATGACGGGAGCGGCGAGACCTTCTCCTTCGACTGCGAAACGCCCAACCACGAAACCTTGATCCATTCCTTCCGGCTGGCCGACCGTCCGGTGACCAACGGCGACTGGTTCGCCTTCATCGAGGACGGCGGCTATCGCGATCCGCTGCTCTGGCTGTCCGACGGCTGGGGCACGGTTCAGGAAGAAGGCTGGAACGCCCCTCTGTATTGGGAAGACCGCAACGGCGAATGGTGGACGATGACACTCAAGGGACCGCAACCTGTCGACCGCGACGCACCGGTCTGTCACGTCAGCCTGTACGAGGCAGACGCCTATGCCCGTTGGGCCGGCAAGCGCCTCCCGACCGAGGCGGAATGGGAAGTCGCATCAGCGGATTTGGCGATCACGGGCAACATGGCCGCAAGCGGCCGCCTGCGTCCCGCCCCGGCCGAGGATCCGTCGGCGCCCGGCCTGCGCCAAATGTTCGGCGATGTCTGGGAATGGACGGCCAGCGCCTATCAGCCCTACCCGGGGTTCCGCGCGACGGACGGCGCGGGCGGCGAATACAACGGCAAATTCATGTCGGGTCAGAACGTGTTGCGCGGCGGGTCCTGCGCGACACCGCCGGGACATGTGCGCGCGACCTACCGCAATTTCTTCTATCCCCACCAACGCTGGCAGTTCACGGGCTTGCGCCTGGCCGACGACGGTGATGCGAAACCCAACGGAGGGTAACGACCATGGACGCCTTTGCCGATGTGGAAGACAGCGGCCTGGACGACGACGGCCGCGCCGCCTTCGCCGGCGACGTGATCGCGGGCCTGTCCGCGACACCCAAGACGTTGCCCTGTAAATGGCTTTACGACGTACGCGGATCGGCCCTGTTCGAGGAGATCACCCATCTCGACGAGTACTATCCGACACGCACGGAACTCGCCCTTTTGGGTGAGATCGCGCCGGACCTGGGCGATGCCCTTCCGGCCGGCGCCTGGGTCATCGAATTCGGGTCGGGCTCGTCTCGCAAATCGGATTTGTTTCTGGACGCGCTGGTCGACCTGGGCGGCTATGTGCCCATCGACGTCGCCGCCGATTTCCTGGAGGCCGCCGCCGCCGCGATCGCCCGGCGCCTGCCGGACCTGAAGGTCCGCCCCGTTACCGCCGACTTCACCGCCGATATCGATCTGCCGGCGGCCCTGGTCGCCGAAATGACGGGAGCACCCAAGGTTGGCTTTTTCCCGGGATCGACCATCGGCAATTTCGAGCCGGCGAAGGCCATCGAGTTCCTGAAGCGTAAGCGCCGCCTGCTGGGCGACGGCAGCTTCATGGTCGTCGGCGTCGATTTGAAGAAAGACCGGGACATTCTGATCGCCGCCTATGATGACGCGAAGGGCGTGACGGCGGATTTCAACCTGAACCTGCTGGACCGCATCAACCGCGAATTGGACGGCGACATCGACCGGGCAGCCTTCGCCCACACTGTCCGCTACGACGAAGACGAAGGCCGTATCGAAATGCACCTGGAAAGCCGACGCGACCAGACCGTCCGCATCGATGGCCACGCCTTCGATTTCAAGGAAGGCGAAACCATCCATACGGAAAATTCCTACAAATACGGTCTTGAGGATTTCGCCCGCGTCGCCGCGTCGTCCGGGTGGCGGGCGACCCGCCATTGGACCGATGCGCAGGGATTGTTTTCCATCCATCTGCTTGCCGCCGGCTGAGACTTGCGTCATCCTTCCCGTCTCAGGGAGGCGGCGTCATGGGACGGGCGTTTTTCGGTTTCACGGTTTGTCTGATCGGCCTGGTTCTGGCCCCCGCGGCGCGCGCCTGCGGGCCGGAAGTCGTCATCCGGTTTATCGACAGCGCCCCCGATATCTTCATCATCGAAAATAAAAGTCAGGAGCCCTGGACGCTGCTGACGCTGGAATTTCGGACCAAGACCTCCGCCGGGCATGTCGTGTTCGACACGGACTTCGGCGGGGCCGGTGCGTCCGAGCCACAACAGTTCGAACCCGTCGAAGGCGAGGTCGGCCTGATGGCCGCACCGGTCGTCGCCGACGGGGCGGAGGAGCTTTCCCTGAGCTTCGCCAATTTCGAACGGGGGCGGGAGTTCACCTTTTCCATCGACCTGGACGACCGCCTGCCGATGTCGGACATGGGCCAGGCCTATGTGACCGGCGAGGAAATCCAGGGCACCACGGTGCTCGGCCTGCTGACCCATCCGCAAATCGGCGAAGCCAAGGCGCGCGGGACCTTCGGCGCCGACGGCAAGGCGCACCTACGGGGTGCCACCTGCGTCTAACCCCGGCGGCGCTTAGGCCAGTTTGACCAGCTGCTTGCCCAGGTTCTTACCCTGAAGCATGCCGATGAAGGCGTCGGGCGCGGCGGCGATACCGTCGGCGACGGTCTCGCGGTATTTCATGCGGCTGTCGGCCACCATGTCTTCCAGCTCTGCCCGGGCCTGGGGCCAGATTTCCTTGTGGTGGCTGAGGACGAAGCCTTCCATCTTCAGGGATTTGTCGAAGAACAGATGCATGTTCTTGTTGCCATAAGGCTCGCCCGCGTCGTTGTAGCGCGACAGCACGCCGCAGACGGGAATGCGCGCCAGGCGGTTGCACTGGCCCATGACCGTATCCAGGATTTCGCCGCCGACGTTGTCGAAATAGACGTCGACGCCGTCGGGTGCGGCTTCGGCCAACTGCCCTGCCAGGTTCGGGGCTTTGTAGTCGATGCAGGCGTCGAAGCCGAATTCGTCTTCGACCAGTTTGCATTTGTCGGGCCCGCCGGCGATGCCGACGGCGCGGCAGCCCATGTCCTTGGCCAGTTGCCCGACGCAGGACCCGACCGACCCGGCGGCGGCGGATACCACCACCGTCTCCCCGGCCTTCGGCTGGCCCGTCATCTTGAGCCCGACCCAGGCCGTCACCCCGGTCGACCCGCAAACCCCCAGATAGGCCGACAGCGGCACGCCGTCCTTAGGATTGACGACGAAATCCAGGTTCGTGCCGTCGGAAACCACATGGGTCTGCCAGCCCAGCCGCCCGACCACGTGGGTGCCGACAGGGAAGTCCGGATTGTTGGTTTCCACCACCTCGCCCAGGACGCGGCCGACCATCAGGTCGCCCGGCTTCAAGACGTTCGGGCTATAGGTCCAACCGCCGCCCATCAGCATGCGCTGATAGGGGTCGAGCGAGAGATAAAGGTTCTTCAACAGAAACTCGCCGTCGCCGGGCACCGGCATCGGTGCCTCGGCGATACGGAAATTGTCCGGCGTCGGCATGCCCTCCGGCGATGAATTGAACAGGACCTGGGTGTTGTGGTCGGTCATGTGTGGTTCCGTTTCTTCTTGATGTTGGGGTGGGTTGGGAAGTCTCCGTCAGGAGACTTCCGCCCGGACGATGGCTGCGCCATCGGCCATGGCCTTCATCTTGCCGAAGGCGACGTCGCGCGGCAGGTATTTCAGCCCGCAATCGGGGGCCACGATGATCTTTTCCGCCGGATGATGCGGCAGGGCCCGGCGGATGCGGTCGGCCACCGTTTCCGGCGTTTCGATATCGTGGGTCGACAGGTCCAGAACGCCCAGGATGATCTTCTTCTCCGGCAGGCTTTCCAGGACCGTGCAGTCCAGGTTCGACTGCGCCGTTTCGATGGAAATGTCGCAGACCGTGCAATCGGCCAGCTGCGGCAGGAAGGAATAGCCGCCTTCCGGCCGGTCGTGGATGATCGCGGCGTAGCCGAAACAGATATGCACGGCGGTTTCGCCTTCGACCCCGTCGAGCGCCCGGTTCAGCGCCTGCAGGCCATATTCCTCGGCCTTTTCCGGGCGGGCCTGCATGTAGGGCTCGTCGATCTGCACCACGTCGACGCCGGCGGCGAACAGGTCCTTGATCTCTTCGTTCACGGCGGCGGCGTAGTCCATGGCCAGTTCGGCCTCGGATTCATAGAAATCGTTCTGCGCCTGCTGCGACATGGTGAAGGGACCGGGGACGGTGATCTTGGTCTTACGGTCCGTATTGGCGCGCAGGAATTTCACGTCCTCGACCTCGACCGGATGCATGCGCTTGATCTTGCCGGTGATGCGCGGCACCGGGTTCGGATGGCCGGAACGGTCCAGCGCCGTGCCCGGATTGTCGATGTCGACGCCTTCCAGTGCCGTCGCGAAGCGGTTGGAATAGCTTTCCCGGCGGGCTTCGCCGTCGGTGATGATGTCGAGGCCGGCCCGTTCCTGATCGCGGATCGCCAAAAGGGTCGCGTCGTTCTGCGCTTCTTCGAGGAATGCCTCGTCGACGCGCCACAGTTCCTTCGCCCGCGTGCGCGGCGGGAACCGGCCCGCCAGCTTGGCGCGGTCCAAAAGCCAGTTGGGTTGCGCGTAGGAACCGACCAGGGACGTGGGCAGCAGGGTGTTGATGGTGGTCATGCGATCTGTCCTCCCAGACATGATTGTTGATTTGGCCGGGAGGGTAGCACATCGCCGCCGCCGGTGAACCGTCCGGCGTCGAATAAACTGCGCCTATTCGGCGACCCGCATGTTGCCCTTACCGTCCAGCACCAGGGTCTGGAAATGCAGCGGCACGAAAACCTCCGAATTCGGCGAGACGGCTTTGACTTCCTCGATGAAGGCGGGCGTGTGCTTCAGCGCATGTTCCTGCGACGCGCCGAAGGGCAGGCCCTGATCGTCCCAATGGGTCGCCACGACCAGGGGCGGCTTGCCCAGGCAGCGCATCAGGCGGCCGGTGTAGTCGTGGATATCCAGGCGCGGCGGCGCCGAGGCGACGAAGACGACGTCGGGGCGCAGGCCATCGACCTCGCGTTCGATATAGTTCATGGACCCGAACAGCAGGATTTCCCGCCCGGCGAAGCGCAGCAGGTAGGCCAGCGTCCCGCCCTCGACATACTCGTCCAGGGTCAGCGGGTCATCCTTCACCGGGACGGTGCCGAAGTCCTTGTAGAGCTTGCAGGACAGGGCCGAATGGAGGCTCGGGATCACGCGGACCGACAGTTCGTCGTATTGGAAATCCTCGCCGCCGCGCACGGCGTGAATCTGTTCGTCCGGCACGCCGCCGTTGGCCGCGATGTTACAGGTGCTTTCCGTGCCGATGACCACCGCACCCGTCTTTTTGGCGATGTAGGGGACGTCCATCGCATGGTTGAAATGCGAATGGGACAGCATGATGAAATCGGCCTTGGGCACGTTTTTGTCGATGGTCTCCGTATCGTGGCCGGCGACTTCGTCCATCTTGACCACCGGGCGCGGGTCGTCGGCGATGTCGGTCGCGTCGTGGGGGCCGTATTTGCGGCCCTGAAACCGCACGCGGGAAAGATAGGGGTCGAGCAGGATCACCGTTTCGCCGTCGGTGATCTTCCACCCGGCGGCGCCGAAATGGGTGAATTCCAAGGGGCGCATGTTTCCGCCGTCGTTCACAGTCGTGGTCTCCTTGATCGTCTTGTTCGTGGTCGGCCTGGCTGCCCTGTTAAAGGGCGGCCAGGATCTCTTCGGCCGATGAAACGTTGAGCCCGGGCTCCGTCTCCAACGCGAAATGCGTAACCACCCCGTCTTCGACGATCATGGCATAGCGTTTGGAACGGCGGCCATAGCCACGCGCCGACATATCGCTGTCCAGGCCCAGGGCGGCAGTCAGATCGCAGTTGCCGTCGGACAGCATGGTGACCTTACCGGGCGCTTCGTGGGCCAGGCCCCAGGCGTTCATCACCATGGCGTCGTTGACCGAGATACAGGCGATCTCGTCCACGCCCTTGGCCAGGATCGCGTCGGCCTGGGCGACGAAGCCCGGCAGGTGCTTGGCCGAACAGGTCCGGGTGAAGGCCCCCGGCAGGGCGAAGACGACGACCTTGCGGCCCTTGAAGAAATCGTCGGTCGAGACGGCTTCGGGGCCGCCGTCGGCGCCGAATTTGAACAGGGTCGCGGACGGCAGGCGGTCGCCGGTGGTGATGGTCATCTGGATGGTCTCCTTGGGGTGATCTTTGGTTGGTGTTCGTTGGAACGGATTATTCCGCGCGGTCGCGGATCAGATTGATAATGCCGGAAAAGTCCTTTCCGGCCTGGCCGGCGTCGGAATAATCCTGATAGAGCGAGGCCGCCTTTTCGGCGACGGAAACGTCGGCGCCCGTGTCCTTGGCGGCGGCGAGGGCGAGGCCCATGTCCTTCAGCATCAGGGCGGCGGCGAAGCCGGGCTCGTAATCTCGGTTGGCGGGCGAGGTCGGCACCGGCCCGGGCACCGGGCAATAGGTGGTCAGCGACCAGCATTGGCCCGACGCCGTCGACGAAACGTCGAACAGGCGCTGCGCGTCGAGGCCCAGTTTCTCGGCCAGCACGAAGGCCTCGGCGACCGAGGCCATCTGAATGCCCAGCATCATGTTGTTGCAGATCTTGGCGGCCTGGCCGTTACCGGCGCCGCCGCAATGAACGATGGTCTTGCCCATCTTTTCCAGAAACGGGCGCGCCGATGCCACTGCATCGTCCGCCCCGCCGACCATGAAGGTCAGGGTCGCGGCCTCGGCCCCGCCGACGCCGCCGGATACGGGCGCGTCGACCATGGGAAAGCCCTTCTCCGCCGCCGCGGCATGAACCTCGCGCGCCGCCGCGACGTCGATCGTCGAACAATCGATCAGCAGCGTGCCGGGCTCAAGAGCATCGAACAGGCCGCCCAGATAAACGTCCTTCACGTGCTTGCCGGCGGGCAGCATGGTGATCACGACCTCCGCCCCGGCAACGGCCTCGCCGGCGCTGGCCGCCGTTTTCGCCCCGGCGTCCGCGATCCGGGCCAGGAAATCGGCCGAGATATCGAAGGCGGTGACGGCATGCCCGGCCGCCATCAGGTTGCGCGCCATGGGATTGCCCATGTTGCCGACGCCGATGAATGCGATGTTCGCCATGAATGATGTCCTCAAGAATGTTGTTTGGGCCGCGCATAACCCGACTAAGTACGGGGCGGCCGTGTGGAACGGCCAGCAGACTATCAACCAAGGCCGCGCCAGGGCAATGTCAGAGGAGCTCGCGCCGCAGATGTTCCGCGAACAACGAGGCGATCAGGCGCGGGCGGACGCGCGGATGACGCATGAGGATCAGGTTCAACGGCCGCACGGCATCGGCGATCGGCACGGCGATGACCTGATCGCCCTCATAGGTTCGATCGGCCTTGGGAAAGATGTTCAGAATGCCGTAACCGAGCCCCGCACCGACCAGACAACGGACCATTTCGAACGACCGCGCCCGGTAGGCGATGTCGGGGTGCAGGTCCTGGCCATCGAACAGGGACAGGAAATAGGCGTTGGTGTAAGGCAGATCCATCAGGACATAGGGCTCGTCGATCAGCTCCGCCATGTGAATGCTGTCCCGCTCGGCGAGCGGGTGATCGGGGCGCAGGACGAATTGCGGCGCATGTTCGGAAATGGTTTCGACGGTCACGTCCTGGGGCCCGTCCAGGTCGAAGCCGATCGCCATCTCATAAGTGCCGTCCATCACCCCGTCGATCAGGTCGCTGTGGTTCAACTCCGTGAAAGCCACATGGATCGACGGATGGACGCGGCGGAAACTGTCGAGCAGCCCGGCCATGAACATCGGCGCCAGATTGACGAAACAGGCGACGGATATCTCGCCGGACAGGTCCGAGGACAGGCTTGCGACCGTGTCGTGGAAGGCATCGACCTGCCCCAGAAGCTGGCGCGCCTCCTCGAAAACGCGCTGGCCCGCCGGGGTCAGGCGCACGCCCTGGGACGGGCGGCGGATGAAGACCTGCACGTTCAGGTCCTCCTCGATCCGGGTGATCGCGGCGGAGACGCTGGGCTGGGAAATGTTCAGGTACTCGGCCGCCGCCGTGATGCTGCCCAGGCGGGCGGCGGCGGTGAAATAGCGCAGGACGCGGATGGGAATATCCATGAAACCGGCGGCCCCCGGGCCGTTGACCATACCTCGGGATTTCCGAGGTAATTCTGAGAAAAATAATTCTTTTCCTAACAATGGTCCAGGGACAGAGTCGGGATGGCAAGCTCAATAAATGAGCAAAAAGCCCGTTTGCATAGAAATCAACCACCCGCAGCGGGCAAACAAGGAGCATCCTTCACGCCACTCACGTACAGGGAGAGGATCTCATGAAGAAGTTATCTCTTATCGGCGCCGCCGCCGTCGCCGCCGTTCTGGCCTCGGCCCCGGCCCAGGCCGAGCCGCCGAAAGTCGAAATCCTGATGTCGCCGTCCGGGTCCGGACCTTATCTGGCCTGGGCGACGTTTCAGAACTACGCCCCCAAATACACCGACAAGATGGCGCCGGTCGCCGTCGAAACCCCGGGCTTTACCTATAACGTCCGCTTTCTGGCCCAAACGCCGGACAAGTGGAAGACCACGGTGATCGGTTCCGGCGAGGTCGTTGAATGGGCCGCCGCCGAAGGCGTCAAGCCGTTCTTCCCCAAACCCATGGCCGTGGCCAAGGACTTCCGGGTCCTCGGCTCCATGAGCCAGACCAGCAACGTCTTCGTCACCCTGGATCCGGACATCAAGGCCCCCGCCGATTTCGCCGGCAAGCGGGTCGCCGTTGGGCTTTTGACGCAGAACGAATGGGGCATGCACCAGCGCATGATGCTGGACACCTGGGGCATCACGCCGAAATTGAAATCCTTCGACGCGTTGGGCCCGGGCCAGAATATCGACGCCCTGCTCGACGGTCGGTCGGATGTCGGCACCCTGGTCGTCCATTCGTCGCTGAACTTCGCCTACAACCTGGAGCCCGGCCCGTTCAAGAAGCTGGAAAGCGCGCAGCGCCCCTGGTTCTACGTCGACGTGCCCAAGCCGACGATCGAAAAGTACATCAAGGACACGGGTGCGCCCTTCATGATCCGCGAGGTCAAGGCGAACACCTTCAGCAACCAGCCCAAGGCGATCACCACCTTCGGCAACCACACCTTGCTGTCCGTGCATAAGTCGTTCCCGGAAGACCTGGCCTACGAGTTCGTCAAGACCTGGCTGAAGATGGGCCCGGAAATCGGCAAGTACAGCGCCATCGGGCAGATCTGGAACCCGGAAACCATCGGCGCCGTCGCCAAGATCGCGCCGGAACGCCTGCATCCCGGGGCCCGCCGCGCCTATATCGAGGCCGGATTGCTCAAGGAGTAATCCGGACGGAGGGTTACCCCACGCCGGAAGCGGCGGAACGGCCAATCCCCCCGGTCGTTTCCGCACCACCCGCCGCTTCCGGCGGCCTCGCCCCCCTCTCCTTCACCACACCGGACTCGCGCGCGTCGCCGCCCGGCCATCGTCCTCCTGACCCGATGCCGTGCTATCCTGGCCCCCGCGCCGCCCGTCCCCCGGTAACCGATGAGCTTTTGGGATGACGCCCGTGGACATTTCACACCGCCTGATCCGTCTGTTCGACCGCGCCCTGCTTCCCGCCGGATTGATCCTGTTCGCCTATCAGGCGGTCATGGTCTGGTACAGCCTGCACGGCGCCTTGCTGCACTACCTCACGCATCTGGCGTTGGTTCTTTGCCTCGGCGCGATCCTGGTCGGCGCCACGGCGGGTGACGCGAAAACCCCGCTGGGCCGGACCGTCTCGCTGATCGTCGCCGGGGCCGGATTGGCGGCGGCGGTCGCCTGCGGCATCTATTTCTACGGCGAGGCCGAGAACCTGGAGATCATCCAGCCGTTCATCGAAACGCCAACCATGGTCATGGGGGTCGTCCTGGTCCTGACCGTGCTGGCGATCGCCTGGCGGGTTTGGGGGGCGGGCCTGGCGCTGATCTGCGGCACGGCCGCCCTATACTTTGCCTACGGCCATCTGCTGCCCGAACCGCTGACCACCTCAAGCCAGCCCGGCAACGTGGTCGTCAGCTTCCTGGCCGGGATCGGCGGGCCGCGCGGGGTGCTCAGCTACGCGCCGCTGTCGGCGGACGTGATCTTTTTGCTGTTGGTGTTCGGCGGCCTGATGCACGGCTGCAAGGTGATCGACATGTTCGCCGAAATCGGCGGCGCCATCGGCAACCTGTTTCGCGGCGGCGTCGCCTTTTCCGCCATCGCCGCCTCGACCCTGATCGGCATGGTCACCGGTCAGGCGGTCAGCAACATCGCGCTTTCCGGTATCATGACCATCCCGACCATGAAGCGGAACGGCTTCACCGCCGAACAGGCCGGGGCGGTGGAAATCCTCGCCTCGACCGGTAGCCAGCTTCTGCCGCCGATCATGGGCCTGGGCGCCTTTCTGATGGCGGTGATCCTGGGCGTGTCCTACATCGAGATCGTGCTCGCCGCGTTGATCCCCGGGATCATGTACCTGATCGCCGTGACCATCGGCGTCTATGCCATGATCTGCCGGTCGGACAGCATTCCCCATGTCCGGGTCGAGGTCGATTGGACCAAGGTACGATGGATCGCGCCCTCCTTCGTCGCCTCGTTCACGGTGCTGCTGGTTCTTCTTTATATGCGCTATTCCCCGGCCATGGCCGGGTTCTGGGGCATCGTCCTGCTGCTGGCCGGCACGGTGCTGCGGCCCGCCGAACACCGGCCGACGATTTCAGAATTCCTGCATGGCCTGCGCGAAGGCATCGTCACGGCGGTGCAGCTGGCGTTGATCCTGGCGGCCATCGGCATCGTCGTGCAGACCCTGACGACGACCGGCACGGGCGTTGCCCTCGGCCGCGCCGTCGGCATGGCCGCGGGCGGCTCGCTCTGGATCGGTCTTGCCGTCGGCATGGTCGTCTCGCTGATCATCGGCATGGGCCTGCCGACACCGGCGGCCTATGCCCTGATCGCCATCGTCGTCGTGCCCGCGCTGGTCGACGTCGGGCTTTCGGCGCTGCAGGCCAATATGTTCGGCTTCTACTTCGCGATCTTCTCGGCCCTGACGCCGCCCATCGCCGTCGGTGTGCTGACCGCCGTGCGGATTTCCGGCGGCTCGTTCCTGGGCACCGCCTGGGAATGCCTGAAACTGGGCGGCATCTGTTTCGCCGTGCCCTACGTCTTCGTCATCGTTCACGGCTTCCTGGATTTCGAGAACACGACGTCCGAGACCTTCGTCGCCTTCGCCGCCTTCGCGGCGACCACGGTGATGATGGCCGGCGCGACCTATGGCGCCTTCAGCCGACGGCTCGCCCCCATCGAACGCGGCCTGTTCGCCCTGGCCGGGCCGGTCAGCCTGGTGGCCTTTCTGGCGACCGGCTGGACGGTGCTGGGCCTGATCGGGCCCGCCGCTCTGGCCCTATGGATCGCCTTCAGCCGGCGCCGAGGCACGCCCGCGCCGCTTTCTTATGGGCCCTGATCGGCCCGCATTCGCATAGACAACAACCTGGAGAACCCCGAATGACCGACCCCAACCGCCGCGTCCGCGTCGCCGCCGCCCATGCCGCATCGCCGCTTCTGGACAAGAACGCCTGCGTCGACAAGGCCTGCGCCCTGATCGCCGATGCGGCGGCCGACGGCGCCCGGTTCCTCGTCTTCCCGGAAAGCTTCATCCCCGGCTTTCCCATGTGGAACGCCCTGGTGCGGCCGATCGACGGGCATGAGTGGTTCGTACGCATGGCGCGCAATTCGCTGCGCGTCGACGGCCCGGAAATGAAGACCATCGCCGACGCGGCGGCCCGCCACGGCGTCACGGTCTCGCTGGGGTTCAGCGAACTGTCGCCGGTCAGCGACGGGGCGCTGTGGAATTCGACGGTGCTGATCGGCGCCGACGGACGCTTGTTGAACCATCACCGCAAGCTGGTGCCGACATTCTATGAAAAGCTGACCTGGAACGCGGGCGACGCCGCGGGCCTGCGCGTGGTCGAAACGCCGATCGGCCGGATCGGCGGCCTGATCTGCGGCGAGAACGGCAACCCCCTGTCGCGCTATATGCTGATGGCCCAGAACGAAGAATTGCATGCCGCCAACTATCCGCCCGTCTGGCCGTTCAAGAACCCAGTCGGCGCGCCGCCCTTCGACCTGGCCGACGCCATCCGCACCCGTGCCGCCGCCCATGCCTTCGAAGCCAAGGTCTTCGTGGTGGTCAGCGCCGGGTTCCTCGACGACGCCGGGTACGAGGTGCTGGCTGAAGGCGACGCCGAGCGCGAGGCCATCCTCCGCGCCAGCCCTCGGTCGACCTCGATGATCGTCACGCCCTCGGGCGAGGTTCTGGGCACGCCCCTGACCGACGAAGAGGGCCTGGTCGTCGCCGACGTCGATCTGGGATCACTGCTGGAACTGAAGCAGCACCACGACATGGCCGGTTACTACAACCGCATGGACATCTACCGCCTGCAGGTCGACCGCCGCCGGCCGCAGCCCGTCTATTTCGACGGCGCCGACAGCCTGGCCGGCGAAACCGACGACGACGCCGGAGCCATCGAAGCCGCCCGCATGGGCGGCCCGGAACTGGCGATGGTCGGCACCGACGGCTGATCCCCCCGCGCGGGGGGATTCGTTTAAGCGCCGGAGAGTACCGGCGCCCTTCCTCCGGCGCGTCCGAAGGGTGGCCCGCCATCTCGCCCGGCCGCTTTCTTTTCCGGGGCCATTCGGCTAAACGGTCGGAGCCCCGACACAAAGAAAGCCCGTCATGACCACCGAAACCGACCTTTTCGAGCGCAGCGGGTCCGCCTGCGAACTTTGCGCCGCCACCTCTGACCTTGCCGTTTACGAAGTGCCGCCGTCGTCGGACGGCTCCGCCGATCAATGCGTGCTGCTCTGCCCCACCTGCCGGGACCAGGCGGACGGGACCGCCGCCATGGCGTCCGACCATTGGCGCTGCCTCGCGGACAGCATGTGGACCCCCGTTCCGGCGGTGCAGGTCATGGCCTGGCGCATGCTCACGCGCCTCGACGGCGAAGCCTGGGCGGTGGATCTGCTGGATCAATTGTATCTGGACGAGGAAACCCTGGCCTGGGCGCAATCGGGCGCCGACCAGGGAGCGGCCGACGCCGCGGGCGAACATCGCGACTGCCACGGCGCGCCGTTGGCCGCCGGCGACACGGTGACGTTGATCAAGGATTTGAACGTGAAGGGCGCCGGTTTCACGGCCAAACGCGGCACGGCCGTGCGGGGGATTTCCCTGGTGCCCGACAACGCGGGCCAGATCGAAGGCCGGGTCAACGGCCAAGTGATCGTGATCCTGACCGAGTTCGTGAAGAAATCCGCCTAAGGGTGCCACCTATAGAGAGCACGGGCGCGCCGACGATCTGATCCAGGTCGATCTGATCCAGGTCATGGCCTTGGCGGGAAGATTGGGGCAGAAAGAACCGTTCGCCACATTTTTGAAGGAGCCGCCGATGGCCCGCTTCTATCCCGCGACCTTGTCTTTCATCTTCGTCCTATCCCTTGCCTTCGCCGCCCATGCGTTGGAGATCAAACCGGTCACCGAAGGCGTCTGGGCGCTGGTCGGTGAAAAAGCCCAGCGCAACAAGGAGAACCTCGCCAATAACGCGACCTTCGGCGTGGTCGAAACCGGCGACGGCGTGGTGCTGATCGATCCCGGCGGATCGTGGAAAGGGGCGGCGGCGATTCACGCGAAGATCCGTGCACTTACCGATAAACCCGTGAAATTCGTGATCGACACCGGCGGGCAGGACCACCGCTGGCTCGGCAACGGCTATTGGAAGGCCCAGGGGGCGACGGTGATCGCGGCGGCGGCGGCCGTCGCCGATCAGAAATCGCGCGGCAGCCTGCAGATGACGGCGCTCGGCATGTTCCTCGGCCCCGAACTGGCCGGCACGGAACCGGCCTACGCCGACGTCACCTTCGAAGATCGCCACGTGCTCGAGGTCGGCGGAACGCGGTTCGAAATCGTCCACCCGGGCCCGGCCCATACGCCGGGCGACAGTTTCGTCTGGCTGCCGCAGAAGAAGACCGTTTTCACCGGCGACATCGTCTACGTCGAACGGCTGCTCGGCGTGCTGGAATTCAGCTCGATCGCCGGATGGCCCAAGGCCTTCGAAGCGATTGCCGCCCTAAAACCCGAACACCTTGTCCCCGGCCACGGCGGGCCGACCACCCTGGCCCGCGCCAA
Organism: uncultured Rhodospirillaceae bacterium; assembly: GCA_913030825.1. GTDB lineage: Bacteria > Pseudomonadota > Alphaproteobacteria > Rhodospirillales > Casp-alpha2 > UBA1479. Next base: position 49,143 of record CAJWCU010000019.1, on the reverse strand, counting down.
GGCCGAGACCTACGACTACCTGATGAACCTGCGGTCGAAAATGAAGGCCCATATCGACGCCGGCGGCGACATCATCGGCTCGGTCGAGGTCGACCAGTCGGCGTTCTCCCATATCGAGCTGTTCGACGGCCTGGCGCGGCGAAACGCCCAGACGGCGTTCCAGCAGATGGAATGGGAATGATGATGCGGGCTGTTAAGGGAATTTGGCGGAGGGAGGGGGATTCGAACCCCCGATAGAGTTGCCCCTATACACGCTTTCCAAGCGTGCGCCTTCAGCCACTCGGCCACCCCTCCGCATATTCCGGCAAAGGGGCGCGAAGCGCCCCTGGGAATAGGGGGCGGAAAATAGCGGGCGGCGGGGTGGCTTGCAACGGTTAAAGCGCCCGACGGCAAAGGTTCTTTCGACCGGACGCCCCCACGAGGCAAATGGCCCGATCCAAGCGCCGGAACGGATCACGGCAAGGTGTGTTGAATATCATTGCCCGCCACCGGGCGCGGGCCCATAAGATGAGGCCATGAGCAAGGGTATGACCCTGCGGCGCGTCCTGTTCTATCTGGGATGGGCCCTGTTGCTGTCGGCCTTCGCCGCGGGCGCGGCCGAGGCATTGGTGCGCGCCGATCCGGGGCGCGGACTGTTCGTGGTATCCGCCCATGACCTTTGGTACACGATCGCGCCCGGCAACCTGGTGGTCACCCAGATCAAGGTCGAGCGCCTGTCGCCGGAACTGTGGACGCATGTCATCCGCCCGATCCTGGAACTCCCCGCCTGGGCGCTGACCGGCCTGCCCGGTGCGGCCCTGACCTGGTTCTGCCGCACCCGGCGGCCCCTGACCGCCGACGAACAGCAGGATTTGCGCGAACGCGAGGAATCGGTCTTTCTCTACGACCAGTTGGCGGAGCAAGCCATGCTCGACGGCTACGGCGAGGACGACGACATGGCGCCGAGCCACGAGGACCAGCATTTCATGGACGAGGCGGGCCTGACCTATGCCGAGTCGGAAGACGACTACGACATCGACATGGACAATCTGCCGCCACCGGGCGTGGGCGGCCGATAAGGCACCGGCGCCGTTCGGGGCCGCCTAAGACCCGCCGCCACCGCGCCGCTTGGCGAACCAGCGCAGGGCCAGGATCGAGACGATCGGCATGGCCAGGGCACCGAAAATCAACAGATACCAGACGACCGCCGTCATCAGGAAATCCGCCGTCGGCATGCAGACACCATAAAGCGCCCCCCCACCGGGCGCGCAATAGGCGGCACCGCTTTCCTGTTTCAGGGTCCAGACCATCAACGCGGCCGTGACCACCGCCGCCAGGAACAGGCAGCCGGTGAGGAAGGAACGAACGGGGGCGGTCGGATTGATCAGCATGCCGGCATCCCGACCCGAGGGCTATTCGCCGGTCTTGAGCGCGGCAAGAAAGGCGGTCTGCGGAATTTCCACGTTGCCGAACTGGCGCATCCGCTTCTTGCCCTTCTTCTGCTTTTCCAGAAGCTTCTTTTTCCGCGTAATGTCGCCGCCGTAGCATTTGGCGGTGACGTCCTTGCGCATGGCGCCCAGCGTTTCGCGGGCAATGACCTTGCCGCCGATGGCCGCCTGGATGGCGATCTTGAACAATTGGCGTGGGATCAGGTCCTTGAGCTTCTCGCAGATCTGCCGACCGCGGCTTTCGGCATGGGTCTTGTGGACGATGAAGGCGAGGGCGTCCACGGCCTCGTTGTTGACCAGGATCGAGACCTTGGCGAGATCGCCTTCGCGGTAGCCCTCGATCTCGTAATCGAAGCTGGCGTAGCCGCGCGACACCGATTTCAGGCGGTCGTAGAAATCGAAGACGACTTCGTTCAAAGGCAGGCGATAGACCGCCAAGGCCCGGTTGCCGACATAGGTCAGGTTGACCTGTTCGCCCCGCCGTTCGGTACACAACTGCAACACCGCGCCCAGATATTCGTCGGGCACCATGATGTTGGCGGTGATCCAGGGCTCTTCCATATAGTCGATGGCCACGGGATCGGGCATGTCGACCGGGTTGTGGAGCTCCTTCATCGTGCCGTTGGTCATATAGACCTTGTAGACGACGCTGGGGGCCGTGGTGATCAGGTCGAGATCGAATTCGCGCTCCAGGCGTTCCTGGACGATTTCCAAGTGCAGAAGACCCAGGAACCCGCAGCGGAAGCCGAAGCCCAACGCGGCCGACGTTTCGGCTTCGTAATGGAAGCTGGCGTCGTTGAGATGCAGCTTCTCCAGGGCGTCGCGCAAATCTTCGTAATCGCCGGCGTCGGTCGGGAACAGGCCGCAGAACACCACCGGAATCGAAGGTTTGAACCCGGCCAGCGGCTTTTCCGCCGGTTTGCGGTCGTCGGTGATGGTATCGCCCACGTTGGTATCGGCGACGCGTTTGATGGCGGCGGTGATATAACCGACCTCGCCCGGACCCAATTCATCGACCTTGGTCGGTTTCGGACGCAGGTAGCCGACCTGATCGACCTGGTAGGTCGCGTCGGTCGCCATCATGCGGATTTTCTGGCCGCGCTTCAGCGTGCCGTCGACGACGCGGACCAGGATCATGACGCCGAGGTACGGGTCGTACCAGCTGTCGACCAGGAGCGCCGACAGGGTCGCGTCCGGGTCGCCCTTGGGCGGCGGCAGGCGTTCGACAATGCCTTCCAGAACCTTGTCGATGTTCAGGCCGGTCTTGGCGGAAATCTCGATGGCGTCGGAGGCGTCCAGGCCGATGACTTCCTCGATCTGCGCCTTGACGCGTTCGGTCTCGGCGGCGGGCAAGTCGACCTTGTTGAGCACGGGAATGATTTCGTGATCGACGTCCAACGCCAGATACACGTTGGCCAGCGTCTGCGCCTCGACCCCTTGCGAGGCGTCGACGACCAGCAACGAGCCTTCGCAGGCCGAGAGCGAGCGCGACACCTCATAAGTGAAATCCACATGGCCCGGCGTGTCGATCAGGTTGAGCACGTATTTCTCGCCGTTGGCGGCGGTGTAGTCCAGGCGCACGGTCTGCGCCTTGATCGTGATGCCGCGTTCGCGTTCCAACTCCATGTTGTCGAGGACCTGTTCCGACATCTCGCGGTCGGACAGGCCACCCGTCGCCTGGATCAACCGGTCGGCAAGCGTCGACTTGCCGTGGTCGATATGGGCGATGATCGCGAAATTGCGGATATGGGAAAGGTCGGTGCTCATGGCGCGGTCATGTAGCACTGGGCGGGCCCGCCTTCAATGTATTTGCTTGATCCATGCGCATTTACGGGCCCGGCAGCCGGTGCTAAAGCGATTAAGTGAACACCCGGAATGAATAAGGACCTGAGATCATGAACAGCGCCCTCTTCACCGCCTTTCTGCTGGCCACGGTCGTGCTGATCGTCATTCCGGGGCCGAACGTGCTGCTGATCGTCTCACGATCCATGCGCTACGGCGTGCGGGCCGGGTTGGTGACCGTCGCCGGAACGGCCTTCGCCCAGGCGCAGCAACTGGTCATTACGGCGCTGGGCCTGGCCTCGGTCATGGCGGTGTTGGCCGACGGGTTCGAAATCCTGCGCTGGGTCGGCGTCGCCTACCTGATCTACCTGGGCATTCAGGCGTTTCGCGAGAAACCGGTTCCGGCGGCCGGCGACGGCGCGGCCCCACAGGCGCCCGCCATGAAAACGTCGAAGATGTTTTGGCAGGCCTTCGTCGTGTCCTGGACCAATCCGAAGGTTCTGGGCTTCTGCGCCGCGTTTTTTCCGCAGTTCATCGACCCGGCGCTGCCGACGGGCCCGCAGCTTTGGACCATGTGCGCCGCCTTCCTGGCCATCGCCGTGGCGTTGGACAGCAGCTATGCCGTGGTCGGCGGACGCCTGCTGGGCAAGCTGAAAAGCGCGCGGGCGCAGCGCATCCGCAACCGGGTCACCGGCGGACTATTGGTTGCCGCGGGCCTGGGCCTGGCCCTGGTCCGGCGCAACTAAGATAAACAGATCGGAAGGGATCAGTTCGGGCGCAGCGGCACGACGTTCGAAGCGCCCCCCTGGGCGGCATTACGCTTGGCCGCGATTTCGGCCATGCCCTGACGATATTCGTCCTGGGTAAAGGAATGGCCGCAAACCATGCAGGTGACCGGGCCGAAGGGGGCCTGTTCGGGATCGAAGCCGCCGGGCAGGACGTTCTGCGCCTCGTCGCATCGCGGACAAGGCACCGGGTACAAGGATTTCGCCATCACCAATCGTCCCGTCGGACTTGACGCCCGCGGGGCCTCTTTCTGTCCGGCCGCGCGCCGAAGACACGGGCCGTCGGTCAATCACCCTCGACCGGGCCGCACAACAAGCACGGCACGGCAAACCGCCCGATCACCCCGAAGCCGTCAGGCCCGGGATGATCGGGTCGGAATTTGCGAGATTGTTATTCGGCGGACTTGAGGTTTGCGGCCGCTTCCCGGCCATCTCTCCCAGGTACCAGTTCATATTCCAGCTTTTGCCCTTCGGCGAGGCTTTCCATCCCCGAATCCCGAACAGCCGAAATATGTACGAATGCGTCTTTACCGCCCTCGTCGGGGGTAATGAAGCCAAATCCCTTGGTCACATTGAACCACTTTACGGTTCCAGTAGGCATCGTTTATCAACTTCCTTTTTTGGCTGAGAAAAGGCCCCCAGGATCTTCGCCCTATTGAGGCCGCGCCACGTAACGTGGCCGGCGCGCCTCGGGAAGCCGGTACACGGCCCAACGAAGAATACCCCCCTTCGCCACCCGTTCACCGGGACCCCCTGAAGCGATGCCACCACCATCATCATACGGGTAGGTCACAAACGCAACCGAAACCCGCAGAAGCCGTAGCGGCATCATATGCGTTTTCACGGGGTGGAAAATAGAAGTGAAAGCGGCCTAGATCGCCGGTTCGGGAAGACCCGCCTGACGGCAGGCGGCGACCACCGTATTGCGCAGCAGGCAGGCGATGGTCATCGGCCCGACGCCGCCCGGCACCGGCGTGATCGCACCGGCGGTTTTGACCGCCGCGTCGAAGTCGACGTCGCCGACCAGGCGCGTCTTGCCGGGGCCTTTTTCCGGCGCGTCGATGCGGTTGATCCCAACGTCGATGACGGTCGCCCCCGGCTTGATCCAGTCACCGGGAACCATGCGCGGGCGGCCGACGGCGGCGACCAGGATATCGGCCTCGCGGCAACGCTCGGCCAAATCCGCGGTTCGCGAATGGGCGACGGTGACCGTGCAGCTCTCGCCGATCAACAAGGCCGCCATGGGTTTGCCGACGATGTTGGAGCGGCCGAGCACCACCGCCCGCTTGCCGGTCATATCGCCCAGCGTTTCGCGCAACATCAACAGGCAGCCGAACGGCGTGCAGGGCACGAGCGCGCGCGGATCGCCCGACCACAGACGGCCGACGTTGACCGGATGAAATCCGTCGACGTCCTTGGCCGGCTCGATCGCGTCGATGACGGCGCCTTCGTTGATCTGATCCGGCAGCGGCAGTTGCACCAGGATGCCGTGGACGGCGGGATCGGCGTTGAGGGTCGCGATCAGGTCCAGCAACTCGTCCTGCGACGCCGACGCCGGCAGGCGGTGTTCGATGGAGTCCATGCCCGCCTCGGTCGTCTGGCGGCCCTTGGCGCCGACGTAAACCTGGCTCGCCGGGTCCTCGCCGACCAGGACCACGGCCAGCGCCGGGGTCAGGCCGTGATCGGCCTTGAGCCGCGCCACCTCGGCCGCGACGTTCTCGCGAAGCCGCGCCGCATGGGCCTTGCCGTCGATCAGGGCTGCGTCAGTCATTGAAACTCCATCCTTTCGTTTTGCACCAATTTGTCATCGCCTCGGCCAACGCCGCGCCATCGCCCCGGATCAACAGGGTCTTGTTGCGCGCCGTCTGACCCTGGACGACCTCGATACCTGATTTTGCGATCCCCCATTCCTTGGCCAACATCTTGACCAAAGCCTGGTTGGCCTTGCCCTTTTCGGGGGCCGCCGTGACCTGGGCCTTGAGAACCCGGCCGCCGTCGGCATCGGGGATGACGCCCTCAATGCGATTGGCCCGACCGCCCGGGGTCAGGCGCAAGCGAACGGACAATCCGCCGGCCGTGGGGGCAAAGGGCCCCGCCACGGCGTCAGGCGATCTTGTACGCCAGGCGGACCAGGAATTCCTTGAGGAAGATGATCGCCAGGATCAGGACCACCGGCGAAATGTCGAGGCCGCCCAGGTTGGGCAAAAACGACCGGATCCGCCCCAGGATCGGCTCCGTCGCGCGATAGCAGAAATCCCCCACCATGTAGACGAAGCGGTTCGACGTGTTGACCACGTTGAAGGCGACGAGCCAGCTGAGGATCACGCCGATCAGCACGACCCACATATAAAGGTTCAGCGCGATCAGCAGGATCGAAATGACGGGGCCGGTAATGACGTCCATGGGGGTCTCCGAGATAGCGGGCACAGGCCGCACAAACCTAGGCGCAAGCTCCCGGCGCCGCAAGGCTTTAAGGGTGAAACGGCGGCTTGACACCCGGCATCGCCGGAAGCATTATCCGGCCTCCCAAACCGGCCGCCCGGCCCGGCACCCGCCGAACCCGGACCGCCGCCCGAGGGAAGCCCAAGGACCGCGCGCCGGTCCCGCCGGGATTTCAAGGGGCCGTAGCTCAGTTGGGAGAGCGTCGCGTTCGCAATGCGAAGGTCAGGGGTTCGATTCCCCTCGGCTCCACCAAATCCCCCCACATCCCCAACCCCTGATTCATTCGTCTGCCCGCGCAAGCGCGCGGGACGGTTCGATTCCCCTCGGCTCCACCAAATCCCCCCACATCCCAAACCCCTGAATCATTCGTCTGCCCGCGCAAGCGCGCGGGACGGTTCGATTCCCCTCGGCTCCACCAAATCCCCCCACATCCCAAAACCCTGAATCATTCGTCTGCCCGCGCATGCGCGCGGGACGGTTCGATGCCGCTCAGCTTCCGTTCCGCCATCGGGAACACCTTTTTTTCGCCGTTCCGCACCTTTTCGCGCAAGCCCATCTTGCCGGAACCTCTCAACTTAAGGTCGAAAACTAGACCGATATTTGGCGCATCCATGAACCGGACAAGGCAACCGGATATGGATGAGTATGCAAAAATTCGACCATAAACTTCCGGCCATCTTGCTGCTTTTCAAGCGATAGGCCTAGCATTAGGGAATGCTGAACCTTATGTTGAAGGTGTCAGATCTGTTCGCTACACGAACAATTCGGACACTTTTTAGTTGCTTTTTCGGCGCCAGTGCGGGGTTGAACCCGCCGACCGCGTCGTCGAACAGGTGCTTAAGATGAAGGAAGGGGGGCCTCATTCTGGGGGAGGCCACGCATGGAAGGCCGATTAAGCGAAGAGACGCATATCCGGTCACAGAAACCCGGGGGCACGCCCCCACCCGAACGGCCGACGGCAGCCGACGCCCCCGGTAAGTCCGACCGCCTTACGTTCAGTAATTTCGCCCCACGCTTCCTAGCCGTCGCGGTGCTGGCCCTGTCGACGGCTTTCGGGATCGGCTATTTCCAATCGACGCAGACAAGCAACCGCATCGGCGCCGCCGGGACGGCCGCCACGACGAAAGCCGCCGAGACCTTTCGCAATACCGTCGAGGCATTGGCCATCGATTTGATGATGCTGGCCCGCATGCCGTCGCTTGACCGTTTCGTCGCCGGGGGCCGGGAAGCCGACCGCGAAGAAGTCGAACGCGCCTTCCTGGCGACCGCCGAAACTTGGCCCGCCTTCGCCCAGGTCCGCTATCTGGATGCCGACGGCATGGAACGGGTGCGGGTCGATCAAACGAACCTGGGCGCGAAAGCGATCCCCCGATCGGATCTTCAGGACAAGAGCGGCCGCGGCTATTTCAAGAGCGCCGTCGATCTGCCGATTTCCGACATCTATGTATCGCGCCTGGATCTGAACGTCGAACGGGGCGAGATCGAGGTCCCTTGGAAACCCATGCTGCGCGTCGCGACGCCGGTGTTCGACAAGGGCGGCAACCGCGCGGGGATCGTCATCATCAATGTCCTGGCGGAATTCCTTCTGAAACCGCTGCAAACCGCGCGGGGCGCCGCCGCGGACGGCACCCGGGCGTTCCTGCTGGCCGACGACGGCTCCTGGATCACCGGCGCGCCGAAGGAGAAGCTCTGGGGCTTCATGTTCGGCGGGACCCATAGCTTCGCCAAGGAACATCCGAAGACCTGGAACGAAATGACCCGTGTAGCCGCCGGTGCCATCGCGGAAAACGACCGGCTGTATGCTTTCGCGACGGTCAAGGCGGGTGGCGAATTTCGCCTGCGCGCGGGGGCCTCGCCCGGGCAGATGTCCCTGAGCAGCCCCGTGGCGTTCTGGAAAATCGTCGAATCGATACCGCGCCCGCCGGGCGTCCTTGAACGACCCGGCACCTGGCTCGCCGTCCTGATCGCCCTGGCCGTCTCGGCCCTGCTCGCCCGCGAATGGGCGGTCCTGGCCCGGGCCCGCCATCAGGTCGCCGACCACCGGCGCATGATCCAGGACCTGATCGACAATGCCGATGCACAGATCGCCATCAAATCCCTGCAAGGCCATTACCTGATCGTCAATCGCCATTGGGAGGCCATGAACGGCATCGCCCGGGACAAATCCGCGGCGCTGACGTCGGACGAGATTCATCGCCCCGCTTCCTCGGACGCCATCAAGAGCGCCGACCGACAGGTGATCGAGACCAACGCCCCGGTCACCACCGAGCGAACCTATCAGGTGAACGGCGAAGACCGGACCTACCTCGCCAATCGCTTCCCCTTGCGCAACCACGACGGCGAGATGATCGGCATCGGCGTCATCGCCCCCGACATCACCGATATGAAGCAGGCGGAGCAGGCCCTGCTCCTGGCCAAGGAAGACGCCGTCGAAGCCAGCCAGGCGAAATCGAAATTCCTCGCTAACATGAGCCACGAACTGCGGACGCCGCTCAATGCGATCATCGGCTATGCGGAAATCCTCGACGAGGAAGCCGAGGACGACGGCCTTGAGGAGTACCGCCACGACATTCAGCGGATCCTGGGCGCCGGCAAGCACCTGTTGTCGCTGATCAACGACATCCTCGATCTGTCGAAGATCGAGGCCGGAAAAATGGACGTCGCGATCGAGGAGTTCTCCGTCGACGAACTCATCCAATCCGTCGCCGCCACATCGACGCCGCTGATCGAAAAGAACGACAACGTCTTCGAAATCGATTGCGCCACCGGCGGCGCCCTGGCCATGAGCGACCCGACCCGCCTGCGCCAGATTCTCCTGAACCTGGTCGGCAACGCCGGCAAGTTCACATCGAACGGCAAGGTGACCCTGCGGGCCGCCGTCGAGGATGCACCCGGCGGGCCGTTCCTGCGGGCCGCCGTCAGCGACACCGGCATCGGCATGACCCCGGAGCAGCTCGCCAATCTGTTCGAGGAATTCCACCAGGCCGATTCATCCATCACCAAGCGGTTCGCAGGCACGGGCCTGGGGCTCGCGATCTGTAAACGGCTGGCCTTGTTGCTGGGCGGCGACATCAAGGTCGAAAGCCGGGAAGGCGAGGGATCGACCTTCAGCCTGCGCATTCCCTTGCGCATGCCCTTGGCCAGAGAGACGGAAACGGGCGGGCCTTCGGACGGGCCCGTGACCCCGATCCCGGCGACGTCTCACGGCCGCGCCGAGCCGTTGGTCCTGGTCATCGACGACGATCCGAGTTCGCGCGAATTTCTGGCCCGCCACATCACATCGGGCGGCATGCAGGTAACGACCGCCGCTTCCGGGCAGGACGGATTGGACCGGGCCCGCGAGATTCGGCCGGACGCGATCACCCTGGACGTCTTCATGGACGGACTGGACGGCTGGGCCGTGCTGGCCGCGGTGAAATCCGACCCGGACCTTCAGGACATTCCCGTGATCATGTGTTCGATCTCGGACGACAAGGAAGCCTTCCTGTCCCTGGGCGCGGTCGAATTCATGACCAAACCGGTGCGCCGCGAGGCCTATCTCGGCGCGATCCGCCGCCACATGCGGGCGGACGGCGACGGCGCGGCGGCCGGTGACATCCTCGTCGTCGACGACCTGGCGGAGAACCGCGAGATCATCCGCCGGCAGCTCGGCGGCCTGGGCCATCGCTTCGTCGAAGCGGAAAACGGGCGCGTGGCACTCGACCGGCTGGCGGATATCGGCACCCTACGCTGCGTCATGCTGGACCTGATGATGCCGGAAATGGACGGCTTCGAGTTTCTCAAACGGTTCCGCCGCGAGGAAAAATGGGCCGACGTCCCCGTCTTCGTAGTGACCGCGAAAACACTGACGCCCGAGGAACGCGAGATTCTTTCCTCGGCCGCCCAACAGGTGGTCTGTCGCGACGGACAGTCCATCGATCGGGTGATCCGGGATCTCGCCAAGGAGCTGCGGAAGCGGCCGAAACCGACCACGCCACAAGGGAGTTGAACAGGACCATGCCTACCGTATTTCTCGTCGAAGACAACGAAATGAATCGCGACATGCTGACCCGGCGCCTGACGAAAAAAGGATACGACGTCACAACCGCCGAAGACGGCCAGGAAGCCGTCGACAAGATCGGCGACGTCAAACCGGACATCGTCCTGATGGACATGAGCCTGCCGCGCATGGACGGCCTGGAAGCGACCCGCCGGATCAAAACGCACCCCGAGCTGGGCGGCGTGCCGGTCGTCGTGCTGACCGCGAACGCGACGACCAACGACCGAGACGACGCCATGGCCGCCGGCTGCGACGCGTTCGAGACCAAACCCGTCAACCTGCCCCAATTGTTGGAAACGATGGCGGCCTGCCTCGCCGCTCGTGACGTTGCCTGACCCCAATCGACCACCGGAGACAAAGGCGATGACCGTCCGAACATTGCACGACACCCTGACAACGATCCGCGTCGATCTTTCCGTTCCGGCGCGCGATCTCAACAACGCCTGCCAGGACCTTGCCGATCAGGCGACGACCTTCGGCCTGGAAGATCACTTGGACACGATGCAGCGCGTCGCCTTCGCGGCGAACGAGTTGGTCCGGAGGATCGACAATTTGATCGACCCGCGCGCCGAGGCGTTTCGGGGGCCGGATGTCGACCTGCGGGGTGCCGGACGCAAAATCCGCCACGACCTGAGGAACGCCATCGGCGCGATCGCCGGGTATCTGGAGATGGCGGAAGAGGACATTCGCGAAAGCGGCAACGACCCCGACCTGCTGGGCGTCTCCGACCTGTTGTCCCGGGTCGTCGGGTTGGAACGGTTGGTCGGCGAGATCGTCTACCTGGACGGTGAAGCCCCGTCGCAGATGCCGGGCTCCGTCTCCGCGGATGCCGATACGGGGGCCGCGACCCCCGGCAGCGCCCCTCGGGCCGACGGAAGAAACAACGCCGGAGAAGAGGGCGCGCGCATGTTGATCAAGGGCCGCATTCTGGTGGTCGACGACGACCCGGCAAGCCGAGAATTGATCGCCGCCCGCCTGGAACGGGACGGCCATGAGGTCGAACAGGCGAGTAATGGGGCGGCGGCGCTCGACCGGATGCGCCACAAGGAATTCGACGTCGCGCTCCTGGATCTGATGATGCCCGGCATGAACGGGTTCGACGTCATGGCCAAGATGCGCAAGAGCGGGTCCCTGCGGCGTGTCGGGATCATCGTGATTTCCGGCCTGGACCAGGAAGAGAACGCCATCAAGAGCATCGGTCTGGGCGCCGAGGACTACCTGCCCAAGCCGGTCAATACGGTCCTCTTGCGCGCACGGATCGGCGCCAGCCTGGCACGTAAGCAATGGCGGGACGAGGAACGCACCTATCGCATGCATTTGGAGGCGGAGAAGACCAAATCCGAGGCACTGCTGCTCAATACCCTGCCCGCCCTCGTCGTTCAGCGCCTGGCGTCGGGGGAAAAGGCGATCGCCGATTCCTACGACGAGGTCACCGTCCTGTTCAGCGACTTCGCCAACTTCACGTCCTTCGCCATGGAACACGAAGCCCGCCAGGTGGTCGAGGTTCTCAACCGTGTGTTCACGGATTTCGACGATCTGGCGCTCGACCTGGGCGTCGAGAAGATCAAAACCATCGGCGACGGCTATCTGGCGGTGGCCGGCCTGCCGGTCCAACGCCCGGATCACGCAGAGATCGCCGCCGACATGGCGCTCGGCATGCTTGAAGCGCTCAAGGCCGTCAACAAACGCTTCGGCATCAATCTGAGAATCCGCATCGGCCTTCATTCCGGACCGGTCGTCGCCGGCGTAATCGGCGCGCACAAGTTCGCCTACGACGTCTGGGGGCATACGGTGAATGCCGCGGCGCGGCACGAGTCCTACAGCCTGCCGCAGCATATTCATCTGTCGAAGGAAACGGCCGCCCTGCTGGAAGACCGGTTCGATCTGACCAACCGGGGCGTCATGACCATGCGCGGGCTCGGCGATGTGCAGACGTTCTTCCTGACCGGACGGAAGGAAGACCTGTTCCAGGTCGGTCATGACGGCGCCCCGCTTCCCACGGAAAAGGCGATGAGTGTCTTGATCGCCGACGACGATGTCGCCTTGCAGGAACTGATGGCGCAGCGGATCAGGCGGCGCGGCTGGGACGCGACGGTCGTGCCCAACGGGGCCGAGGCCTGGAACCTGCTGCGCAAGCGTCCGTTCGACCTTTTGATCACCGATTGCGAAATGCCGATCATGGACGGGTTCGAGCTGGCGGAGATGGTCCGCCAGGACGAACGCGCCACCGGCAAGCATATGTCGATCATCGCGATGACCGGGAACGACACCAAGGAATGCGCGCAGCGTTGCCTGAACGCCGGCATGAACGCCTTCGTGCGCAAGCCGGTGATGTGGGTTGAACTGGAGCGTATCATCCAACGCCTCGGCGCCGACACGATGGAAGGCGACGGCGCCGACGGCCTGGGCGTCAGCGCCTAGGGGCGATGGCCCCCGGTCGAGGGGCCGCTGCGTCGACCCGCGCCATCGGCGGGCCCGCACATCATTATCCTCACCCCTGACTTTCGGCCTATTTGAGAACTCTTCGCAAGTGCAATATAGTGTGTCTGTTAAGAACGCTTGGGGCACCCCGCCGTGAAACGGCATCGGGGTGCGAGTGGAGAACGAAATGCCCGCAGTGCTTGTCGTCGACGACAATGAATTGGCGCGCAATCTGATCGCGATGCCCTTGTCGGAAGTCGGATTTTCCGTCGAAACCGCATCGGGCGGCCATGAGGCGTTGGAAAAATTCAAAGCCCACCGCCATCAGGTCGTTGTCACCGACATTTTGATGACCGAGGGCGAGGGCATCGGCCTGATCCGATCCCTGCTGGAGAGCGACCCGGATTTACCGATCGTCGCCGTCTCCGCCGATCCGCGCACCAATCCCACGTCTTCCCTGGGCATGGCGACCAAGGTCGGCGCCAAGAAGACCCTGGCCAAGCCGTTCACGGCCTATGACCTGTTGTCCGCGGTCGGGGCCCTATTGGGGGACGACGGCGACTCCGCCGCGCAACCGGCCTGACCAGGGGCCGGCCCGTCCGCCGCCCGCCGGCTCAGGCGTCTTCCCGCTTGCCTTCCTGAAAGCCGTCACCGGACAGCGATTCCGCCATGACCGCCGGCTGCACGCCGGTCAGCAGCGGCACCCCGGCCGTGCGCAGCGCCGCCAGAACGGCCTGGTTCACCTTGTAACGCAGGTCGTAATACTGGCTCGACGGCACCCAGAACCGCACGCCCAGGATCAATCCGCCATAGGTGAAATCGTGCAGGCCGACCTGCGGGTCGGCGCCGCCGGCCTCGGCGTCGGCCTTGGGCAGGGCCTTGGCGACGGCGGTCTTGGCGGCTTTGACGGCCCGGTCGATGTCGGCGTCGGCGGTCAGCGCGATCTTGGTCTGGACCACCCGGCGGGTTTCCGAATTGACGATGACGCGGCCGACGATGTCCTTGTTGGGGATCGTGATGCGCTCACCATCCTCACCCAACAACTGCGTGTAGGCCATCTTGACCTCGACCACGACGCCCGAGGTCTCGCCCACGGTGATCGTATTCCCGACGATGAACGGCCGGGCCAGAATGATCGACAGCCCGGCACCATAGTTGGACAGCGGCCCCTGCAACGCCATCGTGGCACCGAAGGCCGAGGCTCCCGCCAGGGCGATCAGCGGCGCGATGGAAATGCCGAAGTTGCCCAGCGTGATGATCGCCAGCACGGTCAGGATCAGGAACTTGACCGTGTTGCCGATGAATTTAGACAGGGTGACGTCGATGCCCTTGGCTTCGCACAAGCCCTGAATGCGCCGGGACAGCCAGCCGCCGGCTTTCAGGCCGACGAACAGGAACAGCAGGGCGCCCAGAATCTGGAACCCGTAGGTCACGCCGAATTCGATCAGCACGTCGGCCCATTTGGCGACCTGATCCACGTTCTGCACCAAGGTTTTTTCGACGTCGCCCATGCGGGTCCCCCTGTTCATGCGGGCCCGCCCGGCGGCGGGTCACCCGATCCGACCGCAGCATAGCCCAAATCCACACCACGAAAAGGAGGAAAGCGGAAACGGCTAACGCGATCCCGCGGCGGCGGCTTCTTCCGCCGCCATGGCCTCAAGCGCCTCCATGTCGTCGTCGGAAAATCCGAAATGATGACCGATCTCATGGATCAAGACATGGCGGATCAGGTGCTGCAGATCCTCGCCCGTCTCGCACCAGTAATCCAGGATCGGCCGGCGGTAGAGAAAGACCATGTCCGGCTGATCGCCGGGGTGGCTGACGCTTTTTTCCGTCAGGGCGATCCCCCGGTAAAGACCCAACAGGTCGAAGGGGCTGGCCAATTCCATTTCGCGTTCGGTCTCTTCGTCGGGGAAATCCTCGATGCGGATCACCACGTCGGCGGCGAGACGGCGCAGGTCTTCGGGGATCAGGGCGAGGGCATCCTCGGCCATGATCTCGAAATCGGCAAGGTTGGGTGCGGTCCGGATCATGCGTTAGGCTAGCGGGAATCGCACCAGGATCAAATGCAAACAGGGAGGCAGATTATGACCGACAAATTGACCGGCGACGCCCGCGCCCAGGCGATCGCCGGGCTGGACGGATGGACCGACGTGGACGGCCGTGACGCCATTTCGAAGACCTTCCAGTTCAAGGACTTCAATGCCGCCTTCGGCTTCATGACGCGGGCGGCCCTGGTCGCCGAAAAGATGGACCACCATCCCGAATGGTTCAACGTCTACAACCGCGTCGAGGTCACCTTGTCGACCCACGATGCCGGCGGCGTGACGCAGAAGGACATTGACCTCGCCGCCTTCATGGACAGGGCGGCGGAATAAAAGAAAACACCACTGAGGCGATGACACGGTGAGAAGAGAACGGATCATCTTCTCATTCCTGCCGTCTCACAGTCTCACCGTCTCAGTGGTGAAATGCCTTTAAATCGGCTGCATGCGGATCGCACCATCCAGGCGGATGACTTCGCCGTTCAACATCGCGTTGCCGCAGATCGCCAGGACCAGATCGGCGTATTCCGCCGGGTCGCCCAGGCGCGACGGGAACGGGATGCCCGACGCCAGGCTGGCCTGAACCTCATCCGACAGGGCCGCGACCATCGGCGTCTTGAACACGCCGGGCGCGATGGTCATCACGCGGATGCCCGATTTCGCGAATTCGCGCGCCGCCGGCAGGGTCATGGACGCAACCCCGCCCTTCGACGCCGAATAGGCGGCCTGGCCGATCTGGCCTTCGAAGGCCGCGACCGAGGCCGTATTGACGATGACGCCGCGTTCGCCCGTTTCCAGCGCCTCCAACCCCTGCATGCCGTGGGCCGCCAGACGCAGCAGGTTGAAGGTCCCGACCAGGTTGACTTGGATCGTCTGAGCAAAGGTGTCGAGCGCCTGCGGCCCGTCGCGCCCGACGATCCGCTTGGGCGGGGCGATGCCCGCGCAGGAGACCGCGACGCGGGCGGCGCCGTGGGCGGCGGCGGCATCGGCCACGGCCTTTTCCAGCGAGTCCGCCTGCGTCACGTCGGCCTGAAACGCCTTGCCGCCGATGGCGCTTGCAACTTTCTCCGCACCTTCCAAATTAAGATCGAGACAGGCGACCTTCGCCCCCGCATCCGCCAGGGCCTTGGCCGTGGCGGCGCCCAGACCCGATGCCGCGCCGGTGACCAGCGCCGCGTGACCGGCAATATCCATGAATGTCCTCCGTCGTTGGGGGCGCCGTTTGGGTTTCTGATGATTGATTGAACGCCCGGACGACTTCTAGCAAAGCCCGCGAAAGGGAACAACGTGGCCCGCAAACCGGACGACCGTTTCGACGACGACGAAGCCCTGGTGGTCGAGAACCTGGGCGCCAAGCTGCGCCGCACCGCCGGCCGCGTGCCCTTCATCGACGAAGCCGTCGCCTCGTTCTACGCGGCCCGCGATCCGCAGACCCCGGCCGGGGTCAAAGCCGCCGTCATGGCGGCCCTCGCCTATTTCATCGTACCGACGGACCTGGTCCCCGATTTCATCGCGGCGCTCGGCTATACGGACGACGCGACCGTGTTCTACGGCGCCTGGCGGCTTCTGTCGCCGCACCTGAAACCCGCCCACACCGAAAAGGCGCGGGCGTTTCTGTTGAAGGAAACCGGATCGGCCCCAGAAAACGACGACTAGGAAAACGACGGCTAGGAAAACGACGGCTAGGAAAACGACGGCTAGGAAAACGCCGCGTCCAGCGCCGCCATTTCGAGATGCGCCTCAAGATGCCGGGCCAGCCGGTCCAGGGTCGTCTCGACCCGGGCATCGTACGACGCCATTGCATAGTCGCCTTGCCGGATCGCCGACAGGAACGCGCGGCGGAACCCGTCGGCCGCGAACAGGCCGTGGACGTAAGCACCCATGACGCGGCCGTCTTCGGACAAGGCGCCGTCGGTCCCCGACGCCAGGGTCAGCCAGGGCCGTGCGAGCCCATCACCCGTCGTCTCGCCCATGTGCATTTCATAGCCCGCGATCGCCTCGCCATGGACCGTGTCCGTTCCGGCGGCAGGGCGCAGGGTCTTGGCCTGGCCGATCACCGTATCGACGGCAAGCAGACCGAGCCCTTCGACGATGGCTGGCGGGCCTTCGATACCGCCCGGATCGGCCAGCGTGCGACCCAACATCTGATAACCGCCGCAAAGCCCGACGATCAGGCCGCCCCGCCGGTGATGGGCCAGGACGTCGATATCCCATCCTTCCGCCCGGAGGGCCGCCAGGTCACCCAAGGTCGCTTTCGATCCGGGCAGCAGGATCACGTCGGCGTCGCCGGGGATCGCCGTGCCCGCCTCGATGATCGAAACCGTGACCCCGTCCTCGCCACCCAGCGGATCGAGATCGTCGAAGTTGGCGATGCGCGGCAAACGCGGCACGGCGATGCGGATCGCGTCTTTTCGCGGCGCACCGGCCGAACGGTCGTCCAGCGCCACCGCGTCCTCCGCCGGCAGCAGGCGGGCGTCGGGGAAGTGCGGCACCACGCCCAGGCAATCCATGCCCGTGCGGTCCTTGATGATCGAAATTGCGTTGTCGAACAGCGATACATCGCCCCGGAATTTGTTGATGACGTAGCCCCGGATCAGCGCCCGTTCGTCGTCCGGCAACAAATCCCAGGTGCCGACCAGCGACGCGATCACCCCGCCCCGCCCGATGTCGGCGACCAGCACCACGGGCACTTGGGCGTCCAGCGCGAAACCCATGTTGGCAATATCGCCGGCCCGCAGGTTAACCTCGGCCGGACTGCCGGCCCCTTCGACCAGAACCAGATCGGCGCCGTCCCGGACCTGCGCGAAGCTATCGCGCACGGCGGCCAGCAATTCCGGTTTCATCGTGTGATAATCCCGCGCCTTGACGTTGCCACGCACCTTGCCCTGGACCACGACCTGGGATCCGATGTCGGTCTGCGGTTTCAACAGGACCGGGTTCATGTGGACGGTCAGCGGCTGGCGCGCGGCCAGGGCCTGTAGCGCCTGGGCGCGCCCGATCTCGCCGCCGTCATCGGTGACGGCCGCGTTGTTGGACATGTTCTGCGGCTTGAAGGGACGGACCGTTTCGCCCCGGTTCGCGAACAGGCGGCAAAGCCCGGCGACCACCAGCGATTTGCCGACGTCCGAACCCGTACCCTGGAACATCAGGGCCTTGGCGGGCCCGCCGCCGTTCGGCACGGGATTATCGTTTGGCGGCGGCAAGGGCCTGGATCAACGGCTGGGCGGCGGGGTTGGAAAAATTGCCGGCCAGAATCGCGTCGGGCGTGGCACCGGCGCCATAGAAGGCTTCGTTCAAATCGCGGCGCCGGATGAACACGGCCCCTTCGAACGACGCCCCGGCGTAAAGCCCCGATTTCGAATTGGCGAAGGCCAGGATATCGGCGCCGATGTTGGTCGTCGTCGCGCCTTCGATCCCGGCGCCGTAGACGGCCACGGTGATGCCGGAATCGGCGCCGATCGATCCCTGGTTCTTCAACACGGCCTGCAAGGCTTCCTCGGAGCGGATGGTCAGGATGACCTCGGTCTGCTGGATGCCCGCCTGGATGCCGAAGCTGGCGACGCCCAGGGACAGGAACACCGGCGCCGACCAGGACCCGTCGTCCGCACGGGCCACCAGCACGCCGTTGCCGCCTTCGCCGCCGGCGATGAACCCGGCCTTGACCAGATCGGGGAAGACGACGACGGCACGCGCCGTCGGGATGTGTTTCGCGGATTCAGCCAATTGCGGGACGGTGGTGAACCGTTCGACCGTCGCCGTCGCGGCGTTGACCACGTGACGGGCGGCGACCGGTGGTTCGGATTCCAAACGGGCGCAACCGGCCAAGGCCGTGACGGCGAAGACAAGAACCAGAAACCCTTTCATGCGCGTCGCCATCTTTCGTCCTCCGGTGCCGATCAGAACTCGATGCCCGCCTGGGCCTTCACGCCCGCGCGGAAGGGATGTTTGACCATGGTCATTTCGGTGACCAGGTCGGCGGCGTCGATCAATTCATCCTTGGCGTTACGCCCGGTGACCACGACGTGCAGGTCGCGGGGCTTGTTGCGCAGGGTTTCGACGACTTCGTCCAGCGGCAGGTTGTCGTAGCGCAGGACGATGTTCAATTCGTCCAGGATGATCATCTTGTAGCTCGGGTCGGCCATCAGCTCCTTGGCCGCGTCCCAGGCCTGGCGCGCGGCGGCCAGATCGCGTTGGCGATCCTGGGTTTCCCAGGAAAAGCCTTCGCCCATGGCCCGGATGGTGACCTGATCGGGGAATTTGGCCAGCACGTCACGCTCGCCCGTATCCCAGACGCCCTTGACGAACTGCACGATGGCGATGCGCATGCCGTGGCCGACGGCGCGCATGGCCATGCCCATGGCGGCGGTGGATTTGCCCTTGCCCTTGCCCGTATGGACGATCAGCAGGCCGCGCTCTTCGGTCTTGGTGGCCAGGATCTTGTCCCGCGCCGCCTTCTTCTTGCGCATTTTCTCCGCATGACGGGCGTCGAGCTCCGCCTCGGTCATGGTGTCCTTGGTTTTCACGGTCATGGGGGCATCCCCCTCCTTTGGGCCAGTCTTCACTTATCCCGGCTTCCGGGCCTCGCCGTCAACTCCGGCGTCGCCCGTCGCCTCATCGCGCCCCGGTGGCAAGACGCTCCAATAGGGGCCGCGTGGAATTCAAACGCGTCTGCCAGAGCCCCCGATCCTGGGCCTCCAGGAACCGCGCCGCCATGTCTCGCATGGCGTCAGGGTTGTTGTCCGCCAGGAACGCCTGCACGTCGTCGTCTTCCAAATAAGCCTGGAACAGCATGTCGAAATGATGGCCGGCGACACAGCGCGCCGTGGCGGCGAAGGCGAACAGGTAATCGACCGTCGCCGCCATTTCGAAGGCCCCCTTGTAACCGTGGCGCATGACGCCCTTGATCCATTTCGGATTGGCCGCCCTTGCACGAACCACGCGGCCGATCTCTTCCTCCAGCGTCCGGATTCGGGGCGTTTCCGGGCGCGAGGTATCGCCGAAATAGACGGCGGGCTGTTCGCCTTTCAGGGACCGCACGGCGGCGGTCAGGCCACCCTGGAACTGATAGTAGTCGTCGGAGTCCAACAGATCATGTTCACGGTTGTCCTGGTTCTGCAGGACCGCGTCGGCGGATTTCAACCGCCGTTCGAACAGGCCGTGCGCCGGTTTGCCCTCGGCCCCCGCCCCATAAGCATAGCCGCCCCAGGCGACGTAAGCCTTGGCAAGGTCGTCTTCCGTCTCCCAGCCTTTTTCGTCGATCAACGCCTGCAGACCCGCACCGTAAGCCCCCGGCATGGAGCCGAAGACCCGATGCGTCGCCATCCGCATCGCGTCGTCGCCGCCCATTTGCGCCACGTCCGCCTTGACGCGGGCGGCCAACGGATTGTCGTCTTCGCCTTCGTCCAATGCCGCGACGGCGCGGACGGCGCTATCGAACAGATCGATCAGCCCCGGAAAGGCATCACGGAAGAAACCGGAAATGCGCAGCGTCACATCGACGCGCGGGCGGCCCAGGACCGATACGGGCAGAACCTCGAACCCGGTGACGCGGCGCGACGGGCCATCCCATTGCGGCTTCACCCCCAACAGCGCCAGCGCCTGGGCGATGTCGTCGCCGCCTGTCCGCATGTTCGACGTGCCCCAGGCCGAAACGGCGATGGATTTCGGCCAATCGCCATGATCCTGGGCGTGGCGTTCGACCAACAACGACGCGGCCTTCCACCCCAGTTGCCAGGCGGCGGGCGTCGGCACCGTGCGGGTATCGACGGAATAGAAATTGCGCCCGGTCGGCAGCACGTCGGGCCGCCCGCGCGTCGGCGCGCCGGAAGGCCCGGGAGCGACGAAGCGGCCGTCGAGCGCGGTCAGCACGCCCTTGGTCTCGGCCTGGCCGGAAGCCCGGACGGCGGGACGCAGGGCATTCTCAACAAAGGCCAGGACCGGCGCGCTGGCCGCCCAGGCGTCCGGGGCCGCCGCCTCGTCCGCGACGAGTTGGCCAGCGAGCAATTCCAGACGTTCGACCGTGTCGCCCGCCGTACGCCAGGGGGCATCGGACAGGGTCGCCAGCACGTCCGGGCGCGGGCCGGACCAAGGGGTCGCCATGTCGCAGGCCAACGGGTCGAAAGCGTCCTCGCCCGCGCCGGTCAGGTCCAGGTCAGACGCGAGAGCGCGGAGGAGCGAGGCATCCTCGGCCTTGCCGCCGCGCGGCACGCGGGCCAGGGCGACCAGAAGGTCGGTCAACTCCTGTCCTTCCGGCGCGGTGCCGAGGATGTGCAGGCCGTCCCTGATCTGAAGTTCTTTCAGCTCGCACAAATAATTGTCGAGCCGCGCCAGGGCGTCTTCGGTCCCGTCGTCATCGGTGATGCCGCAGTCGGCGTCGATCCCGGTCGCCCGGCAGAGGGAAAGTATCTCGCCTTCCAGCACCTTCAGCCGCCGCCGGTCGACGCCGGCCGCTTCGTAATATTCGTCGACCAGGGCTTCCAGGTCTTTCAGGGGTCCGTAGCTTTCAGCGCGGGTCAGCGGCGGGGTCAGGTGATCGACGATGACGGCGGCGGCGCGCCGCTTGGCCTGCGTGCCTTCGCCGGGGTCGTTGACAATGAAGGGATAGACGTTGGGCAGGGGGCCGAGCGCCGCTTCCGGGAAGCAGTCTTCGGACAGCGCCAGCGACTTGCCGGGCAGCCATTCCAGATTGCCGTGCTTGCCCATGTGGATGACGGCGTCCGCGCGGAACTCGCGGCGCATCCAGGCATGGAACGCGAGGTAGGCATGCGGCGGCACCAGGTCCGGGTCATGGTAGCTGGATTTCGGATCGATGTTGTAGCCGCGCGCCGGTTGCAGGCAGACCGCGACCTTGCCCAGGCGGAACGCCGCGACGGCGAACCGCCCGCAATCGACGTCGCCCGCCCGGTAAAAGGGATCGCCTTCGGGCGGGCCCCAACGGTCCAGCACTGCCGTCTGCACGGCCTTTGGCAGGTCCGCGAAAAACATCTGATAGTCGGCGAACGAGAGCGTTTCGTCCCATTCCCGCTCATGCAGCGCACGGTGATCGTTGGTCGGCCCGGCCAGCAATCGGCGAACCAACGCGTTGCCGTCCGCCGGAACGCCATCGACGGCGTATCCCGCATCTTGCATTTCGCCCAACAGGTTGACCGCCGCCGCCGGTGTATCCAGGCCGACGCCGTTACCGATGCGCCCGTCGCGATTGGGATAGTTGGCGAGGACCAGCGCGACGCGGCGGTCTTCCGTCTGCTTGCCCGCAAGCCGCGCCCAGCCGGCCGCCAGGTCGGCGACGAAATCGACGCGGTCTGGGACGGGCTCGTACCGCACGATGTCGGTCTGGGTCGCCTCGTCCCGCCGGGCCGATCCCTTGAACGAGACGGCGCGGGTGAAGACGCGGCCGTCGACTTCCGGCAGGGCGACGTTCATGGCGATGTCGCGGGGGCCGAGTCCGTGGGTGCCGTCCCGCCAGCCCGCCAAAGCACCGCCGGAGAACACGGCCTGCAGCACCGGCGCGCCCGCGCGGTCGAGCGGCCCGGGATCGCGGGCGCCGCCAATGCGGTCGGTGCCCGGCGCGGTGACGGCGAAACCCGTCGCGTTCAGGACGACGGCGGGCGGGGCGTCGGCGAACAAACCTTCCAAGGTCGCCGCCGAGACCGGGTCCTTCAAACTCTTCACATAGACCGGCAGGGGATTGAGCCCGGCCCGCACCAAAGACGCGACCAGGGCATCGACGGCGTCCAGGTTCCCGGCCTGCATCAGCGCGCGGTAGAACACCAACGCCGCGACAGGGGCGCCCGCCGTCCAATAGGTGCGAAGGGCGTCGAGATCG
The DNA here is from genome assembly GCA_913030825.1 of uncultured Rhodospirillaceae bacterium. Classification (GTDB taxonomy): domain Bacteria; phylum Pseudomonadota; class Alphaproteobacteria; order Rhodospirillales; family Casp-alpha2; genus UBA1479. The sequence continues at coordinate 26,377 of CAJWCU010000019.1, read as the reverse complement.
GTCGCCTCTTCACCCGGCCAATAAAGCCCTGCGGCGAGCAGTGGTTCCGGGTCGAGCGCGTCGTCGTCGCCGCCCGAGATCAGCGCCGCCGCATAATCGAGGAACCGGTCGGCGTTGGTCGGCCCGCCCTGCACCAGATACTGCCAAAGACGATGCTGCGCCGGGCGCGGCAGGTTGGACCAATCGGCGAGTTCGGCATCGGGCGCGTCGTCGCCCGGCAGGAAGGCGAGCGGGATGCCACGGGCCGCCGCCGCCTCGGCCAACTGTTCGACGCCGTAGGGCCAATAGGCCCGCCCACCCAACAGGCGCACGACGACCAGCCGCGCATGGCGGATCACCGCATCGACGTAAAGATCGACGCTCATGTTGTGCGCGAGGTGCATGACGTTGGCGAGCCGCAGCGAGGGTCCAGAGGGATCGTCCGTCAGGCGCCGTGCCTGGGCCTGGGCCAGGGCCGCCAGTTCCGTATCCGCCGCCGAGAGCACGACGATGTCGCCCGGCGTCTGCCCCAGGTCCAGGGCCTCCGATCCGTCGTCGACTGTGCCGGGTTGGGCGGCAAGAAGGTGCAAAGGTTGCTCCGCGGGTCTCTTGAGATGGCGGTCTTATATATAGGAGAGGCAGGGGCCCGGGCGAACCCCGGAATGACGGGCGGGGATTAGCCCGCCAGCGCGCGGGTCACGGCGGCGCGGTCCAGGCCGTGCAGCCCGATAACCACCAAACGGCTTTCCTTGGCTTCGCCGTCCGCCCAGGGGCGGTCGTAATAGCCGTCGATGCGGGCCCCGACGCCCTGGATCACGTGGCGGCGCGGCTTGCCTTCGACATGAACGAAGCCTTTCACCCGCAGGATGCCGTGGTCGCGGGCAGCGGCCTCGATCCGGGATTTCAGGGCGTCCGGGTCGGCCGAGCCCCCGATCACCACTTCGAAGCTTTCGAAATCGTCGTGATCGTGTTCGTCGTGGTCTTCGTGGTGGGACGGGCGGGCGTCCAGGTCGTCCTCGGCCCCGGCCTGCAGTCCCAGCAGGACCGAGGCATCCAACGTGCCGTGCCGGGTTTCGACGATCTTGACCGCGCGCGGCAACTCACTTTCCACCAGTTTGCGCACCCCCGCCATGGCGTCGGCATCGACCAGATCGGCCTTGTTCAGCAGCACCATGTCGGCGGCCAGCAGCTGATCTTCGAAGACTTCTTCCAGCGGCGAATGATGGTCCAGGTTGTCGTCGGCTTCGCGTTGTTCGGCGACGGCGTTCGGATCATGGGCGAAGGTCCCGGCGGCGACGGCGGGCGCGTCGACCACGGCGATCACGCCGTCGACGGTCACGCGGGCACGGATCTCCGGCCAGGTGAAGGCCTTGACCAGGGGCTTGGGCAACGCCAGGCCCGAAGTCTCGATCACGATATGGTCCGGCGGCTCCGGCCGGTCGAGCAGCATTTCCATGGTCGGCAGGAAATCGTCGGCGACGGTGCAGCAGATGCAGCCGTTGGCCAGTTCCACCACGTCGTCTTCGGCGCAGCCTTCGATGGCGCAGCCGTTGATGACCTCGCGGTCGACGCCCAGGTCCCCGAATTCGTTGATGACCAACGCGATCCGCCGCCCCCCCGCGTTCTGCAACAAATGGCGGATCAGGGTCGTTTTACCGGCGCCGAGAAAGCCGGTGATGACGGTGGCGGGGATTTTCATGAATGCGGGGGACCTTTGACTGCGTGGCGAATTATAGCGGGCGGCCCTTCAAGACCATGGGCAACCCGGCCGCCGTGAATAGCACACGGTCGGCCCGCTGGGCCAGCCGTTGATTGGCGATCCCCGCCGCGTCGGCGAAGGCGCGGGCCAAGGCGTTGGCCGGGATCACGCCCAGGCCGACCTCGTTCGATACGAAAACCACCGGCCCGGCGAGGCCCTCGAGCCCGGCCGCCAAGTCCTCGACCGCGCGGCCCGGGTCGCGGCCCGCCGCCATGACGTTCGACAGCCAGAGCGTCAGGCAATCGACCAGGATCGGGCGGTCGGGGGCCGCGTGCTCGACGATCTGTTCCAGAATGTCCAAGGGCTCCTCGACCGTTTCCCAATCGGGGCCGCGGCGCGCCCGATGGGCGGCGATGCGGTCGGTCATTTCGCCGTCCCGCGCCTCGGCGGTGGCGAGATATAGCCCGCCGCCGGCGGCATCCTCGATCAATGTTTCGGCAAGCCGGCTCTTGCCCGAGCGTTGCCCGCCGAGGATCAAGGTGATCGGGGGAAGCCCGCCGTCCATCAATGGCCCCCTTTGACCAGGGTGTCGACGCCATGGGGCGGCGCGTTGACCCGGACGACGCGCCAGGCCCCGCCCTTGCCGCGCAGCAAGCCGCCCGCGACGTGCTCCAGGCATGTCACCGAGAGCGTCGAGATGGTGAAGGACATGGCGCCCTCGGGCTCCAGCCCCAGCGAATGCGCCATGGCGGCGCGGATGGTGCCGCCATGGGTCACCGCGACGATGTCGCGCCCGGCGTGGCTTTCCGTATAGCGGTCGATGACGCCCGAGACGCGGGCGACCAGATCCGCGAAACTTTCGCCGCCGGGCGGGCGCGATCGCGCCGGGGTCTCCCAGAACTTGGCGAAGCCCACCGGGTCCATGGTTTCCATCTCGTCCCAGGTATGGCCCTGCCAATCGCCGAAGGATTGTTCGCCTAGATGTTCCTCGGCGACCGGGTCGGGAAACGCGGGCGCCGGGTCCAGGCCCGCCGCTTCCTGGCGGATCGCCTCGGCGGTCTTATGGGTGCGGCTGAGATGGCTGGACAGCCACAGCGCGTCCTGGGGCAGGGCCGACGCCAGGTGGCGGAAGCTTTCCCGGTCGGAGACATCGCAGGGGACGTCGTTGCCGCCGTAGATCGTGCCGACGACGCTGGGCACCGGGGCATGGCGCACCCACCACCATCGGGTCACCCCGGGCATGTCTTTTCGTTTCGTCACCGCATGTCCTCCGTCGTTCGGTTTCTTATCGTTACGCGATCTCTAAGGTCGCGACCGTCAAATAGATCACAAGTTCCGTCACCTGCTGCTGCGCGCCGAGCGTGTCGCCCGTCTGGCCACCGACCGCCGCATGCATCGCCCAGCACATGAACAGCGCCGCCGCCAATCCCGCCGCCGCCGCGGCAATCGCGCCGCCACCGAACAGCGGCCAAAGCAAACCGAATGCGGCCAAGCCGAGTGCGACCGCCAAGCCCGCCGCCCAGATCGGCGGACGCCCGGCGCCCTTTGATAAACCATCGGCCCGCGCCGGGGCCAGCATCGCCATGGCCGGGACCATGACCGCGCGGGACAGGGCCGCTGCCGCAATCAGGGCCAGCGCCGCCGACCCCGGCCCGGGGACGGAGGCCAACGCCGTCGCCTTCAACCCGGTCGCGAAGACCAAGGCCAGCACGCCGAAGGCGCCGGTCCGGGAATCGCGCATGACCTCCAACCGCCGCTCGCGCCCATGCACGCCGAGACCGTCGGCAAAGTCGGCGAGACCGTCTTCGTGCAATGCGCCCGTGATCACGGCCATGACGGCAAGCGCCAACAAGGCCGCCGCGATGGGATGCAGGCCCGTGCCCGCCGTCGCCATGATGACCGCCGCCCCCAGCCCGCCGACCAGCAGACCCGCCAGGGGAAAAGCCCAACCGGCACGGGCCAGCGCCCCCGGCCCCGCATCGTGGCGGGCGGGAACGGGCAGGCGCGTGAGAAACGCGACCGCGAGGGGAACGTCCGCCCAGATCGGCTGGGCGGTACCCGCCGTCTGGTTTTCGATCGCTGGGTCGTCGGGGGCGTCGGACACGAAAAGGCTCTCCGGCGGTGGATGATTTAGCGGCGCGGCGCAAGAATGATTGGGTTATATGTGACCTGCAATACAGGAGGAAACAAGAACCGTGACAGTTCCGACCGACCCGACGCCCCCCGCAATCGATCTGCTGACGGACCTTCCCGGCCCGGACCGCGCCGCCGCGGATGCCGCCGCCGCCCGCGAAGGCATGCTGACCAAACCGCCGGGATCGCTCGGCCGGTTGGAGGAGGTCACCGCTTGGATGGCGGCCTGGCAGGGACGCGCCACGCCCAAAGCGGACAAGGTGCAGGCCCTGGTTTTCGCCGGCAATCACGGCGTCACGGCGCAGGGTATTTCCGCCTATCCGCCGGACGTCACGGCCCAGATGGTCGGCAATTTTCAGGCCGGCGGCGCCGCGGTCAATCAGCTCTGCCGAACCTTTGGGGTGGAACTCGCCGTGACGGCCCTGGACCTAGAGAAGCCGACCGCCGATTTCACCCACGGCCCCGCCATGTCGGAGGCTGAATTCAGCGATGCCTTCGCCGCCGGGGCGGCGGCCCTGCCCGACGGCACCGACCTTCTGTGCGTCGGCGAAATGGGCATCGGCAACACCACGGCGGCGGCGGCGGTCTGCCTTGGCCTATACGGCGGCACGGGGGCCGAATGGGCCGGGCCGGGCACGGGTCTGGCGGCGGACGGGATCTCGCTCAAGGCGCGGGTGATCGAACGGGCGGTGGCGGCGAATGGCGTCGATCCGGCGGACGGACTTGGTGTGTTGCGCGCCCTCGGCGGGCGGGAATTGGCGGCCATGGCGGGGGCGGTCGCGGCGGCCCGGCATAAAAATGTGCCCGTGTTGCTGGACGGCTTCGTTTCCGGCGCCGCGGCGGCCTGTTTGGAGCGGGCGGTCGCGGGCGCATTGGATCATTGCCGGGCGGCGCACCGCTCGGCCGAACCGGGACATGATCAGTTGCTGGGCAACCTGGGCCTGCCGCCCCTATTGGATTTGGGGATGCGCCTGGGCGAGGCGTCGGGCGCCGTATTGGCGGTCGGCCTGGTGCGCGCGGCGCTGGCCTGTCATTCCGGGATGGCGACCTTCGAGCAGGCGGGAATTTCGGATAAGAATTGACGCCAAGGATTGAGGCGCGGGCCGAAGGCTATTCGACCATTTCCTCGTCTTCATCGTCGGCGGCGGTGCCGCGCTGAATACGGTGCTTCAACTTCAACAGATCGCGGCGGCGTCCATCTTCGGCGATCAGGCCCTCGACGAAACGGCCCTGGAACCGGTCGATCCCGACGGAGCGGCCGAATTCCACGGACTCGCGCGTATCGCAACGGCAGAGAATCATCTTGCCGCCGCCGCTTTGCGCGGCCAATTCGCGGAGCCGTTCCTTGACCTCCTCACCGGCATCGGCGAGGGCCGGGGTCCAGATCAACTTGGCATGGTCGCAGCCCAATTTTTCCCGGTCGACCAGGAACATGGTCTGCATGGTCAGGCCGTCGAGCAACACCCGGTAGCCCCGTTCCTGAACGAATTCGCGGGCGATCAAAAAGGCCGGCAGGTCGGAGAAGATGTCTTCCTTCTGCAACTCGATGACCATGGCGCCGCGACGCGACGCCGAGACGTTGTCGTCGAAGACCTGGAAATCGTCCGAAAGCAGCGTCTTGACGTTGGCGTTGATGGAGATCTCGCCGGTGATGGTGATGGCGTCCGTCTTCGACAACATGGACAGCATGCGTTTGTCCAAGGTCTCGGTCAGGTGATGGAACAACCAGCGGTTGGAGGTCAGGTTGACCCCCGGCATCAGGGTTTCCCGCAGGTCCGAGATCGAGATGAACAGTTCGGAAAATTCCTGTTCCGGAACCAGCTTGGAATCGACCCGGCAGACGAACTGGCGGCGCACATAGTTGGAAAGATCGGCACGGCCCAACGCGTCTTCGACCCGGGCCAGGACATCCGGGGTCAGGGGTTCGCCTTGCTGCTGCTTGGCGCGAAGGGCCGAACGCGCATCCATGCGCGAACGTACCTTGGTCAGGCGCTCCTCTTCCTCATCCGCCAGGTCGCGGGCCAGATGCAGGACCTCGTCGTAATTGTCTTCGGCGTCGTACCAACTGGCGAAAGGCTTTTCGTGGGTATCGGCCTCGGCGATCAGGGGGTCGTCCGAGAACAGAAAACGGACCTTCTGTACCACGGTTTCGACCTGCGGCCGGGCTTCGGCCTTGAACACGAAGATCAGGTCGGCGTTGCGCAAGGCGAACAATTGGCCGGACATGGCACTGACCAGCGGATCGAAGCTGGAGGTCGCCGCCCTGATGTGCTGTTCCCGCCGGTTGAAGGGGCGCAACTGGGACAAGTGGACGTGCACGACCATGCGGCCGTCCCGGTGTTTTTCCAGGCGGCGCACGTAATCCAGCAACAGGTTTTCCTGGCTGGGGATCGATTTCTGTGCGTCGGGCGCGGTCGCCATCTGTCTTGCCTATGCCTGCTTTCTCTCGTCCCGCTGCGCGCTATTGCGCGGCGCTGCGGGCGCGGTCCTTCTTGATCCGTGCGCGCCGCCCCTGCGAGCGCACGGTGTCGATCAGCCGGTCCATGAGGAAGCCCTGAAACCGGGTGATCCCCAGATTCAGGCCCCATTGAATGGCGAATTCCGAATCGACGCGCGACATGATGATCGATTCCGCACCGGCATCGCGGATGATGCGGCGCAGGTCCTCGACCTTGCTGTCGTCTTCTTCTTCGTTCTCGAATTCCTTGCCCCAACCGATCTTGATGAAATCGGCCTCGAGGATGGCCGGGTCGAAGAACTGCATCGAGACAGGCGAGATGCCGTCGACCAGCACACGATATCCGTTCTGTTGCAACATGTTGCGGGCGATGGTGAAGGCGTCGACGTCGGAGAAGATGTCGATCACCTGCATCTCGATGATGACGTTGTCGGCATGGCCGCCCACGGCGCGATGGAAATTCTGGAAATCACGGGACAGCACGGTGCCGATATTGAGGTTGAGCGAGATCGGCTCGTTGATCTGCTCGAAGTTTCGGCCGGCCATGTTGGCAAGGATCACCCGGTCCAGCGCCTCGGTCAGATACTGGAACAGCCAGATCGACGAGAACAGATTCACCCCCGGGGCCACCCGCTGCTTGAGGTCGCCGATCGAGATGAAATATTCGCGGAAAATCACGCCCTCGGGTCCGTTGGCGCCGATGTGCAGGCAGAGCTGCTCGCGGATCAGGTCGTCGATCGGGATACGCGGCAGAACCTGGCTGAGCGCCGTCAAGTGCTGCGCCGTCAACGGCTGGCCGACGGCCTTTTGCTGCGCCGCCGCTTCCTGGGCTTCGCGCTTGGCCGTTTCCTCGGCCTCCAGCACCAGCGAGCCGACGACCCGTACGAAGGCGCGGAAATCGTCCTGTTCCGACAGGTCGTACCAGGTGGACAAGCGGTCCTCTCCCAGACCCGTCTCGTCGACATGGGTCAACGGGTCCTCGGAAAACAGCGAGCGGATCTTTTCGACCGGGGCCTCGGTTTCGTTCACCGGCACGTTGCGGCACAGAATGATCTGATCCGCGTTCTTCATTTGGAACAGCGTTGCGTCGTGCTGGTTGATGATGTTGTCGAAATTGCGGGCGGCCAGGCGGATGAAATGGGGCTTGCGGTTCGTGGCCTTAAGATCCGATAGGTGCATGTGCACGGCGTAATAGCCGGTGCCCCCCTGCTCCATCCGGTTCAGGCGGTCCAGCAACAGCTTCTCTTCGAGGGTATCCGGTGACGGAATCTCGGCCATGATACTCCCAATTTACCCCCCGAAACGCCCGAGGCGCTCCGGCATGCGAACCGCCGGGCCGGCCGGAGCCGGGGCAACTCCCCGGTCCATCCGCGCCGCCCATAACGGCCAGTTCACGCCATGCTAAAATGAAATCGTTAAAAAAGTCAGTCCATTTCCGGGACTTATTCCAAAATCCGGCGGCAAATTCCGGGCGCCACGGCGGGCGATGACGACACAAGGAGGCACCATGACGATCCCGGGGCCACGGCCCTCTCCTTGCACGGGCATGCGCCGGGCGCCATGCCTCATTACGAATTCGGAACGACCAGGCCGGATGCCGGGACGAAAAGGCGCCCACGTCGGGGCGGCGTCTTCTGGGCCGGACCGGTCGTTCCCGGCGTACCCCGCCGTCACGCGCCTTGACCTCAGGCCCCCGAGAGGGCCATAAGCGACGGTTTCTTAACCCTTGCCGCGCTATAAAAATCGCGGCGGCGGCGGTTTTTCGCCTCGATCACGGCAATACCAGGACGGGTGACCCATTCATGGCCCTACGCAAGACCATCCTCGTCACCGGCGGGGCGGGATTTATCGGCTCGCATCTTTGCGCGCGTCTGTTGGAATCGGGCGCCGGCGTAATCTGCGCCGACAATTTCTATACGGGCTCCAAGGACAACATTCTGGGCCTGCTGGATCATCCCCATTTCGAGGTCATGCGCCACGACGTGACCTTCCCGCTGTATGTCGAGGTCGATGAAATCTACAACCTGGCCTGCCCGGCCTCGCCCGTGCATTACCAGTACGATCCCGTGCAAACGACCAAGACGTCGGTCCATGGTGCCATCAACATGCTGGGCCTGGCCAAGCGGACGAACGCCAAGATTCTCCAGGCATCGACCTCGGAGGTTTACGGCGACCCGGAAATCCATCCGCAGACCGAGGATTACCGGGGCAAGGTCAACCCCATCGGTCCGCGCGGCTGCTACGACGAAGGCAAACGCTGCGCCGAGACGCTGTTCTTCGATTATTACCGCCAGCACGAAACAAACATCCGCGTCGCCCGCATCTTCAACACCTATGGGCCGAACATGCACCCGAACGACGGGCGGGTGGTCTCCAACTTCATCGTCCAGGCGCTACAGGGTCAGGACCTGACGGTCTACGGCGAGGGCACGCAGACGCGGTCGTTCTGTTACGTGGACGACCTTGTCGACGGATTGATGCGCTTGATGAACGCGCCGGACGAGGTGACGGGACCGATCAATCTTGGCAATCCCGGCGAGTTCACGATCCTGGAACTGGCGGAAAAAGTCATCGAGATGACCGGTGCTCAATCCAAGATCATCAAGAAGCCCCTGCCTCAGGACGACCCCATGCAGCGCTGCCCGGACATTACGCTGGCGAAAAACAAACTGGGATGGGCGCCGACGATCGACCTTGCGGACGGCCTCGAAAAAACCATCGCCTATTTCCGCAGCGTGCTCTAACGCGACGGCCGGCCCAAGCCCCAAAAACGGTGACGAATCATGGATTTGAACGCTTTTTTTAACAATGAGATGGAAGAACATGCGGCGGTGGCGGCGGCAACCCACGCGGGCTTGGCCGATGCCTTCCAACAACTTGTAACAATCTGCGCCAATTCATTGAAAAAAGGTGGGAAAATCATGTTCTTCGGCAACGGCGGCAGCGCTGCCGATTGCCAACACTTGGCGACTGAATTGACGATCCGGTACAAAACCGACCGAGCCCCCATCGCCGCCGTCGCCTTGACCACGGATACGTCGGCGCTGACCGCGTGCGGTAACGATTTGGGCTTCGATCAATTGTTCGCCCGCCAGATTGCGGCAATTGGCCGGTCCGGCGATGTCGCGCTTGGCATTTCGACGTCGGGCCAAAGCTCCAACATTTTGGAAGCCTTTCGGATCGCCCGTGAGATGGGCATCGCCACGGTAGGCCTCAGCGGCAAAGGCGGCGGGCAGATGGTCGGTCTGGCCGACCCTCTTCTGATCATCCCGTCCGACACCACGGCGCGCATTCAGGAAATGCACATCACCCTGGGCCAGATGCTTTGCGGTGCCCTCGAGATCGAGTTGGGCCTGGTATAATGCCGCAACCCGACGTGATCCCTACGGCGGCGGACAAGTGACGATGACGGATCGCGCGAAACTCATTCCCCTGGTCGAAGCGTTGACGGATGCCAAGGTGTTTTGCCTGGGAGACGTCATGCTGGACACCTTCGTCTACGGCCGGGTCGAACGAATTTCTCCTGAAGCCCCGATCCCCGTGCTGCGCGTCACCGACGAAGTCAGCATGCTGGGCGGCGCCGGCAATGTCGTCCGCAATCTGGCGGCGCTCGGCACTCGGACGCGGTTTCTATCCCTGGTTGGCGACGATGATGCGGGGACGGCCATCCGCGACTTGCTCGCCAAGGAGCCGGGTGTTTCCGGTGAATTGAAGACCGCGCCCGGCCGCCGGACGACAATCAAGTCCCGCTTTATCGCCGGCACGCAGCAGATGTTACGCGCCGACCGCGAAGCGGCGCAGGCGACCGCCGACGACCTGCAGGACGAGATCGCCGCCGAAGCCGAAGCCGCCGTGCGCGAACACCCGGTCGTGGTGCTGTCCGATTACGGCAAGGGCGTGCTTGCCGATGCAACGCTGGCGCGTGTGATCAAAGCTGCCGCCGATGCTGGAGCAACGGTAATCGTCGACCCGAAGGGTACCGATTACGGCCGGTATAAGGGTGCGGGGATACTGACCCCCAATCTGTCCGAATTGGCCGCCGCCACGGGCAAGCCGGTTTCGTCCGACGACGACGTGATCGCCGCCGCACGGAGCCTGATCGGCGATTTGAATTTGAACGCCGTGATTGTGACGCGATCGCGTGACGGCATGACCATCGTGCCCAAGAACGGCGCGGTCAGCCATCTGGCCGCCGAGGCGCAGGAGGTCTTCGACGTCTCCGGCGCGGGCGACACGGTCGTCGCGACCCTGGCCGCCGCCCTTGGCGCCGGGGCGCCATTGGACCAAGCCGCCGCCCTTGCCAATCTTGCCGCGGGCATCGTCGTCGCCAAGGTCGGCACCGCGGTGGCCTATGCGGGCGACCTGATTGCCGAATTGCATCACCAGGACCTGAGTGAAGCGGAAGCCAAACTGTTGACCGGCGAACAAGCGGTTGACCGGGTCGCCGGGTGGCGGCGCCGGGGCCTCAAGGTCGGGTTCACCAACGGCTGTTTCGATTTGCTTCACCCCGGTCATGTGTCCTTGTTGCGCCAGGCGCGGGGCCAATGCGACCGGCTTGTGGTCGGGCTGAATTCCGATGCCTCGGTGAAACGGCTGAAGGGCGAGGACCGCCCGGTTCAGAACGAAACCGCGCGGGCGACGGTGCTGGCATCCCTCGCCGGGGTGGACGCCGTCGTGCTGTTTTCCGAAGACACGCCGCTCGCCCTCATCGAAACGCTGACGCCCGACGTGCTGATCAAAGGGGCCGACTACCGCGTCGATCAGGTCGTCGGCCGCGACGTGGTCGAGGCCGCCGGCGGCCGTGTCTTCCTGGCCGATTTGGAAGCGGGGCACAGCACCACGGCCACCATCGCAAGGCTCGCCGGGCAAAGCTGAGCCGCACCACCAAGCCTTATGATCGATTGAGACATCAATCGCCGCCGCGGTTTTCACCGACCGGCGGCAAGCCTTCCGTGGCGCCCGAAGGCGCGGTTGAGTCGATCAGGTTCTTCAGGCGGCTCCAGAACGATCCCGAGCCAGGCTTGCCGTCGGCATCGACATCGCCCAGGGCCAGGACCGGTTTGCCTTCCATGGCCGGGCCCATGAACCGGGCCCAGGTCCGGGCGGGCAGGCCGCCGCCGGTAACGTGGTTCATCGGCGCGCCGTCGTCGTTGCCGAACCAAACGCCGGTGATCAATTGGGCCGTGAACCCGACGAACCAGGCGTCCCGGTAATTCTGGCTGGTCCCCGTCTTGCCCGCCGCCGGGCGGCCGATGGCGGCGTTGCGGCCCGTGCCGCCATCGATCACCTTGGTCATCATGCCGACCAGGGTTTCGACGGCGTCCTCGGGCGCGGCCCGGCCGGGGCCGGAGCCTTGGCGGGTATAAAGAATCTTGTCTGCGCTGTCCCTGATCTCGGTGATGGCATGCGGCCATACCCCGATACCGCCCCGCGCCAGAGCGGCGTACCCCGCCGTGAGTTCGAGCAGGTTGACCTCCCCGGTGCCGAGGGCCAGGCCGGCGTCTTTGGGCAGATCCGACGTGATGCCGAATGCGCGGGCCGTCTCCAAAATTTTCGCCGGGCCGACCTTTTGCGCCAACTGCACGGCAACCGAATTGACCGAATTGGCCAGGGCCCGCTGCAAGGTCATCGGGCCTTCGTACTTGCCGGAGAAATTCGAAGGCTGCCAATCCCCCAGTTTTACCGGGCGGTCGACAACCCGGGTGTCGGGCATCATCCCGGCCTCGATCGCAGAAAGATAAACAAAGGGCTTGAACGCCGATCCCGGCTGGCGCAATGCCTGGGTCGCCCGGTTGAACTGGCTTTTTCCGTAATCCCGGCCGCCGACCATGGCGCGTACCGCACCGTCGGGCGCCATGGCGATCAAGGCACCCTCACCGGCCTTCAACCCGGCCTTATCTGCGCGGGCGAAGGAGGTTGCCATCGCAACTTCGGCCATGCGTTGCAGGCCCGCGTCCAGGGTCGTGGTGACGACGAGATCGCGCCCGCCCGTGGTGACGTAATCGGACAAGGCGTCCAACACCCAATCGACGAAATGGCGTGCCCGGCCTGTCGGCGCAGCGACCAGGGTGACCTGGATTCCGCGCGCCGCCTCGCCCGCTTTCTTGTCCGTCAAATAGCCCGCCGCGACCATATTGGCGAGCACGACCTTGGCCCGGGCATGAGCGCGTTTAGGGGACGACACCGGGTTATAGCGGGACGGCGCCTTCAACAAACCCGCCAGGACGGCTGCTTCATAGGTATTGATCCGCGATGCCGGCTTGCGGAAAAACCGACGCGCCGCCGCATCGACGCCATAGGTGCCCGCCCCCAGGTATACCCGGTTGAGATACAAGGTCAGGATCTGGTCCTTGGTGAATTCCAGTTCCAGCCAGAAGGCCACGACGACCTCCTGCAGTTTACGGACATAGGTGCGCTCGTGCGTCAGGAATAGGTTCTTGGCCAACTGTTGGGTGATGGTCGATCCGCCCTCGACGATGCGCCCGGCCCTGATGTTGCGGACCATGGCCCGGGCGAGACCGATTGGGTCGATCCCGAAGTGGTCGTAGAACCGGCGGTCTTCGGTCGCCAGGACGGCCTGGGCCAGTGCCGGCGGCAGTTGATCCAGGGTGACCGTTTCCCCAACCAGATCGCCGCCTTGATAGATTTCCGTGCCGTCGGCGCTTCGAATGATGACGGTCGGGCGGCGTTCGGTCTTCAGCGCCTCGTCCAGGTCGGGCAGTCCGACGGAAACCCACACCCCCGCCGCTAGGACCGCGATGATAAACCAGACGGCGGCAACGCCGAGCCATTTCCCGAGCGTCGGCCAAAGACGGCGTGGCTGAACAGGGGGGCGCGCGCCGCTGGGGCGGCTGCGGCCGCCCGATGGAGACGCCTTCGGTGCCTTGGCGCGGGCACGGGATCGGGAAGCCGGTTTGGTTTTCTTCTTGTCAGCCATGGGGCCTGTTGTGGGGACCGGCCATTACCGGGGCCCCGTCAGGATTTGGTGAGAGCGAAATAAGCGGAAGTTTCGTCCGGCTCGCGGCAATCGAGCAGGGTATGCAGGACGATCGGATCGATCACCGCGCCCTTCAGGTTGGCCCGCCACATATCTGCACCATTGAGCGAGGCCCCCGTAAAGTTGGCGCCGCGCAAGTCGGTGTCCGTCATATCGGCGAAGTCGATCAGGGCGTTGGTGAAATTCACACCGACCATGACCGAGGACACCAGGGACGAGCCGCGCAGATCGGCACCGGAAAGGTCCGCGCCGGTCAGATCGCATTCTCGGATATTGGCATTGGCGAGAGCGGCTCCCCGCAAATCCATATCCCGCATGTTAAGACGCAACAATTCACCGCGCTGACCCGTATCGCCGCCGCCGCGCAGCCAGGTTTCATGCGCTTCGATCATATCGGCGACAGAATTCACCGTATCCGCCATGGCGTGTCCTCTTGTCTGCCCCGCCTTCCCCGGCACCCGTCAGGTGCCCCCGGTTGGCCCGGGTTTGCGGCGATCATAGGCGCAAGCCTGTGGGTGAGTAAACCACGGGGAGCCCTCCCCAAGGCCGCCTTGCGCCGCCCGCCGAAGGGGGGATTAGGCCGCCATGATGGACCGGCGGCCCGGTGTCGTCAGATGTCCAGATTGGCGACCTTCAGGGCGTTTTCCTGAATGAAATCGCGGCGCGGTTCCACCAGGTCTCCCATAAGCGTCGAAAAGACTTCTTCGGCGCCGTCCACATGGTTGATCTTGACCTGAAGCAGGGACCGCACATTCGGATCCAAGGTGGTTTCCCAAAGCTGATCGGGGTTCATTTCGCCGAGACCTTTGTAGCGCTGCACGCCGACGCCTTTCTTGCCGGCGTCCATCACCCGATCGACCAGGGAGACCGGCCCGGTAATGACGTAGTCCTTGTCTTTCAACACCAGCGAGCCGTGGCGGGCATAGCGGGCCTGCAACGCGGGCGCCATACCGTCCAGCCGGCGCGCCTCGGCCGACCGGATGACCTTGGCATCGATTTCGTGGCTTTCGGAAACACCGCGCAGCGTGCGTTTCACGGCGAACCCGCCTTCGGGCAGGGCTTCGCCGGTCCACCCCCGCTCGGCCTCGGGCACGAGGGCGTCCAGGCGTTTGGCGATGTAATCGGCGGTCGCCGCAGCGGCTTCCTGATTGGATAGGATCTCCGAATTGAACGCGCCCAGGATCGCCGCCTGTTCGACCAGGGGCACGGGCACGTGATGGGCAAGACGTTCGAGCATCGTCTTCACGTCGCGCGCCTCGCGAACCACGGCGTGCAGGTCCTTGCCCATGCTGTCGGCGCCGTCATGGGGACGGAACACGGCCCCTTCGTCGATGGCGCTGGCGAACAGATATTCCTCCATCGCCGCGTCGTCCTTCAGATAGACCTCCGAATTGCCGCGCTTGGCCCGGTACAACGGCGGCTGCGCGATATACAGATAGCCGCGTTCGACCAATTCCGGCATCTGACGGAAGAAGAAGGTCAACAGCAGGGTGCGGATGTGGGAGCCGTCGACGTCGGCGTCCGTCATGATGATGATCTTGTGGTATCGGCATTTCTCGACGTCGAAATCCTCGCGCCCGATGCCGGTGCCGAGCGCCGCGATCAAGGTGCCGATTTCCGCCGACGACAGCATCTTGTCGAACCGTGCGCGCTCGACGTTCAGAATCTTGCCACGCAGCGGCAAGATCGCCTGATTGGCGCGGTGGCGGGCCTGCTTGGCGGAGCCGCCGGCCGAGTCACCCTCGACGATGAACAGTTCGGATAGCGCCGGATCGCGTTCCTGGCAATCGGCAAGCTTGCCGGGCAAGGACGAGATATCCAAAGCGCCCTTGCGCCGGGTCAATTCGCGGGCCTTGCGCGCGGCCTCGCGGGCCGCCGCCGCCTCGACGATTTTGCCGATGACGTTGCGGGCTTCGGTCGGGTGTTCTTCGAACCATTGGTCGAGCCCTTCCGAGACCAGGCTTTCAACGACCGGGCGGACTTCGGACGAGACCAGTTTTTCCTTGGTCTGCGACGAGAATTTGGGATCCGGCACCTTGACCGACAGCACGCAGGTCAGCCCTTCGCGGGCGTCGTCGCCGGTGATCGCGACCTTGGCCTTCTTGGCGATGCCGGACGAGTTGGCGTAGTTGTTGATCATCCGGGTCAACGCACCGCGGAAGCCGGCGAGGTGCGTGCCGCCGTCTTTCTGCGGGATGTTGTTGGTGAAGCACAGCGTCGTCTCGTGATAGCTGTCGTTCCACTGCATCGCCATCTCGACCGTGATGCCGTCCTTTTCGCCGATTGCCGAGATAGAGTCGGGCAACAGGGAATTCTTAGATCGGTCAAGATATTTGACGAATTCCTTGAGCCCGCCTTCGTACCGCAGATCCTTGGTGACCGGTTCGACCCCGCGGGCGTCGGTCATCGACATGCCGACGCCGGAGTTGAGGAAGGCCAGTTCCCGCAGGCGATGTTCCAGCGTGGCGAAGTCGTAATCCGTATGGGAGAAGATTTCCTTGGACGCGAGGAACGTGACCTCGGTCCCGGAAACAGGCTGGCCGTCGTCGCCGAGCGGCGCGTCGCCGACGATTTCCAAAGGCTTGACGGCCGCGCCGTCCTCGAACCGGACGATATGCTCCTTGCCGTTGCGCCAGATGCGCAACTCCAGCCATTCCGACAGCGCGTTGACCACGGACACGCCGACCCCGTGCAGACCGCCCGACACCTTGTAGGAATTCTGGTCGAACTTACCGCCGGCGTGCAGTTGGGTCATGATGACCTCGGCCGCCGAGACGCCTTCCTCGGCATGGATATCCACGGGAATGCCGCGGCCGTTGTCCGAAATCGTCGCCGAGCCGTCGCCGTTGAGCGTCAGCTTGACCGTGTCGCAATACCCGGCCAGCGCCTCGTCGATCCCGTTGTCGACGACTTCGTAGATCATGTGATGCAGGCCCGATCCGTCGTCGGTGTCGCCGATGTACATACCGGGGCGCTTTCGCACGGCCTCAAGCCCGCGCAGCACCTTGATGCTGTCGGCCAGGTACTCGCCGTTGTTTTCCGCGCGCCGGATGGCGGCGGCGTCGATTTCCGGTATTTCGGGTTCGTCGGTCATGGTCTGTCACACTCTATTCAGGTGGTCTTGTTTCAAAGAGGGCCGCCGGTCGCGGCCCGGTCGGTCGATGATCGTCGGTCGTCTATGGGTCGCCCAGGGCAAGGCCCGCGTCGGCGACATGGAACACGGCCGCCCGGCCGGCCATCGGCTGGAACAGATCGGCGTCCGTGCCGGTCATCCAGGCCTGCAGGCCAAGGCGTAAAATCTCGTCGAACAGGGCCGCGCGCCGGTCGGCGTCGAGATGGGCCGCCACTTCGTCCAGCAACAGGATCGGCGCCCGACCCCGTTCGGCGGCTTGCAGCCGCGCCTGGGCCAGGACCAGGGAAATCAACAGCGCCTTTTGCTCGCCGGTGGAACAATCGGCCGCCGGACGGCCCCGGCTTTTGTATTCGACATAAAGGTCCGACCGGTGTGGGCCGTGAGCCGTGCGTCCGATCTCGCCATCTCGGCCGCGGGCATCCTTGAACGCCTGCTTCAATCGATCCTCGGCATCCAGCGCCGATCCTTCGGCGAGCCAGGCTTCGGCCTCGCCTTCGACCGCCAGGTCGGCGGCCGGGAAAGGACCGTCCCCGGCGGCGTCCAATTGACCGGCCAGACGTCCCGCCATGTCCAGGCGCGCCGCCGCGATGGCGACGCCCTTCTCCGCCATGGTCGCTTCCAGCGCGTCGAGCCATCCGGCATCGGCACCGCCGCGTGACGTCAACAACCGCAGGCGTTCGCGCATGGCTTGTTCATAGCCGTTGATGCGCCCCGCATGGGCCGCGTCGCGGCCGTAGACGAGCCGGTCGAGAAACCGCCGCCGCGCCGAGGCGCCATCCAGGAACAGGCGGTCCATCTGGGGCGTCAGCCATTGCAGAGACATGTGCCGGGACAGCACGGCCTGGGCCCGCTGGGCCTCGCCGTCGACGCGGACCACGCGCTTGTCCGCCTCGATGTCCAGGCCGGTACCCAGATCCGTTTCGCCGTCGGGCCCGGTGACGGTCGCCGCCACGGCCCAGGGCCGGTGAACGGTGTCCGGCGCCTCATCCGGCTCCCGCCGGGCGGCCTCGCCCAGGCGCGCGCGGCGCAGACCGCGACCCGGAATGAGAAACGAAAGGGCCTCCAGAATGTTCGTCTTGCCCGCCCCGTTGGGCCCGGCCAGGACGACCGGCCCCGGCGGCACATCGATGCGCAAGCTGTCGTAACAGCGGAAATCGGTCAGGGTCAGGCGGCGAACGGCGAGGCACAACCCCGGTTGGCCGGGCGCGGCCCCGGACGCGGCATTGGGGTCGGCCTCAGCCACGGGCGCGCCGCCGGCATCCGGCGGGGTGCTGTCGTCGGCATATGTGCGTTGGGCGTACAGGGCCGTTACCTAAATCCTTGGGACCAGGGTTAAACACGCATGGGCATGAGAACGAACAGCGCGCTGTCGTCGGCGGTCTCGCGCAGGACCGTCGGCGAGGCCGCATCGGCCATGGCGAGCGACGCGGTGTCGCCTTCGATCTGGCGGGTGATGTCCAGCAGATAGGCTGCATTGAAGCCGATCTCCAAACCGTCGCCGTTGTAGTCGACTTCGATCTCTTCCTCGGCCAGGCCGTGTTCGGGGCTGGAGGCCGAAAGCTTGAGCACGCCCGCCCCCAGGGTCAGCTTGACCGCCCGCGACTTTTCGGACGAGATCGCCGAAACGCGGTCGACGGCGTCGGCCAGCAGCTTGCGGTCGACGTCGAGCATCTTGTCGTTGTCGCGCGGGATCACCCGCTCGTAATCGGGGAAGGTCCCGTCGATCAGCTTCGACGTGATGACGATCTCGTCGATGGCGAAGCGCGCCTTGGTCTCGGACAGGCCGACCAGGACCTCGCCGACGCTTTCGTCGATCACCTTGCCCAGCTCCGTCACCACCTTGCGCGGCAGGATCACGCCGGGGATGCCGTCGGCCCCATCGGGCAGCGGCACTTCGGCGGAGGCCAGACGGTGGCCGTCGGTCGCGACGGCGCGCATGATCTTGGTGCCGTCCCGTTCGGCGACGTGCAGGTAGATACCGTTCAGGTAGTACCGCGTTTCTTCCGTCGAAATGGCGAAGCGGGTGCGGTCCAGAAGCGTCTTCAGGTCATGCACCGGCAGCTTGAACTGGTTCGGCAGCTCGCCCGAGCCGAGAACGGGAAAATCTTCCGTCGGCAGGCAGGAAAGCGCGAATCGGGACCGCCCGGCCTTGATGACCAACTGGCCTTCGGGCTCCTTTTCCATGACCACCTGCGCCCCTTCGGGCAGCTTGCGGACGATGTCGTAGAGCGTATGGGCGGGGGCCGTCGTGGCGCCGGGATCGGCGACCTCGGCCGCGACGCTTTCGACGATGTCCAGATCCATGTCCGTGGCGTTCAACGCCAGCTTGCCGTCGCCGGCTTCGATCTTCACGTTGGAAAGGATGGGGATGGTATTGCGGCGCTCCACAACGCTTTGCACGTGCCCGAGGCACTTCAGCAAGGCGGCCCGCTCGATTGTCAGTTTCATATGTGCCGTCTATCGCCGTTCAAAATTCATGTCGTTTGACGTTTCCTCAAGAACCCTTCCGGACGGCCCATCGGACCGTCCCGGGCCTCCCGGGCGGCGGTTGGACGGGGTGCGGACGCACCCCCGATCCAGGCATCGAATAACCGCTCGAACCACCCCACCGAGAGCAGCATGAAGGCGCCCGTACGGGCGCCCCCAAACTTAACCGTTATTATAGCAGAGGCCCTTGGATTCCGAAGCCTTTTCCCCGAAATTCGGGGTCCGCGACGGGCCCGGCGGCAGCGCGTCGGCCGCGGCGAAATTCAGCCTGTGGGAATGCGGCGAAAAAGGCGTCGGGCGGGCCGGGAATTGGCCCGGCGGCCCCTCGCGGGCGTCAGCCCTCCAGCATACGGCGCAGCAGCTCGACGTCTTCGTTGAAGCTGGTGTCCTGCTCGCGCAGTTCCTCCACCTTCTTCACCGCGTGCATCACCGTGGTGTGATCGCGGCCGCCGAACTTGCGGCCGATCTCGGGCAGCGAGCGGGAGGTCAATTGCTTGGACAGGTACATGGCGACCTGACGCGGCCGCGCGACGGAACGCGCCCGGCGGGCCGAATGCATGTCGGAAACCCGGATGTTGAAATGGGTCGAAACCCGTTTCTGGATTTCCTCGATGGTGACCCGGCGTTCGGACGCCTTCAACAGGTCGTGCAGCACGTCCTGGCTGGTCTCCAGCGTGATGTCGCGGCCGACCAATTGATGGTGGGCGACCACTCGGTTGAGGGCACCTTCGAGCTCGCGCACGTTGGACGTGATCTTGTGGGCGAGGAATTCCAGAACCTTTACCGGCACGTCGACGCCCATCTGCTCGCCCTTGGCCTGCAAAATGCCGAGGCGCAATTCGTAGGTCGTCGCATGAATGTCCGCGACAAGGCCGCAATTGAGGCGCGAGATCAGGCGCTCTTCCATGCCTTCCAGGTCGTTCGGAGACTTGTCGGCGGAAATAACGATCTGGCGTCCCTGATCGACCAGGGCGTTGAAGGTGTGGAAGAACTCTTCCTGGGTCGATTCCTTGCCGGAAATGAATTGCACGTCGTCGACCATCAGCACGTCGACGGAACGGAACTGTTCCTTGAAATCGACCGTATTGTGTTCGCGCAGCGCGCGGACGAAACGGTACATGAACTTTTCCGCCGACAGATAGATCACCGAACGGTCCGGCCGCGTCTTGCGCAGATGCCAGGCGATGGCGTGCATCAGGTGGGTCTTGCCGAGCCCGACGCCGCCATAGAGAAACAGCGGGTTGAACGGCACCACATCGGCCTCGGCCACGCGGCGCGCGGCGGCATAAGCGAATTCGTTGGGCTTGCCGACGACGAAACGGTCAAAGGTGTAGCGGGCATCCAAAGGCGCGCCGATCTCGTCGCTGCCGACGCCGCCGATCAGACCGCTGCCATTCCCGTTGCCGTTGCCGCCTTGCGACGGGGCGGTCGGGGCATCGTCCTTGCGGGCCTCGGCCGGCTTGCTGTCGGCGCGGGCTGTCGGGCCATGGTCCTGATGAATGACGACATCCAGGCCGCCGGTCAATCCGCGGTCGTCGAGCAACTGTGCCAGGCGATCCTGATAATGGGCCTGGATCCAATCGCGCATGAAGCGGGTCGGCACGCCGGCCTGCAGGGCGTCGTCGCCATGCCCGATCAGGCGCATGGGTTTGATCCAACTTTGGTAAGAGGCTTCGCCGATTTCGGCGCGCAGGGATTCACAAATTTCGGACCAAGTATCCTGTAGGTCCTGGCCAGGCTCTAGATCGCGGCCGTTCTGTTCCGTCATTTCGCCACCAACGTTCGTCCGCCGCTTAAGGCGGGAGGTCGTTTTAATTTTCAGGGGAACCGGCGGTCGAACGACCTTTGATCCCCCTCCCTGGGTTATCAAGGGAGGCGCTTGAGAGCCGAAGGCGTTGCGTCTTCGCGTGCCTGCCGGCTGGCGTTGTCACGGGGCGTTCTGTGCTGTCCGCCGTTTGATGGGACCTTCGGCCCCCGGGTCGCCGCCATCTCTCTAGAGCCGCAAGAGACAACGCCGCCGCAACGGCAAAAAACTCAGATACGAACCGCGACACACCCCCCTAAGCTTTGGCTTTTTAGCCATTTATTAAATAACGAATACAAAAAGGCGAATTTTTATTTGAAAAATACTGAATAGAAAATTGGGTGCGCGATTTTCATGAGAAAAAGGCTGATCCGTTCCGCGATGATCCTTTCTCTTTTATTTGGCCCGAAGTCGGCCGGGGATGGTTTGGTAGGACCGGAGGGCCGTCGATGCCCCCAGCGGCGACGGGGATATTACGGAGGTGGTCCGCCGATGGCAATGAGACGAATCGCGAACGCAGCACAAAATTGCAAAATATTTCCCTTGACAAAAATCGGCCCGAGAGTCCCCTCGGCCCTTCTTTTCCAATAGGTGGCAACGCTCTGCGTACGGGCGCCGGGACGCCGAAACAGAGTCCCATCAATGAGCCCGCCAGCGGAATTCCGATCGGCGGTTTGGCGCCTGCGCGACCGGTTGTCGGGCGTGCCCGTTGGAAGTCGGACAAAAGAAAAGGCCGCGCTTCGAAGCGCGGCCTTTTCAGGCAATTCGTGAGATCGGGAAACGATCGCCGATTAGGCGGCCATGTCCTTGATCCGCTTCGCCAGGCGCGACAGCTTGCGCGAGGCCATGTTGCCGTGCAGGACACCCTTTTGGGCGCCGCGCGCGACCAGCGGCTGCGCCTGCTTGAAGGCTTCCTGCGCGACCGCCTGATCGCCGGCGGTGATGGCTTCTTCGACCTTGCGGATCGAGGAGCGGACCGCGCTCAGGCGCGTGCGGTTGACTTGCGTACGACGCGCGGTCTGGCGAATGCGTTTCTTTGCCGAGGCATGATGTGCCATCTGGACACCCTTTATCTTTAAGTCGGTAATTCGGAAGGCGCGGTTATAGAGGGGTGCATAGGCCCCGTCAAGCCCGGATAAGAAAGGCTCCGGCCTTTGATTTCCGGGCCTTTCGCGGCGGGCTTTCGGCAGGCGGCCTATTTGTTCTTGAACGCGGGCTTCCGCTTGTCGGCGAAGGCCGCCATGCCTTCCTTTTGGTCCTCGGTCCCGAAGGACGCGTGGAACATGCGCCGCTCGAACTTCACGCCTTCGGCCAGGGTCGTTTCGAACGCCCGATTGACGGCCTCCTTGGCCAGCATGGCGATGGGCCGCGACATGCCGGCGATGGTTTCCGCCGTCTTGATCGCGTCCTCCAACAGGTCGGCCGCCGGCACGATGCGGGCGACCAGACCCGCGCGTTCGGCTTCTTCCGCGTCCATCATGCGGCCGGTCAGGCACATCTCCATGGCCTTGGCCTTGCCCACGGCGCGGGTCAGGCGTTGCGTCCCACCCGCCCCCGGCAGGGTGCCGATGGTGATTTCCGGCTGGCCGAATTTCGCGTTGTCCGCGGCGATGATCATGTCGCACATCATCGCGATCTCGCAGCCGCCGCCGAGCGCATAGCCCGCGACCGCCGCGATCACCGGCTTGCGGCAGCTGGCGATGCGTTCCCAATCGACGGTGATAAAATCCGACGTATAGGCGTCCATCCAGCTTTGGCCCTGCATCTCCTTGATATCGGCCCCGGCGGCGAACGCCTTTTCCGATCCGGTGACGACGATGGCGCCGATGTCGGCGTCGGCCTCGAAAGCGTCCAGCGCCTGGCGCATCTCGCCGACCAACGCCTTGTTCAGCGCGTTCAGGGCCTTGGGCCGGTTCAGGGTGATCACGCCCACGGCGCCGCGGGTTTCGACCAAGATGTTCTCGTATGCCATGACGTTCGGTCCGTTCTTCAAAGTAATGTGGCGGGCCAGCGCCCACCGGCGACGGTCAGCCGCCGGGGGCCAGCCGGAAGCGCACGGTGGGCAACGGCCCAGCCGGAAATTCCAGGTTCAGGGTTTCACCCTCACGCCCGTATTGGCCCCGCGCGGTCTTGCTCCAGCCGAGCTGCGGCAGGGTGGCGTCGTAGAAATCGAGCACCGCCTTGCGGTCGACAGCACCCATCAGGGCCTGGGCCTCGACGATGCGCCCGGCGGGCGTTTCGAACACCACGCCCGCGTCGGGAATATCGGTCAGGCCCGGCATCAGCGGCAGATCGTCGATCCCGCCGACGAATTGCGCCAGGGCGGCAGGCAGCCCCAATGCCAGCCAGATCAAACCGGCGGCGGCGAAAACACGAAGGCGGGCAAGCGATTTCATGGCCCGGTGATACCCTACCTCTGGCAGCGGGAACAATAGAAAGTCGACCGCCCGGCCTGAACGATCTGGCGCACCGGGGCGTCGCAACCGGCGTGGCGGCAGGGCGCGCCCGTCCGCCCGTAGACGTCGAAGTTATGCTGGAAATAGCCCAATTCGCCGTCCGGGCGGATATGGTCGCGCAAACTGGACCCGCCGCTTTCGATGGCCGCCTTGAGCACGTCCTTGATCGCCCAGGCGAGCCGGTCGGCCCGCGCCCCCTGCACCGTATGGGCCGAGCGCTTGGGCGAGATACCGGCGCGGAACAGGGCCTCGCAGGCATAGATGTTGCCGACGCCGGAAACCACGCCCTGATCCAGCAGCGCCGCCTTGATCGGCGTCTTGCGGCCCTTGAGGCGCGCCGCCAAGACAGGGCCGTTGAAGGCGTCGTCGTCCAGCGGCTCCGGCCCCAATTTGGCCAGCATGGGATAGGCGCCCAGGCCCTCGGCCGGCCAGATGTCCATGAAGCCGAAACGTCGCGGGTCGTTGAAATGGATCTCGCCGCCGCCCGACATCCGGAAGATGACATGGTCGTGCTTTTCTTCCGGGAACGGCTCCGCCCCGATGCGGAAGCTGCCGGACATGCCCAGATGCGCGATCAGGACATCGGGGCCGTCCAGGTCGAAGATCAGGAACTTGGCGCGGCGGCGGATGCCGATGACGGTCCGCCCCGTCAGGCGCTGGCCGAAACCGTCGGGAAAGGGGAAGCGCAGGTTCGGGCGGCGGGCGACGGCGGCGTCCAGGCGTTGCCCTTGCATGGCGGGCTCCAGACCCCGGCGGACGGTTTCGACTTCGGGCAATTCGGGCATGGGGGAACTCGTGCAAACGGATCGGCGGATGGGAACGCAGGACCGTAGCCTGTCCGGGCGCGTTAGGCTATGTTCCATCGCCATGATCGACGACACGACGAAAAGCCCTGAAAAAGCGGGGACATCGACCGGCCCGGGCGGCACAGGCACGACTCACTTCGGCTTCCGCGAGGTCGCCGAGGACGAGAAGGCGGGCATGGTGCGGGGCGTGTTCGACAGTGTCGCCTCGAAATACGATCTGATGAACGATTTGATGAGCCTGGGCATCCATCGCGTGTGGAAATCCGCGATGATGGATTGGCTGCGCCCGCGCCCGGGCATGACCTTACTGGATGTCGGTGGCGGCACGGGCGATATCGCTTTCCGGTTTCTGGAACGCGGCGGGGCGGGTGTCGCCGTCTGCGACATCAACGAGGAAATGCTGCGTCACGGCCAGGCCCGCGCCATCGACAAGGGTATGCTGAAAGGCTTCGCCGAGGGCGGTATCGACTGGGTCACCGGCGATGCGGAAAACCTGCCCTTTCCCGATAATTCCTTCGATGCCTTCACCATCGCCTTCTGCATCCGCAACGTCACCCATCCGGAAAACGCGCTCAAGGAAGCCAAGCGCGTGTTGAAGCCGGGCGGGCGGTTCCTCTGCCTGGAATTTTCCAAGGTCGTGCTGCCGCTGCTGGACGAGATTTACGACAAATGGTCGTTCAAGGTCCTGCCCGTACTGGGCGAGAAGGTCGCGGGCGACCGGGATTCCTACCAATATCTCGCCGAAAGCATCCGCCGCTTCCCGCCACAGGAAGATTTCAAGGCGATGATCGCCGACGCCGGCCTGTCGCGCCCCGAATACCGCAACCTGTCGGGCGGCATCGCGGCGATGCATTCCGCCTGGCGCACCTGAGCGGACCCGGACGAAACGATGAGCGGTTCCCTCGGCAATCTTTCGCGCCTGTTCTCCATCGCCCGGCTGCTGGCCCGGCACGATGCCCTGTTTCCGTTGGAAGACCTGGGCGTGGCCCCGGCGATCTGCCGCATCGCCAAAATGCTGTCCAAGCGCTCGGCCCCCGGCCGTCCCGGCGAACGCCTGGCGGCGGCCCTGTCCGAAGCGGGGCCGAGTTTCATCAAGCTGGGTCAGGCGCTGTCGACCCGCCCGGACCTGCTGGGCGAGGACATCACCGAGGACTTGGCCCTGTTGCAGGACGACCTGCCGCCGTTTTCGGGCTCGGAAGCCCGCGACGCCATCGAACAGGAATTCCAGGTGCCCCTGGAAGAACTCTTTACCCACTTCGATGAAACGCCGGTCGCCGCCGCGTCCATCGCTCAGGTCCATTTCGCCGAGACGACCGAGGGCGACCGGGTCGCCGTCAAGATCCTGCGCCCCGGTATCGAAACGCGGTTCCGCCGCGATCTCGACCTGTTCCGCTGGTGCGCGCGCATCGTCGAACGCGCCCGGCCGGACCTTAAGCGCCTGAAGCCGCGCGAGATCGTCGAAACCATCGCCCAATCCGTCGAATTGGAAATGGACCTGCGGTTCGAGGCCGCCGCCGCCGCCGAAATGGCCGACAACTTCGACGGCGACGCGACCTTCATCGTGCCCGCCGTCGATTGGGCGCGCACGGGGGCCCGCGTGCTGACCACCGAGCGCATCGACGGCCTGTCGATCAACGACCGGGATGCGATCATCGCCGCCGGGATTGAGCCGCGCACCGTGGTCGAAAACGCCGCCCGCGCCTTCTTCAACCAGGTCTTCCGCGACGGTTTCTTTCATGCGGACCTGCATCCCGGCAATCTGTTCGTGATGGAAGACGGCGCCATCGGGGCCGTCGATTTCGGCATCATGGGCCGGGTCGATCAGCGGACCCGGCGGACGCTCGGCGAAATGCTGCTGGGCTTTCTGACCCGCGATTACCGCCGCGCCGCCGAGGTGCATTTCGAGGCCGGATGGGTGCCCCGCGACAAATCCGTCGACGCCTTCACCCAGGCCTGCCGGTCCATCGCCGAGCCGATTTTGGACAAGCCGCAGCACGAGATTTCCGTCGGACGGCTGCTCGGCCAATTGTTCCAAGTGACCGAAACCTTCGCCATGGAGGCCCAGCCGCAGTTGCTGTTGCTGCAGAAAACCATGCTGACGGCCGAAGGCGTCAGCCGGCGGCTCTATCCCGACACCAACATGTGGATCCTGGCGCGGCCGCTGATCGAGGACTGGATGCGCGCCAACCTGGGGCCCGAGGCCAAGATCGCCGAAACCATGCAGGGCCTGGCCCAGGCGGCGGAACGTCTGCCGCGGGTCATGGAAGACCTGGAAATCGGCGCCCGCCGCCTCGCCGAAGGCCGCCTGACCCTGGATCCGGAGACCGTCCGCCTGCTGCGCGACGGCGACGGCAAGTCCCGCACACCAGCCGTCCTTTGGGTTGCCGTGGCTTTGCTGGCCGCGATTTTCCTATTTGCGCTTGTG
>CAJWCU010000018.1 GCA_913030825.1 uncultured Rhodospirillaceae bacterium | reverse complement strand
CCGGCCAGATGCAGAATCTCGCCGTCCGTGGTCATCGCCACGCCGAAGGGCGTCAGCGCGCCTTGCTGCTTCAAGACAAGTTGGGCGACAGCCAATAGGCTACCCATCACTTGTTTGACGTCTTCTTGTAGGGCCATGGTTTTTCTCCCCCCGGGTCGGCGTATGGCCGGCCATTTAGGCACAGCCGGCGGAGTGGGTCAAAACGCGATCGGTTGTCCCGCCTTGACGTTCCAGGCGACGACCTCGGCCGCACCGCCACCCGCGTCCAACCGAAGGACCGACGCCGCGCCGGTGGACATTTTGGCGCGGCCTTCGGATTGTGCCTTGGGCAGGCCGCCCGGAACCAGATCGAGGAAATAACGCAGAATCCCGTTGGACGAACAGACCAGGGCGATGCCGTCCTCCGCCAGGCGTTCGGCCAACTCACCGGCAAGGGCCGCCGTCGCCGTGCGGACGGCGTCGGCCCCCGGCGCCCAGGCCGCTGTCTGAGAAGGCCAGCGGCTCGCTGCTTCCCAGGCCGCCAGTTCCTGGGCGGCGACCGGGCCGAAGCGGTCGACGATCTCGGCGTCGCTCAGTCCGCCCCAGGCGCCGTAGTCGATTTCCGTCAGGCGGGCATCGACCTCTGCCGTGCCCACCGCGCCGAGGTCGCGCATGATGATCTCGACATGGCGGCGGGTGCGTTGCAGGGGGCCGGTCACGTAGTGGTCCGGCGTGATGCCCGCGTCTTTCAGGACACCCGCCAGCGCTGCCGCCTGGGCCTCGCCTTCGGGCGTCAGCGGCAGGTCTTCGTTGGCGCCGACGCGCACGGGCGTCTCGCCCGCCGCGAAGGTATTGCCGTGGCGGACCAGCAGAAGCTTCATGAGCCGGCGATTTTCCCGCTGCCGTCGTAGGAGGTCAGCAATTCGCCCTCGCGACCGATCAGGTCCTCGGCGGCAGCTTGATCGTCGGGGCTGTCGACCGACCAATGGGTGCGCCCGCCATAGTCGACCGGGACGACGCGGATCGGGATGCCGTTTTCCAGCGCGCGCAATTGTTCCAACCCCTCGGTCCGCTCAAGCACGCCTTCCGGCAATTTGACCAGACCGGCCAGCGTTTCCCGCCGGTATCCGTAAATGCCGATGTGGCGGCGGACCGGGGCCTCCGGTTTGCGCCGGAACGGGATCACGGCCTTGGAGAAATACAGGGCGTCGGACTTGGTGTCGACGACGACGGTGGTGCCGCTGGCCGGGTTATCCTTCTTGTGCGCCTCCAACGCCGCCAACTGCGCATCGTCGAGGTCGACCGCAGGGGTCGCCATGCGCACGGCCGCATCGTCGAAGGCGTCGGCCACGGCGGCGATCACCCAGGGCGGGGTCAAGACGGCGTCGCCTTGCAGGTTGATGACGACGTCGGGCGGGGTGGCCATCGCGGCGGCGGCGGCATGGGCGCGCTCGGTTCCGTTGCGGCAATCCTCGGGCGTCATGACGGCCTCGGCGCCGAACGACCGCGCGGCCTCGGCGATGCGCACGTCGTCCGTCGCGATGCAGACGCTGTCGACGCCGCCTGCCGCCCGGGCCAAGGCCCAGACCCGTTGAACCATGGGCACGCCCGCGACGGCGGCCAGCGGCTTGCCGGGAAACCGGGTCGAGCCCCAACGGGCGGGAATGATCACTGCGGTCGTGCGGCCTGCGGCCATGGCGTTGTCTCCTCGCGCGGAACCTGCCGGGTAGGCGTCCCGAAGGTGCCAAGCGTCGGACTTCTTTCTAAGTCAGGCCCCGCCGGCAAACAACCGCCGTCGGTGCCGGGCGCCGGATATGTCGCTGGGAGAAAAGACGGGAGGAGCCGAAATCGATGCTTTGAAGAATAGATAAAATTTGAAATAAATTTTATTCAAATATTATTAAAATAATTATCAAACATATAAGCAAATAATGAAATTGCACGACACCTAGACGAAAGTAATAATCGATCATCTGGAGGCGACGGCGGGGCCTTTTGTTCCGAAAAGTCGGGGTGGTAGATGAGTATTCTCAAAAACCTGGTCGCAGATGCGGTTGATGAAGTCCGCAGCGTGATTTCCCGGAATCTGGGAGAGCCCCTGACGATTGGCGCAGAATCCTCGGACGGTCCGGCCGACCAACAGTCCGTCTCGGTGGTGTCGAATAGCCGGGAAACGCCTTTGGATGCTTCGCCATCCGGCCAGGGCGACGATGGCGAAAGCCGGACCGGGGTCTCGACCGACACAGCCGATCCCTGGACGCCGACGTTTGACGCGGCGGGAGACGAACAATCGGTTCTGCCCGAAGGCGGAACCCCGGCCGGTGATCCGGCCGAAACGAACGACACGGAATTCGCGCCCGTCAGCGCGTCCGGCGCCGTTACCGGCGACGACGACGATGACGCGGAAGACGAAGCGGCGCTCGCTCTTCGCTCATCCAACGAAGAGCCCCGGCCCGGGGACGGCGGACAGCTCCCCGGCACCGCCCAACCCGGGCCGGGAACCCTTCCTCCCGATCCCGCTGTCGATCCTGATCCCACCCCTGATCCGGGCGTCGGGTTGAACCTTCTCGGCGGTCTCGATTGGGATGTTCTGGCCGGCGGCGATGCGGCCGACGTCATCATGGGCGGCGGTGGGTCGGACGAGATTTCCGGCGCCGGCGGAGACGACCTTCTTTACGGCGCTTCCGACACGACCCTTTCCTTCGACGAATGGGATGTGATTTCCGGCGGCGACGGCAACGACGTGATTTATGGCGGGCTGGGCGACGATATTCTTTCCGGCGACGATGGCGACGATACGATCCATGGACAGAACCAGGACGACACCATCGACGGCGGTGCCGGCAGTGATGTGCTTGAGGGCGGGTTCGGCGACGATGTCGTGCGTGGCGGCGCCGGTGACGATCAGATCACCGGAGGTTACGGCGACGATATCCTCGAAGGCGGCGACGGCAACGACGTCCTGAACGGTGCCCGCGACAACGATCTTTTGAACGGTGGCGGTGGGGATGACCTATTGTTCGGCGGCGGTGGCGACGACGTCTACGTGGTCGACGGCTGGGCCCTGTTCGGCAACGACGTGATCGACGACACGGACGGTTTCGACGAATTGCGGTTCGAAGGCATGGATCCGTTCACCGAAGTCACCCAGGTGGTCCGCGACGGCGCCGATCTGGTCTTTACCTATTCGGCGGGCGGCAGTCTGCGCGTCACCGATTTCTACGGCACGGGTGCGATCGAGAAAATCACCTATCTGGGCGTCATCTATCCGACCAACGGCGACGCCGCGACGCCCAAGACTTTCGCCGAATTCGTCACGGCCTCCGACGATATGATTCTTGAAGGCACCGCAGGCGCCGACGACCTTGCAGGCGATACGGGGAACGATCTGATTTCCGGTTTCGGCGGCGAAGACAAACTGACGGGAAACGCCGGTGCCGACACCCTGGAAGGCGGCGGCGGTGCGGATGAGCTTTCCGGCGGCGACGGCGACGACCTGCTTTACGGTGCGGCCGACGGCTCCAGCTCGGGTGACAAGGCCGATGTGATCGACGGCGGTGCGGGCAACGACCAGGCCTGGGGCGCCTCCGGTGACGACGTCATTTCGGGCGGCGCCGGGAACGACGCGCTCTACGGCGGGTTCGGCAACGATACGATCGATGGTGGTGACGGGGACGACGTGATCGAAGGCGGTTTCGACAACGACGTGCTGACCGGCGGCGCCGGGGCCGACCATATTTCCGGTGGATACGACGACGACCTTCTGATCGGCGGCGACGGCGACGACGTGTTGCTGGGCGAACGCGACAACGACACCCTGAACGGCGGGGCCGGAAACGACGATCTCCAGGGCGGTGAAGGCGATGACGTCTATGTCGTCGATGGGTCTTCGCTTTCGGGCCAAGACGTGATTTCGGACGCCGCCGGGCTGGACAGCCTGGTCTTTGACGGCGTCGATCCGGTGGCGCGGGTCTCCCTGGTAACGCGCGACGGCGACGATCTCGTGCTCGATTTCGATGCGGGCGGCAGCCTGCGCATCGCCCAGTTCTATGGCGATGGCACGGTGGAAAAGATCGTCTCCGGCGGCGTGATCTATGCGACCACGGGTGACGCGGCCGTTCCCGTCAGCTTTGCTGAATTCCTGGCTTCCACCGATGACGTGATCCTGGACGGCACGGACGGCATGGACGACCTTGCGGGCGGGATCGGCAACGACCGCATTACCGGGTTCGAAGGCGACGACATCCTTTCCGGCGGTGGCGGGATCGATCTGATCATGGGCGGCGGCCATGCCGACGTGATCGACGGCGGCGACGGCGACGATGAGCTGTGGGGTGCGAGCGACACCTCCACGTCCTGGGACGGCGCCGATACCATCCACGGCGGCGGCGGCGCGGACCGCATCTTCGGCGGCTTGGGCGACGATCTGCTTTGGGGCGACGACGGCGACGATGAAATCGACGGCGGCTCCGGCGACGATCAAATGTCGGGCGGCGCCGGCAACGACAATCTGATCGGCGGCATCGGCGCCGACGTGATCGACGGCGGCGACGGCGACGACGCGCTGGACGGCGGCTTTCACGACGATGTCCTGTCCGGCGGCGCCGGAAACGATATTCTGACCGGGGGGCGCAACGACGACCGTTTGGACGGCGGCGTCGGTAACGATAGCCTGAACGGCGGCCTAGGCGACGACGTCTTCGTCATGCGCCGGGGCGGCGGCCAGGACCATATCACCGATTTCACGGCGCTCGGCGCGGGCGCCGCCTATGCCGACAAGATCGACCTTACGGACTTCGGCTTCGCCGGGTTCGACAGCCTGGTCAAGAGCGAGATTGCGGGGAGCACCGTTCTCGACCTGGGCGGCGGCGACAGGTTGACGCTGGACGGCGTCGCGGTCGCCGATCTCACCGCCGACGACTTTCAATTCTAGTCATTGATCCCGGCTCATCGCCGGAAGGACCCTGAAAGGCCCGACCATGACACGCTCCCCCCATCCCGAGACATTGGACGCCCCGACTGCGTCCGCGACCACCGACAGCGGACTCGCATCGAACGGCACCTTCGGCCCCACCCAGGGCGCCGCCGATGCGGTGATGCGGGCGAGCCGGCGGTGTCTTCCGCATCTCGCGGGGTTTTCCCTGGCCATCAATATCCTCGCATTGGCCTTGCCGCTGTTCGTATTGCAGGTCTTCGACCGGGTGCTGACCAGCCACAGCATGGCGACCCTATGGGCGCTGGCTGCCGGTTGCGTCGGCGCCCTTGCGGTCATGGCGGCGCTCGATCTGGTTCGGAGCCGCATCCTGACCCGCGCCGGGCAGGGGCTGGAACGGGACCTGGCGCCGGGCATCGTCACCTTGGGGCGGACCGACGGCTTGGCCGACCTTGCCCGCCTGCGGGCCTTCATCGCGGGCCCGGCCATGGCCGCGTTGATGGATCTGCCCTGGACGCCATTGTTCATTGCCGTCGCCTTCGTCGTGCATCCGGCCGTCGGCTGGATTGCCCTGGGCGGGGCATTGACCCTATTGGCCTTGGCCTGGGTCGCGGAAGTTCATGGGCGCGGATATGAAATCGCCGCCGGCCCGGCCGAGGCCGAGGCCCGCCATCTTGCCGAAGCCGCCGCCGCCTGCCGCCGCGCCGGGGCGTTGCGTCCGGCCGCCGGACTGGCCGGGAAATGGGGCCAAGTGCAGGATCGGGCCTGGCGCGCGCGCCTCGATGGAGCCGACCGGGGCGGCGCCTATGCCGTGTTCGCCAA
Organism: uncultured Rhodospirillaceae bacterium; assembly: GCA_913030825.1. Lineage (GTDB taxonomy): Bacteria > Pseudomonadota > Alphaproteobacteria > Rhodospirillales > Casp-alpha2 > UBA1479. Next base: position 66,792 of record CAJWCU010000018.1, on the reverse strand, counting down.
ATTCACGCGCCTGGGCCTGCAGGTCCTGGTGATCTCCGTTGCGGCGGTTCTGGCGGTGGGCGGCGAGATCACCGCCGGCGGCATGATCGCGGCGTTGGTGCTGCTGGGCCGTGCCCTCGCACCCTATGAGCGGGCGCAGGACCTTTGGCGTGGCATCATCGCGGCGCGGGTCGCCCTGGCCCGTCTGGTCAAGCTGCCGCTTGTCGCGGCGCCGGAACGGACCTTGGTCCTGGCGCCCGAGGAAGAGGTTGTTCTCGATGTGCGCAACCTGGTCTGCATGCCGGACGGCGCGGTCGAGCCGCTGTTCGCCGGGGTGCGGTTCAAGGCGCGGGGCGGGGACATGATCGGGGTCACCGGTCCGTCGGGCGCCGGCAAATCCGTCCTGCTCGGCCTGCTGGCCGGGCGGTCGATGCCCGATCGGGGGCGCGTAATGATCGCCGGGCAAGATGCGCTCACGGGCGACGGGCGTCGCCTGGACATGGAGATGGGATATCTCGCGCAATCGCCGGTCCTGCTGCCCGGCACGGTGATGGAGAACATCACCGGGTTCGCGGCGGACGGCAAATACGACCTGTCGCAAGTTGCCGAAGCGGCCCGCCTGGCCGGTGCGGATCGCGACATCCGGGGATTGGTCCACGGATACGACACACGGATCGGCCCGGGCGGGCTGGATGTTCCGGCGGGCCTGGCCCAGCGCATCGCCATCGCCCGTGCGCTGATCGGACGGCCGCGCCTGATCCTGTTGGATGAGCCGTATACCCATCTCGACAACGCCGGGGTCGAAGCGCTGATCGCCGCCTTGGACGATCTGCGCCGCGACGGTGCTGTGGTGGTGATCGTCGCCCAACGTCCCAGCGTCCTGGTCCATTGCTCGCGGGTTCTGATCGTCGACGGCGGTCGGGCGCGGATCATCGACCGCCGCCGCAAGGCCGATCTGCGGGTGCTCAGCAATCCGCCCGCCGAAGCCGCCTCCGCCGAGGTCGCTGAATTCAAGGCCGCCCCGGCCAAACCCCGCAAGAAATCGGGAGTACGGAAATGATCGCCAAGATGCATGACCTTATGACAGCCGCCCACCGCGGTTTCTTCGAGGCGATGGATCGGATGCCCAAGCCAGATGCGCTATGGCGGCACATCCGGGAGCGGGGCGCTGAGGCCACGCCCCTGGATCGTCAGATCACCCGGCTGCATCGCCTGGGCTGGGCCATGGTCGCGGTTTTCCTGGTCGGCGGCGGCGTCTGGGCGGCGACGGCGCGCCTTGAAGGTGCGGCCATCGCGTTGGGTACCGTCGGGGTCGAGAGCAACCGCAAGTCGGTCTCGCATCTGGAAGGCGGCATCGTCCGCGATATCCTGGTTTCCGAAGGCGACCGTGTGGTCCGGGGCCAGGCGCTGGTCCATCTGGACGACACCATGGCGCGGGCGACGCTGGATCTGTTGATGGTGCGGCGCGATGGCCTGCTGGCCAAGCGGGCGCGGCTGACCGCCGAACGCGGCGACGAGATCGCCATTGCCTTTCCATCTGAGCTGTTGGACCGCGCGGGCGAGCCGGCGGTCGCCGACCTATTGGACGGCGAGATGCGGGTGATGGATTCCCGCCGCGCCAACCTGGACCGTCAGGACGCCGTTCTGAAGGAGCGCCTAGCCAAGCACCAACAGGAAATCACCGGCCTTCAAGCCAAGTTGGCGGCGGCCCGAGAAAGCCTGGGCTTGCTGCGCGAGGAGCGGGAGATGATGAGCTCCTTGTTTGAAAAGGGCCTGATGACCAAGAATCGGGTTCTGGCCATCAAACGCCGCGCCGTCGATGCCGAAGGCGAGATCGGCGATATCCAGGCGCGCATCGCGCGCGCCGGCGAGGCGATCAGCGAGATCGAGATGCAGCGCGTCCTCAACCGCGACAGCCAGGCCAAGCAGGTCGTTCAGGATCTGCAGGAGACCAAGGAACGCCTGGCAGAGGTCACGGAGAAAGTCCGCGCGGCGCGCGACATTCTGACCCGCACGGCGATTCGTGCACCGGCTTCTGGGCTGGTCGTCGGGATGCGCCTGCACACGGCGGGCGGCGTCATCAAGCCGGGACAGCCGGTGTTGGATCTGATCCCCGACGGCGACCGCACGGTGGTCGACCTGCGCATTGATCCCAAGGACGTGGACGCCGTCTATCCCGGCATGGCGGCGCGCATGCGTCTGACCGCCTTCAACGCGCGGACGACGCCGTTGATTACCGGCCGGGTCACGCGTGTTTCCGCCGACCGAATGGTCGATCCGCAGACGGGGGCGACCTATTTCACCGGCCGGGTCGTGCCGGAGGCATTTGCGGAATCCGTGGCCGAGAAAGATCAACCGACCCTCAAACCCGGCATGCAGGCCGAGGTCTTTCTGGTGACGGCCGACCGGACGGTGCTGGACTATCTTCTCGATCCTTTGGTCCGCGCGGTCGACCGGGCCGGTCGCGAACTTTAGGGAGCCAGGCCGCTCTCAGGCCCGTGTAACCAAACTTTCAATTCTCATGGTTTGGCCGGTTTCAGCCGGCTTCCGGGCCGCGGTCCGGAAAATTGTCCGTCGTCGCCGTTTTGCGATGGACCGCCGCCACGGTGTCTGTTATTCCCCCGCCGCCGTCCGATTGCGTCGCGCTAAATCGATTGCATCCGGGCGGCGGCGATCTCATATGAAATTCGAGAGTAAGGCCTGAGGATGAATACAGAAGATCCTATCGTCATCGGTTGGGAAGAATGGATTTCCCTGCCTGAGCTGGGCCTGCCCGCGATCAAGGCCAAGGCCGACACGGGTGCGCGGACGTCGTCGCTGCACGCCTTTTCCATCGAGCCGTTTTCGGCCGGCGGCAAGCGCATGGTGCGGTTCGGCATCCGGCCGATCACCGAACGGCCGTCGATCGAGCTGTATTGCACGGCGGAGCTGATCGGCGAACGTGAGATCACCAGTTCCAACGGGCGCTCGGAAGTCCGTCCCATCGTGCGCACCAAGGTCCGCATCGCCGGTGAGGAATGGCCCATCGAGGTTTCGCTCAGTAACCGCGAAGGCATGACCTACCGCATGCTGCTGGGCCGCTCGGCCATGAAGGGTCGGATGATCGTCAATCCCTTGGCGTCCTGCGTTCACGGTGAGATGTCGCCCGATATCTACGACGAACACCACCACGAGCCGGAGCCGGAAAAGTCGCTGAAGATCGGTCTCCTGTCGCGCGAGCCGAGCAGTTACACCACCCAGCGCCTGGTCGAGGTCGCGGCCAGCCGGGGCCATCTGGTCGAGGTCATCAACACCACGCGCTGTTACATGAACATCACCTCGCGCAAGCCGGAGGTGCTGATCGGCGGCCATAGCCTGGAAGGCTTCGATGCGATCATTCCGCGCATCGGTGCCTCGGTCACGTTCTACGGCATGGCCGTGGTCCGTCAGTTCGAATTGATGGGCGTCTATTGCGTGAATGGGGCGCAGGCCATCGGCCGCTCGCGCGACAAGCTCTATGCCCACCAATTGTTGGCCCAGGCCGGGGTCGGCATGCCCGCCACGGGCATGGCCCATTCGCCGGACGACACCCTGGACCTGATCCAAAAAGTCGGCGGCACGCCGTTGGTCGTGAAGCTGCTGGAAGGCACGCAAGGCAAGGGCGTGGTCCTGACCGAAACGCGCAAGGCCGCCGAATCGGTGATCGGCGCCTTCCGGGGGCTGCGGGCCAATATCCTGGTTCAGGAGTTCATCAAGGAATCGGGGGGCGCCGACGTGCGCTGCTTCGTCATCGGCAACAAGGTCATCGCCGCCATGCGCCGCCAGGGGGCAGAGGACGATTTCCGCTCCAACCTGCATCGCGGCGGCAAGGGCGAGAAGATCAAGATCACGCGCGAGGAACGGGCAACGGCGGTCAAGGCGGCCAAGACCCTGGGCCTCAACGTGGCGGGCGTCGACCTGCTGCAATCGGTCTCCGGCCCCCGCGTGCTGGAGGTTAACTCATCGCCGGGTCTGGAAGGCATCGAGAAGGTGACGGGTCAGGATATCGCCTCGGCCGTGATCGAATACGTCGAAGCCAACGCCCATCCCAAGGCGGCAACGCGCAAGGGCGCGCGCAAACGCCGGGCACGGTGAACGCCGCGCCGCCCCGTTGGCGGCATGTTGCATTCTAGTCTCTTGCCACGCTTCGGCCACGGACTCGACGGGGCGGGTTGTGGCGGCTAAACCTATGCATACGAAAGCGGTCTTCGGAACCTCGGACGCATGCCATGGTACAGCCTCAGCCTGATCCCGAACTTCCTTTGCCCGGCGGGGCCGGTACGGCGCCGGTCGGCGGCTGGCGCGGCAAGCTGATCCGGTTCGTCGACAGCACCGGTTTCCGGACGACGGTCGTCGTCGTCATTCTGTTGAATGCCGCGGTTCTCGGCCTGCAGACGATGGAGGAACTGGACGGCGGGCATCTTCCCGTTCTCCATATACTGGACGAAATCGCCCTTGGGTTTTTCGTGATCGAACTGGCGCTTCGGATTTCGGCCCATCGCGGCGCGTTCTTCCGCGACGGATGGAGCATTTTCGATTTCGCCGTCGTCACGGTGGCGGTCCTGCCCCTGGGCGGAAATCTCGAGATTTTCCGTGTTCTCCGGGTGCTGCGGATCATGCGCCTGCTGACCGTGGTGCCGCGCCTGCGCAAGGTCGTGACGGCCATGCTGACCGCCCTGCCGGGGATGAACGCCGCTTTGCTGGTGCTGGCGGTCGTGTTCTACATGTTCTCGGTCATCACGACGAAGCTGTTCGGTGACCAGTTCCCGGGTTTGTTCGGCTCGATCGACCAATCCCTGTTCACCTTGTTCCAGATCATGACGTTGGAAAGCTGGGCGTCCGGCATTGTTCGCCCCGTCATGGCGCTCCATCCCCATGCCCCCTTCGTCTTCGTGCCGTTTATCCTGCTGACGGCATACGGCATCGTGAACCTGTTCGTCGCCATGGTCGTCGCCGCGATGAGCCAGGTCGCCCATGAGGACGCCGAAGAGCAGGAACAGGCGATCAACGACCTAGGGCAGGAAATCAGAGACTTACGTTCAGAGATCCGGGCCCTTCGCGAGGAAAGGAACGACAGATGACCCCAGGACGCGCGCTTATCGTCGGAACCGGCCCGGGGCTCAGCAGCGCCATGGCACGGCGCCTCGCCAAGGCAGGCTGGACCGTCGATCTTGCCGCCCGAAATACGGACAAGCTCCAGGGCCTCTGCGCCGAGACGGGCGCCGTCGCCCATGCCTGCGACGCCACCGATCCAGCGGCGGTCGCGGCCTTGTTCGACGCTCTGGACAGTCAGGCCGAACGCGGTGGGGCGCCGACGTTCGTGCTGTACAACGCGTCGCTCCGGGCATCCAAGGCGATCCTCGACCTGGATCCCGCCGACGTGAAGAAAGCCATCGAGATTTCCGCCTACGGCGGCTTCCTGGTCGCCCAACAGGCGGCGAAGCGAATGATCCCGGCGGGCGAGGGGGCGATCTTCTTCACCGGGGCATCCGCCAGCGTAAAAGGCTATGCCCGGTCGTCCGGTTTCGCCATGGGCAAGTTCGCCCTGCGTGGTCTGGCCCAAAGCCTGGCCCGCGAACTGCACCCCCAAGGGATTCATGTCGGTCATTTCGTGATCGACGGCGGCATCGCCGCCGAACACCGCGAAGGCCGGCAGAATTCGCCCGACACCCCAGATAAGTGGCTCGAGCCCGACGCCATCGCCGAGACCTACATGGCGATCCTGGATCAGCCGCGATCCGCCTGGACCTGGGAGGTCGAAATCCGGCCCTGGGTCGAGACGTTCTAAGGCCGCCCAGTGGCAGACAGCCAATCCCTGTTCGCCGAGGCCGAGGCGGCCTGGCGCAACGGAGACCGGGTGCGTGCGCGGTCCATCGCCGAACGGGTCGCCGCCGCCGATCCCACCCATGCAGGCGCGTTCATGCTGCTGACCAACCTGTGTTTCGCGGCCGGTGACGCGGCCGGCGCGGCGCCCTATCTGGAACGCCTGTCCAGACTGATTCCCGGCGACGTGATGGTCTTGGGGAACCTGGGCCGCGCCTATCTGGCAGCGGGCGACTTGGCCAAGGCGGCGGGGGCATTCGAGGGTGTGTTGGGTCTTGAGCCCGCGAATGCCCGCGCCCTCGACGGCCTGGGTATCGTCCGGCATCGCGAGGGCGCCTACGCCCCGGCGGCCGAACTCCATCGCCGGGCGACCGAGGCCGATCCGGGGTTCGCGGCGGCCTGGTGCAATCTGGGCATTGCCCTGACCGATCTGGGCCGTTTCGCCGACGGGGCGGCGGCGCTCGACCGGGCCCTGAGCATAGATCCCGAAGACGCGCGGACGCGGTTCAACCAGGCAATCCTGAACCTGATGGCGGGTGACTTCGCTGCCGGCTGGCGGCACTACGAGGCGCGCCTGGCGTTTCAGCCGCTTCAGGCGCCACCGGGTGCCACGATGTGGGGCGGCGGACCGCTGAACGGGGAGCCGGTTCTCTTGATGCCGGAACAAGGGTTCGGCGATCTTATTCAGTTCGCCCGCTTCGCCCCCCTTGTGGCGGCGCGGGGCGGGCGTCCCGTCCTGGCCGTGCCCGGGCCGATGCGGGCGCTGTTCGAGGCCCAGGAGTGGGGCGCCGAAATCGTCGATGCCGGGGCGCCCCCCGATCTGCCCTTGTGGTGCCCGGTAATGAGCCTGGGCGCGATCCTCGGTTTGGACGGCGACGACATTTCAGGCGCGCCCTACCTGACGGCGCCGGAGGCCGCGGCACCCGTCTCGGGCGGCCCGCTCCGCGTCGGTCTGGCCTGGGCGGGCAATCCGACCCATCACCGCGACCGTGCGCGCAGCCTGCGTTTGGCCGATCTGCTGCCCGTTTTGAAGATGCCGGACATCCGCTTCGTCAATTTGCAGGTCGGTTTGCGCGATGCGGATGCTGCTTTGTTGGCAGAGCGTTCCGACCTGTTCGCCGAACGCCCGGCATTGCCGGACTTTTTGGCGACGGCCTCGGTTCTTGCCGGACTGGATCTGGTCATCAGCGCCGATACGGCGGTCCTGCATCTGGCGGGGGCGATGGGGCGCCCGGCCTGGGGGCTCTTGCCCTTCGTGCCTGATTGGCGTTGGGGGGACAACGGGGAAACCACGCCCTGGTACGACAGCCTTCGCCTTTACCGGCAGGACAAGGCGGGGGATTGGGCCGCCGTCGCGGCCCGCGTGGCGGCGGATCTGGATAAGACCGGAACGGCTAGGACGTAGCGGCCTGCGCAGCCTGCCTGGCGGCGCAATCGGGGCAGCGGCCCGTCATTTCCACCTTCACGGCATCGACGGCGAAGCCTTGCTCGCGCGCCCGTCCGGCGAGGTGGTCTTCGCAATCGTCCAAATGAACTTCCAGCGTCCGACCGCAGTCGGAGCAGATCAGAAACCCCGTGGCGTGGTCGTGCGGCCCATGGTCGCAATGGACGAAAGCGTTGAGGCTTTCGATGCGGTGGACGAGCCCCTGGTCCATCAGCTTGTCGAGGGCGCGGTAGATGGTCAGCGGCGCCTTGAGCCCGGCCTTGCGGATCTTGGGTAGGCCCAGGATGTCATAGGCCGTCAACGGCTTATCCGCACCCTTGAGTGCCGACAGAACCTCACCCTGGTTGCGGGTCAGGGAACGGTCCGTGCCTGCCGTTGGTTCAGCCATGTTCCGCCTCCTTGCCGGGCCTCAACTTTGCCCAGGGTAGCAGACCCACCAAGAACAGGACCAGCGCCGCGACGACGATCGTCGGGCCCGCCGGGGTGTCGGCCTGGACCGCCGCCGCCAAGCCGCCGACGACGGCCAGCCCGCCGATCCCGGCGGCAATGGCGGCCATGGCCTCGGGGCCGTGGGCGATGCGCCGGGCCGCGGCGGCGGGAATGATCAACAGGGCCGTTATCAGCAAAATACCGACGATCTTCATGGCGATGGCGATAACCCCGGCCAGCAATAGCATGAAGATCAGGCGTTGGCGGGCGGGGTTCATGCCTTCGGCGGCGGCCACGTCGGGCGCCACCGTGGCCGCCAGCAAGGGCCGCCAGATATAGGCCAGCAGGCCCAGGATGACAGCGCCTCCGCCCCAGATCAGTGCCAGATCGCGACCATCGACCGCCAGAATGTCGCCGAACAGATAACCGAACAGGTCGAGCCGAATGCCCGTCATCATGCCCATGACGACCAGACCGACGGCCAGCGCCGAATGGGACAGCAGGCCGAGCAGCGTATCCGTCGCCAGGCCGCCGCGTCGCTCCAATGCCAGCAGGGCGAGGGCGACCAGGACCGAGATGGTGAACACGCCCAAGGTCGCGTCGATGTCGAAGGCGATGGCCGCCGCCGCGCCCAGCAGCGCCGAATGGGCCATGGTGTCGCCGAAATAGGCCATTCGCCGCCAGACCACGAAACAGCCGAGGGGGGCGGCGACAATGGCGACGCCAATCCCGGCGAGGGCCGCGTGGAGGAGGAAGTCACTGACCATCGGTCGCTCCCGCCGGATCGTCCGGCAAGTCCGGGTCGTGATGGTGCGGGCCATGATCATGATCGTGTTCGTGATGGGCATGGCAGACCGCGCCGTCGCCGTGGCTATGGGCGTCCGGGTCGCCGCCGGCGCGCAGGGGGATGACTTCGCCGTGGGGGCCGTGGGCATGGTCGTGGTGGTGCTGGTAGACGGCCAGCGCCTCGACCGCGCGGGGCCCGAACAGACGCCGGTATTCCGGGTCGGCGGCGACAGACTGCGGCGTCCCGGCACAGCAGACGTGCTGGTTCAGGCAGAGCACCCGGTCGGTTTCCGCCATCACGAAATGCAGGTCATGGGAGATCAAGAGGATCGCGCAGCCCAATTCGTTGCGGATGTCTCGGATCAGCTCGTAAAGCGCCACCTCGCCCGCGAAATCGACGCCCTGGACCGGTTCGTCCAGAACCAGTAGGTCCGGTTTGCGCAGGATCGCGCGGGCCATCAGGGCGCGTTGAAATTCTCCGCCGGAAAGGCGCTGCACGGCGGCGTCCGCCAGGTGGCCGATGCCGACGCGGGCCAGCGCGGCCCGGATGTCGGCCTCGGGCGCGGGCCCGGTCATGGTCATCAGGCGTTTGACGGAAAACGGCAGCGTTTCGTCGATGCTCAGACGTTGTGGGACGTAGCCGACGCGCACCTTCGCGGCCCGCTCGATCTTGCCTGCGTCCGGCCGGATCAGGCCAAGGACGACCTTGGCGGTGGTCGATTTGCCGCTCCCGTTGGGGCCGATCAAGGTGACGATCTCGCCCGGGTCGATGGTCAGGTCGATGCCGCGGATCAGCCAGTCGCCGCCGCGTCGCACGCCCACGCCCCGGGCGCGGAACAGGGCACTGCCCGGGGCGGGGGCGTGCGCAAAATCCGGTTTCGGCGCCTCTGCGTCCATGGCTGTTTAGGTTCCTGTTTACTTCCGGCGGCGGGATGGTGTACCTCTCGGCTCGCCTTAAACGTTATATAATAACATTATCCGCCGAAAGCGGGACAATAGCTCAATGACCGAACCTGTCAACGCCCGCCGCCGGGGGCCGCTTGCGGCGATCTCGGTGGTCTTCGCCATTCTAATCTGTCTGAATGCCGCCTTGCCCGCGCGGGCGGACCTGCGCGTCGCCGTGTCGATTCCGCCGTTGCATTCCCTGGCCGCTCAGGTGATGGCGGGCCGAGGCGCACCCGACCTGATCATTCCGGGGGGTGTTTCACCGCATGGGTTCGCCTTGGCGCCGTCCCAGGCCCAATTGTTGGCCGACGCCAAGGTCGTGATTTGGATCGGCCCGTCGATGGAGGCGGCCTTGGCGAAGCCGATTGCCGCCCTGGCCGCGGAGGCGCGGGTTTTGACCTTGTCGAAAGCGCCGAATCTGATCCGGCATCCGGCGCGCCGGCTGGGTGACCCACATGCCCATCATGACGGCCACGACCACGGCGCAAACGCGGGGCTCGGCGGGGTCATGGAAGATCCTCACTACTGGCTCGATCCCGAGAACGCCAAGGTGATGCTCGATGCGATCGCAGGCGTGCTGGGGAATGCCGATCCGGCGGGCCGGGCGGCCTATGCCGCCAACGCCGCCGCCGCGCGGGCCCGCATCGATGCGATCAGCGAGGATTTCCAGCGCCGTCTCGCGCCGCTACAGGGGCGATCCTTCGTGGTTTTTCACGATGCCTATCAGTATCTGGAAACGCGGTTCGGCCTGATTGCATCCGGCGTATTGGCCGTTGATCCGGGTCATCCCGTCGGCGCCCGGCATGTCGCCGAACTCCGGGAGAAAATTCGCCGTCTCGACGTCCGCTGTCTGTTCACGGAACCGCAGTTCCCGTCGCGTCTGATCAAAACGTTGATTGACGGAACGGCGGCCCGAACGGCCGTTCTGGACCCCCTGGGCAGCGACTTGCCGCCAGGGCCCGACCTCTATGCGGCGATGATGACGGCGAACTTGGAAGCCTTCGCGGAGTGCCTGGGTCGGCATCCTTGATCTCGGTCGACAAATTGGTCTGAATTCTGTTTGGTCGGCGGGTGGCCTGGACTATGCTCGGTCATAGCGCTGCCGGGGAAATGCACGCAAACGACAAGGCGATCCAATGAATATCGCCGACCCCAGCGGCTGCTTTTGAGGGCGGCACGAAGGGGTGAGCTGCCATGACGTCAAGTATATTGACGTGTGCAATAGGCCTGTTGCGTTCATTCACCGTCGCGATCGTCTTCGCGGCGGGGCTGGCCGCTGTCGTATCGGATGCGGGCGCCGCCGACGAATTCCGAACCTTGCGCCTGCGGCCCCAAACCGTGCCCTTCGTCACGCCGGACGGGGGGGCGATCAAGCGGGTCGTCAGTTTCTATCTGACGACAACCAAGGATGCGGCGCGGGAGGTCTGCAGCCGGCAGGCCGAATTGAAAAGCATTTTCCTGGTCACGACCTACAACCGCCGCCTTGCCGACGCCAAATGGCGGTTCGATCTGATGAACCTGGCGACCGATCTCTATCGTGCCCTGGCCCCCGTTCTGGGCCGCAAAAAAGTGGTTGCGGTCCATCTCGCCCTGGGCGCGGGAAAGGCCGCGCCGAAAGACAATGAGATCCAGAAGCGCCTGGAGGAATTGGAGGACTGCACGACCGTCCGGGGCTTGCCGCAGGAGGCCGTCACCGCGCGTTACAGCGATACCCTGGCGGCGCCCGCGCGGTCCTTGGCCAGCGATGCGGACAGCGCCCGGCCCCCTGCAGATTCTAAGGCCGCACCTTCGCCCGAGGTTTCCACCGCTGCCCCCGAAAAGCCATTCGAGACCCATCCACAGATGCGCAAGGTCCCGGCCCGGGAGATCGATCTTGCGAAAACCGGGATCATGTCGACCATCCCGGAGGCAAAGCCGGGACCTTGCGGATACGACATCTCGGATCTTTGGCCGCCCCGATGGTTCCTACTTGGCAATGCACCCGCTCGGATCGCCCGGGCGACCACCGTCGATGCGGATGCCAACGGCAAGGTCGAAGATGTGTCCTTCGTCATGGCGCGGGAGGACGGATCGGAATTCGAGACGACCTACCTCACTTTGAATCCGACGCCGACGTCGCCCGAGGTGCCGGGTGTGACCTTGCCAGATCCGATGCTGATATTCAGGCTATGTCACGGCAGTTATGAATTTCCCAAACCCGGCGCGATGATGCAGACGACGTCGGAAACCCGGCCGGATCTCGCCGCCGAGGTCGCCGCCCGTATCAAGGGCGAACTCGCCGTGCCGCCGGCGGAAGCCAGTGCCACGGATTTTTGGCGCTGGGTTGCGGCCATCGTTTCCATCACGGCCGTGGTTATGGCGGCATTGGTCTTGTTGTTTTTCTACCTGATGGCGCGGCGTGACCGGCGGCGCAAGGCCGACCGTCGCCGCAAGAAACGGCGCAAGAGCGACCGTCGCCGTCGCAACGATGGACCTGGCGACGACGAGCGGCGCGAGGGCGGCGACCGCCGCGAAGACAGAGACCGCCGGGACGAAGCGCCCCGGCGCAAGAAAGCCGATCGCCGCGGCGGCGGTCGGGAATAGGAGGGGCCCGGCACGGCCGGACCCCGCCGATCCGGTCAGGTCAGCCGATCTTACCCGAAACCCCGCCGTCCACCGGCAATTGCACCCCGGTGATATAGCCGGCTTCGTCCGACGCCAGGAAAAGGGCTGCGTTGGCGACGTCCCAGGCGGTGCCCATCTTGCCCATCAACGGCACCTGGGCGTCCCGTTCTGAGCGCACGATGGACCGGTCGATGCCGCGTTCCTTGGCGCGCCGTTCGATGGCCATGGGCGTGTCCATCAGGCCCGGAATGATGACGTTGGCGCGCACGCCGTAAGGCGCGTTTTCCATGGCGATCATGTGGGTCATGGTGTTGATCGCACCCTTCGACGTCTTGTAGGCGATGGTGCCGCGCGAACAAAGCGACGAGGTCGAGGAGATGTTGATGATCGATCCCGACTTCTGTTCCCGCATGACCGGCAGGGCGTGCTTGATCGTCATGAACATGGATTTCAGGTTCAATTCGAACAACTCGTCCCACATGTCGGCATCCATCTCGACCGTGCCTTTATCGCCGCGCGAGCGGCCGACGTTGTTGTGCAGGATGTCGATGCGGCCATACCGTTCAACGCAGGTTTCCGTGATCTTGCGGCAATCGTCTTCCTTGCGCACGTCGGCCTGCAAGGCCGATGCCTGGCCGCCTTCATCGGTGATCATCTTGACCGTGTCTTCGGCGCTGGCCAGGTCGTAGTCGACGACCAGGACGGTCGCCCCTTCCTGCGCGAAACGAAGGCAGGTGGCGCGGCCGTTGCCGATGGTTTCACCGGATTGCTGGCCGCCACCGACGACGATGGCGATCTTGTCTTTGAGTCTCATGTTCGGATGCTCCCGGGCGATAGTGTTTTTTGTATACAATCGCCGGAGTATAGGGGGCTCACGCGGAGGGGTCGATTCCGAAGGTTTCCTTCAGGCCGGTCCGTCCCGCCGGGGTGACGCGGACGGCGCGGCTGTCCTTGATCCGCTCGATCCATTGTAAATCGAACAGGCGGTCGGCCAAGCCCGCGCCGACGGCGCCGGCGATATGGTGGCGCCGTTCGCTCCAATCCAGGCAGGGGCGGCAGAAATGCCGCTTTCCCTTTTCCAGTTTCGCCATATCGAGGCCGAAGCCAGCCAGAAAATCGCGGCCCCCCACCGTAACCAGGCCGCCGTCCCCGGAAAAATCGATGACCGAGCGGGCGGCCAGGGCATCGGCCAAGGCGACGCCCAGGACGCCTGCCAAATGGTCGTAACAGGTCCGCGCCTGGCGCAGGTCGGCGTCCATGCGGGTTTCGGGGCGGATGCGTTTGGGCGTATCGACGGCGCAGACCACATGCATGCTTTCCAGCATCCCGGCGACGGTCGGCGAGGACAGGCGGAAATAGCGGTGTCGGCCCTGCTTCTCCATGGTCAGCAGGCCGGCGGTCTGCATCTTGGCGAGATGACCGCTGGCCGTTTGCGGCGTGATGCCGGCGCACCAAGCCAGTTCGCCCGCAGTCAACGCCCGACCGTCCATCAGGGCGGTCAGCATCTGGGCCCGCGCCGGATCGCCGATCAGGCTGCCGACCTCGGCCAGGTTGAGGGCGTTCACGGTTGTCATGCCTGGATCATAGCGCCTCTGCGACAGGCGCGCATCCGGCCATGCTTCGGCGCGGGCCGAATCATTCCGGCAGGCGGCGTCAGCCGATCCGTGGCACAAGGAAGTCCCGCAACCGACGGCCGGCGCCCGGCCCAACGGACCCGCCGACATGACCGACACCGCCGCTCCCCGGCCCCAAGCGCCGGCCGCCCTGGCTCTGAACCTTGTTCTCCTGGTTCTACTCGCGACCCTTTGGGGGGCGTCTTACAGCTTCATCAAGGTCGGCATCGAAACCATTCCGCCGATCACCCTGATCACCGGACGGACGTTGATCGCAGGCGCCATCCTGCTGGCGGTCATGGCCTTGGCGGGCGTGCGCCTGCCACGCGACGCCGAGTCCTGGCGATCCTTCGCCGTTCAGGCCTGCCTGAACAGCGTCTTCCCGTTTACCGCCATCGCCTGGGCCGAGCAGACGGTGGACGCGGCGCTGGCGACGATCCTCAATTCGACCTCGCCGATTTTCGTCTTCCTGCTGGCGCTGGCGATGAATCTGCCGGGGGAGCGGACCTGGGGCAAATTCCTGGGCGTCGCCTTCGGCTTTGCGGGGATCGTCCTGGTCGTCGGCGCCGATGCGCTGCAGGGCCTGTCGCGCGAGCTGGTCTCGCAATTGGCGATCGTCGCGGCGACGGTCTGCTATGCCGGGGCGGCGGTGTTCGGGCGGCGGTTTTCCGGGATGAATCCGATGTTGCCGGCGGCGGGGTCGATGATCGTCGGCGGCGCGGTGCTGGCCCCGGTCAGCTTGATCGTCGAACGGCCCTGGACGCTGACGCCGTCGACGGATTCGCTGGCGGCGCTTCTTGGGCTCGCCGTGCTGTCCACGGCGCTCGCCTTCGTCATCTATTTCCGATTGTTGAAGTCGCTGGGCTCGCTCGGCGCGGCGGCGCAGGCCTATCTACGGGTGCCCATCGGGGTCGCGCTCGGGGCCGTCGTCTTGGGCGAAAGCTTGCCGCTGACGGCCTGGGCGGGCATGGCCTGCGTGGTCGCCGGCGTGGCGGCGATGACCCTCGGCGGTCGGCGGGGCTGAGCAAGGCCCCTGGGCGCGGGCCTTGCGCGCCGCCCCGCGCAGGGTTTCTAATATGCGAAACCGAAAAGGCCACGAGGACCATCCACCATGACCGACCATACCGGCGGCTGCCATTGCGGCAACATCACCGTCACTTTCACCACCGACAAGGACCCGGCCGAGATTTCGCCCCGGGCCTGCCAATGTTCGTTCTGCCGCAAGCATGCTACGCGGGCCCTTTCCGACAACGCCGGGCATATCCATTTGCAGGTCAAGGACGCGGGTGCGCTCGGCCGCTATCGGTTCGGGTTGAAGGTCGGCGACTACGTGTTCTGTAAGAATTGCGCGGTCTACGTTTCGGCCTACATGGAGGACGGCGATACGGCCTGGGCCAACGTCATGGCGAATGTCATGGACGACCGCGACGCCTGGGGCCCGGACCAGCCGATCGAATACGGCGGCGAGGACGAAGCCGGAAAACGCGAACGCCGACGCCATTCCTGGACGCCGGCGTCGATGATCGTGGAAAACGGCTAGGTTCTAGTTCGTCCGCGCCCTTTTACGGGGCGAACGAGATCATCGTGCGGACTTCGATGCTCTCGCGCGGCGGTGTGCCGGCGGGGGCGTTCGGGTTTTCGAAACCGGTATGCGAGGTGAAGCGGGCACGGCCGTCATGGGCCGTGTCGAAGCATTTCAGCAGCATGACCTCGTCACCGCCCATGTTCGGGTACCAGTACCATTTCTGGGCGTCGGAATAGGCGTTCTGATAAATCTCGCCGACCCGGTCCTGATAGACCAGATCCGTCGCAAGGTAGTCGCGCTGATCCATCGTGCGGGCGTCGGCAACGGCCAGCGGCGTGCGCTCCGCGCTGGCGCCGATCGACCTCCAGACGTTGACCATGGCGAAGCGGTGGCCGAGAAACCGGTCGGCGCGGGCCCCGTCCATCACATCGCGCACCCGTTTGGGTCCCGACGTTTCCGTATAATCGTTATGGGCGATCAGCACTGGCAGGCGCTTGGCCGTCTCCGCGCGCTTGCCGTCGTCTTGTACCCGGACCGTATGGTCGAAGATATGGACATCGGTGGCGCCGGTCTCGCGTTTCAGGAAGTCGATGATTTCCGGATAGTAGACGGCTTCGATCATGGCTTCGTCGTAGAAGTCGGCCATCGCCGTCGGCATGGTCGACAGGGCGAAACCCTGCACGTCCAGGGAGGCCGGTTCGGGAAGTGCGCGGGCATCCAGGATCGGCACGGTGGCCTCGCGAAACGTTCCCAGGCGTTCGTTGGGGACCGCATGATCGGCGTTCATCATGACGCGCGGTTTTTCCGCCTGGTCATGGGTCATAAAGACGATGGGCGCCTGGATCGGGTGGCCGGCAGAGGCGGCCGATTGGGGGGCTGCGTCGGGCATGGATCTCTCCTTGACGTTCGTTGCCCTGAATCTGCGGGTTTCCCGGCCCGATGGCAAGGGGAGGAGAAGGAAAGACTAATTTTCCCTGTGGGCACAAATAATAGCGAATTCGTAATTATTTGTGCCGAATTGACGGATTATTCCGCGGCTTGGGGTTGGGTGTCGCCCTCGGGCATTTCCGTCGTCTCGATATGTTCGGCTTCCCGCAGTTCCCGATCCAGGCGCACGCCCGCATGGGCGCGGCTGGACGACAGCGGCGCCAGCAGGGAATAAATCACCGGGATCAGGACCAGGGTGAAGACGGTCGCGATGCCCAGGCCGCCGAACACGATCCAGCCGATGGCGGCGCGGGCCTCGGCCCCGGCGCCGGACGACAGTATCAGCGGCAGGGCGCCCAGCACCGTCGACAGCATGGTCATCATCACCGGGCGCAGGCGGATGGTCGCGGCCTGACGGATCGCCTGGCCGACGGACATGCCCCGGTCGCGGAGTTGATCGGCGAACTCGACGACCAGAATCCCGTTCTTGGCCATCAGGCCCACAAGCATGACCAAGCCGATCTGGCTGTAGATGTTGATGGTGCCGCCCGACAGCTTCAGCGCGAAGATCGCCGCCGCCAGGCCGAAGGGCACGGTCAGAATGATGACCATGGCGCTGAGCACGCTTTCGAACTGGGCGGCCAGGACCAACAGCACGACCAGGACGGCGAAGGCGAAGGTCAGGGCGACCTCGTTGGTGGTGTCCTGCAAGGTCGCGGCCTCGTTGATGAAGCGCAGCCCGATGCCCGGCGGCAGAGTGTCGTCGGCGATCGCCTGGATGCCGTTGATGGCTTCCTGCAGGGACATTTCCGGGGGCAGGGCGGCTTCGACCTCGACGGCGCGTTTCTGTCCGGATCGGTCCAACTCCGCCGCCGTGCCGATCTCCTCCAGGCTAACGAAGGCGGAAAGCGGCACCAACTCGCCCGATGCCGTGGGAACGAACAGGTTGAAAAGGTCCGTCGGGTCGTTGATCGCGCCGGCGGTCGATTCCAGCATCACCGGGATCGACCGGTCGTTAACGTTCAATTCGGCCACCTCGAACCCGGCGACCATGGCGCGCAGCGTATCGACGATGCCTTCGACCGGCACGCCCAGGTCCTCGGCCCGGCGCCGGTCGACCATGACCGACAATTGCGGCTGGGTCTGCTGGAATTCGACTTCCGGGTCTTCCAACTGCGGCAGGCGTTCGCGCATGGCGCCCAGGAAGTCGAAGGCCGCCGCCGCGATCTCACGGTAGTCGGAGCCGGTCAAAGTGAATTCGATGCTGCCCCCGGCCCGTCGCAGGTTCAGGCTGTTGGGGGTGCGAACGCGCGCGGTGGCGCCGGGAATGGCTTTCAGGCCGGGCGTCAGGGATTTGGCGATCTCCTGCTGCGACCGCGTCCGTTGCTCCCAAGGCACCAGAGGGGCGATCAGGTAAACGCGGTTGAGGTCCCAGCGCCCGACGATGGCGAAGACGTTTTCGGCTTCGCCGCTTTCGACCAGGGGCCGGAGCAGGGCTTCCGCCTGAACCGATTGGCGGTCCATGTAGTCCAGGCCGACACCGTCCGGGCCCTGCATCATGATGATGATGGCGCCCCGGTCCTCGCGCGGCAGCAATTCCGTCTTGATCGTCGGATAGACCAGCAATGCCGTCGCCGCCGCCATGGCCGTGCCGCCAAGCAGCAGGAAGCGCGTGTTCAGGGTGAATTCCAGCATCTTGGCGTAGGCGGCATTAACCCGCTCGCCGATGCGGACCAGGACTTCCGGCGGCTTGGTCGGGCCCGCTTCGCCCCGGTCCGGCAGGCGCGAGGCCAGCATCGGCACCAGGGACAAGGCGACGAAGGACGAAATGGCCACGGCGACGGCCAAAACGAACCCGAATTCGGTGAACATCTTGCCCGCCGTCGACGGCAGGAAGGCGATCGGCAGGAAAACGGATACCAGGGTCGCGGTGGTCGCCAGAACGGCGAAGAAGACCTGGCGCGTGCCGTTGACGGCGGCGGCGTACGATTTCATGCCGAGCGTACGGTGACGCTGGATATTTTCCAGGACGACGATGGCGTCGTCGACGATCATCCCGGTCGCCAGGACCATGGCCAGCAGGGTCAGAATGTTGACCGAAAACCCCAGGAGATAGATCGCGCCGACCGTGCCCATGATCGCCACGGGAATGGCGACGCAGGGAATAAGGGTCGGCCGCAGACCGCCCATGAACATGAAGATCACGGCGATCACGACACCGACGGCGATCAGCAGGCTTTGGATGACTTCGCTGACGGAGGAACGGATGAACCGGGCGTCATCGGAAATCTTGACCAGGCGGACGTCTTTCAGACGCGCATTCAGGCGGTCAATCACCTTGTTGGCGGCGTCCGAGATGGCAATGGTGTTGGATTGCGCCCGGCGCACGATGCCCATGCCGACGACCTTGGAGCCGTTGAGCACGGAATAGCTTTCCGCCTCGGCGGGGCCGTAGAACGCCTGCGCGACCTCGCCCAGGCGAACGTCGCGGGTGAGTTCCAGGTCCTCGATCTTGGCCGGCTCCCAAACGGACGCGTCGGCGCGGACCAGCAGCAATTGATCGTCGGATTTGAAGCTGCCGGCCGGGACATCCAACCGGGTCGAGCGCAGCACCCGGGCGACCTGATCGATCGACAGGCCGTAGCGCGCCAGTTTCATCGGATCGACGACGATGCGCAGCACCTGTTCCTGATCGCCGAACAGATCGACCGTGGCGACCCCGTCGATGGCGAGGAATTCCGGCGAGATATCGTCCTCGGCAATGCGGGTGAGGTCTTCCTGGCTCAGCTTGTCGGAAACCAGGGCGAGCCGGATGATTGGTTGGGAATCGGCGTCGGCCTTGACGACGGTGATGTCCTCGACGCCGTCGGGCAGCTGCCGTTCGATCGCGGCGACGGCCTCGCGGACGTCGTTGGCGGCGACGTCCAGGTCCATGTCGGGGGAGAACTCGGCGCGGACGCGGCAGTTGTTTTCCTCGCTCGCGGCCTCGATGCGTTTGACGCCGGACACGCGGGCGACGGCGCCTTCCAGCACGCTGGTCACCTCGGCGTCCATGGTTTCCGGCGAGGCGCCGTCGAAGAACGCGCGCACGGTGACCACCGGGCGGTCGACGTCGGGCAGTTCGCGAACCTCGACCCCCATGATCGCGGCCAGACCGGCGATGATGATCAACAGGTTCATGACCACCACCAGGGTCGGGCGGCGCACCGACAAAGAGGGGAGATCGCTGAACCGGGACATTTACGGCGACTTCTTCGCGGGTTTCTTGTCGCCCTTGGTCGGCGAGGCGAGCTCGCCGGCGACGAATTTGTCGAAGGGAATGGCCTTGATCCGCTGATGCGGGCGCAGGCCCTGCACGCCTTCGACGACGACCTCGTCGGTGGCGTCCAGAGGACCGTCGACCAGAATGCGGCCCAGGTCGCGGCGAACGATCTTGACGAAGACTTTCTCCGCCTGCTCGACGGTCTTGCCGTCCTTTTCGATCCGCTTGACGCGCCAAAGATAGGCGCCGTCGCGGCTCCACAATACCGCGACCTCGCGGACGCTGGGATAGGGCTTGCCGGTGAAGGCGAGTTCGACCTCGAACGAGGTGCCGGGGCGGATCAGGTCTTCCGTATTGGGGATGCTGGCCTTGACGCGCAGCGTGCGGGTCTGCGGATTGATGCGGCTCCCCAACTGCGAGACCGTGCCCTCGAATTTCTTGTCGGGCATGGTCCAGGGGCGCACCGCGATGGGGTCGCCTGTCTTGATGCGGCCGGCGTATTCCTCGGGCAGTTCGAATTCGACGAGGATGAGCGAACGGTCGTCCAGGGTCGCGATCTGAGTTTCCGTGGTCACCCGGTCGCCCAGGTCGATCTCGGTCAGGCCGATGACGCCGTCGAAGGGGGCATAAACGTTGCGGTCGTTCAACGCCTCTTCCGCCTGGTCGAGCATCAGGTTGGCGCTTTCCAGGGTCGTCTGCGCGGTTTCCAGGCGGGCCTGCGACGCCGTGCCCGACGGAGCCAGCTTTTCCAGGCGCTGCAACTGGCGGGTCGCGTCCTTGACCTGAACCTTCGCCAGACGCACGGCGATCTGCTGATGGGCGTCTTCCAGGCGCATCAGCACCTGACCCTTCCGCACGCGGTCCTGGCTTTTGAACATCACGGCGGTGACTTCGCCGGCGGATTTCGGATAAATCGTGGCGGAACGCCGGGCCTCGCCCGTGCCGACGGCGCGGACGATGATCTTGTCCGTGGTCGGGCGGGCTGGTTCAACCAGGACCCGCGTGGCGCCGCCGGACCCACGATTGATTTCCTTGGACTGGGCGCCCGCCTGAAAACCGGTCCAGGCATACCACCCGGCGCCCAGAAGCACGGCGAGGGCCGCAAGAAGGGCGAGTTGCGATCGTAGCGTCATGGTGTGATCTCAGGCGGCTCCGTGGTCGTTCGGGGGCGGCATGATGCCGACCGTTGGTGCCTTCCCCGATAAACATGAAATATTGGAGTCATTTTATCAGGTAATTGAATTGAGGTTATCAGGATTCATCGGCGCCACATCAGAAAAATTGTAACGATCTGTCGCGATCCGCCACCAATCCGGCGACGTCCTCTCGGGACTGGCGTCGCGGGCGTCTTTCGGGCATCAATTGTGGCAAGATTAACCAATCCCGCGCCAGCCGAAGGCACGGGCCGAAAACGAGAGGAGCCTCCATGTTCGTCGTCACCGTTACCTTCGTGGTCAAAGCCGAGCATATCGACGAATTTGCCCCGGCGATGATCGAGAATGCCCGTGCATCCGAGGAGATGGAGCCGGGCTGCCGGCAGTTCGACGTCTGCCGCGACCCGAGAGACCCGGCGGTGACCTTCTTGTACGAGGTTTATGACGACGCGGCCGCCTTCGAGACCCACAAAGGCATGGCGCATTTCAAATCGTTCGATGCGAAAGTCACGCCCTGGCTGGTGTCGAAAGAGGTCAAGACCTGGACGCTGGAGCGCTGATCCTCCGTTTTCGGGGCGCCTCAAGTCGCGGCCGGCGCGGCGTTACAGCCGCATTTTCATGCCCGCATGGCTGTGGGTGAAGCCGATCTGTTCATAGAATGAAAAGGCTTCCGGCCGCGTGCGGTCGGTCGTCAACTGCACCATGGCGCATCCGGCCTGGCGTGCTTCGGCGATGGCATGATCGAACAAGGCGCGCCCCACGCCCTGGCCACGCAGCCGACCGGCGACCCGGACGGCCTCGATCTGGGCGCGCCAGGCACCTTGGTGCGACAGATTGGGGATCAGCGTGAGTTGCAGGCAACCGGCGACGCCTTCGGCGTCTTCGGCGACGATGACGCGGTTGTTCGGATCGGCGTCGATGGCCCGGAAGGCCGCGACATAACATTCCGCGACGGGCGGCGGCGCGATCTCCCGATTGGCGCCGAGCGTATCGTCGGCGAGCAGGCCGACGATGGCGGCAAGATCATCCTGGGTGGCGTCACGAAATTTCATGTCCGGCATATTGCGCCAGGTCCGAGGGCCGGTCAAAGCGGCGCCGGGTCCGGGAGGCGTGATTTTTTCAGATAACAGACAAATTTGTCGATATACATCGAATTTTATTGAATGCAGGAATATTCACTGTTATTCGGGATTCAATTTTTTCGTCATCGGCATGAAAAACAATAGTGGGGAGAAGGCATGCCGCCTAACGAGCGCGGGGGGGATGACGATTCATCGTCACCTGGCCCAGGGGGGGTGCTAAGCACCCGAATAAAAAGGGTTTTCGACTACTGGATCGACCTGCGGCGCGACCGTCCGTTCCCGGACTGGTCCGAGGTCAGCCTCATGGATATCTACGATGTGGCTCCTTTCGTCGCCGTTCTGGACGTGGAACCGGGGATTTCATCTTGCCGGTTTCGCTACCGGTTCTGTGGCACGGCCCTCGTCGAATACCGATCGATGCTGAAGCCAATCGACCCGACCGGCCATTTCATGGACCGGGTCGCCTGGCCGTTCGACGTCTCGTTTCTGATCGGGGCGTGCGAACGGGTCGTGAAAGACCGGAAACCGGCGATCCTGGCGGCCGGAGAAATCGATGAAAGCATCTACTTCCGCTTCGAACGGGGGTTTTTCCCGCTCGGCATCGATGGTGGTGGGGTCACTCAGATCATGGCCTGTATCGACCGCGCGGAAGACGGATAGCGACCCGGCGGGCCGGGTTCCCTCCGCACGGCAAAGGCATTACAACGAATGTCTGATGTTTCAACGAGGATTCTCTCCCCATGACCGACCAGCCATCCGACCAGCCGTCCGCCCTGCAATCAAACGAAGCCGTTCTTGACGCCGATGAAATTCTCGACGGCATCCTTGAATGGGTGGAAATCGAAAGCCCGTCCCATGACGGCGTCGCCGTCAACCGCGTGGTCGACAAGGTCGAAAGCGAACAGGCGGCGCTGGGCGCCAAAATGGAACGCATTCCAGGGCGCGACGGATTCGGCGATATTTTGGTCGCGCGCACGCCCTGGGGCGGTGACGGGCCGGGTATCCTGGTGCTGTCGCACCTGGACACCGTCCATGCCATCGGCATCATCGACAAGGAACTAAAGGTCCGCCGCGAGGACGATAAGGTCTACGGCCCCGGCATCTACGATATGAAATCCGGCGCCTATATCGCTATGCATGCTTATCGGCATCTGGTCCGCACGGGCCGCGAAACGCCGCTTCCCATTACCTTCCTTTATGTCCCGGAAGAAGAGATCGGCAGCCCGACGTCCCGCAAAATGATCGTCGACCTGGCCAAGCAGAACAAATACGTCCTGGTCACCGAGCCTGCCCGCGACGGGGGTAAGATCGTGACCGCGCGCAACGGCCGTCTGAAGTACGACATCGTGGTCACCGGCCGCCCGTCCCATGCCGGCATGAAACATATGGAAGGGCGCAGTGCCATCAAGGAAATGGCGCATCAGATTTTGGCGCTGGAGGCGTTGACCGATTACGACCGCGGAATCACCTGTTCCGTCGGCACGATTTCCGGCGGCACGCTGACGAACGTCGTCCCCGCCCATTGCGAGATCACCGTGGAAATGCGCGTGCCCGATATGGACGCCGCCAAGGAGATCGAGGACAAGGTCGCGGCCATGAAACCGGTCGATCCCGATTGCAAACTCGACATCCAGGGCGGGATCGACCGCCCGCCTTATGAGAAGTTCGAAGGCATCGAAAAGCTGTTCAACCACGCCAAGGAACTGGCGGCCGAGATCGGCTTCGAATTGGACGACGTCAAGACCGGCGGCGGGTCGGACGGCAATTTCACAGGGGCCTTGGGCATTCCCACCTTGGACGGCTTGGGGGCGGACGGCCATGGCGCCCATTCCCATGACGAGTTCATTTATTACTCGTCCCTCGTCGAGCGGACCAAACTGATGGTCAGGCTGTTCGAGACACTGGAATAGATCACAGCAGCCGTTGGCCCGGGCCGCTCGTCGCGGTACGGGTTGGGGTGTTTCTCGATCGTGTATCGATGGACCGGCCGGGAAGTGCCGGCCCGCGGCTAATCCCAGTCGGCCTTGGACAGGGTAGCGATCAAGTCATGCACGGCGCGCCGTTTGCGGGGATTTTCGATGCCGTAGTAGGCGGTCACCAGATCGGTGGTTTCACTTGACCCCATCACGTCCGACGAATCGCGCGGATCCTCCGAAAAAGTTACATCGAGGTCGAAATTATCCTGCGTCATCTGAATGTCGCCCGGCATCGAATCGAAGAAATAGGACACAGGCACGCCGAGAATACGGCTGAGTTGATACAGGCGCGAAGCCCCGATGCGGTTTGCGCCGCGTTCGTATTTCTGGATTTGTTGGAACGTCAGGCCAAGCGAATCTCCCAATTCTCCCTGGCTCATTCCCTTTGCCTTTCGCTGTTCCCGGACCTTCGCGCCGACATGAATATCGACGGGATGCGGGACGCCTGGCGGCATGCGGTTGGGATGTGATCGGTCGGATGTTCTCGGCATGGACGGTTTGCACCTCTGATTTTTTTCTCCATGGGTTCAATAGGAGGCTAGAGCCCGTTTATGCGATTTTTGTGACCGGAGTTTCCTATTGAATCCAAGGGGATGCTAACACAGTGCATATGCGCATGTTATCTAGACGAAAGTTCTAGACCACCCGCGCAAGTCCTCCGTTCGTCCCGTAAAACGGGCCGTCACCGTCCGGTCAAAAGACCATTCGGTATAGAAATTCCACAAAATACGGGACTTAGTCGCCGCCGTCGTTGGCCCCGTCGTCGTCGCCGGTCAGACCGTCGAGCGCCTTCCCCGAATAGGGAATTTCCTCTTCCACGATGTCCCAGATGAACCGCGCGGTCGGCACATCCCGTTCCTCGGCGATATGGGCAACGAGACCCGCCGCGCGGGCGATCACGGCGAAGCCGCGCATGATTTCCGGCGAGATGCCGATTTCCGACAGCACGGCGGCGGTGCCGCCCGTGGCGTTGATTGTCATATGCTTGCCGGCGGCCTTGTCGACGGCCGCATTCAGGACTTCGATGGCGTGGATGTAGTCGCCCTTGACCCCGTTGGCACGTGCGATTTCGAACAGCTTCGGGGTGCGCGGGTCATCCGGTTTGTGCAGGTGATGGCCGAAGCCGGGCAGGTATTTGCGCGCCGCCCGATGCTCGGCGACGATGCGGTCCGCCGCCACCTCCAAATCTTCGTCGCTTTCGATCATTTCGCGCAGCAGCTTGGAGCAATTCTCCATGGTGCCGACGAAAGTCGAGCCGACGTTCATGATGCCGGCGGCGACGGCGGCCTGCAGGGCCTCGGGCGCCGAATGATAGGTCAGGCGCGTGGCAACGGCGCTGGGCGTCAGGCCATGTTCCATCAATGCCAGCAGCACCGCGTCGATGATCGCCACGTCGGCGGCCGAGGGCTCGCGGTTCAGGATGTGGCGGATCATCGCCTCGGTGAAGGTCATCTTGCCCATCATTTCCGTGACCAGATTCTGGTCCCGGTAATACAGATCCGTCAGCGTATGGGTCGCCAGTTTCTGGGTCGGCTGTTTCTTTTCGGCCATGGGGTCAGGACTCCTGGAATTGGGCTTTGGCTTCGCGCCGCAGGACTTTGCCCACGGGGCTGCGCGGCAGTTCGTCGACGAAATGCACCCGCTTCGGCGCCTTCACGGAATCGAGCCGCGATTTCACGTATTGAATGATATCGGCCTCGTCGGCCGGTTGATCCTTGTGGGTTTCGACGGCGGCCTGCACGGCCTCGCCCCATTTATCGTCGGGCAGGCCGAAGACGACGCATTCCTTGATCGCCGGGTGCTGGCCCAGGACCGCCTCGACGTCGGACGGATAGACGTTGAAGCCGCCGGTCACGATCATGTCGCGGATGCGGTCCTTGATATAGACGAAGCCGTCTTCTTCGATTTCCGCGACGTCGCCGGTATATAGCCAGCCGTCCTTGATGGTTTCGGCGGTGGCTTCCGGCATGTCCAGATAACCCTTCATCACCAATTCGGAGCGGATGACGATCTCACCTGCCTGGCCGGTCCCAAGGAAATTGCCGTCCTTGTCGATGACGCGGAGCTCGCAGCGGTCCGTGGCTTTGCCACAGGACGACAGCTTGTGGTCGTCCTCCAACCAGTCGCGAGCCCGCATGACGGTAACGATCTGCGGCACTTCGGTCTGGCCGTAGCAGGTTTCCAGCGCGTTGTTGAACATCGGCAGGGCGCGTTTGATCTCGCTCGGCCGCATGGCGGCACCGCCGATGATGACGTGCTTGAGGCTGGCGAAGTCGCGCTTGGTCAGGTCTTCCTCGGCCATCATCATGTAGATCACGGTCGGCGGCAGGAAGGCCGTGGTGATGCGATCGGCTTCGAAGGCGTCGATGATGCCGGCCGGGCGCGTCGGCTGCGGCATGAAGACATGCATCCCGCCTTGCCCCAGGATCGGCACCAGAAGCGTGCCCGTGCCGTGGGTCATCGGGGCGGCCAGCAGGTTGCGGTCGTTTTCGTCCAGTTCGAAGGCGCGGATCATCAGGTCGATGCAGGTATGCCAGACGCGGTAGGTTTGCTGCACGCCCTTGGGCCGGCCGGACGAGCCGCCGGTGAACTTAAGAGCCTGGACGTCGTCGGGGGAAAGTTCATGGCGTTTCGGCTGCTTGCCCGCGAAGTCGCTCATCATCGCCGCGACGTTCAGGTCGCCGCCGCAGGCATGCTCCGGCCCACCGAGCGGCGCGCCGCGTACGATGGTTGCGTCGCCCGCCTCGAACCGGTCCATGGTATTGGCGTCGGAGACGATGATTGACGGCGCCGTCGCCTCGACCATGCGCGACAATTCCTCGTGGCCGTTTCGCGGGTTCATGGGCACCCAGGTCTTTCCGGCGGCCAGTGTGCCGAGGAAGGCCGTGAGATATTCCACCGAGTTGTAGCCGCAGACGCCGACCCGGCTTTGCGGGGTCGGGTCGATGTCCTGCAGGCCGCAGGCGACAGCATTGACCCGTTCGGCCAATTCCCCGTGGCTCAGCGTGAAGTCGCCATCCTTGATGGCGATGCGGTCCGGGGCATTGGCGGCGGCGCGAAAGAAGATGTCGATGGGCAAATCCATGGCGGGGTGTTCTCTTGGCTTTGGGCGTCCGTCAGGCGCGAATGGCGATGAGGGGTGGGTGCGGGGGCGGCGTCAATCCTGGGGCTTCATGTCCTGCATGTAGCGCTTCCAGCGCTCGACATAATGCGGCGGGATGTGGGCGAGCATTTCCTTCTGGGCATCGGAGACTTCCTTGACCACCTTGCCGGGGATGCCCATGACCAGGGAATTGTCGGGAATTTCCTTGCCTTCGCCGATCAATGCCTTGCCACCGATGATGCAGTTCTTGCCGATCTTGGCGCCGTTCAACACCACCGCACCGATGCCGACCATGGACCCGTCGCCGATTTCGCAGCCGTGCAGCATGACCATATGAGCGATCGTGCAATGGGCGCCGATGGTCAGGGGATAGCCGGGGTCGGTGTGCAGGACGCTGCCGTCCTGGATCTGGCTGCCTTCGCCGATGGTGATGGTGTCGTTGTCGCCGCGGACGGTCGCGCCGAACCATACACTGGCATCTTTTTTTAGAACCACGTCGCCGATCACGGCGGCGTTGGGGGCGATCCAATAATTGTCGCCGTCGGTCTGGACCCGTTTATCGCCCAGCGAATATTTCATTTTCATCTCCCAAGCCGTTTCTATGGCTATAACCTTACGATCCCGTCAGGGCAATTGCCTTCCGCCGGGGATGGCGTAATCTGATGCTTCTCATGACCCCAACGCGGAGGCCTGAAATTCATGCCCGGTACCAAACGCCCGAACAGAAAGCCCAAGAAGAAACGCCCGTCGAACGAGGCCGAGAACCCCGGCGGTCAGCCCAAACACGGCATCGCCACCGGGGCGAAATCCTTCGGCGCGCCGAAGGGTGGGCGGTCGTTCACCAGCCCGACCTCGACCCGGGGGGCGTCGCGCGGCGGTTGATCCCACCGCGCCGTATCCTCACTCCGCCGCCGATTTCAACGCCGCCTTGATCGCCGCTTCCGGGCGGTGGCCCGGATCGCGCGGGGTCGGTGTGCCCGGTTCGCCCGCCTGCTGCGCGTAGATCGAGGTATAGCCCGTCGAGAAGTCCGGCGGGGTCGGGCAGGGTTCGGGGTCGTGATGGGCCCAGCGGGCCGGGGTACCGCGCACCAACGTGCGGAAATGTTCCGTATAGGTGCTTTTCAATGCCGCATAAGGAAAAGCGTCGGCCGAGGCGAAGGCATTGATCAGCAGCGGGCGGCCTGAAACACTATGGGTCGTCGCTTCCGTCGCATGGACGGCACGGGCGTGGTGGATCGTGATCGAGCCCTTGGGCGCCGGGCAGTAAACGGCGGTTTCCGTCGGCAGCTCGGCGACCGCGTCGTCCTTAATCCGTCCGGTCCAGATATCGTTATCGTCATAGTGTTCGAAGATCGGGCCCTTGTGGCTGCCCGGGATGACGCCCAATGGCCCGTCCCCCGGATTGACGTCGGCGAGATAGGTGCCGATGGCCAGCAGGGAATAATTGGTATGCGGGTAGAAGGCGATGTCCTGGTGCCAGGCGACTTCGTCGTGGCCGTCGGACCATTTGAAATTCAGCTTCGAATGATGAAAGCAGACGTCCGGGCCCAACAGGTCCGCCGCCACGTCGGCGATCACGCCGTTGGCGTAGTCCCAATAGGCCGGGTCCATGCCGTCCGGTTTCTTCAACCGCCGCACCACGGGCTTTTCCGCCGAATGCGACGGCGCCACGTCGAGCACGTCGTTGGGCGCGGTGATGGCCCGAGATCGGTCGATCCAACCGGCGGTGATGCGGTTAATTTCGTCGACCACGTCTTCGGGGATCAGGCGTTCAACGACCAGATAGCCGTCACGGAAATAAGCCTCGCGCTGGTCCTGGGTCAGGACCCGCGCCGGATGGCGCAGAATGTCTTCGGGTGTCATGCGGATGCTCCCATCGTCGTTGGCGGTCTATTCCAACGCCGCCATGAAGCCCGATATTAGCGCGTCCAGCGAGGCCCGGTCGACCCAGCGGAAGACAGCCAGGATATCCAACTCCTGATCGATCCAGATCAGGTTGGTGCCGGCCCCCAGCGCGAAGAAGCTGGTTTCCGGGGCCGATGGGTATTGCGTGCGGTCCGGATTCAGCCACCAGAGATAGCCGTAGACCGGATTGATCGGGCAGGGGGTTCGGACCTCGCGGACCCAGCCGTCGGGCAGGATTCGGCGGCCGTCCCAGACACCGTCTTGCTTGATCAGATGGCCGAACCGGGCGTGGTCGAGGGATGAAATCTGCATGCCGCCACCCCAATGGGTGCCGCCGGGAACGGAGATCATCTCAACCCCGTCGATGGTCACCTGGGAATTGCGGTAGCCCATCCATTTCCATTCGTCGGAAGCGCCGATCGGCGCCATGACGGAATCGCGCAAGACTTCCGGCAAAGGCCGGCGGAAGACGTGCAGCAGCGCCAGGGACAGGGCGTTGACCCGCACGTCGTTGTATTCCCAATAGGTGCCGGGCGCGGACAATTCCCGCTTCTGGCCCTTTTTCTTGTCCTCGCCGCCGTCGCCCAGGCTGCGGAAATGATCGACCTGGTCCGGTTTGGAAAACAGGGTGCCCTGCCATTCCGATGTCTGGGTCAACAGGTGGCGCCAGGTGATCGCCGCATTGTGGTCGGACGCGAACCAATCCCCGTCGACGTAGCTCGCGACCGTGTCGTCCAGATCGTCGATCAACCCTTCGCCCAATGCCAGACCCGCGAGGATCGACAGGTAGCTCTTGGCGATGGAAAAAGTCATGTCGGCGCGCGCCGGATCGCCCCATTCGGCGGCGATCTTACCCTGTCGAATGAACAGGCCCGCCGGGCCGCCGCGGGCGGCCACGGGGCCCAGGATTTCGTTCCAGGGCGGCGGTTCGTCCTGGGTCAGCGACGGCAGGAATTCGGCCTTGTCCAGGTCGCGCGGCCAGGGGGTTTCGGCGTTCTCGGCGAAGGTCACGGCATCGGCCAGCCGCGCGGAGTTCAGGCCGGCGGCGGCGGGATCGATGCGGTCCCAACGACCGGCGGGGGGGAAATAGGTCATCAGCTTTTATCCTTGGCGTCTTTGCCTTTGGCTGCCTTGTCTTCCGATTGCCGTTCTTCGCGCTGGTCGCCCAGAAGTTTGAGCCGCGCCTTTTCCGCCTTGGCGATGTGTTTGCGGGCCAGGCGTTCGGCCTTATCCGGTTCGCGTGCACGGATCGCGTCCATCAGGGCGCGATGTTCCTGATGGGCGGTTTCCGCCCGGTCGGGAAAGGAATAGGTCGTCCCCCGCAGCAGGGCCAAGGCATCCGACAATGCCGCCGCCGATTTCAGCAGGTAGCGGTTGTGTGCGGCTTGGAACAGGGCGTCGTGAAATTTTCGATTGGCTTCCGCCATGAGGTCGGCATCGCCCCGAGACGGCGCGGCGGCCGTCAGGCAATCCTCCATATAGGCCAGTTCCGGTTCCGACGCGTGCTGTGCGGCCAGGCGCGCGGCGGCGCCGTCCAGCACCCGGCGCATGGCGTAGAATTCGACGATCTGTTGCTGATCCAACTCGGCGACGACGACGCCGCGCCAGGGTTCGAACACCAACAGGCCGTCGGCCTGCAGTCGGCGGAGCGCTTCGCGCACGGGCGTGCGGCTGACGTTCAGCCAAGCCGCGACTTCGGTTTCGCGGACCCGCGTGCCCGGCGGATAGCGCCCGGCCTTGATCGCGTCGCGCAGGCGCGCGTGCACGAACTCGCCGCGCGAGACCTGTTCCATGCCGTCGTCCTCTTCCGCCATTTCAGGCCCCCGCCGCTTCGACCAACAGGCGTTCCAACTCGCTACGGATATCGGCCGGTACGGGACAGGATTTGCGGGTGCCCAGGTCGATGAACACGTTGGTGCTTTCGGCCGTTGCGTGCAGGACGCCGTCCTTGAAGATGCCGGTGCCGATGGTGATCGACGAATTGCCGATCCGCTTGATGCAGGTGCCGACGTCGATCGTGCCCGGGTAGTGCATTTCGGCCCGGAAATCGATGGTCACGCGGGCCAGCACGAAGTCGATGCCCGGATGGGTGTCGGGTTTCAGGTATTGGGTGACGAAGGCATTGCGCCCGGCTTCGACGAAGGCGCCGTAGGACACGTTGTTGATGTGCCCCATGCTGTCCTGATCGGAAAACCGGAGGGTCACCGGCGTCCAATGGCGGAAGGTTTCCGCGCGGGTGGTATCAATGGTGGGTGATTGCTCGTTCATCGGCTGGCTCATTCCCCCTTATTCGGCTGAACCGCGGGATTTCCCGGTTTCTGGCTTTGTTTTTTGACTGCCGATTGGCTGTGTCGTGGAGTCCAGTGTATACAATATTTCACAGGCGCGTCAGAGACGAAAATCTCTCCCCGGTTGCTCCCCGGGCGAAAATTGACGACGATGGGACGGGGAGAATCCACCATGGGCCGTCGAACGACCATTCGAAGATTGCTGATCGCGGGTATTGGCGCGGTGCTGGTATTGGGCGCCGGTATCGGCGGC
Source organism: uncultured Rhodospirillaceae bacterium (assembly GCA_913030825.1). Classification (GTDB taxonomy): domain Bacteria; phylum Pseudomonadota; class Alphaproteobacteria; order Rhodospirillales; family Casp-alpha2; genus UBA1479. The sequence continues at coordinate 35,676 of CAJWCU010000018.1, read as the reverse complement.
GTGACGCTGAGCGGCGAGGCCCAGGCCCAGAAAATGCTGTTCTTCCGGATCGCCTCCGGGGCGGCCGGTGGGACCTATTTCCCGATGGCCGGATTGCTCGGCCAGGTGATTTCCAATCCGCCCGGCGCGCGCAGTTGCCAAAAGGGCGGCAACTGCGGCATGGAGGGACTGGTCGCCTTCGCCCAGTCGACCCACGGTTCCGTCGCCAATGTCTCGTCCCTGGATGCCGATCAGGTCGAATCGGCCTTCGTGCAATCCGACGTGACCTACTGGGCCTATACCGGCACGGGCCCGTTCGCGGACAAGCGGCCGTTCAAGAAACTCTGCGTGCTTTCCAGCCTTTATCCCGAGCATGTCCAGGTCGTCGCCGGCAAGGACCGGGGGATTAAGACCGTCTATGACCTGAAGGGAAAAAAGGTCGCCATCGGCCTGCCGGATTCGGGCGTCCTGGTCGGTGCGCGCCTGGTGTTGGGGGCGCATGGCCTGGCCGAGAACCGGGACTTCATGCCTGAGTACGTGAAGTCGAAGACCGCCGCCGCGATGATCCGTGACGGTCATTTGGACGCCTTCATCGACGTTTCCGGCTACCCCAGCATGGGCATCTCGGACATGGCCAAGGAGTTCGGTCTGACCTTGGTTGCGGTCGAGGGTAAGGAGCGGGATTCCCTGATCGCCAAGGCGCCGTTCTATTCGGCCGATGTCATTCCGGCGAAGACCTATGCGGGGCTGGATAATCCTGTCGAAACGGTTACCGTCTCCGCCCTTTGGGTCTCGCGAACCAATCTGCCGGAGGATCTCCACTATGGCGCGGTCAACGGTCTCTATGGGAATATTCGAGCCCCCTATCTGCTGAACAACGGCCATGCCAAGGGCAAGAACCTGACCCTGGAAAGCCATCACCTGGGCGTGCCCATCCCGTATTGTCCGGGTGCCGCCCGTTTCTATAAGGAGAAAGGTGTCTACAAGGCGCCCAGCGCGCCCTGAGACCGAACATCATGGAATTATGCCGACTGACCGCCGCCGAGGCGCTGGCCCGCATGAACGCGGGCGACCTGACTTCCCGTGATTATGTCCAGGCCTGCTTGGACCGCATCGCCGAACGTGAAGAGACCGTCCAAGCCTGGGCCTTTATCGATCCCGAATTGGCGTTGCGCCAGGCCGACGCCGCCGACGCGCGGCGGGCCGACGGGACGGCGGGGCCGCTGAACGGCATTCCCGTCGGCATCAAGGACATCATCGACACGGCGGATCAGCCGACGGAGAACGGATCCAAGCTCTGTGCCGGGCGGCGGCCCGACACCGATGCCACCCTGGTGCGCCTCTTGCGCGAGGCGGGCGCCGTGATCATGGGCAAATGCGTGACCACGGAGTTCGCGCTTTCGGCCCCCGGTAAGACGCGCAATCCCCACGATCCCGAATGCACGCCCGGGGGCTCGTCTTCCGGCTCGGCGGCGTCGGTCGGCGACTATATGGTGCCGCTCGCCATCGGCTCGCAGACCGGCGGGTCGATGCTGCGCCCGGCGTCGTTCAACGGCGTCTATGGCATGAAGCCGACGTTCGGCACGATTTCCCGGGCCGGTATGTCGCCGTTGTCCCGGCGGCTCGACCATCCGGGTATCGTTGCCCGCTCGCCGGAGGATCTGGCGCTGGCTGCCGGCGTTTTGATGGCACGCGACCCCGGCGACCGGGACATGCGCGGCCATGCCCGCCTGGGCGAGGCAGATCCCCTGACGGCGGCGCCGCGCCTGGCTTTCGTGCGCGGGCCGGTCTGGCGCAAGGGCGAGCCGGACATGCAGCGCGCCATCGAAGCCTTCGCCCGAACCCATGGCGAGGTCATTACCGAACGGGAACTGCCGCCGATCTTCGAAACCGCTGCGGAGACCCAGGGCGTGATCATGAACGGTGCCGTCGGCGAATCGCTCGGCCCTTATTACGAACGTGACCGTGACGGTCTGGACCCGATCACTGCCGAACGTGTCGAACGCGGGCAGGGGGTGACGGCCCGCGCCTATCTCGAGGCGATCGAACTGGCAGAGGACATGCAGGACGCCCTCTCCGAATTCTTCAAGGATTTCGATGCCGTCGTCACGCCCGCCGCTGCGGGGCAGGCCCCTCGAGACCTGCGACGCACGGGCGATGCGGCATTCAACGGCTATTGGACTCTGATGGGCGCGCCGGCGGTCAGCGTTCCGTTGCTCAAGGGCGAAGATGGTCTGCCGATCGGGGTGCAGGTCGTCTGCCCCTGGGGCGAGGATGCGCGGCTGCTGCGCATCTGCCGGTGGATCGCCGACCAAGCCGGAGAATGGCGATGAGCCTTCCGACGGTCCGGATCGACGAAGACCGGCTGTGGCAATCCTTGATGACGATGGCCGAGATCGGGGCCACGCCCGGTGGCGGCGTCTGCCGGATCGCGTTGACCGATGTCGACCGCGAAGCCCGCGATCTGTTCTCCACCTGGTGCAGCGATGCGGGCCTGGACCTGCGCATCGACCGCATGGGCAACATCATCGGCCGGCGGGCGGGTCGCGACCCGGACGCTCCCGCCGTGGTGACCGGTAGCCACTTGGACACCCAGCCGTTGGGTGGCCGGTTCGACGGGGTCTATGGGGTGCTCGCCGGATTGGAAGTCATGCGTGCGTTGAACGACGCCGGGATCGAAACCCAAGCGCCCCTGGAAGTCATCGACTGGACGGACGAAGAAGGCGTGCGCTTCGCCGCCGGGGTCGTCGCCTCGGGCGTCTATGCCGGGCGGTTCGATTTGGAATTCGGTTTGAACCTGCCCGACCGAGCCGGGGAGACGACCTTCTCCCGGGAACTGGCCCGTATCGGGTATGACGGTGACGCGCCATGCGGCGGGTATCCCGTGGCCGCGTTTTTCGAAGCCCATATCGAACAAGGCCCGATCCTGGAACAGGAAGGCGTGCCGATCGGCGCGGTCATGGGCGCACAAGGCCAGCGCTGCTACGCCGTGACTGTGACCGGTGAGGAGGGCCACGCGGGGACGTTGCCGATGGCGCTGCGGCGCGACGCCATGGTCGGCGCATCGCGCATGATCGACGGGCTCTACCGTCTGGCGTTCGACGTCACCCCACCCCCGGTCATCACCACGGGGTATGTCTCCGTCCGACCCAATTCACGAAACACGGTCCCCGGTCAGGTGGTTTTTTCCATCGATATCCGCCATCCGGACAATGCCGTATTGGCGGATGTCTGCGCGCGGGCCGAAGCCTTGTGCCGTGCTGCTGCGGCCGAATTAGGGGTGGGTGTGGCGATCGAGGAATCAAGCCGCCGCGATTCCATCGCGTTCGACACGGATTGCGTGGATGCGGTGCGGACGGCCGCAGGCGGCCTGGGGCTTGCCTGCCGGGATATCTATTCGGGCGCCGGCCATGATGCCTGCAATCTTGCGCGCACCGTGCCGACGGGCATGATCTTCGTCCCCTGCAAGGGAGGGATCAGCCACAACGAACGGGAAGACGCCCTGCCCGCCGATTTGGCGGCCGGATGTCAGGTGTTATTGGAGGCGATGGTCGCCCGGGCCGGTTTGGCCTGAGCCGCCGAAATACCGGCTATTCCTCTTCGTCCCCGCCGAGCGAGCGGACAAGATCGACAATACGGCGTCGAACCTTTGGGTTGCCGACGGCGTAATAGGCGCGCACGAGTTCCAGGGTTTCGCGGCGGGCCATGGGATCACGCTCCAACGCTTCCTGCGGCTGGTCTGACAACCCGATTTCCATCTGCCCTTCGTGAGAGCGGATCTGCGACGGCAGTTCCTCGAAGAAATAGGCGACGGGAACGTCAAGGATACGCGAGAACATATACAACCGGCTGGCGCCGATGCGGTTGGCGCCGCGTTCGTATTTCTGAATCTGCTGAAACGTCAACCCGACGGCATCGCCGAGTTTTTCCTGGCTCATTCCAAGCAGCGTCCGGCGTAAACGAAGGCGCTGTCCAACGTGAATATCGACCGGATTGGACACACCGGGGGGAAGCCGTTTTTGGCGACGGCTTTCGTTGTTGTTAGAGGGTCGTGGCATTATTGATTTCCTTGTCGTAGCCCCCGTTCCAAGGTTGAGGCACACGGAAGAATTGCCCCTTATTCCCGCAGAACGATTATACCACAGCGGGCCAAAGCCCGATGCGAAGTTTCATGGGAAAATTAATATTGTATGCAACCTTATACAACGTATTTCCCGCAAGTACAGGTGTCGGAGGTCACACCTGCCCCATTTTTCAGAAGTTTGCAGACACTGCCCCTGGGGGCACAACTTGGTTGACCCCTGACGACCGGCATCGGACAATCGGGCGCAACGATCAATAACCTAGAACCGAGTGAGGCAGGCCATGGCCGACGAGCAATTGGACGAGCATTTCGTGGAACTGGTGTCCAGCGTGTCACATGCCAACGGCGTGTTTCGAGTGACCCTGGGGCAGCAGGTCGAAGCGGGGACCACTCGACCGGTCACTCGGCTTTTGATCCCCGCCAATCAATTGCAGGCCGTTCTTCGCGGTGTCGCCGACGGGGCCAATGAGATCAGGGAAAAACTGCAAAGTCAGGCCAAGGACGATGCAAAGGACGATGGCGATGACGGCGACGACAAGAAGAAGACGGCGTCGTCCCGCAAGCCGGCGGCCAAGAAGTAAGGCCGCCTTTTCCTAAAGCCCGAACCCATCGATCTAGGATCGTCGCGTCGGCATCGACGGCGGGGTGCTTCAGCGTTCGCCCAGGGCGCTGTCGAAGTTGGCCAATAAGGGGTCCACGAGATAGCGCAGGACGGTACGTGTGCCGGTCTGAATGCTCGCCATGACTTGCATGCCCGGAAATAGATTGTAGACAAGAGAGCCGCGGCTGAAGTGGTCTTTCTCCGTGGCGATCCGCACTTTGTAATACGGATTGCCTTCCGGTGTTTGCAGGGTATCCGGGCTGACATGAATGACCGTGCCCTGCAGCGAACCGAACCGCATGGCGTCTCCGGAAGCCAGCTTGACCATCGCCGATTGGCCGGACACCACATAGCCGATGTCCTGGGTTTGTAGCTTGGCCTCGATAATCAGACGGTCACCGGCAGGTACGATATCCACCACCGGGTCGCCCGGGCGAATGACGCCGCCCACGGTTACCACGTGCAGCGTCTTGACCGTGCCGTCGACCGGCGAGCGGACGACCGTGCGTTGCAGATTGTCGCGGAACTTCTGGATACGCTGGGTCAACTCGCGGAAGTTCAGTTCCGCTTCGTCCATCAATCCCTGCGTTTCCTTGGTGAAGTCGCTTTTGACGCTTTCCAATACGGCGCGGGCCTCGGCCTCGGCCGCTTCCGCGCGAAGCAGTGCGGCCTTGTCGCTGCCGATGCTGCCGCGAAGTTCTTCCGCCTCTTTCAACAGGTTCAGGTGAACGAAGCGGTTGGTCAGGTCGCGTTTCAGCAGTCCTTCGCTGATTTTGACCTGCTCATCGACGAGTTTCAGGCTTTTGCCCGCGTTGGCGATCCGGGTACGGATCTCGTGGATTTCCTGTTGCCGCTGGTTGATCGCCGCTTCCTGGCGTTTCATGTCCGACTGAAATTTTTCGAGGTCGGCCTGGAAACGCTGATGTGCCGCGGCCGCCAGGTCCGGGCGCTCCTGGGTCAGCTCCGGATCGATTTCCAATTTGTCGTCGCCGCGCAAAAGAGAGCGCAGGCGCGCAAGATCGAAGCGCAGGGAAACCAGCCGTTCGCCCAATTCGCCGACGTCGGCGCTGCTCGCCGTCGGCTCCAGTTCCACCAGTTCCTGGCCGGCCTTGACCCTGGCACCCTCGATCACCTTGATCTCGCGAACGATGCCGCCTTCCAGGTGCTGGATCGTCTTGACCTGGGTCGACGGGATGACCTCGCCCATGGCCATGGAAACGATATCGATCTCGCTTATGGCCGACCAGACACCGAAACTGACGACCATCAACGCACAAAGGCCGAACACCGCATGAGTTTTGAACGGAATGCGTTCCGACGGTGTGTAGGGGGCATCCTGGCCACCGCCCAGGGCCGCGTCGCCGGCGGGTGGAGGCGGGGCGGCCGGATCACCGGCGGCGTTTGTGCCCGGCGGCACCGTACCCCCGTCAAGGGGAGGCACGGGGGCCGCACCCTCGCCGGGTTTGGCTTCCGTTTGTCCTTGCGCCTTGGCCATCAGTTCCTTGAGCTTCTCCGTCGCCGCGATCGGGTTCCCTGCCATGGCCTTATTCCCCTCCTCGTTTGCGGGCGGACAGCGGATTGGGCAGGGGGGTTGCCTCGCTGCCGGGATCGGCTGCCGGCGCAGGTGCCGGTTTGGCCTGCTGGGCGGGTTGTGCAGGTTGGGCGGGTTTGGCCGATGGCGCCGGTTGTGCCGGTTGCGCCGGACGGTTCGCCGTCGGCGCGGATTGTACCGGTTGTTGCGGACTGGCCGGCTGGCTTGCCGAAGGCGCCTGGTCCTTGACCCCGGGCACGTGCCGTACGGTCGGCACCGGTTTTTGATTGAGGTCCAACAGGTAATGGGCGCCGCGCACGATGTTCTTGTCGTGGGACATAATGATGATCGTCCGGCCTTGTTTCACCAGGCTGCCCATGATGTTGTGAACGGCGGCGCAGCCGTCGGCGTCGAGGCTTTCCGTCGGCTCGTCGATCACCGCGAGCGCGCCGTTGGTCGCCAGGGCGCGGGCCAGACCCAAACGGCGCCGGGTGCCTTCGGAAAGGCGCCAGCCGTTGTCGACGACCGGCGTTTCGAAGCTTTGCGGGCTTTCATCCAAGAACCGGCGCAGACCGACTGCGTCGATGATGCGGTTGAGATCGTTGGTTTGAATTTCCGGCGCGTTGACCTTCAGGTTTTCCTCAATGGTGGCGTTCAACAACGACGGTTCCTGCGGCATGTAGATGACTTGGCGGCGCCACCATTCCAAGGCGACTTGCTTCAGGTCCAGTCCGTCGACCAGGATTTGCCCCCGGTCAGGCTCCAAAAGGCCGAGCATCAGCCGGGCCAGGGTGGTCTTGCCGCTGCCGTTGTCGCCGATCACCAGCAACACATCACCGGGGGTCAGCTTGATCGATAAGGATTCGAAGAGCGGCATGGACGCCCCTTCGAAGAAGAACGAGAGATCGCGCAGTTCGATCGTGCCGGTGTATTTGGAGACGGCGGAGCCTTTCTCCGGCTCCAGCGGTACCTTCACCAGATCCGAGAACATGGCCAATGCCTGGCGTGCCTTGGCAAACGCGCTGCCCAGTTGCGACAGCTTGGTCACAGGCTGAAGTGCCCGGGCGGACAGGATGTTGGCGCCGATCATCGCACCCACGTCCATGTTTCCGGTGACGACCAGGAGAGCGCCGGTCGTGATGACTGCGACACTCATCAAGCCATTGGCGCTTTGCGTGATGGTTTGAATAAGGCCCTGTTTCGAAGTCACGTCCCGGCGCAGGCGCTGTGATTGGTGTACGTGTTTTTCCCAGGCGCGGCGCAGGAAACCACCGGCGTTGAAGGCGCGGACCAGGTCCTGTTCGCGGGTCGCCGTGCCGAGAAGCGAACTCCCGGCGCCGGTCGCGTTCTGCAATTCCGCGGTCTTTTCCTGCATGGACATGGAGCCGTAAACGCCCAACACGAACACGCCAACCAAAAAGGCCAAGACGACCATGGCGAGGATCGGATGAAGCAGGTAGAGCACGAACACGAAGATCAGCGAGAAAGGCACGTCCAGGATGGTTGCGATATTGGACGACGAATAGGCCTGTTCGACCGAGGCCATGCCGTTGACCATCTCGCGCCGGGTTTCGGGCGGGATCTGTTCCAAGTCCCCCGCTTTGGCCCTGGTCAGGATGCCGTACCCGGCGATCGCCAGTTTCTCATCGGGTTCCACATTGACCCCGCGGGCCAAGCTGCCGCGGGCCTGCCGGAACAGGAACTCCAGGACGATCGCCAGCAATACGCCCGTGGTCAGGGTGACCAACGTCGCGTCCACGCCTTGGCTGACGTAGCGGTTGAGAACCTGCATGACGAACAACGGGCTCGCCATGGCCAGGATGTTGATGAACAGGGTCGCGACGATCAGTTCCGTCGCGATCGCAGGTTTGGCGAAAACCCGTTTCAACAATTCCTTCATGCGTGTTCACCTTGCCGGGGCGGAAAATTCCAACCTTCCGGCGCTTTTCTTATCCCAAGGAACAGGGTGCCGCAAACATTAGCATATCGGATCACGCCGCAGCGATCCGCCAGAAGAATAGCCGTTGGCGATGAACGATTGGTGAACGATGCGCGGCGTGGGGCCGTTAGGGGGTGGTGACGAAATCGGTCTCGTCCAGGTCGTTGCCGTCGACGTTCTGCAGTTCGATTTCAACATCCGCCTGCATATCCTGATCGGTATCGATTTCCAGGATCTTGGTCTGGTTGTTGAAGCGCGCTTCGACCATGCCGGCGGACCCGGTGAAGTCGCCGTAACCGGTGATGAAGTCGAAGGTGTTGCCGCCGTAAAGGTCGGTGATGTCCAGTTTGTCGGTGGCGACGGCTTCGAAGTCCATGATCACGTCGCGCAACAGGCCGCCGACACCGCTGTCCGCTTCCGCGCCGTAGATGAACACATCCGCGCCTTCACCGCCCTGCAGGGTATCGGCCCCGCCGCCGCCGGTGATGGTATCCGCGCCGCCGTTACCCGCGAGGAAGTTGGAGAAGGCATCGCCGGTGAGTTGGTCGGCGAAATCGGTGCCTTCGATGTTTTCGATATTGGTGAAGGTATCGCCCGTGCCGCCGTAGCCGTCGTCGCCGGCCGTGCCCAAGCTCAGATCGACGATCACGCCGTTGTCGGCACCGAAGAACGACACGGTATCGTCGCCGGCGCCGCCGTCGTAGGAATCGTCGCCTGCACCGCCGAGAAGCATGTCGTTGCCGTCTCCACCGATCAAGGTGTCGTTGCCCGCATTGCCGAGCAGCAGGTCGTCGCCGGTGTTGCCGGTCAGGATATCGACGCCGGTCGTCCCGGCGATCAGCGTATTTTCGCCCGTGGCCGCCGTGGTCGTATTGGCCAGGGCATAGGTCTCGAGCCCGTCGGTCATGTCGTCGAGATCGACCTTGATGTAGTCCAGCGCGTTGGTCGCGTGGTTGACGACCGTTGTCTTATGGAAATACCCCGCGCCGAGCATATCCAGGTAGACGAGTTCCAGGTTGCTGCCGACCATCGTCGCGCTGATCAGCTCGAACTCGAGTTCGCTCAGGATCAGCGTATCCGTGCCGTCCGCACCACCCGCCAGGGTGATGGTATCGCCGCCGGTGACAGCGCCGGGCGAGCCCGCGGTCGAGGTTGTGGTCGAGGCGGCGATGTAATCGTTGCCCGTGCGCCCGGTATAGGCATCGTCGATGTCCGTGCCGGTGGAATGCGTGACGATGACGAAGTCGGAGGTATCGAGTTCGCCGGTATAGCCGGTGATGTCGATTTCCATGTCGGCGCCGAAGTCGAGAGCGCCGTTCCAGCCCGTATCGATCTTAAGAATATCGCCGACCAGGATGCTCTGGATCAGGCCAGTCAGGCTATCCAGGACGCCGTCGCTTTCGAAGGCGAATTCGTCCCCGTCGGCGATGATGCCTTCCAGGTAGATATAGTCGCGGTCGGCGGAGTTGTTGTCGAAGTTGGCGTTCAGGATGGTGTCGCGATAGGTCGAGCCGACATCCGATTCGTCCGTGGAAAGATAGACGAACTGGTCCGATCCGCCGCCGCCCCAAAGCGTGTCCTGCCCGGCGCCGCCGATCAACACGTCGTTGCCGCCGCCGGCATAGAGCTCGTCATCGCCCGCCAGGCCGTCGAGGATATCGTCGCCGCCGAAGGCGTCAAGAACGTCGGCGCCGGCGGTGCCGATCTCAAGCGCATCGGCGTCGGTGGTATCGGTGACGTTCAATAGGATGGTTTGGGTCACGAGGTTGCCGGTACCGTCGTCGACCTGGACCTTGAAGCTGTCGATGCCGGTGTAATCCTCGTCCGCCTCATACCGGAAGCCGCCCGTCACGCTGTCGACGGTCACCGTGCCATGGCCCGGCTCGCCGCCCGACAGCAAAGTGACGGTCGTGCTGTCGTCTTCCGGATCGTACACGCCGATCTCACCCGCGTAGCTGGCGCCGGCTTCGACCTGGATCGTCGTGCTGTAAATCGGCGCGCCCGTCGTTGTGTATTCGATGCCGCCCACGGGGGTGCCGTCGAAGCCATAGGCGCTGTTGTCGATGACCGATCCTGCCGGGCCCGTCGGGCCATCGGTCATCGGCCAATGGCCGATCAGTCCCGCTTCGTCGCCCGTCAGCGCCCGGTTCATGTTGTCGTAAATGTCTTCGCCGTTGCGATTCACGTTCCAGATGCGGAAGTCCGACATCTGTCCGTCGATGAGATTGCCGCCTTCATTCGCGCCGATCTGCGACGGGCCGAGGGTCACGGATGTGGCCGCGGGGAAGCTCCCGGCGGAGAAGTCGTCGGCCAAATTGCCGTTGATATAGGCGGCAGCCGTGGTGTTTGGCGATGCACCGCCGGTCTGACCCACGGCGAGGGCCAGATGGATCCATTCGCCTTCAACGCCGGCGAGATCAATTGTGACCGCGTTGTAGGTCGCGGAGCCGAGCGAGAAGGCCATTTCGACGGAGCCATTCGCCCCCGAGTCCTTCAATATCCATTCCACGCCGGCGCCGTCTTCGGCGAACAGGGTCATGATATTGCCGGTGCCGGTGGGCAGGCTGTCGAACTTGACCCAGGTTTCCATGGTGAATTCGGTCATGGTTCCGGCGCTGCTCATATCCGGCAGATCGACGTAGTCGTCCGTGCCGTCGAAGACGAGCGCATTGGTCAGAATCGGTGTCATCGTCGGCTCGGACGGCGTGCCGTAACCGGCGCCGCCCTGCAGGTTGCCGCCGATGGTGCCCAGGTTTGGCGAAGCGGAGTGGGTGCCGTCGTCGTAGAAATCGTCCATCGGGAAGTAGGCCAGCAGGTTGGCGCCCTCGGCCGCGGGATCCAACGGCACGACGTGATTTTCGAAGAGTTCCTGATCCGTGCGGGCATCGTTGAACAGGCGGACTTCGTCGATCATGCCGGTAAAGGGGCCGTCTCCGGCGAAGTTGTTGCCGATATTGATCTCGCCCGTGCCGATCGAGGGCGCGGAAGCCAGGGCCGTCACGGTTTCCGGCTGCGCTTCGCCGTCGATATAGAGCGTCACCGTGCCGTTTGCGCTGGCCCCGCTGTCGTAGACAACCGCGACGTGATGCCATCCGCCGTCGTTGATCGCGGCGGTCGTCGCCGGGGTCGCGCCGATGCCGGAGAAGGTGCCGAACAGGTGACCGGTGGCGTCCAATTCCAGAACCGCGCTGTTCCCGGTATCGCCGCCCAGTTCCATGATCGTCATGGCGCCGGCGACGGAGGTGTTGATCCAGGCTTCGGCGGTGAAGGACGACCCGGCGATGGCATAGGATGCGTCGGCTTGGCGGGCGTAGGCGTCGCCGTCGAAGGTCAGGGCGGTGCCGGCGGCGCTGGCGCCCAGGACCATCGGGGCCTGGTTGGGGGCGGAACCTATAATGAAGTCAGTGGTGTCCAGCGTGCCCGCGAGACCCGTGAGGTCGATCTCCATATCCGTGGTGGCGTCGCCGTCGACGTCGATTTCAAGGATGGAGCCGTTGAGCCGCGCCTCCGCGCCGTCGGAACCGCCGCTGAATGCGGCGGAGTCGATGTAATCGAAGGTGCCGGAGACGATATTGACCAGATCGATCAGATCGCTGTCGGCGTCGAAGTCCATGATCCGGTCGCGCGTTCCGGAACCGATGCCGGAATCGCCGATATCGAACTCGAAGGTGTCGCTGCCCGCGCCACCAGTCATGGAGTCAGCCCCGGCGCCGCCCAGGATCAAATCGTCGCCGCCGTTGCCGACGAGCGTGTCGTCGCCGCCGTTGCCCAGCAGGATATCGTTGCCCGATCCACCGGCGATCGCATTGGCGCCGCCGCTGCCCGCGACCAGAATGTCTTCGGAGGCGCCCGTGTTGACGAAGCCGGTCGCCAAGGCGTAGCTCTCGAGGGCGCCATCCTCATCGAAATCGAACTGGATCGTCTCGACGCCGCTGCCCGCATTCTGGGCGAGGATCGTAATGGTGAAGGTGGCTTCGCTGTCGTCTTCAACCGTCAGGACGAGGTCGCTCCCCGTAATCACACCGCCGAGGACGTCGAAGGCAGCGTCAATCTTCAGGGTATCGGTGCCGCTGATGTCGTCGATGACGTCGTTGCCGCCCGTCGCACCGGGCTGCGACGAGCCGGAGGACGCACTGGCGTCGTTGTAGACGTATACATCGTTGTCCGCGCCGCCGATCAGCGAGTCGTCGCCCGATCCGCCGATCAGCACGTCGTTGCCCGCACCGCCGGTCAGCGTGTCGTCGCCATGGCGCCCTTCCAGGCGGTTGGCGCTGCCGTCGCCGGTGATGATGTCGTTGCCGACCGAGCCCCGGATGTTCTCGACGTTGTAGATCGTTTGGGTGTGGACGATCGGGCCGCTGAACGTGACCGAGCCCGTATTGGTCGACAGGTCCACCGTTACGGTTTCGATGCCACCGCGGTCGTAGCGCAGGGTATCGGTGCCGCCGCCGCCGTCGATGGTGTCGTCACCCTTTTCGGTGATAAACCGTTCGTCCGCGTCGCCGCCGACCAGGATGTCGGTGTAGTTGGAGCCGCGCACTTCGTCGATATCGCCCAACAGGGTGTCGGTATCGCCGGCGCCGTCCAGGGCGGTCCGCGCGGCGATGGACGAACCGCTATGGGTTTCCGCCGTGTCGCCCAGGTTGACGACGACGCCGGCACCATCGCTGCGATAGCTGATGCGGTCCCAGCCGTCGCCGCCGACGAAGGTGTCGTCGCCCGCCAGGCCGCGGAACTCGATCAGCGTGCTGTCGTTGCGGTTCGTCGTCACGGTGTCGTCGCCGGCCGTGCCGCGGATCGACAACCCGCCGCCGCCGGTCGGGTTGATGCCGTCTTCGATGTTGATCAGCGTCACCGTGTTGTCGACGAAGCCGTCGTTATTGCTGTCTTCTTCGATCAGACCGTGGGTCTGGTTGATCGTCGCTTCGATATGGCCCGTCCGGGACGAATAGTTGACCGTGTAGAAGCCGTCTTCGGTGCCCTGGAAATGGACCGTATCGTTTCCATCACTGGCGACGATGACGTCGCCGACCGACGGATCGTTGTTCTGCGGCTTGAACACGTCGTTCGCGGCGGTGCCGTTCAGGGTCTCACTGGCATCCGTACCGAGCACCAAGTTGAAGTCCGTCCGGGTGACGTAGCCGGCGGGATCCAGGAACAGATCCGCGACAAGGGTGTTTTCGACAAGTGCGTAAACGGTGCTGGGCGCGTTGTTGTCGACGATCTCGACATCGGTACCGTTCTGCTGCAACGCCAGGGTCACGCCGTCCAAGGTGACGATCTGGGTCAGGTCAATGATATCGAGGACATCCAAGTCTTTAATGGTGTCCGTCGCCGTATCACCGCTTTCGATCACAAAGTAGTCGGCGCCGTATCCGCCGCGCAGTACGTCGCTGCCGCCGCCGCCGATCAGGGTGTCGTCGCCGTATTCGCCCCGGATGTCGTTGTTGCCGCTGCTGCCGACCAGGATGTCGTCGGCGAAGCGCGATCCGCGGATGTTTTCAATGCTGATCAGGGTGTCGAGGCCGCCTTCACCGTCCCAGGCCTCGCCCGAGTTGAGGGTCACGGTCGTGCCGTCGTGAAGAGTCGTCTGGAACGTGCTGCCCGACAGGTTGACGACGACCTGATCGAGCGAGCGGGCGTAATCCGCGCGGTCGGTGCCGCCGCCGCCGTCGATGGTGTCGTCGCCGCCGCGGCCGCGGATAGAGTTGTCATCACCATTGCCGGTCAGGAAGTCACCGTAGGATGAGCCCTGAATTTCCGAGACGTTGACCAGGGTGTCGTTGCCGATGCCGGCGGCGTCGCCGCCCGCCGTCGAGGTCGCCGACTGAGTGCCCAGGTTCACCGTGACGCTGTCCGCGGCATTGACGTAATCGGCACGGATCGTGATTTCGACGCCGTTCGCCGCATCCGTGTCGATGCCTGTGATCGTGTCGTCGCCGGCGTTGCCGCGGATGATCGCGAAGTTGCCGTGTTCGGAGACATAGGTTTCGTCGATGTTGAAGACATCGTTCCCGGACGAGCCGTAGAAGCTGGAAATCATCTCGACCGTATCGGTCGTGCCTTCGCCGTCGGAAACGGTCGACGTCGTGCCCAGGGTCGCGGTGATGGCGCCGGTCGCGCCCGAGTAATCGACGATATTGACGTCCAGCAGCGTATTGCCCCGGTCGCCGCCGATGAAGGTATCGTTGCCGACACCGCCGATGATCGTATCCCAGCCGTTGCCCGCGTCGATCACGTCGTCTCCGGTGCCGCCGTCCAGGGTGTCGTCGCCTTCGCCGCCGTTCAGGAACTCGTCGGCGGCTGTGCCGGTCAGGACGTCGGGCCCGATGGTGCCGGCGATTTCGGTCAAGCCGTAACCCAGGTCTTCGGTCAGGTGGGTGCCGGTGTCGAAGGACGGAGCGGTCAGGATGCCGGTGTGGTTGTAGATCTGGATTAGCGTGCCGTCGAAGTCGACGCCGGAGCCGGAGCCGTTGACGTAGACATAGCCGTGCGTGCCGTCCTGGAAGAAGTAGATCTGGTTCGGCGTGCCGCCACCCGTGATGTTGCCGATGGTCGTCGAAATATCGGTGACGAAGGTCTCGCTGGTCGGGGTCAGGTTGATCCCCGCCATGCCCTGGAAGACGATGAAGTCCTGGGCATCGACGAAATCGCGGACGACGTCCATGGACCCGAAGACGGAATCGGTCTTGTCGTTGTAGACGACCAAATCGCCAACGGCGTCGCCCGATCCCAGCCGGAACGTATCGGCGCCGCCGTTGCCCAGGAACATGTCCTGTCCGGCATCCGCGCGGAACTGGTTGTCGCCGTCGTCGCCGATGAACACGGCGTCGGCATCGCCCGAAGCGCGGGCATTTTCGATGCTGATCAGGGTATCGACGCCGCCGTCGCCGTCGATGGCCGTGCCGGCGCCGACGCTGATCGACCCGAAGACCGAGATGTTTTGGCCCGACAGATTGACGTAGATGCTGTCCGCACCCGTGAAGCGGGCCCAGTCGCTGCCGCCGCCGCCATCGATAACGTCGTTGCCGCCGATCATGCGGAATTCTTCATCGGCGCTGGAGCCGGTGACGACATCATCGTAGGCGGAACCGCGGATGCCGTTGACGCCGGAGAAGGTATCGACCCCCGTTCCGTCGTCGAGATCCAGGGTCGCGCCGGCGTTGCTCGTCAGGTGCGCCGTGCCGGCACCGGCACCCGAGAAGGTGATGGTCACGCCGGCCTGAGCGTCGCTGAAGCTCAGGCGGGTGTAGCCGTTACCGGTGATGGTGTCGTCGCCGGCGCCGCCCCGGATTTCATTGAATTGGCCGGTCGATCCGCCGCCGAAGGTCGAGTACTGCGATCCGAGCCAATCACCGTTGATATTGAACTGATCATCAAAGCCCGAGCCATGAATGCGGTCTGCATTGATGATGGTATCGGTGCCGACGGAGGCATCGCCGACAACTTCCAGGTTGCCGCCGACCGTTGTGGTCAGGGTGATGCCCGCGGTCGCATGGGTGTAGGAAACCGCATTCGTGTTGCCGTCTGCGGCGGACAAGGCGCTTTCCAGGAAGGTATCGTTGCCCGCACCGCCGACCAGGATGTTGAAGCCTTCGCCGCCGGACAGGGTATCGTCCCCGTCGCCGCCGAACAGCACGTCGTCGCCCAGGCCGCCGTCGATGGTGTCGTTGCCGCCCAGGCCGTCGATGATGTCGTCGTTCGCCGTGCCGGTCAGGTTATCCGCACTTGCCGTGCCGAACAGGATGCCGTCGACGTCGCCGAATTCGGCGGCGGTGATCGCCGCGGTCAGGTTGGCGCCGGTGAAGTCGATCGTCAGGGCCGTGGTGCTCTGGGTCGAGACGGCATCTTCCATGGCGTCGGCGGCGGAGCCCTGCGCCACGACACCGATCTTGGCGATATTCTCAAGGAAGGTCGTACCTGTGCCGGTGGCGCCGTCGGCTTCGCCGACCATGCCGACGATCACCGTAGAAATGTCGGCGGCGACGTTGGCCACGGCGGTTTGCTCGCTGCCGGACAGGCCCGCCAGCGGCAGAGCCGCGGCGGCGTTGATCAAGTCTTCGATATCGGTGGCGTTGGACAGGCTGGTTAGGCTGCCGGAATTGATCTCGGAGGCCATGGCGGCGACGGCGGCCTTGAACACCGCGTCGGCGGCAAGTGCTGCGGAAGCACCCAGCAAGGTTGCCGTGACCTGGGCCAGGACGTTCTGCAACTTCACCCCGGCGCGCATGATGGCGACGCCGTCGGTTTCGGAATTCTTGGTCCCGGCCACGGGATCGTAGGTCAGGATGTTTTCCGTCGTGGCGACAATACCCAGCAGCGCTTTGACGTTGGCGATCGCCGTGGCTTGGTCCTGGCCGGCCTCGATCAGGCCCTGGACCAGGGTGGTCAGCGGCGTGATGACGGTCGATCCTTCGGGGGCGCTCAACACGCCTTCGAAGGCCAGGCCCGTGGACACGTCGACGCCGCCGGTCAGATACAGCGTGCCCGTGACCCCGGCGCCCAGGTCGAATTCGCCGTCGAAGCCGGTTGTGTCGTTTGCTTCGACGCCGGTGTCGAAGGTGCCGTCGTCGTCCGCGTCGGCATAGACGAAGCCACCCTGGATGTAGCCGTCGACCACGTTGCCCTGCAGCGTGATTTCGTTGACCGTGACCGAAATGCCCGAGGCGGTGTAGTTGACGGTGGTGTCGTATCCGCCGAGCCCGATCACCGTCACCGTGTCGAAGATGTCGGAGACGTTATGGTCGTTGTCCGCGAAGGTGACGATGTTGAACACGTCGCCGTCCGCCGGGGTGTAATTCGTGAAGTCGAGGACCAGTTCGTCCGTGCCCGCAGTCAGCGTGATGTCGTTGGCGGTCAACTGGTCGTAGCTGCCGACGCTGTCGATTTCGAACACGAACTGGTTGGTTGCGGAGACGCTGCCGATATCGCCGGTGACCGTGAAGTCGCCGATCTGGTCGATGCCGCCGACTTCGATGGTGCCGTCGTTGGTCAGCGTGCCGGTGCCGAACAGGGTGATGGTGCCGTCGCCTTCGATGGTGCCGGTGTTGATCAGCGATCCGTTCGAGATCGAGAGGGTGGCACCTTCGTCAATGGTGATGTTGGCGTTGTTTGTCAGGGTCGAGGCATCGATCCGCAAAGTGCCGGCCGTGACGTGAATGTCACCGTTGTTGGTGATGTCGATATCGACATCGGCGGAGCCGGAGACGGATTTCGTCAGCGTGCCGCCCGCGGCGATGGTCATGATCCCCGGCGCCGTCCCGGCGGTGAAGCCCGCGGTGCTGGTCAAATCGATGCTGCCGCCGGCGTAGATGTTGACCGCGGCACCGTTCTGCATCGTGATGCTGCCGCTGCTGTTCATCGTCATCGCGCCGGTGATGTCCAGCACGCCGGAATCCATTGTCTTGACGCCTGTCGTACCGGTGGTCAGCGTGGCGCCGGCCTGAATGTCGATGGGGGCGAAGATCGTGCCCGCATCCCAGATCATGTCGCCCGCGACGTCCAGCGATCCGGTGCCGAGAATGTCACCGCTGCTGAATTGCAGGTCGCTGTCGGCGGCGATGGTCAGGATGATGCCGGTGCCGATATTCACGTCGGTGCCGGACCCGACGACCGTCAGCATGCCGCCGCCGGACACGGTGACATTCGCGTCGACGGTGAAGACGCTGTTGTTCAGTTCGATCTCGGCGCCGGCCGCGATATCCAGGTTTGATCCCAGGCTGCCGCCGCCGAGCAGGCGCAGGCTGCCGGTCTGCACGTCGATCGTGCCGGTGAAGCCGACGGAGACGTCGATGGACGTGGTACCCGCATCCGTGTCGCGGATCAGAGAACCCGTGCCGAGGACGAACAACTGGTTCAGGCCCGTGCCGCCGTCGGTAATCGTGCCGTTGCCCTGCAGGGCCAAGGTGCCGCCGTTGGTGACGTTCAGGGTCGCGGTATTGTCCAGGCGAAGGCCGCTGACCCCGGTGCCGTAGGTCATCGCGCCGCCGTTAATCGTCAGATCCGTGGCGTCGATGATCTTGGTGCTGGAGCTCAGGAGGTTCAGCGCGCTGCCCGCTTGGTAGGAATGGGTACCCGCACCGGTCAGCGTTCCGGCCGACCAGTCATGGGCCCCGTCGACCTGGAACGTGCCGGCGACGACATTGATCGTGCCGGAGGTCTGCATCAGCGTCAGCCCGGCGTCGAGGGTCAGGCCGTTGGTGATCTGCAGGCCCGTGGTGCTGCCCGTCAGGGCCAGGGTGCCGCCCGTGCCGGTGAAATCGGCGGTGTTGTTGAAGGTATAGGTCGCGGTGCCCTGCATGGTCAGGATTGTGCCCGCCGCGAAATCGATGGTGCCGTTGTAGATGCCGCCGCCGCGGAGCGTCAGGTTGCCCGCGGTCATGGTCAGCGTACCGTCGAGGTCGAGCGCCGTATCGATGGACGTGGTCGAACCGGCCCCGTCGCGGACCAGTTCACCGCCTGCCTGAACCGAGACCTGGTTCAATGTGCCGGTGCCGTCGGAGATCGTGCCGTTGCCTTCCAGGCGCATCACGCCCAGGGCGCCGATGTCGATCGCGGCGTCGTTGGTCAGGGTCAGACCGCTGGCGCCGTTTTCGTAGGTGAACGTGCCGTTGGCGATGCTCAGGTCCATGCCGTCCAGGGTTTTCGTGCTGGACGAGCCCAGGTTCAATTCGCCGCCGTTGGTATAGGTGATCGTGCCGTCGCCGCTGATCGTGCCGGCGTTCCAGTCATGAATGCCTTCGATCGTCAAAGCCTGCGGCGCGGTGACGTCAATCGTGCCGCTGAGCTGCGCCAGATTCATGGTCGCGACGATGGTGGTGTTGCCGCTGAGGGATAGGGTCGCGTTGGAGTTGCTGAGCTCTATCGTGCCCGCGGACGCGCCGAAGTTCGTCGCGTTCAGGTCGTAGGTCTGGCCGTTGCCTTTCAGGCCCAGGGTCGAGCCCGCACCGATGTTCACGGCGCCCGCAAGCAAGGCCGAGCCGGACAGATCCAGATCGCCGCCCGTCAGGTTGAGCGTACCGTTCACATCCAGGTCGACGTTGACGATGGTCGTGCCGGAGCCGGTGCGCTCCATCGTGCCGCCGGCGCCGATGAGGATCCGGTTGTCGGAGGCGTCGTCGTCGGAAATCGAATTGGAGCCGCCCAGCGTGAGCGTGCCGCCGCTGTCGACCGTCATCAGCGTGCCGCTTGCGAAGTGCAGGCCGGCGGCACCGCTTTCGTAATAGAAGGTCGATCCGGCGCCGGTAACGTTCACCGCGATGCCGTCGAAGGTCTTGGTTCCCGAAGACAGCATGGTCAGAGCGCCGTTCGCGCCGATCGTGAACGTCCCGAGGCCCGTGATGGTCCCGTTGCTCCAGTCGTAATCGCCCAGAACCGACATGAGATTGCCGGAGCCGATCGTGACGATGCCGGTGGTATGGGTGAAGGTCAGGCCCGCATCGACCGTCAACGGGCCGTTCACGTCCAGGTTGGTGGTTGACCCGTTCAGCAGGATCGAGCCCATCCCCGCCAAGTCGGTCGAGGCGCCGGTGGTCCAGGTGCCGCCGCCCTGCAGGGTCGCGATGGTGCCGCCGGCGACGTCGATGGTGCCGTTGATGGCGCCGCCGCCTGTGAAGTTCATGAAGCCCGTGTCGATATCGATGGTGCCGCCGGCGTCCAGGTTGGTGACGACGTCGATGGTCGATGTCCCGCTAGTGCTGCGGGCCAGGACGCCGCCTGTTCCAATATGAAGAACGTTGGCGCTACCGACGCCGGCGTCGAGCGTGTTGGAGCCTTCCAGGATCAGCGTGGCGTTCGACGTGACGTTGATCGCCGCGTCGTTGGTCAATTGGAACCCGGAGCCGGAATAGGTGAACTGGGTGCCGCTGTCCGCAAGGTCAAGCGTCGTGCCGTCGAGTACCTTGGTGCTGCTGCTCGAAAGGTTGACCGTCGCAGCACCCGTAACGTCCATGTCGGCGATGTCGATGGTGCCGCTGTTCCAGGTGAAGGTGGCACCCTGGTAATTGAACGTACCCGAGCCGCCCAACGAGGCTCCGGAGCTGTTGAGGGTCAGAAGCGAGGCGACGGAGGTTTGTGCGTTGCCGTCGATCGTCAGGGTCGAAGTCCCCTGGATGCTGACGTCGCCCTGCAGGTCCGCGTCGTTCAGGGTCAGGCTGGCGGTGCTCGAGAGATCGATGGTCTCGCCGCTGCCCAGGATCGTCTCGCCGGCGACCACCAAGGCCGAGCCCACGGCATTCATGGTCAGGCCCGTGTCGGTCATGTCCAGTGAGCCGACCGTACCCGCATCCGATGCGAGGGTGACGGAGGACGCAGCGCCGGCGTCCAGCGTTGCCAGGTTCAGGGCGGTCGGCAGCGCGCCGCCCCAGTTCGCGGCCGTTTCCCAGGTCGCATCCGTGTTCTGGTCATGAGCCAGCGGGATCAGGTCCGGCACGACCTCGATCGTTACAGTTTCCGTCCGCGCCGGGCCGCCCGTTTCCTGGATGGTCACGGTGAAGGTGTCGGTGCCGTAGAAGCCGACCGCCGGGGTGTAAGTGAACGAGCCGTCGACGGCGATATCCACTTCGCCGCCGCCCGTCGTCGCCTGGCTGATGGCCGCCACGTAATCGAAGGTGGAGCCTTCCGGATCATAAGCGCCCAACTGTCCGACGATGGCCGCACCCTCGGGCGTGCTGATCGTCGTCGAATAGATGTCGGGGGCGGTGTCGATGGTGCTCAAGGTGCCGTTGACGACCGTGGCGGTCGAGCCGTCGGTCGCGTCCGTTACTGTCGCCGCCGAGGGGCCAAGGTCGTCCATTCGGTAATTGACCAGCAGGGTCGGGTCGTTGGCGTCGACGAAGTTCTGATAGGTGTCGGCGATGTCCGAGACCGAGCGGGCGACGTTCCAGACCCGAACGTCCGACATCTTGCCGTCGAAGTTATAGGTCGCATCCCCAATGGCGAGATCGGCGACCACCGATGCATCAAGGGTGAAGCCGGACAGTGCCTGGGTGCCGATCAACTCGCCGTTCACATAGGCGGCAAGGGTGCTGCCGTCATAGGTGAAGGACATGTGATACCAGGTGCCGGCGTCCACCTTGTAGCCGCTTTCCAGGGTGTCGCCCGAGGACAGGGTGTCCTGGCCGGCGAAATTGATGGTGTTGTCGATGTTCCGGTAGATCTGGAATTCCGGATCGTTGAGCCCGCCCGACGTCGTTTTCAGGGAAATCAGATTCTGCTGCGTCGACGGCGCGTCGAAGTTCACGTTGAATTCGATGGTCACCTGATCGGTGATGTCGCCCGCCGCGTCCAAGGTGTCGGCGGTGACGGTCGAGCCGCCCGGGAAGTCGGCCACGTTGCCGACCACGGTCGACGAGAGAATCGCCGCGCCCGGGTCGTAGAACGCCGCACCATTGGTGAGCGTGCCGTCGGCGCCCTGGCCGGTCGCGTCCGTCGCGATCGATCCCGACGTTTCATCCAGTTTCCAATAGCCCAGAAGGTCCGTCTCGGTGCCGTCCAGTCGGTCATTCTTGGCGCCGTTGATCGCCGTGCTGTCCAGCGTCTTCGACCAGAAGCGGACGTCGGCGATCTGACCGTCCAGTTCCCCGGTCGAGTACCCGCCGTTGGCGTCGCCGATTTTGTAGGACGTGGTGTTCGTCAGGTCGACGGCGTTATAGGCGGAAATGTCGGTCGCCGAGCCGTCGGCCACGCCGTTGACGAACAGCTGCAAGTCTCCGTCCCGGTCGAAGCTGGCCGCGACATGGGTCCATTCGCCGTCCTGAATGACGATCGAGGTATCGAGCACGTTGACCGTTCCGCCCAATCCGTCGAGCAGCGCCGCCCGCAAGGTGCCGGTCTCGCCGACCCACAGGACGAAGCCGCGCCCGCTGTTGGCCGTGTCGCGGCTATCGAAGATCGCGTTGGTGTCGCCGTTATCCGGATCGTTCAGGTTGATCCAGGCTTCCACCGCGAAATCACTGTTCCCCACATCCAGCGATGTCTGGGCCGTGATGGTCATGGCGGAATTGGTGCCGTCGCCGCCGATTGCGAGAACCGAGGAGTCCGTATCGATCGGCAGGCCGGTTTCGGGAATCGTGGCGTCCGGTCCACCCGCGATCTCGTTGACGACCATCGAACCATCGACGGTGTCGAAGGTGTATTGCGCGACGAGGTCGTTCTCGGGGTCGGCCGGTTCCGCCAGTTGGTAATTCTGGGCGATCTGATTGGTCGTCCGCGCCGTGTCCCAGACCCGAACGTCGTCGATCTGGCCCGAGAAGGCGTCCAGGCCCAACGCATCGGAGGCGCCGATGCTCAATTCGCCGGTTGGCGTGTTGGGCGCGGTCGTCGTCGATCCGGTGACGGGCGTAATCGTCTGTTCGACGCCATCGACGATGATTTTGATCTCGCCGGCGTCACGGACAAGCGCCACATGGGTCCATTGATCGGCCGTCACGGTGATCGGCGTATCCAATTCGGCGTTAAAGCCCAGAATGCCGGAGACGGTGTAGGTGCTCGCCCCGGTCCGCCGCAGGTAGATGCCGTAGCCGTCGGCGGTGGAGTCGCCGTTCATCACCAGCATCTGATTGGCGTTGGTGTCCGTGCCGTCCCAGTTGAACCAGGTCTCGATGGTGAAATCGTCGGTCTTGGTGAGCGCCGGCGCCGCAGTCTGGATCACGTCGTCGACGCCGTCGAACTGCGCCGTGCCGCCGGCGGCGGGCCCGCCCAGAAGGATCGGCGCGTCGTTGACCGGTTTGACGTCGACGGTGATGTTCTGAACCGTCCAATCCTCGCCGTCGCCGACGGCCACATAGAAGGTGTCCGTGCCCGAATAGTTTTCGTCGGGCGTGTACTGCCAGTTGCCGTTGTCGTCCACCCAAGCGGTGCCGTTCTGCGGATCGCCGTTGATTTCGAACTGGAACTGGGTATCGCCGTCGAAATCGGCGACCTCGATCCGCCCGGTCAGGGTCGAATCTTCCGCCGTCTGGAACGGGTTGGTCAGGCCGAAGGTCGGCGTGATTTCGAATGAGGTCGCAAAGAACGTGCCGTCATTGCCGGCGACGATCTCCTGGACGGTGGAGCCGTCGGAGCCGGTCAAGGGATAAGCGGCGACCAGATTTGTTTCCGTGCCGTCCGGCAGCATCGTCATGTCGGACTGGATGTCGGCCTCGCTGCGCGCCGTGTCGTAGATGCGCAGATCGAACATCTGGCCATCCATGACTTCCGTGCTGTTGGCGTTCGCGCCGATAACCAGGCTTCCTGCTTCACCGCCGGTGGCGGAACCCAGACCGGAATAATCGAAGGCCGTGCCGACTTCCTGGCCGTTGACGTACAGGCGGATCGTCTGTGCCGTGTCGTCGCGCACGGCGGCGACGTGATACCAGATATCCGTTGCGAGGCCCGTCGCGACTTCGTGGCGAACGTCCGTGCCGGCGCCCGTTTCATGCAAGAAGAACAGGTCGCCGCCCGCATTCACGTTCAGTGAATACAGCAGATTGGTGTCTTCGGTGTCGCCCGTGGCCGAGAAGTTGAGGATCGACCGGGCGCTGGCCGTGTCGTCCAGCTTGATCCAGCCTTCCAGGGTCACGTCGCCGTCGAGCGCCAGGGCGTCGCCGGCGCCGCGGCCGACCTCGACCCGCTGGGTGGCGCCGTCGAATTCCATGGCCGCGCCCGAAAGGGGCACGGCGGTCGGATCCGCCGCATCGGCCGAACCGGAGGCGCCCAGCGTGCCGTCGGCGGCCATGCTCAAGGTGCCCAGGTTGGTCACCGTCTGGCCGGAAACATCTTCGAAGTCGTAATGGACCTGCAGCGACGACGCGTCGGCGCCGGCCAGGCCGCCGCCGCCCATGTCGCTTTGGACCTGCTGCGGATCGCGTACCTGATCGTAGATGCGGACATCGCTGATCAGGCCGTCGTAGTAGTAGTCCACGGGCGCCCCGCCGCCTTGGACGTAGTGGCCGATCTCCACGTTCGCCGGGCTGGTCTGACGCGTGCCGGAGAAGTTGGCGGTGTCGATTTCCTCGCCGTTCAGATAAAGCACGGCCTCGCCCGACAGATCATCGAATGTAACGGCGACGTGGTAATCCATGTCGGACGTCAGCGGGCTTGCCGACTGCATGAGCATGATGTTGCTCTCGGTCGAGCCGCCCTGGCCCATGACGAAGACCAAAGTGCCGTCGCCGTTGATTTGCAGGCTGAATTCCGCCTGATCGTTCACGTTGCCCGGTTGGCGCGCGATGATCGGCTTGGCGAGGCCGTCGGCCGTATTGTCGCCGGTGCGGATCTGGGCCTCGATCGTGAAGTCCGTCGGCATGGCCGTCAGGCCCGTGACGATCACGTCGTCAACGCCGTCGAACTGCATGGCGTCGCCGGTGGTCGTCACCGCGGTGATGACCGGCGCGTCGTTGGCCGGCTGCACGTCGATGGTCAAGGTCTGGGTCGATGTGACCGGCGGCGTGCCCTGGTCGGTCACGGTGATCTCGATGGTGTCCGTGCCGTTGAAGTTCGCGGGCGGCGCGTAGGTGACGCGGCCCGTATCGGTGATGAAGACTTGGCCGCCCTGGGCCGAATATCCTTCGACGCCGCCGGTGACGACCGTGCCGCCGGACATGCCGACGGTGATGTCGGTGCCGATGATGTCGCCGTCTTCCAGATCCGTGGCGCGCAGGTCGACGACCAGCGGCATGTCTTCCTGCACCGTCAGCGGCGTCGTCAGGCCGCCGTAGATTTCCGGCCCTGTATCGACATAGGAGATGCCGCCGGACGGCGTGACGGAGAACTCGCCGACCAGGGACTGGAACGCCGTGACGGCCTCGCCGCCGTTGTTTTCGTTCAGCGGAATCGCCGCGACCAAGCCACCTGCGTCGGTCGGCAGTTCGCCTTCGGCCAGGGCCTCGATATGGAAATCGGGGATCATCCGTCCGAATATCTGAACGTCGGCGATTTCGCCCGCCCAGCGTTGCGTGGCATGGGCGCCGTCGAATTCGCCGATATAAACGGTCGAAACGCCGGTTTCGGGGATGCTCGGCGCGCTGTAGGTGCCGGCTTCCTCGCCGTTGATATAAAGCGTGAAGGTCTGGCTGAACTGATCGAACGACGCCGCGACATGGGTCCACTGGCCGTCGACCACGGGGATGCCGCTGTCGATCGTGGCGAGGGAGGTGTCCTGCAGATAAGAGGTGAACTGATACGTTCCGTTCGTCGCGTGCAGGCTCCAGGTCGCGTTGCCGGTGCTCGTCGACTCCAGGGTCATGATCCGATGCGTGCCGCTGGCCGAGGCCGCGTCCGGGCGCACCCAGGCGGCGACGGTGAAGCTGTCGGGATCAAGCTCGCCCGTATGCGTGACGGCGAGATAGTCGTCGGTCCCGTCGAACGAAACGGCCCCGGAAAGCACGCTCTGGCTCAGCAGCGTCGGGGTGGTGTCGGCGAACTGCGCATCGCCTTGCAGGACCGCATCGGGCACGTCGGCCCGGTAATTGGTCAATTCGCCGTCCAGCGGGAAGTCGACGATCAGGTTCGGCGCCTGCCCGTCGATATGGCTTTCCAGGTAGTTGTCGGCGACTTCCTGGGTCGTGCGCAGGTCATCCCAGATACGGACGCCGCTGAGCGCGCCGTTGAATTCGACATTGACGGTCGAAGTGTTGGTGCTGGGAGTGCCCATGAACAACTGCGCGACGTCACCGATGTCGCCGATCGACGAGACGTCGGCGGTCGCAGCCGGGGTCTGATTGCCGTCCAGGTGGATCGACGCGTTGCCATCCCGGTCCACGGTGATCGCGACGTGATGCCATTCACCGGCGGCGAGACCCAGGCCGGAGGTAGTCACGGAGGCCGGGCTGTTCGTCGCATCCTCGATGCCGAAACTCAGTTCGTTGGCGGCGGTCAATTGCAGGTTGAAGCCACCCACGCCGCTCGTACGGGTGTCCAGAAGCGTCTGATTGGCGCCCAGCGCGTCCGCGCGGAACCAAGTCTCGATGGTGAAGTCCTGCGATGCGCCGAAGGCCAACTGGCCGGTCACATCGGCGGTCGCACCGTCGCCCGTGCCGTCCAGCACCAGGTAATCGGCAAGGTGGTCCGACGGCGGGCCGCCGGCCGTCAATTCGTTGCCGTTGCCGGATACGTCGATCAGCGTCGGGTCGTTGTCGACCGCATCGAAGTCCGGGTTGTCCAAGGTGTAGCGCGCCGCCAGATCGGTCGTGTCGGCCAGATCGGCGCTGCGGTAATTGTCGGCGATTTCCTCGGCCGTGCGGGCGTCGGACCACATCCGGATGTCGTCGATGGCACCCTTCATGAACGACGTGCCGTCCAGGCTTTCGCCGACCTTGATGTCGCCCGCATCCAGGTTCAGCGCCATCGCCGTCGGGGCACCTTGCGCCACGCCGTCGACGTAAAGCTGCACGTTGGTGCCGTCGTAGCTGACCGCCACATGGTGCCAGCCGCCACCGTTGACACCGGTGGCCGGGGTTACGCTGGCGCCGCCGGGCGTCGAAATCGTGAGGTCGCCGGACGCGGCCGCGGCGCCAATTTCAAACCCGTCGCCCGTTGCGTTCTCGCCGATCGAGAAGATGGGATTGGCGTTCGCCGAATAGGTCAGATCGACCCAGGCCTCGAGGGTGAAGGCATTGGTGCCCGGCAGCAGCGGCGAGGGGTCGAGGACCTGTAGGCTGTCGTTGACGCCGTCGAATTGCGGGGCCCGCAGGTTGGCCCGGGCACCCAGCAGTTCCGGCGCGTCGTTGACGGGGCTAACGGTCAGGCTGATTTCCTGGAACGTCTGGCCGCCGTCGCCGTCGGTGACCAGGACCTCGAAGGTGTCCGTGCCGGAATATTCCGGATCGGGGGTATAGGTCCATTCGCCGGTCGTCGAGTTCAGCGTCACATTGCCGTAATCCGGATTGTCGGAAATCGAGAAGCCGAAGGTCCCGCTGGAATCCACGTCGGTGACGGTGACTTGGCCGGAAAGCTGGCCGTCCTCGGCGACGAGCAGCGGGTTGGTGTCGGCGAAGGTCGGCGTCGCCGGCGATCCGGAAGAGCGGAATTCGCCCGAGTTACCGCCCGCCACATCGGTCACGACGGGGCCGTCCGATTGGTCCAGATGCCAAGCTCCGCGCAGGCCGGCTTCGTTGCCGTCGGGCAGGTCGTACATATCGCCCTGGATGTCCCCGTCGGTGCGCCCGGTGTCGTAGATGCGCGCGTCGTAGATCTGGCCGTCGAAGAAGGCATCGCCGCCGACGCTGTCGTCCACCGCGCCGATCATCAGATCGGCCGAGGGCGCATGGATGGTCTTGCCGGCGAAGTCAGTGGAGGTGGTTTCTTCCTCGCCGTTGATGACCAGGCGCATGGTGGTGCCGTCGAAGGTGCCGACCACATGGTACCAGCCGCCCGCTTCGACGATCGTATCGCTTTCGATGGCCACGTCGTTGCCGAAGCCCAGGGTACCGTCTTCGGACAAACCAAAGCGGAACCGGGAGAAGCCGTCGCCGTCGACGTCGCTGACCGCCAACTCGAAGCCCCGGTCGTCGTCCGTATAGGACCATTGCGAGATGATGGCGTCCTTACCCGTCACCGGCGGGAAGGTGTCGATCTTGACCCAGGCCTCCAGGGTGATCTCGCTCAGTCCGTCGAGGCCGACTGGATCCGCGATGCGGACGGCTTCCGTCGCGCCGTCGAACACCATCGCTTGTGACGTTTCCGGCGTGATCGTCGGCGCATCCGGCCCCGGGCCGGTGATGTTCGCTTGGAAGGCTCCCGCGTCGAGCGAGAAGCCCGGCTCGGTCACGAAGGCGACATCGCCCAAGGTGAAGTTCGTGCCGTCGTTGTCGTAAGAGATATAGCCGTACTGCCAATCGGTGCCCGAGCCGTCGGCGTCGAAGCGGAAGGCGAGGGTATTGCTGCCCGTCGGAAGGTCCGCCGAGACCACCGACTCATAGGTCAACGTATCGTCCAGCGTCTGGCCGGAGTTGTAGGGGATCAGGCTGCCCGCGCCGTCGGTCGCGACCTCGAACAGGACGCCGTTGGACGCCAGGTCGAAGCCCAGGCCGCTGCCGTTGGCGATGATGGTGAAGTCGCCGGTCGTCGCCGCCGTGTTGTTGGTGCCGGTGATCGCGCCCATGCCGGGGTTCAGGCCGTCGATATCGATGTTGACGTTGTTGCCGCCCGCGTCCGTTGCCGTCATGCCGGCCAGACCGACCACGACAACGCCGGGATAGGTGCCCATGAAGCCATCGACGTTGCCGGCGCTGCCCAGATTGGGAACGGCCGCGCCGCTGACGCCTTCGAAGTCGTAATGCAGTTGCAGGTTCGCGGTCGGTGCCGCGCCGCCCATCATGTCGGCGATGTCCTGGGCCGTCAGTTCGGCGTCATAGATGCGAACGTCGTCGATTTCGCCGACATAGTCGGTCGGAAGGTCGAAGCCGCCGACGAAGAGCGAGCTGAACGCCCCGCCGACCGGGCCGCCCAAGACGCTGTAATCGAAGGTGCCCGCATTGTCGCCGTTGACGTAAAGCGTGACCGTTTCGCCCTCGGCGTCGCGGACCATGGCGACATGGGCCCAATCGCTCTGGACCAGCGATGCGTCGGTGAAGGTATGGCTGACGTTGGCGCCCGCGGTCGTCTCGTGGACGTAGACCAGATTGCCCGAGGCGTCGGTCTCCAGCGAGTAGAGGATATTGGTGCCTTCCGTATCGCCTGGATCGTTATAGGCGCCGAAGGTCAGAATATGCGTGGCGGCGGAAAGCTGTTCCGGGCGGACCCAGGCGGCGACGGTCAAATCGCCGGCGATCTGCAGTTCACCGCTGTCGCCGGGCCCGGCGGTAATAACGTCCGTACCGTCGAAGCTGGCGCCACGGCCGGTGGTCGTCACGCCGGTGATCGGCGCGTCGTTGACGGGGGCGATGTTGACCGTCTGGTCCAGGGCGGCGGAGGTGCCGCCGTCGCCGTCGGACAGCGTGAAGGACACGGTGCGCGAGCCGGCATCCGGTTGTGCCGTGTCGTTTTGGAAGGTCACGAGGCGGGCCAGATCTTGGATCAGGGACGGCGTCGCGCTGTCGGTCAAGTCGACGGTCAGGATGCCCGACGTGCCGTCGATGTTGATCGTGCCGATGGTCGTCGTGCCGCCGTCGAGCGAGACCGTGGAGCCGTTGGTCATGCCGGCGGACAGCGTCACGTCGGCCTGATTGAACGCCAGGACATCACCCGCGGCCAGGCCCGCCGTAATATCGATGGTCAGGGTGCCGCCGTCGAAATCGGCGCTGTCGATATCATCCAGGGTGAGGGCCGGATCGACGGAGATCGCGTTGCCGTCCTCGGTGAATTGGGTCGCGACGGTCACGGACGACAAGGTCGGCGCGTCGTTGACGTTGACGACGTTGACCGTGACCGTCTTAGCCGTATAGGCGCCCTCGCTGTCGAAGACCTTGACCTCGAAGGTGTCGGTGCCGAAGAAGTCGGCGTCCGGGGTATAAGACCAGTCGCCGGTCGCCGCGTTGACCGAAACCGTGCCGTTGGCGCCTTGGGTCAGGACGGCGTAGGAGAAGACCTCGCCCGGATCGTCGACGTCGCTGCCCGACATCTGGCCGTGCAGGACAGAATCCTCGGCCAGGGTGAACAGGTTGGTCTCGGTAAACGTCGCCGTGCCGCTGGAGATGGTGCCGGTGGCCCCGCCGCCGGAGATGTCGCGGAATTTGTCAGTCGTCCCGGCCAGCGTGTCGTCCAGGTGCCAGGCGCCGGTCAGGTTCGGATCCGTGCCGTCGGGCAGTTCGTTCATGTCGCCCAGGATGTCGAGCTGCGAGCGCGCGATGCCGTAGGCGCGGACGTCGAAGATCTCGCCGGCGAACTTATTGGCGCCGGTGCCGTGTTGGCCGCCGATGGTGGCCTCGCCGGTCGTCAGGTCGAGTCCCAGGCCGGTGACGGGCAGGCCAGCAGCCTGGCCGTTGACGTAGATTTGCGCTTCGTCCGTGGCGCCGTTGTAGCTCACGGCGACATGCGTCCACAGGCCTTCCTGCACGGCGCCGGCGGAACTGCCGCCTTGCGGGCCGCCGAAGCGGACAATCTCAACCACGCCGGTCTGGCCGACGGACAGGGTCGCCATTTCGCCGGCCGCCGGGTTGCCGACGGTGAGCACGCGTGAACCGGTGGCGTCGAGGGCAGACAGGTCGTCGACTTTTACCCAGGCCTGCCAGGTGAAGTCGCCGTCGCCGGTGGCCAGCGGCGACGTGGTTTCCGACACGATGTTGGCGCCGGAGGCCATCGCCGTCGTATCGACGATCGTCCCCGTTTCCTGAACCGTGATGGTCGTGCCGTCGGGCGAGACTTCCGCGACCGTGAAGGTCGCGTCGTTGGCCGTGAGCGATCCGGAAACCGTGAACGTCTGGCCCGCCGATAGCCCGTCGAAGGTGCCGGCCTGCGAGGCGACGATGGAATCGGAGGCGGCGAAGAACTGCAGCGTGTTGCCGCCCGACGCGGTCAGATTGATGGCGCTTGCGTCCGTGGCCTCGACAACGGCCGAGCCGTCGAACGACAGCGCCTGATCGACCAGCGGCACCGCCATGGGGGCTGTGCCGTCGACGGTGACGGTCAGTTCCGGCTCGGTGTCGTCGGTCAGCTCCACGCCCGCCGGGATGGACGTATCCGTGATCGTCGATTGCGTCGGGGCGGCGGTTGAGGCGCCCAAGGCGCCGTCGGCACCCGCCAGCGAGCCCAGGTTGGTGAGGGTCGAGCCGGAAATGTTCGCCGGGTCCATGTCGTAATGGACCAGAAGGTTATCGCCCGTGGTTTCGCCCAGGGCGTCGGCGGCGATCTCGGCCGCCGTACGGGCGTCGCCATAGACGCGGGCCTCGCCGATCAGGCCGAAGAACGGATCGTTAAGGGTGGGGAACGAGCCGAGTGCGACCTGCCCGTTGGTGATGTCCAGCGACCCGGCGTCGGACGTCGTCCCGATCAGGGTGCCGTCGACGTAAAGCGTCAGGTTCGCCCCTTCCTTGACCAGGGCGACGTGGTGCGGATTGCCGTCGGTAACGTTCACCGCGTCGGCGGGGCCGCCGATGAAGGAGTTGATGCCTTGGATATAGCCTGACGCGTTGACCCCGATGGCCGCACCCTGATCGCCGCCGAAACTGCCGAGCGACATGATCGTGCGGAAGGCGCCGTGGGGCGCGTTGACGGAGAACACGGCCTCGATCGTGAAATCGCCAGTGCCGACCGCAAGGCCTGCGTCGGTCGCCGTGACGATGTCGCCGCCGTCGAAGCTGAGGGCCGGGCCGGTCAGGCCCCTGTCGACGACCAGGTCGCCGTTGCCGGGATCGGCCTGGTTGGTCAGCAGGCCGCCGGTGATGTTCGTGGGATCGGCGTCGTAGAAGGCCAGAAGCGTCGTATCACCCAGATTGGCCACGCCTGTGGCGTCGGCGGCGATATCCGTCGCGCTGCGATGTTCGTTGTAGACCCGCACATCGGCGATCTGGCCGTCGAAATCACCGGCGCCCAAGGAATTCTGGCCTAGGGTGAGAATGCCATCGACAACCAATTGATCGGAAGCGTTGGTGTAGGTCCCGGCGGCGACGCCATCGACATAAAGCTGGTAGTTGCCCGATCCATCATGGGTAAAGGCGATGTGGTGAGGCTGCCCGTCGGCCACATTCACGGTCGGGACCACGCCGCCGATGTTATTGAGGCCGCCGCTGACGCCGCCCGGAATGGTCGTGTTGTCCACATCGAGCGTGATTGCGCCGCCATTGGTGGCGGAACTACCCAGGGCAAGGAAGATGCCTGCGTCCGTGTTGCTCGTCGAAATTACCGCTTCGATGGTGAAGGCACCCGATCCGACGGCGAAGGCCGCGTTCTGTGCCGACGCCATGTCGTTGACACCGTCGAAGGACAGCGCCCCCACGGGGCCGCCCACTGCGGCACGGCCCATCGTCGCATCGGCGGAAGCGCCCAGCGCACCTTGGTTGGTAACGATGCCGTCGGTGACGTTGGCGGGATCGAAATCGTAGTGGATTTGCAGATTGTCGCCGGAAAGGTCGCCCGTGGCATCGGCGGCGATTTCGTTCGCGGTGCGCTCGTCCGAATAGATGCGGAAATCGCCGATCGAGCCGTCAAGCTGAACGTCCCCCAGGAACCGCTGCCCGATGTTCAGGTCCGCGCTGGTCAGGGCCGGGGCGGTGCCGCTGGTCGAAGCGTCAAGAACGCCGTCGATGTAGAGTTTGAAGTTGCCCGCGCCGTCGTGGACGTAGCTGATGTGGTGCGGCTGGCCGTCGTTGATGGCGACGGTGGAGTCCATGTACGTGGCGCCGACCTGGCCGACCCGGAGGCCGCCCGACAGGGCGTTGTCCCCGATATTAAGGAACAGGTGCTCGTTCGTTCCGTTGGTATTGCCGACGGCAGCCAGGAAGGCGGCGGTGTCCGTGGTGTCGATCACGAACTCGATGGAGAACGCACTGCCGAAGTTGACACCCGTGGTGTCGGCCTGAATGAAGTCATCAGTGCCGTCAAACGCGAGGGCCGGGCCGGAGAGCCCGCCGCCCAGGATGCCATCGGCGGCAGCGCCCGCCGAGCCCAGATTGGTCGGCGTGCCGTCGGCGAAGTCGTAGTAGACCAGCGGGGCAATGCCCGAGTTGGCGCCGCCCGCGTCGGATGCGACTTCCGTCGCCGTGCGCGCGTGGTTGTAGATGCGGAATTCGTCCAGCGTGCCGTCCAGCGGGAAGGCCGGGTGCGAAATCACGGCGTCGACCGTCGTCGCGCCCAGGTTGTTGACCGGATCGACGCCGCCCGCCGTGCCGTCGACCGCGACGCCGTTTACGTAGACGACGATTTCGCCGCTGGGGCCGTCGTAGGTGAAGGCGACATGGGTCGGCACGTCCGGCGAAATGACGCCGGGCACGGTATAGAAATTGGACAGTTGCCCGGACCCGCCGCCATCGCCGACTTCGACGGAAATGGTGCCGTTCGGGTGGGTCGTGAAGCCCCAGCCCTTGTAGTCGCCGTCGAAGTTCTCGGCGAACCGTGTGACGCCCCCCGGCACGCCGGCCAGCGTAACAACCGCTTCGACCGTGATCGAAGTCAGCGCGTTGACGGTGCCCTCGGCGGGGATCGTGATGACGTCATCGACACCGTCGAACTGCATGCCCGTGCCCGTCGTGGTGACGGAAAGCTCCGGATTGCGGTTGACGGTGACGGTGATGCCGCCGGCACCATAGTCGGCGGTCAGCGTGTATTCCGAACCCAGGTTATGGGTGATGTTGTCGAAGATGTTGTCGAGGACCGTGTCGTCGTCCAGGTCCGTGTCGTGGCTGTCGTAGGTCAGCACGGTGAAGCTGTTGCCGTCGACGACCGGATCGAAGCCCGGCGCGAAATTCAGGTTCAGCGTATCGCCCGCGTCGGCCAAGTCGATGGTGTCGAGCGCCAGCAGGTCGTGATCGCTGTCGCTGGTGATGTTCAGGTTGATCTGCGCCCCGACATCCAGGTCCACCCCGCCGCCGTCGATCACCAGGATGCCGGTGTCCGCACCGGCGATGTCGATGATGCCGTCGCCGCTGATCGTCGCGCCGTTGAACAGGCTGATGGTGCCTTCGCCGGTGATCGTGCCGCCGTTCAGAATGTTGGCGCCGTCCAGGTTCAGCACCGCGCCGGCGGCGATGTTGATGGTGCCGCCGGAAAGATCGATGTTGTTGTTGATCGCGACGCTCGCCCCGGCGGGGATGTTGATGACGCCGTTGGGCCCATAGACGAAGGTCTGGCCGTCGATGATGGTGTCCGTGCCCTCGATCTGAAGGATGCCTTCGACGGAAAGATTGACCGAGCCCGTCACCGTGTCGCCGTCCAGCGTCAGGGTCTTGCCGTCTCCGATATAGAGCTCTGCCGCGCCTTCGGAGGCCGTTCCGTCGATGGTGACGGAGCCGGACAACAGCAGATCGGGTCCGGTGGCCAGCAGGTCGAAGCCTTCATCGAGCGTCAGGTCGGCGGCGCCGGCGATGTCCAGGGCACCTGTGCCGGTGAACGACGTGCCGGTGCCGAGGACCGTTTCACCGTCGGAAATGGTCAGAGTAGACGTTCCCACGTCCAGCGTGCCGGACGCAGTGTCGAACGTCTTGCCGGCGTTCGCAATCAAGGCGTCGGTGTTGATGTCGATGGTGCCGCCGGAGTTGTTGATGTCGGACGACAGAGTCCGCAAACCGCCGGCCGCTGAGGTGTCTTCGATGACGATGGTGCCGAAGTTATCGATCGCGCCGGAGGTGACGGTCAGAGTCGTGTCGTGAGCGGCGGGGCCCTCGTTGTTCAGGCGAATGACACCGTCGTTGACGAAGCCTTGGGCGATCGTCAACGTCGCGTCGCCACCGCCGTCGTAGCCGAGTACGGCAAGTTCGCCGGTGCCGGATATATAGAGCCCGCCGTTGACGGCGTTGCCCGCACCTTCGGCCTCCAGGGATCCAGCGACGTTCACATCGACGGTGGTGTCGAACACGTCGTTCCCCGAAAGGGTCAGGAGCGCGCCGGTGTCGATGTCGAAGGCGTAAGGCCCGGTATCGACCGTGGTCACGGTGACGGCGTCGGATTGTCCGCCGAAGGCAATCGTCGGATCGGTCGCCACGATGCCCGTGTCGCTGTCGAGCGCCAGAATCGCCGCGCCTGTGAAGTCGATCTTTGCGCCGGTGTTGTCGGTCAGGTTCGTGCCCGTCCCGATCACCGTGGTGCCGCCGTCGATGGTCAGGGTGCTGGTGCCGTCGACGGTCAGGGTGCCGGTCGAAAGATTGAAGGTTCCCGTGTTGGTAATCGTCGCATCGACGGAGGCTTGGACCGTGCCGCCCTGGTTGTCGATCTCGCCGACGAAAACCCGCGCTCCGCCGAATGTGCTGGTGTCCAGGAACTGCAGCAGGCCGACGTTGGTCAGGGTGCCCGAGGTGACGGTCAAGGTCGACGCCACCCCGCCGCTGGCGTAGTTGTCGATCAGAATATCGCCCTGGTTGATCACGGTGCCGGTGACGGTCAGATCGGCCGCGGCGATGCTGCCTGCGCCGCCGACGGTCAACGTGCCGGTTTCGGTGCTGTCGGTCTCGATCGTCAGGTCGCCGGCGATTTGGTTGCCCGACCCGGTGACGGACATGCCGGCGGAATAGCCGATGGCGTCGTCCGCATCGATCGTCACCGACGCCATGCCGAGCGTCGCACCGCCGGTCAGGTCGACCGCACCCTTGACGTTCAGGCTGCCGGTGCCTTGGACCGTGCCGCCACCGATGGTCAGGAAGCTGCCCGCATCGACCTCGGATGTGCCGTTGACGTTCAGGGTCCCCGCGGTGACGTCCAGGTCGTTGTTCAACAGCAGCTTGGCGATTGTTTCGTTGGCGCCGCCGCTGTTGAAGGTCGTCGCCGCCGGGCCGTTGATGATGGCGACCATCGTGGCGTCGGGCAGGACGCCCTGGGTCCAGTTGGCGGCCGTGAACCAGTCGGTGTCGGTGCCCTGGTTGTGGTCGTTACGCACCAGGCCGCCTTCGAGCAGCAGTTCGACGGTCACGACTTCCGTGGCCAGGCCGCCGTCGCCGTCGTCGATGGTGAAGGTGATCTCGCGGTCGGTGGTGTCGGGG
>CAJWCU010000017.1 GCA_913030825.1 uncultured Rhodospirillaceae bacterium | reverse complement strand
GGCGCATCATGATGTATTCCGCGCGCTGTTCGGGCGTCGGGTTCAGGGGCAGATCTGGCAGGTCGTCGTCGGTCGTCATGTCATACGTCTCCGACCCTGAGGTTAGAGCGACATGTTTAACGGGCGGTTACCGGCGGCGCCCCCTGCGGGACGCCCCCGGTCATTTATTGGCGCAAATGCGTCGTCGCGGGCCTGTTAGGGCCCGCTCGGGATTCGCGGCAGATGCTTGTCCCGCCGCATTCCCTTTGAAGAAACAGCGGATGCCTACTCCGCCGCGGACTTTTCGCCGACGTGGTGCATGTAGACGTCCTGCTGCGGGAACGGGATGGTGAAGCCGGCGGCCTCGAGGCCCAGCTTGACCCGCTTGTTCAAGTCGAACAGCGTCGGCCAGTAATCGCCGATATTGACCCAGCAGCGCATGTTGATATCGATGGAACTGGCCGCCATGGCCATGACCATAACCTCCGGCGCCGGATCGTCGAGGATACGGTCCTCCGTCTCCATCAGGCCCTTCAACACGACCATGGCGCCGTCGATGTCGTCGCCGTAGGAAATGCTGGCCAGGACGTCGATGCGCCGCGTCGGGTTGCGCGAGAAATTGGTGATGGTCGAACCGAACACCGCCGAATTCGGCACCGATTTGAAGATGCCGTCAGGCGTCCGTAACTCCGTGGAAAACAGGCTGATCTCCTTGACCGTGCCCGCCTGTCCCCCGGCGTCGATGAAATCACCGATCCGGAACGGCCGCAGGACCAACAGCATCACCCCGGCGGCGACGTTCTGCAGGGTTCCCTGCAGGGCCAGGCCGATGGCCAAGCCGGCGGCACCGAGAACGGCGATGATGGAGGTCGTCTGCACCCCGAACTGGTTGAGGACCGCGACCAGGACAAAGGCGAGAATGACGTATCGGACGATCGACGACAGGAAAGGCGTCAACGTCGCGTCGATGGATTTGACCTTGTCGAGCGCCTTGGTCACCGCCCGTTTGGCCCAGCCGGCGAACCACCAGCCGATGATCAGGATGAACAACGCGCCGATCACGCTCATGCCGTATTCCGTGCCGACGTCGACGATCGTCTGAATGATCGTTTCGACCGTTTTCTGGGCTTCCACCAGTTCCTTGTCCATTCTCGGGCCTTTCGTCTATGGCGCCCGGCCATCCGGGCTATATAGGCCGATTATGTTGGCTCTTGCGGGACCTCACAAGGGTTTCTCGCAGGGTGGGAGATCCGCGTTCCGTCAACACCACACCCGGCCTTGAACCGCGCCCCCGAACAGTAAAAGCCCCGCCGGGGTCAGGGGCGGGGCTTTTCTGATTTGGTCGGGGCCGGCTGCGCTCTCGGCCCCACCCGATGATCATCGGGCATAGGGGAATTAGGTCAATATGTCGGCTGTCTGCGTCGGTGGCTCCATCTTTGTAACCTCCCTCGCCTGCATGAGAAGAAGGCTACCGGAGACGCCGCCGGTCACACCAGACCCTGAAAGTTCCTAATTTCGCACTGCACCTAGGAGTATAGGATCAACGTCAACGGGCCTGACGGAAATGGCGTTACGCCACCGCCGAAACCCGCTTCAAGGCCTCTTCCAGGCGCGCCCGGGCGGCCTGGGCTTCGCCGAGTTTCTCGCGTTCGCCCTCGACGACCTCGGCGGGTGCGTTGGCGACGAACTTCTCATTGGCGAGCTTCTTTTCGAAACGCGTGATTTCGGCGTCCTGCTTGGCGATTTCCTTTTCCAGGCGCGATTGCTCGGCGCCCAGGTCGAGGACGTCGGCGATCGGCAGGATCACCGTGGTCTCGTCCAGCACATCCTGCACGGCGCCCTTCGGCACCTCGCCGTCCAGCATCCCGGCGTCGGACAGGCGCGCCAGGCGCAGGATCAGGTCCTTGTGCACCGCAAGCGCCCGTTTGGCCGCATCGTCGGCATCCTTCAGCAGCATGGGAATTTTCGCCCCCGGCGGCACGTTCATTTCCGCCCGCACGGCGCGGATCTGCGAGATCAGACGCACCACCCAGTCCATTTCCGCGTTGGCGTCGGCGTCGATCAGATCGGCGCCGTATTCCGGCCAGGGGGTCGAGATCAGCGGCTGCGCCCGCGCGCCCCGGGTCTCCCAGAGTTCCTCGGTGATGAATGGAATGATCGGATGCAGCAGGATCACGATCTGGTCCAGCACCCAAGCCGCGGTGGCGCGGGTTTCCGCCTTGGCCGCCGCATCGTCGCCGGCGAACACCGGCTTGGCGAATTCCAGGTACCAGTCGCAGAACGTGCCCCAGGTAAAGGCGTAAAGCGCCGAGGCCGCATCGTTGAAGCGATACGCCGCGAGAGCGGCGGATGTCTGGGCCTCGGCCTCGGCGACCTTGCCGATGATCCAGCGGTTCAGCGTTGAGTTAACTGATTTTGGATTAAATTCCGGATCGACCGTGCATTCGTTCATTTCGCAGAACCGCGCGGCGTTCCAGATCTTGGTGCAGAAGTTGCGGTACCCCTCGACCCGGCTTTCCGACATCTTCACGTCGCGGCCCTGGGCGGCGAAGGCCGTCAGGGTGAAGCGCAGCGCATCGGCGCCGTACTTTTCGATCAGGTCCAGGGGGTCGATGACGTTGCCCTTGGACTTGGACATCTTCTGTCCCTTCTCGTCCCGCACCAGGGCGTGGATGTAGACCGTGTGGAAGGGCTCTTTCTTCATGAAGTGCAGACCCATCATCATCATGCGGGCGACCCAGAAGAAGATGATGTCGAAACCGGTGACCAGCACGTCGGTCGGATAGTGGCGATCCAGTTCCGGCGTCTGATCGGGCCAGCCCAGGGTCGAGAACGGCCAAAGCGCCGAGGAGAACCAGGTATCCAGCACGTCCGGATCGCGGATCAGTTCCACTGACTTGCCGTAATGGGCATCGGCGGCGGCCTGCGCCGCCTCTTCCGTTTCCTCGACGAAGACCTCGCCGTCGGGACCGAACCAGGCCGGAATCTGATGCCCCCACCAGAGCTGGCGCGACACGCACCAGGGCTGGATGTTGCGCATCCATTCGAAATAGGTGTTTTCCCAGTTCTTGGGCACGAATTGGGTGCGGCCTTCCTCGACCGCCGCGATGGCCGGCTGGGCCAGGGTCTTGGCGTCGACGAACCATTGATCCATCAACCAGGGCTCGATCACCACGCCGGACCGGTCGCCGTGCGGCACGGTCATGGCGTTGTCCTCGACCCGGTCCAGAAGGCCCAGTTCCTCCATCTCGGCGAGGATCGCGTCGCGCGCGGCGAAACGCTCCATACCCTGATATTTGTCGGGCACGTTCTCGTTCAGATGCGCGTTGCCGTCGAACACGTTGATGACCTCGAGCCCGGCGCGCTTGCCGACCTCGAAATCGTTGAAGTCGTGGCCGGGGGTAATCTTCACCGCGCCCGAACCCTTTTCCGGGTCGGCGTATTCGTCGGCGACGATAGGAATCAAGCGGCCGGTGATCGGCAGGACCACGTTCTTGCCGACCAGATCGGTATACCGTTCGTCCTCCGGGTGCACGGCGACGCCGGTATCGCCCAGCATGGTTTCCGGGCGGGTCGTGCCGACGGTGATGAATTCGTCGTCGCGGCCCTCGATCGGGTACTTGAAGTACCACATCTTGCCCTTGGTCTCGCGCTGTTCGACCTCCAGGTCGGAAATCGCGGTATGCAGCTTGGGGTCCCAGTTGACCAGGCGCTTGTCGCGATAGATCAGGCCGTCCTTGTGCAACTCCACAAAGACCTTCACGACGGCCTTGGACAGGCCCTCGTCCATGGTGAAGCGTTCGCGGCTCCAATCGCAGGAAGCGCCCAGGCGGCGCAGCTGCTGCGTGATCGTGCCGCCGCTTTCGGCCTTCCATTCCCAGACCCGGTCGATGAACTTGTCGCGGCCCAGGTCCGTGCGCTTCACGCCCTCGGCCTCCAGCATGCGTTCAACCACCATCTGGGTTGCGATGCCGGCATGGTCCGTGCCGGGCTGCCACAGGGCCTCATCGCCCTTCATCCGGCGATAGCGGATCAGGATGTCCTGCAGGGTGTTGTTGAGCGCATGGCCCATGTGCAGGCTGCCGGTGACGTTGGGCGGCGGAATGACGATGGTATAGGGCTGACCGTTGCCGGAGGCACCGGCCCCCCCCTGCCCTGCGGCGAAGGCGCCGGAGTCTTCCCATTCCTTGTAATGGCGGGCTTCCACCTCGTCGGGGTGATAGGTCTTGTCCAGTTCGGCCATCGAAACGGGTTCCTCGAAACGGCTATGTCGGTCTGTGGGATCGCAAAGGGATGGGCGGGTATACAACGAAAAACCCCGGGGAACAAAGCCCCCCGGGGTCATCATTTAGAATTCTTTTTACCGGCCTGCGTCCTGTCCGGGTCAGCCCCAGTTATCGAGCCCCTCGGCTCGGTTGACCATGGTGTCGATTTCCTTCTTCACCAGGCGCTCGATCAGGTACGGCAGGTTGCGGTCCAGCCATTCGCGCAGGATCGGTTTGAGCATTTCACGCACGATGCCTTCCAGCGTGGCGTCGCCCGCCGTCATCACCGGCAGATCGCGGCGATCCAAGATCGCCTTGGCCAGCTCGGCAAGCACGTCGGACCCGTGCAGAGAGGTCGGGCGAGACACGATGGCGTCGGGCGCCACCATGTCGGGGGTCAATTCCATGATATCAGCCATCGGCTCGGGTTCCGGCGGCGGTGGCGCGGCGGCGGCGACCGGCTCGGGTTCGGGCTCCGGCATCGGTTCCGGCTCGGGTTCCGGTTCCGGCTCAGGCATCGGTTCCGGCTCGGGCTCGGGTTCCGGCTCGTCCAGGTCGGTCATTTCGATTTCAGGTTCGGGCTCCGGCTCCGGCTCGGGCTCCGGCTCAGGGGCCGGTTCCGGCTCGGGCTCGGGTTCCGGCGCCGCGGCTTCTTCCGCCGGGGCCTCGTTCCCTTCCTCGTCTTCCTCCTCCGCTAGAATTTTGCGGATGGAAGAGAGGATATCCTCCATCGAAGGTTCGCCGCCTTCAGCAGCTTCAGCTTCTTCGCTCATAATCCCGCAAGCCCATCATTTTGCGTCGCGTTTACCGGATCCCCACTCCCACGCAGGCCCGGCGTACGCCACTTTGGCTACAATACAACAGCCATTAACCCATGGTGACCGTTAATATTTGGTATATGCCGCAATAATTTAAAGCCCGTGTGGCAGCACTGTGGCAGCGGACCGACACGCGTCAAACCATGCGGGCCCGCACCGAGCCGAAGACCGCACTGGCCCCAAAAGCCCGGACAGACCAATCATCAAGATACCGGCAAACCTCCGGCAACCGAGATTGTCGTTGAGAGAGAGAACTAAGACGGAAGCGCCCCGGCCGATACGCCGGCCCTACTTGCCTTCTTCGCTGCTCGATCCGCCGACCCACTTGCCGCGCACTTCTTCGTAGTGATTGCGCGGATCGTAGACCTCGACGGCGAGTTTCATATCCATAGCGGTCATCTTGCCGACGGCGGCGGCGAGTTCAAAGGCCGCGACCCGTTCGTCCCGCTGGGCCTCGGTATGACCGACACGGGAATCCAGCAATTCCTGCTCGGCGTCCAGAACATCCAGAACCGTACGCGAGCCGACGGCGGCTTCACGTTCGACACCATCCAGGGCGACGACGTTGGCTTCGATCTGGGCGCTGAACGAAACGACCCGCGCGCGCGCCGTTTGCAGGTTTTCCCAAGCGCTCGTCGCGTCCTCGATCGCGTCGCGGCGGGCCTGATCGATATTTCGGGTCAATTCGGCCAGATCCTGTTTGGCCTCGCGCAGACGCGAATAAACATCACCCTGCTGATAGATCGGAATGGTCAGGTTCACCATGACTTCGGCCGTATCGACCCGGCCCGTATCGGAAGAAGATTCATACGCGCGGTCGGCCGAGGCGGTGACATCGACCTGAGGCAGCAATTCGCCTTTCACTTCACGCACCGTGTTCTGCCCGGCTTTGCGGTCGAACTCGGCCGCGATGACGTTCGGGTTCGTGGTCGCGGCCAGTTTGATGGCGTCATGGCGCTCACCCGGCAGGCCCTCGGGCTCGGCCGGAAGTTCCAGGTTCTTCGGCGCCGGCAGGCCGACGACGTTTTCATAGGTAGCGCGCGAGTTTTCCAGATCGGCCTCGGCGCGAATGCGGTCGGCGGTGGCGCCTGCCAGGCGGGCTTCGGCCTGGTGCACGTCGGTACGCGTGATCTCGCCCACCTCGAACCGGTCCTTGGTCGCCTCCAACTGGCGGCTCAGAACCTTTTCGTTGTTGATGTTGAGGGCCAGAACGGCCTCGTCCCGAAAAACGTTAAGATAGGCGGTCGCCGCCGACAGCAGAATATCCTGTTCCGTATCGATCAAGCGGGCGCGTTCGGCACGGACGGAATTTTCCGCCCCTTCCGTCGCCGCCAAGGTCCGGCCACCACGATAAAGCGGCTGCGTAATCGAAACACCGACCGACGCGGGGCTGCGATCCTGAGTCCGGTCCGTGGTTCGCAGGGTCGACTTATTCCGCTCGTATCCCGCGGAACCGGTGACCGAAACCGACGGCCGCCAATTCGACAGGGCCTGCGGCACCTGTTCGTCGGTCGCCCGCAGACGCGCACGCCGCGCCGCCAGGGTCGGGTTGTTGGTATAGGCCGCAATCAAGGCATCCGCCAGGTTCTGCGCCTGGGCAGGCTCCGGCGTAAATGCCAAAGCGCCGGCGACGAGAGCGGCGGCAAGCGCCGTGCGCGGCAATTTATTCGCAAAGGGGAAATTGGATCGACGTCGTGTGATCAAGGCCGTTACTCGCCTGTGGTTATGGAACGCTAACATACTACTTGGCCTCAAGGCGTCCAGGGTGCAAGAAAAACATCTGCAAAAATACAGTCAATTCAGGTGCTTGCACGCAGGCCGCAAAGGCGGTTCAAAAGCCTCATCCGGAACGGATTCGGCGATATCAGAAGCTAAATGCCGCCTCCAGTTCAAAGCCGGGCAGGTCGGGCGTCCCGGCGTCGAACAGATCGCGGCTGGAAACCACATCGTCATAACGCACGGCCAGGACAGCGGTGCCCAAGGCATTATCGGGGTTTGAGCGAACGGCGACCAGACGGCCGCCCTCCGCCAGTTGTTTTTCGATCTTTTCCGGGACTTTCGGCACCCCGCCGTTGAAGAAGATGACGTCGTAGGGGGCCTGTTTGGGATACCCGTTGGCCATTTTGCCGTCGATCACAGCAACCGTGTCGATGCCGAGCCCCGCCAGGGTTTCCTGCGCCTGGCTGGCCATCGCCTTGTCACTTTCCACGACGACGACCGTATTCGCCAGCTTGGCCAGCAAGGCCGGTGCATAGCCGGAACCACATCCGATGCACAACACGACGTCGTCCGGGCCGATATGCGCTGCCTGCAACAGGCGCGCGGTGACCATGGGCTCCATCATGTAGCGGCCGCCGCCAATCGGCAGAGCTTCGTCCACATAAGCGATGGCGCGTTTGCTTTCCGGCGCGAAGACCTCGCGCGGCATGTCTTCCATGGCGGCGATGATCCGCTCATCCGTCACCCGGTTGGGCAGGACCTGGCAATCGATCATATTGCGGCGCGCGGCTGCGAAGTCCATTTCGCCGATTCTCCTTAACATTCGCGGCGGGCCTCCGAAGGCTCCGCACGGGATCGTTTCTGTATAGTCCCAGGCGTCGCCGAAGACAATGGCGCCGCGCGTTTTCGGCGAATGCGAGAGGCCGTCCGAGCCCCCGAAAAAAAGCCGCGAACAGTTGCTTGACCAGCGGGGGGGCAATATGTAAGTTCCGCCCTCTGTGGGCCGAAGCCGGTCAGCCAGGCCTTAAGGGAACACCCTCCAATCGGGGCCGTCCTTTGGGTAATAGCCCCGGCATCTGGGGCGCGGTGGCGGAGTGGCTACGCAGCGGCCTGCAAAGCCGTGTACACCGGTTCGATTCCGGTCCGCGCCTCCACGCCTGATCCGGCGTAGCTCAGTTGGTAGAGCAGTCGGCTGTTAACCGACTTGTCGCAAGTTCGAGTCTTGCCGCCGGAGCCAATTAGATCAAGGGGTTAGCCTGTAACGGGCTAGCCCCTTTTTCATTTAGGTGCCATATAGGTGCCACGGCGACACGATTTCAGCCTCTTTTCAAAGCCGAATTGCGTCCGGCTGAGGCCATCTAGAGTCCGCAGGATTTCAGCAAGACAAACAGGGCACTCAAAGAAACGCCGACAATGGCGATCCGCCCGACTAGCGCTCCGGTCGTCGGAATACGAGAGCCGCAATGCGGGCATGCCCATGCGGACCCCGCGACCGGCTCACCACATGATTTACACGGCGAAGTTCCCATACCCGTAGGTTAGGCGCGAGTTCCACGAATCGTCAAACCCCATTCAAAGTGCCTCACATGTTCGCTTTATCCATGCCCGCCGAAGGTCATCAGACGATGGCCTGGAACCTCTGCCGTGACGGTGGGGCCTGTCGATCCGCACCGCTTGCACTTTCCCTGGCGCTCAATGTCCTGGGGCGTCACTGTCTCGCGGATCGCCTCGGGCAATTGGTCGGGATGCAGTAGCACGATAAAGCCGCACCCCTGGCACGTCGCCAGCACGTCATGGCCGGACGCCACAAGGGCCCGAATGGTCGTCAATTGATGGGATCGCCGTCTAGGCGAATGTCGGAGAGGTCGAGAAGCGCCGCGCGGACCTGGCCCCAGACATAGGCCCCCTGGTCGTCTCCCGCTTCCTTCAATACCTCCATGCGGTCGAGGCAGTGGTTAGCGGCGCCCTCGGGGCCGTGCTGGTCCAAGATCAACTTGGCGGTGGCGTATATGTCCCATGGAACCACCATTGTTAGAAACCTACCGTTTCTCCCAAGCGCAGTTTCCACGAGCGTTCGCCATTGCCCCACGAACATAAGGATTGCTTGTCCCTTGTTCCTTTCGGATCAGTTCGTCTCGTTCCTGCTCCCAGGAATTGACCGGATCTAAACGATCCCACTGGAGGAACATTATTCGTTCATGGTCCGGGATTTTGACGCCATGAACGTCAGACATGTAGAGCCAAACTCGGGCCACGTTGCCCTTCATGCAATCGGGGGGCTCAAAAAGGTTTGCCTCACCTGGGGAAGTGCCGCCGAGATCCTTTGCGTCACAACCCGGCCACATCGCTCCTCCCGCTCTGACGATCCCGTACCGGTCATTCGAACGATATTGGTTCACTTGGCCAATTGCCGGCGCCAAATTGTGCAGATCGAAAATCATATGGCGGAATTCGTCTTTTACCCGCA
The DNA here is from genome assembly GCA_913030825.1 of uncultured Rhodospirillaceae bacterium. Lineage (GTDB taxonomy): Bacteria > Pseudomonadota > Alphaproteobacteria > Rhodospirillales > Casp-alpha2 > UBA1479. The sequence goes on along the minus strand of CAJWCU010000017.1, from coordinate 67,111 downwards.
CGCAGCAATCGCGTTTGGTCGTTACATTCCCAGAATTTGAGACGCATTCTGGAAACTGCTCCGATTTATCCCAGCATGGATGCTGCCTAGCGGGCATCAAGGAAGCGGGAACGATGTGCTCCCACTGAATTTCTTTGGCGCTTCCTCGTTTCAGAGGCAGTGGCGCCATGCCACAAGCCGCTAAATCAACATCGCCAGAGCCGTCGTTGTCGTTGTCGTTGTCGGAAACATAATCGCACCCACAGTAGAAGGTCTTCGTCTTTCGTCCTTCGTACACTTTGTCTTGGGCCGTGTTCTTTGCGTCCCGCCAACTCGTCGGGTATTCCGCATGCAATGACGCTGGGAACAGGAAGACTGCCATTGCCATCAAGACAGGCAGGTTTAGACGCAACCATAGGAACTTTCGTGCCATCGTAGCCCCCTCCCTAATTCAAGGCAGGGAATAATGATAACCTAAAACACTCAATCGCCGGTTTAGAAAGTCCGGCGCCGGCTCAAATCGCAGCCATTAGGTCGCGGGCTTCTCTCAAAAGGCGCCGAGTCATTCGGCGGGCCTCGATGGCTTCCGCGCTGTAGTAGCCATGTTTAAGGGCGTTCTGATTACCCAACGGCGCTCCGGGCGACTTCCCGCCATGCAATCGGCATCTCTTTTTCCCCCGCATCGCCGGGCTTTGGCAGGGCTTCCCTTGCCGGTTCTTGGCTCCGCATCGGGGGGCATTGTCCATCGGCAAGCTGGCTGGCTTCATAGGGTTGATCCTTCATTTTCTGCTGATCCCCCGCCCCCCCCTGTTGGACGTTGCCGACAATCGCTTGCCCGCCTTCATTGACGTGAACGTGATCGACGCGGACGGTCTGGGATGCTTTCTGGCGGAACCGCTTTAGGGTTTCCATCTGGGCCGCGAAAGTACGCAAGAGCTTGTTCGCTTGGTTGCTGTAGCTATCGGCAACCGGAATCGTCTTGGCTGCATGGTAGCGCGTTAGGGCCGACATGGCGGTGTTATGAACCGCGACCATCTGAGCAATAAGCATACCTTCGGCGGGGCTTTGGGCATTCAGGGAGGCTGCCGCAAGAACCGCCTTATTAACAATATCGTCCCCCCGCGTTGCGATGGCATCTTGACTGGCGCTTGCGGCGGCGGCGTCATTGATTAACGAGGCAGCATAACCGTGTTCGATGGTCCCGAAGGCCCGGCACACCATAGCGTCAGATACGCGGTAATCGTCGTAGGTGTCGTGAGTAACCCTCACTTCGCCATTAGAGCACTCGGCCAATTTGGCGTATGGGAACGGAACAGCTTTCGCCCGTTCGGCGTCCAGCGCATCGACCAGCGCGGCCTCCACGCTACTTAATTCTCGGCGTGTCCGGTCCGCCTCTTTCGCCTGCTTCTTTTGGGCGGCTTTTCGTTTCGTATTGTCTCGCGGGGTCGCATTCTTCATCCCGTTTTTTCCCGTACTTACGGTCATGCCAATCGTCCAGGTTATAATATTACATTTTCTTAATTTGAAAGCGGACAATATCCGAGCGCATTGCGATTCATGTAAAACCGTTGATAAGATCATCTGGAGGCTAACAACTAAAGGGGCAGAGCATGACGCGGAGCATCAAGAACATCAACGTGCCGATCAGTGCTGAACCCACCTGTCGGTCTCTTAATTTATATTACCAAAATAGTTGGTTTATCATGGGAATGGTATAGCGTTAATTTGATATCACAAATAACGGTATCCATATCGGCGAATATTATTTTGATAAAGAGAGCCTGTAATGATCCGCTTTAATTGCCTAATTACTATTTTACTGTTTGGTTTATTTTCCCAAGAAGCTTTTGCGCGAACGGAAGTCATAGCGCCTGGCCTCACTATTGAAATTATTGACAACTCAATGTCGAGACCCGAAGCAGACCGCGTTATGAACTTTGCTAAGAACCTCTACGATAGAAGCGATTATGGGGGAGCGATTGGACCATTAAATTCCATAATCAAGTATCATGAAAAATTAGCAGCTGAGGCATATTTTCTCAGATTAAAAAGTGAGTTTATGTCAAGTAATCGTGATTTTCTGAAAACAGGGAAAAAAATTATTTCCTTATATGGCGACCATAAAATTATCACCGGTGGGGAATTCGAAAAAACGCTATTCAAAATGCTGAGCATCTCAGGAAAAGCGTTGAAAAAGCAGGTTTTAGCAAATCGAGTAGAAATATCTCCTCGGACAGATATGATTAACCCACTGCAGTTTTTGGCGATATATTATTTTAACGGAAAAGATATAAGTAAATTTGAAAAATCTTACAACGATTTAATAATGAAGGTAATAAAAAATCCAATTGAAATCGATGTTTTTAGTAAAGTAGGAATTGGAAGCCCAAGTATTGTGGAAAGAAGATATTACAAAGACTGGAACGGGTACCCTTATTTAGCAGAAGCCGCTGCATGCGTCCTCTCTCAACGAATAGGACCAAAGGCAGCCTATCGTAGGTTTAGTAATAATCCGAGGTATGGGGACAAAGGCGCCATTTGGCGACGCTGCGGAGAAGGTTATGGGCGGAAATCAACCTACAGGTTGACGCGCACTGAATTGCCGAACGGAGGATATGCTTTTTCACCAGTCTACAAAAATGGACAGCCAAGAAAAACATCTGCAAAAATAAAAAATCTAAACTGTGACAGAAAAATTAAACGAAATTATGGATATGACTGCGTTTCTAATAATGGAGACTTGAAAGTGCATTGGAATGTAGAAATATACCCAAGTGAATTATTTGGAATATTGCCGATAAGTGTGAAGTCGCGTTTAGAAGAGGATAAATTGTAATATTTTCAGATAATTTCCAGAAACAATCGTAACGCTGGTTTTTGTTTGATAGTTTCACTCCCTCTGTTTTAACGGTTAATGCTGCGGTCCGCCCTTGAGGGTGCCGGGATCGTGTTTATTGAAAGCAACGGCCAGGGTCCGGGGGTGCGGATGCGGGAGCCGAGCGAGTGACCAACCCGGCCAGCTATGCCGCCGCCGTCTCTGAGGCGGAACGGATCGTCTCGGGAGCCTTGACCGGCTCGCCCTTTCTGTCGTCGCGGGAGCAACGCGGCACCCTGGCGGCCATCCATGAAATGCGCGCCAACGCCTACCCCCTGTTGCGGGCGGCCTTTGACGAAGTGTTGCGCCATCGGCCCGAGGTCGGATCATGGCGCTAAGGTTTCATCCGAAGCGCGGGGCCGTTCTGGTCTGCAACTTCGATACGGGCTTCGAAGTACCGGAAATGGTGAAGCGGCGGCCCGTGATTGTCGTCTCCCCCAGGCATCGGACGCGGCACGGCCTCTGCACGGTGGTCCCTCTCAGCACCACACCACCGGCTCAAGTCTGCGACTACCATTGCACGGTGAAACTCGATCTCCCCGCCCCGTGGCGCGCGCCCGAAATGTGGGTTAAAGCGGATATGGTGGCGACGGTCGGCTTTCATCGTCTCGACCTGATCGCCACAAAGCGCGGGAAGGACGGCAAACGCCGCTATCTGAATATCCGAATGGATGACGAACAACTCGCCAATGTGCAGCGCGCAATGCTGCACGGCCTGGGTCTGTCTCATTTGACTGAAGACGACTAGAAGCGTATATTCCCCTTGTCCCCGCGCTGCTTCGGCATCGGGCTTTCAAGACTGACTTGCTTCACAGGTCAGCCGGTTTAGGGAACGCGATGACAAGCACCTTAGACCGTAGAATAGGGCGCTACTCGGAAACGGGAGCGCCCTTTGTCATTGTGGCGTTTATTATCGGATAATGGGACAATTCATAAGCATTTTCGCTGTGCTGATCCTGTTGACCAATTCGGCACAGGCCGCTGAGTTAACCGGAACCGTTACCCACGTCCGCGATGGAGACACCATCGAGGTTGAGGGGATCGCGGTGCGCCTTCAGGGCGTATCCGCGCCAGAGAAAGGCCGCCCTCTCTACGATGAAGGCAAAGCGTTCATGGTGCAGCTTGTCGCCGGCCGCTTTGTTCGGTGCGAATTGAACGGCGAGCGGTCGCATGACCGGGTTATTGGCGTCTGCTTCCTCGACCATCTGGACATTGGGGGCGAAGTCATCAAGGCAGGACTGGCGCTCGATTGCCCCAGGTTTTCCGGTGGCAGATACACCAACCTTGAGACGCCAGCTGCGCACAAGGCGATCAAGTTGCCACCCTACTGTATTCCTCGAAACTAACGGCGCAATTGTTAGGTCGGCATTCCTTTAGATGGCTTTGCAAGCCAGAGGCGTGCGCATACGAATGCGCAAGCGCCTCCTATGAACCCAAAAATTCCGCCGTCACCTCGGACCAAAAAATTACCAACCAAGCCGCCGAAAATTGCGGCAGCCAAAATTCCGAATACCCAAATCGCAATCAAACGAACCATGTTAGCCCAACCCTCCTTTCGGATTGGCAAGTCTACCCCTCAATGCAAGGCAATTTGAACCGGTAGAGCACCGCACTGAAAATGCGGGTGTCGGCAGTTCGAATTCGCATAAGCGATTTTGAACCGAACCGACTGCTCATGACTAAGAGAGGATATCCGGCATCTTCTCTTCTATTTCTTTGTCGACGTAATCCGGCGACAAATGGGCGTAATAGCGGTCAACCATGACCGTGGTTTTGTGGCCGAGTTGGCTGGCGATAACCTTCAGCGGTATGCCTGCCATTGCGGCTTTGCTTGCAAAAGTATGCCTCAGTTTGTGCGGCGTGACCTCGGGTTTAATGTTTGCCTTCTCGGAGGCTTTAGTCAGCTGTACCCGGAAGTGGTAGTAAGACCAGGGGCGACCATTCTCCCTTAAAAACATAAGCTCTTTGCTGGAGCGACCGTTTGTAAGGCGTTTGAAAAACTTATCACCTTCGACTGAAAGTGCGACGTGAAAGAGGTTCTGTGTTTTGCCCGCGTGAACCCTAACTCTTTTCAGTTCGCCGTAATAATCGCCCACGCGCATTTTCATGAGATCCCCTGCTCGGCATCCTGACAACAGTCCCCCTGAAATTAAGTCCCGAGCGTCTTCCCTTGCCGACTGAAGAAGCGCAACAATCTGTTGTTTTTCGAGGCAGGCTTCTGGTGGCTTCCGGTTGGCGTTTTTGAAGGGGCGCACGTTTGCCCAGGCCCAGTTCGAGTCCACGAACCCGTACTCATATGCCCTGTTCAATATTGATTTGAGATGGCGAAGGATCCCATTCGCCGTTCGTTTCCGTTTTCTCAATTTCTCCGGATCGGTTGGGACCGGGCCAAAGGTGCGGCCTGTATAACGACTCGTCCCTATTATGGGCGGAGTTGTGACGAGGTTTTCGAACCAAGATTGGATCAGGCTAGGGGTCAATTCGGATAGCGGTATATCGCCCAATGGTTCAACGATATGCCGCCGAACGGCAGAGTAGACCGCGTAAATGCCACGGCGGTGGAGCCGATGCCACTCAACGTAATGCTTGGCCGCTGTGCCCACCGTGTAAGGTGGTGGCGGTTTCACCTCCGGGTACACCTCAGGATATTCGTGGACTTTTCTGTCCGGTGCTGCGTCCGCCTCATTGGCGGCGAACCAAGTTTCGGCAGCAGCGAGGGCTTGGTTGAAATCCAGGATTTTGACGCCGTCCGCCTTGCAGTCATCGTCGGCCATCCCCAGGGCCTTAGTTCTGGCTTTTCCGTTTTTGAGCAGGATATATGCAGTCCATCTGCCCCGGGGCGCGGTTAGTTTTTTTTGATAACCCAGCGCTCTGCACTTCCTCACGCGCCAGTAATAAACATCCTTCCGATGATAAATTGTCTCTCTGGCCCCGCGATTGATCAATCGGGTCCACCTGGGGTCATTGACAGAATTTTCGTCCATCATTTTCCGACCCCAAGATATTTTAAGTTTCAGATGCGATGCGGTGGATCAGTTCGGCCAGGGTTTCTTCGGCGATGTGGTTGTCCGCCTGGCAGGTGCCGGCGGCACGGTGGCCGCCGCCGCCGAAGCGCAGCATCAATTCACCGACGTTGACCTTGCTGGACCGGTCGAAGATCGATTTGCCGACGGCGAAGACCGTGTTCTGATCCTGCTTGCCCATGACCACATGCATGGAGATGTTGCATTCCGGCAGCAGGGCGTAGACCAGGAAGCGATTGCCGCAATAAATCTCGGCCTCGTTGCGCATGTCGATGACGGCGAGCTTGCCGTGCATGGTGGTGCAGCGCCGGACCTGTTCTTCGAACTTGGGGCGGTGTTCGTTGTAGAGGTCGATACGTTCCTTGACGTCGGGAAGCTCCAGAATTTCCTCGATGGTGTAATTCCGGCAGTCCTCGATCAGGCCCATCATCAATTCGTAGTTGGGCACGCGGAAACCGCGGTAGCGGCCGAGCCCGGTGCGCGGGTCCATGATGAAGTTGAGCAGCGCCCACCCCTGGGGCTCCAGCACGTCGTCCATGACGTATTGCGCCGAGTCCGCCTGATCGACGGCATCCATCAGTTCGCCGGAGACATAGGGGAAGGCTTCCTCGCCGCCGAAGTAGTTGTAGACCACACGCGCCGCCGAGGGCGCGGTCGGGTCGATGACGTGATTGTCCTTCTGGCCGCCGACGCGTTCCATCTCGCTGAGGTGATGGTCGAAGGCGAGATAGACCCGTTCGTCGAAGGGCACGTTGGTCGAAACGTCGTTGTCGGTGAGATCGACCTCGCCGTATTGCATCTGGCGCGGATGGACGAACAGGATGTCGTCGATCAGCTCCAGTTCCTCCAACAGCACGGCGCAGACCAAGCCGTCGAAATCCGACCGGGTGATCAGGCGGAATTGCTTGCCGCTGTCTTTCAACGCGCGGATCAGCGGCCGGCCGGCGCCGAAGATCGGGGATTCGATGGGCGCGGCGGCCTTGGGCGCCGGAGCGGACGGGGCCGGTGCGGGCGCACTGTCAGCCGTCGGAGCGGCCGTGTCGCCTTCGACCGCAGGAGACGGAGCGGCGACGCGCTGCGGCGTGCCGCCGCGCACGGCGGTGCCGATCTCCAGCGTTTCGAACCAGTTGAGGAATCGGTCGACGTCTTCGCCGGTGAAGACCAGGCCGCGCTGCGGCACGATGATTTCGGGCGCGGCCTCGCGAACCCGGCGGATCCAATCGTCGCGGGCGGCGGGCGATCCCATCCAGCGCTGATGAAAGCCGGTCAGGTATTGCACGTGGCGGTCGAAGTCGCGGACGACGAAGCCGTCGCGGTCGTCGGGCGGCACCAAGGCGCCGCCGATGTCGCCGGAGAACAGAACCTTCGCGACCGGATCAAAGACCGAGAAATTGCCCGGCGAATGCAGGTAATGGGCTGGGATCAAATGCAGCCGCCCGTTATCGCCAAAGCGGATTTCCATGCCCTCGTCGGGCACGGCGACGAAATCGGCCTCTCGGTCGTAATGGGTGACGTAGCCGAGCCAGAGCCAGGGGACGTGAACCTTCAATTCGTCGACGCAGACCTCGCGCCAGAGCGGCAGGGACGAGCCCGCGTCCGGGTCTTCATGGGTCAGGATGACGTGGCGGATATCGGCCAGCGGGACTTCGCGTTCGACCGCATCGAACACGGCGGGGAAGATTTCGACACCGCCCGGGTCGATCAGGACGGCCTCGTTCCCGGCGCGCACGACCACCTGGTTCGTATCGACCAGATCAGGCGGCTTGCCGCCGTCCTGTCCGAAAACGGTCCAGGACCGCGACCCGTCGCGGAACACCACTTCAGAACGCACGTTAAGCCAACCCCCGTGTCTACACCTTGTTCACGTGGCCTTCCCCGCGAGCACGATTTGTTTCTTTTGCTACTGCAGCGGAAAGAATAGAAGATTTTTCTAAAGCGCGCCAAGGGCTTGTAGGAAGCAACCGGCTAAAGACACAATCGTCTACCAAAGTGCGCACATGCGCGGGACACATTGTTTTGGCTGGCTGATGAATTAGTCGTATCGCGTCGGCTGGTTCGGCCAAGAGCGCGTGTCACAACTTTTTTGGACTGCGACCTCGCGAAGGTAATTGTTTCGGTCCAAGAGCGCGTTTCCTTCGGTGCCATCTGCATTCTTAAAATCAGCGAGGCCGGGCCAAATAAGAAACCCAAGAAGGATATCTTGGCCATCGTCGGAATTGTTCTTCGAAATCTTGTTTGTAGCGATATTGGTGTTTGATCGGTATTCGGTCTCAATATCGCGACAGGTTAACTTTTCATCCCCAGCCTGCTTCAACCCGACCGGATTGGGATCACGAGTATTTGCGCAACCTGTGATAGCGATAGAAATGATGGCGGCTGCCACTGCGTAACCTAAACCTTTGTTCATGCCTTCCCCCATTGGTGTGTCCTGCAGATTAAATTTCTATCGAGGATTAAAGTTGAGAATTCAACTTCGGGCTACCCCCAAAATTGTAGCGTGAAGGCTTTTTGTCGCCGCGGATGCAGGTGCTGACATTCGATAGGAGGAGTCGCTCCTCCCCTCGACAAGGTCTCGGGCAAGATGTTCAACCTCCCGGATGGCATCCGCCTTCGATCCGTCGAAGCGATGGTCACCGAATTCCTGATACTCGATCCCGACATGATGAATGTCGTCGGCGCCTAGGTATTTCGAGATGGTGCGCAGATGGGGAACCAGGTGATCGGCGCCCTCGTTCAGTTCGCCACGGCCAAACCCGAATTCTCCCGATGCGGTCAACAGAACAAGCGTCTTTCCGCTGAAAATAGGTTCGAGCGGCCGGTCGCCGCGCGCGAGATCGAAGGTGAAGGTTTTACCGACCCGCACGACCTGATCGACCCAGGCCTTCAGGGCGGCAGGCATGCCGTAATTGTACATTGGCGTTGCGATCAAAATGATGTCGGCCTGTTCGACCTCCTCGATAAACCCGTCGGAGGTCTTAAGCAGCGCGCATTGCTCGGGCGAGCGTTGTTCCAGAGGGGTGAAGGCTGCGGCGACCCAGTCTTCCGAAATTGCCGGGGGCGGGTTGAGTCCGACGTCACGACGGATGACATTCGGAATCGAACCGGTCTCACGCCACTTTTTGAGAAACAAATCACTCATCATTCGGGTGAGAGATCGAGCCTGACGTACGCTGGCGTCGATCCGTAGAATATTGCTCATAACTTTTGGCTCCTATGTGTTTAATTATCTGACGAAAATGAATTAATAGAAGGTCTTCTAATTTCTTCGTCGTAGATGTTTCACATAGAAGAGGCGTTTTCCGCGCGCGTGACAAAAGCAAAGTTCTCACCTATAAATGAGTTTAACTTATTTATGGAGGCGTTATGTCTATGCCCTCCTTGGCCGCGCTCAGGGCCTTTGACGCCGCGGCGCGGAGCGGCAGTTTCAAAGTCGCGGCCGAAGCGTTGAACGTTTCCGCCACCGCGATTTCTCATCATGTTCGCGGATTGGAGGCGCAGATAGGCGTCACGCTATTCGTTCGCGGCACACGTCAGGTTTCCTTGACGGACGCGGGGCGAGAATTGGCCGAAGCGACGTCCGTTTCCTTTTCGCGCATTCAAGCCACGATCGATGCGCTGCAGACGTCGGAAACCGTTGCGACGATTTCCACGACACCGGCGTTCGCAGCGCTTTGGTTTGCGCCGCGCGTTGCGACATTCGAAGCGCGTCACCCGAACGTCAGGGTTCGCATGGTTTCCTCAACCGAGGTGACGGACCTGCGGCGGGATCAGAGCATTGATATCGCCCTCCGTTACGGCGCCGAGGACGAAGAGTCAGATGACGTGGCGCTCGTGACGCACGAGCGTTTTCAGGCCTTCGGCACGAAAGACTATATCGAACGCCTAAACGATATCTCCGACGCCCAATTCATCAGCACACGGTGGATATCGAAAACGCTCAAGCCGGTGACCTGGCAAAATTGGTTTGAAGCTGCGGGCGACCATATGGCCGATAAAGCGAAAATTCGCGAATTCGATCAAGAGTATGAAGTGCTCCAGGCTGGGCTTTCCGGCCAGGGTCTTATTCTAATCAGCGATGTGCTTGCGCAGGACATGGTGTCGCGGGGCTGGCTTGTGCACTATCGCCCGGTTGTTCACCTTCCTGGGTTCGCTTACACGGTGCATGTCAGCCCAAAGAAGAAGGAACTGAGAAAGGTGCAGTTCCTGTGTTCCTGGCTCTTGGAAGAAATGAACGGCGCGGCCGACCGACCATAGATTGAAGCCCTCAAGCGGCAAAAGTGGCCCAAACCAATTTTTGCCGAGTTGGACCGAAAACAAGATAGGGACTTCGACGTGGGTAATACACCGCACTGAAAATGCGGGTGTCGGTGGTTCCAGCATGAGCCGCTTCCCTTGGTAAGGGAGTCCTCGAATCAGTCATCTGAAATCACGCTTAATACCGCCTTTCGGAGCGCCTGAAGTACGGCCTCAGGATCGTCGGTATTTATCGGTGCAAGGAAGCCGGCGCCAACCAATCCATCTTCAATTTCCGGATCGGTGACGAAGCCCAAGACCCGCTCGCCCCTGGCCATCCGTTGGCGATAGCGTCGTTGGCGTTCTGCTGTCATGCCAAGACCCGGGATTTCGCCAATTTTGAAATGGAGGCTTTCAAGGTCATTTTCTGCCCCCTTCGATGACCCTGAAACTATCTGACGCCACGTCGAGGAAGTCCCGTCCGGTATGGCTAATAGATGTGTTACCACTGGTGAACCGTTTGGATGCGGATTGGGGCCTAATCGGTTTCTCTGGGTGAACCGTTGGAGGTGTTTCAGGCACTTCATTATGTGCAGCGGTTTCTCTGGGTGAACCGTTCGGTTGCTCTAGGTGAACCGCGTTCTGATTTTTCCAGGTTCGATAAAGTCGCTTTGCGGGTTGGCCGTCACATCGCTCTGTAGTGATTTCCCATTCGGTTGCTTGCGCCTTGCCTGCGCCTTCTTTCCAGTCAAAAGAGCTGCCGCGACGCTTGACCAAGAAGCCTCGGTCTTGGAGGTCTGAGAAAATCTTGGCGGCCTTTCCTGTGCTGACCTTCAGGGCGCTCCGCATCTGCCGGACGCTGAAGCTGATCTGCCCATTGTTTGACCCATTGTGATATGTCCAGATCTCAATGAGGCCCGCGCGGGTAATGCCGTCGAGGCTTTTCCAGGCGTCGGAATTTGTGACACCACGGTGCAGCATGACGTACGGCTCATTATTGTTTCGTCCCTTGTGGGTTGTTTTCGGCATTATGCGGGCTCCCTGCTAAGGAGTGCGGCCCGCCAGTCACGAAACCTCTTAGGCCAGGCGTTCAGGATAGCCATGGCTTCGGGGGTGATTTCCGCGTCCATTTCAGCGAGCACACGCAAGAGAGAGGCTTTCCGGCCCCCGATGTAGGCCAAGGGCTGCCACTTGCGCTGTGAACGCAAATTTCGGGCCTTACAGATCATCCACTGGCAGGGGTCAAAGTGGATTTCCCAACTTTCCGATAAACGGAGGGCAACACCTCCGTCTGACGGGGTGACGGGGGCTGAGGCCCCCGCCGTGGAGAAGTTCCCGCCGTCCATCACGCGGCTTCCCGTTCCGGGCCGACGATCTGCACCCGGTCCCGAAGGAAATAGCGCCCGTGCCAGCCAATCCCGTCTGAGTTCGGCTCGCGCTTCATATCGATATGAAAGCCGTAATTGCGTTTGAGGATATGCACATAATGCGCAAGCCTTAGAGCCCATGACGCCATTTCCGCCGCCGTGGTGCCTCTCGGGCCTACCTTGACCAGTTCCCGAAGGGTGCGACAAAAGCGGTTGCCGGTGACGACGATCCGTAAGGGCGCATCCCCATCACGGAACACAATGGCGGTAAGCTGATCCTGTTTCATGGCTCAACCCTCCGCCTGAAGGGGCCAATGGGTGCTGACGATCCGACCGGGCGCGACCGTGGCGAGGCGCTCGGCAAGCACCTGGGCCTTGGCTTGGTTGATCGGGCCGCCCTCCTTGGCGTAAAGGGTCAAACATGACGTGGCGACACGCGCGAAGCCGCTTAGGTCTTGAGACAGGTGCGGGTCACTCGCCATCCGGCGGGCCAGGGCCAGGGCGTCATGGGCGTTGAAGATTTCGGGGGTTTCGTGTAGGTTCATTTCGTCAATTCCTTTGCGAGAGGGGTTGATATTCAAGTTTCCGGCCCCGTTGCGTTCCCGCGCTTCGGGGCCATGCCTTTTCTGGGGTTCTCCCATCAAGGCGTGAAGGATCGCCCGCCGTTCTGGCGGTCGTCTTTAGGCGGCTTGGTGTTCTGGGGCGTTTCGGCCAATCGGGCGAAGGAAGCCGCGCGGCAACTGGTCAAGCCATGCGTCCACCTCGCTTTCGCGCCAGCCAATGCGGCCCGGCGAAATCTGGACCGGCTCGGGGAATCCCCGCGTCTCGATCCAGCCGCGCAAGGTGTTACGGCTCTTAACGTCGCCGCACTTGGAGAGGGTTTCGGGGACAGACAGAATGCGGTCGGTCATGGGGCGGTTCTCCTATCTCACTTCGCGGCTGGCTCAACTGCCAATCGCTGCTGTCGATAGAAGAACATTCCGAAAGTGGGCCACATATCTGAGATAAGTGGGCGGTAAAAAAAACCGCTCAGTTCTGAAAAGGGGGCGGCCTAGTTACCCGTTCTTTCGAGGACGGTTGGGTGCATTTCGGACATCCTCCGGCAGTTTGCCATACATCGCTAGGGCATGTTTTACCGGGGCGTCGGGAAAATCCGCTTGATAGCGTTCCTTAAAGTCAGGCTTCGAGATAACAAGCCCCGCCCCCATCAACTCAGATGCTAACGCGTCCATCCAGGCGGCTTCCTTCTTGGAGTTTGGCTTGACGCGCTTCCTCTTGGCGCTATTGATCGGCGCGGCGGGCGGCGGCTGGGGTGCTGGCGTTGCATCCCCCATCGGCTCCCCGTGCTGCATGAAATATTCGTAGTCATCTTTCAGGATGGCGATAGGTCGATAAGGCCCTTCGCCCTGCCCGTAGAACCAAGGGGTATGGCCCGGCCAGTACAAGCCGGGCACCTTGACCCCGTTTTCATAGCGAGAGCAAATATAATATCCGCCCTGCTTAATGCGGTATGGCACCCCTTTGTCCATGGCAAACGATTTAATCCGACCGCTGGTTATGTGTTCTTCGACCGCGCGGGCAGACTTTGAAAGGTCGTCGCCGTCATAAACCGCAATCGCCGTTAGAAGGTCTTTCGCGGCCCGGGGGCAAGGGGGCTTGGCCGGTGCAGTTATATCGTTTAGCGGCCTGCTACTCATCGAAGCCTTTATAGCCTTGTTCGCCCGCTTTTTCTTTTCCAAGGCGCTCAATGCAGCTCGGTATTTTTGATCGGCCTTTAGATACTCCTGAATTTCCGCTCGGTCCTTTTCTGACAATTGCGGGGCGTTGTCGCCAAGTGACGCGATGGCATGGGCAACCATCATTTGGCCGAACACATCGAAGACCTGCACAAACTCGACCATCACGCCCCCCTTTCCGGGCTAACAACGCTCGCCCCGCCCTCGATCAATTCGACAAGGCGGCGGCTCCATGCGTTCAACGCTTCGCGCTTTTCGTCGTCGTAGTCGTAGGGGTCATAGTGCTTCGCCCGAACCGTCTGATCTATGTGATTGAGGACGCGGGAGACGACGTGGGGGCGTACCCCGCATTCCTTCCGGCCCATATGCGTTGAGGCAGACCGCCGGAGGTCATGGGGGGTGAATGGATCCAGCCCGAAAAACTGGCTACGGGCGATGGCGTGAGACAGGGACGAAACCAGCATAGCCCCCTTCCCTCTCGGGGACGGGAACACAAAAGGCGAGTCCCCGGATAGCGCCACGGCCTCCCGCAAGAGGTCCAGGGCCAGGGGTGACAAGGGTATGCGGTGCGTCCGCCCGTTCTTCACTCTCTCGCCCGGTATGGTCCAGCCCGGATCATTTGACGTTTCCCAATTGGCGTCTAGTTCGTCCTTCCGCATCCCCAGGACTTCGCCGGGGCGCTGTGCCGTCGCCAGGATCAATCGCAACGCCAGCTTAGACGCTTCGGTTATTTTGGCAGGGTGTTCGGCGCTGCCCGCCATCGGCCAGAACACGGGAATTTCATCCGTCGAAAGATGACGCTCCTTGCTCTTTTCCTTGTGGCGCTTTTTGACTTCATGGCACGGGTTAACATGGATTTCGACACGGCTTGCCCCGATTGCCCATGAATACATGACCCGGATGATTTCTAAGACCCTGTTGGCCTGGACGGACGAACCTCGATCCACAATCTTGTCTAAGACCCTGTTCACGTCCAGGCGGGTAATGCTGTCCGCCTTGCGATAGCGCCACTCGGGCAACAAGTCCCGGTCGATAACGTCTTGGTCCTTGCGCCATGAACGCTTGTTCGGCGCGGGCGGTGCATCAGGCGCGGACAAGTAAGCGCGGATAGCGCGGTCATTATCTTTCAGGTCTTTTGGGGGATACCCGTCAGGCGTGACCAGCTTACGGCCTAACAACTTAAAGCCGGGGTTCGCTTCGCAGATTTCCCGGCCATCTTCCCAGGTCGCGTATGCCTCGCCTTTGGCGTATTTGCGGATATAGCCCTCTGCCAGTTCCGCGAACGTATCGACAAGTTTGCCGGTGCGCTTTTCCTGGGCGGGGTTGTGGCCGTTAGCGAGGGAACGCAGAACGCCTAACGCTTTCTCGCGGGCATCTGCCGCACCCATCGCGGGGTAAGTCCCCAGGGTGAACCGCTCGCGCCTGCCGCCCGCCCGATACATCACAAACCATGTTCGGCGGCCAGACGCGGACACGCGAAGCCCCCAGCCCTTTAGATCGCGGTCCCAATAATCCACCTGTCCCGCCTTCGGGATTAAGTCGGCGGCTCCGACCGTTCGGCTATTGGAGAGATTGCGGACGCGATTTGTCATGGCACCTGACCGATTTTTAGGTTCCAAATAGGTGCCATCTGGGCTTGTGCAGCGTTGCGCGTCATTGCCAATCCTTGAGCGTTAAACCGGCTTGTAACAGGGAGAAAACCCCATATCCAGCCTTATCAACGGTAGGCAATTATACGCAACGGTTGTCATTATAGCAATCGGCTGTTAACCGACTTGTCGCAAGTTCGAGTCTTGCCGCCGGAGCCAATTTAAGGAAAGGGCCAGTCCCCGCAAGGACTGGCCCTTTCTCATTCAAGAAACCCAAAGGCCCAGAAACTCAAAGGCGGGATCGCCGATTCCTCACGCCATTCCAAGCATGGCGCGCGCTTCCGCGGGCGTCGCCGGTTCGCGCCCGAAGGCTTCGGCCATCTGGGCCACCCGTTCGACCAGTTGCGCATTGGTCGGCGCACCCAGTTCCGGATAGGGATAGTCGCCGAGCCCGATCGCCACGTGCCCGCCCATTTCAAGGGCCAGGGCCGCCGGGCCGTAGAGGTTCCCGACCTTATTATTGACCGACCATTCGTATTTGAAGCCCTGAGGCAGGAATTCCAGATGCGCCATCAGCCCCTTGATGTTGCCCGGATGACCGCCCAGGTAGCCCGAATCCGACAAGGCGAACAGCAGATACGCCGGCTGGTCGATCAGGTTCATTTCCATGAAGGCCTCGAACATGCGGGTGAACGGCACGGTCCAGGACACGATCACCGGCTTGACCCCGATCCCGCGCATCCGTTCGGCGAAATAGGCGCAGGTCTTGGGCGTGTTCACATAAGCCAGTTCGTCCGTCTTCATCTTCTTCGCGGCCACATCGTAGACGTCGACATTGGTCGAGCCGATGTCGATCGGCGCGAAGTCCGGTTTCAGGTCGGGGTCTTCCGATGCCTTGACGATGTGCTGCAGGCGCGCCTCGTCCGACGATTTCAGCGTCACCTGCCCCAGCGTCGGGTGGATCATGATGTCGCTGGCGGCGCGAATCTTCCGGATGGTCTCAAAATAGACGTCGGGATCGTGGTTGGGCGAGCCGTCGGCATTGCGTGCATGATAATGGCAGATCGACGCTCCGGCCTCGCGGCAGGCCGCCGCGGCCTCGGCGATTTCGTCCGGCGTGAACGGCACGTTGGGATTGACGTCGCGAGCCATGTACTCGTTGACGCGGACTTCGATGATCACTTTCTTGCCGAAACCCGGCACGGTGGACTTGAACTTCATGGCCCGGACTTTCCCCATCTGGTCGTTTTCTCAGGCCCCCCTCAGGCTCCGTTACTAATCCGGGACCTTCACACCTGGCAACATCTTCCGACGAGAAGTCTTGTTTCGGCTTCAGTCCGCGAGGCTGAGACAAACGGCCGTCACGTCGTCGGCGCAGGGGCCATCGAAGGCCGACACCAGGGCAGCCAGCCGTTCCGCCGCCGTGCCGCCCCCGACCATGGCTTCCATGGCGACCGTGAACCGTTCGAAGGCGTCTGCCCCCGGATGGCCCCTGTCGACCAGGCTGAACAGTCCGTCGGTAAACATGACGAGACCGCCGCCCGGAACCAGATGGAGTTCGCGCTTTTCATAGGGAAACACACCACTGGCGCCGACAGGCAATCCTTTGCCGGATCCCGCCGCGACGATACGGCCGGCAGCATCCATCACCACGGGATGCGGGACGCCGGCCGCCGCGTAATCGAACCGGCCGGCCACCGGATCGACGATGCCGTAGAGCATCGCCGCGTATTCGCCGGACGGCAGGACCGCCTTTAGCGCCTTGTCCAACCGCCGCAACACGGCATCGGGCGCCTCGTCCGGATCGGTCGCGGGATCATTCAGCAGCGCATGCAATCGCAAGGTATTCACCCCGGCAACCGGACCATGACCGGTCATATCGGCGATGAAAATCGAAAGCCGTCCATCGTCCAAGCATCTGGCGCCCCAGGTATCGCCGCTGACCCGGGAACACGACGACGTCCATGCGGAAACGGAGCCGACAGGCGTTACCAACGTCGACGGATCGGGCGCCAATCCCTGCTGATGACAAGCCAACGCCGCTCCCAAACGGGCTTCGGCGTCCCCGCCGATTTCCAGCGTTTCGGGCAACACCAGGGCACGCGCCACGGCCTCGACAAGATTCGGGTCGCCGGATAGCGGGATCGTCTCGCCTTTGGCCCCGGCCCCGCGACGGCTGAGACGCAGCCCCGCCGGACCGTTCGCATCATCGCTGCTGATGACCAGAACGTCGTCGTCGCCACCCGGCATCACCTCGCCGCCGCCGATGACCGTCCATCCCTCAACCGACCGCAACCGGCTTTCGACCGCCGCCGGAACGGACCCCGCAACGGCGATGACCGGCTCCGGCGCTTTGTCCGTCTCGTCGCCCTCTTCCGCTTGCGAAGAATGGCCCGCCGTCGGCGCCGGGTCTTGCCCGCTCTGCGCCGCCAGCCCCCCTTCGCTGAGCGCCACCGTCGCAACGACGATGTTGCCTCGGCCTTGGTACTCCAGAGATGCGAAAGCCAATTTACGGGCCATCGCGATGCCGCGGCCATGGGTGTCGAAAGCCCGTTCCTTCGTCAAATCCATGTAGGCGCGCCAATCGAATCCCTTGCCTTCATCCGTGATGGTGAAGACCGCCTTCTGGGCGTCGCGCCGCACGTCCATGATGACGACACGCCCCCGGTAGGGCGTCAATTCCAAGCGTTCGCCGATGATCTTGTCCCATTGGCCGGCCGCCGTCAGGTCCGTCTTGCTTGCATAGTCCAATTCCAGATTGCCGTGCTCGATGGCGTTGATCAGCAACTCCGACAACCCCATGGCGACGGCGGCCGAACGGGGTAGGCCACTCGCCAGCATGACGCCCAAGGCGTCCGCTTCCTGAGGCGTGCGCAATTCGAAACGCCCCTGGACCAACAATCGAATTGCGCCGGAACGTTTGGCCAGTTCGGTATGGACCCGGCGCAGGCGCGCATAATCGTCCGTCGCCGCGCGGACCACGGAAACCAGGACGTCGATGTCGTAAGGCTTGGTGAGGTAGTAATGAACACCGGCTTCGATGCCGTCGATGATCTCTTCTTCCCGGTCCATCGCCGTTTGCATGATCACGGGGATATCCTTGAGAGCGGGATCCTCCTTGATCTTGGCAAGCACCGTCATGCCATCCATTCCCGGCATCCGCCGGTCGAGCAGGATCGCGTCATAGCGATCGCCGCGCTTGGACAGCAGCGCCCATGCCTCGACGCCGTCGCCGGCTTCGTCGATCTCGAAGCCGATGGGCTCCAGGCAGTATCTCAGGGTTTGGCGGTTGAAGTCCTCGTCATCGACGACAAGAACGCGGACAGTGGGCATGCCGGTTCTCCGCGACGTCGGCGCGCATAGTCGGGCACGCGCCGATCAGGGATCAGGACTCGAAACTGAACAGCGTGTCGAAACAGGCCAGTTCCAGGACTTCCTTGACGCTGCCCGTCATGCCCGACAGGGCGACGCCTTGGCCCTTGGCCTGGGCCGCTTCGCGCAGGGTCAACAAGATGCCAAGACCCGCGGAATCGACGTAATCGACCCCGGACAGGTCGAGCACGATCGCCGTCGCACTGCCCTGGGTCAGGGCCGCCGCCAAGGCAGGGGCTTCGCCCCGGTCCTCGAAGGTCATCTGGCCGGTCACCCGTGCGGTCACCGTGCTACCGTTTTCCGAAATCTGGTATTTCATCCCGTATCGCTCCTGCATGTCGGAAAACGTCGCATTTTCGCAGACCTTTCCGTCAATCTGACAACAAACTCCGGCGTCCGACCCGGGCCTTCGCTTCGTACTTTGGACCGTTTCACCGTTACCATGCCTTTGGATCGCCCCGCACGCAACCGGAACCACCGCACGCATTCTGCGGACCTCAAACCTCTCGGCCGCGCATTCAGCCATGGGAAAGCAAACCTCATGCCAAGTTGCACAGATTACGGCGCGGGACCACATGTGACAGGTGCTTGCGCCCCATCTACAGTCGTCTCAAAGCGCCGTTCAATCCGGACGGGGCGGGACGCAGATGCCGGAGACCCCGACCATGCGGCTCGAAACAAATACGCTCGTTTGGGCGGCCCTGGCAGGCTTGCTGCTCTGCGCCCTGCCCGGCCCGGCGGCCTGGGCCGCCGACTGCCGCCTGCCCGGGGTGCAGGCGAGCGTACGGCTCAACGAATCCTTCGGCGACATCCGCTATTCCAACGGCTATTCCGGCCAGCAGTTGGCGGCCAAGCGACGGCGTGCCGGCGCCCACGGCGGACCAGGCGCGGAATGGCACCCGGTCGGTCTCATGGGCCGCGATCTTCAATGGGAATTCAAGGTCAAGGTCCAGGGCCAGCGCCTGTCGGGCGGCTATTGCGTCGGCCTGGCGCATGCGGAGATGACCATCGGATATGACCGTATCCGTGTCTACGTCGACCGCCGGTACAGACCTGGAACCTGTCAGTACAAGGTAATCCTCGAGCACGAAAACCAACATGTGCGAAACTTCAAGGACACCCTGACCTCTTATTTGCCGGTGATCCGCCGCCAACTGACCGCCGAGGCCGCCGCCCTGCCCCCGGTGACGGCCCGGTCCATGAACGCCGGCGCCCGATACTTCGTCGGCGCGCTGCGCGACCGGCTGACGCCGTTGATCGACCGCATGCAGGCCGACATGGCGGAGGCGGACCGGCGGCTGGACACCCCGGCCAGCTACCGCGCGACCCAGGCCCGCTGCGACGGCTGGTAGGCGGCCCTCACCGTCCGCCCGGCCCCAGCGACCGGCCCTTCTTGATCGCCGCATCGCCGAATTTGCCGCGCACTTTGTCCATCGCTTCCTCGACCTTCGCGATGCGCTCCGCTCCGCCCGCCTGCCCGGCCAGCAAATCGCCGGTGGACGGCACATCGACGCCGAGCGGCTGGATCGTCTGAACCCCAACGCCGAGCAGCCGGAACATCCGCCCGTCGGCCTCTTTTTCCAATAGCGGCAGCGACGCCCGGTAGATCGTATCGGCCAACTGCGTCGGCCGCTCCAAACGCTTGGAGCGCGTCAATTGCCGGAACCGGTTGGTCTTGAGCTTGAGGACCACCGTGCCGCCGGTCAGGCCCTTGCGCTTGAGCCTGGCCGAGACCTTTTCCGCCAACCGCCAGAGTACGGCCGTGAGGTCCTCCAGGTTGCCCATATCGTCTTCGAAAGTCGTTTCGGCGGATACGCTTTTCGCCTCGCCGCCCGGCGTTACCTTGCGGTCGTCCCGGCCCCGCGAGAAATGATAGAGCCTGCCGCCCATGGCGCCGTAGCGCGCGGTCAAATCGCGTTCGTCGAAACGCAGCAGGTCGCCGACGGTCGTCACGCCTTCCTGCTCCAAACGCCCGCGCAGGCTCTTGCCGACGCCCCAGATCAGGCCGACCGGCTTGTGTTTAAGGAAATCCGGCGCGTCGGCCTGGCCGATGGCGGCAAAGCCGCGCGGCTTGTCCAGGTCCGAGGCGACCTTGGCGAGGAATTTGTTATAGCTGAGCCCGATCGAGGCGGTGACGCCGATCGCGTCCTCGATCCGTTTGACCAGGCGCACAAGGGTCTGCGCTGGGGTGCCCCGGTGCAACGATTCGGTGCCGGTCAGATCGAGAAACGCCTCGTCGATGCTGAGCGGCTCCACGAGCGGCGTCAGATCCTGCATCAAAGCCCGAATTTGCCCGCCGACACGCTGGTACTTGTCCATGTCGGGACGAAGGACCACGGCCTTGGGGCAGAGTTTCAGCGCCTGGAACATGGGCATGGCCGAGCGCACACCGTTGATCCGCGCAATGTAGCAACAGGCCGAAACAACCCCCCGCCGGCCGCCGCCGACGATCACCGGACGCCCGGCGATCTCGGGATTGTCGCGCTTTTCGACGCTGGCGTAGAAAGCATCGCAATCGATATGGGCGATGGCCAGGCTGCGCAGTTCCGCATGGCTGAAAATCCGCCTTCCGCCGCAGGCCGGGCAGCGGTCCGGCGGGCCCGCCGGGGACCCGTCGGCCAAAGTCGCGCAGTCACGGCAGATAAAGGTGGTCACAAATCCCGCATCCCGGCTTAAGCAATTGAACGACAAGCAATCTTGACGGTTACCCCCGAAGGGCGCGACTATGTTACGTGCAGTCTATAAGCACCGCCATAGGCGGAAAGGTGTTCGAGGATGAGTGACGCTGACGCTCCCGCCGTCGAGTCCGACGCGATGCGGGATGCGCAACTTGAGATTCGGCAACTGAAAGAGACTGTCGCCGCGCTTCGCCAAGAGCTCGAAAACAAGGTTTTCGACGCGCAGCGCGTCGAACAGGAGGCGCGTGCCGAAGGCGTTGACGAGATCAAGCAGCTCAAGGATACGGCGTCGGCGCTCCGCGAGGAAATGGAGCAGTTGAACTTCGCCCGCCAGAAGGAAGTTCAGGAAGAGCGCGCCTCGGGCAACGACGAGATCACCCAGCTGAAGAACACCATCCAGGCGCTGCGCGACGAGATGGAAACGCTGAAGCTTGAAAAAGAGAAAGAGCTGAACGAAGCCGTCTCCGCCGGGCGCGATGAAATCCAGCAATTGAAGGCGACCATCGGCACCCTGCGCGACGAGATGGAAGAGCAAACCTTCAAGCACCAGGAAACCGTCCAGGAGCTGAACCGCGCGCGCCGTGACGAAACGGCCGAGCTGCAACAAGCCATCGTGACGTTGCGCCGGACCCTGGAAATCAAATCCATGGCCGAGGTGAAGGCCCCCGCCCCCGCCAACGATAAACCGGGGGCGCGGCAATGAGCGGCAATCTGCCCTCGGCAGATACGGTCGAACGCGACGGCGCGGACAGCGGCGCCTCGGCGCCCATCAAGGACGCGGCCGAGGACGTCGCGGCGATCACCGATACGCCGCCCCCGCCCCCCGTGGTCTCGGCCGACACCGAGGATGCGGCAGACCAGGAACTGGCCCATAAACTGCGGATCGCCGACCGCCGCCTGAAACAGGCGGAAATGCTGCTGAACGTGTCGCGCCGGGTGGCCGGGATCGAATCCCTGGACGAAGTTCTGGAAACCCTGGTCGAGGTCATCGTCTATGAACTGGAGGCCGAACGCGGCACCCTGTTCCTCAACGATCCGGCGACGGGTGAGCTTTATTCCCGCGTCGCCCAGGGCAATTTCCAACGCGAGATCCGCATCCTCAATAACACCGGCATCGCGGGTGCCGTGTTCTCGTCCGGCAACGGCGAGATCATCGACGACGCCTACCAGGACGGCCGGTTCAACCGGTCGGTCGACGAACAGACCGGCTTCAAGACCGACACCATCTGCGCCGCCCCGGTGAAGACGGTGAAGGAAGAAATCATCGGCGTCGTCCAATGCCTGAACAAGAAGAACGGCGAGAAATTCAACGAGGACGATCTGGCCCTTTTGGAAGCCATCACCACCCAGGCCGCCGTCGCCCTGCAATCGACCCAGTTCGTCGAGAGCATGAAGAAAAGCCGCGAACAGGAAATGAAGTTCCTGGACATGGTCTCGGACGTGACCTCGAACCTGGAACTGGGCTCGCTGCTGTCGCGCGTCATGTCGGAAGCGACGCGGATGCTGTCGGCCGACCGATCGACCCTGTTCCTCAACGACGAGAAGACGAACGAGCTGTTCTCCCGCGTCGCCATGGGAGACAGTTTGGGCGAAATCCGCCTGCCCAACCACCTGGGCATCGCGGGTGCGGTGTTCACCTCGGGCGACACGATCAACATCCCCTATGCCTACGCGGATCTGCGCTTCAATCCGGCTTTCGATAAGAAGACCGGGTATTTCACGCGCTCGATCCTCTGCGTCCCCGTGGTCAACAAGGCCGGTAAGATGATCGGCGTGACCCAGGTCCTGAACAAGCGTGGCGGGCCGTTCTCGGAAGAGGACGAAACGCGGCTCAAGGCGTTCACGGCGCAGGTTTCCATCGCGCTGGAAAACGCCAAGCTGTTCGAAGACGTCCAGAACATGAAGAACTACAACGAAAGCATGCTGGAAAGTATGTCGAACGGCGTCGTCACCATCGACGAGGACGGCAAGGTCGTGACCTGCAACGCCGCCGGCCTGCGCATCCTGCATTGCGAGGACGAGACCGACATCATCGGCAAGGAGGCGAAGGAATTCTTCGCCATCGAAAACGGTTGGATCAACGAACGCCTGGACAAGCTGGAAGAGGACCAGGAGCCGGATATCACCATGGACCAGCAACTGGTGCGCGGCGAGGAGACCCATTCCGTCAACGTCCACTTCCTGCCGCTGATGGCCGAGGAAGGCAAGAAACTCGGCTCGATGATGATGATCGAGGACATCTCGTCCGAGAAACGCATGAAGTCGACCATGTCGCGCTACATGGACCCGGGCCTGGCCGATCAGTTGATGGCCGGCGGCGAGGACATCCTGGGCGGCAAGAGCCTGGAAGCGACGATTTTGTTCTCGGACGTGCGCAGCTTCACGACGCTCACGGAAAGCCTCGGCCCGCAGGGCACGGTGCAGATGCTCAACGAGTACTTCACCATCATGGTCGACTGCATCAGCCGCGAGCAAGGCATGCTCGACAAGTTCATCGGCGACGCCATCATGGCCGGCTTCGGCGTACCGCTGCCCTTGGAAGACCAAGAAGACCGCGCCCTCCGCGCCGCCATTTCCATGCTGCGCGAACTGGACGAATGGAACATCGTCCGCGAGAAGAAGGGCGAGTTGCCCATCGATATGGGCATCGGCCTGAACACGGGCAATATCGTTTCCGGTAACATCGGCTCGCCCAAGCGCATGGACTTCACGATGATCGGCGACGGCGTCAACTTGGCGGCACGCCTGGAAAGTGCGTGCAAGCAGTATTCGGCGCGGCTGCTGATTTCCGAATTCACATACAGCAAGCTCAAGGGTACCTACCGCATCCGCGACATCGACAAGGTGATCGTCAAGGGCAAGACCGAGCCCGTGGGCGTCTACGAAGTTCTCGATTTCCATTCAGAGGAAACCTTCCCCAACCTGATGGAAGCCGTGAACCACTTCAAATCCGGCCGCGCCCATTACGACAAGGGCGAATGGGACAAGGCGACCAAGGCCTTCCAGGAAGCCATCGCGCTGAACCCCAACGACAAGCTGGCCCATACCTATATCGCGCGCTGCGAACAGCTGAAGGCCGAACCGCCCGAAGGCGAATGGAACGGCGTCTGGGTAATGACCAGCAAGTAACCCCCTGCCCGACCGCCGCGCTTGCCCCGTCGCGTGAGGCGATTAGAATAGTCGCATCATGCGATGGCTATGCAACTTTTCCCTGTTGGCGTTGATTGCTCTGATGCCCTTTTTCCTTCAGGCTGACGGTAACGCCTCTTGGCGCGCATCAAGTAACCCTCAACTCGACATCGGCCCGGATACCTTCCTCATGGCGTTTTTCTGGACGGACGGGTCACTGGTGATTCCCGCAGCGCAAAAATCCGCTTCCGGCGCGTCGAGGTCTCCCGCCACCGGTCCAAGTCTGGCAGTCCTTGAGGCCTTCGACATTTACCGGGCCGGCCGCGCTGGTGCGATGGCCCTGGAGCGAATGACCGCCTTCCTGCGCCTGGCGGCGATCCGCGCGGAATACGGCGTCGTCGTTCGGGACAACAGGGCTATTCTGGTCGCGCAGAACTACCCGTCCAATTTCATCGCCATGTTCGACGACGCGGTGGCCTGGATCAAAGCGGCGACCACAGGGAACGGCGCACAAGCCTTCGAGTCCGCAAAGGACTATGAGCGGAGGAACGGCGGTGAATACCCCTATCAAGACTTGGCGAACCTGTTGTTCAAATTTTCCATTGAACTGAGGCATCCACCGGCACAATGGGAGTTCATTGCGCGGAGCTTCGGTTCCTCAAGCACCAAAGACCGGCGTCGCGGCCATCGCCAGTTGATGGTCATGGCGCAATCGGGAAACCTCGAAGCGGCACTCGATTTAGCCCATCGGCACGAAACCGGCGACATTCTGCCGAAAAGCGATACTTGCGCCATGTTCTGGTATCTGCGCGCCGCGACCTTGGGAGCGGGTAAGGAAATTGACGCCGTCATGAAATCCATGGCCCAACGGGTTTCATCGAAAGATCGGGAAGAAATCCGCAAACGGCTTCAGTGGGTCGAGAGCGACCCGCCAGACGGGTGCGAATTATAGCCTCCCTGCTATTGATGTTTTACTGAATCTCGGGAAGTCATCTAGCGTCATTACACTCGGCTATTGCCGTCCGGCCCTACAGGCTCGTAAACGCTCCTCCAAAGTCGCCTCCAATTGCCTCAGATTCTCTTCACCTCGCTCCACGTCCTCAAGTTGTTTTCGCAGTTCGTCGATCTTTTGCCGTTCAGCCGCAATATCGGCATCGATTTCACGCACCTCAGCAACCGCCTCGGAATTTCGGTATCCTGAGTTCAGAAATTCTAGGCCCTCCAGAGCCCTCCAGGCAAAATACAGGACTCGCCCTATCCGACCTTTCGGGATAGGGCTGACATCCGGTGATGGCGGCGCCGATGGGGAGGAATGCGCCAGCACGGTCCGCCGCTTGTCCTTAAGGCGGCTAATGATCAGTTTATGACTGGCGATTTCCGCTTGTTTTGCACGTTTCTCATCAATGACCTCATGGAGGTCTTGAATCACTTCTTGTAGTGCCGTGAGAATATCAGAACAATCCGGTTCCGGTTCTTCAGGCTCATCGGGATCGTCCGGGTCGCCCGGTTCCGGATGGTCGGGGTCGTAGGGCGGATTCTCTTCGCCATCATCGCCGTCGTCGTCCCCATCATCTCCATCGCCATCATCGCCGTCGTCCGGCGGTGTGCCGATGCCGCCGTCGTCGTCGTTGTCGTCGGCGTCGCCCAGGGGGCGTGGGCCGTCGGCCAGGCGGCGCGTCGTCTCGTCGAAGGTTTCGGCTTCCAACCATTTATCCACGTCGGCGAAGAAGGTTCGGTCTTCTTCGGGATCGAGAGCCATTTCCCGGCGGATTTGTTCCGCCCGCTCATAGTCCGCGCGGCGCAGCTGGGCGAAAAAGTCCACGGCCAGGGAGCGGTCGCCGCCGCCGGCGCGGGCGTCCTGGGTCAGCAGATCGGGAAACAGGCCGTTTTCGCGCGTCGCCGCCAGATGGCGGACGGACCTTGCGTTGGACGCGGCCCCCTCGCCGCTCAGGCCCGGCAGGCGCGGCGGCGCGGAGCGAGGGGCCAAGCCCTCCAATTGCGCGGCCTGGCGAACCAGCGCCGTTTCCGTCGGTCCGCCCGGGTTCAGCAACCCGTCGGGTTTCAAACCCCGGCGGACCTGAAAGGCGCGCACTCCGGCCTCCACCGGCGGATCGAACAGCCCCCGCGCCGCCCGTGCTTTCGGCGCGAGGTCGCCCGAGCGGCTCAGAAGGTGTTCAACCCGGCCCACGTCGGCCGAGCGGTTGGCGCCGCCGGGACCGACCGGAGCCGTCAGCGCGGACAAGGACAATGGTTCCGGAGTCGAGAACCCGCCCGAGTCCAAAGGGTCGAGCAGGCTGCCGCGCCGGTTGGGCACTCGGGGATAAAGGGACATGACCGCACCTCAATTTAGAACACAACATGAACATATTCATCATATGCGCGCAGACAATTAGGAATGTCAAGCTGTTTACGTAAATTTTCCTATATACAGAGAAAGACGCCCGAGAGCCCTGCAACCCAAACTTCATTGTTGCAACGCAGCACGAATAGGCTAACCATCACCCCTGACCTCTCACGCCGGGACTTGGGGATCCCACCGGGGGATCCCACCGGCCGGATGCGCGACCATGACCGTTCGAAATCTCGACAAGCTTTTCCGCCCCACCTCCGTCGCCGTGATCGGCGCGTCCGAACGCAAGGGGGCGGTTGGCAACCTGGTCATGCATAATCTGCTGGAAGGCGGGTTCGAGGGGCCGATCATGCCGGTCAATCCGAAGCACCGCGCCGTCGCCGGGGTGCTGACCTATGCCCAGGTCGCCGACCTGCCGGAGGTCCCAGACCTCGCCGTGATCTGCACGCCACCCGACACGGTGCCCGGGATTATCGAGGAAATCGCCGAGCGCGGCACCCGCGCGGCGATCATCCTGACCGCCGGATTGAACCGCAAGGTCGATGGCGCGGACGAAACCCTTCAAGACAAGATCCTGGCCACGGCGCGCGGCGTGGGCCTGCGCATTCTGGGCCCCAACTGCCTAGGGTTGCTGGTCCCCGGCATCGGCCTGAACGCCAGTTTCGCCCATCTACCGGCCCTGCCCGGCAACATCGCCTTCGCCAGCCAATCCGGCGCCATGTGCACGGCGGTGCTGGATTGGGCGCGGGCGCGCGGCATCGGGTTTTCCCATTTCATTTCCATGGGCGACGCCATGGACACGGATTTCGGCGACGTCCTCGACTATCTGGGATCGGACCCGCACACGCGGGCGATCCTGCTTTACGTGGAATCGATCCACGAACGGCGCGAGTTCATGTCGGCCGGGCGCGCGGCGGCGCGCAACAAGCCGGTCCTGGTCATCAAGGCCGGGCGTAGCAGCGCCGGCGCCCAGGCGGCGGCCTCGCATACCGGCGCGCTGGCCGGGGCCGACGCGGTGTACGACGCCGCCTTCCGCCGGGCCGGGATGCTGCGCGTCGACACCATCGAAGAAATCTTCGCCGCCGTCGAAACCCTGGCCAGAGCCCCCAAGTTCCCGGGCGACCGACTGTCCGTCATCACCAACGGCGGCGGCATCGGCGTGATGGCGGTGGACCGGCTCGCGGAATTGGGCGGGCGGCTGGCCGAATTCTCGGACGAAACCAAGGAAGCCTTGAACAAGGTCCTGCCGGAGACCTGGTCTCACGGCAACCCCGCCGACATCATCGGCGATGCACCGCCCGAACGCTACGCGGGGGCCCTGAAGACCCTGATCGCAGCCAAGGAATCCGACGCCGTGTTGGTGATGCACGCACCGACGGCGACGGCCTCCAGCACCGAAGCGGCGCAGGCGGTGATCGACGTTTCGCACGAGACCAAGGCGCCGATCCTCGCCAACTGGGTCGGCGAAGAAGCGGTTGCACCCGCGCGCAAGATGCTGCGCGACGCCGGCATCCCGACCTACGACACCCCCGGCGAAGCCGTCGGCGCCTTCATGCATCTGATCACCTATAAGCGAAACCAGGAAATCCTGACCGAAACGCCGGCCTCTCTGCCCGCTCATTTCAACCCGGCGACGGCGGTCGCGCGCCTGGTGATCGAAGGTCATCTGGCGACCGGCGACGCCATGATGAGCGAGCCCGAGGCCAAATCCGTGCTCGCCGCCTACGGCATTCCGACGGTCGAAACCCATATCGTCAAGACGCCCGAGGACGCCGCCCAGAAGGCGCAATCCATGGGCTTCCCGGTGGCGCTCAAGGTTTTGTCACCGGATATCAGCCATAAATCGGACGTCGGCGGGGTCGATCTGTTCCTGGATACGGCGGAGGCCGTCAGGGCCTCGGCCGACCGCATGCTGGCCTCCATCGGTGAGAAATTCCCCGATGCCAATATCCAGGGCTTCACCGTGCAGAAGATGGCCGACCGGCCGGGCGCGCACGAATTGATCGTCGGCGTGACCTGCGATCCGATCTTCGGGCCGGTGATCCTGTTCGGCGAAGGTGGCACGGCGGTCGAGGTGATCGCCGACCGGGCGGTCGCGCTGCCGCCGCTGAACATGCATCTGGCCCAGGACATGATCGCGCGCACCCGCATCTGGCGGCTGCTGCAGGGTTACCGCGACCGGCCGCCCGTGGACCTGGATGCGCTCTGCCTTACGCTGGTGCAAATTTCCCAGATGATCGTCGATATCCCGGAAATCGCCGAGTTGGACATCAACCCGCTGCTGGCCGACGAGAACGGCGTGCTGGCGCTGGACGCCCGCATCCGCGTCGCCAGCCCGGGCGCGGACCAGTCCCGCGAATTGGCGATCCGCCCTTATCCCCAGGAACTGGAAGAACCGTTTACGTTGAAGGACGGGACGAAGGTGCTGCTGCGCCCGATCCGGCCCGAGGACGAACCGGAACACCGCGAGTTCATTTCCCGCCTGACGCCGGAAGACATCCGTTTCCGCTTCTTCGGCTTGGTCCGCGAATTTCCCCATTCGGAAATCGCCCGCCTGACACAGATCGATTTCGACCGCGAGATGGCCTTCATCGCCAGCGTCGAGAAACCGGGCATCGACGGCACGGTCGAACGCGAGACCCTGGGCGTCGTCCGCACGGTGACCGACCCGGACAACGAAACTTGCGAGTTCGCGGTCATCGTGCGCTCGGACCTCAAGGGTCAGGGCCTGGGCCATAAGATGATGGAAAAGATGATCGCCTATTGCCGGTCGCGCGGCACCAAGACCATGGTCGGCCAGGTCATGTCGGAAAACCACCCGATGCTGGACATGGTCCGCAACCTGGGCTTCCGCGTCCGCCGCCTGCCGGACGAGCCGGTGGTCGAGGCGACGCTAGACCTCACGCCCGCCGCCCGGGTCCAAGCCGGCAAATAGGCGCCACGGCCCACCGTGCGGTCAAGCCGCACCGGGCATGCATCTTCGGATTGTTCGAAATTACTTGGTGGTCGCGACGAAGACGCCGTCCCAATCGGCGGCCGGCGGATTGACGCGGTATTCGGCGATACGTTCATCGTAAACGTCGCAGAGCACGTCCAGGTTCGCTTCCAGGTCCCAGCACTTGTTCTCGTCGTTGCCGCGGCGGCGGATTTCGTCGAACATGGTCTGGGCTTCGTCCCATTTTTGGTGACGGTAGGCTTCCTGTGCGTCGTAGATGAGCTTCTGCAGGTCCTTGAACTCGGGCTTCTGCGCGACCTCTTCGTCACCCAGCAGGCCATAAATGTAGACACCTTCCAGCTTGCCTTTGACCCGGATGAAATCCAGATCGATGCAGGCCAGCGAGTCCTTCACTTCGGCGTAGGTCGAGGCGCCGATGACCACGTTCATGCCGTAGGATTTGGATTGGCCTTCCAGACGGGCGGCCAGGTTGACCGTATCGCCCAGAACGGAATAGTCGAAGCGCTGGTCCGAGCCCATGTTGCCGACAACCGCCGGACCGGAGTTGAGGCCCAGGCCGACCTTCAGCGGTACGTGCTTGCGGCCTTCTTCCTTGGCTTCCTGTTCCAGGCGGGCGTTGAGCGGCTCCATCTCGGCCAGCATGGCGAGGGCCGATCGGCAGCCGTCGATGGCGTGGTTCTCGTTGTCCAACGGCGCGTTCCAGAACGCCATGATGCAGTCGCCCATGTATTTGTCGATGGTGCCGCGGCGTTCCAGGATGGCGTTGGTCAGGGGCGTCAGCAGCTTGTTGATCAGGGCGGTCAGGCCGACCGGATCGAATTGTTCGGAAATCGTCGTGAACCCGCGCACGTCGCAGAACAGCAACGTCAAATCGCGCATTTCACCGCCCAGTTTCAGGCTGTCCGGGTTTTCCGCCAATTGTTCGACCATGTCCGGCGACAGATAGTGGGCGAAGGCGCCGCGCACCTGTTTCTTCTGGCCTTCTTCACGGACGTAGTTGAGGTAGGTCAGCGTCGAATACAGAAGGAAAATCGCGATCAGGGTATAGACCGCGTCGATCAGCATTCGGTGCTCGGCGAAGGCATACCAACTGCCGTAACTCACGCCGGCCGTCGTCACGGCGAAAACCATGAAGGTCCAAAGAGCGCCCAACCAAGGCACCAGGACGATCATCGCCAGACCGCCGAACAGGATGACCGCCAACTCCACCCCCTGGGCAAAGTTGGGCCGGTTGAGATACGCCTTGTTGAGCACGGTCTCGATGATCTGAACATGGACCTCGACCCCCGGAATGTTGCTTTCCGTCGGGATGGACCGAATATCCTTAAGCCCGATGGCGCTGGTCCCCAGGATCGTCAGTTTGCCCTTGATCATCGCCGGGTCGACCGTGCCGTTCAGCACGTCGACCGCCGAGACGTATTTTTCCTTATCCGACTTCGAAAAATACGGCCACATCCGGCCGTTCCGGTCCGTCGGGATCGTCAGGCCGCGGGCGATGCCGATCGACATGATGCCGGCCTGGTTGACGTTGACCAGGATCGTCGGCCGCCCGGTGGCGAGCCGCAGCATTTCGACGCTGAGCGCCGGGAACATGTCCTTGCCCTGAACGAACAGCGACGGGATGCGCCGGATGATGCCGTCCTGTTCGGGAATGATCGAAAAGATGCCGTGCCCGCCGAAGCGCCCACCGGCCGCCTGTTCGATGATCGGCACGTTGCGCACCAAAGCCGGGAAGCTGGGCAGCAGGTCCAACGGGTCGGGCACGTTCGGGCCGATCTTGCGCACGGCGATGGATTTCTTGACCGGCGGCAGCTTGACGCCCTCAAGCTCGTTTTCCACGGTCGATTGACCGAGCACGACACGCGAGCGCTTAATCGTCTCGGCGAAGATTTCGTCGTTCGATTTGAACTGGCGGATCTTGTTCTTGGTTTCTTCGTCCAGGCCCTTCAACGCATCGGCGATGGCGGACGGATTCATTCTGTCGGGTTCGGCAAAGACAATATCGAAGGCCACCTCCACGGCGCCCATCTG
Source organism: uncultured Rhodospirillaceae bacterium (assembly GCA_913030825.1). Classification (GTDB taxonomy): domain Bacteria; phylum Pseudomonadota; class Alphaproteobacteria; order Rhodospirillales; family Casp-alpha2; genus UBA1479. Next base: position 35,793 of record CAJWCU010000017.1, on the reverse strand, counting down.
CATCAGGTTCTGGACCAGTTGCGCGATGACGTCGCGCGGCCAAGGCCATTGGCCGATTTCGCCCAGGCTCTTTTCATCAAGATCGATGATGGTGACGGGTTTGCGTTCCGGCGGCGGAATTTCGCGCGGCTTCATCTGCTGATAGAAATCGAAGCCCTTCAGACGCAGGAATTCGACGGGTTGGGGATTGGCGACATAAAGCGTGATGAAGCCGGCCAGCAGCACATAGCCGACGACCCGTTCAAGACGGATCGTACCGCGCAGAAATCGATAAAGCCCCCGGCCAATCGCCCGCAGCACGCGACCGAAAATACCTGGCTTGCCCGGGCCTTTCGGCACGGTCGGCGGAATTACCTCGGCGCGGCCTTCATCAGGCACTGGCGATTACCCCTCTCGCGAACCGAAAGCCATGCCCGTCGGCGGCGGCCGGTTCATTTATATCCCCTTGCCTCTGCCGTCGCGCGGCGTTGTTCACCCGTCCACGGCAGAGTACATGAGTATTATCACAGGTTCCCACCGCCGCCGCCAGCCCCAAAGCCCCGCCACTGGGGAAATTCAGGCGCCGAACCGATCACATGACGCAGCCGCTGGAACGGGGCGAGTTTACCCTGAAACCGCTTGAAAACCGGGCCTAAAACGCAGCTGCCCCTGTTCATCCCATGTTTACCATCATACATTAGTCTCGCGCTGGGATATTAGGAGCAGTGGGACTTCCATGGCGGAATCCGGCAACAATCGCGCGTGGCTTAAGCCGTTCATCAAGAACCTGATGCCGACCTTCCGCGAGGTCGTCATCATGTCGGCGTTCATCAATCTGGTCGCCCTGGCAACGCCCGTGTTTTCCATGCAGGTCTTCGACCGCGTGGTCTTTCACAAGGGCATCTCCACGCTGTGGGGTCTGGTGATCGGCATGATCGCGGTGATCATCTTCGACCTTGTGTTGAAGCTGGCCCGGTCGCGCGTCATGCAGACGGTTGCCCTTCGGGTCGACGTTCTGGTCGGCCGCCAGTTGTTCGACAAGCTTATGTCTCTGCCGCTCTCGGAACTGGAATCCAAACCGTCGGGCCATTGGCAGGGCCTGTTCCGCGACGTCGACACCGTGCGCAACACGCTGTCCGGCGGCTCCGCGGTATTGATCACGGACCTGCCCTTCGTCTTGATGTTCCTGATCCTCATCATCACCATCGCGCCACCGGTGGCACCGGTCCTGCTGGTCATCCTGCCGCTATTCATGTTCGTCGCCTGGAAGTCGGGCAACGTCATGGCCGAAGCCAACCAGGAAGAACGCAAATCCTCGATCTCGCGCGATCAATTGATCGCCGAAATGATCCAGGGCCGCACGACGATCAAGGCCCTGGCCCTCGACCAGGCGATGCGCCCCCATTGGGAACAGAGCCACGCCGACAACATCGAAAAATCCGCCGTGCGCGGCGCCAAGACCGATTTCTATTCGAACCTGGGCGGCTCCCTGACCATGTGCACGACGCTGCTGATGACGACCGTCGGCGCGCTCGCCATCGTCAATCAGGAAATGACCATGGGCTCGCTGATCGCCGCCAACATGCTGTCGGGCCGCCTCTTGGGACCGCTCAACCAGCTGGTCAACCAGTGGCGCACCTTCAATTCCTTCAAACAGTCCGCCGACCGGCTGGGCCAGACCTTCGATACGATCAGCGAACGCACGGAGGCCGAAGTCGTCCTTGACGCGCCGAAAGGCGAGTTGCGGACCGAGAACGTCGTCTTCAGTTATGGCGAAGCGGCCAAGCCGATTCTCAACAACGTCACCGTCACCCTGCCCGCCGGCGGCATTCACGCGCTGGTCGGCCGCAACGGATCGGGCAAGACAACGCTGCTTAAGGTGCTCCAGGGCCTGTACCGGCCGGTCAGCGGGCGCGTGCTGCTCGACGGCGCCGACATCGCACAGTTCACACGCCACGAACTGGCCGATTGGATGGGCTATGTGCCGCAGGAATGCGTGCTGTTCGCGGGCACCGTGCGCGACAACATCGCCCACCGCCACGCCGACGCGACGGACGAACAGGTCATCAAGGCCGCGACCCACGCGGGCGTTCACCACTTCATTATCGACCTGCCGGACGGCTACGCCACCGACATCGGCGAAGCGGGCTCGCGCCTGTCCGGCGGTCAGCGTCAGCGCATCGCCATCGCCCGCGCGCTGCTGGGCGATCCGGCGGTTCTGATGATGGACGAGCCGTCCGCCAGCCTCGACCGTCAGGCGGAACAGGCGTTGCGCGAGACCCTGCGCGAACTCGCCAAGATCCGCTCGGTCATCCTGGTCACCCATAGCCCGATCCTGCTGGCCGCTTGCGACGACCTTGTCGCCCTCGATCAGGGCCGCGTCGCCCTGGCCGGACCGTCGGCGGAAATCCTGCCGCGCCTGTTCGGCCAGAACCCTCTGCCGCCAATGGAAGAGCCACCGAAGGGCAACGATAAAAACGACGGCGGACAAAAACCCGACGCCAAACAGGCCGTTGGTGCGCCACAAGGCAAGCCCGCCCCCCAAGACGCGAAACCCCAGGACGCAAAATCGCAAGGCGCCCCCCAAGGCGCCCCTGCAACGGCACCGAAAGCCCCTGCCCCGCAACCGGCAGCCACCGGCCCCGCCAAGCCCGCAGCGGCCGCACCGGCGGCCAAGCCACCCATGCCCGACATGGCGGCGGCACTCGCCAATGCGGCACGGCAGGCATCCCAGGCCAAGACCCCCGCCCCGCCGGCGGCGCAAGCGGCGGCTCCGACGGATGGCGATCAGCGCGTGGAACCCGCAGCCCCCAAGCGCCCGGCGCCCACGAATGCCCCGGCAGGCTCCGCACCGCAACAGGCCCCGGCACAACAACCTCAGCCGAAACCGCAGCAACCGGCACAACCGGCAGCGCAGCAGCCCCGGCCGCCGCAGCAACGCCCGCAACAGGCACAGCCCCAGCAGCCGCAACGCCCGGCGCAGGAAACCGCGCGCCCGCAGGCAGCCGCCCAATCGGCGCCTCAGCCCGCACCGCGCCCGCAACAACAGCAGCCACAGCCGCAGGCCGCACAGCGGGCGCCGCAACCGGCACCTTCGCGCCCCGCCCCACAAGCGCCGCAACCGGCGCCGGCGGCGAAACCGGCGGCCAAGGCATCTTCGCCTTCTAGTAACGACCCATACGCTGATATACTGAAAGCCATGGAGCACGAGCGCGGCTCGCGCTAGTCCCTGTGGACTGGCCCGAACCGGCGCTGGAGCCGAGATATGGAACACCAAGCGAACCCGCCCATTGCCTCGCCGCTGGATGAGCTGCTGATTAAGCGGCCCATGCCGTCGCTGCGTGTGGCCGCCTGGCCGATCATGATCCTGATCACGGTCGTCCTGACCTGGGCCAACTTCGCCAAGTTGGACGAAGTTTCGGTCGCCATGGGCAAGGTCGTGCCGTTGGGCAAGACCAAGGTGGTTCAGCACTTGGAAGGCGGGATCGTACAGGAAATCTACGTCTCGGAAGGCGACACGGTTTCAACCGGCCAGCCGCTGCTGCTGCTCGACCTTGCGTCCGGCGGCACCAACCGCGAGGAATTGCAGGTTCGACTGGACAGCGAACTAGCCGCCCGTTCACGCCTGCAGGCCGAGGCCGAGGGCCGCAAGCTCAAGTTTCCGCGTTCCTTGGAATCCCGGCAACCCGCCCTGGTCGAAGCGCAGCGCCAGGCCCATGACGCCCGGCAGCGCGAATTGAAGGCCTCGATCAGCGTCCTCAAGGAGCAGATCAAACAGCGCGAGCTGGACGTCAAGGAGCTGCTGGCTAAGAAAAAGGCGCTGGAGCGCAACTACTCTCTCGCCCGCGAACGCCTTTCCATGTCGGCGTCGCTGCTGGCCGAAGGGCTGACCGCGCGCATCGAACACCTGAAACTGGAAGCCGAGGTCGAAGACCTGGACGGTGAGTTGAAGGGCCTGGTGCCCGCTATTCCCCGCTCTCAGGCCGCCGTCGAGGAAGCCAAGAAGCGCGTATCGGAATCCGAAGAAGGGTTCCGCCGCGAGGCCCGCGAGGAATTGAACAAGGTCGAACAGTCGATCGCCCGCATTCAGGAACTGATCACCGAAGCCGAACGGCAGGGATCGCGGTCGGAAATCAAAAGCCCGATCAACGGCATCGTTCAGAAGATGGTCGTCAATACCGTCGGCGGCGTGGTCAAGCCGGGCGAACCGATCCTGGAAATCGTGCCGACCGGCGACAAGCTGGTCGTTGAGGCGCGTCTCAACCCGACGGAGCGCGGCTTCATCGTCGAAGGCCAACCGGCGGTGGTCAAGATTTCGACCTATGACTTCGTGCGCTACGGCGGTCTGGACGGCATGGTCATCAGCGTCGCCCCCGACGCCTCGACCGACGAGAACGGCGCCCCCTACTTCCGCGTCGTCGTACAGACCGAGAAAACCTACCTCGGCCAGCGGGAAGGCCTGCTGCCCATCACGCCGGGCATGGAAGCGACCGTCGATATTCACACCGGGCGTAAATCGGTGATGGATTATCTCATTAAACCGGTCCTCAAACTGAAAGACGAAGCGTTCCGCGAACGGTGATCCTCACACCCCGGAATTCCCCCATGGATGAACGCTTGGCGATCCGGGCGCCCGCCCGCCCGCGCAACAGCCGATAAGCCGGGAAAGACGCCGTTTCTAAATTCGATCCACCGGTATTCGCGCTAACCATTTGTTATTTTTTGCCAATCTATTATAAACGTTACGTGAAATGGGGAGTATACGGCGCGCTGGCCCGCCCCATCCGGCAGGACAGGCGCGCACCGTTTAGGGGTCCGGGGAAGACATGTCGCTAACCACTCTTGTCGGATTGCTGGCCGCTTTTGGTCTGTTCATCGGCGCGATTCTGATGAGCACCGACAACTTCCTGATTTTTCTCAGCCTTTCCAGCCTGCTGATGGTTGTCGGCGGGACCCTGGCATCGACCTTCATTTCGTACGAGCCGCGCTACGTGATGCTCTCGTTGAAGCTGATCTGGCGGATTTTGTTTTCGCCCAAAGTCGGCCGCAACGTCCTGAAATCCGAAGTCGGCCGCATCATCCGTTGGGCCTACACGGTACAGAAAAGCGGCCCGCCGGCGCTTGAGGCCGAGGCCAAAAAAGCGGTGCGCGGCGACAAGTTCCTGAAATTCGGCGTGGAAATGGTGATTTCCGGCTATACCGGCGAAGAAGTCCGGGAAATCCTGACCAACGCCATCGAATCGACCTTCGGCCGCAACACGGTCCAGGTCGATATCCTGCGTAATATGGGCGCCGCCGCTCCGGCCTTCGGCATGATCGGGACGCTGGTCGGCCTGATCATCATGCTCGATAACCTGGGCGGCGATCCGACGGAACTGGGTGCCGGCCTTGCCGTCGCGCTGTTGACCACGCTTTATGGTGTGATGTTCGCGCGCATGATCTTCATGCCCGCGGCGACCAAGATCCAACAGCGCGAGGAAATCGTCCGGTTCCGCAACTACTTGATCGCGGAGGGCCTGTCGCTGCTGGCCGACAAGAAGAACCCCCGCTACATCGCCGACCGGATGAACAGCTTCCTGGACCCGGCGATCCACTTCAACATCGACAAGATGAAGAGGTAGCCGTGCGCCGGTGGGCCATCGTCGTCCCGCCTCTGCACGCTAGGTGACACCATGGGAGTCCCCGCCAAACCGCCCCCCGAAGAGGAAAAAGAAGACTGGCTGGTCACCTACGCCGACGCCATCACCCTGTTGATGTGCTTCTTCGTCATGATGCTGACCTTCGCCGAATTCGATATTCCCGCCTACGAGGAAGCCGCCGCCGCGATCAAGGACAAGATCGGTTCGGGCGATGAAAACGCGTCGCCGACGGAAAAGCTCAAGATCGACGTCGAGGACGTGGTGTTCCAGATGCAGGCCGACCGGGCCGTGCAGGTGACCAAGGATTCCAAGGGCGTGGTCATCGAACTGGCGTCCAGTGCCTTTTACAAGCCGGGCTCGGCCGAACTTCGCGAAGCCGCCATTCCGGTCCTGGAAAAGATCGCCCAGACGATCAGTGCGCCACGCTACGCGACCTATAACATTCAGATCGAAGGCCATACGGACGATGAGCCCATTTCGACGGAAAAATTCCCGTCGAACTGGGAGCTGTCGACGGCGCGCGCGGCCACAGTCGTTCGTTTCTTCGCCGACAACGGGTTCGTCGATCCGCTGAAACTCAGCGCCGCCGGCTTCGCCGACCAAAAGCCCAAGGTCCCGAACCGCGCCGAGGACGGCACACCGATCCCGGAAAACCGCGCGACCAACCGGCGCACGGCAATCCGCATCAACGCCATGTCGTTGAAGGAACGCGAGGTCTGGTATCAGCACCTGGCCCTGAAGCGGGCGAAGGAAGAGGCCGAAAAACAGGCCAAGGCCGCCGAGGAGGCAGCATCCGGCCAAGGCCAGCCCGGCCAGGAAGGCGCCGTGCCGCAGACCGAGGGCCAGCCCCCCGCCGAAGCCCAACCGGCGCAGCAATAGCCTGAAAACGCCGTCACGTCCGGCTTCTCAACGGTCTCTTATTCGAATTCTCGTGAAATCGTTCGCGCCCGGGCAGGACATGTGGCCGGTGGGCAGGTCTATTCGATAATGAGTTCCATGCCTTCACGGCTGACGAAGTTGCCTTCCCAGGCCGCCTCGGCTTCGACGGCCAGCTTGTCCATGAAGGCGTCGTCGTGTTCCGGATCATGGTGGAAGATTGCGTGGCGCTTGACCCCGGCGGCCTGACACAACCGCATGCCTTCGTTCCAGGTCGAATGCCCCCAGCCGACCTTGGCCGGGAATTCCTCTTCCGTATAGGTCGAATCGTAGATCACCAGATCCGCGCCCTCGATCAGGCCCAGGATGTTCTCATCCATCTGGCCGGGCACATGTTCCGTATCGGTGATGTAGCAGATCGACGATCCATCATGTTCGATGCGGTACCCGGTCGCCCCGTTGGGGTGATTGAGCGCCGCCGTCTTGACGGTAATGTCGGACGGTAGGGAGAAGCTGTCGCCGGCGTCGAAATCCTCGAACCGCAACTTCGCCTGCATGGCCTCCAGCGGTACCGGAAACATGGGGTTGTGCATCTGGGTCGAGAGGATGTCCTGAATACCTTCGTCGCCGCGGCTTTTCAAATGGCCGGCCATGATGTGGATGGCGCATTCGGGATTGTAGGCAGGCACGAAAAACGGAAAGCCGTTGATGTGATCCCAATGCGTATGGGTCAACAACAGGTGCGAACACTTCGTCCCCGATTGGAGAAAAGCATTCCCGAAGGGCCGGATCCCTGTGCCGGCATCCATGACGAAACGGTAATCGCCCGCTTCGACTTCGATGCAACTCGTATTGCCGCCATACTTCATATGCTGCGGCGTGGCGCAGGCGATACTCCCTCTTACTCCCCAAAATTTGAGACGGATGGCCATACTCTCATGCAGACGTTTGCGATCGACACATTCGGTTGAGCGAACGCAGCGGCTTTCTCCCTCGCGGACAGGCCCCCAATGGCACACAGAATTTCCGTACCTTAGTGGTACGATTTAACCTTCTGTATAGGCCATCAAGTGACTGCTGTCACAGATTGATTTCCTACCACTTCAATCGCCGTACCGACCTCCAAATCCAACTGTCGGTCTGCTCGCCCTCTATTGCTGGCGATTTCGATCAACCCCATCGAATTCCGATACCAGAACAAGGCACCCTCAGGAACCGATGCGAAAGTCGTTTCGCCTTTTATTTCAACATTGTGAACTATAATTCGGTCGTTTGGCGAGAGATTTTCCGCCCCCAGGCCGGAAATTGCATTCCCATATGGATCGATGTAGATGATTCCGCTGAATTCATCGGGAAAGTCGGCACGATCGACGAAATCAACGGCGATCTCCGCCCCCTTGGCAGCGGCATCGAAGCTCCCTGTGCGAGCGATCTCCGCGGCCACCGGCGCGAACAAATCCCGACCGTGAAAACTGGCCGACAGCCGCGCCGGGCGCCAAGTGATTTGCCAGGCCAAAGCGGACGTCCCGGCACGCCGCGTCAAGATGGCGAACAACCCGTTGTCGGGCCCGACGAACCATTGCCCTCCTGCCTCGACGACGATCGCCCGCCGGTCGGTGCCGACCCCTGGATCGACCACCGACAGGAACACCGAACCGGCCGGAAATTCGCGCGCCAGCGCGGCCAAAAGGTATGCCGATGACATCGAATCGAAAGCCGGTGCGTCGTGCATCAGGTCGATCACCGGCACCCCGGGCGCCCCCAAGTGCAAGACCGCCTTCATCTGCCCCACATAAGGGCCGTCGGTTCCGAAATCCGTGAAAAGGACAAGCATGGTCGCCGGGCTCTCACCGTATCGATAACGATGCCCGGAGGTTATCAGAGCCGGACCGCGTTCATCCACGCCAATCCTCTCCTCCCCTCACCTATCCGTCGCGCCGTTGCGCCGTTGCGCCGTGGCACCAAACGCAAACACCCGACAACGCGCCATTGCGTTGCCGGGTGAAGCGGAAAAGATATCGGATCGGCACCCAGTCGGGTGCCGGGAATTAAACGGCGGCAGCCGTGTCGGCCAAGGCCTGGGCCACGTGCTTCTGAACTTTTTCGAAGGCCCGGTTTTCCAACTGGCGGACCCGCTCACGGCTGATGCCATAGACGGAGCCGAGATCTTCCAGGGTCGCGGGTTCGTCGCTCAGGCGGCGTTCGACAAAGATTTCACGCTCGCGTTTCGGCAAAGCCGCCATGGCCTCCTGAACCAGCGTGCGGCGGAAGTTGCCTTCCTCCGACTCGCCGACCATGCGTTCCGGATCAGGGCGGTCGTCGACCAACGTATCCTGGAACTCGACGGCGCCCTCTTCCTGGGTCACCGGTGCGTTCAACGACAGGTCTCGGGCCGCCAGCCGGCGGTTCATATAAGAGACGTCCTCTGGCGAAACGCCGACTTCATCGGACAGACGCTTTGCGTCCTCCGGGTTCAATTCGCCGGTATCCATGATCTTCAGCCGGCCCTTGAGGTTACGCAGGCTGAAGAACAGTTTCTTCTGGGACGCCACGGTGCCCATCTTAACCAACGACCAGGACTTCAGGATGTATTCCGTGATCGCGGCCTTGATCCACCACATGGCATAGGTCGACAGACGGAAACCGCGGTCGGGGTCGAATTTCTTGACGGCCTTCATCAGACCGATGTTGCCTTCGGAAATCAAATCCGCGACCGGCAAGCCATAGCCGCGGTAGCCCATGGCGATCTTCGCCACCAGGCGCAGGTGGGACGTCACCATCTGATGCGCGGCATCGACATCGCCCTTTTCGGTCCACCGAATGGCGAGCTCCTGTTCCTGCTCTTTCTCAAGCAGAGGGAATTTCCAGATTTCCCGGAAATACTGGCTCAGGCTTCCTTCGGTGGGAACGGCAGGTAAACTGATCGTCGTCATTTTTTCAAATCCCGCTATCTGGGGGCGGTCTAAAGACCCGCCCGAACACCATGATTGAGGTTTTAGATCCGGATTAAGGCGCCTCTATGGCAGCACCAGGACATTGCCCGGGCAGCCGTGACGGGCCGGTCATGGTCTCAGTCACGGCAAATAGGCCGCCCGCGCCGTCGAGCGCGAGGCAAGCACGAGAAGGCATCCCGCCGAGTTCGGCGGGCGCAAATCCTGCGAGATGGGAAAAGCAAAGGTATTCAATCATGCCTTATCCTCCTATCGAAGCAATACGGCGTCTTGCGGCGATAGAGGCCCGATGGCCACTTCGCCATACCACCCGCATTAAGCCGGGCGTAAAACGGTCGGCCCCGGATGGGCACCGACACCTATACTATAGGGGAAAAGTCGGGAATTTTCAAGAATTCCCGGAAAAAGGGCCTTACTGAACCGCGTTCTGAAGGCGCGCGAAGGAACTGTCGATCGCGCCGTTCGGCAACATCTCACCACGGATTTCAGGCGACAAATCCGGGATCGGCGGCAGATCGAGATTCTGACCGTTGGAAATCTCGGCATTACGCTTCTGACGGTACAGCGAGCGGATCGCCGCGTAATAATCGACCGAGGTCTTGCGAATCTGATCCAGTTCCTCGACCACGTCGGCGTACTCGAGGAACCCATCGACCAGATCAAGAGCGAGATCGATCTCTTCCTCGTCGATGTTGTCCAGGTAATAGCTCAACGGATCGAAGTAACCATCGACCAGCAAACGGCCCACCGCGTCACGCGGATTGGACGGGCCGAGCAGCGGCAGCACCACGTAGAAGCCTTCGCCGACACCCCAGACAGCCAAGGTCTGGCCGAAATCTTCCTGGTGCTTCTCAAAGCCCATTTCCGACGCCAGGTCGGAAATGCCCGCCATGCCGAACGTCGTGTTGATAAAGGCCCGCGTGAAGGTCACCAAGGCGCGCTCGAACTCGAACTGCAGAATGTCGTTCACGAAGGTGATCGGCGACGACAAATTGTCGAACATGTTCTTCAGCGCCTGGCGACCGGTCGCCGGGACGTTTGAATTGTAGACATCTGCCAGAGGCCGCAGCAACGCGGACTGAACGCCTTCGTTGAACGAGAAGATCGCGCGGTTCATGTCTTCCAGGGGATCATTGGTGTCATCCTCGGCCTGCGACAATTGAATGTCGGCAGCCTGCGACAGCCCATCCCGATCCGTCAGTTCACGCGCGGCGTCGTCCGCTTGCGCGGAACCGAACGCAATCGAAGTCGCCAACAAAACGCTGACAGCGAAAATTCGAAACTTACCAGCCAAGTCCGAGCCCCATGTCCTCGTCTCGTCCGACCCCAGCAGTGAGGTTCGAACCGGTCACAACCACAACGCGGCCACGCCGAAACGCAGCCCTTATCGCCGTGAATTAATAGGTGAACTTGCCACCCCCCGCAACCGATTCAAAGGAATTAATTTCCTTGCCATGGCTAACAAATTCGTGAGGCAAACCTTCATACTTAATGCTGCGCGGGCCGCTTGAACCGGCGGCAAAAATGCCTATCCTGAGGCCAGAAGGGGCTTTGGCATCATGATTCAGCGTATTTTTCCGACCCTATGGAGTGCCGTCGCGGCGGCTGTTTTCTGCCTTGCACTGGCGCCGTCAGTCGCTCGGGCCGAGGCGCCCGAGGCCGTGGTAACGGCGTTCCAGGAGGACCTGATCGCCGTCATGAAGGAAAGCGATTCGCTTGGTGTGTCAGGGCGTTACAATAAGTTCCTGGGGTATCTGGACAAATATTTCCACATGCCGCTGATGGTCGCCTTCGTTTCCGGCGGCGAATGGACCAAGGCAAGCAAGGAAGAACGCATCGATCTCGTCCGCGCCGCCCGGCGCATGAGCGCCGGCGAGTTGGCCGTCTTGTTCTCCGGATACAGCGGCGAGCGCTTCGCATCGGCCGGCAATCGACCGATCAAGGACGGCACCATCCTGGTTCGCACCAAATTGAAACGGACGAGCGGTGACGACGTCGATATTACCTATCGCGTCAGGAAATTCGACGAAAACTGGCGAATCATCGATGTCCTGTTGGACGGCACGATATCCCAATTGGTCAAACGTAAGGACGAATACCGCCGGACCCTGGAAGACGGCGGCGTCAGCGCGCTGACCAATTTGCTGAATACCAAGGCGGACGAAATCCTCGCTTCGGAAACCGCGTCGGGCAAAGCCGCCAAATGACCCGCACCGAAGGATTTATCCGGATGCCATGGCATCCGGATGGAGTCATGCCTACGTGTTTTCGATGAAACTCTATTTTCTTAGTCCCCGCCCTTCCCGGCGCCCCGCTCCTCCTTACCGGGTTTCTTCGCCCATGCGGCGGCTTTGGGCCGTTGTCGTGCTGGCCCTGCTTGCGCTGGCTCCCGTGTCGGCCAAGGCCAAGGATGGCGCTGCCGGGGATATTGTGAAGGCGTTTCACGAGACCCTGCTGACCACCATGAAAAAGGCGGACGAATTGGGCCTTTCGGGCCGGTTCGAGAGGCTCGCACCCGCCGTCGACAAGGCCTATCACCTGGACCTGACGGCCCGCCAGTCGGCGGGGCGACGGGCCTGGAAAGACGCCTCAGAAGAAGAGCGCAAGGCTTACCTCGAGGCCTTCCGGCGCTGGACCATCGGCACCTACGCCGCCCAGTTCGACGGCTGGTCCGGGCAGGAATTCCAGGACCACGGCGAAAAACCGGGGCCGCAGAACGGTACGGTTCTGGTCGAAACGGAAATGACCGGAGAAGAACCCGTCACCTTCACCTATCTGATGGTCAAATCCGACGGACGATGGGGCGTCTATGACGTTCTGGTCCGCCGGGGGACGACGTCGATCAGCCAACTGGCGAAGCATATTTCCGAATTTAAAAGCACCGCCCGAAAGGGCCTGCCGGCACTGACCGAGACCCTGACCCAAATGGCCGAGGCCGTCGCTAAGAAGTAAGACGCCTTACCCGGCCTTATCCCCACCGGCATCCTCGGCGGACCTTGTTTCCGCATCGCGCATCAGCGAGCGCAGGGAATAGAACGAGCCCAGCCCGAATCCCCACAACACGAATACGATCTCGCGGATGCGTTTGACCGCCGCCAGCGCCGCCCCGGCCGATGGCTGCCCGGTTATGGCGCCCGCAAGCACGATCAAGGCACTGTCCTGAGTCCCCAGATTGGCCGGGATGAAGAACGTCACGGCGCGCACCATCTGAATAACGGACTCGATGATGATCGCCTCGCCCAGGGTCACGGGATTGCCCAGGAAATACAGCATTACATAGGTTTCAATCGCCCCCAGGACCCAATTGGTGACCGCCAGGACGATGGCCGGCAGGAACCGCGCGGGTCGGGCCGTATAAAAATGGTGCAGGCGATCCTCGACGTCGCGGATGTTGTCGAGCGCCGCGCCGATCTTCGCCCCCAGACGCGTCCGGCCCAGCCGCGACCCCGTCCAAGACGTCGCACGGAATTTTTGCACGCCGAACACCACACCGATCCCGAAGGTCAGAAAGGCGAACCCCCCAAGCGCGAAAGCCCCGTACTTACCCGCCGCCTCGTGCTGGGCCAATAGGATCAATCCCACGGCCATGAACACGATCAAACCGATCAGATTGATCGTCCGGGCGAGAATGATCGAGGCGATGCCCTCGCGGTAGTTGACGGCGTGATGGCGCTTCAGCAGCACCGCCTTGATCGGCTCACCGCCGAAGCCGCCCGCCGGCAACACCATGTTGAACGCCTCACCGACCATACGGATGCGCCAGATCACGTAGGACCAGCCAGGCGTCAGTGGGACCTTGAGGATTGCCAGTTGCCAGGACAGGCTATCGACGTAGAAAGCGGCGAGATACATGCCGAGCGCCGCCGCCAGCCCGAGCCATCCCATCTCCAGGATGCTGGCGAGCGCCGCGTCCAGATCGACCCCGGCAACGACCCAGGCCAGCAAGACGATGCCGAGGCCGAGATACAACCAGGTCAGATAGCGCATGGCGCCCCGCCCCGCGTTACTCACGGCCGCCTCCGGCCCGCCGGGCCAAAAGGGCCGGCAGCACAACCAACGTACAGATCAGGGTCAGCGAAATGGCGATGGTCAGCAACACCCCCATGCTCGCCGTTCCCGGATGACCGGACAGCGCGATGGCGCCGAACGATCCGATCGTCGTCAGAGCGCTGAACAGCACGGCGCGCGGCGTCGAGGTCTCGAACGCCCCGCCCGCCGCCGTGCCGGGGCCCGCCGCCCGTTCCTGACGGTCACGCAGCACAAGGTGAATGCCGCTGGCGACGCCCAAACCGAACAGTAGCGGCAGGACGATGATATTCGCGAAATTGAACGGGATCTGGAACAGAACCGAGGCGCAGGCCGTCAGCACCGCCGCCAAGGTCAGCGGCAGGAAGACGAAGATCACGTCCGACACCCGCCGCAACAGCAAAGCCAACAGCAACAGGATCGCCGAGATGGCGATCGCCCCCGCTTGCAGGAAGGCCGAAAGCACGGCACGCCCCGCCTCGAAGATCGTCACCGGGGATCCCGAAACCTCCGGCGCCACGCCGCGCAAGGCCGTGACGAATGCCTCGACCGCCGCCGGGTCGCGCAGGTCGTGAGCAGGCAGAACCTCCATCCGCGCCTGTCCGTCGGCGGCGACATACCGGGCACGAATGTCGGCAGGCAGATCGGCGATGGTGAACTCCTCGGGATTCAGGCTCTCCTTCAACTGGGCGACGGCATCGGGGAACGTCGCCAGCAGACCGGCTTCGAGATTCGCCAAGCCCGCATCGTCCACGCCGGCCAGCAGAGCCTTGAGCCGTGCCGCCGCGCGGGTCAGGTCCGGGCCTGCCTTCGTGTCGTTCAATGCATCCAACACCGATGCCAGAGCCTCCGCCGCCACGCGGCGGCGCTTCGGATCGCGGTCGCCATCGCCGCCGCCCAAGGTCAGCGACGGCAGCATGAAGAGCGCCAAGTCACGGACGATCTCGACTTTCTCGTCTTGATCGCCGGGCACGAAACTGTGGATCGAGGCGACGCCCGCGACCTCCGGCAGGGCCGTCAGCCGCGCCGCCAGATCGCGCGCGGCTTCGGTGTTCTTGGCCAGGACCGTCGCCGCATAGGGTGCCGCCGCCTCGCCCGCCGCCAGTTCATGGATCACCCCGACGGATTCCAGATTGCGGTCCTGCAGGTTCAGCGGATCGAAATCGAAATGCGCCCGAGGCGCGATTGCGAGGCCAAGCACCGCGACGACCCCCGCCCCGATCAGCACCCTGTTGGGGTGCCCTTGGACGCCCTGGCGCAGACCGTCGGTCCAGGACGCACCGCCCGTGGCCCCGCCGCCCGCGACGGGCATCAGGGTCAGCAGGGCCGGCAGCACCGTCAAATTCGCGGCGAGCGCGATGAACATGCCCGAGCCCGCAATCAACCCCAGTTCGGCGAGCCCCACGTAGTCGGTCGGCAGGAAGGAATAGAAAGCGATCGCCGCCGCCACGGCACAGAGTGTCAAGCCGCCGCCGCCTGTCGCCGCCGTGGCCTCGAGCGCCGCCCCGTTATCCAGCCCTGCCCGCCGGTATTCCCGGTAGCGCAGCGCGAAGTGAATGCCGAAATCGACGCTGAGCCCGATGAACAGCACGGCAAAGGCGACGGAGATCAGATTCAGCGCGCCCAAGGCCCAGATCGCGAAACCCGCCGTCCAGACCAGCCCAAGAACCAACGTAACCAGAACCGCGACGACCATTCGGAAGGACCGCAGACCGACCGCCAACAGAACGATCACCAGAACGAAAGACAAGATGCCAGCGAGGCCCATGCCCCGTTCGACGCTTTTCAATTCGTCCTGTTGCAGGGCCACGCTGCCGGAAATGCGCATCCGCACTGCACCGTCGCCCGCCAAATTCAATTCGGCGCGCAGGTCCTTCAACGCCTGGATCGCCTTGCCCGCCGGTTGCAGGGACGAGAAATCCAAAGGCGGCTTCAATACGATCATCCGGCGCGCCCCTCCGTCGGTCTCGCCATTTAGGAGCTGCCGCCAGGACAACACGATGTCCGCCCCTTCGGCCCGACGCTCGCCGACTTCGGCCAGCATGTCGAGAACTCGGGCCAGCGCGACCGGCGGCGCCTTGCCCTCAAGCTGTTGCTCGATGCCCTGGCGCAGCAGATCGAACAGGGTCGCCAGGCTGGCGTCCCCCCAAAGGCTGGCGAGGAACGGTTGCGCCTCGGCCAGACGGCCGGTCAGGTCCTCCAGTTCCGTGACACTCAGGAACAGCAGACCGTTGCGTCGCAGGAACGCCTCGCCTTCCGGATCGAACAGCGCCCCGAAGGTCTCGGGCGCCGCCTTGATCCGGGATGTCAGGGCAACAGCGGCCCGGTCGACCTGTTCCGGCACGGCGCCGTCGAGGACCAGCAGGATATTGTCGCTGAGTTGCGGGAACAGCCGCGCGACCTCGCGGTTGTGCTGGCGGAACGGCAGTTCGGCCGACAGCATGTCCGTGGTGTCCGTATTGATGGCCAGATTATCCGCGAGGAATTTCACGGTCAGGCCCGTGCCAAGCAGAGCAAGCATCAACACCACCCAGGCACCACGCCGGGCGAATCCAGCCCAGGCGCGGAATAGACGCTCGAAGACGGCGGCGGCGCTCATTCTTCGGCCTGTCCCCCGTCGGCCATGGCCTGCCGGCGGGCGCGGTATTTGAACGCCCATTGCACGGCGAACAGCACCGCGAACCCGGGCGCCCCGACGGCGGCGGCCAGCAGCAGCGGTTCCTGATAACCGAGGAACACCAGGATCGGTACCGCCAGCATGGCATCGTCGGGATCGAAGCCCATGAACGACCCCAATTCGGCACTACGCGCACCCGCCAAACTTTCCATGCGCATGACCAGCCACAGAATGAAGGTCACCGAGGCCCCGGCCAGCGCGCCCATGGGAACTGCCCAGACACCCCAGTCGCCGTGGCGCAGGCCGATGCCCAAGCCGATGAAGATGATGGCGTTGCAGACGGTGTCGGCGATCAAATCGAACTTATGCCCGGCGGCACTGGTTTGGCCGGACTGGCGGGCATAGTCGCCGTCGCCCCGATCCAACACCATGGACAGGACGAACAAGCCCGCCCCCCAGTTCCAAAGAGCGATGCCCCAAAGGTCCGTCTGGCCTATGGAAAAGCCCGCCGCGGCGGCGACACCGGTCAGAATGCGCACGACGGTCACCTGGCTGGGCGTCACGCGCGTCCCCATCAACGGCTTGGTCACCGCGACACGGGCGACCTTGTGAATCCAGGTATTGTGACTGATGGTCTTGCCTCCGGTTGCGGGCGGAACGAGATGGGGCTACAGGTTAGCCCGGAACATCATGAAATTTGCGGCAAAAGGCAACCGGCATCGTTTGCCGTGCCGTATACGCCGAGGCGACGGAACATGCTCAAGACGCCCATTCTGACAGACGATCAAGTCCAGCAATTCTCCGACGACGGTTTTCTGGTCCTGCGTGGCGGCTTTTCCGCCGACGACATGGCTATCATTGCCGGCTGGACCGACGAAGTCCTGGCCCTGCCCGAGATCTCCGGCCGCCATTGGGTTTTTCACGAGAAAAGCCAAAAAGGCGACGACCGCGACCTGGTCAGCCGGATCGAACGGATCGCCCCCTATCACGACGGGTTCAAGGCCTTGACCGAGGCCCTGCGCGGGCCGGTGGCGCAGTTGCTGGGTGAGGACGCGGCCCTGTTCAAGGAAAAGATCAATTTCAAGATGCCGGGGGGCGACGGCTTCAAACCGCATCAGGATTCGCAGGCCGGCTGGGATACCTATACGGACTTCTTCATCTCGGCCCTGGTCTCCATCGACCCGGCGACGGAAGAGAACGGATGCCTAAAGATGGTCCGCGGCCATCATAAAAGCGGCATGTTCCAGTCGTGGGAGCCGATGACGGACGCCGACATGGCCGGGATGGAATTTCAGCCCGTCCCCACCGAGCCGGGCGACGTCGTGTTCTTCGACAGCTTCGCCCCCCATGCATCCGAAGCCAACATGAGCGACACCATCCGGCGAATCTACTACGCGACCTATAACCGGGCCTCGGCCGGCGACTTCATGGACCGCTACTACGCGGACAAGCACAAGAATTTCCCGCCCGATATCGACCGCGATCCGTCGAAGCAATACGTCTTCAGGGTTTAGGGATCGGAAGGGCTTGAAAGCGCCTTATTCGGCGGCGTCGCCGAGCCGCTCGCCCATGGGCTTGTAAGCCGCGATCTTGGCGCGAATTTCCGTCGCGGCGCGCTCGCGGTCTTCCGGGAAATCGATCTCGATCCAGGGAATACCCGTGACGTCCTCAAACCCGAAAGTGCCCGGCTCTGACGCTTTCATGACGTCGCAGAAGGCATCCTCGTAGACGAACCCCGGCATGTCGCCCTGGGACAGCTCGTCCGCCCGGTCGGCGACGCGGTGGGCGATCTCCGGCGCCATGGTCAGGAACCCCGGCCATTCGCCGACCATATCGTGGGGTTCGTAGACCTTCTTGCCGAAATCAACCAGCACGTCACCGCGGACGCAGGTCTTCACCGGCTCCTCGCCGGGCACGAAATCCTGGTCCAGAATGATGCAGGTCTGATGGCGGCTGTTAATCAGCGCCTTCAACAGGTCGTCGTGATAATAAACGTCGGCGTCCATGAACAGGACCCGCTCGCCCGAACGCAGTACCTCGCCGGCCGTGGCCAGGGACAGGATCGGGCTTTCCTTGAAACGCGGATTGAACAGGGTGCGTGCGAAACCTTCCGGCGCGACGCGGGCCAATTCGTCCTCGATCATTTCCTTCTTATGGCCGACGACGACGATCAGTTCCTCGACGCCCAACGCCGTCAGAACCTCGATATGGCGCGCCAGCAAGGTCTTGTCGCCGAACTGTAGCAAAGCCTTGGGCGGATCGTCGTTACCATCACCGAAAAGACGCCGGCCGACACCGGCCGCAAGCATGACTGCCTTCATTTTTAGGGAACACCCCTGTTACAGAATCTTCGCGCAATCTGTGCGCGTTCGACATGCCGTTGTCAATATTCGCTAAAGTGGGTCTGGCATGCGCCGGACGCAAGGATACGCGGCCCAATTTCAGAGGATGTTCAGCGGAAATAGCCGTTCGCCCGGAACCAGTCCACGGCATCGGCCAGGGCCTCGCGCGCCGGTCGGGGGGCATAATCCAATTCCCGCGCCGCCTTGTCCCAGGAAAAGAACATCTTCTTCTTCGCCATACGAACCTCGTCGGGGGCGACCATCGGTTTCTCACCGCCTGTCAGCCGGCACCAGGCTTCGGCGATATGGGCGATCGGCATGATCAGGCCCGTAGGTACCTTGCAGAACGGCGGCCGGCCGCCGGTCAACTCGGCGATCACACCCAGAATTTCACTGAGCGTCATGTTCTCGCCGCCCAAGACGTAGCGCTCGCCGATCCGTCCCTTGGCAAAGGCCAACAGATGGCCTTCCGCGACGTCGTCGACATGGGCGACGTTCAGGCCCGTATCGACATAGACCGGCATCTTGCCCTTGGCCGCGTCGACGACGATGCGACCGGTCGGCGTCGGCTTGACGTCGCGCGGGCCGATGGGCGTCGACGGATTGACGATGACCACGGGCCAGCCCTCTTGCGCCGTCAGTTCCCTGATTCGCTCCTCCGCCCGGTATTTCGATTGTTTGTAGGGCCCGATCATGTCGCCGTAGGTCACGGGCGTGCCTTCGTCACCCGGCGTGCCGTCGCCCGGATTGCCCAGCACGGCGACGGAAGACGTATAAACAATACGTTCCGCCCCCGCCTCGGCGGCGGCGCGGACGACGGCGGCGCTTCCATCCACGTTGGCGCGGAACATGGCCGCCGGGTCGCGAGTCCAGATTCGGTAGTCGGCGGCGACGTGATAAAGGGCCCGGCAGCCTTTGGCCGCCGGTCCCAGGGTCTCCGGGGCGAGCAGATCGCCCTCCACCACCTCGACATCCAGGCCCGCGATATTGCGCCGGTCGCTCCCCGGGCGCATCAGCACGCGCACGGCCTCGCCCACGTCGAGCAGCTTTCGCACCACGGCGGCGCCGACGAAGCCGGACGCGCCGGTGACCAGATTGGGAGCCCCTGTCGTCATGGCGGCGATTTAGGCCCTATCGACGCCGCAATTTCCAGGGTTAAATGGCGTCTGGCTCCCCACCGCCCCTTCACATCGGGCGCGCCCGGCCCCATCTTTCGGGAATTGCCCGTTTGCACTGCAATAACCTAAGGTTTACAAGGGGCCCGTTGAGGATTAAGTGATCGCGATGACCAAAAACCTGAGAATCCTGTTGGCCAGCCCGCGCGGTTTCTGCGCCGGCGTCGAACGCGCCATCGAAATCGTCGAACGCGCCCTGGAAATCCACGGCCCGCCCGTCTACGTCCGCCACGAGATCGTGCACAACAAGCACGTCGTCGAAAGCCTGCGCGCCAAAGGCGCCGTTTTCGTCGAGGAAGTGGACGACGTGCCGGACGGCGCCGTCACCATCTTTTCCGCCCACGGCGTTGCCGAAAAGGTCGAGATCGAAGCCAACGACCGCAACCTGCCGGTGATCGATGCGACCTGCCCGCTGGTCTCCAAAGTTCACAAGGAAGGCCAGAACCACGCCGGCCGCGGCCGCGAGGTCATCCTGATCGGCCATGCCGGCCACCCCGAGGTCGAAGGCACCCAGGGCCGCATTCCGGGCGGCGTGCATCTCGTCCAAACTCCGGATGACGTCGCCAAGCTTGAGGTCAAGGACCCGGAAAAGCTGGCCTACGTCACCCAGACGACACTCAGCGTCGACGAAACGCGCGACACCATCAACGCGCTGAAGGACCGCTTCCCGGCCATCGTCGGCCCAGACGTGAAGGACATCTGCTACGCGACGCAGAACCGCCAACAGGCGGTGCGCGATATGTGCAACCGCATCGACCTTCTGTTGGTCGTCGGCGCCAAGAACTCCTCTAACTCCAACCGCCTGCGCGAGATCGGCGCCGAAATCGGCGTCCCGAGCTATCTGATCGACGACGCGTCGGGCCTGCAGCCGGAATGGCTGGACGGGGTGGAAAACGTCGGCATCACCGCCGGCGCCTCGGCACCCGAGGAACTGGTCCAGGAACTGATCCGCCGCCTCGGCGATTTCGGGGAAACCCGGGTCGAATCGCTGGCCGGCGTCGAAGAAAACATTGTGTTCAAATTGCCCAAGGAACTGAAGCCGGGCGATCTCGCCCAGGCGGACGCTTAAAAAAACATGGCTGTTCCCCTGATCCAACAAGCGCGCGTCGGCGCCTACATCATGAACAAGAAGCTCCGCGGCGTGGAGCGCTATCCCCTGGTCCTGATGCTGGAGCCGCTGTTCCGCTGCAACCTCGCCTGCCCCGGCTGCGGCAAGATCGATTACGAGGACGACATCCTCAATCGGCGCTTGTCGGCCGAAGAATGCCTGCAGGCGGTCGACGATTGCGGCGCCCCCATCGTCTCGATCCCGGGTGGCGAGCCCCTGATCCACAAAGAGATCAAGGAAATCGTCGAGGGCATCGTGGCGCGCAAGAAGTTCGTCTATCTCTGCACCAATGCGCTGCTGTTGGAAAAGAACCTGAACAAGTTCACGCCGACGCCGTACCTGACCTTCTCTGTCCATCTGGACGGCATGGAGGACCACCACGACAAGGCCGTGAACCAGCCCGGCACCTTCAAGCGCGCCGTCTCGGCGATCCGCAAGGCGAAGGACATGGGCTTCCGCGTCAACGTTAACTGCACCCTGTTCGATCAGATGACGGCGCAGGAAGCGGCCGAGTTCTTTGAATTCTGCACCCACGACCTGGGCGTCGAGGGCATCACCGTTTCGCCCGGCTACGCCTACGAACGCGCCCCGGATCAGGAACACTTCCTCAGCCGCAAGAAGACCAAGCAGCTGTTCCGCGACGTCTTCAAGCACCCGGGCGCCAAGAAGTGGCGGTTCTCGCAGTCGACCCTGTTCCTGGATTTCCTGGCCGGCAATCAGTCCTACAAATGCACGCCCTGGGGCAACCCGACGCGCAACATCTTCGGCTGGCAGAAGCCCTGCTATCTCTTGTCCGAAGGCTACGCCGAGACCTTCCAGGACCTCATGGACGAGGTCGAATGGGACAAGTACGGCACCGGCAACTACGAGAAATGCGCCGACTGCATGGTCCATTGCGGATACGAGCCGACGGCGGTGACCGATACCGTCTCGCACCCGTTGAAGGCGCTCAAGGTCTTCATGCAGGGCGTCAATACGTCCGGCGAGATGGCGCCGGAAATCGATCTGGACAATCAACGCCCGGCCGAATTCGTCTTCGAAGGCCTGGTCAAGACGCTGAGCCAGAAGATGGAAGAAAAAGCCGAGGCCGAAAAACAGGCCGCCGCCCGCAAGAAGGAAGAGGCGGCCTAAGGCCCCCTCTCCTCTCGTTCTCAATCAGCGAAAGGCCATCTCCGGCCCCAATTCCGACGCAACCCGGCGCAGGATTTTCAGCGCCTTGGTGCTGCCGCGCCCCAGCGACAGCAGTTTGCCGATATCGCCCGGGTGCAATGCCAGGTTCTTCAAAAGCCGGATGCCGTCCGTGCCGCCGGCGGTCGAGACGATTTCGTCCGTCCATTCCGGCAGGCGCGTTTCCGCCGTGTCGGAAATCGCGCGGATGACGGCGAAGGGCTTCTTCGCTTTCTTCGCGGCCTGGCCGACGGCGTAGCTTTCCATATCCACCGCGTCGGCACCCGTATTGGCGCGCAGCACCGCCTTGCGCTTAGGTCCCGCGACGATCACCGTCGAATGGGCGAGGATCGCGTTCTTGCGGGTCACCAGATCGCCCAGGGCGTCTTCCAGGCGCCCGGTCCAATCGGGATCACAGGTCAGGCTGCGGCCTTCGGCGGCGATGATGCGGGCCGGCAGCAGGATATCGCCCGCATCCAACTTCTTATCCAGCCCGCCGCATAGACCGAAACTGAGCACGCCTTCGGCGCCGGCGGCAAACATCTCCGCCGCCAATTCGCCCGCCCGGCGGGGATCGGCTCCGGCGACGCGGATCATCACGTTTTCATCTTTCGCGAATGCGGACAGGCAGGCCGCCTCGCGCAGAACACCGGTGACGATGCCGATGCGGGCCGAGCCCCCGGCCACCCGTCAGATCCCGTAAGCGGGACGTTTGGTGTTGCTGCGCTTCAAGTTGCGATAGCGGGACAGGCTCCACAGCGGGAAATAGGCGCTGTAGCCGTGATAGGTCAGATAGAAGACCTTGGGGAAGCCGACGGCGTTGAACTTGGTCTCTTCCCATTTGCCGCCTTCGCGCGGATGGGTCATCAGGTAGTCGACGCCGCGCGCCACCTCGCCGCAATCTACCTCGCCGGCGGCCATCAGGCCCATCATGGCCCAGGCGGTCTGCGACGGCGTGCTTTCCTTGGCCAGGCCCTTGGTCTCTTCCCAATAGGTCGCGCAATCCTCGCCCCAGCCGCCGTCGTCCATCTGGCGGCTTTTCAGCCAGTCGACGGCGCGCCGGATATAAGGGGCCGACATGTCCTCGCCGATGGCGTTCAGCGCCGACAGGACCGACCAGGTGCCGTACACGTAATTGGTGCCCCAGCGCCCGAACCAGGAGCCGTCCTCTTCCTGTTCGTTCTTCAGGAATTCGATGGCACGGGCGACCACCGGCTCGTCCCGGCCATGACCCAACTGCGCCAGCATGCCGAGGCAGCGGGCACTGACATCCGACGTCGGCGGGTCCAGCAACGCGCCGTGGTCGGCGAAGGGAATGTGGTTCAGGTGATAGGCTTCGTTCTCGGCGTCGAACGCGCCCCAGCCGCCGTTCTCGCTCTGCATGCCGATGATCCATTCGACGCCGCGGTTGATGGCGTCCTTGTAACGGACCGGGTCGGCGCGGTGCAGGGCCATGACGACGACGGCCGTATCGTCCACGTCGGGATAGTAGTCGTTCCAGTACTGGAAGGCCCAGCCGCCGGGGCGCAAGCCCGGGCGGCGCGTTGCCCAATCACCGACGACATCGGTGATCTGCCGGTCGACCAGCCATTCGGCGGCCTTGTCGAGGACGGTATCGCCGGCCACCATGCCGCTTTCCTGCATGGCGTGCATCGCAAGGCCTGTATCCCAGACCGGCGACAGGCAGGGCTGGCAATAGGCTTCGTCCTCGCGTTCGACGACCAGCTTTTCGATGGCCCCGCGCGCGGTCACGTAATCGGGATGGTCGCGCGGATAGCCCAGAACGTCATAGGCCATGACGGCATTGGCCATTGCCGGGAAAATCCCGCCCAGGCCGTCCTCGCCGTTGAGCCGCTGCTTCACGAAATCCATGCACTTGCCGATGGCCTTCTTTTCCAGCCATTGGGGGATCATCGGTTGAACCAGGCGAGCGGCCTTGTCCAGCGCGAGCATCACATTGCCCAGCACATGCCCGGTCGGGTTTTCCAGGAATTCGGTCTGGCGGAACGGGTCTTCCGGAAACAGTTCACGAATACCGACGCCGCGCGGGTTCCGTGCCTTGGGCCGGGTCGCGGCCAGCACGAACAAGGGGATCATCACCGTGCGCGACCAATAGGCGACCTTGTCGATATGGAACGGCGACCAGGTCGGCAGCAAGATCGCTTCGGGCCGGATCACCGGCGCCGCCCGCCAGGGCACCTGTTCGAACAGGGCCAGCGCGATCCGCGTGAAGACGTTGGCGCGCGCCGCCCCACCCCGCGCCAAAACCGCAGCACGGGCCTTCGCCATGTGCGGGGCGTCGGGATCGTCGCCGATCATCTTCAACGCGTAATAGGCCTTTACCGTGGCGCTCATGTCGAAATCGCCGTCGGGGAACAACGGCCAGCCGCCGTGCTCGCCCTGAATACGGCGCAGGTAAACGCCCATCTTGGCTTCGATGTGGTCGTTCGGTTCGCCCAGGTAATGGTTCAACAAAATATATTCGGCGGGGATCGTGGCGTCTGCCTCAAGCTCGAACGCCCAACTGCCGTCCCCGTCCTGGTGATCCTGCAACCAGGACCGCGCTTCGTCGATGGTTTGATCCAAATCGCGCAGGTCGATGGCTTCGGCGCGCGTATCGCCGCCACCGGATTGGGGCGTATCGCCCTCTGACTGCGTGGACCTATCCATTACTTCACCGCTGAATCTTTTTTTATCAGGCGATTAACCGCCAAGATGTAGCCTTCGCAGGCGCAAAATTCAATGCCCGCGACAAGCGACCATCTTCTTACAGAACGCCCGGAGCAAATCAAGCGGATGTAAA
Organism: uncultured Rhodospirillaceae bacterium; assembly: GCA_913030825.1. Lineage (GTDB taxonomy): Bacteria > Pseudomonadota > Alphaproteobacteria > Rhodospirillales > Casp-alpha2 > UBA1479. Next base: position 11,110 of record CAJWCU010000017.1, on the reverse strand, counting down.
AGCCTTGGCAATCCGCCCCGCAGCGGTCCGTCCCGAGCGGATCGACCCTTCGATGGTCGCGGGCAGGCCCGTCGCCGTCCAATCCCCGGCCAGCACCAGATTTTCCCAGGCCGTTGCCGCATCGGGGCGCAGGCGATTCGCCGCCGGGGTCTGGGCGATGGTCGCGCGCTTCTCCTTGACGATCCGCCAGGGCGGCAGGGCCATATCCGGCGCCAGCCCCAGTGCCGCGCGAACCTCCGGCCAGAGCCGCTCGGCCACCACCTCGTTACTTTCCTCCGCCAGGGCATCGGCCGCGCTGACGGTCACCGAGGCGACGTCGCCGCGCAGGAACACCCATTGCGACGTGCCCCCGACCAAGCCGACCAACGGCGGCGCGTCGGCGGGGGGAGCCGAGGGCAAACGGTAATGGGCATTGACGATGGCATGGGCCTCGGTCGGCACTGCCAGGCCCGGCAGCAGGTCCGCCGCGACCCAGGCCGACACGGCGAGGATCACCTGATCACGTTCCCCCAACTCGACCGCACCCGAGGCGAGATCCAACGACTGCACGCGCCCGCCATGCAATCCCAGCCCACGCAGGCGGTCGTTGAAGGCAATCGTCGCCCCCTGCCCCTTGAGGTATGCCAGGGCCGGATCGACGAAGGCCTCGCTGAGCCCCTCCCGCGCCATCAAGGGGCGGCAGGCGGCGCGCCCGCGCCCGAAGGTTTCCGCCATCACCGGCCAGAGGAGTTTGGCCGAAGCCGTCTCGGCCGGGGTATTCAGCACACCGACGGCAAGCGGCTCCCAAAACCGTTCATAAAGCTTCCCCGGCCCGGAGAGACAATCCGCGATCGTCGCATCGTCGTCCGCCCGCGCCAGGCGCAGGCCCCGCAGGTACTCGCCCAAACCCGTGCCCGGCACCCGCCCCGGTCCGAACAGGACCGACCAGGGCACCCGCCCCCGGTCCGGGCGCACGTGCCAGGTCTCGCCGGTCTTTAGATCGCGGAACGGAAAGGCGGCGTCCTCTGGCCCGGTCAAGGCGTCCTTGGCCTCGGTGACGGCGAGATACTCTCGGATCGCCCAATTGCCGGACAGCATCAGGTGATTGCCGTTGTCGATCCGGCGGTCAAGCTTGGCATCGAAGAACGACCGGCACCGCCCGCCGCCCTGCCCGGCGCTTTCGTGGAGAGAGACCGGAATGCCCGCCCGCGCCAATTGCACGGCGGCGGACAGGCCGGACAAACCGGCACCGATAATATGAACACGGGCGCTCGCCATGACAGCAGCGGCCTAAAGCAGACCGTAGCGGACGGCGACCCAGAGCTTCTCGGCCTTGGACAGGCCCGCCGGTTCCAGCACCCGTTGCCAGCCGCGGGCCTCCATGCGGCGGAAGATGCGCTCGTAGGCTTCCATCATCATTGCCGCCGGGCGCACCCGGTCGGCCTCGCATTGCGCGATCAGGGTGCGGGCCTCGGCGAATTTCTGCCCGGCAAGGTCCCCTACCTCGGCCACGGCAGCGGGCAAGTTCGGGTCGGCCAGCACGGCACGGGGTTCGCGCGCCGTGACGCCGTGTGCGGCCAGCAGTTCGTCCGGCATATACAAACGATCCCGTTCGGCGTCCTCGGCCAGGTCGCGCAGGATGTTCGTCAGTTGCAGCGCCAGGCCCAGAGACGCCGCCAACTGGGTGCCCGTTTCCTGGCCCAACCCGAAGATGCAGCAACACAAACGGCCGACGGCGCAAGCGACCCGGTCGCAGTAGACCATCAGATCGTCGCGCGTCTCTAGGCGCAGAATTTCGGCGGCGTCCGTTTCCATGCCGTCGATGACTGCCTGGAAATCGGCTTCGACCATCCCGAACCGGGCCACCGGATCGGCCAGGGCGACGGCCACGGCATCGCCGGGGCGCCCGGAATAGAGGGCACGGATTTCCTGGCGCCATTGGGCCAGACCCCGGCGTTTCTCATCCAAGGGGGCCGGTTCGTCGGCGATGTCGTCGACGATGCGGCAGAAGGCATAGACGGCAAACATGGCGCGCCGTTTTTCGCCGGGCAAAAAGCGCATCGCCCAAAAGAACGTCGTGCCCGAGGCGCGAACGATCTTGTCCACGTGCAGCCGGGCCTTGGCGACTTCCGCCTCGGAAAGGGTAACCAGGTTGTCCATGGCCGCTATGGATACACTGGGACGAGGAGCCAATGCCAGCGCCCTGTCATGGCTGCGGCGGACGGCACCCTCATTCCTCCGCCTTGGGGTCGGGGCCGGCGTAGGTCCGCCCCTTCCAACCGCCACCCCGCCCCAACCAATGACGGCGGGCTGAATCGGCAGTCATGAGGGTATAGAGAAGCCCCGCCAGCGGCAGCGCCAGCCCCGTCCAGGCCGGACGCCCGTAAAGCCGAAGCGTCGGGAAATAGGCCATAACCATCAGACCCCAGCCCGCCGCGCCGGCGGCGGCCAGGTCCCATTCTCCGACAAGGGCGCCCCAGACCACCGCCACCGGCGGCACGAGATAGAGCAGCGCCATGCCGACCAACGTGCCGAGCAGCGCCAGGATGGAATGGCCGAGTTGTTCATAGGCCGTACGCGCGACCATGCGCCAGATCTCCGCCAGGTCGTCGTACCGGCGCAGGCTGATCGTCTCGCGCGTCAGGCCCAGCCAGATCGACCCCCGCGCCTTCAGCAACGCCGCCAGGGCGCAATCGTCGATCAGGCGGCCACGAATGGCCTCGATTCCGCCCGCGTCCTCCAGCGCCTTGCGCCGGACAAGCATGCAGCCGCCCGCCGCCGCCGCCGTGCTGTCGGTCGGATCGTTGACCCAGGGAAAGGGAAACAGCTTTTGGAAGAAGAATACGAAAGCCGGGATCAACAGCCGCTCCCACGGCGTCTCGCAGTTCAGGAGGACCATCAGCGAGACCAGGTCCCGTTTCTCCATTTCGGCCTTGGCGGCGAGACGGCGCAGGTTGGCGGGATCGTGGTCGATATCGGCATCGGTCAGAAGGACATAGGCCGCGTCCGGCGCGCCGTCCCGTGCCGCCGCCAGCCCCTGGCTGACGGCCCAGAGCTTGCCGGACCAGCCGTCGGCAAGCGGCTTTCCGGAGACGAGATGAAAGCGGTCGCCCGCCCCCGCGGCCTCGGCGGCTTCGCGGGCCTTCTCCGCCGTGCCGTCGGTCGAATTGTCGTCGACGACAAAAACGTCGAGACGCCCGGGGTAATCCTGGGCCAACAGCGACGCGACCGCGCGGCCGATGGTGGGGGCTTCGTCGCGCGCCGGAATGACGGCGGCGACGTCGGGCCAAGGGCGCCCGGCCAGATTCGCCACCGGCGGGCTGAGATGCTGATCGGAGAACCAGAAACGGCCCCGGCAGAACAGCAACCCGGCCCAAATCACAAGGGCCGTCACAGCAGCCCAGAGCGGCGCGCTCATCGTCCGTACCGACCGGTCAGCGCTCCCAGAACGCCGGAGGCGCAGCACATGAGATAGCCGGTCTTGGTCAGCGCGACGCGCCCGGCAAGGGGGTCGCGGCGCCGCAATTCGACGGTCAGGCGGCGGGCGATCTCCCATATCGCGGCGGCCTCCATGCCCAGCCGTCGGCTGTGCATGCCGGCGGCGATGGGCCGGGCCTCGCCCAACAGACTGCCCGTGGCGTCCAGGCAGCGGTCGATGACCTGACGCAGCTCAGGCGTGCAGGCGGGCTTGTCCAAATCCTCGACCGTCGCCCCGGCCTGGGCCATCCAGTCGGCGGGCAGGTAAACACGGTCCAACGTGCGGTAGTCGTCCTGGCAATCCTGCAGGTGATTGATGACCTGCAGCGCGTTACAGAGCGCATCCGACGGCCCATAGCCATGGGCCGACCCACCATGCAGATCGATCAGGTAGCGGCCCACCGGCGCCGCCGAGCGGATGCAGTAATGCATCAGGTCGTCCCAATCGTCGGTCCGATTTTTCACCGCGTCCTGGCGGAAGGCGTCGATCAGGTCCTGGCAATGGCGGGGGGTGATGTCGGTCTCGGCCAGGCTGTCGCGCATGTGATGGGCCGTGGCATAGGCCGCGTCGCCGGTCATGCCGCCCAGGATCGCCGATTCGAAACCGTTCAGGCGACGGACTTTTTCCTCGGGCGTCAGATCAGGATTGTCGGCGATGTCGTCGATGGCGCGGGCGAAGGCATAGAACCGCGCGATATGCGGGCGCAGCCGCGCCGGAAGCAGGAACGAGCCGACCGGGAAATTTTCATAGGCCGCGTCTTTACCCGACGGCGTTTCGACGTCTGGCTGGGACGGCGTCTCTACGCCGGGCGCGGACGATCCATCAGAGACCCGCGCCCCCGGCACCGTTCCATGCGACTCGGAGGGCTGCCCCATGCCCGACATTCCTTTTCGGATCAGCCGGCGGGCTTGGCCATTTCCCGCATTTTATCCAGCAGACCATCGAGGGAATTTCCGTTGTTCTTGATAACGGAATTGATTTCCTTCTGCTGGGTCAGGGCCATGGAAAGACCGTTGACGATGATATCGACGATCTTGAAGACATTGCCGCCGTCTTTTTCGGCGACACCGACGCGCCAGCCGACGTCCACCGGCTGGGCGCCGCCCGGGCGCTTCAACTGGGTATGGACGATGAAGTCGTTGGCCTGTCGCCGTTCGGCGCGGGTGATCTCCAGGGATTCCCCGGAATAGTCCTTGAACCCGTCGACATAGCGTTCCAGCAGCATGTTCTCGAACAGCTCCAGATACTGGTCGCGCTGTTCCGGGGTAGCGCGGCGCCAATGGCGGCCCAGCACCCAGATGCCGATGGATTTGATGGCGAAGAAATCGTGGATCATGGTCCGGAAGCGTTCCTTGCGGACCGCCCGGTCGAGATCCTTTCCGGTCAGCGAGCTGATCGCCGAGGCCGCCATGGAGTTGACGAAGGCCTTGACCTCGTCATTGGTCACCTCGGCGCGGGCACCCTGGGGTGCGAACACGACGAGCAACGAAAACAAGCAAGCGATAAGGGCGTGGCGCCTGTGCATCCGGTAAATCTCCTTTAGCCGCGTTGCATACACCGGGCCTTGGGGTGAGTTCAAGTGCGCCATGGCGTCAACAAAGCGTCATCCATTTGACACAGGACCAATTTATTTAAATAGATGGAGGAATTCCACGCCCTCCGGGTCATTTGTGGCCGTTCGCCGTGTTCCTCACGCCAATTTGAAGGATTCCCCCGTGACCGATCAGCCCCTTGCCGATGCCATCGACATTTTTCTCGATCAGGGTCAACGCCCGTATACGGAGGTCGTCTCGCAGCTGGAGCACGCCCTGCAATGCGCCCTGCTGGCCGAGGCGGAATCGGGCGACGGCGATCTGATCGCCGCCGCCTTCCTGCACGATATCGGCCATATGATGCAGAAACACGGGCAGAGTGCGGCCGACCGCGGCATCGACGACAAGCACGAAGACATCGCCCGCGGCTGGGTCGGCCGATATTTCAACGACCGCGTCGCCGAAGCCGTGGGACAGCACGTCGCCGCCAAACGCTACCTCTGCGCCGCACGGCCGGAATATTTCGACACGCTCTCGCCCGCCTCGGTCAAATCCCTGGAACTCCAGGGCGGACCGATGAGCGCCGACGAAGTCCAGGCCTTCGAATCGCGCCCCCATTGGGAGGACGCGGTGAAACTGCGGGAATGGGACGACCGGGCCAAGACCGCCGGTCTGGACACCCCCGGCATCGATCACTTCAAGCCTTATCTGGAAGCCGCCCTTCGGGGTTGATCCCCAAGATCAAAACCTATCCGGCCGGAAGGCCGAGATATCCGTATTCGGCGTCTCGCCCTTAAGCAATCCGGCGACGATACGCGCCGTCGCGGGACCGCAGGTCAGGCCGACGTGCTGATGGCCGAAGGCATGGATCAGGCCCGGCACCTTGGCCGACGGGCCCAAAACCGGCATGGAATCGGGCAGCGTCGGGCGGAAGCCCATCCATTCCGATTTGATCGCCGTGTTGATGCCGGGGAACATCGTCGGCACCAGGCCCGCCATGATCTTGGCGCGCGCATAATCGGGCGCCGCCTCCAGGCCCGCCAATTCCACCGTGCCCGCCAGACGCAGGCCCATTTCCATGGGCGAGGCATAGAACGCCCGCGATTTCCAGCCGACGGCGTGGCGCACCTCGACCCCCGGGTCGGCCAGGATCGCGTGATAGCCGCGCTCCGTGCCCTGGGGAACATGCTCGCCCAACATGGCCGACAGTTTGTGGGAGAACGCCCCGGCGGCCAGAACGATGCGGTCGCAGGCGATGACGCCCGTCTCCGTCGTGACGGAAAACCGCCCGCCGTCGTCCCGCGCGAGGCCCCGTACCTCGGCCTGCAAAAGCTTGCCGCCCCGGCGCTGCATTTCCTCCGCCAATACCTTGGTCAGGCGGCCCGGATTGACCGTCGTGCCGCCACCGATCAGCGCATGGCCCCATTTGAAATCGGGGCCCAGGGCCGGTTCCAGATCGCTCAGCGCCTTGCGGTCGAGGGCTTCGTAAGAAATGCCGAAACCGGCCCGGTAGGCGAGATCGGCCTCGGACTTCGCGAAATCGCTTTCCTTGTCGTAGACCTGCAGCACCGGGTCCTGACGGACCAGTTCGGGTGCTCCGGCCTCCGCCGCCAGCTTGGCGTAGGACCCGCCGGCACCGATCGTCAGATGGTTCATGGCCTCCGCCGCGCGGCGCTGATGGGCCGTCGACGCGTGCCCCAGCATGCGGAACAGCCAAGGCAGGATATGCGGCAGGCGCGTCCAGCGGATGGTCAGCGGCCCCTTCGGGTCGATGAGATACTTAGGCACGTTCTTCAAAACCTCCGGTCCGAAGGCCGGCACGAAGGACCAATCGGCCAGGATGCCCGCATTGCCGAAGGAACAGCCCTCGCCCGGCTCGGCCCGATCGACGACCGTGACCTTGAACCCCTGCTTGACCAGCTCCAACGCGCAGTTGACGCCGACGATCCCGGCGCCGATGACGCAGACTTCCGTCTCGCCGGGCGCCTTGGGCATGGGCGCCTGGGGCGTCTCGCCCTGCGGCACACCTTGGTTTTCCTTGGGTTGGGCTTGAGAATTATTCGCGGACATTCGACGGGCTCCGGCTTGTCGTGGGGCGGCCTTCGTGCCAAATATGGCGGGAAACATCCCAGCAGACCACTCAATTCAAGGAATACAAGACCATGGCCGACGGAACCATGACCCCGCCCCTTCCCGAAGACGCCCGCAGCGCCCTCAAGGCTGCCGTCGGCGACAAGGGCTGGTACGAGACCGAGGCCGACATGGCCCCCTATCTGGCCGAGGAGCGCGGCTATTACCACGGCGAAAGCCCGCTGGTCCTGCGCCCGGCCAATACGGAGGAAGTCTCCAAGATCGTCACGATCTGCGCCGAACACGGCATTCCGATCACGCCCCAGGGCGGCAACACGGGCCTCTGCGGCGGCGCCGTCGCGACCGGCGGCGTGTTAGTCAACCTGGGCCGCATGAACAACGTGCGCGAGATCGACGCCATCAACGCGACGATGACGGTCGAGGCCGGGTGTATTCTGAAAGAGTTGCAGGACAAGGCCGCCGACGCGGGCTTCCTGTTCCCCCTCTCGCTCGCGGCCGAAGGCACCTGCGAGATCGGCGGCAACATTTCGACCAACGCCGGCGGCATTCAGGTCCTGCGCTACGGCAATACCCGCGACCTGGTGCTGGGGCTCGAGGTCGTAACCGCTGACGGCCGCGTCTGGCATGGCCTTCGCGGCCTGCGGAAGAACAACACCGGCTATGACCTGAAGCAGTTCTTCATCGGCGCCGAAGGCACCCTCGGCATCGTCACCGCCGCGGTCCTGAAACTGTTCCCGCAGCCGGCGGAAACGACGACCGCCCTGGTCGCCTCGGAAAGCCCGGAGCTGCTCTCGGCCCTGCTCGGACGGCTCAAGAAGGCGACCGGCGATCAGGTCACCAGCTTCGAATATATCCAGCGCAACCCGCTGGACGCCGTGTTCGCCCATATCCCGAACACCCAGGACCCGATGCAGGAAAAGTACGAGCACTACGCTCTGATCGAAATGGCCTCGGGCCAGGAAGGCGTGATCCGTGACCTGGCGGAAACGGCCCTCGGCGAAGCCTTCGAAGCGGGCGAAATCATCGACGCCGTGCTCGCCGAAAGCGGCGATCAGGCGGCCAAGCTCTGGAACCTGCGGGAATCCATCCCGGAAGCCTTGAAGCATTGCGGCCCCTCGGCCAAGCACGACATTTCCGTGCCGGTCTCCAAGGTGCCGGAATTCCTCAAAAAGGCCGATCCGCACGTCCAGGCGGCGATCCCCGGCTGCACCATCATGGCCTTCGGCCACATGGGCGACGGCAACCTGCACTACAACCTGGTGATGCCGAAGGAGACCACCCCGGAAGACGCCGAACGCCTGCGCCACGACGTGCCGCCGGGCGTCCACGACATCGCCGACAGCCTCGGCGGCTCCTTCTCCGCCGAACACGGCATCGGCCTGATGAAGGTCCACGAAATGGACCGCTACAAGACGGACGTGGAAAAGCACCTGCTGCGTTCGATCAAGCAGGCGCTGGATCCGAAGGGGATCATGAACCCGGGGAAGGTGGTGCCTTAAACTCGCCGACAATTGCATGAACCCGCTTGATAAGTCTCTCGCGAGCATTCGGATGAAATTCTTTTAAGTCTCGATTTATCAGAGCCAAGGCACGACCAGACTCGCCTTTCAATGCTTCCAAAATCACCTGGGCTTTGACAAACTTCGGTCGACGAGAGTCTCGACCTCCCCCTACTTGGTTGAGACGGTTCATAGTCTCTTCGATCAAATTCCGGTCCAAATTTTGGATTGCCAAATCTAACTTGGTCAGCAGTGGATACTCAGTTCCTGAAAACATTGCGATAGCGTCATCGATGATTTGATTGGCTTTGACGAAGTCTTCATCATAAGTCGCTGTCAAATTTGCCTTCAGCGACGCATTAATTTCAGCTGCTTTGTCGCCTGAAATTGAATCCAGTGCTTTTATCAGCCCTTCTAGGATAGCCCGATTTGAGTCAGATTTTTGCTGATGGATCAAACACTCAAAAAACGACTGAATAATAAAAGGGTTCGACGGGTATCTTTCGTAATTCATCTTCGCTTGAGTTAATGCTTCTTCATATCTCTCCACAATAGATAACGTCATCACTATTTCCCGAAGTGACCGCTCTCTCGTCCTCTTTTCTTCTTTGGACAGTTCAAATCGCTCGAGTGCATCCGCGTATCGACCTTGAAGCCTGTAATAAAACCCCATTAGGAAGTTGTGTTCTGCCCCTTTAATACTTTGTACTTCAGACAAAAATCTTTTGTCTCGTAATCTTGCCAAAGACTGACACAAAAAATATCTAATATCCTGCTCTGTATGGTCGTCATAATTTGTTTTTTTGGCCAACACCCTGTCAGCAAGATTTATAATTTCATGGTATTTTTTCTTTCTGTATAGATCATTCATACTTCTTAAAAAATGGGCGGGGATTAATAGCTTGTCGGGAACTTTTATCTCAACATCGCCAGTAAGTGCTTCTTTGATTGCCACGTAATACGCGGACACATCATACTCTTCTCGTTCATAGGTATTCATAAAATCGACGACAAACTCACTAAGCGCAGATCTGAATCTATCGCCAATGTAGAGGTCATTGCGATTGACATAATCTCTAATCACATCGTTCAGACGAACATATTCTCCTGTAGAGCCAATCCGCTCACAAACTGACTCACCGATAAAATCATCAATGTTGGCCAAACAATCAAAACCAACCTTGTCTGAAATATCAGAAATGAAATCAATTGATAAGAAATCAAACGACGCCATGAATCTAAGAAGCTCTTGTTTGTCAGGATCATTTAAATATTTATCGACATAAATACCCGCTTTGTACTTTGAATACTCTGCGATTTCGTAAGATTTTTTCCATGCACCTGCAATACCCTCCGATGATATTAGGTCAACGGCATACGTCACTTGACCAGGATAACCAGTGAACAACTTGACGAAATCCATCGATTGCTCACGAGACAGAGCCAATCCGACCAAATCTCCATATCGCTTGAACAAGCCTGCCCGTTCGCTCGGCGTCAATTCAGGCACATCAAGAAAAAAGAAGTCGCTGTTTCTGACGAATGGAGCTTTATTTGGGCGGAAATATGGAGCAACACACAATATGATGCGCCCCGTCGGCAAAGCCTCACACAAGCTCACATACCAAGGGGCAATCTCCCCACCGAACCGGACAATCGAACCGTTGTCTTCAATAAGAATTACGTCACCATATGACAATATATCTAAAATAAGTTTATTTAATTCATTGACCTTTTCATCAACGGTCATATCCAGAAGGTTGACACGATACCCCTGCTCAGACATCCCGAGGTCGCTTAACTTCTCAATGAACCCTTCTATCCCGTCTTCTCTTGTTAAATTTAACCTTATCGGGTCAGAATACTCCCTAATAATGTTCGCCTTTTGGAGGGCTTTTATGACAGTACTCTTTCTTCCGATCTCTCTTAATCCGGATGAGAATATAGTTTTTGGGTAATCTTTAGAAATATCGTTTGTACGCTCCTCAAATAACTCAAGTATTTCATTTCGCCCCACGAAAATATTATTTCTCTGCTTCAGAATCGGATGATTTTTCCACGACAACTCCAACATGCGCTCGCGTATCCGACGGGAAGCCACGACGGGACGAGTTATCGGCCGCAGGTTATAATTTTCCCTAACCCAATCAGGTATTCGAGGATCGTCGTGTTTGATATTTTTGTCGATCACAATAGGAAAGAAGCGCTTAATACTACCTTCATTCATTCTTTCTACTGCTTCAGATATTTCTTTTTCTACCCACGCCGAATTTAGTGAATCATTTGAGATAAAAAGTACAAATATATCAGTTTGGTCTAATTCATTTAGTATTTCTTCAAGATTTCCCATCCCTTCCTCAAACGTAAACTCATCGTACGAGACTCTTGGAGCGAGCTTTTCAGCGACCAGCCTGACGTATGGCTCTTTGTCATTGCTGCTGTGGGACAAAAAACATTTCATAGAACGGGCCTTTCCTTAGGCTCCGGACTCATAACCAGTAGCAGACTGTAGCGGCGAGACAGACGGCGGC
>CAJWCU010000016.1 GCA_913030825.1 uncultured Rhodospirillaceae bacterium | reverse complement strand
GGCCGATGTTGCCTTCCTGGATCAGGTCCAGGAACTGCAGGCCGCGGTTGGTGTATTTCTTGGCGATGGAGATGACGAGCCGCAGGTTGGCCTCGATCATTTCCTTCTTGGCCTTGGCGGCCTCGCGTTCGCCCTTCTGCACGGTCGAAACGATGCGGCGGAATTCGATGATCGGCAGGCCCGAAGTCTGCGAAACCTCGCCGACCTGTTCGCGCAGGTCCGTAACGTCGTCCGCGAAGCGGGTGGTGAAGCGGTCCCAGCCTTTGCCCTTCAGCTTGCCGACCCGCTTGATCCAGCCCGGATCGAGCTCGTTGCCTTGGTATTCCTTCAGGAACTCCTCGCGGTTGACCCGCGCCGTGGTCGCCATGCGCAGGATCTTGCCTTCCAGGCCGACCAGGCGCCGGTTGAGGCCGTAAAGCTGATCCAGGAGCTGTTCGATCCGATTGTTGTTGAGGTGCACGTCCTCCATCAACTCGATCAGTTCCTTGCGCAGCTTCTGGAAGCGCTTTTCCTGGCTCGGCTTGGGCTCTTCGCCCGAGGTCAGCAATTCCAGGCGCTGCATCTGCACGCGGTGGAGCTTCTTGTAGGTTTTGGCGATATTCTCGAAGGTCTCGATGACCTCCGGCTTCAACTTGGCTTCGAGCGCCGCCAGCGACAGGTTGTTTTCGCCGTCGTCGTCATCGTCGTCATCGTCGTCGCTGCTGCTTTCGGATTTTTCGCCGTTCTCGCCGTCGCTGTCGTCGTCGGGCTTGGCGGACTTGTCGTCGTCCTTCTTGTCCTCTTCCGAAGCGGCTTCCTTGGCTTCCGGCTGGGCGTCGTCGTTGTCGGCCCCGCCTTCGCTGTCGCCGTCTTCGCCGTCGGTGTTGGCGTTGTTGTTGTTGTTGTTCGCCTGGCCCGGGCCGCCGCCGTGGGTGGCCTCCAGGTCGATGATGTCGCGCAACAGCATGTCTTCGGCGATCAGCGCATCGTGCCACAAGGTGATGGCTTTGATCGTCAGCGGGCTTTCCATCAGGCCGCCGATCATCATTTCACGGCCGGCCTCGATGCGTTTGGCGATGGCGATTTCGCCTTCGCGGGACAGCAGCTCGACCGAACCCATTTCCCGAAGGTACATGCGGACGGGGTCGTCCGTGCGGCCCAGATCGTTCTCGTCGACGTTGCCGGCGGTGCTGGTCGGGCTCTTTTCGCCTTCGTCCTCATCATCGGAATCGCTGGACGCGCTGTCCTCGGTCTCTTCGTTCTCGACGACGTTGATGCCCATTTCGGACAACATCGCCATGGTGTCTTCGATCTGTTCCGAAGATACCTTTTCCGGCGGCAGGGCGCCGTTCAGTTCGTCATACGTGACGTACCCGCGCTCCTTACCCTTGGCGACCATCTTCTTGACCGCCGCACCCAGGGTATCGAGAAGGGGGCTGTCGCCGCCTTCTTCCTGGTTTTCGCCGCTGTCACGTTCTTTCGCTTGTGCCTTTGCCACGCTCGACCTCTAAATCCGTTGTTCGGGGGAACGCCGCCCCCTCCGGTTCCCGCCGCTCTTGGCGTCTGTCCCGGCTAATTTCTTAATGGCGTTCCCGATGCCTTTGCCCAGTAGATATAGTCTCTTGTTCCGTTCCACCTGACCGCCGATCGGCCCTGCCTTCTTGTTTCTTGTCCGGACGTCCGCCCGCAAACCGTTTTCGCGGCCCGATCTATTCGAAGCCAGCGGCGATTTGCTCGCTTTCGTCCATCATCCGCCGAACCCTGACGACCCAGTTCATGTTCTCGTCCGACGGGTCACGCCGGACGGCGTCTTGGGCCGCTTGGAGTTCGGACTCCAAGTCCTCTCCGCGCAGGTGGTTGATGGTTGCTTCCCAGCCCCGTCTGGCCTCTGCAAGTCCCGCATTGAGGCGCGCGAATCTCGCATGATCATACGTTCGCGCGCTTAATAGCTGGCTCAGCGCCTGGGAATAACCCTGCTCTGACAAGTGGTTTACAAGCCCTTCCGTGTCAAGGGGTAAACCACCCGCGTGGGTGATTAATAACGCCTGACGTAAATTGTCAAGGTTCGCATCGGCGACGGTGATGCGGCCCAGGTCTTCCTCGACCTCGGCCAGCAGGTCCGGATGGTTGATCGCGGTCGCCAAAAGGATCGCCGCGCGCAGGCGGTCGCTCTCGACCGGACGGATGTCCGGGCTGTCGGCGCGCAGGCGCTGGCCCGGCCCCGACCAGTTGCCGCCGCCGAATTTTCCTTTGCCGCGGAAATCCCCGCGTCCGCTTTGTCCACTCCGGCCCGCCGGGCCGTCCGGCCACAGTCGGGTCTTGAAGAAATCCTGGAAATAGCGCCGCACCGTGGGGTCGGGAATGTCGCGCAGTTTCTGGTCCAGCCGCTTGTTCAGATCGGCCCGGCCTTCCGGCGTCGGCGGCAGGTGGCCGCCCGATTCAACCCGCCAGATCAATTCGGATAAGGCCGTGGCGCCTTCCAGGACTTCGTCGAAGGCGGCCCGGCCCTTGCCCTGAACGAGTGAGTCCGGGTCTTCGCCCGGCGGCAGCATGGCAAAGCGCAGGCCGAACCCGGCCTTGAGCAGCGGCAGGGCACGTTCGGCGGCCCGCGCGGCGGCGCGCTGGCCCGCCGCGTCGCCGTCGAAACACAGGATCGGCTCCGGCGCCAGTTTCCAAAGAAGCGCGATCTGTTCCTCGGTCAGGGCGGTGCCCAGGGGGGCGACCGCCTGGCCGATCCCGGCCTGGGCCAGGGCGATGACGTCCGTATAGCCTTCGCAGACGACAATGTTGCCGTGTTCGCGCACGGCTTCCTTGGCCTGGGCCAGGCCGTAAAGATTGCGGCCTTTGTGAAACAGGCTGGTCTCGGGCGAATTCAGGTATTTCGGCCCGTCGCCCGCCAGCAGCCGCGCGCCGAAGGCAATGACCCGGCCCTGGCGGTCGGTGATCGGGAACATGACGCGGCCCCGGAACCGGTCGTAGGGATCGCGGTTGCGGTCTTCCGGCTGAACCAGCAGGCCCGCCGCGACCATGGCGCTTTCCTCGATCCCTTCGGCGGCCAGCATGGATTTCAGCTTGCCGCGCCCGTCGGGCGAGAACCCTAGGCGGAACCGCTTGATCGTCTCCTCCGTCAGGCCGCGCCCGCGCAGATAGTCCAGGGCGGCGCGGCCTTCCGGCATGCGCAGGCATTTCTCGAAAAACGCCGCCGCCATCTCGACGACCTCGGCCAAGGACCGGTTGCGGGCCTGGCGCTGGCGTTCTTCCGGCGTTTCCTCGGGCATGGGCATCCCGGCCTCGCCGGCGAGCCGCGCCACGGCCTCGCGGAATTCCAGGCCCTCCGTCTCCATCACGAAATCGATGATCGAGCCGTGCACACCGCAGCCGAAGCAATGATAGTGGTCTTCGTAGACGTGGAAGCTCGGCGTCTTTTCCTTATGGAACGGGCAGCAGCCCTTGGTGTCGCGGCCCGAGCGCACCAATTTCACCCGCCGCCCGACGACGTCCGTCGCCGGTAGGCGCAGCTTCAGTTCTTCCAGGAATTCAGGAGGTATGGCCATTCGGCCTCCGATTATTGGCTCCGACGTCGAGACGCGAACCTGCAACCATACGCATTTTACGTATGGGAGCGCAGCAAGGGAGTCACGGGGCTTATCCCCGTGATTCTCAACAAATCACAGTTTGCTGGTATCGATCTTGCTTAAGCCGCTTTTACGAATCGCCGTCCGCGTCGGACTAGCAGAGGCGATCCTTGACCAAGGCGCTGGCCTTGGAGAAGTCCATGCGTCCGGCGTATTTGGCCTTCAGCGCGCCCATGCACTTGCCCATGTCCTTGATGCAGTCCGCGCCCGTATCGGCGATCACGGCGTCGACGGCTTCGGCGACTTCGTCTTCCGAAAGTTGTTCCGGCAGGAATTTTTCGATGACGGTGATTTCCTCGCGCTCGCGGTCGGCCAGGTCCTGGCGCTTGCCGTCTTCATAGACCTGCGCGCTTTCATGGCGCTGTTTGATCATGGACTGCAACAGGCTGAGAATCTCCTCGTTGGTGATTCCGTCCTGGTTACCTTTGTCCCGGGCGGCGATGTCCCGGTCCTTGATGGCGGCGTTGATTAGGCGAAGGGTCGCCGTCGCACAGGCGTTCTTCTCCTTGATAGAAGTCTTCAGCGCAGCCGAAATCTGCTCGCGTAGCATGGGGTGTGCCCCGGTTGTGTCGGAAGAAGCGGACCCTAGCCTAAAATTACCCCCAACGCAAACGCGATCCGATTCTTTAGTGGCTTGAAATATAAGCATCTTTTTTGTCAAACGAGTCTTGACCTTGTGCGGTGCAACGCGTAGAAGCTTGTTTCCAACGCATTCGGGGTCGTGCATCAAATTTGCGGCCCGGGCGCCTTGGTCCAACCCCAGCCCGAAAAAAGTCATATGTCCGAAGGTATCAAGCCCGCGACCACCACCATGGCCGCTCAACCGGCGAACGCAAACGCGGCCGTCGTGTTGGCGTCCGGCGAGGTGTTCTGGGGCCGCGGCGCGGGTGCGCCGGGTTCCGCCGTCGGCGAGGTCTGCTTCAACACCTCGCTGACCGGCTATCAGGAAATCATCACCGATCCGTCCTACGCCGGCCAGATCATCACCTTTACATTCCCCCATATCGGTAATGTCGGCGCCAACCCGGAAGATATGGAAACGATCACCCCGGCGGCGCGCGGCGCCATCATGCGCGTCGACATCACCGACCCGGCCAGCTGGCGCGCGGCGCAGCACCTGGATACCTGGCTCAAGTCTTTCGGCCTGACGGCGGTCACCGGCGTCGATACGCGGCGGCTGACCCGGCTGATCCGCGACGGCGGGGCGCCGAACGGTGTGGTCGCCTATAAAGACGACGGGCCGCTCGACATTCCGGCGCTTGTTGAAATGGCCAAGGAGTTTCCGGGTCTCGAAGGCATGGACCTGGCCAAGGACGTGTCCTGCGCCCAGACCTATTCCTGGGACACGACGACCTGGGCGCTGGGTTCCGGCTACGGCAAGCAGACCGCGCCCAAGCACCACGTCGTCGCCGTCGATTTCGGCGCCAAGCAGAACATCCTGCGCTGCCTCGCCGCCGAGGGCTGCAAGGTGACGGTGGTGCCGGCCACGGCGACCGCGGAAGACATCCTGGCCCATCGACCCGATGGGCTTTTTCTTAGCAACGGCCCGGGCGACCCGGCGGCGACCGGCGAATACGCCGTCCCGGCGGTGAAACAAGTCATGGAAACGGGCCTGCCCGTGTTCGGCATCTGCCTGGGCCATCAAATTCTGGCCCTGGCGCTGGGCGCGACCACGTCGAAGCTGCATATGGGTCACCGGGGTGCCAACCAGCCCGTCAAGGACCTGGAGACCGGCAAGGTCGAAATCACCTCGCAGAACCACGGCTTCGTGGTCGACCGCGACAGCCTGCCGGCGGGCGTCATCGAAACCCACCGCTCGCTGTTCGACGGCTGCCTCGAAGGCATCCGCGCCGACGGCAAGCCGGTGTTCTCGGTGCAGTACCACCCGGAAGCCTCGCCGGGCCCGCAAGACAGTCACTACCTCTTCAAGCGCTTCGTGAAGCTGATGGACGAGAAAGCCTAAGATACGCATGCCGAAACGCACAGATATCAAATCTATCCTCATCATCGGCGCCGGGCCCATCGTCATCGGTCAGGCCTGCGAATTCGATTATTCGGGCGCGCAAGCCTGCAAGGCGCTGCGCGAGGAGGGCTATCGCGTCATTCTGGTCAACTCCAACCCGGCCACGATCATGACCGATCCGAACATGGCCGACGCGACCTATGTCGAGCCGATCACCCCGGAAATGGTCGAAAAGATCATCGCCAAGGAACGGCCTGATGCGCTGCTGCCGACCATGGGCGGGCAGACGGGCCTGAACACGGGCATCGCTTTGTTCGAGAACGGCGTGCTGGAAAAATACGGGGTCGAGATGATCGGCGCCGACGCTGGCGTGATCGCCAAGGCCGAGGACCGCCAGCAGTTCCGCGACGCCATGGACAAGATCGGCCTGGAAAGCCCGAAATCGCGGGTCGTCAACACGATGGACGAGGCCCATACGGCGCTGAGCGAGGTCGGCCTGCCCGCCATCATCCGCCCGTCCTTCACCATGGGCGGCATCGGCGGCGGGATCGCCTATACCAAGCCGGAGTTCGAAAAGATCGTTGCCGGTGGGCTGGCCGCCAGCCCGGTCACGGAAGTCCTGGTCGAGGAAAGCGTGCTCGGCTGGAAGGAATACGAGATGGAGGTCGTCCGCGACAACGCGGACAACTGCATCATCATCTGTTCCATCGAAAACATCGACCCGATGGGCGTGCATACGGGCGACAGCATCACCGTCGCGCCGGCGCTGACCCTGACGGACAAGGAATATCAGATCATGCGCAACGCCTCGATCGCGGTGCTGCGCGAGATCGGGGTCGATACGGGCGGATCGAACGTGCAGTTCGCCGTCAATCCGGAGACCGGCCGCCTGGTGGTCATCGAAATGAACCCGCGCGTCTCGCGGTCGTCGGCGCTGGCGTCCAAGGCGACGGGCTTTCCGATCGCCAAGATCGCGGCCAAGCTCGCCTGCGGCTATACGCTGGACGAGCTGGACAACGACATCACCGGCGTCACGCCCGCCAGCTTCGAGCCGACCATCGATTATGTCGTGACGAAGATTCCGCGCTTCACCTTCGAGAAGTTCCCGGGAGCGGAGCCCCTGCTGACCACCGCCATGAAGTCGGTCGGCGAGGCCATGGCCATCGGCCGCTGCTTCGCGGAAAGCCTGCAGAAGGGCCTGCGCTCCATGGAAACGGGCCTGACCGGCCTGAACGACGTCGAGATCGAAGGCTTCATTCCCGGCGCCGGGCTGGACGCCAACCGCGACGCGCTGCGCGCCGCCATCTCGCGGCCGACGCCCGATCGCCTGCTGGCCATCGGCGAGGCCCTGCGCCAAGGCATGCCGGTCGACGAAGTCCATCAGATCACCAAGTACGATCCCTGGTTCCTGGACCAAATGAAGGCCATCGTCGACGCCGAGGCACAGGTCAAGTCCTACGGCCTGCCGACCGATCCCGCCGGCTGGCTGCGGCTCAAGAAAATGGGCTTCTGCGACGCACGGCTGGCCGAATTGACCGGCGGCACGGCGCTGGACGTCTCGGAAGCGCGGCGCGCGGCGGGCATCACGCCGGTCTACAAGCGGGTGGATACCTGCGCCGCCGAATTCGCGGCCAAGACGTCCTACATGTATTCCTGTTACGAAGGCGACGGCTCGCGCGAGCCGGAAAACGAAGCCGAGCCCACCGACCGCAAGAAGGTCGCGATCCTGGGCGGCGGGCCGAACCGCATCGGCCAGGGCATCGAATTCGATTACTGCTGCGTCCACGCGGCCTATGCCCTGAAGGAAACCGGGTACGAGGCCATCATGGTCAACTGCAACCCGGAAACCGTCTCGACCGATTACGACACCTCCGACCGCCTGTTCTTCGAACCGCTGACCGCCGAGGACGTGATCGAGCTGATCCGCTGCGAACAGTCCAACGGGGACTTCAAGGGCGTGATCGTACAGCTGGGCGGCCAGACGCCGTTGAAACTGTCGCAGGCCCTGGAAAGCGCCGGTATTCCGATCCTCGGCACGTCGCCGGACGCCATCGATTTGGCGGAGGACCGCGAGCGGTTCCAGAAGCTGCTGAACGAATTGAACCTGCGCCAGCCGGCCAACGGTCTGGCCCGGTCTCAGGCCGAAGCCGAAGCGGTGGCCGAGCGTATCGGCTATCCCCTGGTCATCCGGCCGTCCTACGTGCTGGGCGGGCGGGCCATGGAAATCGTCCATGACCTGGGTGCCCTGCGCCGCTACATGACAGACGCGGTCAAGGTCTCCGGCGACAGCCCGGTGCTGCTCGACAGCTATCTGCAGGACGCCATCGAGGTCGATGTCGACGCGCTGGCCGACGGCACCGACGTTTACGTCGCCGGGATCATGCAGCATATCGAGGAAGCCGGCATTCATTCGGGCGACAGCGCCTGTTCCCTGCCGCCGTTCTCGCTTTCCGACGACACCATCGCCGAACTGGGCCGCCAGGCTCATGCCCTGGCCCGCGGGCTCAAGGTGGTCGGCCTGATGAACGTGCAGTTCGCGGTCAAGGACGGGGATATCTACATCCTGGAGGTCAACCCGCGCGCCTCGCGGACCGTGCCCTTCGTCGCCAAGGCGACCGGCGTGCCGGTGGCCAAGATCGCGACGCGCCTGATGTGCGGCGAGAAACTGGCCGATATGGACCTGCCGGAATCCGGCGCGAAGCTGGGCCATGTCGCGGTCAAGGAAGCGGTCTTCCCGTTCTCGCGGTTCCCGGGCGTCGATACGGTGCTGGGCCCGGAAATGAAATCGACGGGCGAGGTCATGGGCCTGGACGCCGACTTCCCCCGCGCCTTCGCCAAATCGCAATTGGCGGCGGGCATGAGCCTGCCGTCGGAAGGCGCCGTGTTCATTTCGGTCAAGGACCGGGACAAGGTGCGCACGGCGGAACTGGCCGGGCGGCTCACGGCGCTGGGCTTCAAGATTTACGCCACCGGCGGCACACAACGCTTCCTCGCCGATCAGGGGTTGAAGGTCGAACGCATCAACAAGGTGCTGGAAGGCCGCCCGCACTGCGAGGACGCCATCGTCAACGGCGACATCCAATTGGTCATCAATACGACTGAGGGGGCGCAGGCGATCGAGGACTCGCGGTCGATCCGCCGTTCGGCGCTGGAGAACGGGGTGCCGCACTACACGACCCTGACCGCCGCCGCCGCCGCCGTCGAGGCCATGGAAGCCCTGGCCCACGGGACCCTTGAAGTGGCGCCGCTACAGCATTACTTTTCCACTTCGGCCTAGACCAATCCTACAGGATTAGGAGAAGCGCGGCCCCAGGGACGGGACCGGCGCAATATTTGTGTTTTTCGACGGCTGCGCGCGCCAAGCCAGCGGCCCGACGACCTAAGGAAGTAGACCCATGGATAAGATCCCCATGACGCGCGAGGGTTTGAAAACCCTGGAAGAAGAATTGAAGCGCCTGAAGACGGAAGACCGTCCCGCCGTTATCCAGGCGATCGCCACGGCGCGCGAACACGGCGACCTGTCGGAAAACGCCGAATACGACGCCGCGCGTGAAAAGCAGGGCTTCATCGAAGGCCGCGTCGCCGAATTGGAAGCGGTGATTTCCCGGGCCGAGGTCATCGATACCTCGGGCATGACCGGCGACACGGTGCGTTTCGGCGCCACCGTCGTGCTGGCCGACGACGACACGGGCAAGGAAGTGACCTACCGCATCGTCGGCGAACACGAGGCCGACCTGGAAAAGGGCAAGATTTCGATCACCTCGCCGCTGGCCCGCGCGCTGGTCGGCAAGTCCGTGGACGATTCCGTCGAGGTAACGACGCCCGGCGGATCCAAGGGCTATGAAATCTGCGAAGTCAGCTTCGACTGAGGTCCGGTTGACGGCCCTCTGCGCGCGTCGCCGCCTAGCGGTCGCTTGGGCGTTTCCGCGTGATCAATTTTTGTCAATCGTGCTACATTTGCATGGAAAATCGTCTGTATTCCTCTCCCCCCTGCAGGCTCCGATGGACCAACCAAACATAGGGTGAAAACGAACAATTATGGCCAAAATCAAAATCGCAATCGCAGGGGTCGGCAACTGCGCAAGTTCACTGGTCCAGGGGTTGGAATTCTATCGACGGGGTAACGGTGGCGAACACGCGGGGCTGATGCATCCGGACGTGGGTGGCTGGGGTGCGACGGACATTCAGGTCGTCTGCGCCTTCGATATCGACCGCCGCAAGGTCGGCCTGCCCGTGGAAAAGGCGATCTTCGAAAAACCCAACTGCACGACGGTGTTTCAACGGGCTCTGCCCGTATCGGACGTCATGGTCCGTATGGGGCCGGTGCTGGACGGCATCGCCGACCATATGGGCGACTACGAAGACGACCGCGCATTCCGCGCCGCCGATCAGGAACCGGAAGACGTCGCCCAGGCGCTTCGCGATACCGGGGCGGAGGTTCTCGTCTGCTATCTGCCCGTGGGCTCGGAACAGGCGGTCAAGCATTACGCCCAGGCATGCCTCGACGCGGGTGTCGCCATGGTCAACTGCGTGCCGGTATTCATCGCCACGGACGCCGATTGGGCGAACCGCTTCCGCCAGGCCGGTGTGCCGATCGTCGGCGACGATATCAAAAGCCAGGTCGGCGCGACCATCGTTCACCGCCAGCTGACGCGTCTGTTCGGCGACCGCGGCGTGTCCATCGACCGCACCTATCAACTGAATACCGGTGGCAATACGGATTTCCTCAACATGCTTCAGCATTCGCGCCTGAAGTCGAAGAAGAAGTCCAAAACCCAATCCGTGACGTCGCAGTTGGATGTGCCCATCGACAGCAACAACATCCATATCGGGCCGTCGGATTACGTGCCCTGGCAGAACGACAACAAGGTCGCCTTCATCCGGATGGAAGGCCGCGGCTTCGGTGACGTTCCCATGGAAATGGAAGTGCGTCTGTCGGTGCAGGATTCGCCGAACAGCGCCGGTGTCGTGATCGACGCCATTCGCTGCGCCAAGCTGGGCCTGGAAAGAGGTGTCGGCGGCCCGTTGGAAGCGCCCTCGGCCTATTACATGAAAAGCCCGCCCGTGCAGATGCGCGATTCCATGGCGCGTGAATTGACCAATGCCTTCATCGCAGGTGGCACGGCCAAGGCCGCGACGCCGCAGGCCGGCGATGGTCATGCGGCCGACGTGTCGGTGCCCGCCGCCGCGCCCAAAACGGCGCTGATCCTGGCCGCGGGAATGGGCTCGCGCCTGTTTCCGAATGCCAGCCTGCCCAAGCCGCTGGTTCCCGTCGCGGGCATCACCCTGGGCGAACGCATCGTGACGGCGCTTCGGAGTTCCTTGGGCATCGAACGGTTCGTGGTCTCTCTCGGTCATGAGGCGGATATGGTGCGGAGTTATTTCAATTCGCTGACCCAGCGCCTGGGCATCTCGCCGATGACCTTCGTTACCGGTGACGACTGGGCAAAAGGCAACGGCGCCAGCACCCTGGCCGCCGCCGAGGCGCTTGCGGGCGAGCCCTTTATCCTGACCATGTGCGATCATCTGTACGATGCGGGCCTGCCCTTGACGCTGGCCGGGAACGCCCCGGCGGCGGGGGGCATGGTTCTGGCCGTCGATCGGGACAAATCCGAAATCTTCGACATGGACGACGTCATGAAGGTGCGCCTGAACGACGCCTCGATCACGGAGATTTCCAAGGAACTGGACCAGTGGGATGCCGCCGACACGGGCGTCATGTATTGCACGGACGGTCTGTTCGACGGTCTGCGGCGGGCCGCCGCCGAGGGCCGTCACGGCTTGGCCGACGGTCTGCGGGAATTGGCGAAGGAAGGCCGTGCGGCGGTCTGCGACGTCACCGGGAATTGGTGGCTCGATGTGGATACGCCCGAGGCCCTGGCCATTGCCGAAAGCCGCCTGCGTGGCGCTTTGCGGAATATCGCCTAGGCCGACGGGACGGCGCGGCGTTTTTTCGCCGCGAGAACCAGCACGAGGATCAGAAACACCGGTGCCCCCACGGCGGTGAGGGCAAGGAACCAGGCCGCCTTTCCGAACAGGGACAGGACGAAGACAAGGTAGATGAAATCCCGCCGCGACAGGGCGTCCAACTGCTTCGACAGACGGTCGGGCGGGCCGCTGGACACCGAGGTGTAGACCGGCCCCGCCGCGGACTTTTCGCGCAAGGTGAACCAATAGACCGCGGCCGCCGACCCGCCGGTCCCGATCAGGGCGAGGGCCGTCAGATAGAGCGGCCAGACGGCGTCGATCGCCATCGCCCAGCCCAGGCCCATGGCCGCGAACACGGCGACATGGACCAGATTGTCCCCCCAGAAATCCAACAGGCCGCCCAGCCGCGATTCCCGGAAACTCAGCCGCGCCAGTTCCCCGTCACAGCCGTCGACCACCGAATGCACCACGAACAGCAAGCCGCCGATCGACTGCATCAGCGGGCTGGGCGACAGGAAGAAGGGGGCCGCCGAAACGCCGATCGCAGTGCTGACCAGGGTCATTTGATTTGGCGTTACACCGCACCGGGACAGTATCCGCGACAGGCGCAGCGATAGTGGCCGGGCAAACCGGCGCGACATGAACCCGTCCGTCTCCTTGACCAAGGCGCTAAGCAGCCGCTGCTCCGCCTGGCGGGTGTCCGGATTTTGCGCGAGGTTGAGCGGAGGGTTTTGAAAAACGGTATCCTCCACATCTCCCGGACGGGCCGCCAATTCGGCCAGCCATCCGACCTCTCCGAGCAGGCTGGCCGGGGCGGTGGCGGCGCTCGTCGGCGGCGGTGTGTCGGGGCCGATGAGGACGGCATCCGTGCCGTCCAGAAGCGGCTTCAATGCGGCGTCCCCCGCGACCTGCACGGCGTCGAACCCGCCCTTCTTGGCGGCAAGCACAAGACGCTTCAACACGGTCAGGCCGAGAATTTTTTGGCCGGGATCGACCGGGCCCAGCCGGTCGGCGCGGGCATCGATGTGGAGGAGGGGGGCGGACCCGGGTGCGCCGGAGGCCGCCGAAGAATATGAAAGCGCCATTTGGGCGCTACTGTACCCGCCGTTCCAAGGCGTGCAAGGGATTTGACCAAGTCACGGCGGTTTCGCGGATCGCATGGCCCGTGGCTTCACTTTCCGCCGTCGGCAGAACGTCCAGGTTGGGCCACAGGCCGTTGGCCAGGGTCTTGCGGTAGGCGTCGGGCAGGTCTTCCGCGATCATGCGGGCGCGCGCGCCTTCGAAATCGTAATCCAGCGCCAGGTGGCGCACGGTCACCCCATCCGCGCCCGGCTCCATGATTGAATACCAGACCCGTGGCGTACCGTCGTTGGCGGGCACCCCGATGACCCCCGGGTTGTGCCACATGCGCCCATCGGCCAGGACCTGGGTAAACGGCAGGCCGGAATGGCCGGCAACCACGATGTCGGCGTCCAGGTCATCCAGCGCGACACGCTTTTCGGCTTCCGGGGTCGAGGCGAAGACCCATTCGGAAATATCGCGGGAATGTCCGTGCACGACGGCGACCCGCGCCCCCGCCAATTCAAAGGTGACGGGGTGGGGCAGGGCCGCCATCCAGGCTTTCTGATCCGCCGAGACCCGGGCCGAAGCATGAGCGAACCAGCGCACGGACAAAAGGTCGCATTGCGATCCCTTCTCGAAGCCGCAGCGGCAATCCTCGCCGCCTTCGCCCAAGGCTTCCTCGCAATTGCCCATGGCGACGGCGCAGCCCCAATCGCGGATCGCGTCGATGGTCGCGTCCGGGTCGCCGCAATAGGCTACGACGTCGCCGGTGCAGATCACATTCGATGGGGGAATGCCCAGGCGTTCCGCCTCGGCACGCAGAGCCTCGGTCGCCTGAAGGTTGCTGTAGGGTCCGCCGAACAGCAGCACCGGCCCGTCGAGCGGCCCCAGGTCCAGGGATGGGCGGGCGATATGGCCGATGTCGATGGATGGAGTCATGGGGTCAGCCTCCGGAACAACTGGCGCCGCCGAGCACGCAGAAGGTGGCGCAATGGGGATGGTTGAGGGCGACCGGCCCGCCGGCATCGCCGAGCGTGGGCCCCATTTCGAATTGCAGGTCATAGGGCAGAAGCGTGCAGGGCAGGACCACGGGGGCGGCCGCATCCTTGCGCTTGACCACCATGCGCGACGACGCGCACATCATCGCCCCCGGATCGATGTCCAGGATGCTCCAGCAGGCCTCGGTGATTTCGGGCACGTCTCGGGCCGCGTCCATGTCCGGGAAAATCACCAGGTCGGTCGTGGAGGCGGCGTCCATATCGATGCCTTCGGCGGCGAACAGGGCTTTGAACCCGGCCCGGGTCTGGGCCTCGCTCTCGCCGATCGGTTGGCGGGCGGCGACGGAAAGGTTGACCCCTTCACGGGCCAGCCAGGCCAAACCCCGGATCATCGGGACCCAGCTGTCCTTGCCCCGGATCGCTTCATGCCCTTCGGGGGTGAAATGATCGACGGAGACGCGGATCGCCAGGGCGTCACCGTGGCGGGCGCGCAGATCGGCAATGGCCACCCGGTTGTGCCACAGGGGTTTCATGGCGTTGCTCAGGATCAGCACGCGGAAGCCGCGCGCCAGCGCGTCGCCCGCCATCGCGGCCATGTCCTTGTTCATGAACGGCTCGCCGCCGGTGAAGCCGATTTCCTGTGTGCCCAGGCCGTCCCGTTCGATTTCGTCCAGATAGGCCGCAACCTCGGCGCGGGTGATATAGGCCAGGCGGTCGTTCTTCGGGCTGCTTTCGATGTAGCAGCCGGCGCATTCGATGTTGCACAGGCTGCCGGTATTGATCCACAGCGTCTCCAGGCGTTTGAGCGTTACGCGCGCGCGCGTCTCGCCCCGCGCCGTGACGCGGGGATCACGGAACTTGTCCGGGGCCAGTATGGAATCTGCGGCATCAAGCATCAGGACTCTTTAGCCGATGGAACGCCAGGGCGGCCATAAACATTTTTGTGATGCGAGCGGAGGTGCGGATGGCTAGGCCGCGGGACTTGTGATGGGGACTATTTTTATGTTTTTCTAATATGCGGCACGTCGGCAGAAGCGTGTAAAATACCAGCGACAAGGGGGAAGGGCTGGTGCGGGACGCATTCGCGGTCCGGTTCCTGGAATTCATGATCAAACCCTGCAACAGCCTGGCCCCTTAAGGGGGTGGGCGACGCCGTTGGCCTTGGTCAACAATCAGTGGGGAGAATGACCATGTTACGACGCGTATCGGCTTTTCTGGCGATCTGTGGCCTGCTGGCGGTTTTCGGTTCGCCGGTCTCGGCCGCGGTAAAGGACTTGAACCTGACCGGCAAGACGACCGGCAAGGACTTTGTCGCTGGAAACCTGAGATACAAGAACACCGACGTCACGGCAGTCGAATACAAGCCCAAGGGCAAGACCAAACCCGTCACTGTCTTGGTGTTCGACGCGTTCAATTTCTCCGACCATCTGAACGGTAAGACAGAAAAGGACCTGTTCCAGGATTTCGAATTCAAGGGCGCGGCCTTCTTTGCCATCCCCAAGGGCAGCGGTGGCAGCAACGTCAAGGCGGCGGACCTCCCGGCACCTTTGGTAAAGGCGTTGGGAGGGGCCAACTCCAAGGTCTTTCCCCTGGACCTGCGGGACGGGGTCTACTTTGCCTCGTCCGTGGAGATCAAGGACAAGAGCCCGTTCGACACTCTGTTCAAATCGATGGGTGTGAAGAAGACGTCGCGCGTCATCAAGGGGCCGTTGACGACGGATTTTCTCGACATCACCGGGATCGTCCTGCCGAACATCAACATCGATTGGAAGGCGCTGCTGGCGTATCTGAAGATCGATTTCTCGCTGCCCGACCTGACGCCGGATTTCTATCTGCCGTTCAAATTCGCCAATTCCAAATTCGACATCCGGCGGGAACGCGATGTCCTGGGCCAGACAACCGGCGCCATCGTCGCTTCGTTGATGTCCGACATTGAAATGAACCTGGGCGACCTGGGCAAGAAGACCTATCCCGCGGTACGAATCTCCGGGCGGCTCGACACCGGAATCCATTTCGGCAGTCTCGATTGGATCGATTGGCCGAAGCTGTTCGACCTGCCCTGGGTGTCGCTGACCGAGGTGAAGCTGGACGCCGACGTCATCCGCAAACAGCCGCTTGGCGACCCAACCCTGAAAATCAGCATGACGGCCAAGGGGCGGGTCAACGACGTCAAGAATATTCCGGTCGAGGCCTCGGTTGAAATCGACGGCAAGCGGCTTGGTAATCCGTACTTTAGTTTCCCCAAGTTCAGCATGGATCTGGAACGGATTCCGGGTCTCAAGGACATTCCCGGAATCAAGGGGGTCAAGCTGGAAGACCCGGTCATTTCACCCAAGGCGATCGGCGGCAAACTGACCGTTGAGGCGCTTTCCATCGACCGGGCATCGGTCCTGTTTTTCCAGACGAACCGGCCCAAGGGTTGGAATTTCACGGCGCTGCGCGACAACTTGTCGCCGGCGACGATCGTCAAGGAGCTGAAAGGCACGGTCATCGACAAGGCGCGCATCACCAAGGCCGCCGTGATTGTCAGCAAGCCCGGCTTCAAGGGCAAGGTTAAGGACCTGCCCAAGAAGGTGCGCCAGTTCCTGAAAGGCCCGCTTCCCGACGACGACATGGCGTTGCCCTTGGCGTCCGGGATCAATGTCGCCGGCGTCTTTCGCCCGGACGACGCCGGCGAGGTGGGCAAGGTGCTCAAGACCTTCGGGACGCCGGACGAGGTGATCCTGCTGGGCGGTATCGAAGGCGTGTTCGATAAGAAGGAAAAGCCGTCGCTTCGGGTGTCCGGCGGTTTTTCGAAACTGACCATGCCGGACCTGGGTTTTCTCAAACTGCCGCAGCCAACGAACGCCCCCGCGGTGTTCATGGAATACTTGGAAGGCCAGCCGGCCCTCGGCGTAAAGGTTGAGGAAACCCTGCCCATCAAGGACGGCAATAGAGCCATCGAGTTCGTCACCGATCTGGCCTTTACGGTCAGTCCGGCCGGTGCCGCGTCCATCGCCATGCGCGCCACCGCCAAAGAGGATTGGGCCGATCCCTATGGCATCAAGGGCCTGACCCTGAAACCGGGGACAACCATGTCCGCCTCCGGCGGCGTGACGGGCCCGCAGGTTTCGTTCACGGGCCTGACCGTGATGGGTAGCAAAGAGGTCACGCTGGGGGGAACCTTGAACAGCGTCGGCGCCGCATTCCGCGCCGGGATCAACATCCTGGGTCTGTCGGATGTGGCCGCCGTGGCGGCGGAGATTGCCAAGGCCGACGGCCAGAAACTGGATACCGACGGCCTGCCTGTGGCGGAGTTCCACAACGTTGATATCGCATTTGCCGGTCCCGGCGTGTCCGTTCCGGAATTGCAGATCACGGGCGGCGGCACCCGGCTCAAGGGAGACTTCTACTTCCTCAACCCGACCAAGCGTTTGGGTGAACTAGACGTCAACCTGGACGTGACGGGCATGGCGGCCAAGGCCGACCTGGACGAAATCGCGCTCGGCCCTCTGGCATTGAAGAACAACGTTCTCGACATGGCCGTGAAGGCGACGGAAAAGCCGCGTTTCGCGATCGAATCCGAGTCCGAAATTTTGGGGGTCGTAACCAAGTTAAGGGTCGATGCCCGAGATACGGTCATCGACGTCGCCTCGCTTCAGCAGTTCGGTGACGTCTTCGCCTATTCCTTCGGCGCGACCACCGGCGGCGATATCGATTGGGGTGCGCACGATTTCTCCAAGACAGACCTGCGCCTCCGCGCGAGCTTGAAATCCGATCCCGGAAAATGGATCAAGGACGAGGGGCGGAAGGCGGTTGAAAAAGCCTTCGACAGCCTGAAGCCCGGCCTGAACGGCGCCATCAAGGACCTGGAGAAGGCGCAGAAGGAGGTCGACCATCTGGACAGCCAGATCAAGTCCCAGCGCGACATCGTCAAGAACGAACGCCAGCCGTCCATCGACCGTTTGAAGAAGGCCGAGGCCGAGGTCGCCAAGTTGCAGAAAACCATCGACGGCTTCGACCGCGACATCCACCACTTCAAAAGCGAGATCAAGTCCTGCAATCAGAACAAAAGGATCTGCGTCTGGGGCAAGCCGGTGCGCAACGGCTGCGGCAAGCGCCTGCTGGGCGCCTGTATTTGGTACAAGTACAAATGGAAGTGTCAGGAGCACAAGAGCATCGCCGACCTGCCGGCCCGGGCCATCTGCGAGGCGAACAACACCAAGCCGCGAGCCGAACTGGTCGTTGCCGAGGGCAAGAAAGCCGGCGTCGTCACAGCCAAGGCGACGGCGCAGAAAACGGTCGAAGCCCTGCGCAAAGGGCTCGAGTCCCTGCCTGTCGACCTGGACCCCAGGGTTGCGGGGCTGATCGCCGCGAAAGAGGTCGCCCTGGGCACGCTGGAAGCGGCCAAGCAGACCGTGAAAGGGATCGGCAATTTCACCGACTTGCTGAAGTTCGGCGTTTCCGCCGTCGCCAAGGCGGATCTCTTCGCGCTGGAGGAAAGCGCCATCCAGGGATCGCTGAACAAGGGCCTCCAAGGTCACCCGGTTGTCCTGGACATGAAGTTCAAGCTGGCCGGCAAGTCCTACAAGAACCGCTTGGCGTTCTCGCTGACCGATTGGAAGTTCAACGCCAAGCAGTTCGAGGTCATCGCGCTTGGTGCCGCGGTCAAGGCGGTCATTAAGAAGGCCGAGGAGGCCCAGATCACGCCCCATGAACTGCTGGACCGGGTCAACAAGCTGTACCTTGAACGTCAGGCCCGGGCGGACAAGTCCGCCGAGCAGGCGGTCGAGGCCAACGGCAACATCGAAACCGATCCGAAAGACGCCGAGTTGTCCGTAGGCCAGAGCATTGACGAGGATACGCGCGCCCGAAGAGTGAAACACGAAGCCGAGCGCAAGCGCTTGATCGAAGTGCGGGAGAAACTTCGCGACATCGCCGACAAGAAACAGCGCGAACAGCTTGAAAAACTACTGGCGGAGGGCGGCGCCGACTGGGTCAAACTGCCGGGCAAGGCCGTGGACATCGGCGCCGGCGCCAACGGCTCGGTCTGGGTCGCGGGAACCGACAGCCGTCCGTATAGCTGGACCGGAAAGGACTGGTACCGCGTCAAGGGCGGGATCGTGCGCCTGGATATGGGGCCGAAGGGCGACACCTGGGCGGTTGCCAAGGACGGCACGATCTGGTCGTGGAACGGCCATTCCTGGAACCAAACGCCTGGCCGGGCCCGTGACATCGGCGTCGGCGCCAACGGCAGGGTCTGGGTCATCGGCTGGTCCAAGGAAGGCGGGGGGTATGGCATCTACCGCCTTGACGGGTCCAAGTGGAAAAAGATCGACGGCTCCGCCCTGCGCGTCGACGTTGATCCCGATGGCCAGGCCTGGGTCGTTAACAACAAGAATGATATCTACCGGTTCGACGGGAAGAAATGGGTGCACATGCCGGGCAAGGCCACCGACATCGCCGTTTCGGCCAGCGGTGTGGTCATGGTCATCGGAATGGACCGGGCACCCTGGGTGTGGGACGGCAAGACCTGGCACAAACTGCCGGGAAAAAACCTGTCGAACCTGACCTTGGACAAGGACGGTTTGCCGCTCGCGACCGACACGAACAATGAAATCTGGGCTTTTGGCGCCGCCTCCCAGGCACCCGAAGCGAAGTTCGAGAACATGTCTGTCAAACAGGTATCAGAACTGATCCGCAAACAACAGAAATTGCGGCAGAAAATGATGAAGGACGTCATGACCCGAGCCAAGAAACTGGATCTGAGCCACATGCTGGGCCGCTAGCGGCGCTGCGACGTATTCCGCGACTTGCGCGCGGGCGGGCGATGACTTAGATAGTCCGGGCGCCGCGGGTATGATGTAGTGGTAGCCTGCCAGCTTCCCAAGCTGGACGTGCGGGTTCGATTCCCGCTACCCGCTCCACCTTTCGACATTTCCCAGATCACCGAACGGCCCGCAAACCCGCGGTTTGCCGCGGACACCTCCCGTAGCTGCATAACCGGGACCTATTACCTACGGTTATATGACTTTTGGTCATCTTGTTTTTGGTTGTGGGGATGGTAGCTTTTACGTGTGGCGTCTGCGGATTTAGCTGCTGGGACAACAGCTTAGGCGCCGGAATTCAATTCCGTGCCGTCCGCAAGACGACCACAGCCTCACGGTCGGGCCAAGGCGCCCGGCCCACGGCTTCCCTCCTCCCTGAACTCGGGCCGGTCCGGTTGGACCGGCCTTCTTCTTTGTAATTCGGACTATTTTCGGAAAGGCGCGGGCACTCGGCGTGCTCAGCCGTTCAGCGCCTTGGCGTGGTGGGCCATATGGTCGGCCATGAAGCTGGCGATGAAGAAATAGGAATGATCGTAGCCGTCCTGCATGCGGACGGTGCAGAGCTGATCGACTTCCTTGCAGGCGGCCTCGAACAGATGCGGTTTCAACTGTTCGTCCAGGAATTGGTCGGCGGTGCCCTGATCGATCAGGATGTCGCCGGCGAAATAATGGCCCGATTTGACCAGTTCCGTGGCGTCGAATTCCTTCCACAGGTCGACGTTGTCGCCGAGATACCCGGAAAACGCCTTTTCCCCCCAGGGCACGCCGGACGGCGCGACGATCGGGGCGAAGGCGCTCAGCGATTTGAAGACCCGGCGTTCGCGCAGCGCGATGACCAGCGCCCCGTGCCCGCCCATGGAATGGCCGAAGATGCCCTGTCGTTCGCGGTCGCACCCGCCGATGCCGTTGAACACGACGTCGGGCAGTTCCTCGGTCACGTAGCTGTACATGTTGTAATTTTCGCGCCAGGGATCCTGCGTCGCGTTGACATAGAACCCGGCACCCGAGCCGAAATCGTAGGCGTCGTGTTCGCCCGGCAGGTCCGTGCCGCGCGGGCTGGTGTCGGGGGCCACGACCATCAGGCCGTGTTCGGCGGCGTACCGCTGGAACCCGGATTTGACGGTGAAATTCTCTTCCGTGCAGGTCAGGCCGGACAGCCACCACAGGACCGGCACCGGCTTGTCGGCGGAACCGTCGGCCAGGGCCGGCGGGGTATAGACCGCGAACCGCATGGGGCAGCTGCAGATGTCGGATTGATGTTCCCAGACCGTTTGCAGGCCGCCGAAGGATTTGTTCTCGGATATTTTTTCCATGGGTCGGATGATGGCGTCTCAAGCAGGAAAGTTCAATTGTCGCTTGCTGGCGATTTTTCCCGTCGGATGGGGCCGGGTTAAATCCGCCGGTCGTCGCCGGCCGGATGGCGGGCAAAGATGTGATTGGCGAGGAAGGTCATGACCGTTTCGCCCTGCTGATTGACCACGGCGTATTTGATCTTCGAATAGCCGCGGTCGGGCTTGGAATCGGAGGCCCGGGATTCCATGACCTCGGCCTCGACATGCAGGGTGTCGCCCGGGCGCACCGGTTTGAGCCAACGGACTTCGTCCAGGCCCGGCGAGCCCATGGAGGCTTCGTTCATGATGTTTTCCTGGAACCACAGGCGAAAGGCGACCAGCAGGGTTTGAAAGCCCGATCCGATGATGCCGCCGAAGGGGCTGGCGGCGGCGGCTTCGGCATCGACATGGAACGGTTGCGGATCCCACTGCCAGGCGAAGTCCATGATCTGGGCCTCGGTCAGGGTCATGCCGCGGGTCTTAAACCTGCGGCCGGGGGTGAAGTCCTCGAAATAGAGTGCGTCCATGGTCGTGTCGTCGGCTCCTGGAGTCTTCGGAGAAGGGATCGTGAAACGATCGGGCGGGGCCCGGTTTAGCGGATTGGGCGGGGGAAGGAAAGCGGGCGATTGCGGTGCCGGGCGAACGATCAGTCCTCGGTCCACTGTGGCTGGGCATTGGGGTCGTTTCGCCAGGCGTCGGGGTCTTCCAGAAGGTCGAATTCGCGCAATTGGCGGGCGACGGCGGGAAATGTTTCCATACCGTCGGGCATGCGCATCTGAGCGGCCGAGAAATCGGTTTCCGCGAGGTCGCGTTGCTTCGTCTCCTTGCGCAGAAGGCCGCGCGTGAACCAGCCCCGCCAATCTTCCGGTGCCAGCAGGACCGCCTGGTCGCAGTCCTCTTGCGCCTTGTCGAATTTCTTCATCAGGGTCAGTTGACGGCAGCGCACGCGCAGCGCCTTGACGTTTTCCGGCCAATAGGTGACCGCGCGGGTGAAATCGTCCAGCGCCAGTCCCGGGCGTTGTGTCCGGGTCAGGGCGCGGCCCCGGAAGTAATGGGCGTCGGACAGCAATTTGGGTTCCAGCGACCGCGTCCGAATCGCCGCCGTCAGATGGGCGATGGCGCGGGGATACATGCGTTCCTTGAGAAACCGCAGGCCGTAGGCCAATTCTTTCGGTCCGTTCTGCGTGGTCTTGTCGGGCGCCGGGGCGGCAGGGGGGGCTGTGTCGGCCGGC
Organism: uncultured Rhodospirillaceae bacterium; assembly: GCA_913030825.1. Lineage (GTDB taxonomy): Bacteria > Pseudomonadota > Alphaproteobacteria > Rhodospirillales > Casp-alpha2 > UBA1479. The sequence goes on along the minus strand of CAJWCU010000016.1, from coordinate 65,756 downwards.
GCGGTCGTTTCGGCGGCGGTTTTCGTGGCGTCGCCTGTCGCTGCCGCGCCGTCGGCGGCCTGGCCGGGGGCGGGCAGGGCGAGACCGGCCAAGGCGGCCAGCGCGGCCGCCAGGAAAAGAGCCGCCCGCCGGTTGCCGGGCGGGCGGATCCGTTCAAGACAGTGCGTCGTCAATAAACGACGACGCTTCGAATGCTCTTGCCTTCATGCATGAGGTCGAAGCCCTGGTTGATGTCGTCGAGCGGCATCGTGTGGGTGATCAGATCGTCGATGTTGATCTTGCCGTCCATGTACCAGTCGACGATTTTCGGCACGTCCGTGCGGCCGCGCGCGCCGCCGAAGGCGGTGCCCCGCCAGGACCGGCCGGTGACCAGTTGGAACGGCCGGGTCGAAATTTCCTGCCCAGCACCCGCGACGCCGATGATGATGCTTTCGCCCCATCCCTTGTGCGCGCATTCCAGCGCCTGGCGCATCACGGTCGTGTTGCCGATGCATTCGAAGGAATAGTCGGCGCCGCCGCCGGTCAGCTCGACCAGGTGATTTACCAGGTCGTCGCCGTGATCCTTGGGGTTGACGAAATGGGTCATGCCGAATTTTTCGGCCAACGGCACCTTCGACGGGTTCAGATCGACGCCGACGATCATGTCGGCCCCGACCAGGCGCGCGCCTTGCAGAACGTTCAGGCCGATACCGCCGAGACCGAACACGACGACGGTCGATCCCGGCTCCACCTGGGCCGTGTTGATGACGGCGCCGATGCCCGTGGTCACGCCGCAGCCGATGTAGCAGACCTTGTCGAAGGGCGCGTCCTCGCGGATTTTCGCCAGGGCGATTTCCGGGACCACCGTATGATTGGCGAAGGTCGAGGTGCCCATGTAATGGAACACCGGCTCACCGTTCAATTTGAACCGCGACGAGCCGTCGGGCATCAGGCCCTGGCCCTGGGTCGTGCGAATCGCCTGGCACAGGTTGGTCTTGGGGTTTAGGCAGTATTCGCACTGACGGCATTCCGGGGTGTAGAGCGGAATGACGTGATCGCCCTTCTTCAAGGAGGTCACGCCCGGGCCCACGTCGACGACAACGCCCGCACCTTCATGACCCAGGATGGCCGGAAAGATGCCTTCCGGGTCGGCGCCGGACAGGGTGAATTCATCCGTGTGGCAGATGCCGGTGGCCTTGATCTCGACCAGGCATTCGCCCTCTTTGGGGCCGTCCAGGTCCACGGTTTCGATGGAAAGGGGGGAGCCGGCCTCAAGGGCGACGGCGGCGCGGGTTTGCATCAAAATTCTCCCTGTCGCTTGGTTTCTTGACGGTTTTTGTCATTCAATCGGGCGACAGACTATGCGGTTTTCGTCCTTAAAGAAAATTAAGTTTGATTCAGAAATCGTTAATGACTCCCCCCTAGGGTGGTCCTTGGGACGACTTAACTTTAAGTGCAGGAGGCCATGGCAAGAGAAGTTGCCGGGCCTGCAAGCCTCACGCAGGAGGTGACTACAATGCAGTGCAACCAATCTTCCTTAAAAGCGACATCACTCGCCGTGACGGGGCTTGTCCTCGGTTTCATGGTGGCGACCGCCGTCATTGCCTCTGCTGCTTTCGGGTAAGCTCTTCCCTCACTTCGTTTGCCCTAATACCCCGCAGAGAGGCCCGGCGGTCACTCCCCAACTCCCCCATCTTCCCCAGCCGCCGGGTCTCGCCCACTTCCACCACTCCCCAAAGGCCCTCGGATCCCCGTCCGAGGGCCTTTTCGGTTTTTTTGATGTACGTCAACCTGTTGTCAGGAACGGCTGATAGGTTGCCGGACAACAAAGGCAAGAAACGTCATGTGCTGCGCGCTCCCGGGCGCCTTGAGGAAAAACCCCACCGAATTCCGGCTGGCCCGATCCTGGGTTACGGTTGGTGCTTCGGCGGGCCGATGACGTATGCCGCCTTATTGACGGCGCCGCCCAAGGACAGATCGCATGTGGCTTTTTAATTTCCTGTTTGGCTGGCTCTCCCAGCTTTCTCACAACGACAAAATCAAAGGCACCAATGGTGACGACGTCATCAACGGCACCAATGGTAACGACAGGATCTACGGCAAGAACGGCGACGACACCATCGACGGTGGCAAGGGCGACGATAAAATATACGGCGGCCGCGGCGACGATGCGATCGATGGTGGCAAAGGCGACGACAAGCTGTATGGCGAAGACGGCGATGATGTCATCGACGGCGGCCAGGGCGACGATTACGCCGACGGTGGTGACGGCGACGACACCATTTCCGGCGGCGCCGGACGCGACCACCTGGACGGCGGGCGCGGCGACGATGTGATCGACGGCGGCGACGGCAACGACCATCTGGACGGCGAATCCGGCGACGACACCCTGTCGGGCGGCGACGGCAACGACCTGATCCATGCCGGCAGCGGCGACGACGTTGCCGACGGCGGCGCCGGACGCGACCATATTCACGGCAACGACGGCGATGACACGATCGACGGCGGCGCCGGCAACGACGAGATTTACGGCGACGACGGCGACGACGTGCTCCAGGGCGGCGCCGGCAACGACGAAGTCGACGGCGGCAAGGGCGACGACACGCTGATCTACGATGTGTCCCTCAACAGCGGCAGCCGCGACGAATACGACGGCGGCAAAGGCGACGATACCCTGACGCTGGAAATGACGCAGGACGATTGGTTCAGCGCCGCCGTACAGCAGGACATCGCCGATTTCGTGGCTTCTCTGGACGACAGCGGTTCGGGCGGCGGGCATGGCCATGGTCATGGCGGCTGGTGGTGGGGCCAGAACTGGTGGTGCGGTCCCGGCACGAACACAGGCAACGACACCTTTGAATTCCAGGCCTTCGATCTGACGGTCAAGGGCATCGAGGAACTGAACCTGATCGTCGACGGTCAGGTCATGGACACGATCGACGACGCCGTCACGGCGACGGACGACAGCTATACGACGACGGGCGAGCACGCGGCGGTCTCCGGATCGGTCCTGGACAACGACCTGGCGCCTGATCTGGTGGCCGCCGTGGACCTGGTCTCCGGCCCGGCCCAAGGTGCGCTGACCTTCAATCCCGACGGCACTTTCACCTACGATCCGGGCAACGCCTTCGATGGCCTGGGCGACGGCGAAACGGCGGTCGAGACCTTCACCTATCGGGTGACCGACGCCGACGGCGACGTTGACGAAGGCCTGGTGACGATCACCGTCACCGGCACCAACGACGGCCCCGTGGCGGCGGCCGACGTGGTCGGCAATGCCCTGGAAGATACGCCTCTGACGATTCCGGCGGCGGATCTTTTGGCGAACGATACGGACGCGGACGTCAATGACGTGCTGACCATCGGCGCGGTCGGCGACCCGGTCGGCGGCACGGTCGCCCTCGACGGCAACGGCGACGTGGTGTTCACCCCGGCGGCCGACTACTCGGGTGCGGCGAGCTTCACCTACACGGCGGTCGACGTCGCCGGTGCGCAATCGACGGCGACAGTCACTTTCGAAATCGACGCCGTCGCCGACCAGCCGACGCTGACCGTTCAGGACGTGACAGGACAGGCCGGTCAGCCGGTCACCCTCGACATCGCCTCGGCGCTGACCGATACGGACGGCTCGGAAATTCTCGGCCTGACCGTCTCCGGTCTGCCCGCGGGCACGTTGCTTTCAGCCGGAACGGCGAATACGGACGGCTCCTTCAGCCTGACCGCCGGCGATCTGGCGGGCCTGACCGCCACCCTGCCTTCGGGTGCGCAGGGCGACATCGACGTGACCGTCACGGCGACGGCGACGGAACAGTCCAATAGCGCCAGCGCGTCGGTCGCCGCGGCTTTCGTCCTGACGCTGCCCTCGGGCAATGCGGCGCCGACGGATATCGCCCTCGACGCAGACCCGGTCCCGGAAAACGAAACCGGTTGGGTCGTCGGCGACCTGACCGTTACCGACCCGGACGCCGGCGATACCCATACCCTGGCGGTCAGCGACAATCGTTTCGAGGTCGTCGGCGGACAGTTGAAGCTGAAGGATGGCGTGGCGCTTGACTTCGAGGCGACGCCGTCGGTTTCCGTGGACGTCACGGCGACCGATGCGGGCGGCCTGACCTATACGGAAACCTTCGTGGTGACGGTCGAAGACGTGCCGGACACGGCGACCTCGGGCAATGATCTGCTGATCGGCTCGTCCGGCGACGATGTGATCGACGGTCTTGCCGGGCATGACGAAATCCACGGTCTCGGCGGAAACGACACCCTGATCGGCGGTACCGGCCACGACAGCATCTATGGCGGTTTGGGCGACGACGACCTGATCGGCGGCGCCGGGGACAATCTCCTGGACGGCGACGACGGCGACGACATCCTGCGCGGCCTGGACGGCGATAACACGGCGTTGGGCGGTCTCGGCAACGACACGATCCTGCTGGGCGACGGCGACAACATCGTGGACGGCGGCGACGGCGACGACGAAATCGAATTCTTCGACGGCGACAATGAAATCACCGGCGGTGCGGGCGACGACGATATCGTCGGCGGCGACGGCGACAACCGTGTCTTCGCGGGGCTGGGCAACGATGTGATCGACCTGGGCGACGGCGACAATGAGATCGACAGCGGCGACGGCGACGACGAAATCCTGGTCTCCAACGGCGACAACGTGATCGACGGCGGCGACGGCGACGACATCATCGACGGCCTTGACGGCGACAACACGATCTACGGCGGCGCCGGGGACGATTTGGTCATCTTCGACGACGGCGACAACGTGATCTACGGCGGCGACGGCGACGATGACCTGGACGTCGGCGACGGCGACAACCTCATCGACGGTGGCAACGGCCACGACATCATCTATGCCGGTGACGGCGACAACGAGCTTTACGGCGGTGCCGGTGACGACGATATCGAGGCCGGCTGGGGCGAGAACTATGTCGACGCCGGCGACGGCGACGATTTCGTCACCCTGGACGACGGCGGCTCCATCGTGTTCGGCGGCGGCGGCAACGACGACATCTGGGCCTACGGCGGCGACAACGTGATTGATGCCGGCGACGGCGACGACATCGTCGAAACGGGCGACGACGACGACACCATCATCGGCGGCCTGGGTCAGGATTACCTGATCGGCGGCGACGGCAACGACGTCTTCATCTACCGGTCGGCCGAGGAATCGGCCACCGGGGCGGCGATGCGCGACGTGATCGAAGACTTCGACGCCGGTACGTCGTCCAGCGCCGTCGACACTCTCGACTTCTCCGAATTCGTGACCGGCACCTTCGCCTTCCTGGGCGACGAAACCAATGCCTTCGACGGTGCCGGAAACACCCAGGCGCGGTTCAACGACCAGACCAAGATTTTGGAGATCGACGCCGACGGCGATGCCCAGACGGACATGGAGATCGAGCTCACCGACACGGATGGTGCGGCGCTCGACGACAGCGACTTCAACGTCACCTAAGTAGACCCTCGAATTTCGGACAGGGGCCCCGTTTCAACGGCGGGGCCCGGGGCCGGGCGGGACGTGCCGCTCTGCCAACCTGCGTTCGGTTGAGGCCGTGAGTTTTTCTTCATGCTGGAATGGCCAGCGTGAGGTTTCCTTGATAGCAGCTTAAACAAAACTCGCTTGCGCCCAAGGCCCGATTAGAGCCTTTTTATAGGGAAATCGGCGGGGGCTGGCCCCAAGGCTCCGTCCGGCATAAAATATCGGTCAATCAGTGAACCCGGGAGAACCGGGCGCTTTTTCGCATATGGAGGACAGCATGCCGAAAATTCTGACGGACGATCAGGTCGCGGGTTACGAAAAGAACGGATACGTCGCCCCCATTCCGGTCATGAGCGCGGAAGACGCGCTTTCCTATCGCCGGCGTTTCGAGGAATACGAGACCGCCCAGGGCGGCTGGTACGAATTGTCGCGCGGCCAGAAGCTATACCTGCTGCAGACCTGGGCCCGCGATCTCGTTTCGCACCCCAAGATTCTCGACGCCGTCGAGGATGTGCTCGGCCCCAACCTGCTGGCCTGGGGCTGCTCGCTGTTCGTCAAGGACGCCCAGGATCCGGGCTTCGTCTCCTGGCATCAGGACGCGACCTATTGGGGGCTGTCCAAGCCGGACGTGGTCACCGCCTGGATCGCGCTGTCGCCGGCGACGGTCGAATCCGGCTGCATGAAGGTCGTTCCCGGCAGCCACAAATGGGCGCAGATGGAACACCGCGACACCCTGGACAAGAACAACCTGCTGACCCGGGGCCAGGAATTGGCGGTCGACGTGAATGAAGATGAAGCCGTCTACATGCCGCTCAATCCCGGCGAGATTTCCCTGCATCACGTGATGATGGCTCATGCTTCGACGCCGAACACCACGGATGACCGGCGCATCGGGTTCGCCGTGCGCTACATCCGGCCCGAGGTTTCGCAGATCAACGCCGACAAGGATTGCGCCTGGTTGGTGCGTGGCGAGGACACCCACGGCAACTTCATTCATGAAAAACCGGTCGAGGTCGATATGGACGCGGCCGCCGTCGCCGAATACACGCGGATCATGAAGCTGCGTCAGGGCATTCTGTACAAGGGCGTGCAGGGCAAGCCGGCGCACGTCGAACTGGAACAGGCGGGCTGATCCCTCATCCGCGGCGGCGCGTTTCCGCGCCCGCCCCGGACGGTCGGGAACGCCCGTCGTTCATGGCAAACGGCAGCGGGGCGTTTGGCTCTTGTGCCTCGCGTCCCGCCGTGTAGCATGCCCAACTCATAACAAAAGACCAACGCGCCAACGGAACACTCCATGACCTCATCCGACACGTCCTCCACCGGGCCCCTCGCGGGCATCCGTATCCTCGACATGACCCGTATTCTGGCCGGGCCGACCTGCGGTCAATTGCTGGGCGACCTGGGCGCCGACGTGATCAAGATCGAACGCCCCGGCGTCGGCGACGACACGCGCCGCTGGGGCCCGCCATTCCTGACGGCGGCCGACGGCGGCGATCTGGACGAAAGCGCCTATTACCTGTCGGTCAACCGCAATAAACGGTCGGTAACGATCGATTTCTCGCGGCCCGAGGGCGTCGCCTTGATCAAGAAGCTGTTGAAGCATTGCGACGTTATGGCGCACAACATGAAGGTCGGTGGGTTGGAGAAATTCGGCCTTGGCTACGACGACCTGAAGGACGAATTCCCCGAACTGGTCTACTGCCACATCACCGGCTTCGGCGAGACCGGACCCTATGCCAAGCGCCCGGGCTACGATGCCCTGGCCCAGGCCATGGGCGGCATCATGAGCCTGACCGGCGATCCGGACGGCGAGCCCGTGCGTGTCGGTGTCGGCATTTCCGATATCATGTGCGGGATGTATGCCTCGACCGCGATCCTGGCCGCACTCCGCCACCGCGACAAAACGGGCAAGGGCCAGGCCATCGATCTGGGCTTGCTCGACACCACGGTCGCCTGGACGGCAAACGAAGGGCTCAATTATTTTACCTCGGGCGAATTGCCCAAGCGGCGCGGCAACCAGCACGCCAACATCGTGCCCTATCAGGTCTTCCCGACGAAGGACGGTTATTTCTATCTCGCCGCCGGCAACGACGGGCAGTACCAGCGGTTCTGCGAATTCGCGGGCGTGCCGGAACTGGCGACCGATCCGCGGTTCGACACCAACCCGAAGCGGCTTGTGAACCGGGAGGAGCTGATCCCATTGATTCAGGCCGTGACGCCCAACAAGACGACCCAGGAATGGATCGATGGGCTGGAGGCGCGCACCGTCCCCGCCGCCCCCGTCTATAACCTGGAGCAGACCTTCGAGGACCCGCAGATCCAGCACCGGGAAATGAAGATCGAAATGGATCAGCCCTTGGCCGAGGGCGGCAAGGTCGCGTTGCTGGGCAACCCCATCAAGTTGTCCGACACGCCGGTGACCTACCGAATGCCGCCGCCGACCCTGGGCCAGCATACGGACGAGGTTCTGGCCGACCTGCTGGACCTGAGCGACGAAGACCGCGCGAAGATGCGCGACGACGGATTGATCTAACGGGGGCCGGATCGCCGCCTCATTTGAACACGCATAAAAGGAAAGATACCCATGTTCGACCTGACCGACGACCAGAAGGCCCTGCAGGCCAAAGCCCGCGAATTGGCCGAAGGCCCCATCGCCGAACGCGCCGCCGAGGTCGACCGAACCGAGGAATATCCCTGGGACAACGTCAAGCTTCTGAAGGAAGCCGGGTTCATGGGCATGACCATCCCCGAAGCCTATGGGGGCAAGGGGCGGACCTTCCTGGACGCCGTGCTGGTGGTCGAGGAAATGGCCAAGCATTGCGGCGTCACCGCGCGCATCGTGGTCGAGGCTAATATGGGCGCCATCTCCGCCGTCATGAAATACGGCTCTGAAGACCAGAAGAAATTGTGCGCCGAACACGTCCTGGCCGGCGACAAGCCCGCGATCTGCATCACGGAGCCGGGTGCGGGCAGTGCGGCCACCGATATGACGACGACGGCAGTGAAAAAGGGCGATACCTACGTCATCAACGGCACCAAGCATTGGATCACCGGTGCCGGCGTCTCGAAGATCCACCTGATCTTCGCCCGCGTCATCGAAAACGGCGAAGAACAGGGCATCGGCGGCTTCCTCGCCATCCGGGGCGAACACCCCGGCCTGATCATCGGCAAGCGCGAACCGGCCATGGGCCTGCGCGGCATTCCGGAATGCGAGGTCATCTTCGAGAATCTGGAAGTTCACGAATCCATGGCCGTGATCCCGCCCCAGGGCATCAAGCGCGGCTTCGCCGGGCTGATGACGGCCTATAACTCGCAGCGCGTGGGCGCCGGCACGGTCGCCCTCGGCCTTGCCGAAGGGGCTTATGAGCGGGGCCTCGCCTATACCAAGGAACGCGAACAGTTCGGCCGCCCGATCGCCGAATTCCAGGGCCTGCAATGGATGCTGGTCGATATGGCGACCCAGGTCACGGCGGCGCAGACGCTGATCTACCGCGCGGCGGCCAGCGCCGAAACCAACCAGACCGGCTTCCCCGACATGACGTTGGCGGCCCAGGCCAAGATCTTCACCTCGGAAATGGCGATCAAGGTGACGTCCGACGCGCTGCAGATGTTCGGCGCCATGGGCTATTCCCGGAACCTGCCGATGGAACGCATGTACCGCGATGCGCGCATGTTCACCATCGGCGGCGGCACGGCGCAGGTTCTGCGCAACATGGTGGCGACCCAGATTCTGGAACGCAAACTGCCGCAGACCCGGGACGGTTTCACCAAGTTGGCGGCGAAGGGCCAGGCCTAAGCGGCCAGGTCCGTTTCGCCGGACGGAAACCCCGGCCGGTAAACTTCACGCGAGGGGCCTCGCCATTTGGCGGGGCCTCCTTATATGATCGGCATGTTCTCACCGGATTTGGGGAAAACGGACCATGACCAAGATCGAGAAATCCGACGCCGAATGGCGTGCGCAGCTGACGGACGAACAATACAAGGTGGCCCGCAAGGCGGGGACCGAGCGCGCCTTCACCGGCAAGTATCATGACTGCAAGGACGCGGGGACCTATACCTGCGTCTGCTGCGGCGCCCCCCTGTTCTCATCCGACACCAAATTCGACAGCGGCACCGGTTGGCCCAGCTATTACGCGCCCGTCGCCGAGGATGCGGTAATCGAGCACGAGGACACCAGCTTCTTCATGCGCCGGGTTGAGGTCGTCTGTTCCAACTGCGACGCCCATCTGGGCCATGTCTTCCCCGACGGGCCGCAGCCGACGGGCCTGCGTTACTGCATTAATTCGGCGTCGCTGGATTTGAAGCCGAAGGACTAGCGCTTTCCCGCGATTTTCCTGTGTCATCGTGTCGCACCTGCGGCGACACGGGTGTTTCCCACCGCTCCGGGTGGAAATGCATCGCCCGATCGCCTATTTTCCAGACCGAACACATTCCACTTTTTGATACTGAGTTTGAAAATGGCCTACGAAGGAAATCCCGATTTTCGCCCGCTCGGCTGCAAGCAATGCCTGGAATCGAATCCCCTCGATTTCGAAATCACCATGGCGTTCCAGCCCATCGTCGACCTGGAGACCAAAAGCGTCTTCGCCTACGAAGCCCTGGTCCGGGGCAAGGACGGCGCCGGGGCGGGGGCGGTCTTGTCCCGCGTGACGAACGACAACCGCTACGCCTTCGACCAGACCTGCCGCGTGCGCGCGGTCCAGCTTGCCTCCGAATTGGGGCTGAACTGCAAGCTCAGCATCAATTTCCTGCCCAATGCCGTGTACCGGCCGGAAACCTGCATCCGCGCGACGATGGAGGCGGCGGATACTTATAACCTGCCGCTCAACCAGATCATGTTCGAGGTGACCGAGGCCGAGCCGATCGAAGACCCGGCCCATCTGATGGGCATTTTCGAAGCCTACCGCGAACGCGGGTTCATCACCGCCATCGACGATTTCGGGGCCGGTTACGCCGGCCTGAACCTGTTGACCAAGTTCAAGCCGCAGATCCTGAAACTGGACATGGAATTGTGCCAGGGGATCGCCGGGGACATAGTCAAGAGGACGATCACCGAAGGGGCGATCAAGACGGCGCAGGCGCTCGGCATCAAGGTCATCGCCGAAGGCGTGGAAACGAAAGAAGACATGGTTGCCCTGCGCACCCTGGGAACCGATTATTTCCAGGGCTACCTGTTCGGCAAGCCAGTGATTGAAACCCTGCCGGAGCCCGATTTCTCGGCCGTCTGAGGCGGAGGGGGCGGCCTACGCCTCCGAACCGCCGAACAAGGGCGCGCGATGGCCGACCCCGCCGACCCCATCGCGCTTGAGACTGTGATTACGAGGGCGGGGTCCACCCCGACCAGCACTGTTCGTTGAACGGCTCCATATGGGCGGCCTTGTAGGCGGGGCGCGCCTTAATCGCCTGCCACCAGGGGGCAAGGGCCGGGCGCTTGGCGGCCGAGACTTCCTCGGGCCGCAGTTCCTCCGTGCGGATCACGTAGGGGGCCGCCGCGATATCCGACAACGAATAGGCGTCGCCGGTGACGAAGCCGGTCTTGGCGACCCGCGCTTCGATGCGGTCGAGCATGTCGCGCAGGATGTCCAGAGCCGCTTCCAGTTCCTCGTCCGTATAGGGATCGCGGGCCATGCGGTACCAGACGTGCTTGCGGTTCTGGGTCGGGATGGCGTCGAGCCGGCGTTCCAGTTCCTCGTCCGACCATTCACGGGCCATGGGGTGGAAATGGTGCATCCAGTTGTGCTTCTGGATCGCGGGTAGGCAGGTGTCGTCGATGTATTTGCACCACAGCCGCATGTCGTGCAGCAGCATCGGGTCGGTCGGGCGCAGCGGCGGCGCCGGATAGGTTTCGTCCAGGTATTCGTTGATGAAGTTGCTTTCGACCAGCGGCACGCCGTCGATCATCAACGCCGGAACGATGCCCGACGGGTTCAGCTTCTTGTACCAATCCTGATGGTGTTCGAACTTGTTCAGGTCGACGATCTTGGCTTCGAACTCGAGGCCCTTTTCATGAAGGCACATGCGCACCTTGCGCGATGCCGAGGAGGCCCAGGCGTGATAGAGCACAAGGCTGGCCGTGGGGCCGCCCTGGCCCCCGGTGGTCTGGTTGGTCAATTGTCTTCTCCGGGTTTGGTCTTGGATGTCGGTCTGGGATGGGAACTTAAGCGGTCATGCCCGTGATGTAGTCGCGCATGGCGGCGGCGTCGGCTTCGATCTCGTCCATGCGTTCCTTGACCACGTCGCCGATGGAAATCACGCCCGTCATCTTACCGTCTTCGACCACCGGCAGGTGGCGGATGCGGCGTTGGGTCATCATGCCCATCAGCACATTGATGCGGTCGTCCGGTTTGCAGGTGATGACGTTGGCGGTCATTGCGTCGGCGACCGGACGGTCGAGCGCGCTGGGACCCTCCGTGCCGATCATGCGTACGATGTCGCGTTCGGACAGGATGCCGGAAATGGTCGTGCCGTCGTCGGAAACGACGACCGCGCCGATCCGGGCCTCGGCCAGCATTCGGGCGGCCTCGGAAATCTTTGCGCCGGGGCTGATGGTGGTGACGGCGCTGCCTTTTCCTTCAAGGATGTGCTTCACGTTCATAATTGCGTCTCCCGTCTGTTCGCCGCCGTCGTGCGCCCTGTTAGTCGGCGCCCGTCGGGGGCGGTTTTCGGCCAGTATAACGTATATTCGCCGGTGCTGATACGCGGGACCGTTCAAGGTCTCGCCCCTGACGAGTCAGCCGATGTCGCGCTGGGTGATCGGCAGGTAGCCGGGAATGTCCCGGAACCGGCCGATCCAGCCGGTGATGTTCGGGTAGGCATCCAACTCGTAACCGCCCTCGGGGGCGACGTGGGTATAGCCGTAGAGCGCGATGTCGGCGATGGTCGGCCCGTCGCCGACCAGCCAGGGACCCGCCGCCAGGCCTTTCTCGAGAACCGCCAGCGCCGCATGGCCCTGGGTCAGTTTGTCCGGCAATTGGGCTTGTTGCACCTCGCTCAAAGGTTCTTCCTGCTCGGTCAGCCAGAAGCGCCGCACGGCGATGGTCGGCTCCAGGGTGTATTGTTCGAAGAACATCCATTGCAGGACCTTCGCCCGGGCCCAGGCATCGTCCGGCAGGAAGGCCGTGCCCTGGGCCAGAAAATTCAGGATCGCGCCGGACTCCGACAGGCATTGCCCGTCCGCCAATTCGAGCACGGGAATGCGGCCGTTTGGGTTCAGCCGCTCGAGAAATTCGGCTGTGCGGGTCTCGCCCTTGGTGATGTCGTATTCGCGAAGCGTGAACGGCAGCCCGAGGAAACGAAGCAGCAACCGGCATTTGTAGCCGTTGCCGGACGGCAGGAAATCATGCAGCGTGAACATGGTTTCGAGCCTATCCCGAGGCGGAAATCTCGGCAAACGAAGAAGCGTCATGGTGCGATCTATTTTTCTCATGGCTCTGGTCGCCGTTTGGGCCGCCGCGATCGCGGCGGGCCCGACCGGGGCGGTCGACCTACCGGCGACACAGACGACGCAGGATCTGATCCGGGCGGCGGCGGCCGGTGACGGGCCCCGTGTCGCGGCCTTGCTTCAGGCCGGGGCCGACCCCAACGTGGTCGACGAGACCTGGACGGTTCCCTTGCATCACGCGGCGCGTCTGGGCCGTCTGGACCTCGCGCGGATGCTGGTTCGGGCGGGGGCGCGGCTCGATTGGCAGGACGTTGCGGGGGTGTCGGCGTTGATCCTGGCGGCGGCGGGGAACCATTTCCAGGTCGCCGAATACCTGATCCGGGCCGGTGCCGATCCGATGGTCGAGGACGTCAAAGGCAGGCGGGCACTGGACTACGCGTTGAATCGCGGTAAAAATGATGCCCTCGCCCGCATGCTACGCCGGGCGGAGATCAACCGGCCCACCAAGAAAAGCAAGACCGGGACTTGATCGGTTTTAACACGGGAGGCCACATCCATGAGCCGCACTACGCCTATCGAACTTCAAACGCTGACCGGCACGATCGGTGCCCAGGTAACCGGGGTCGACCTGTCCCAGGACCTCGACAGCGAAACTTTTTCCGCCATCACCAAGGCCCTGCATGATCATCTCGTCCTGGTCTTTCCCGGCCAGGATCTGACGCCGGCGCAGCAGAGCGAATTTTCCAAGCGCTTCGGCCCGGCCGAACCGCATCCCTACGGGGCGCGCGAAGGCGTCAATAACGAAAACCCAGAGGTCATCGTTTTGGAAACCAAGCCGGGCCGCCGGGGCGCGCGCAACGATTTCTGGCATTCGGACATTTCCGCGTCCGAACGGCCGCCGGCCCTGTCGTTCCTGCATGCGCGGATCATCACGCCGGGCCGCGGCGATACCATGTTCTGCAATATGTACCGGGCCTTCGAGACTCTGTCGCCGGGGATGCAGCGGATGCTGCTCGGCATGGACGCCATGCATACGCCGGACGCCATTCGCCAGCGCAACCTTGCCGAACCGGACACGGACTCGCCGCAGATTCCGGCGGGCCTGAAATCGTTCCGCCACCCGGCGATCCGCACCCATCCTGAAACCGGGCGCGATGCGCTGTTCGTCAATTCCTTCTTCACCTCCAACTTCGCCGATATGACGGTCGAGGAAAGCCGGCCGCTGCTGGACTACCTGATGCGCCATGCGACGGAGCCGGAAAACGTCTATCGCCATCATTGGACGGCCGGGGATTTAGTGATGTGGGATAACCGCGCGACCATGCATTACGCGGTCCGCGATTACAGCGAGAGCGAACCTCGCCGCATGCACCGCACGACGGCCGGCGGAGACGCGCCGTTTCTGCAGCAGCGGGCGACGGCGGCCTAAAGCTCCCGTTTCCGTTTCGCGTTTCCGTTTCGATTGAATGAGCCAGCGCCCGTCGGGGAAACCCGGCGGGCGTAGCTGTTTTGTCAGGCGCGGTTCAGCCCGTCATCGACGACGCGTCGAGCGGCCCGAAGACTTCGTCGAAGAAGGCCGATAGCTGAGCGTCGGGATTGACGTGTTCGAATTTGAAGACGTTGACCCCGTTCGTGACCTGCTCGCCGTTTTCCGAACAGGGTAGGCGCAACACCACAGCCCGCCCGCGATAGCCGGCCAAGGTCTCGAACTGTTTGACTTCGCAATGGGGGGCGCGTTCGTGCAGCAGCCGACCGCAGCCGCCGCGCGCGCTCAACCCCATGGTCTTCGGGGGCACTTCGATGGGCGACTTTCCGGTGTAGTCGGCGCCGAACGCAGCCGTCAGGCCGGTGCCCCAATACCGATACACGGAGGATAGCGGTTCGGGCGTGATTTCGGTGACGTTGACGAAGGGAAGGGTGTCGGCGGCCAAGTCGTTCAGCGAGAATTCGGACCACTTCGGCGCCCAACGGTCGCCTTTGATGTCATGCCAGTAATCGAGAACCGCTCGGTGGTACGGTAATAGATTTTTCCCCGCTTCCAGGAATGTCGACTTGATGCTGATGCTGGCGCCCATTTCGGGGTTCTCCCATGCCGGCCAAATTCTAATGCTGTGGCCTTTCCAACCGGAGCATTCTGCCATTTTCGGCCGGTCAGATAAATCGTCCAAACGTCATAGTCTCGTTTTCGAGGCTATTGCAGAAATCCATTATTTCGATAATTCTAGAAATATCGTTGCAATGAACCGAAAGGCGTCCTATCTTCGCGCCATGGATACGGAACAAGCCGCCACACAACTGGCCGAATTGGGCAACGCCCACCGGCTCGAAGCCTACCGTTTGCTGGTCAAGGCCGGGGAGGACGGCCTCAGCGTCGGTGAAATTCAGGCGCTGCTGGACATTCCCGGATCGACGCTGTCGCATCATATTTCGCGACTGGTCTGGGCCGGATTGGTCGAACAATCGCGCGAAGGCCGCAGCCTGCGGTGCCGCGCCAATTTCGCCGCCATGCACGGGTTGATCGGCTTTCTCGCCGATGAATGCTGCAGCGGCGTGACCACGACATGCGAGACACCTCCGGTCCAAACGGCGAAAGCCTGACGACTGACCGGGGCTTCTTTTACGAAAGACACGGACATGAGCGATACCACTTTGCCGCCCCTGCAAACCCCCGTCGAAGACATCACGCCGCCGGACCGTTCCGGCCTGTTGGCGCGGGTGAAACGTATCGACCGGGTGTTGCTCGTCATTCTCGGGTTGCTCGCTGTCCTAGCGGTCCTCAACTGGGCGCAGGCGCAGAGCTCGCTCGGCTTCGCGGCCAAGGCGCTGTGGTCCATCGCGCCGTTCTTCCTGTTGTCCGTGCTGGCCGCTGCCTGGACCAAGGCGACGGGCCTGGACCGCCAGATCGCCCGCGTGTTCGACAGCCGCCCCCTGACGGCGGTTTTCCTGGCCGCCGTGTTCGGCGCGTTCTCGCCGTTCTGTTCTTGCGGTGTCGTGCCGATCATCGCCGGATTGCTGGGCGCCGGTGTGCCGTTGGCGCCTGTCATGGCGTTCTGGATCGCCTCGCCCCTGATGGATCCGCAGATCTTTCTTTTGATGGCGGCCGTATTCGGCTTGCCGTTCACGGTATTCAAGGCCGCGACTGCCGTGGTCATGGGCTTGGGGGCGGGTTACGCGACCCATATCCTGGTCGGCCGCGGTGCCTTCGCCGACCCTTTGAAGGGCATCGTCAATTCCTGCTGTGGTGCCCGCAAGAAAGCCTTGGAAGGAGCCCCGGTCGAATGGGGGTTCTGGCGCGATGAAAACCGCCGCGCCCTGTTCCGCGAGGAAAGCCAGGCGACCGGATGGTTCCTGTTGAAATGGCTGACCCTGGCCTTCCTGATCGAAAGTCTGATGGTCGCCTATATTCCGGCAGACCAGGTCGGTCGTTGGCTCGGCGGGGGCGAATGGTGGGTGATCCCGGCCAGCGTGCTGGTCGGCGTGCCCGCCTACCTCAACGGGTTCGCGGCGATTCCCACGGTCGATGGACTGATGGACCTGGGCATGGCCCCCGGCCCGGCCATGGCCTTCATGATCGCCGGTGGCGTCACCTCGATCCCCGCCGCCATGGCGGTCTGGGCCCTGGTCAAACGGGGAACGTTCATCTGGTACGTGGTGCTGGGGCTGACGGGCTCGTTGGCCGCCGGATTACTGGCCCAGGCCGTTCTCGGCTGATCAGGGGCGGCCGGGCGCTGCCCGGCCTAGGCCCAAAGGCAGGGTTGCGGTGCCCCTGGCTGCAAGGCACTGTGAGCTTGGCCGGAACGCGCCGGCCGATGTCCCGGAGGATACGTTCATGGCAAGCGCAGACGCCAAGAAAACCGTCGCCGCCATTTCTTTCCACGACAACAAGAACCTGTCGATCGATATCGAAGACGTGGTCGGCATTGATATCGGCACGCCGCAGGAACTGACGCCCGGCGTATGGTTCGTCGACATGATCATCCGTTCGGACACGGGCAACGTGTCCCTGCAGTTGACGTCCGACAGTCTGGAAAAGCTCAAGACAATCCAATCCACCGACCGCTGATGCGGCCGGTGGGGCTGGATGTCGAAATGATAAGTTAGAGCCGGAAGGCCGGCCCGTGCCTTAGGCCGGAACCAGCGGCGTGCGCTTGACGCCGTTCATGTTCATGGCCTCGATCCGGATCAGGCGGGTCTCGCTTTCGCGGTGCGGGCAATGGACAGCGCCGACCTCGTAGACCTTGGCGTCGCCGGGAACCATGGTATAGCTCTCGCGTTCCTTGACCTTTCCGGGCTTGTCGCCCTGCGGCGGTTCGACGATGTCGTATTCGGTCATCGTGGTCTCGCCATAGGCCTGACCATAGATCGCCCAGCCCGGGCCGTGGTCGTGCGGGTTGCCGGTTTTCGCACCCTTGTAGACATGGGCCAAAATACAGAAGCCGAGATCCGGGTCTTCATAAATGATGTTGCGTTCGCCTTCGGCGTCGTCGCCGAGGTGGGTGTTGACGAAATCTTTGTCCTTCAGCGCCTTCTCGACCAGTTTGCGGGTTTCTTCCAACTGGACGGGGGTCTGGCCCTGGGACAGGACCTGTTTCATATCGCTGGCGAGCGCATCGAGAGTGTACATGCGGGTATTCCTCCAAAATCTCCCTATTAGGTGGGTGATCATATTCTATTAATCTATCACATTCGAATAAATGATCTGAATCAAGGAGACATCCAATGACCTCGCAATCCAAGTCCTCGGCCCATACTCCGGCGTCCAAGATCGCCATCGTGACCGGCGCCGGTACGGGCGTCGGCCGGGCGGCGGCCCTGGCGCTGCTGGAAGACGGGTATTCCGTCACCTTGGCGGGCCGCCGCGCCGACGTGCTGGAGGAAACCAAGGAGATGGCCGGCGAGGCGGGGGTCCGCGCCCTGGTGCAGGCGACCGACGTGACCGATCCGGCCCAGGTCGCGGCCATGTTCAAGGCCACGGTCGATGCTTTCGGCCGGGTTGATGTGATCTTCAACAACGCGGGCGCCAACGCGCCGGGCATCCTGCTGGAGGACCTCGCGGTCGAGGATTGGAAACGGGTGGTCGACGTCAATCTGTCCGGCGTCTTCTACTGTATCCAGGAAGCCTTCCGCGTGATGAAGGCGCAAACGCCCATGGGCGGTCGGATCATCAACAATGGCTCGATCTCGGCCCATGCGCCTCGGCCGGATTCGATCCCCTACACGGCGACCAAGCACGCGGTCACGGGCCTGACCAAGACGGCGGCGCTGGACGGGCGCAAGTACGATATCGCGGTCAGTCAGATCGATATCGGCAATGCCGTATCGCCGATGACCGCGCGCATGGCCGACGGCGTCAAACAGGCCGACGGGACGAAAAAGGTCGAACCGCGCATGCCCGCCGAAAACGTGGGCGAGGCCGTCGTCTTCATGGCCAACCTGCCGATGGAGACGACGGTGCAGTTCATGACCATTCAGGCCACCAAGATGGCCTGGATCGGCCGGGGTTAACGCCCGGCAGCGGGCCAAGGGCTCAGCGCATCACGACGCCGCAAGCGACCCGCTTGATGGCGCCGCCGACCGGCTTGGGCGCGTCGTCGTAGGCCGGGCCCAGGGCCTCGATAATAATGGCGTGGCCCTTGAGGTCCGCGGTTTTCAGGTGCGGCGCCACGGTCGGCGTGTAGGCCATGCCATCGTAATGAACGTAGAGACCGGGCAGGTCGCCTTTGCGGGCTTGGGTGGCCTTGCCGTCCCTCTTGACGGTCGTGACGGGGCCCAGCGGTCCGCCCGCGGCCAAGGCGGGGACGGCCTCGCCGTTCTTCGTGCCGGCGGCGCAACTGGCGTTCTCGTTGACGTGGAAGCCGTGCAGGCCTTCGTGCAGATGCATCAGCCGGGGGCGGATCGAGAGGCCCTTGTCGGTGTCTTCAAAGGCGATGGTGCCGATGTCCTTGCCGGGGCCGGAGGTCTCGGCAAGGTGCATGTCGACGGTGATCTGGGCCGCCTGGGCGGCATGTGCCGCGCCGGCGGTGCAGAGTGCCGCCACGCAAGCGGTGGCGAGCGCGAGGGTGCGAATATTCTGCATGATCTATCTCCTGATTGGCCGCGTCCCGGCGGGGGCCGGTGCGCGGAAGAACAATCAAGCGCGGGGGCGTGGCCATTTTATGGCGAGAGACGGGCGGTTCCTGGGCGGGACCGCCGGGATCAGGGCTCGAACGCGTCGAAGCCCGCCTTGAAATCCGGGTGCCAACGGGTCAGCGGCGGGCGATTTTCGATGATGTCATGGGTCGCCCAGAGCATCCGCTTGGCGTCCATTTCCCGGGTCACTTCACCGTCGGGGCAGATGATGTAAAAATCCCCCCGCTCCAAGGCGGCCAGCATGAAATCGACGACCTGGTCGGGCCACCAGGCGCCGTCGCGGTGTTCGCGCCCGCCCGTGGTCGTCATGCCGGGGACCAATAGATGAGCGGTCACCGCGCCGCCGTCCGTGTTGCGCAATTCGTGTTGCAGCAACTCCGTGTAGGATTTCACGGCGGCCTTGGCGACGTTGTAATGGGGCCGCCCCGGCGGATTGGTGATGCCCTGTTTCGATCCGACGTTGACGATCATCCCTGGCTTGCCCGATGCGGTCATCGTGGGGCCGAAGGCCTGACAGCCGTTGATCACGCCGAACAGGCCGACGTCGATGGTTCGCCGCCAGTTGCCCGGTTCGTCCAGGCAGCCGCCGGAATGGCGAGCGACCGCGTTGTTCATGACCAGGGCGACGTCCTCGAAGGTGTCCAGCACGCGGTCCTTCAGGGCCGTCACGGCGGCCATGTCGGCGACGTCGCAGGCGGCGGACATCACGCGCCCGCCCTGGGCGGCGGCGCGAACCTCTTCATGGGCGCGGTCCAGGGCGGCTTCGTCGATATCGGTCAGGCAGACGTGCATGCCGCGCGCCGCCAGGCGCTTGGCCGTGGCAAGACCGATGCCCGACGCGGCGCCGGTGACGACGGCGCCGCGTCCGGCGGCGATGATCCCGGCGAATGCTTGGCGGGCGGCGGGCGGCGTTTGTTCCGGCATGGTCGGCGTCTCCTGGCAGGTCTTCGCGGGATGCATGGCAGGTCTGCGCGCCGTTATATCATGAATACCCGGTTATCACTTGCGCCGGGCCTCTGCCTCCGGCATTTTGCGGCGCAATATTCACCCGTTCTCCCTTCCAACAAAGTCGAGCCCAACACCGACCCATGTCCAGAATTCAGAACCCGTCCCTGCCCAAGGAAAAGATCAAGGTCCTCCTGCTGGAGGGCATTTCGCCGACCGCCTCCGCCATCTTCAAGGAGGCCGGTTATTCAAATGGCGAGCGGCTGAAAACCGCGCTCGACGGTGACGAATTGCACGAGAAGCTGAAGGATGTGCGCATCCTGGGTATCCGGTCCCGCACCCAGCTGACCAAGGAAGTCATCGACGCGGCACCGTCGCTGATGGCGATCGGATGTTTTTCCGTCGGCACCAATCAGATCGATCTGGAGGCCGCGCGCCAGAACGGGATACCGGTCTTCAACGCGCCGTTCTCCAATACGCGGTCCGTGGCCGAGTTGACGATTGCCGAGATGATCATGCTGTTCCGGCGGACCTTCCCCCGCTCGCAAGCGGCGCATGAAGGCGGTTGGGACAAGTCGGCGACGGCGTCCCGTGAAATCCGCGGCAAGACGCTGGGCATCATCGGCTACGGCAACATCGGCACGCAGTTGGCCGTCCTGGCGGAAGCCATGGGCCTGCGGGTGATTTATCACGACCGCACAGACAAGCTGCGGCACGGCAATGTCGAGCCGGCCAAGAACCTTAAAGACCTTCTCGGCCAGTCAGACGTGGTCAGCCTGCACGTGCCGGAAACCCCGGACACCAAGGACATGATCGGCGAGGCCGAACTGCGCGCCATGAAGAAGGGGGCCTTCCTGATCAACAACTCGCGCGGCACGGTGGTCGATATTCCGGCCCTGGCGGCGGCGTTGAAGGACGGCCATCTGGGCGGGGCCGCCGTGGACGTCTTCCCGAAAGAGCCGTCGTCCAACGACGAGGCCTTCGTCTCGCCGCTGCAGGGGCTGGACAACGTGATCCTGACGCCGCACGTCGGCGGCTCGACCGAGGAAGCCCAGGAACGCATCGGCGAGGAAGTCGCCCGCAAGCTGGTCGAATATTCCGACGTCGGCTCGACCGAGGGCTCGGTCAATTTCCCGCAGGCGCAGTTGTCGCCGCGCCAGGGCGGCACCCGGTTCATTCAGGTTCAGCGCAACCTGCCCGGCGAATTGCAGCGCCTGAACGAAGTCTTCGCCCGCCACGACGTCAACATCGCCGCCCAGACCTATCAGACCGACGGCGAAATCGGTTACGTGGTGCTGGAGGCCGAAGGCGCCGTTGACGACGCGGACAAGATTCTCGGCGATATTCGCGAACTGCCCGGCACGATCCGCGCGCGCCTGTTGAACCGGGTCGCCTGATCCGGTTCCGCGGCCCCGCCCGAGGGGCTATGCTCACGATCTTTTTGGCGATTTTCAGGCGCCCCGCACACGAACATGTCATTCGCGCGGGCGCGTGGTTTTGTGTACAATTCCGGCAATTTCCAACCTCGTTTCGCAGGGAGATATTGCCATGCAATCCCTTACCCGCCGCCGCTTCGCGGCCTTTGCGGCTGCCTCGGTTCTGAGCGTTTCCGCCCTTTCGATCCCGCAATCCGCCACGGCCGAGCCGGTCGTCGGCAGCCCGGCGCCGACCTTCACCGGCACCGATACCAAGGGCAACACGGTGAACCTGTCCGACTACCTGGGTAAGACGGTGGTCCTGGAATGGACCAACCACGATTGTCCGTTCGTGGTGAAACATTATTCCTCGGGCAACATGCAGATGACCCAGAAGAAGGCGGCCAACGACGGTGTCGTTTGGTTGTCCGTCATCTCTTCGGCACCGGGTGAACAAGGCAACGTGACGCCCGAGAAAGCCGACACCTTGACCGTCGAACGCGATGCCCATCCCGCGGCCGTGCTTTTGGATCCGTCGGGCGAGATCGGCCGCATGTACGGTGCGCGGACGACCCCGCATATGTTCATCATCGATCCCAAGGGGGTGTTGACCTATCACGGCGCCATCGACAGCATCAAATCGGCTGACGTGCACGATATTCCCAAGGCTGAAAACTACGTGTTGAACGCGCTGGCCCAGATGAAAGCGGGCGAAGCGGTCAAACCGCAGGGCACGCGTCCCTACGGTTGCAGCGTAAAATACGGCTCGTAATCACGGCATAAGGTGCCGGGGCCCTTGGGGACCACGGCGTCGCCAATCGACAACGCCGGCGCGGGGCTTCCGCGCCGGCGTTTTCTGTTTCAGCAGCGAAGGACGCGATCGCCCTAAAGGTCGAAGCCGCGTTTGAGAACGATCTGATCGTTGATCGCCAGGGCGTCGAGGCGCCAGCATTTCACTTCCTGCGGGTCGGGGCAGATCATCCGTACGGCCGCCACATAGGTGTTCGGCACCGTTCGGTCGCTGACGAAGGCGCCGACCACGGCCCAGAAATTGGGCTCGTCCTGGGGATGGAGCTGCGCCGGGTTGAATTGGATGCGATGAAAGCCGAGCGGCCCGTCCATGTACTGTTCGCGGACCAGATGCTGCGCCATGGCGACGACGGTACGGGGGGCGGGGCCTGCGTCCTGCGACACGGGCGATCCGGCCTGGGCCGCGCCGATCACGGCCGGGCCGGTCCAGATAAAGGCGGCGAAAAGCAGGGCGGCGGCGCCCAGGGCGCGGACGGCCGCCAGGGCTTCTGAAAGACGGGGGCGTTTGGTGCGAAGCGTTTCGATGACCATCGAACGAACCGATCACCTCCCAGACAAGAGTGAAAAGAAGGTGCCGATTTCGGGGGGCGGTAGGGACCGAGCCCGGCACCACGGCGGGCCCTCCGGCGGGCCGCCCTGGTCATGGCGTTTCTGGTCCCTACGACTGCTGCGCAAAACTTGTTCGGACGGTCTCGGACCGAGCGGCATTTTGTTGCAGTGCACAATCGTCTCATATCGGGATCGCGCCGTCAATTCCGGGAGGTTGCCATCGGATCGACCGGTCGGCGGGAGACGGCCATGGGAGGAGGTATTACTCACCCCATACTTTTTATCGCCGGTTCCTCGTCTCCCGGTCAGCAGATTTTCGCCCGGGGAATGCGTAGCTTCAGCGGACACCATCGGAAATGAGCGGCCGATCGCGGGCCGCGGCGACGACCAACCTGTCTGTAAGGAGCCGAAATGGCCAATATCCTCGTAGTTGACGACGACAATGACCACCGGGCCTATGTCGTCCTGTTGCTCGAACGCCTGGGCCATTCGGCGACACCGGCGGAGAACGGTCAACGATGCCTGACGATCCTGCGCGAACAGGATGTCGACGTAATCATCACCGACATCTTCATGCCCGGTGCCGACGGTATCGAGTTGGTGACGGAATTGAACAAGCTGGGCTCCCGGATTCCCGTCCTCGGTATGACCGGCGGGTACAAAGGGGTGATCCGGCCCTATGAAAATCTTTTCGAAGTGCTGGCCAATGCCAAGGTCCTGCGCAAGCCGTTCGGCGCGCGCGACCTGGAATCGGCCTTAGAGGAGGCTTTGGACCATGCTGCTTGATAATACGACCCCCGCGCAGGACACGGCCGCCGACCGGCGGATGGCGGCGATCGACCGTTTGCGTGCCGCCGTCGCCCGACTAGAGGTGGAAAACCGCGATCTTCGGGCCGAGGTCGGTGACTTCAAGGCGGCCATCGACGGGTTGGGCAACCGGGTGGAGGCCCTTGAGGCGACAGCCGAAGAATACCGTCTCGGCGTTTATGCGATTCGCATATCCGCGTTGCGCCGCTCTGCCCAACGACTCGGCGAGACCGCCGACAATTGGCTCGATCGCTGCGCCGACACGGGTGGCGATGGCGTCACGGCAAAGGTCAAAACTGCCGCGTAAGACGCCTGAATACACGACACGCTTGGGGACATCGGAAACAAACAATCAATAAGGGGACATGTCCGTGAACTTCAATTCAGACAGCCGGTCCGCGGCCCATCAGGTTTCCGGCGGCGACGGCATCGTTTTCACCGTCGACGGCGAAGGCCGTTTTTTGATGACCCAGGCGATGGCGGAACATATCTCCATCCCGGGCATTTCCGGCAATCAGCTGATGTTTCTGCAGGATCTTTTGTCCGGCGGCGACGCCGATGCCGTGGCGGGCCATCTGTCCGACGTGGTCAAATCCCACGAGGACGGCCTGACCCGTCGCCTGACGGTGCGTGATCGTCAGGGGCGGCACCTCAGCCTGGGGCTCTCTTGCATACCGGGCCTGGCGCCTGGGCGGCTTTTCTGCATGATCGACGAATGCAGCGCGCAACCGTCGACGCCGCTGTCGCCCCTTGAAACCAAACGGTCGGCGATTGCCGGCGAATTGCCGTCGCGTTCCGACGCGTATCGCCATGCCGCCGATCTGTTGGCGGATACGGGAATCATCGGCGACAGCTTCCGAATCATGATGGTCGGCCTGAACAAGCCGCGCAACGTGGCCGGTCCGGTGGGCGATGCGATCTGGTCCCGCTTGGTCGATTTGGCGGGCAAGCGGCTACAGGCCGTGGTCGGGATGCGCGGCCTGGTGGCCCGTTATTCGGATGCCACGTTCGCGGTGATCGATGGTCAGGACCGTGGTCCTTTGTTGCCGGAAATAGCCGCGGGATCGATCACCAGCAGCTTCGATCAGGCGTTCGAGCTGGAAGGCATGCCGTTCTATTTGGGGATCAATGTCGGGATCGCCGATGCCGGCACCGGGGCTGCCGATATCGGGAAGTGTTTCCGTTCCGCCGAATTGGCGTTGGAGGACGCCCGGCGGGCGGGTGTCGCGGTCCGCGAATGTTCGCCGGACATGATCGAAAGTGCCGGCGCCAACCTGCGATTGGAGCGGGATTTGCGCGAAGCTTTCGAATACGACGGCTTTGAATTGGATCTGCAGCCGAAGATCGATATCGCCGGCCGCGGGTACAGCGGCTTCGAAGCGTTGATCCGCTGGCGCCACCCGGAGCGCGGCCTGATCGCGCCGGAAGAATTCATCCCGCTTGCCGAGGATACGGGTTTGATCGTGCCGATCACCGATTGGGTCTTGCACGAGGTCTGCGGCTTGCTGCGCGCGCGGCGTGACGCGGGCAAGCAGCCGCTGCCGATTTCCATCAACGTGCCGCCGAGCCAGCTTCTCCACCGCGACGCCAAGGATTTCATGAAGGTCATCAACGCCTATGACGTTCCGCCGTCCCTGATCGAAATCGAACTGACGGAATCCATGGCGACGCGGGAGGCCGACCGGGGTATTTCCATGATGTCGGCCTTGCGGTCCGCGGGCCTGCGGATATCGGTCGAGGATTTCGGTACCGGCTATTCCTCGCTGTCGCGATTGGCGCGCCTGCCGGTCAGCATCTTGAAGATCGACCGCTCCTTTGTCAGCGGCCTGCCGACCGACCGTCAGGCCTGCGAGGTCGTGACCGCGATCGCCCGGGTCGCCCATGCGCTGGACCTGGAAGTTGTCGCCGAAGGCGTTGAAAACAATGAACAGGCGGAGTTTTTGGCGGAGCACGGTGTCGACGTTGTGCAAGGGTTTCTGTTCTGTCCTCCGCTGCCGCCTGAGGAGGCGTTCCGGCTGGCTGATGCGGGGTTGTGATGAAAAGAGTCGCGCCCGGACGTTCTGGGCGGGCAAGATAGGCAGCATGGGTTCGGCTGATTGAGCCTTCCGGGAGGAGGAAAATGCCCAAGCCACCATCCGACAGGTCGAAGACACCGCGCCGCCCCGACGGGCCCGGCGGCGATGGCGCGTCGCCGGACAGCCGCCTGCTGGATTTCGCGCGGGCCAGTGCCGATTGGTTCTGGGAAACCGATGCCGACGACCGGTTCACCTATGTGTCGGATCAGGTGTTTGAAGCGGCCGGCATCAAGCCGGAGCATTGCATCGGCGCCTCGCGGCGCGATCTTCAGACCGGCATTCAACAGGATGCGGTTTGGGATGAATACGCCCGTATCATCGCGGCGCGGGAGCCATTTCGGGATTTCACTTTCACAAGTTCGAGGCCCGACGGCAGTACCTATCCGATTTCGATCAGTGGCGTGCCCGTGTTCGAGGGCGATCGGTTCATGGGATACCGCGGCATGGGGCGGCGGGTCTCCCAAGGGGAATTGATCGAACGCCTGGTGCGCAACATCGTCGATGCGACCGCGCGATCTGTCGGCATCGAATTCCTGCGCCAGTTGGCGGCGGCCATGTGCCGGGAAATGGGTTTCGACAGCGTCCTGGTCGGCGGTCTGTCCCTGGACGGATCGTTCATGGAGGCCCGCGCCGCCTTCATCGACGGTGAGTTTCAAGACGGTTTCAGATACCGGCTGGACGGCTCGCCCTGTGCCGAAGTCGTTCGGGGGAACGTGATGTGCCTATACCCGCAAGGTGTGGCCGGTGCCTTCCCCGACGATCCGCATCTGGCGGAAAACGGGATCGAAGGATACCTCGGGATCCCGTTGATCGATGCGAACGGCGGCTGTCAGGGGTTGATCGTCGCGATGCGCCGGTCGGCGCTGGCGCTGGACGATTCCTGCAAATCGGTTCTGGAGTTTTTCGCCGGGCGCGTGTCCGCGGAGATCGATCGCGTGCGCTCCGAAGAGACCATGCGCGGCAACGAAGCGCTGTTGTCGGCGATCGTCGACAACCTGCCGCACGGGGTCACGGTCAAGACACCGGACGGCCGTTATAAACTGATCAACAAGGAATTCTCCCGGCGCTACGGCGTGCCTCAGACCGAGGCACTCGGTTGGTCCAACGAAGAACGTTTCCCCGAATGGGAAGCCTCCTGGGCCGCCTCCCGGGCCCAGGAGAAGGACGTCGAGAAATCGGGTGAAAACACGGTTCGGGAGCAGGACCGCATATACGCCGACGGAACCGTACATCGCCTGGAAATCACCAAGTTTCCGATTACCGGGCGTGATGGGGATCTGCTTGCGGTCGGCGCGTTGGGCGTCGACATCACGGAACGCACGACGTGGGAGCGGGAGGCCCGCGAACGCGAGAGGGTGTTGAAGAACTATCATGCCGCCCTCGACCGGATCGTCGCCAGCGAAGCCATGGCATCGTCGAATGCCGGTGATGCCTTCGCTCTTCTCACGCAGGTCGCGGCGGAAACGCTCGGCGTCGAACGGGTCAGCGTGTGGCGCGCCTGTCCGGAGATGACCTGTCTCGACTGTATGGATTTGTTCACCCTGAGCCAGGGCACCCATGACGGGGGGTTGATCCTGGAACGGGACGCCTTCCCTCAGTATTTCAAGACCCTTCAGCAAACCGAGGTCATCGACGCCCACGATGCGATCAACGATCCGCGTACCCTGGAATTCGCCGAGGCCTATCTGGGCAAACACGGAATTACTTCCATGCTGGATATGGCCGTTCATGTCGGCGGTGACCTGAAGGGCGTTCTTTGCTTGGAGCATGTCGGCGAACCGCGGCGCTGGACCTTGGAAGAGCAATCCTTGGCACGCTCCCTGGCCGCCCTGACGTCGTTGGTTATGGTCCGCGAGGAACAGCGGGATTCTGAACGCGAGCGGCAGTCCATCGAACGCCGGTTCAGTGACGTCGTCAATGCATTGCCCAGTTCCCTGTCGCTCAAGGGGCGCGACCGACGCTACGTCTTTGTCAACAAAGTCTACGAGAAGAACTACGGTGTTTCGGCGGACGAAGCCTATGGCAAGACCGTCGATGAACTCGGTCTGAACAGCGACGAGATCCTTGCCGATATCAGGCAAGAGGACAAAGCGGTGCTCGAGGAAGGGCGGTCGATCACCCGGGAAGCGGTCCGCATCGCCCGCGACGGAACCGTCTACGCTGCCCTGGTCTCCAAATTTCCGATCTACGATCATGCCGGCGAGGTGGAATTGGTTGGCACCTTGTGGACGGATATTTCCGATCAGAAGGCTACTCAGAAAATCCTCGAGGACGCCCGCGCGCGCCTGCGGGCGATCACCGACAACGTACCGATCATCCTGTCCCTGAAGGGCCTCGACGGCCGCTACATGGAAGGCAATGCAGGGTTCGCGCGGTGGCACGGCCTGACCGTGCAGGAGGTCCCCGGCAAGACCTCACGTGACATCTTGAACCCCGGCCGGGCCGCGGTCGTCGAAGCCCTGGACCAGCGGGTGATCGAGACCGGCGAAGTCGTCGTCGAGGAAGCGGTGTCAGAACTGCAACGCCGACCGGACGGCAATCCGACGATATTCCGGATGATCAAATTCCCTGTCTACGACGCCCAAGGCGAGATCATGGCCGTCGGCACGGCGATGACCGATATCACGGAGCAAAAGGTCGCCCAGCGGTCCTTGGAAGAGGCCCGCGCGCATCTTCTGGCGATTACGGAAAACGTGCCGATCATGCTGGCCCTGAAGGACCTGGATGGGCGCCTGAAGGCTGCCAACCCGGCGTTTGCCGCCTGGTATGACATGGATGCCGATAAGATCGTCGGTCAGACGGCCAATGACTACAACCCGACGGACCGCGTGGCGCAAATATTTGAATTGGAAAGTGAGGTCGTCGAAACCGGCGAGGTCAGGATCCGGGAGCTGATCTCCAATCGCAATTTCGACGAGAACGGCGAGCCGATGATCTTGAATGTCATCAAGTTCCCCGTTCGCGATTCCACCGGTCGGGTCACCGGCGTCGGCACGGCGATGACGGACATCACGAAACAGAAGCGGGCCCAGCAATCGCTGGAGGAAACGCAGGCGCGTCTGTTCGCCATCACCAACAACGTGCCGATCATGTTGTCGATGAAAGGCACGGACG
Source organism: uncultured Rhodospirillaceae bacterium (assembly GCA_913030825.1). Taxonomy (GTDB): domain Bacteria; phylum Pseudomonadota; class Alphaproteobacteria; order Rhodospirillales; family Casp-alpha2; genus UBA1479. The sequence goes on along the minus strand of CAJWCU010000016.1, from coordinate 37,064 downwards.
GCGTGTTCCAGTTCTGCAACGAGGAATTCGCCGAATGGCATGGGATCAAGGCCGAGGACCTGCCCGGCAAGACGAGTAAAGACCTCTTGCCTGCGGACCGTGCCGAAGAAGTCAAGGAAGAGGACCGCAAGGTCCTAGAACTTGGCGAAGTCTTGGTGCATGAGACCGATTCCGTTCTCGGCATGGAACGCTACGGCCGCCCGGCCGTGTTGCGGCAGTTCAAGTTTCCGGTCCGCGACAGCGCCGGCGGTATCCTCGGGATCGGCACGGCGATCCTGGATATTTCCGATGAACGGCGCGCAGAGCGGGCGCTGCAGGCGCATCTGGAGAAGCTCGAGGACATGGTCGCCGACCGCACGGTCGAATTGACCCAGGAGATCGCCGAACGCCGGCGTGCCGAGAGTGAATTGCGGCGGTCCGAGGCCAACCTGCGCGCTGTTCTGGAACGCAGCCCCGTCGGCGTCGCCATCGTCGCCCGCACGCCACGCCGGCGCCTGTTCGTCAACCAGAGCTTACTCGACATCTTCGGCGCCGAGAGCGAGGAAGAGTTCAACGCCGTGTCCATGGCGGATACCTATGCGGATCCGGCGGAACTGGAAAAGGTGGCCCGGGATTTCGACGAAAACGGCGGCGTCGATGCGGTAGAGGTTCGGCGCAAGCGCCTGGACGGAACGGAATTCTGGCTTTTGATGCATTCACGGGTCGTCGAATTCGAAGGTGAAAAGGCGGCCCTGGTCTGGCATTACGACATCACCAAACGTAAGGAGGTCGAGGAAGCCCTGGCCCGCCAGGCCGAAGTCCTGGAATTGACGGTCGCCGAGCGGACGCGCGAGCTCCGCGAAAGCGAAAGCCTCGTCAACTCGATCATCGACCACCTGCCGGCCGGGATCCTGATCAAGAATGCCGAGGGTCGCCTGGAGCGCGCGAATTCGATCTACACCAAATGGTACGGCGTGCCGTCGGACGATCTGAAGGCCATGCGGCGGGTGTTGGACGAAAACGCCCTGTCCCCCGGTGACGAGGGAACCCGAACCCGTCACGAACTGGAGGTCGTTGAAAAGGGCGAAATTCGCAGCCGCGAAGTCGAACGAACCTTCGCCGACAATCGCACCCATACGATCAGCATCACAAACTTTCCCATCTTCGACCAGAATCGCAAAGTCTCGCGGATCGGCTCGGTCAGCATCGACGTGACCGAGGAAGTCGAGGCGCGCAAGGCGTTGCAGCGTCACGAACGGGTATTGCGGTCACTGATCGACAACCTGCCGGTCGGCGTGACCATGAACAATCAGGACGAACGCTATACCCTGGTCAACCAGACCTTCTGCGATTGGTACGGTCTTGCCCAGGAAGACGTCATCGGCAACGACATCATGGGCTTGGCGGAGATCATGGGGACCGATCCGTCCGAAATTCAAGGCCAGGAAGACCTTGCCAGAACCCAGGGTGTCATGCGGTCCCGCGAGGTCGAGCGGCCGTTCGCCGACGGCAAGAACCACAACCTATTGATCACCAAGTACCCGTTTAAGGACGAGAACGGCAAGACGGTCGGCCTCGTCTCGGTCAGCGTCGATCTGACCGACTTGAGGGCGCGCGAACGGCAATTGTCGACGCTGGTCGAAAACGTTCCCGGCATGGTCTATCGGAGCATCCGCCACAACAGCGGGCGGATCGAAGCGGAGTTCCTGAGCGAGGGCGCCGAGCAGATCGTCGGCTGGACGGCCGCCCAGGTGATGGAACAATTGAACGCCGGTGATATGCGGATCTTCCACCCCGAGGACCGGGAGACCTATCGGACGGAAACGATCCGCGCCTTTTCAGCCGGCCGACCGATGGAGCTGACGTATCGGATGGTGCGGGCGGACGGAGCCGTGCGTTGGGTGTTCGAACGCTGCCGTGCGGTCCAGGACGTCCGCGACGGTTGGGTCGTCGAAGGCTTGATTCTTGATGTCACCGAACAAAAGATCGCCGACGATGCCCTGCGTCAAAGTCAGGCATGGTTGCGGGCCTTCACGGACAACCTCCCGATCTACTTGAATCTGAAAGATCCGGACGGGACCTACCTGTTCGTCAACAAGCTGTTTGCAGCGTCGCGCAACAAGACGCCGGAGCATTTCATCGGCAAGACCGTCGCCCAGGCATTCGACAGGGAGCCGGCCAAGGACCTGACCGAATATGATCGGGGTGTTCTGGCCAGCGGCGATACGGTCGAATTCGAAGCCCCCGGGATCAGTGCGGAGTTGCTGGGCCGAATTCTCCACTACATCAAGTTTCCGGTAACCGACCCGAACGGCGATATCATCGGCATCGGGACCGCGGCGATGGACGTCACCGACGAGAAGAACGCGGAGACCGCCATCCGGGAAAGCGAGGCCAAGCTCCAAGCGATCACTCAGAACGTGCCCATGCTCATGAACCTGAAGGACCTCAACGGCCGGTTCCAGTTCGCCAACGAAAGCTATTCCCAATGGATCAACAAGCCGATGGCCGAAATCCTGGGCAAGACGTCGGAGGATCTATTCCCGGGGGGCGATGCGCGGCTGATCACCGAACAGGAGGCCCGGGTGATCCAGTCGGGAGAACCCGTCGAATTCGAAATGGCGGCCTTGGCGGAACATGCCGACGGCGAGCGGATGCTGCAGTACATCAAGTTCCCGGTCCGAAACGCGGAGAACGATATATTCGGGATCGGCACGGCGATCCTCGACATCACCGACCGCGTGCGCGCGGATACGGCGTTGAAGGAAAGCGAATCCCGGTTCCGGGGCCTGTTCGAAAACGCGCCCGCGGGGATCGCGATCAAGACGACGAGCGGGCGCTACCTTGCCATGAACAAGACCTTCCTGGATTGGAAGGGATGGGATTTGCTGGACGTCGTCGGCCGCCGCGCCGCCGACCTGTTCGGCGAGGAAGAAGGCCGCATCAGCGACGAAGACGACGCCCGCCTGATTGCCGATCGCACCCCGATCATGAAAGAGGTGATGATCGATTGCGCCGACGGCCGCACCCTGACGACGACGAACATCAAGGCGCCCATGCTGACGCCGGATGGTGAAGTGACCGGCGTCTGTTCCTTTTACGTCGATGTGTCGGAAATCCGAGAGATCGAATCACAGTTGCAACAAGCGCAGAAGATGGAGGCGGTCGGCCGCCTGGCCGGCGGCATCGCCCATGACTTCAACAACCTGCTCGGCGCCATGATGGGATTCAACGAGTTCTTGATCGAGGACTTGGAAGAAGGAACGCCGCAGCACAATTTCGCCCAACGCGTGGCCAAGGCCGGGGAGCGGGCGAAGCAACTGGTCAGCCAGATCCTCGCATTTTCGCGGGCATCGCACGGCGAGCAGAGCGTCATCGACATGAATGCCATCGCCGAGGAGGCGGCGACGTTGCTGTCCGGCACCCTGCCGGTCACATCGCGGGTGGTGTTCAAGCCTTCGGATGCCGAAGCCACCGCCATGACCAACGCGGGCCAGATGTCACAGGTTCTGATGAATCTGGGGGTCAATGCCAACGACGCATTCTCCGGTGAGGACGGCATGATCACCATGAGCGTCGACCGGGTGCCGGCGGGTGCGGATCTTCTCCGCGTGCACGACGGGCCGGTCAAGACGACGCCCGAAGACTTCATGGAGATCCGCGAGACCGAGCCCGATGTCTGGCAGCTGATTGCCGGTGGCATCGATGCGGATCGGGACCATGTGCGTGTCTCCGTCGAAGACACCGGCCCCGGCATCCCGGAAAAGGTGTTGCGGCGTGTCTTCGATCCCTTCTTCACGACCAAGGAGGCGGGAAAGGGCACGGGCTTGGGCCTTGCGGTGGTCCACGGCATCGTCACCGCCCACCACGGGGCGATCCGGGTCACCACGCGCTTGGGCAAGGGGACGCAGTTCGAAATTTTCCTGCCCTGCGCCAGCGCCCAGTCGGAAGTCATCGCCGGCGAGGAAGTGACGGAAAAGATCGACGGTCAGGGCATGATCCTGATCGTCGACGATGAACGGGACGTCGCCGATATGGTGTCCATCGGCCTGGAACGCCTGGGCTACGAGGTAGGCGTCTGCGCCGACGGGACAGAGGCGTTGGAAGTATTTCGCGAAACCCCCGATCTATGGCGGGCGGTGATTTCGGACCAGATCATGCCGGATATGCGCGGGATGGAACTTATTCGACAGATTAAGGAAATCCGCTCCGACGTACCCTGCATTTTGTGCACGGGCTATAGCGATACCCTGACCGAGGAAACGGCGCTTTCCGGAGGTGCCGACGCCTTTTTCCAGAAACCGGTATCGTTCGCCCGGCTGGGCCGCGCTTTGGCGGATTTCCTCTCGACCTGACGCAGATCGGCCGCCGATGCCCATACTTCCGTATGTGTGACCGCAATCACTCGTACATACGGACATACTAATTACCTGACGTGCCAATCCCTCCGGTGACTTTCATTAAACCGTCACATTGGTACACTTCCTGCATCGTTCTGGCCCGCCAACGATGAAATCGTTCATCGGGCGTTGCAGCCTGAAAATGGGGACAGGAGAATCGGAATGACTGATCACGGACAAATCGACACCGGGGGCGCACCCGAAGCGACCGCCAAGACTTTGTTCGGCGACTTGAAAATCGCCACCCGTGTCAGCGCCATCGTCGTTCTCGGCGTTTTGGCCATGGCCGCTTTCGCGGGTATCCAGGTGTATGGCCAAGTCCAATTGGACAAAGCGATTGAAAACAATACCGCTTTTAACGGGCTTGCTCTTGATAGTCAGGAAATTCAATCGCAGTCCCTGCAGATGCGCCGGTCGGAGAAGGATTTCCTGCTTCGCCGCGATATGAAATATGCGGCCGCGTACAAAGAGAATGTCGAGAAACTGACGGCTGTCCTGAACCTCGTGCACGACGAAGAGGTCGCCAAGGCTAAGTCGGAGACGATTGAAAAGCTGGCGGGCGCCATTGACGCTCATGCCACGCAATTTGCCACGGTCGTCGCGCAAATCCAGGAATTGGGCTTGTCGGAAAAAGAAGGTCTGCGCGGAAAGCTGCGCGGTGCCGTTCATGCGGTCGAAAAGAAGTTGAAGGCCGCCAATCTGGATGGTCTGACCGTCAAGATGCTGATGATGCGTCGGCATGAGAAAGATTTCATGCTGCGCGGCGCCGACAAATACATCGGCCGCGTCTCCGCTCGTCAGTCCGAATTCATGGAGATGTTGCCCGCGACGGGTCTGAGCGACGCCCAGAAGGCGGAGATCGCCTCGTTGCTCGACGAGTACGTTTCATCCTTCGGCGCCTTCGCCAGATTGTCGGTCGAGAACGATGCGGCGATCAAGCAGCTCAGCACCATTTACAAGGTCGTGACCCCGGCGGTTAGCGAACTGGTCGCGTTCGGCGAAGACGGCGCCAAGAAGGCCCGTTTCTCGATGGATGAAACGCAAAGCCGGACGAACATGCTGATGCTTGTCAGCGGCGTCGCCATCGTCGCGATCTTCATCGGGCTCGGCGCCGCCGTGGCGATCAGCATCACCCGCCCGGTCCAGGCCATCACTCAAACGACGGAGACCCTGGCCGAAGGGGATTGGAGCGTTTCGATCCCGGCCCTCGAAAACAAGGACGAGATCGGTGCGGTCGCCCGTGCGCTGCAAGTTTTCAAGGAAAACCTGATCCACGCCAAGGAATTGGAAGAGGAGCAGCGTAAGGAGCAGCAGCGTCAGGTCGAGCGGGCCGAACGTCTGGCCTCGCTCACCTCGTCCTTCGACACCACGGTCAGCGAGGTCCTGGGCGTCGTCTCCGCCGCGTCGACGGAATTGCAGGCCACCGCCACCAGCATGCGGGGAACGGCCGAACAGACGACGCAGCAATCCTCGACCGTTGCCGCGGCCTGCGAAGAGACGGCCACCAACGTGCAGACCGTCGCCACGGCGACCGAGGAACTGACCGCGTCGGTTCGCGAGATCACCAGCCAGATGGCCCGGTCCTCGGACAAGGCCGGACAGGCGGTCAACGAGGCCGATCAGGTCCAGGGGAAGGTCGACGGCCTGGTCGAGGCCGCCCAGGCCATCGGCCAGGTGGTCGAACTGATCAACGACATCGCCGAAAAGACCAACCTGTTGTCGCTGAACGCGACGATCGAAGCGGCGCGCGCCGGCGAGGCCGGAAAGGGCTTCGCCGTGGTGGCAAGCGAGGTCAAGAACCTGGCGGCACAGACCAAGCGGTCGACCGAGGAAGTGGCGGCCCATGTCGCCAAGATCCAATCGGTCACCGGCGAGGCGGCAAGCGCCATCAACCTGATCAAGGCGACCATCGGCGATGTCAACGAAATGACGTCGGCGGTTGCCGCCGCGGTCGAGGAACAGGCCGCCGCGACGCAGGAAATCAGCCGCAACTGCGAACAGGCCGCCGCGGCGACACAGGAAGTCAGCTCCAGCATCTCGACCGTTCAGGTCGCCGCCAACGATACCGACGGGTCGGCGGGTGAGGTTCTGAATGCGTCTTCGGAATTGGCGGAGAAGAGTACCTCGCTGCAACAACTCGTGCAGACTTTCCTGCACGACGTGCGGGCGGCCTGAGCAAGAGGCGGGTGGCCGCTGCCGTCCATCTTTAATTCTTCCTCCCTGAAACTCGGGCGGTGCTTCGGCACCGCCCTTTCTCTTTGCCGTCTGGATGATCAATTGTCGCCCTGGCCGTCAAAGAGACCCCATACTATTGGATAGGGTCAATAATACTTACCGAATCAGTGGTATACCAAATACTAAGGCGGCCTCGACTTATGTCTAGGCGAATTTACAGACAGATAAGCGTATCTTCTTCACTGCAATCTAATGAAGGAGAGCATTGGATATGTTTGCAAAACGAAACATCCTGTTTGCACTGGTCGCTGTTTCAATGGGGGTTGCCGCGATCCAGGCCCGGGCCGGAGACGCCGGCATACCGGACAAATTGATCGACGATATCCGCGGCTGGTCCGCCTCGCCGGTCGTGCTGCTGACGCTCGAAGCCAGCAACAAACGTCATAACGATCTATCGGAAGACCGTATTCTCGAGTTGGACAAGCAATGGCGGGCCGAGCGTAAGACCGACGATCAACCGCTCATCACCGCCGTTTTGGCAAGCCCGCTGTCCAGTTACCTGACGGCGATTCAGGCCGCTTCCCTCGGGCTCTACACGGAAATCTTCGTGATGGACAACAAGGGGTTGAACGCAGGCCAAAGCGCGATCACCAGTGATTTCTGGCAGGGCGACGAAGCCAAGTTCCAGAAGACCTTCCCCGAAGGTCCGACGGCGATCTTCATCGACGAGCCGGAAGTCAATAAGGACAGCGGAACCGAGAACGTCCAGGTCAACATGTCGATCACGGACGGGACCGGCGCCGTCGGGACCGTGACCGTCGAAGTCAATCTAACCGAATTGCGGCGCCGTCAGGCCGCCGGCAAGATCTGAGCGCGGAGGACGGTTCCATGAACGCGATCAACGACGTCTCCATCTCGAAAAAACTGGTGGCGGCCTTTTTCATCCTGGTGGTGATCATCGCCGCCTTGGCCGGTGCCACCACGTATAATACCAACAGGGCGAAAACGCAGGTCGATGATACGGCCCGGGTCAACGCCATCCTGTTGGAATTGGAAGAAATCCGCGCCCTGGTCGCGGCGCAGCAATCCGCCGTGCGCGGTCTGCTGATCAGCGGCAACCGCGATTACATCGGGCTCTACGAAGATGCCAAGACAACTTATCTCGTCAAGGCGACCGAACTGGCGGGACGCCTGACCGTGCCGGCGGCGAAGACCTTCTTCACCAATGCCGACGAACGGGTCCGTGCCTGGCAGAACGACATCGTCGACCGCCAGATCGGCCTGATGCGCCAACGCTTTACGGTGGACGAAGCCCGCGTGCTGGAAGCCAACGGTTACGGTGAACAGATGATCGCCCAGGCTTTCAAGGATTTCGACGGTTTGAAGCAATTGGGCGTCAATCTCATGGACAAGAACCGCGATGCGGTCGCCCACGAATTCTCCATTACAAACACCAGCCTTTTGGCGGGGACGGCGATCGCCTTGATTTTCTCCGTCCTGGCCTGGCAGACCTTGGCCCGCAGCATCGCCCAGCCGATCGACGGCATGGCGCGGTTCATGGAAGGCATGGCCGACGGCGACTACGATACGGAAACCGCCAACCAGAACCGCAAGGACGAGATCGGGAATATGGCCCGGTCGGCGGAATTCTTCCGCCAGCGCCTGATCGAAAACCGCGAAATGCAGGCCCAGGCGCTGCAGGAGCAGCAACAGCGGGCCGAACGGGCGGAACGTTTGGCGGCTCTGACGTCGTCCTTCGATGCGCAGGTCACCGAGGTTCTCGGTGTCGTTTCCTCCGCCTCGACGGAACTTCAGAGCACGGCCTCCAGCATGCGGGGCACGGCCGAACAGACGACCCAGCGGTCGTCGACCGTGGCCGCGGCGTCGGAAGAAACGGCCTCCAACGTGCAGACCGTCGCCACGGCGACCGAGGAACTGACCGCATCGATCCGGGAGATCACCGAACAGGTCGCCCGGTCTTCGGACAAGGCCGGTCAGGCGGTCAGCGAGGCCGATCAGGTCCAGGGCAAGGTCGACGGCCTGGTCGATGCCGCCCAGGCGATCGGCCAGGTGGTGGAACTGATCAACGACATCGCCGAGAAGACCAATCTGCTGTCGCTCAACGCGACGATCGAGGCGGCGCGCGCCGGCGAGGCCGGCAAGGGATTTGCCGTGGTCGCGTCGGAGGTCAAGAACCTGGCGGCACAGACCAAGCGGTCGACCGAGGAAGTGGCGGCCCATGTCGCCAAGATCCAATCGGTCACCGGCGAGGCGGCAAGCGCCATCAACCTGATCAAGGCGACCATCGGCGATGTCAACGAAATGACGTCGGCGGTTGCCGCCGCGGTCGAGGAACAGGCCGCCGCGACGCAGGAAATCAGCCGCAACTGCGAACAGGCCGCGGCGGCGACCCATGAGGTCAGCTCCAACATCGTCAGCGTGCAAAGCGCCGCCAACGATACGGATGGCTCGGCCTCGCAGGTTCTGCACGCATCGGAAGAACTCGCCGAGCGGAGCAACTCCCTGCAACAGATCGTGCAGACCTTCCTGCATGACGTGCGGGCGGCCTGATCGGCCGCCGCGCGGGCACCGCAAAGCACAGGGGCGGCGCCCGTCGTCGACTGAATCTCTCCCCCCTGAAACTCGGGCGGCGCTTCGGCGCCGCCCTTTTCCGTTATGGACGTGGCGCGGGTTTGCCGGAAAACGGCGCGCAACCAGACGGAACAATATCGACCATAAGTATGTTGTTGCAGCATACTTTAGTATAGGATCATACGAAGAGGCTGGCGCTCAGTTCGGCGGCCTTATTGAGCCACGAATAGGGATCGCACGTTGAGGCTGCTTTTCGCCGACGACCACCCGATGTTCTTGGATGCGGTGCGCGAACACCTGAACCGCGCCTTCCCCGACATTGAAATCGAAGTCGCCGCCAATCTGGGTGACGTGATGACGATGTTGGGGGGCAAGAACGGTTTCGATCTGGTCGTGCTGGATTTTTCCATGCCGGGCATGGACGGTGCCGACGGGGTCAAGATGCTGCGCGAGAAGCATCCCGAGGTTTCCGTCGCCGTGACATCCGGCGTGGCCAAGACGCGTGACGTCAAGGCGGTGCTCGATCTGGGGGCGCACGGCTACCTTCCCAAGACACTGACCGGTTCCGCTTATGCCGGCGCCCTGCGTGTGATTGCCGAGGGCGGGACCTACGTGCCTGTCGAAACCATGCAGGCCATGGCCGCCGAGGCAGCCGACCGCAAGGTCAATGCCGAAGGGCTGACGCCCCGGGAAATGGAAGTCCTGGAGGGCATCGCCGACGGTAAGCCGAACAAGCAGATCGCCCGTGACCTCGATATTCACGAAGTGACGGTAAAGCTCCACGCAAGGAGCATCTTCAAGAAGATCGGTGTGCAAAACCGATCGCAGGCTGCGGTGATCGCACGCGAGCGCGGGCTCGTGACGCGGGGTGAAATGTAGGCTTTAACCGGACCGGTAATAGAAGAGAGCCGCCGATGGGGTTCTCGTGGAAAATTCATCCTGCCGAGCGCCTCGTCAGTTTCAGGGTGTTCGGCCGGTCGAGCGTCCTGGAAACCGTCGATTCCCTTCGCGAATTGGCGATGGCCCCCGATTTCGAATCATCCCTGCGCCGGATTTATGTTTGCGAGGACGGCCTTGAAGGCGGTGAAGGTCTCGATTCTACGCAAGGTGCCTTCGTCGATGTCTTAGCCCATCAAATCGTCAAGATGTTCGATCATCCGGCGACGGTCGCATTCGTATTTGGCCGGAACAACGGGGTCGCCGCCGACCGGTTCGCGATCACCACGCGGATGTGCAATGCGATCTATGCCCAGGACGGAAAAGGCCCGATGAACCACAAGGAATTCAATGACGTGGCGCGCGCCCTGGCCTGGTTGGACGTCTCGCCGGATACCCGGCTTTAGGCCGCCGGTCCGGCGGATGTCCACATTTGGCAATTTTGAGGAAAGGTGGCTGGGGCGCCAGGATTCGAACCTGGGAGTGCCGGTACCAAAAACCGGTGTGTTAGACCGCTTCACCACGCCCCAACTTTGCGTGACCGCCCGAGGGCAGGGCCGTGTTCTTAGACCATCTGGACCGGCCCGGCAAGGGATCGCGGGCGTTGTTTTGTCCCGTATCGTCCCTTTGGCCGCCCGGGCGCGGCTGGATCAGACCAAGGCGTCCTTCGGTGTGCCCAAGCGGCCCAGGGCGACCCACCATCCCGGCTCCGCATCGTAGAGCATTTCGGCGGCGGTCAGCGCGGCGTCGGCACTTTCGTAAATCGCGAAACAGGTTCCGCCGGACCCGGACATACGGGTCAGCAACGCCCCTTCCGTCGCGGCCAGGGCGTCCAGGACATGGGCGACCGGCGGGCAGACGGCACAGGCGGCTTCGGTCAATCCGTTGGACCGCCGAGCCAGCAGATGGGCCAGATGGGCCGCGTCGATGGGTGTTTCGCGGAACGGGTTCGCGGCTTGGAATTCCCCTTCGCGGGCCTTGAACACGGCCGGGGTCGAGACGCCGATCTTGGGGTTCGCCAATATAAGGTGCGCCGCCGGCAGGGGCGGGGCGGGGGTGATCTCATCGCCGATGCCGGCGACGAAGGCCGGTTCGCCGACCCAGCAGATCGGCACGTCGGCCCCCAGGTCCAGGGCCAGGGCGCGCATTTCGGCTTCGGGCAGGGTGACGCCCCAAAGCCGGCATAGCGCCTTCAACGCCGCCGCCGCATCGGCCGAACCACCGCCCACGCCCGACGCCACGGGCAGGCGTTTTTCTAAAACCATATGGGCGCCGGCATCAATGCCCGCCGCCGCGCGCAGGCGCTTTGCCGCGCGGAGCACGAGGTTGTCGGTTTCTTCCGCAAGGTCCTTGGCGAACGGTCCGCGCACGGCCAGGGTCAACGATCCGTCCGCCGCGGCGCGGGCCTTGATTTCGTCACCGATATCGGCGAACGCGATCAGGCTGTCGAGCAGGTGGTAGCCGTCGTCGCGTTTTCCCGTGACGTGCAGGTAGAGGTTCAGCTTCGCCGGGGCGGCGACGGTGACGATGGGATCGTTCATGGATGGTCTCGCTGCCCCCGCCTTACGACGGTTCCAGACCGCTTTCCAACTTGGCCTTGATCTTCGGGATCAGGTCCTTGTCGGGGTCGAGCGACAAGGAGCGCTTCCATTGGAACCGGGCCTCGAGCTTGCGCCCGACCATCCAATAGGCGTCGCCCAGGTGGTCGTTGATGACCGGATCCTGCGGGCGCAGTTCGACGGCGCGTTCCAACTCGGCGACGGCCTCGTCGTACTTGCCGACGCGGTAATAGGCCCAGCCCAGACTGTCGGCGATGAAGCCGTCGTTGGGCGCCAAGGAGACCGCCTTCTTGATCATGTCGGTGGCGCGGTCGAGCTGTTCGCCCTGGTCGATCCAGGTATAGCCCAGGTAGTTCAGCACGTAAGGCTGATCCGGGCGAAGCTCCAGCGCCTTGAGCAAATCCTTCTCGGACTCCTTCCACCGCTTGGCCCGTTCCAAGGCGATGCCGCGGGCGTAGAAGAGGCTCCAGTGATGGGGCTCGGGCGTGGCGACCCGTTTGATCGCCGCCGAATAGGCGTCGGCCGCCTTGGTGAACTTTTCCTGGCGGCGATAGACATCGCCCATGTGGAGGAAGGGATCGGGCAGGTCCGGGCGGACCTTGGCGAGTTTCTCCAGGCGCTTGACCGCCGCGTCCGTGCGTTCCAGGTCGCCGACCAGGGCGGCGGCCTGAAGCTGCGCGCTCCATCCGTAGGCCGATTTCGGATCGATGGCGTCGTATTCGGCGATGGCCGCGTTCAGGCGGTCTTCCGATTGCAGAATGTCGGCCAGGATGAAGCGCGCCACGGGAAAGTCGGGCTTCATATGCACGGCCATGCGGATCAACGCGACCGAGGTCTCGTGAGCGCTTTGCCGGCGCAGGGACGAGCCGATGTCGTAGAGCGCTTCGGCCGCGCCGTCGCGCGCGGTCTTGATTGCGATCGGCGGCTTCTTGCCGGTCTCCAAACGCATCAACGCCGTATCCATCAGGCGCGAGACCGGGTGTTCGTCGATGTAGAGCTGATAAATCGCCTTCGCCCGTTCCGTGTCGCCCGCCCGTTCCAGCATCGCGCCCAACAGATGGGTGACCCGCGACGACGGCGGCGATTGGCGTTCGATAACACCGGTCAGCAGCTTCGCGGCTTCGTCCGTCTTACCGACCAATTGCAGGATCAGCGCCTCGTGGATTTCCACCAGGTTCTCAATCCCTTTTTTGTCCTCCAGCGGCTTGAGCGCCGCCAAGGCTTCCTCGCCCCGGCCCTGACCATAGCGGCTCCAGGCCAGAAGCAAGGGTTTGGTAAAGGTCGACAGCCCCTGGTCCGGCAGCTTGGCGAGCGCCGCCTCGGCGTCCTTGAACCGCTGGTGCTTGAAATGATCGACGGCCAGGGTCAGCTGCGCGATCGTCTGCTCCGGATCTTCCTTGAGGTATTCCCGGGCGAAGGCGACAGCCTCCGGCATACGGCCTTCGATCAGGTTGACGATGAACGCCTGGCGCAGCAACCCCGGGGTCTCCGGCTTTTGCTTGAGCGCGGCGCCCAGATATTCCGCCGCCGCGGCCAGATCGCCGTCGCGTTGCGCCTGGCGGCCGGACAGGTAGTTGCCGATGAAGGTATTGGCGCCGGGCGTCTCGGCCTTTTCCGCCGATTTCGCGGCGACGTCTCCGGCGGCCAGAGCAAAGGCAAGGCCGATGGCGAGGGGGCGAAGGAAGCGGCGGGGTGAAGTCACGGGCGAATCCCTGATTTGGTGGTCGCGGGTGGAAACGATATGGCGAGCGCGTCAGTCTAGCCGAGCCGGCGGCGGGCCGCCACACCGGGGCGTCTTGATTATGGGGAATTTCTATCGCAGGAACCTTTGGCAAAATAAGGGCAGTCGGTCATACTTTGCCCATGCCTTTTCCGCCCCGCCCCGCCCGCAAGCTGGTGCTCGCGTCGTTGGAAAACGACGGGGGGACCCGATGCGTCGATATCTTTCGCCGCGCCGACGGAAGTCATGGTTTCGAGGAGTACCGGCGCGACCCGGAAGACCCCCGCGGATGGTCCGGCGCGGCCGGCTTCGGCGACCGTGTTTTCGATAGCGAAGAGGCCGCCAGAACGGCCGCAAACGGGGCCGTGGGCTGGCTTTCCGGCATGGCGTGATTCTAAAAATTTACTTGTGTAACAGGCCGTTCGGCAGTACCACTGCCTTCCGTGATTGAGCCCCAGCCGGTTTGGGCGGGCGGTACCCGGGCAGTGACGCCCAACCCCCTTCTTACCATAGGACGCATAAATCACCCGGAAAGCGCGGTTGCTTTTCCGGTATTTCATCATGCCGTATCGGCTTGGGGGAAAGTCCCCCGGAATGCCTTCGGCAACTAGTACGGGACTTTACGTAATGACCACTGGAACGGTTAAATTCTTCAACACGCAGAAGGGCTACGGCTTCATCACCCCCGAAGACGGCTCCAAGGATGTGTTCGTTCACATCACCGCCGTCGAGCAGTCCGGCATGGCCGGCCTGAACGAAGGGCAGAAGGTTAGCTTCGAAGTCCAGGACGAAGCCCGCGGCCCCAAAGCCGTGAACCTGCAGGAAGCTTGATCCAACAGGATCCAGACTAGAATCCAGCTTCAACTGCGTTGAAGTACGGTTCCAGGGTCATCCGCCGAAAGGCGGGTGGCCCTTTCCTTTTTCATGGGCCGTTTTAGGCGCGTTTCCGGGGCTGGACGCGGCCACGCCCGCCCGGTCGATATATTGCATTTTTGTTACGCTGCGCCTCCGGCTACCATCCCCGGCAAAACGTCTTGGGCCTTTCGCGGGGGAACATCGGGTGACCGGGTACATCTTCGTGCTGGTGGCGGGTTTGGCCGCCGGCACGCTCAGCGGCGTCGTCGGGACCGGCGGCTCCATCATTCTGATGCCGATCCTGGTCTATCAGTTCGGCCCGCAGCAGGCCGTGCCGATCATGGCGATCGCCGCCGTGCTGGGGAACGTCGGCAAAGCCGTCGCCTGGTGGCGCGAGGTCGATTGGCGGGCCTTCTGGGCCTATTCCATCCTGGGTGTGCCGGCGGCGGCGCTGGGGGCGCGGACGCTGCTGGTCCTGCCGCCCCATGTGGTCGAGGTCGTCTTGGGCGGCTTCTTCCTTTTGATGATCCCCGGGCGGCGATGGATGCAGGCCCGCGATTTCAAAATCCGGTATTGGCAATTGGCGATCATCGGCGGCGTGATCGGGTACCTCAGCGGCATCGTCCTGTCGACCGGGCCGCTCAGCATTCCGGCCTTTCTCGCCATCGGTCTGACCAAGGGGGCGCTGATCTCCACCGAGGCGGCAGCTTCGCTTGCCTTGATGGTCAGTAAAGTCGCGACCTTCCAGCAACTGGGCGCTCTGCCGGGGCCGTTGGCGATTCAAGGGGCGATCATCGGCGCATCGATGATGGCCGGCGCCTATCTGGGAAAGAAGGTAATGGCCCGCATGAGCCTGTCCGTGTTCGAACACGTCATGGACGTGATGTTGTTCTGTTCCGGGGTGGCGCTGCTTTGGACGGCGATCAAGTAGGGGGTTCCGCCAGGGTGGTCAACGACCGCCGCGCCGTCGTCTTCATCGCCGCGACGTAGCGTTTCTGCGGCCAGCCCGCATCTCCCACCAGTTGTTCCCAATTGCGCACGGACAATAGGGTCCAGAGCAGGTCCGTCGCCTGGCGCGGCGGCAGGCCGGGCGCCAACAGGCCATCTTTTTTCAGTGCCGCCACGGCCGCTTCGCAACCTTGGCGCAGGGCCGCCATGCGGTCGGCCCAGGCTTCGGCCGCCGCCGGGTCGCTGTCCGCCGCCGCCATCAGGGCGCGTGCGACACCGTGGATTTCCGGGATGTAATTGCCCCAGGCCTCGATGAAGGCGTCCAGCCGTTCCGCCCCGCCGGTGGCGGCGCGGCTGGCGGCCAGGCGGTCGTCCACGCCCTTGGCGTCGTCGATGTGGCGGGCCGTGGCGGTCAACAGGTCCGCCCGCGTCGGAAAATGCAGGTACACGGCCTGTCGGCTGATCCCCGCCGCCTTGGCGATATCGCCCATGCGGACGGCGGGGCCGCCCGAAGATTCCAAAAGGTTCCATGCGGCGTCGAGGATGCGGGTGCGCGTATCGGTTTTGTTGCTTGACATGGTGTCAATATAAGCTTATTTGACGCGCTGTCAATTTACACAGTGTCAAGTAAAAGGATTGAATCATGATCAAGCGCATCTTCATCTGGGTCGCCCACCCCAAGGCGGGCTCTCTTTCGGCCGGTCTCGCCGATGCCTATCAGGCCGGGGCCGAACGCCTGGGCGCCCATATCCGGCGCATGGACCTCAGCGACATGACCTTCGATATGAATTTCGACGGTTACGGCGACGGCATGCCGCCATTGGAGCCGGACCTGGTGCAATGGCAGGAGAACCTCGCCTGGGCGGATCATGTCCTGGTCGTTCATCCTTATTGGTGGGGGGCGCTGCCGGGCAAGGCCAAGGCCCTGTTGGATCGTGCCCTGCTGCCCGGTTTCGCCTATCGCTACCGCCCGGACGGAAAGGGGTGGGACAAGCTGCTGGCCGGGCGCACGGCCGACGTGATCGTGACCTCCGACACGCCGCCGTTGATCGATACCTTCATCTATGGCCGCCCGGGCCGCCGCGTGATGAAGAACCAGGTTCTCGGGTTCTGCGGCCTGCGCACGAAGAAGGTGGTGCAATTCGGACCCGTCACCAAGGCCGGGCCGGAGAAGATTTCCCGGTGGATTGGGCAGGCAGGCGACATGGGCGGGCGCGCCGCCGCGTGACCCCGCCGTCGAAACCCGTCGCCTGCCCCCGAGGATGCGTGAATTTCGCGTGAAACCGCCGCCCAGACGGGAAAATCAGAGAAATCCGATGGACACCGGCGTTTCCCGCCACTTAACGTAACGGGGTGACTTACCGGCCGCGAGGGGGAAGATGAGCGAATACGAATACGACCTGGTCGTCATGGGCTCCGGCCCGGCCGGCCAGCGCGCGGCGGTGCAGGCGGCAAAACTGGGCAAGCGGGTGCTGCTCGCGGAAAAGCAGACGGTCGTCGGTGGTGTCTGCCTCAATACCGGCACGATCCCGTCCAAGACGCTGCGCGCCGCGACCATGCACTTTTCCGGCTATAACGAACGCTCGATCTACGGCTCGTCCTACAAGGTGAAGCAGGAAGTCACCATGGCCGATTTGCTGGGCCGCGCCGACCATGTGCGCCAGCTCGGCATCGACGTGACCCGCCACCAGATGCAGCGCAACGGCATTCAGATCGTCGCCGCCGCGGCCTCGTTCCTCGATCCGCATCGGATTTCCCTGGCACCCTGTGCCGGCGGTCCGCCGTCGGAGGTCACAGCGGCCAACGTGGTCATCGCCGTCGGCACGACGACGACGCGCGACCCAGACATCGCCTTCGACGGCGAACACATCTTTACCTCCGACGATATCCTGGACCTCCACGACCTGCCGAAAAGCCTGACGGTGATCGGCGCCGGGGTGATCGGCATCGAATACGCGACGATCTTCGCGACGCTCGGCGTGCGGGTCACCGTGGTCGACAAGCGCCTGCGCGTGCTGCCCTTCGTCGACGAAGAAATCATCGACAACCTTGTCCACCTGATGCGCCAGGAACGGGTGACCCTGCGCCTGGGCGAAGAGGTTTCGGGGATCGAAGTGGTCGACGGCGAACAGGGCCAGAAGGTTCATATCTCGCTGAAAAGCGGCAAGCACATCCATTCGGAGACCGTGCTCTATTCCATCGGGCGCACCGGTGCGACGGCGGGTCTGAACCTGGACGCCGCCGGGGTATCCGCCGACAACCGGGGGCGCATCACGGTCAACGCCGGCTATCAGACCGAGGTGGACCATATCTACGCGGTCGGCGACGTGATCGGGTTTCCGGCTTTAGCCTCGACCTCGATGGAGCAGGGGCGTCTCGCCGCCTGTCACGCCTTCGGGGTTCAGGCCAACAGCTTCCCGAACCTGCTGCCCTACGGTATCTACACGATCCCTGAGATTTCGGTGGTCGGGAAGAACGAACAGGAACTGACCGAGGCGGAAATCCCCTATGAGGTCGGGCGCGCGGTCTACAAGGAGATCGCCCGCGGCCAGATCGTCGGCGATCAGGCCGGGTTGTTGAAAATCCTGTTCGATCCGGAAACGCGTAAGATCCTGGGCGTCCATATCATCGGCGACGGCGCCTGCGAATTGATCCATATCGGGCAGGCGGTGATGTCCCTGGGCGGGACGCTGGATTACCTGCGCGATACGGTCTTCAACTATCCGACCTTCGCCGAATGCTATAAGACCGCCGCCTTCGACGGAATCAACCGCCTCTGACCCGAGGCGCCAACCTCGTGTCGCCGTAGGATGGGGCGATGGCGGCGCGGGCCGAACCGGACTGGACGTATTGGTCATGGCCCCACGACCCTCATTCGATAGCCGCTTTCTCAAATTCCTCGCCAAGCACATGGCGGTCGGCCTCGCCCTGGCGCTGACGGTCTCGGGTTTGATCGTGGCGACGGATTTCGCGGGTCTCTGGTCCCTGGTCAATCGGTCGGAGACCGGGCTGATCGCCTTCGCGGCGATGACCTTTCTGTTCTTCGTCACCTTTGCGGGCGCCCAAATCGCGTTTGCCATCCTGTCCATGCCGGACAAGGGCGAATAACCGGCGGCCGTCTGCGCGGGGTGGCCGATGTTTTACATCCCGTTTGCGTATTTTTGGCACCGATCTTGCGAAATCCCCGGCGAGGCTACCGACCGTGTCAATTTGCGACGCCGCCGGCAAACGGCCCAAGAAGGAAAGAGCCATGACCGATACCGCGATGAATGCCGACCGCACCCTCACGGATGAACAGCAGGGTTATCTCGACAAGATCGAGGCCATGAAGGAAGAAACGAAGCACCTTCGTTTCGGCACGCGGCTACTCGACAGCACCATGAACGCTTCGACGCGGGTGCTGCGCGGACTGATCCGCGATACCTAAGGACTACATGTTCGGGTAGTTCGGTCCTTCGCCGCCCTGCGGCGTGACCCAGTTGATGTTCTGGGTCGGATCCTTGATGTCGCAGGTCTTGCAGTGGATGCAGTTCTGGCCGTTGATCTGGAACTGCGTCTCGCCGTCCACTTCCACGTATTCGTATACGCCGGCCGGGCAGAAGCGCGCTTCGGGCCCGGCATATTCGGCCCAGTTGACGGCCATCGGGACGCTCTCGTCCTTCAGGGTCAGGTGACAGGGCTGTTCTTCCTCATGGAAGGTGCCCGCCAATTGCACCGACGACAGCTTGTCGAAGGTCAGCTTGCCGTCGGGCTTGGGATAGTCGATCGGCTTGGCGTTCTTGGCCTTCTTCAACTGCGAATGGTCGGCCTTGTTCTTCAGGGTCCAGGGCGCGTGGCCGAAGAACAGGAAGGTGTCGATGGCACCCAGGATCAGCCCGGCCCACATTCCCCAATGGAATTGCGGGCGCATGTTGCGGGCCCGGTACAGCTCTTTCCAAACCCAGCTTTTCTTCACCGCTTCCGTATAGGCCGGCAGACCGTCGGCCGGATTGGCGCCGGATTTCAATGCCTCGGCGACCGCCTCGGCGGCCAGCATGCCGGTCTTCATGGCGGTGTGGCTGCCCTTGATCTTGGGCGTGTTGAGGAAGCCCGCGGTGCAGCCGATCAGCGCCCCGCCGGGGAAGCTCAGGCCCGGAACGGACTGATAGCCGCCTTCGTTCAGGGCGCGCGCACCGTAGGAAATGCGCCGACCGCCTTCCAGGGTCTTCGCGATCTCGGGATGGGTCTTGTAGCGCTGCAACTCGTCATAGGGCGAAAGATAGGGGTTCTGGTAATCTAGGCCGACGACGAAGCCCAAGGCGACCTGGTTGTTTTCCAGGTGATACAGGAACGATCCGCCATAGGTCTTGCTGTCCAGCGGCCAGCCGATGGTGTGAAGAATTTCGCCCGGCTTGTGGTTCTCGGGTTTGACCTCCCACAGCTCCTTCAGGCCGATGCCGTAGGTCTGCGGATCGGCCGGTTTGCCTTCCGGGCCCTTGGACCGCAGGTCGAATTTCTGTTCCAGCGTCTTGGTCAGATGACCGCGGCAGCCTTCGGCGAACAGCGTGTACTTGGCATGCAGTTCGACGCCCGGTTCGTGGTTCGGGCCCGGCGTGCCGTCGCGGTTCAGGCCCATGTCGCCGGTGGCGATGCCCTTGACGCTGCCGTCGTCATTATAAAGAACCTCGGCGGCGGCGAAGCCCGGATAGATTTCAGCCCCCATCGCTTCCGCCTGTTCGCCCAGCCAGCGGCAGACCAGGCCCAACGAGACGATGTAGTTGCCGTGGTTCTTCATCTGCGGCGGCGTCGGCAGACGCAGCGAACCCGCCGGGCCCAGCAGCATGAACTTGTCCTTACCCGCCGGGGTGTTCAGGGGGGCTCCCTTTTCCTTCCAGTCGGGGATCAGTTCGTTCAGGGCGCGCGGTTCCAGCACGGCGCCCGACAGGATATGCGCGCCCACTTCCGATCCTTTTTCGACGACACAGACGGTGCATTCCGGGTGAACCTGACGCAGTCGGATGGCGGCGGCCAGGCCCGACGGCCCCGCGCCCACGATCACCACATCGAATTCCATGGATTCCCGTTCCATCCTTATCGTCCTCGTCTCAATTTCGGCTGGTTTGAATGTGCATTTGCGAACTGCGTTATGGCATCCCTTGCCCCCCGGCTGCAACTGCCTGTGGATTCTATCGAGACTCCGGGCCGGTGTGCCGTGATAGAATTTCGCCATGACCGAGACCCCATCCCATGCTGCGGGCGATCCCGTCGCCCTGAAGGCGCTGCTGCAGTGGTATCTGGAGGCCGGTGTCGACGAAGCCATCGCCGACGCGCCCCAGGACCGCTTCGCCGAGCAGGTGCAGGCCCTGGCCGCCCGCGAGGCCGCGCGCCAGGCGGCCCCGACCGCCGCCCCGGGCCTGAGTGAGGGGCCGATGCCCGGCCCGGCACGGGGGCGGGGTGCCGATCCTGCACCGCGTGGGCCACTGACCAAACCGGCGGCCCCGGCCCAGGTTTCGGACGAAGCCGCGATCAAGGACGCCGTCGCCGAGGCGGGCAAGGCGGAAACGGTCGAGGCTCTGCGGACGGCATTGGAAGGTTTCGACGGCTGTGCCTTGAAGAAGACAGCCTCGAACCTGTGTTTCATCGACGGCAACCCGAAGGCCCGCGTGCTGTTCGTCGGCGAGGCTCCGGGGGCCGAGGAAGACCGACAGGGCCTTCCCTTCGTCGGGCCGTCGGGTAAGTTGTTGGACGCCATGCTGGCGTCGGTCGGTCTCGACCGGAACGGCGAAGGCGATGCCGCCGCGTTGATTTCCAATACCGTGTTCTGGCGGCCGCCGGGCAATCGCACGCCGACCCCGTCGGAAGGGGCGATCTGCCTGCCTTTCGTCGAACGCCTGATTGAAATCGTCGATCCCAAGGTGCTGGTCTGCGTCGGCGGCCCGTCGGCCAAGACGCTGCTGGCCCAGACCCAGGGCATCACCCGCTTGCGCGGTAAGTGGTTCGAATTCGGCACGCCGCGCCTAGCGGCGCCGATCCCGGCGATGGCGCTCTATCACCCGGCCTATCTGCTGCGCTCTCCGGCCATGAAGCGGGACGCCTGGCGCGATCTTTTGATGCTGAAGGCCAAATTGGCGGAGGCCGGTGGCGGCTGATCTCGGGTGCTGCCGGGGCCGGCTCGCGTTAACCATAATTCCCAGATATGCCGGGATGCTTTCCTGTATTCACAAAATGTGGGACACTGACGGTGTCACGGGCGGCGCCCTGATCTTAATTGGATGCCGGCGGGCGATTTGACGCGGCGAGAACCGCCCGCGTCGGTCCGGCCGGAAGGTTGAGGCGCCGGGGACAGGACGCTATAACGTCGCTACTCATTGAGGAGCGAACGCGATCCGCCGTTACAGGCGGGCGGAAAATGAATTAAGGGGCTTCATGGCCGGGGTCAAATCACTGGGCGTGTCCGTTCTGGCCGCGCTTTCCATCCAGATGTTGTCTGCCGTGCCGCCGGCCCGTGCCGCGGATCAGGGCTTTGCGCCTGGGGCATCGCAAATCGCCGTCGCCGCCACCGGCAAGACCGCCGCCGTCGCACCCGTGCCGGTCACGCCGCGCGAAGCAGCACCCCGCGTGCTCAGCGAAGCCGACGCCGATCTTTACCGCCGGATTTTCGATCTGCAGGACGATGGCGACTGGAAAGAGGCCGATCGGCTGATCGCCCAATTGTCGGACAAGCTGCTGATGGGCCACGTCTTGGCCCAGCGCTACCTGCATCCGCGCAAATGGCGGTCGACCTACAAGCAATTGAAGGGCTGGATGGCCGAATACGCCGACCATCCGCAGGCCGGGCGCATCTATAAACTGTCGCTGCGCCGCCGGCCCAAGAACTGGCGCATGCCGGACAAGCCCGACGTTCTGCCGCGGCGCCCGCGTTTCCTGGAAGAGGCCGCCGCCGAGGAAGAGGCCGCCGATCAGACCGATCAGGAGGCCGAGGAAAAGGCACCCAAGGTGCTGCCGTCCAAGCGCCTGAGCCGGGCCGACGCCCGCCGCGCCCGATCCATCAAATACCGGATCCGCCGGGCCTTGCGCCGGGGACACACGCTGGTCGCCAAGCGGATGATTCAGTCGCGCGAGACCAAGCGGCTGTTGTCCGGCGCCGAAATGGATCAGGCCAAGGTGCAACTCGGCACCCGTTATTTCTTCGACCGGCGCGAGGATTGGGCCCGGGAATGGATCGACGGTGCGTTGAAGCGGTCGGGCGAATATCTTCCCGACGGTCATTGGACGCTCGGCCTGATTTCCTGGAAACACCAGGATTATGCCAAGGCCACCCATCATTTCCAGGCCGCCGCCGATATCGGGTTCGACGACGAATGGATGGACGGGGCCGCCAATTTCTGGGCGGCGCGGGGCCTTTTGGTCACCCGCAAGCCGCAGAAGGTCAGCCACTATCTATCCGGTGCCGCGCGCCACGCGCGCACGTTCTACGGTCTCTTGGCGGCGCGCATCCTGGGCCGCGAGATCGCCTACGAATGGGCGACGCCGCCGGTTGTCGCGGGGGCCGCAGGAAAGATCGTCGAAACCCCGCGGGGGCGCCGGGCCATGGCCTTGGTCCAGACCGGCGACGACCGAGGGGCGGAACGCGAATTGCGCAATCTGGCGCGGCTTTCGGATAAGAAACAGGCGCTTGCGATCCTGGCGCTGGCCGATGCGGGCGGCATGGCGGGCCTCGCCGTGCGCCTGTCGGACCGGATGTTCCCCGACGGCGGCGGGTTCGACGGGGCGGCCTATCCCGTTCCGGCGTTCGAGCCGACGGGTGGGTTCACCGTCGACCGGGCCCTGATCTATGCCCTGATCCGTCAGGAAAGCAAATTCAACCCCCGCGCCAAAAGCTGGGCCGGGGCGCGCGGCCTGATGCAGTTGATGCCGCGGACTGCGAGCTTCGTCGCCCAGGATTCATCCCTGCACCGTCATCACCGGACCAAGCTTTACGATCCAGACCTAAACCTGCGGCTCGGCCAAAAATACATCGGCATGCTGTTGGGCGAGTCCCATATACAGGGTGACCTGCTGCTGTTGGCGGCGGCCTGGAACGGTGGGCCCGGCAACCTGAACAAATGGCGCCGGCGGATGGAATACACGGGTGATCCCCTGTTGTTCATCGAAACCATTCCGGCCTTCGAAACCCGCCATTTCGTCGAACGGGTGCTGGCCAATCTGTGGATCTACCGTGATCGCCTGGGGCAGGACAAACCGTCGCTCGACGCTCTTGCCGCCGGTCAATGGCCGGTTTACAAAGCCCTTGGCCACGGCAAGGTGGAGGTGGCGATATTCGATGACAGCAACGACCCCGGAATTTCTGCCCGTTAACATCGCGGTTCTGACCGTATCGGATACGCGGACGCTCGACGACGACCGGTCGGGCGACACCCTGGTCGAACGCCTGGCGGTTGCCGGGCATCGCCTCGCCGACCGTGCCATCGTCAAGGACGATGCCGGTCTGATCGCCGAGCAGTTCAGAAAATGGATCGCCGACCCCGAGGTCGATTGCATCATCTCGACCGGCGGCACCGGCGTGACCGGCCGTGACGTAACGCCCGAAGCCTTGGACGCCGTCGCGGAAAAGATCATCCCCGGCTTCGGCGAGATGTTCCGCTGGATCAGCTATCAGAAGATCAAGTCCTCGACGATCCAGTCGCGGGCCGCCGCGGGCGTCGCCAACGGCACCTATATCTTCGTGCTGCCGGGCTCGACCGGGGCCTGCAAGGACGGCTGGGACGAGATCCTGGTCCACCAGTTGGACATCCGCCACAAGCCCTGCAACTTCGTCGAACTGATGCCGCGCCTGAAGGAACATCTGGCCTGATCCTTTGTGCGTTGCCCGGCGATTCGGGCTGATTCCCCGGTGCTTTATCCACAATTTGCGGTGTCGCTTGTGGAAAACCCGATTCCGAGAATCGGAAATTCGTCAGTTTCCTGAAAGTATTATCGGATATCCTGCGTCCCGGCAGGAATGGCGTGATTTTCGGCGCCTCGACTTTTGCCTTATTTGATACACTTTCCGCTTCCGGAAACGGAAACCGGTCTCATCGTAAAATCACGGAAAGCCGAGGCAATCGGCCCGTGAACGCATATGAATCCCGCCGATCGGCGGTCGTTCACGAAAGGCGAAGGCGGTGGGGCGAAGGTGGAGAAGACAGAAGGTCTAAGGGGGACCCGATGAACAAGTTTATGCGCAGCCTGCTGATCGGCATGGGCGCGTCGATTTTCCTGATCGGCGGCATCGCCGCTATTGGTATCTGGGTCAGTTCCGAACCCGGCGCGAGCGTCGACGCGGGCAGCGTCGCCCAGGACAGCAAACGCCACACGGTGCGCATGCGCCCGCAATCGGTGCAGATCGGCGGCTACAGCCTGAAAAGCAAAAAGAAGGCCCAGATTTTATTGGTCTCGGTCGAGATGCGGGTCACCGGCACCCACAACTTCGTCAAGGTCTGTCAGCTGATGCCGCGCCTGGTGTCCTCGGTCAATACGGTCTTCGCCAATTTGGTGAGCCAGACCGACAACGCCCGGGACGCGATCACCAAGAACGTGCAGGGCCAGCTTAGATATCGTTTCAACAAGGCACTCGGCGCGCCGTTGATCGACGACGTGCGAATGGTCGCCTATCAGGATGAAAAGGACGTGCCCGGCACGACCTGTCCGGAAGCGACCTGATCCGTCCGACTTCATCGTCCTTGATCCCATACAACCTGTCGCTGGGAGACGGCCGTCCGACGGCTGGTTTACAGCTGTTTTCAATCGTCGGGCGGCTGCGCGATACCTAGACCTTTGGCGTGGTTGTCACTGCCCGGCAAGGATGTATTCTGCGGCGTGAGGGCTGAAAGTTAACGGCCTGGAATATCGCTCGGCGATGCCCCGGCAGCAACAAGAGGGCAGCCAAAACAGGGTCGGCGGTCTGCCGCACGCGAGGGTTGGTCTGATATCCGAGGGACGGTCGGAGAAGACAACATGCCCGGCTTGATCAAAAGCATTCTGATTTCATCCATGGTGGCCGCGGTCGCTGTCGGCTCGGTTGCGGCCGTGGGCACCAATTTCAAATTCAATCTCGGCTCGGGCGATGTGGCGCCGGTTGATCCGGGACCGTCGGTCGTGCGCATGGCGCCGATCTCGGTTCAGATCGGCGGCTGGACCCTGAAGAAAAAACGCAACGAAGCGAAGATGCTGTTCGTGTCCATCGCCCTCGACGTGCCCGACGGCGATGCCCGCCGCACCGTTTGCCGCCTGATGCCCCGGCTGGTGGCCGCCGTCAACAGCGAGGTTTCGCACAACGTGCTCTACCAGGAGACCTGGAAACAGGCCCTGACCGGTAGTTTGGATCAGCGTCTGCAGACGCGGCTCAATCGGGCGCTCGGCCGAACGCTGGTTAGCGAACTTCGGCTTCAAGGGTTCGCCAGTGAGGTGGATGCGCCGCCCGCAACCTGCACGCCGACGGCCTGAGACGGCCTTCGCGGATTGCCGGGCCCCCCTAGCCCCGCCCTTCCAGAACGTCCCGCCGAGCCTCCAGGGCATCGGCCATGAAGTCCATGAAGGCGCGAACCCGCCGGGTGTTGCGCAGGTCTTCATGGGTTAACAGCCACAACTCCGACCGTGCCGCCGGCACCGGATCGGTGACGCGTTCCAGCCGGGCGTCGGGGTCGCCCATGAAACAGGGCAGCAACGCCAGCCCCATGCCCTGGGCGGCACCTGTTTGCAGGGTGGTCAGATTGTTGGACCGCATGGCCACCGGCGCGCCGCCGTGGGTCGCGTTGAACCATTTCGCCGCCGCCAGATGGTCGAGTGTGTCGTCGAACGCCACCCAGGGAAGGGCACTTAAACTCGCGCTTGAGGTGTTGTCCGGTTTGACGCCCTCGGCCGCATAGACAGCGAAGGCAAGCTCGGCGATGCGGCGTCCGACCAGCGTGTCCGGCGGCGTGTTGGTCGGGCGGACCGCGATATCCGCCTGGCGTTTCGACAGGTTGAAGAACTCGCTGTCGATCCGGACGCTTAACTCGATCCCCGGGTAGGCGGCGTGAAAGCCCGCCAACGGTTCGCCCAGGACGCAGGGCACCAGATTGTCCGTGGTCGTCACGGCAAGCGGCCCGCTTAGGCGCAGATCGCGGCCGCCGATACGCCGGTCCATGTCGTCGATCGCGGTATCGACGCGCTCGGCCGCTTCGCGCATTTCATCTCCGGCCAGGGTCAGGGCATAGCCCTCGCGATGGCGGTCGAACAAGCGGACACCCAGGCGGTCTTCCAACGTTTCGATCCGCCGAAACACGGTCGAATGGTTGACGCCCAACGCCTTGGCCGCGCCCGACAGGCTGCCCGCCCGCGCGACCGCCAGGAAGTATCGAAGATCGTCCCAATCCCGCATTGGGTAAGTCTGTATGCGTATTTGCGTTTATGCAAATTAAATTGGCAAATACAGACAATTTATTTGCGAATAAGCAAGTCGTAGGGTTCTTCCATCGGCGGCGACGTGGCCGCCCCCCACAACACCGAACATCAAACCGTACGCGGCTGCACGCCGCCCCAATTTGACGAGGAGTCATACCGATGATCGACCAAAAGACCGCTCCCTACGCCGCCCTGCTGCTTCGTTTGTCCCTGGGCGTCATGTTCCTGACCCACAGCATCCTTCTGAAAGTCTTCGTGTTCACCGTCCCCGGCACGGTGCAATACTTCGAAAGTCTGGGCCTGCCCGGCTTCACCGCCTATCTGACCATCGGCGCCGAAGTTCTAGGCGGTATCGCCCTGATCCTGGGTGTGCAGACCCGTCTGGTCTCGGTCGCCCTGATCCCGGTCCTGCTCGGCGCCCTCTGGGCCCATGCCGGCAACGGCTGGGTCTTCAGCGCCCAGGGCGGCGGCTGGGAATACCCCCTGTTCCTGGCGGTTGCCGCCGCGGTCCAGGCCTTGATCGGCGACGGCGCCCTGGCCGTCTCCAAGAGCCTCAGCCTGGACGAGGTGAAGGCCAAGCTGAACCGCGCCTGATCCTTGTTTCCTCTCCTTCCTCTCACGCGAAAGGCCCGGCGGAACCGTCGGGCCTTTTTCGTGTCCAGATGACGTTGTGCCTTGCCGCGCCTTGCCGCGCCTAGGCGCCCCGCCGCCAACGCCGGTATCCCTCGGCATCGTCGACGTCGTCCAATGCGTCGATCATGTCGATGCGCATCCCCGCCAGATTGGCCGCCGTATCGGCCAGGGCGTGTTCGGTCGACCAGCGCACGCCCGTGAACGGATCCACGAAGCGCGGCCGCCGTTTTAACCCGACCAGCCAATATCCCCCGTCGTTCGCGGGGCCGAAGACGGCGTCGGCATGCCCCAGACGGCGAAAGGCGCGGGCGATCATGGCGGGGGTGATGCCGGGAATGTCGCCGCCGATCAGGACGACCGGCCCCGGCGGCAACAGCGCCATGACCCGGGCCATCCGGCCCCCCAGGTTGCCGGCACCTTGGCTGATCCGGGCCGAAGTGCCGGGTGCGGCGCGATGCCAAAGGGCGTGGTCGAAGACGCTGCGGTCCGGGGCGGCGGCCAGCCAGCAGCGCCAGCGCGGATCGCGGCTTTGCCGCCGCGTCAAATCTTTCAATTGATTGCGTTGAAAGGCCCAGGCGCCCACCGGGCCGATGCCCGCGGCGAGGCGCGATTTGACCCGGCCGATGCGTGGCGCCTTGGCGAAGATCACCAGATGGTTCTGCACGGTCCGGTCCTCTCAGTCATATAGCTTGGCGATCCAATGGGGCGGCGCCCCAGCGTAGAAGAGGGCCAGGCAACAGAGGTTTCGCGCCGGGCGCAGCCACCATCCCTGACGCCGATAACGCACGGCCGAGGTCGTGACCGCCGACGGCAGGGCCAATAGCCGCTTGCCGCCGATGCGCCGGACCAGGTCGACGTCTTCCATCAGAGGGATATCCTTGAAACCGTCGAGGAAATCATAGAACGCCCGCGAGACGACCAGGCCTTGATCGCCGTAGGGCAGGGCAAGGTGCCGCGACCGCCAGTTGGCCAGGTCCTCGATGCGCCGGGCGGCGGGGGCCGGGTCGTCCAGGATCAATTGAAAGTAGCCGGCCTTGTATTGGTTTTCGTTGTTGCCGGTAAAACCACGCAGGATGACCTGCCATCCGCGTTGCGGCACGCTGTCCGCATGCAGAAAGAACAGCCAATCGCCCAATGCCGCCTCGGCCCCGGTGCGCAGTTGCGGGCCACGACCCCGGGGCGCCTCGATCAGCGTCGCGCCGAAGGCCCGGGCGATGCGTTGGGTGCCGTCGGTGGACCCGCCGTCGGCAATGATGATTTCCATGTCGATGCCGCCGCCGGCCAGGGCATCCAGGGTTCGGCCCAGGTGCTGGGCGGCGTTCAACGTGGGGATTACCACGGACAGGGTTGGGCGGCTGCCGTTGGGGCGGGGGTCGGGCACGGTTTCTGCCGAGCCGTCGGGCGACGGGCCCATCGGCGGGGCATCGCCGGACGGGGTGGACGGGGCGCCTTCGACGGGCTGTTCCGGCGGCTGGTCGCTCACGGTATTGGGCTCCGATGGCGGTCGATCATCGGTGGCGGTTTTGAGAAACGGGAAGAAGGGGGCTCAGCGCCGGGGGCGCTGATGCGGGCGGGTGCGGATGGGGATCGGTATCGGCTCCGGCTGCGGTGACAACACCTCCGACAGGCCGTCGAGGATACCTTCGATGAATTCCTTGATCTTGTTCATCTGTCTATACCCGGGTCTTGTCCCTGGCGCGGATCGCTTCGTCCCCGCGCGTTATCCTTAACGAAACTCTAACAAACCGAAACGGCGCTGTCACCGGGACTCTCGTCTAGGTCCCGATCCGGGCCGTTCGTCCGACTTTCATAAGATAGTCACGCCGGTTCGATTTCGCAAATGTTCTTGAAATGTTCTATATGCTGCGTAGACTGTTTCCCATGGCTGTCCCGATCCCCGATCCCGGAAAGATCAAGGTGCCGCCCGCCGCGAGCGGCGCGCGCAAAGGAAGGGGGGCTGTCAGCAACCGCGACGGCCGGTTCGAACGGTTCGTTCACGAGGCTGAAGACGACGGATGGGAGCGGCGCTTGGAAGACGACGAGGCCGCCCCCCTGCGGACAACGGTCCTTCCCGATACGGCGCGCAAGGTCATCGCCCGCAATACCTCGCCCGACGTGCCCTTCGACCGTTCGATCAATCCTTACCGGGGGTGCGAGCATGGTTGCGTCTACTGCTTCGCCCGGCCGAGCCACGCCTATCTCGGTCTGTCGCCCGGCCTCGATTTCGAAACCATGCTGTTCGCCAAGCACGACGCGGCGACTTTGCTGCGGGCGGAGCTGGCGGCACCCGGTTACCGTTGCGATCTCATCCAATTGGGCGCCAACACGGACCCGTACCAGCCCATCGAACGGCGGTTGAAGATCACCCGCCAGGTGCTCGAGGTGCTGGCCGATTGCGATCATCCCGTCTCCATCACGACCAAGTCGGACCTGGTGCTGCGCGATCTCGATATTCTCTCCCCCATGGCGGCCAAGGGGCTGGCGTCCGTCGCCGTGTCGGTGACGACCCTGGATGGCCCGCTCGCCCGGCGGCTGGAGCCGCGTGCCCCCACACCGGCGAAGCGCTTGGCGGCCATCGAAGGGTTGGCCAAGGCGGGCGTGCCGGTGACGGTCCTGGCCGCTCCCGTGATCCCGGCCCTTAACGATCAGGAATTGGAAGACATCGTCGCCCGTGCGGCGGCGGCGGGGGCGACGGCGGCGGGCTATATCCTGTTGCGTCTGCCGGGCGAGGTCGCGGATCTGTTCGGCGAATGGCTGCGGACATATTATCCGGCCCGGGCCGAACGGGTCCTCTCGCGCCTACGCGCCAGCCGCGACGGCGCGCTCTACCGCTCCGATTGGGGGACCCGGCGGACCGGCACGGGGGCCGAGGCCGAGCTTCTGGCCGCCCGGTTTCAGGCCGCCCTCCGGCGCGCTGGAATGGACCGCGCGTGTTCGGGCAGCCGCCCGCTGGCGACGGATCTGTTCCGCAAGCCGATGCCGGAAACGGCGCAAATGTCCCTGTTCTGACGGGTTTTCCGTAAACAGCATCTGCCGCCCGGCGGGGCGTCATGTTAGTCTAGGCTGATGGACGCCCAGGAAACCGCCAAACAGATTCCCGACACGATCGCCGAGATCGGCGCGGCCGCCGTCGATGCCGCCGCCGAGGTCGCCGAAAAAGCGATGAAGGCGTCGGACGGCGCCCATGGCAACGATTTGACCGGCATCGCCATCGTCGTCCTGGCGGCGCTTCTCTGTGGCATGCTGATGACCCGCCTGCGCCAGCCGGCCATCGTCGGTTACATCCTGGCGGGGATCATCCTCGGGCCGTCGGGACTCAGCGTCGTCAAGGATCAGGGGTCTCTCGAACTGCTGGCCGAAATGGGGGTGCTGCTGCTGTTGTTCCTGGTCGGCCTGGAGCTTTCCCTGCGGTCGTTCCGCCGCATGTGGCGCCTGGCCGTCTTTACCGTGGCCTTCCAGGTCGTCGCCTCCGTCGCGGTGACCTTGCTGTGCTCGCGGTTCTTCGGCTGGTCGACACCGCTTTCGGTTCTGCTTGGGTTCATGGTCGCGTTGTCGTCGACGGCGGTCGCGGTGAAGCTGCTGGAGGATTTGGGCGAACTTCGGACCCGCACGGGCCGGGTCGCGGTCGGCATCCTGATCGCCCAGGATTTGGCCGTCGTGCCCATGTTGCTCTGGGTCGACGCCATGTCGGGGGGCGGTTTCGAATGGTCGGCGATCCCGAAGATCGTCCTGTCCATCGTCTTCCTGGTCTGGCTGATCTGGTATCTGTCGCGCGGGCGCAAGGTGACCTTGCCGTTCAGCGACCGCATCATGCCGAACATGGATTTGCGGCCCCTGGCGGCACTGACCTTCTGTTTCGGTTGGGCCTCGATCGCCGGTCTGCTCGGCCTGTCGGCGGCCTATGGTGCCTTCATCGCCGGGCTGATCGTCGGCAACTCGACCCTGCGCCACGCCATCACGGAAACCGTGGTGCCGATCCAAAGCATCCTGATGATGGTCTTCTTCCTGTCCATCGGGCTGTTGCTGGACATCAATTACATCTGGGACAACCTGGGCAGCGTGCTGTTGCTGTTCTTCCTGGTCAGCGTGTTCAAGACCGTGGTCAACGTCGGCTTCCTGCGCAGCCTGGGACAGCCCTGGGACCGGTCGTTCCTGGCCGGGACCATGTTGGCGCAGATCGGCGAGTTCTCGTTCCTGCTGTCCGTCGTCGGGGTGTCCTCGGGCGTCCTCAGCCCCGACGATTCCCGCATGGTCGTTTCGGTAACGG
The DNA here is from genome assembly GCA_913030825.1 of uncultured Rhodospirillaceae bacterium. Classification (GTDB taxonomy): domain Bacteria; phylum Pseudomonadota; class Alphaproteobacteria; order Rhodospirillales; family Casp-alpha2; genus UBA1479. The sequence goes on along the minus strand of CAJWCU010000016.1, from coordinate 5,597 downwards.
TGATGTCCCTAGCGCTCAGCCCGCTTTGGGTGATCACCGCCCGGCGGACCCAGGCGATCGCCCATGGCGGTGTCGAGTCGGGGGCGGAACTGGTCCGGCTGGTCTATGCGCCGGAGACGGAAATCCTGTCGGAAACCTTCGGCACCGCGCGTTCCCGCACCATGCGTCAGTTGCGCAAGGGGGCCTTGCTGCTGCGCCGCCAACGTCTGCGCCGCGCCCGGCGGAAACGCACCCAGGCGACAGATCCGGCGGTTCCCGCGACCCCGCCGGCGCCGGACGCGGCGGAGTCCCCCCGGCCCGACCCCCAAGCGCCCAAGCCCGAAGCAAAGGCATCGCCGGATCAATCCAAGGCCGCGTCGGACAAACCCGGCGCCGCACCGGCGGCCACCCCGGATACCAAGGCGCCGGCGAAACCGGCCGCCAAGCGCCGCCGCAAACCGTCGGCCAAGGCAAAGTCCGCCACGGCTTCCAAGACGGCCAAGTCCAAGGCGAAATCGCCCACGGCATCCAAGCCCAATCCCAAATCCGATCCCGAGGACAAGGGCGCGTGATCGGACGGTCCCGTGCCTGACTTCACCCATGAGGACGCGGCGTTGGCCGACGGGCGATCTGTCGTCTGCGGCATCGACGAGGCCGGACGCGGGCCTTGGGCCGGGCCGGTGGTCGCCGCCGCCGTGGTGCTCGACCGCGCGGCCTTGCCGCCGGAGGTCGCCGCGGAACTGGATGATTCCAAGAAGCTGAAGGCCGCCGCCCGCGAACGTCTGTTGGCGGCCTTGGCGCCCTGCGCCGCCATCGGGCTCGGCCAGGCGACGGCGGCCGAGATCGACGACATCAACATCCTGCAGGCGACCTTCTTGGCCATGGACCGGGCGGTCGCGGCCCTGGCGGCCGAACTGGGCCGCCTGCCCGACCTGGCCCTGGTCGACGGCAATCGGCCGCCGCCGTTGCCCGCCGCCCCCGGCTGCGCCGTCGATTGCCTGATCGGCGGCGACGGACGGTCATTGTCCATCGCCGCCGCCTCGATCGCCGCCAAGGTAACCCGAGACCGCGTCATGGCTGGTCTGGCCGAACGGCATCCGGGGTATGGCTGGGATCGCAACGCCGGGTACGGCACGGCGGAACATCAGGCGGCGCTCCGGCGCCTTGGCGTGACCGACGCCCACCGGAAAAGTTACAAGCCGATCCGCAATATCTTGGGTGAGGCGGAGTCCTGACTCCTATATATTCCGTCGGGACTTTCTTATAAGTCATTGAATCCAAATACTTCTTGACCGCGACTCCCCCGGACTCCATGCTCCGATCGTTAACTGGGGACCTGGGAAAGTTCAAAATGACACGGAAGCGCACGAGCGCGGGCCGCAAGCCCGCCGCCAAACGATCGGAGTCCGCCCAATCGGCGGCGAAATACGCCGACACTATCCACGTCGGCGATTGCGTCGAGATGATGAACGCCATGCCGGCGGACAGCGTCGACATGGTCTTCGCCGATCCGCCCTATAACCTGCAGCTGGCGGGCGACCTGCACCGGCCCGACAATTCGCGGGTCGACGGCGTGGACGAGGACTGGGACCGTTTCGCCGATTTCCGCGTCTACGACGATTTCACCCGCGATTGGCTGGCCGCCGCGCGCCGGGTGCTGAAGCCCAACGGCACGCTCTGGGTGATCGGCAGCTACCACAACATTTTCCGCGTCGGATCGCAGTTGCAGGATTTGGGCTATTGGATTCTCAACGACATTGTCTGGCGCAAGTCCAACCCCATGCCGAACTTCCGGGGCCGCCGTTTCACCAACGCGCACGAGACCCTGATCTGGGCGGCCAAGGATAAAGAGGCGAAATACCGCTTCAACTACGAAGCCATGAAGTCGTTGAACGACGATCTGCAAATGCGCTCCGACTGGACGATCCCGCTCTGCACCGGCGGCGAGCGCCTGAAGAACAAGGAAGGCAAGAAGGCCCATCCGACGCAGAAGCCGGAAGCCCTTTTGTACCGCACCATCCTGGCGGCGACGGAACCCGGCGACGTGGTCCTGGACCCGTTCTTCGGCACGGGCACGACCGGGGCCGTGGCCCGCATGCTGGATCGCCGCTACATCGGGCTGGAGCGTGACGAGGAATATGCCGAACTGGCGCGCGAACGCCTGACCGGTATCGAGCCCCTGGCCGAACCGGAGATGCTCTCGACCCCGGCCAAGCGTGAACAGCCGCGCATTCCCTTCGGCTGGGTGGTCGAACGCGGGTTGTTGAAGGCCGGCCAGACGCTGACCGATCAACGCCGGCGCCATACCGCGCGGGTTCGCGCCGACGGCACACTGGCCTCCGCCGATTTCAAGGGCTCGATCCATCAGGTCGGCGCCCATGTGCAGAAGGCCCCGGCCTGCAACGGTTGGCAGTTCTGGCATGTGGAGTTGGGCAATGAACTGGTGCCCATCGACCTGTTCCGCCAGAAGATCCGCGCCGAACTGCACTGACGCCCGACCCGGAAGGCTCAATGGCAGATGCGCCGGAAGGCTTGGCCAATGGCGCCAAGCCTTAAGCCCGGTACTGCACCAATTCGACGTTATCGAAGGGAATTTCGTAGACCCGGCGGCGATGCGCCCGGTCGACCCCCGCCGCGACCCGGTCGCGGCAGTGGTTGGACAGGTCCTTGCGGCTGGTGAAGTCCGCGGCCGTGACCGGATTGTGGAAGGTCACCTCGACCACGGCGCCGCGCAGCCCGAACACCGACATCAGATGCGGCAGCAGGGTCATCTCGCCGTACCAAGCATAAAGCGCCTGCAGGCCGTTGCCTAACGGCTGACCATCGGCATAGCGGGCATAGGCGATGGAAACGGGCTGCACCTTGGGCGGTGCAGCGCCTTCCGATCCTTCGGCGACGGCGAACAGGGCCGATTTGAACGGCAGGACCCGCTGCCCGTCGGACGAGGTGCCTTCGGGGAACAGCATCAGCGAGTCCCCCTGGGCCAGCCGCGCGGCCATTTCGGCGCGCTGCTTCAGGGCCTCGCGCGGATCGCGCTTGATGAACATCGTCCGGTAGATCTTGGAACACAGCCCGAACAGCGGCCAGTCGGCGACATCGTCCTTGGCGACGAAGGCGGCATCGATCAGCATCGCCAACACCGGAATGTCCAGGTAGGACACGTGATTGCAGATGTACAGCGTCCCCGCTTCGTTCACCGGCGCCCCGTTGACCGTCACCCGCAGGGTCGCAAGCCGCGCCACGCCGCGAAACCACAGCAGCGCCACACGACGCACGGCGCCTGACCCGAAGGGATAGGCGACGAGGGCCACCGGCAACAGAACCCCGGTGAGGGCGAGAAACACCGTAATGCGGCCGGCGGCTCTAAGGCCGGAGGCCGTGACCTGTCCGGCGACGGGACCTGCGTCGCCTAAGGCCTCCCACAGGGCTTGTAGTGGCGATGGTATTTCTCGGTGATATGGTCCGTAGGTACGATCACGCATACGTCTGTCGTGTTGAATTGATGGTCGATGACGGCGCCGTCGCCGATGAATCCGCCGAGGCGCATGTATCCCTTGATAAGCGGCGGCAGCATGGCACGGGCCGCCTTCTGATCCAACCGGGTCAAGGGCACCCGGTCGATCTTCACGTAACGGTCTTCCACGGCGCGCGGGCGAAGGTCGCTGGGCGCCAGATGGAAATGATGGAGATAGCTGAGCGCCGGCATCAATTCGTCGATGTCCGTGCCGTGCAGCGAGCCGCAGCCGAACATGATCTTGATGTCGTAGGCGTTCAGGTATTCGGCGATGCCGCGCCACAACAACTGCATCACCGCACCGGTGCGGTAATCTTCATGCACGCAGGACCGGCCCAGTTCCACCAACTCGCCCGGGTTGTTCAGCAACGCGCCCAGATCGTACTCGTCGGCGGAATAGAACCCCCCATGAACCTCGGCGACCGACCGGCGGATCAGCCGGTAGGTGCCGCAGACGAAGGGGCGGCCCGGCGCCGAGAGGTCGGTGTTGAGGACCAGCAGATGGTCGCAGATATCGTCGAAGGCGTCGGCGTCGCGCCCGTGGCGCGCGGCCTCGACCGTCGGGATGGCGCCCATTTCCCGGTAGAAGACGTCATAGCGCAGGCGTTGCGCCGCCTCGATCTCTTCGGGCGTTTCGGCCAGCCGGATTTCCAGGTTCCGGGCCCGGACATCGACCGGGCGTTCCAATTCATGGGCCGGCGGTGGTGCTGGGGCTTCGATCTCCAGCGCATCGTCGGATGGCGCCAGGGCGGCCTGTGCCGTGCTTCCCGTCAGGGCGCGCTTGAGCAGCACCCGTTTGGGGACGGCTAATTTCGCGAGCATGTTCATGATGTTGCGGTCCCTAATGTCCGATACGGCATGTCAAATTCGTCAACTGCGTAGGTACGCTTCCACCGCCCAGGGACAATTTCACACCTGATGACAGACTGCCCGGCTGAAAACAAAAGAAGCTTTGTTAACGGCGCCGTGACGGTTGGGTTACAGGAATTCCAATCCTTCCTTGTGACCCGCGCGGCTGGCTGCTTGGCCTGCTCTCGCTGACGGTGTGGATATACCGTTGTTTTTCAGCATTCTACTTAGGTGGGCGTTGTGGCGGTTTTGAGGCGTCCCGGCAGGGTGCGGCCGGTCAGGCCGGAAAGCGGCAGCGGCCCGCGCAATTGACGCAGGGCGACGGCGATCATCGGGCCTTCGTGCACGTCGTCCGATTCGTCGAACACGCGGGGCAATTGCGTCCAGGGCAGGGCCGGGTGGCGGTGATGCACGGCGTGGAAGTTGAAATTCAGCATCGCCGCCGCCACCGGCCGGGGCAGGGCGAGATTGTAGGAGAACAGCACGTCGTCCAGCGGCGTGCCGTAATGATAGGCGTTGTCGAGGAACGAAATCAGGAAGGCCCGCCCGAGCAGCGCCAAGGCCAGCATCCACCAGGCCGCCCCGTAGAACCAGAAGGCCAGGGCGAAGATCAGGACAACGGCCAGGCCGTCCAGCCGCAGGTCGCGCATGGCGTGGGGCTCCAACAGATGGCGTTCCGCGGCCCGGCGCATGGACCGTCCGTCGCCGTCTTCCGCGCCGAAGGTAAAGGCCACGAAACGGGCGACCCAGCGCCGGGGCAGCAGGGCGGCGGCGCTGGCGGCGAATTCGGCGAGGTAGAGCCCGGCCAGAAGCCGTGCGTAGTAGGTCAACCGCGCACGGGGAGTTGCGGCGTCCGGATCGGCATAGACTTCGGTGCGGTCCAATTCCGTGCGGTTGAACCGGTGATGCATGAGATGGCCGAGGCGAAGAATGCGAAAGGGCGAGCCGAACAACGCCGCGAGCCCCCGCCCGATGCCGTCGTTGACGGCGCCCAGGGGATGCAGGATGCCGTGGATCGCTTCGTGCAGGACCGACCAGAGGAGCGGCGTGGTCAGAACGATGGGAACGAGCACCAGGCCCCAGCGCATATCCAGCGGGAGCAGCCAGAGCGGCAGGGCCGCCAGTTGAACAAGATTGACCGCCGCCATCGCCGCCGCCAGAACAAGGTTCAGGCGCCACGGCGGAACCGCGCCGCCGCGCGGTGCGGCGGTCCCTTCGGCCAAGTCCGGGCGCGTGCCTTTGTCGTGGCTCATCC
>CAJWCU010000015.1 GCA_913030825.1 uncultured Rhodospirillaceae bacterium | reverse complement strand
CGGCCAGGCTGTCGGCGTTTTCGGCGATCAGGTCGCCCAGCTTGCGCATCAGATGGCCGCGCTGCGTCGGGGTGGTCTTGCGCCAGACCGGCAAAGCTTCCTTCGCCGCCTTGACGGCGCGGTCGATGTCTTCGGCATTGCCGCGCGGAATTTCCGCCCAGGCCTTGCCGGTGTAGGGGTTGGCGCTTTCGAACCACTCGCCGGAGGCCGGGTCGGTCTTCTGCCCGCCGATGGTCAGTTGGTATTTTTTAAGATCGCTCATGGATCGTCTCCTCCCAAGGTCTTGGATTTGGGACGATCCTATCAGGCGCGCGGCCGGCTTCGGAAGGGCCAAACCCTCGCGGTCGCCGGACCTCGGCAGGGCGGGCCGCTATTCGGCGTCGGCGAGAACCTCGTCCAAGGTTTCATATTCGCGGGTTAGGCAATAGGTCTTGGCGATGATCTTCCATTCGCCGTCGACCCGGATACAGGCCAGGAAGTCGGTGTAATAGCGCAGGCCGACCTGGGCCTCGACCTTCACGTTGGCGGTGTCAGGCCCGGCGAAATCGATGGAAACGATGCGCTCTTTGCGGGGGAACCCTGCATCTTTCGGCGCGCCCCGTCCCTTCACGACGTCCTCGAAATCGGCCATCGAGTAATGCACCCGCTGGCCCGCCAGATCGGCGCAGTTCATATAGGCTTCCGGATGGAACGCCGTCTTGAACAGAAGATCCGTGTCGCCCAGGTACAGCCCGTCGAGGTAGGCCTGGATACAGGCCTCAACACCAGCCAGATCATCGCTCATCTGCGTTCTCCATTTTGTGTGGCGGCCCCAAGCCTAAAGCAGGCTATCGGGCCCCAGAAGTTTTTCGCGGAACCGGTTCTTCAGGTGCACGCCGTCCTTGGTCGGCAGGATGAAGGGCAGCGGTTCGGCCTTGACCTTGATGTCGACGAAGACCGGGCCCTTGGCTTCCTTGATCAGCGGCAGGGCTTCCGTCAATTCGGCCTCGGTCTTGACCGTGGCCGTGACCGGAAAGCCACAGGCCTTGGCGACGGCGGCCATGTCGACGGGGCCCGCCGTATGGGTCGCCTGCATGCCGGTCTCGCCGTAGCGTTCGTTGTCGAACACGACGATGGCCAGGTTCTCGGTTGCCTGGGTCGCGATGGTCGCGAAGGAGCCCATGGCCATCAGCATCTCGCCGTCGCCGGTCATCACCATGACCCGCTTGTTCGGCTGCGCCGTGGCCAGCCCCAGGCCCATCGTGGCGGCCCCGCCCATGGCGCCCCAAAGCGGGAAGGTCAGCGGATGGTCGCCGGCGGCGGTGGCGTCCCAGTTGGGCGAACCCAGGCCGGTGACGACCAGAAAGTCGTCGTCGCGGTCGGCCAACAGGGTCTTGGCGACCTCGCGGCGGTGCAGTTCGTAATTGTCAGCGCGTTGAACGTCCATGTCGTTTCTCCCTGCCCCTATTTGCCGAAGGTCTTCACGGGCATCAGTTTCTGATGCAGCAGCACGGCGGCCATGTCGGGCCAGCCATAGGCCATTTCACCGGCCGAACGCACGGTCTCGCCGACCTCGTCCGGATCTTCCGCCTGCGTCACCTTTACGCCCATGGCTTCCAGGGCCGGGCGGGTGCCCTCGCCCATCGGCTTCTGCCAGGGATTGAATTCGCGCCACTGGGCCCGCATCGTCACCAGCATCAGCAGCGGGAAACGGCAGGTATTGGCCAGTGAAAGCATGTTGATGCAGTTGCCCACGCCCGACGACTGCAGCAGCATCACCGCCCGTTCGCCGCCCAGCCAGGCCCCGGAGCAGAGGGAAATGCCCTCTTCTTCCGTGGTCAGCGGAATGCAGCGCATGGCGTTGTCGGCTTCGCACATTTTCAGAAGACGGGCATGGCCCGCGTCGGGAACGTAGGCGACCTGACGCACGTCCAGGTCCTTGAGGACGTCATAGATATCCGGCGCCCAGGAATAATTTTCGGTCATGATTCTTGGCTGTTTCGTCCGTTGAGGGTGCGACGACTTTAGAAACGATGACGCCCGAGGCCAATTGAAATTTCTTGGCCGCGCGTTTGAGGAAAGCTATCGCCGCCCCTCGAACCGCTCAACCTTCCTTGATCTCATGCCCTTCGTAGGCTTCCAGAACCCAGCCGTTGCGCCACCGCCGATACAGCACCCAGAGCCCCACCGCGATCAGCACGCAGGCGATGATCGGACGGGGAATCCCCCCCATCATGAACAGCGGCACGGATGCTGCGAAACAGACGCCCGGCAGATAGAACAGGGTCCATTTCTGCTTGCCCCGGACCGACTGGAACCAGGGGAAGACCGCGGAGAACAAAGCGATGATCAGGAAGAACAGAGACCACGGCCGGGTGACGAAATGGGTCAGGTCGGAATCGATGGCCAAGGCCCGCGCCAGGTTCAGCTCGGCGATATTGCCCAGCACGACACCCAGGATCATCGGCGCCAGCGGAAAACCGAAATGCCGCATCAGAAAGCCCAGCACGCCGAACCAGAACAAGGTCCAGAGATCCAGGTCCACGTTGTTGATGGCGAACACGCCGATCCCACAGAACCCCAGGATGACGCCTGTCAGGATGTACATGCGGACCCGCGTGACCAGCACGAAGACCCGCAACATGCCCGACTGCACGATGACCATCATGATCGTCGCCAGGAAGAACGAGATGAAGATCGAATAGGCCAACACCGGCTGTTCGGCGATGAACGACGGGCTCGGCACGACATCGTGGATCAGCAAAGCGCCCAGCATGACCGCCGTCGTGACGTCGCCGGGAATACCCAGGGCCATCATGGTGATCAGCGCCCCGCCCTCGGTCGCGTTGTTGGAGCTCTCCGGCGCGATGATGCCTTCGGGCGATCCCTTGCCGAATTCCTTCGGATTCTTCGACGTCTTCTTGGCTTGATCGTAGGCCAGGATGTTGGCGACCGATCCGCCGGCCCCCGGCAGGATGCCGGTGAAGGTGCCGATCAACGCCCCCCGCAGCGCCACCGACCAATGCTTGATCAGGGTCTTGATCGCCGCCAGATGCTCGATCCGGGCATCCATGGTGCCCTTTTCGGAGAGCGACGTGCGCGCCGCCTTCGGATCGCGCACATCGTTCAGCAATTGAGAAAAGGCGAACAAGCCGATCAGGACGGCGATGAAATCGAAGCCCTGAAGCAGCACTTCCGAGCCGAAATCGAAGCGCGGAATGCCCGCGGCTTCGTCTTCGCCGACGGTCCGCACCAACAGGCCGAGCGCCCCCGCGATCAGTCCCTTGATCAAATCGGCGCCGGCCAGGCTTGCGGTGATGGTCAGGGCGAACATGACCAGCATGAAGTAATCCCAGGGCTGAAATTCCAGCCCGACGCGGGCGAGTTGCGGCGCCAGGGTGACCAGAAGTACGGCGGAAATCATCCCGCCCGTGAACGACGACCACACACCCAGGCCGAGCGCCAGGCCGGGCCGCCCACCGCGCGCCATGGGAAAGCCGTCGAAAGTCGTTGCGACGGAGGACGGCGTGCCGGGAATCCCGGTCAACACCCCCGCCATCAGGCCGCCGGACAGACCACCGACGAAGACGCTGATCATCGTCGCAAGGCCCTGTTCGGGCGGCATGGAAAAAGTGAACGGCAGGGTCAGGACCACCGCCATGGCGATGGTGAACCCCGGGATGGCACCGGCGATCAAACCGCCGGCCACGCCGACCGCCATCAGCAGCAGGGTCTTGGCGTGCAGGATATGAGCAAAGGCGTCAGCAATATTCTCGATGATCATGCCTTAGATCCCCGTCCATTCGCCGGTCGGCAGCAAGACCCGCAAACCATAGGTGAAGATCGACCACATGCCGCCGACGGCGATGATCGCGACCGCCGCATGCAACAGCAGGCGCCGGGACGACCAGCCACCCAGGAATGTCAGCAGACAGAACACGAAGGCAATGCCGGATATCAGCATGCCGAACCACGGGATCGCGCTCAGGTATCCGGCGAACAACGCGAAGCAGGCAATGGGATTGCGCCAATAGGCGATCCAGCCGAGGAGCGATTTCGGTTCCCCCGGGTAAGCGCCCGGGCCGTCGGGGCCGCGGCTGAGCGACCGAACCAAATAGATCACGGACAGGAAGGACGTCAGGGTCAGGATGACCCGGGGCCAGGCCGACGGCGGCAACATCCCGTAGTCGGGTTCGCGAATGTCGAAACTGGCCCAGAACATGACGCCGCAGAACAGTAGCAGAAAGACGGCGACGATAGTGTCGCGGTTCAAACGCTCCATGGATGCCCCCGGTTGCTTCCCCAAAATTGTCGTTTGCGAAAGGAAGGGGCGGCGCTGCGATGCGCGCCGCCCCTATTTCCGATATGGGCTTACTTGCCCTTGTACATGCCGATCTTGATGGCGACCTTCTTGTAGTCCTCGAACAGCTTGTCCGCCCACTTGCGGTAGTCGGCCGGACCGACCCAGGACACATCCGTGCCCTTGGCGTCCATCTGCTTCAGGAACTCAGGATTTTCGGCCGCCTTCTTGAACACACCGGCCCAGTAGTCGACGTATTCCTTGGGCGTGCCCTTCGGCGCGACGATGCCGCGCTTCAGCGCGAATTCCAAATCGACGCCCAGTTCCTTCAACGTCGGAACGTCGGGCAGCTGCTTGGCACGCTCGGTCGCGGCGATGGCCAGGCCCTTGATCTCGCCGCCTTCGATGTACTTGCGGCCGGCGGCGACGTTGGTTTCACCCATGTTGATGGCCCCGGTCAGCAGCGCCGTGTTGCGCTCCTTGGTGCCTTCGAACGGCACGTACTTGAACTTCATGCCGGTCATATCTTCCAGCAGCAGCCAGATGAAGTGGCTGGTCGAGCCGAAGGTGGCACCGACGGTCACTTCTTCGGGACGGGCCAGGGTGTCCTTTTTCATGTCGTCGAAAGACGCCCACAGTGTCTTTGCGCTGGCGCCCAGGATCGACGGCGTCGAGGTCAGCAACGAGACCGTTTCGAAGTTGTTGAAGTGGAACGGGATGCGCCCGTTCAGGTAGCTGGTCACGCCGCTCTGGTGGATGACGAACAAGGTGCAGCCGTCGGGCTTCGACTTGGCCGCTTCCTTGGCTCCCTTGTTGCCGCCTTGGCCGGGGATGCTCACCATCTGAATGCGCGGCTCGACGCCCATGTCGTTCACGACCTTCTCGAAGATCGAGAAGATGACGCCCGTGCCGCCGCCCGGCTTCCACGGCACGATCAGCTTCGCCGTGTCACAGGAGAATTTCGGCTTGGCCTGCGCCGGGCCGGCCATCAGACCGGCGCCAAGTGCGATGGCCGTCACCGCGGCCCCCGTAATGATCTTTCTCATTCGACTTACTCCCTGTTGATCGATGGGCGCAGCCCGGTTGCTGCGCCGCGAAAAATGAAGCCTAGCTTATGGTGCAGTGCGACACCAGCGCGTTTGAACGCCCCGAACTCAGATCAGATTTCGCTAAAGTTTTTCCGGAAAAGGCGTCATGGTTGCGGCCCGCCCCCAATGGGGATAGGAAAGGTGCCCACAATGTGTTCTTCGCCCGATCCCACAAAATCCGGATTTTTCATGATGCCCGCGACACAGACCTTTACGACCCGCCCTGAAATCCTCGGCACCTTCGGTGTCGTGACCTCCACCCATTGGCTGGCGACCGCCGTCGGCATGGCGATTTTGGAAAAGGGCGGCAACGCTTTCGACGCCGGTGTCGCCACCGGCTTCGCTCTGCAGGTTGTGGAGCCGCATCTGAACGGCCCGGGCGGCGACGTTCCGATCATCATCCATACGGCGCACGACGATAAGACCCACGTCATCTGCGGCCAGGGCGTTTCCGCCGCCGGCCAGACCATCGAAAAGATGACCGCCATGGGCCACAAGATCATGCCGGGCACGGGCCATCTGTCCGCCGTGGTGCCGGGCGCCTTTTCCGCCTGGACGACTTTGCTGCGCGATTTCGGCACCATGCGCCTGCGCGAGGTGCTGGAGCCGGCGATCGAATTCGCCTCGGGCGGCTATGCCCTGGTGCCGAACATCTGCAACACCATCGCCACGATCAAACCGATGTTCGAGGACGAATGGCATACCTCGCGCGACATCTGGTTGAAGAACGGCGAAGTGCCCCAGGCCGGCACCCTGTTCAAGAACGAGATCATGGCCGACATGTACCGCCGCATCCTCAAGGAAGCGGAAGCCGCCGGCGGCGGGCGCGAGGCCGAAATCAATGCCGCCCACGACGCTTGGTACAAGGGCTTCGTGGCTGAAGCCATCGACACCTTCATGAAGACCCCGGTCATGGACACCACGGGGGAACGTCATGCCGGTTTCCTGACCGGCGACGACATGGCCGAATGGAAAGCGACGATCGAGGCGCCGCTGACCTACGACTATCACAACTACACGGTCTGCAAGACCGGCCCCTGGGGTCAGGGCCCGGCGCTGCTGCAACAGCTGGCGCTACTCAAGGGCTTCGATCTTTCCTCCATGCCGTTCACGGGACCCGAGTTCGTCCACGTCGTCACCGAATGCGCCAAGCTCGCCTTCGCCGACCGGGAAAAGTTCTACGGAGACCCCGACTTCATCGACATCCCCATGGATGTTCTGCTGTCCGACGAATACAACAACGCCCGGCGCGCCTTGATCGGCGACACGGCCTCTCTTGAACTGCGTCCCGGCGACGTGCCGGGCTTCGGTGCCGATCCGATCAAGCGCATGCCGACGCCGGAAGAACAGGCACAGCCGAGTGCGCTGGGAATCGGCGAGCCGACGGTCGCCCGCTTCGACGATATGGAAGTCGCCGAGAACGGCGCCGCCCCCGGCGACACCTGCCACTTCGATATCATCGACAAGCACGGCAACATGATTTCCGGCACGCCGTCCGGCGGCTGGCTGCAGAGCAACCCGGCGGTGCCGGGCCTGGGCTTCTGCCTGACCAACCGCGCCCAGATGTATTGGCTGGACGAAACCAAGCAGGATTGCCTGCGCCCGAAATCGCGGCCGCGCACGACGCTCAGCCCCGGCTTCGCGCTGCGCGACGGCAAGGCTTGGATGCCCTTCGGTACGCCCGGCGGCGACCAGCAGGATCAATGGGCGCTCGGCTATTTCGTGCGCAAGGTCCACTACGGCCTGAACCTGCAGGAAGCCATCGACGCCCCGGCCTTCCACACCAAGCATTTCCCGTCGTCGTTCTATCCGCGTCATTGGGTGCCCGGCCATCTGGTCATCGAAGGCCGGTTCCCGGACGAAACCAAGAAGGACCTGATCAAGCGCGGCCATAACCTGGAGGTCGACGACGATTGGTCGATCGGCCGTCTGACCGCGGCCTGTAAGGAAGACGGCATGTTGAAGGCCGCCGCCAATCCGCGCTTCATGCAGGGCTACGCCATCGGGCGGTAAGCCGGAACGCACCGCAGGGCGGTTTCGCTCAAGAACCGCCATTCGGTCTGTTTTTTTGGCATGGTTGTTGCGAGTTGTTTTCACATAGGGAAGTCCGGATGTGACAACAACCAAGCGTGCCCGAGAAAATGTCGTTAGATCAGGCAGATAGACCCGACCGAATAGAGTTTGAAGCCCTTCGCCTCAGCGGACGGCTTCAATATGACGCCGATTTCGACAATTTGATCCGCTGGATCAGTGATCGGCAGGCCTGCGGGGACGACTATCCGCTGGAATGGCGAGTGTTGGTCGCCGAAGATGATGTGGCCAACAGATTGGTGCTCGGCAGCCTGTTGGAGAAATCCGGCCTTCAGGTGATCACTGTCGAGAACGGCCGGCAAGCCCTTGAGGCACTGGAACGGGAAGCCGTCGATCTGGTACTTCTCGACATCAACATGCCGGAAATGAACGGCCTGGATACGGCCCGCGCCATCCGCGACTTGCCCGGCGACCGCGCCGACCTGCCGGTGATTGCCATCACCAGCGACGTGTCGCCGATGCGGGTCAACGAAATGCGTGAGGCCGGGTTCGACATTTGCCTGGAAAAGCCCGTTCGCCGGGATGCCTTGTTCCAAATCATCGTGAACAGCCTGTCCGGCCGCGTGGCGAAGGTGGCCTGAGATGACATCCGGCGACGAAAGCGCTATGGAGACGCCGGGAATAGATGTGATGGTCTTGCAGGCACTTGAAGCCGATACCAGCCGGGAACTGGTCCCAGAACTCGTCGATGTCTTCGTAAAATCCGCCGATACTCGCCGCGATCAAATTTCCGCGGATATCGCCGCCGGGAACCTGGACGGCGCCGCTGGCCAGGCCCATGCCTTGAAAAGCAGTTCCGCCACTTTCGGTGCCATGGAAGTCCGCCGCGTCAGCGCCGACCTGGAAACCGCCTGTAAAAGCGGAGATCGCACCGAGAGCGAACGCCTGGCCGTCGAATTGGTTCATACCCTGGATACGGCCAAGCAGACGCTGAAAACCTACGTCGCGAAAATCACCGGCTGACCGGTTTCCTGCCGCCCCGTCATTCCGCGGCGTCGCTGCCGCCTTCGGCTTTTTCCTCGGCCTCGCGCAGGCGCCGATAGACGGTCGAAGGGCTCAATTCCAGCATCGCCGCCGCCCGCGACACGTTGCCGTCGCATTGCCGGATGGCCTCGTTGATCAGTTCCATTTCAACCTGCCAAAGAGGCCGGATTTCGACCGGGCCGTTCCCAGGCGCCGAAGCCGCGTCGCGACCTGCGGGTGTTTCACCGGCAGGTTCCATCGGCGCAACGGGCGATGCCGAACTGGCCCGGGGCGGCGCCTTGGCCACGCCGGCTTGACTTCCCACCGGCGGCGGCAGCATGTCCGCCGTCACGATTTCGCCGTCATGCAGCACCACGACGTTGCGGATCACGTTCTGCAATTGCCGCACGTTCCCGGGCCAAGCAAAATTCGCCAACAATTCGGCAGCACCGTCATCGAAGGTCTGGAAGCCCTTGCCTTCTTCCTGGGCGAATTCCGTCAGGAATGTCGATGCGATGTCCAGAATGTCATCCCCCCGGTCGCGCAGTGGCGGCAGGTGCACGGGGATGACATGCAGGCGGAAATAGAGGTCCTCGCGGAAATTGCCGTTTTCGACCTCTTCCCATGGATCCTTGTTCGTCGCACAGACGAAGCGGACATCGACCTTTTCAACCGTGGAACTGCCGACTTTCTGGAACCCGCCGGTCTGGATGAAGCGCAGCAGCTTGACCTGCAGCGCCATGTCCATCTCACAGATTTCATCGAGGAACAGCGTGCCGCCGTCGGCCAGGGTCGCGGCCCCGTCCCGGTTGGCATGAGCCCCGGTAAAGGCCCCTTTCACATGGCCGAAGATCTCGCTTTCCATCAATTCCTGAGGGATCGCGCCGCAGTTCAGCGCGAGGAACGGCCTGCCCTTGCGGGGGCTCTGATTGTGCAGGGCCTCAGCACAGACTTCCTTGCCCGTCCCGGACTCGCCGGTGACGAAGACCGTCGCCTTGGACGGGGCCGCGGAATCGATGATCCGATAGACCGATTGCATGGGCAACGATTTGCCGATGAACCCGCAATAGGTTTCGCGCGCGAAATCCTTTTTCAAGGTCTGCACGACGGCCTTCAGTTCCTGTCGCTCCAACGCGTTGCGCAGGGTGAAGATCAAGCGTTCCGCGTTGAACGGTTTCATCAGGAAATCCGCCGCCCCTTCGCGCATGGCGTCCACGGCCATGTTGATGGAGCCATGGGCGGTTATCACCACGACGGCCGTCCGGCAATGCTCGGCGGATATCTGCTTGAGAATATCCAGACCGCTCATGTCGGGAAGTTGAACGTCCAGGATCACCCCGTCGAACCCACCGTCCGCGAATGCGGCCAGGGCCTGCTTACCCGTATCGACATGGACGACCTCGAACGGCTCGCCCTTCAGGTACTCCTGATAGACACGGGCAAGCGGCGGATCGTCTTCGACCAAAAGCAGGCGCTGCGTCGCCGGTGAGGCCATGAGTTGAAATCCTTATCACATAGGCCGAAAAGTCGAGGAAGTATGATCCATCCGGCGGCACGACGCCAGTGACCGAAAGGCATAACCCTTTGGGAAACAAGGCATACAATAAGAATATCCCGAAAAGGTGGCGGCCCGGGCCTATTCGGCGACGGGGATGCGCCGGCGAACCAATCCCAGGTGCACCGCCAGAAAGACCACGAAGACGCCGGCGGCGATAAACGGCGTCACGTAACTGCCGGTAAGGTCAACCAATACACCAAAAACGGGCGGCACGACGGTGACCCCGCCGAACATCACGAACTGCGTGCCGCCGGTCGCGTCGCCGATCCGGTCCTGCGGCGCTGCATTCGTGACCTCCGACAACCAGACACCGTTCCATCCGAAACTGGACAGCCCCAACAGGAACGACAGCCCGACGGCAACCGGCGCCGGCCAATCGGGCGTCATCACGGCCGCCAGGACGAACAGCGCAAAGACCAGGAAACTGACGCCCACGATCACCCGCGTCGGGCTGAGGAACTGGTTCGCCACCGCCCCCCAGAACAAGCGGCCGAACACCCCGCCCGCCTGCACCACGGCGTAGATGAACCCGGCATCGACCAGGGACCAGCCCTGGGCATGGGTCAGATAGAGGACATAGAACGAGGCAACACAGATCTGCGCCCCCGCCAGGGCGAAACCGATCAGGCAAAGGGCGCGCATCACGGGCTCGCCCATCACCAGCTTCAGCGGACCCCAGATACGGATTTTCGGGCGTCCTCCGTCCCGCTGGCGGTCATGGTCGAAGGTTTCGCGCACCGGTTGGATCGCCAGCGCGACGATCAGCCCCAGAACGGCGAAAACGCAGAACGCCGCGCGCCAACCATAGGCCACGGCCAGGACCGGCAGCACCGCGCCGACCAACACCCCGGCGACCGGCACCCCCGTCTGTTTGATCGAGAAGATGAACGGTTGGCGGCGCGGATTGCCGAGACCGCGGAGAATCTTCGAACTCGTCGGGTTCAGCGGCCCATAGCTGCACCCCATCAGGATCGCGGCGACCGGCGCCAACCAAGCCGAGGCAGGCATCAGCGCCAGAATACCCAGGGCGGCGAACAGGCAGGAAATCTGCGACAGGCGCAATGCTCCGTAGCGGTCCGTGAAGCCGCCGGCCATCAAGCCCGTGACCTGTCCCGTCAAATAGATGAGCGAAACGAACAGCCCGATCCATGTGGGATCAACCCCCATTTCCGGGGCGATCACGGGTGCCAACACCGGCACGCCGAGGATCGCGGAAGTACCCACGATCTGCACCGACCACGTCGATGCAAGCCCCCAGACGAGACGTTTTCCGGGTGTCATGCTTTCACCCGCGACAGTTTTTTCGGTCATATGCTAACGTGCGCCGCGCCCGCGATCATGTCGTCGCGGCCTTGAGGAGAGGAAACGAATGCTAAAAGTGCTGGGGCGGGCGACTTCCGTCAACGTACAAAAAGTCATGTGGCTGATAGACGAACTTGGCCTGCAGGCCGAGCGCTTCGATATCGGCGGCCGCCACGGCGGCAATCAGGACCCCGAATACCTGGCGAAGAATCCGATGGGCCTGATCCCCGTCCTTGAGGACGGCGATTACGTCATTTGGGAAAGCCAGGCGATCATGCGCTATCTCCTGGAAGCCTACGGCGGCGATCCATGGCTGCCGTCGGACATCAAGGTTCGCGGTCAGGCCCATCAATGGATGGACTGGTATCTGACCGTCATGCACCCGCCGATGACGACGATCTATTTCCAACTGATCCGCGCGACCGAGGAAACCAAGGACGATGCGGCCCTTGCCGCCGCCAAGGAAAAGGCCGCGCAATACTGGACCGTATTGGACAAGCACCTCGCCAACCAACCGTTCCTGACGGGCGATACGCTGAACATGGGGGATATCCCCTGCGGCTGTTCGGCTTACCGCTGGCATACCCTGGTGCCCGAAGGCCCGGACCTGCCGAACCTGAAAGCCTGGTGGGACCGCCTGAACGTCCGCCCGGCCTACAAAAAGAACATCATGCTGCCCTTCGAATAAGGCCCGCCTGTTTCATGACCGATACCACCGACTACAAGGGCCTTTCCCGGGCCGACCTCGACTTCCAATACAACAACCGCGAACGCGTCCCGAACCACGCCGAAATCTACGCCGGTTGGGGCCCCGCCTGTGCGGCCGTGCGCACCGATTTCGACACGCGCCTGGACGTCGCCTATGGCGATCACGCGCGGGAGAAGTTGGATATCTTCCTGCCCAAAGGCAGTGGGGACGGCCCCTCCCTTCCCATCCGCATCTTCTATCACGGCGGGTTCTGGATGAGCCGCGATAAGGAAGACAGCCACTTCATCGTACGCGGCCAGGTCGAGGCCGGGGCCGTGGTGATTTCCGTCGAATACGCGCTGATCCCTTCCGTCGATATGACCGAATTGGTCCGCCAATGCCGGGCCGCCGTCGCCTGGGTCTGGAACAACGCGGGATCGTTCAACGGCGACGCCGACCGGCTGTTCGTTTCCGGCCATTCGGCGGGCGGCCATATCGCGGCGATGATGCAGGCCACGGACTGGACCGAATGGGGCCTGCCCGCCGATGCGGTGAAAGGATCGGCGGCATTGTCCGGGATTTACGATCTGGCGCCCATGCGGAACTGCTACATCGACGATACGCTGCACCTCAGCGAAGACGACGTCGCGGCCTACTCGCCCGAATTCCTGGCCCCACTGGGCGGCGGATCGACCCTGATCGCCTTCGGCGGGGACGAGACGGCGGAATTTCACCGCCAGTCCGAGGCCCTGGCCGCGGCCTGGAAGACCAAGGGCCCGGCGGTCGAGTTGATGAACGTGCCGGGCGCCAACCATTTCACCATTCTCGATCACTACGCCGACCCCGCGAGCGACCTTTGCCGCGCCATGGTCCGCCAACTGGGCCTGGAGGGCTGACCTTATGACCGATTTTTCCGTGGACGTGTTCTGGTCCTATCGCAGCCCCTATTGCTATCTGACGCTCGATCGCTTCGTCGATTGGCGGCGCGCATTCGAGGTGACGATCAACATCCGCCCGGTCTATCCCATGGCGGTGCGAGACCCGTCGTTCTTCGCCAACATCAACCGCAAGTACCGCCCCTACCACACCAACGACTACCACCGGGTCGGCGAGATGCTGGGCATGCCGGTGCGCAAGCCCGTCCCCGACCCCATCGTCATGGACAACGAGCAGTACGAAATTTCGGACGAGCAGCCACATATCGCCCGCCTGACCCGCACGGGCGTGGCGGCGCAGAAACGGGGTAAGTGCTTCGAATTTACCGATGCCATGATGCGCACCATCTGGGACGGCGCCACCGACGATTGGAACACCGACGCCCATTACGCCGCCGCCATCGAAAAGGCGGGTATGAATGCGGATGAAGTGATGGCCGAGGTCGCCGAACAAGGCGAGATGCTGGAAGCGATGATCGCCGACAACCAGAAAGCCTTCGATGCCGCCGTCCATTGGGGCGTGCCTTGCATGGTGTTCGACGACGAAACGTTCTACGGTCAGGATCGCATGGACGTTTTATTGTGGCGGATGAAGCAAAAGGGCCTCAAGGCGCGGGCCTAAACCACGCTGGCCGGGAACGGGGTCGGAAGATGCAACGATGAAAAGCACGAACGCGGATGCGCTGCCCTGTATCATCGATGTCGAAGCCTCGGGATTCGGCCCGCATAGCTATCCCATCGAGGTCGGCCTGGCATTGGACGATGGCGGGAAATATTGCTCGTTGATCCTGCCGGCCAAGGATTGGACCCATTGGGACGAAGCGGCCGAAAAGGTCCACCGCATTCCCCGCGACATTCTGGAAGAACACGGCAAACCGGCAAAAACCATCGCCGACGACCTGAACGAAATTCTCAAGGACCGCACCGTGTTCACGGACGGCTGGGTCGTCGATCATCCATGGATCAATAAGCTGTTCGCCGAATGCCAGGTCTATCCCCGGTTTCGGACCAGCCCGCTGGAAATGATCCTGACCGAACCGCAGATGAACGTTTGGCACCAGACCAAGGACCTGATCCTGCAGAACCTGCAGGAACGCCGCCACCGGGCCAGTTTCGACGCGGCGATCATTCAGCAGACCTGGGCCAAAACCCGCGAAGATACCCGGGCCTGATCGATCCGAATCAGGCCGCCCCGCCGCCCCCGTAGACGGCGCCCCTCCTGCCGACGCCCTAGAGACCGAGTTCAAGCAAGCCCGGGAAATCCGCCGGGCGGGTCCGGTCGCCGTCGGCTTTTTCTTCCCACGTGAACTTGCGCTCCGAGGCCTCGATGGCGACGTCGTTGATGGATGCCTGGCGCCAGGCCATCAGGCCGTTTTCGTCGAATTCCCAATTTTCATTGCCGTAGGCGCGGAACCAATTGCCGTCGGCGTCATGGAATTCGTACTGGAAGCGGACGGCGATATGATTGCCGTTGAAGGCCCACAATTCCTTGATCAGGCGGTAATCCAATTCCCGCTCCCACTTGCGGGTCAGGAATTCGACGATGGCGTCGCGGCCTTCGAAGAAGTCGGAACGATTTCGCCAGCGGCTATCCGGCGTATAGGCGAGCGAGACCCGTTTCGGATCACGGCTGTTCCAGGCGTCTTCGGCCATGCGGACTTTCTGTTTCGCGGTTTCTCGGGTGAACGGCGGAACGGGCGGGCGGGCTTCGGTCATGTCGGGGTATCCTTTCGATCGGCGGTTGGCGAATGGCGGCTGTGTCTACGGGGTGACGCCCAGGGAAAGCAGTTTGGCCTCCAGGTCCGTGATCCGGTCCTTGAGCGGTTTGACCGCGCGCGCGATGTCGTTTTCGGCGAAACGCGGCGTGATATGCTGCGGACAGTTCACGTCCCAGGCCACGACGGTAAAGACCACCGCCTGTTCCGGGCGGCCGTCCGGATAATCCGGATCGGCGAGACGGTCCAGCAGATCGGGATCATCCTCGATCACGCGGGCGGTGCCCCAAATCTTGATGCGCCGTCGATTGGCGTAATCCATCAAGAAGATGAACGCCTGGGGGTTTTCCTGGAGATTTCCTTGCGTGATGTATTGGCGATTGCCGGAAAAATCCGCGAAAGCCAGCCTGTGTTCGTCCAACACCTTGAGAAATCCAGGCTTGCCGCCACGGTGTTGGATATACGGCTGCCCGTTCGCATTGGCCGTAGAAAGATAGAAGGAATCGCGCAGCGAAATGAAGGTGGCCAGGTCCCCGGTCACGGCATCGGTCCAGCCGCCTTTATCCTCCATCCGGGCATACCCGTCGCGGGATCCCTTACGCATCTGGATAGCCTTCACCGTCTCGGTAAAGGCAACGTCGCTGCTGGGCCGCGGGCTCAGGGGGGCGTCGTCACGATCGGTCATCTGTCATTCTCCTTATCGGCCGGACCGGGCCGAGACGTTCGTTTGATCCGCCGCCCAATCGGGAAATCCGCGAAGCGGCCAGACGGCGCCTTCGATCGAACGCGCCATGTCGAAACCGCCGCTACCGCCGCCGAGGGCGATCTGCTCAACTTCCGGGCGGACCGGCAAGGCGAACCGGTCGGCCGCCGACAAAATCGGATCGGGCCCATCATCCGGCCCCGGCCAGGCGGCGAAACGCGGACCGTCTTTCGGCGGATCGGATATCGGGTGCGGACCCGCAAGATCGTAATTGGCCGACGGCCCGGCGATAACCGCGCCTATGATGGCCGTCGTAACCACGAATACGCCGGCGATGGCGACTTTCACATTATCCGGAAGACCCACGGTAAACCTCCTTGCTGTCTCCGTGTCCCTGCAAAAGCAGGACAATGACGCCCCCGCCATGTCGTGATTGCGTTTTTAGATAGATCGGTCTATATTGTCAACATGCAAATCATGACATGTCCGCGACAGGCCACACGAGCCTGCGCTTTCTTTGTTCTCAACGGGTTAGAACGTTTCAGTCGGCCCGGTACCGCGCCCCACCCCAAGGAATGGGCTTCACGACGATTTCGCAGACGCGTATGTTTTGGATAAATCGTTTTCGTTGACCGAAGGCCCGACACCCCCATGGCATCGTCCAAACGACAGTTGCTGATCGATACGGCGCTCGACCTGTTTCGGCGCGAGGGCTATCACGCGACCGGGATCGACCGGGTGATCGCCGAGGCCGGTGTCGCCCGCATGACGCTCTACAACCATTTCAAGTCCAAGGACGAGTTGATCCTGGCCGCCCTGCGCCATCGCGATTCAGGGTTTCGCGATGGTCTCGTGCGCCGGGTCGAACACCTGGCGGATACACCGGGCGAGCGCCTGCGCGCTGTCTACGACGCCCTGGATATTTGGTTCAACTCCGACGACTTCCACGGCTGCATGTTCATCAACGCGGCCGCCGAATATCACGATCCCGAGAACCCGATCCATATCGCCGCCCGGGAACACAAGGAACGGGTGCGCAATTACATCCGCGATTTGGCCGCCCAGGCTGGGGCCCCGGACCCGGAAGCGCTCGGCGATTCTCTGAACCTGCTGGCCGAGGGCTCCATCGTCATGGCCCATGCGGCGAACGACAAGAACGCCGCGAAAACCGCCAAGGCGGCGGCCGAGCCGCTGCTGCGCGCCGCCGGATTGTGAGGCCACGCCCGCGCGGCTACAGTGCCCATCCGTCATCGTTCACGCCGATCCCGCGCGAGGTCCCATGCTCAAAAAATACCTATCCGCCCTGACGGCCGTCCTGCTGCTGACACTCGGCACAGGCAGCGCCCGAGCTGATCACCTGACCGTCGCCTTCGCCATCGCCAAGCCGCCCTTCGTCTATCAGACGGAAACCGGCGCGCCCCGCCCGGGCGAGGCGAAGGGGATCGAGTTGGACATTATGAAAGCCGCCCTGGCGCCGCGCGGCCATACCTTCACGCCGCTGTTCACGACCTATGACGGGTTGCAGGGCGAGGTTCTGACCGGCGCCACCGATGCCGCCGCCACGGTACGGCCGGACAACCCGGCCCTCCACTATTCGACCGAGTTCGTCTATTTCCACAATTACGCAATCCTGCCCAAGGACGCGCCAGCCCCCGCCAAGATCGAAGACCTCGCCATCAAATCGATGGTCGCCTGGGAAGGTGCGACCAAGGACCTGGGGCCGATCTTCGCCGCTGCCGCCGCCAAATCGCCCGACTACGCGGAGATGGGCGATCAGAAGGCGCAGGTCGCGGCCTTTATCGACGGTCGGTTCGACGCCCTGATCATCGACGGCACGATCTTCCGGTATTGGGCGAAGGTGTTGGGCAAGAATGCGGGGGCCTATGCGCTTCATCCCCTGTTCGGCGGGCGCACGCCCTTCGTCGTCGGCTTCGCCGATGCGGGCCTGCGCGACGATTTCAACGCCGGATTGAAGGAAATCCGCCAGAACGGCGTGTACGGCGTGCTGTTCAACCACCACATCGCCGATTAGGCGAGGTTAGGCGGCGGCCCCTCCGTCGTCCTTCCGCGCCTCTTCCGGCACCAGGAAGACCAGGGCGTTGGCGACCAAAATGGTACCCGCCAGCATGTAGAAGACGGCGGTCAGGCCCCAGGTATCGGCGATCAAGCCTCCAACCGGCGGCACCAGGATATTGAACAGGGATTGCGTGCCGAACAGCAGGCTCATGGCGCTGCCGCTCATGTGGTCCGGCGTGATGTCCATCATCCAGCTATGCATGACCGGCCGCGCGGCATACAGCGAGAAGCCCAATACCGACACCCCGGCGACCAGCGCCCATTGGCTGTCGATCAGGGTGATCATCGCGAGGATGATGGTGGTGCCGGTGAACCCGGCCAAAACGACCGGGCGGCGGCCCTTGCGGTCGGACCAGATCCCCGCGATGGGCGTGGCGATCAGACCGCCGATCTGCATCGCCATCAAGGTTGCCCCCACCGCCGTCGCACCGAGTTTCATCTCATCCGCCAAATAGAACGGCAGGAACATCAACAGGCCCATCATGGTCATGGTGCGGAAACCGGCGATCACACAAAGCGCCGTGACCAGACGGTTGGATACCAGAACCTTCATGCCGCCCAGATAATCCTTGCCGGACATCTTCTTGCCGTTTCCGGCGGCGTTTTCGCTGCGCTCGCGCGGGCCCAGGGCCATCAACAGGATCGCCGCAACGATCAGCACGGGCACGGCCGCCACGGGTGCGGTCAAGCGCCATCCGATGGCGGCGATAATGAACCCGGCGGCCAAAGGCGCAATGGCGTCGCCGACGCTGGCGCCCAGGGCATGGATCGACAGCGCATAGCCCTTGGTCTTGGGGAAGGCGCTGGACAGGTAGGAAATTGCCGGCGGATGCCACAGGTTGTTGGTCGCGCCGATCAGGCCGACCGCCGGGACGATAAACCAGAACCCGTCGGCCCAGACGATGACGGCCAGCGCCGCCGCGCCCAGGACCAGGGCGATCACCTGCAGAAACACGCGCCGCCCGACCAGATCGACCGCCGCGCCCGATCCGAAATTGGCGATGAAGCTGCAGACATGGAAGGTCGCGAACAGAAGCCCGGCCTCCGTATAGGAAATGCCCAGCTCCTTCGTGAAGAACGGCGCCATGACGAGATAGGCCGCCAAAACCCAATGGGTTGCCCCATGGCCCAGAGCGACCATCCAGGCCGGCCATTGGTCGCGCAAGGGAATCCCCGTCAATCGTTCGATGGCTGCGCCCACGTCCCGTCCTCCCAGTCTTGTTTTCGGTGACGAAACCGCGCTCTACCCGGTGGTCAGCGGCGGTTAGTGATTGTATACAAAGGGCGGTCAATTTACCCTGTCGGCCAGGAAATTAACAAGCTGGACAATCCGTGGCCTTGATCAAGATCAGGCCGCCCAAGAAAACAGCAAGCTTTAAAGAGGAACCACCATGGACGGATTTACGATGGACGGCGTCACGGAACAGCTCGTCATCGAAAAGAAAGACGGAGTCGGCTACATCCGCTTCGACAACCAGGCCAAACGCAACGCCATGACCTATGAGATGTGGCATGACCTGCCGGCCGTGCTCGACGATTTCGACGCCGACGACAACGTCCGCGTGGTCGTCGTTTCGGGCCAGGGCGGCAAGGCGTTCTGCGCCGGGGCCGATATCTCCCAATTCGAAAAGAACCGCTCGACCGAGGAAGGCGTGAAAATCTACAACGCCGCCACGGAAGAAGCATCGCACCGCCTGCGGACCTTCCCCAAGCCGACCATCGCCAAGATCGAAGGCCCCTGCGTCGGCGGCGGCGTCGGTATCGCGACCTGCTGCGACATGCGCATCGCCGAAGAAGGCGCCATCTTCGCCATTCCGGCGGCCAAGCTGGGCCTGGGCTACCGTGTCGACGGCCTGAAGCCCTTCGTCGATCTGGTCGGCCCGTCCTACGCCAAGGAAATCTTCTACACGGCGCGGCCTTTCACGGCCCAGGAAGCCAAGGAAATGGGCATGGTCAACCGCGTCCTGCCGCGGCCTATGCTGAACCCCTATATCGACGATTACACTCGCCGCATCGCCGAAAACGCGCCGCTGACCATCAAGGCGGTCAAGGTGATCGTCGCCGAAAGCCTGAAGGACGACGCGTCCCGCGACATGGACCTTTGCGCCCAGATGGTGAAGGACTGCTTCGATTCCGCCGACTACAAAGAAGGCCGCACGGCCTTCATGGAAAAGCGGAAGCCCCAGTTCAAAGGCAAGTAAGGAACCGGCCTTCGGGCCGGACCATAGGGCCCGCTTCGGTGCGGGCCGCCACAACAAAAAAAGAGGATACCAAACTATGCGCATCGCCATCATGGCCACGGGCGGCGTCGGGGGCTATTTCGGCGCCCGGCTGGCCGCAGCCGGACAAGACGTCAACTTCATCGCCCGGGGCGCCCACCTTCAAGCCATCAAATCCGACGGCCTGCGCATCGAAAGCGACAAGGGCGATCTGACCCTGACCGACGTTTCCGCCAGCGACAATCCCGCCGACATCGGCCCGGTCGACTTGGTGATGTTCGCGGTCAAACTGTGGGACACGGAAACGGCAGCCGAAATGTGCAAGCCGATGATCGGTCCCGACACTCTGGTCTTGCCGTTCCAGAACGGCGTCAGCAGCATGGACCGTCTTTCCACCGTGCTGAACCCGGCCCAGGTGGGCGGCGGCGTCGCGCATATCGCGGCGGCGATCGGCGCCCCCGGCGTGATCAAGCACACCGGCACCATGGCGCGCCTGACCTTCGGCGAACGGGACGGCACGGTCTCCCCCCGCATGGAAGCCGTGGCGGCAGCCTTCGAAGGCGCCGGTTTCGACTTCAAGCTGTCGGACAAGATCGAACGCGCGATCTGGGAGAAATTCATCTTTCTGTCGTCGCTCAGCGGTCTGACGGCGCTTTGCCGCCAGCCCGTCGGCCCGATCCGGGAAAACCCGGATTCACGCGTTCTGTTCGAAGCAGCAATCCACGAAACGGCCGCCGTCGGCCGGGCCGAAGGCATCGATATCCCCGAACACATGGAAGAGAAGACCATCGGGTTCCTGGACAACCTGCCGCCGGTCATGAAAGCCTCGATGCTGCACGATCTGGAAGGCGGCCGCCGCCTGGAACTGCCCTGGCTGTCCGGCGAAGTGGTTCGCCTTGGCCGCAAACATTCGATCCCCACGCCGGTCCATGCGGCGGTGCTGGGGGCCCTGACCTTCTACGCCGACGGAGCCGCCTGAACCGGCACCGTCGCGCCGCATGAAATTGGTTTGCTGAGAAGCACCGGGAGGAAAATCGACATGACGAACGAAACATCCACTCTTTGGCCCTTCGCCGAATTCGCGGCGAATTTGAAACCCGAAGACCTGCCGGACGATGTGGTCCACGCGGCCAAACGTTGCCTGCTGGACTGGTTCGCGGCCTTCCTCCCGGGCACGGTCGAGGCGCCGGCCACCCTGCTGACCAAGGCCATGAGCGACTGCATCGGTCGTGGCGGCGCCCGGCTCTATCCGGGCGGCCAGGAAACCGACGCCCGCACGGCGGCCTTCATCAACGGGGCGGCGTCACACACGGTCGAATTCGACGATATCTACCGCAACGCCCTTTATCACCCGGGTGTGCCGGTGATCTCGGCGGCGCTTGCCATCGCCCAGGCGCGTGGCGTCGCGGGCGATAAGCTGCTGACCGGCATCGTCGCGGGGTATGAGGTCTCCAATCGCCTGGGTGCGGCCGCAAATCCGGCCCATTACGAATTCTGGCACACCACGGGCACGATCGGCACCTTCGGGGCCGCCGCCGCCGCCGCCAATATCCTGGGCCTCACGGCAGAGCAGACCATGCATGCGCTCGCCAACGCGGGCACCATGGCCGCCGGCCTACAACAGGCCTTCCGCGCCGACGCCATGTCGAAGCCGCTGCACGGCTCCCACGCCGCCGAACGCGGCGTGACGGTTGCCATCGCCGCCGAGCAGGGCGTGACGGGTGCGCCCGATATCCTCGACGGGCCGGTCGGCTTCGGCAACGCCATGTGCCTAAACGGCATGGCCAAGGAACAGCCCGATTGGACCAAGGCCGCCGAAACGCTGGGCAGCGACTACCTGATCAAGCAGACGACGACCAAGAACCATGCCGCCTGTGGCCATGTCCACGCGGCCGTCGACGGGGTCCTCCTGATCGCCCGCGAAAATGGCCTGACGCCCACCGACGTGAAGGAAATCCGCGTCGGCAGCTATCAGAAGGCCGAAGAGCTTTGCGGCAACATCGAACCGAAGACGGCCTTCGAGGCCAAGTTCTCGCTGGTCTACTGCTGTTCCGCCGCCATGCTCTGGGGCAGTGTCCGCATGGCCGCCTTTTCACCCGAACGTCTGGCGGATGTCGAGAACCGCGAATTCATGAAACGCGTCTCCCTGGTCACCGATCCCGAATGCCAGAGCAATTTCCCGGCCCTTCGCTCGGCCAAGGTCGAGATCGAGACGACGGACGGCCGTGTCCTCAAGCATTACGCGACGACCCGCCGGGGCGATCCCGACGCGCCGCTTTCCGACGCCGAGCTGGAGGAAAAATACCGCGAACTGGCCGGGCCGGTCCTGGGCGATGCGGAAGCGGACAGCCTGCTCGCCGCCATCTGGGCCATCGACGGGATGGACAATTCCCGCGATTTGGTCGGCGCACCGGCGCAAGCGGCGCAATAAGATGACCGCCCGGAACTCGCCGCGCCTGGGGTTCATCGGGTTCGGGGAGGCTGGGCCGTTGATCGCCAAGGGGCTGCTCGGCGCGGGGCACCCTGCCCCCATCGCCGCGCGCGACATTCGCAACCGGCCACCGGTCGACGGCGTGGAGATGGCCGGCAGTATCGCCGAGCTGACCGGCCGCTGCGATATCATCCTATCGACCGTGACGGCGACCGAAGCTCTGGAGGTCGCCCAGGAAGCGGCGCAGACACTCAAGTCCGGGCAGATCTACATGGACCTGAATTCGACCTCGCCCATGGTCAAACAGGCCATCGCCGAGGTCGTCAATCCGACGGGTGCGCGCTTCGTCGAAGTCGCGGTGATGGACGGCGTGCCGGGCAAGAACCACAGCGTGCCCATGCTGCTGGTCGGGGCCGCCGCCGCCGACGTGATCACAGCACTCGAACCCTACGGCGTCGACATGCGCGAGTTCGGCACGGAATACGGCCGCGCGGCGGCGACCAAGATGTTTCGATCGGTCCTGGTCAAGGGACTGGAGGCGTTGCTTCAGGAATGCGTTTTGGGCGCCGAAACTTACGGCGTGGCGGACGAGGTCTTCGCCTCCATGAATCGCAGTTACGCGGGCAAGAACTTCGACGATCTCGCCCATTTCCTGATGGGCCGGACGGCCATCCACGGGGCGCGGCGCGGCCATGAGTTGGAAGAGGTCGCGGATACCCTGCGTGATATCGGCTACGAGCCCTTTATGTGTGACGCGGGCGCGAAGCGGCTGAAATGGTTGGCCGATTTCGGCTTCAAGGAAAAGTACGGCGACGACGCGCCGGAAGATTTCCGCGAGATTTTCACCGAACTTCAGAAAGCGCGGAACGCCGGCTGACGTTCCGCGTTTTCAATTCGCCTCAACCGAGAAGCCCTAGTCCGGGGTCTCCATTGTCGAAGCGGGATCGTCCGGATCGGGCAGCGGGTCACGGGTGATCTGTTCGTCCGGCCGGGTCGTCTTGAGGACCAGGACGACCATTAGCAGGCCGATGGCCAGGACCGCCCAGACGAAATTGTTGAAGTGGATGACGTGCACCTTGAAATAGCCGATCAGCCCCAACAGGCCGGCGGCCGCGGCGACCATCAGCCAATGCCACGGCTTTCCCAGAAAGACCTCACGCATCGCTCGTACCCTCCATTTGTCCACCGCCCCTCTTGCGCGCCGCCAGGAAGCGCGGCGCCAGAAGCAATGCCGCCAGACCGATGCCCGCCAATTCCAGGACATAGTCGGGAATACCGTATATCTCGCCCGTCGGCGGCCATAGCACCAGGATCGCGGCGGCAAAGGTCGCCCCCCGCATCATCATGTCCAGCGGCCCACGGTACCATCCCTCGATGGCGATCGACAAAATCCAAAGGCCCAGCATGGTCACGACCCCGGAATAGACGGTCAGCCACATCGGCCCGACGAACAGCAGCGACGGGTTATAGACGAAGACCAACGGCACAAGGTATTTGGCGATCCCGACCCGTGTCGATTCGATCGCCGTTGCCATGGGTGGAGTCTTGGCGATCGCCGCCGCGGCAAATGACGCAAGCGCCACCGGCGGAGTGATCGACGAAACGACGCCGAAGTAGAAGGCGAACATATGGGCGGCGATGGGCTCGACCCCGGCCTTGATGACCGCCGGTACGATCAGCGCCGCGACGGTGATATAGACCGCCGTCGTAGTGATGCCCATGCCGAGAATGATCGCCGACACGCCGGTCAACGCCAGCAGGATGAACAGATTGCCGCCGGAAATCTCGATCACAGACTGGGTGAACTTGAGGCCCAGACCGGAAACGAAGACCGAGCCGATAATCAGGCCCGCGCAGGCGCAGGCGATGGTCACCGGCATGGTCGCGCGGATACCCGATTCCAGGGCCGCCAGCAGGTCCATCGGGCTCATCCGCGTATCGCGGTTGATGAAGCTCAGCACGAATAGCGCCGTGATGCCCCAGAACGCCGACTTCATGGGCGTATAGCCGGCCATTAGGAAATAGATCAGCACGGCCAGCGCGATCAGCAGATGCCAGCCCCGGCGCAGCACCGGCCCGGCCTTGGGCAGCAGGTCCCGGTCGATGCGGCCGATGTCGTGCTTTTCCGCCTCCAGATGGACCATGAAGTAGATGGTCGCGAAATAGAGGAAGGCCGGGATCGCGGCGGCGACGATGATGTCGACGTAAGGCACCGCCAGGAATTCGGCCATGATGAAGGCGGCGGCGCCCATGATCGGCGGCGTGATCTGCCCGCCCGACGAGGCACAGGCCTCGACCGCGGCGGCGAATTTGGCGCGATATCCCAGGTTCTTCATCAACGGGATGGTGAACGAGCCCGTGGTCACCACGTTGGCGACGGCGGAGCCCGACACGGTCCCCATGAAGCCCGAGGCGACCGCCGATGCCTTGGCCGGGCCACCGACCCGATGGCCAGTCAACGCGACCGCGAGATCGATGAAGAACTTGCCCGCACCCGAGCGGATCAGCAGCGCGCCGAAGATGATGAACAAAACGATATAGGTCGAACAGACATGGACCGGAATGCCGAACATGCCATTCGACGACATGAACAATTCGTCGATGAATTTTCCGAAGCGCACCGGCGGACCGTAAAAGAACCCGAAGAAATAGTTGGCGTAGAGCGCGTGGAAAATGAAGAAGCCGGTGATGATGACCATTGCCCAACCGACGGCACGGCGCGTCGCTTCCAGCACCAGCAGCACCATGATGCCGCCGATGATCAGGTCCGGCAGTTCCTTTTCACCGAACCGCAGATGAAAGGCCTCGATGTCGTAGATTGTCCAAACTTGGGCGAACAGCACGAAGCCGACAATCGCCATGTCGACGGCGAAGCCCAACATCCGCATGCCGTTGCCGCCTTCGCCCGGCTGGACGATCGGGTCCCACATATGGGCGCGGAACAATGGCTTGGCGCAGAACGCCAGGATCAGCATCCCGGTCAGGTGAATGGAGCGGAACGACCGCCCCTCGGGCGTGCCGAAGGCCGCCACGTAGAGATGGAACAGGGCCAGAGAAACGCCGATCACGGCGCAAGCCAGCATCACCCATTGGGCAAGGCCGAACCCGCGGGTCAACAGCAGACGTTCAAGGTAGCCGAGTTCGTGGTGTTCTTCGTACTTGAGCTGGGGTTGGGAATCGGTCATCGCTCGGTCCGGCTTAACAGGAATTCGAGGAAGCCCGCGGATGGTCGGCGGACGCACAGGATCGGCGCGGGAATGCCGGAAACCCCGGCATTCCCGTCACCAATGGCGATTGTCGCCGCCTACTTCTTGACGCCGAGTTCGGCGTAGCACTTGGCCGCGCCCGGATGAACCGGGATGGCAGCGCCGTCCAACGCGTTCTCGAGCTTCACGCTCTTCCAGATCGATTTGACCTCAGCGAAGACCGCGTGGTTCTTCCAGAAGCTCTTGCACATCTTGTAGACGAGGTCGTCCGGCAAGTCCTTGTTGACCACCATGTTGGTCACGATGCCCAGCGTCTTCGTGTCTTTCTCGATGCTTTTGTAGACACCGGCCGGCATCATGCCCGGAATGTAGCCCGGGTTGTCCTTCAGGATCTTGTCCAGCTTGTCATCGGGCAGACCGATGAAGCGGATACCGGGGCTGTGCTCCAGTTCCAGGAACGACGCCTGGGGCATGGAGGTCGCCGCCATGTAGACGTCGATGTGCTTGTCCTTCATCAGCGCGACGGATTCCGTGTAGCTGACGTGATGAACCGTGCCGCCGTTCTTCTTGATGTCGTCAAAGCCGAAACCGTAAGCCTTGAGGATGGATTCGGCGAAGGCCGTGCCCGTCCATTTGGCTTTACCGGGGCTGATGTTCGCACCCTTCATATCCTCGAACGTCTTGATCGGGGAATCGGCGCGTACCGCGACCTGGAACATGGCCGGATAGAGCGTCGCGAAATGCCGGACGTTCGGCTGTGCCTTCTTGAACTTGCCCTTGCCGGAATAGCCGTTGAACGCCGTATGGGCATAGGACCAGCCGATTTCGGCATCGCCGTCGTTGACCGACAGGATGTTGGAAATACCGCCACCCGAGGTGTTGGACGTGGTGATGCCCCCGATTTCGTCGCTGAAAACCTGGGAAATTTTCGCGCCCAGCGGATACCACGACCCACCGGACGGACCCGACACCATGCGGACGAACTGGTCCGCATTGGCCGCCTGCGCGCCGGCCAGAACGCCGAACGCGAGTACAGAAACTGCAATCTTGCCTTTCATGAATGCCTCCTAGTTGATGGTTATGTTTTTTATTAGTGGGGGAAGCCTATCGCATCTTTTCGAAATAGCAACGCCTCTAAATGTGTGCAGTGCAAAGTAAATTCGGGATTTCGCCCTGCGGAACAGGTCAATTTCCGCCACCCTGTGTGGATGGGAATTGCGAACACGGCAACCGTGTCGGCGATCACACGCGTTTTCCTCCGCAATGGGCTAATATTGGCCCGGCCGTTCGATCGTGGGGAGCGAGGAGACGCTGGGCATTGCCGTACGAAATCATCGATGAAGGCGACGAGCTTCATGCCCGTCTCTATGGATTTGTCGCACCGTTCGAATTGATGGAATGCAACCGCGGGGTCGCGGAGCATCCCGATTGGCCGCGTCACCGCTATCATATCTTCGATCATACGGAGATGGATTCGGACAGCGTCTGGGCCTTTCCCGACGTGACCTCGGACGCGATCGCCGAAGAAGACCGCGCGCTTTATGCCGACCGGATGAATCTGACGCGTGTGGCCCTGGTCGCGAAGTCGCAAAAAATGCGGGAAATCTTCAAGGACTACGCGGGCCGCAATCCTCTGCCTCCGCATACGGTTCTGGGAATTTTCAGTACACTTGAAAGTGCGCGCAAGTGGATTCGTGACAGCCGCGATGCCGCTGAGATGACCACGGATGCCCCCCAGACCGCCAGCACCGGTGGCGCGTGACATCGGCGGGCCGCGTCTTCCCTCGGATCAGCCCAGAGGCTTAGGCACCGGAATCTGATATTTCTCGAGACACGGCGCCACGAGCCCCATGATCTCCGGATGCAGGGCAACGCCCTTCTCGCTCTGTTCGGCGAACAGGGCCGCCGCCCGGTCGCCCGGCACACGCACCGGCTTGGCCGGGTCGCGCGGCGTCGCCGCCCGGCACAGATCGCCGAGGACACCGGTTTCACGGGCGAAGGAATCCGCCCCGCCGAAACCGTTCGGATCGATCAATTGCAGATAGACCGTGTTGCCTGCGGGCGGTTTGTCCGCCGACCGGCCCATGCCCGACAGGCCCGAGGCCAGTGCCTCGACCATCAAGCTCAGGGCAAACCCCTTATGCCCGCCCCAATCGCCACCGGCGGTCTGAATGGCCCCCTTTGGCTCACCCCGGAACACGGCGGGATCGTCGCTCGCCTGGCCGTCGGGGCCGACCAGGGCCTGGAACGGAAGCTTCTCGCCCAGCCGTTCCGCCCGTTCGATGGACCGGTTGGTGACGGCGGCGGCGCTGGTGTCGATCAGGATCGGATGATCCGTGCTCGGCATGCCGATAGCGAAGGGGTTGGTGCCCAGCACCGGCGAGGCGCCGCCAAACGGCGCGACCGCCTTGTTGGCCGGCGCCGTGGCACAGACGATCGCGAAATAGCCCTTCAACGCCGCCCGCCGGGCATAGGTCGCGAGGCAGGAGATGTTCGCAGTATTGTGGATCGCCACGCCGACCAGAGGATTGGTCTTGGCCCGTTCGGCGGCAAGATCCAGCGCCTTCACCATGACCCATTGGCCCGGCAGACCCTTGCCGTCGAGGACCAGGGTCGATCCGTGATCGGCGGTGATCTCAGGCTCGCCCTCGGTCGTGGTCTTGCCGCCTTCCATGGCGCCCAGATAGGCAGGCACGAACTGCAGGCCGTGGGTGGAATATCCCAGCAGGTCGGCCTCGACCAGAATTTCGGCCATGGCCTGGGCGATGGGCGCGGCCGCACCGGCCTTCTCATAAAGTGCTTTGGTGGCGGCGATCAGGTCGCCTGCGGCGTAACGGTCGGTCATGGTCTCTGCCCTCCCCGGTCAGATGGTGACGTCAGATATCGGCGATGGCCTCGGGCGACGGAGTCATCTTGCCCGCTTCGATGGCCTTGATGGCGGCGACGATACCCGCATTGGCGGGCACGGCGATGCCATGGGCCTCGGCCGAGCGAACGACGAAGCCGTTGATGAAATCGATCTCCGTCGGGCGGCCCTTGACCATGTCCTGGGCCATCGAAGGCCGCTGTTCGTCGGACCGTTTGGCCCGATCGTCCAGCAGCTTCTTATCGCAAGCGGCCATGGCGTCGGCATCGCCCTGCCCGGCGGCCAGGATCTGTTCCGGCGGCATGCCGAGGATTTTCTCCAGCGGATAGCCCTCGGCCATGGCGACCTGGATCGATTCCGCGCCGATGCGAATGCCGAGACGGCGGATATGATCGTCGGTGTCGCAGGCGTTGGACGCCATGCCGGAGGCCGCCGAGATCGGGTTGCGCATGCAATTGACGATCAGCTTCGACCATCGCTCGCCCATCAGGGTTTCCGTGACCTTGGCGCTGTCGATGCTGGACAGGATTTCGGCGATCCGCCGGGCCCTGGGCGTGACGCTGCCGTCCAGCTCACCGGCGCGGAATACGATATGTTCCGTGCCGCCCAGTTTGACGTTGCGGCGCACGGCGCCCGGCTCCCACATGGAAACGGAAATGGCGGAGGCGATGCAGCCCATCGTCTTATCCTTGCCGACGACGTCGGCGATGGTGCCTTCGTTGATGCCGTTCTGCAGGCTGACCATGAAGCCGTCATCCGCCAGATAGGCCTTCATCCGCTTGGCGGCGGCTTCCGTGTCGAAGGACTTCACGCAGATGAAGATCACGTCGAACGGGCCCCCATTTCCTGACGGATCGCCCGGCGGCGGCAGGTCGGCATCGAGCACCGCATTGCACTTGACCTGAAAATTCTCCGGCTCGGTCAAACCCGAAAGCTTCAATCCCGGGTCGCGCATAAGGTTCACATGCGCTTCCCAAGGATCAATCAAGGTCACGTCCCGACCGTCCCGGGTCATATAGCCGCCCACGTAGGCGCCGACGGCGCCAGCGCCGTAAACGGCGATGCGTTCTTCCCCCGCCATGGCCCTGTCCTATTCCTGGTCCAGGGCGGCCAGCACGGCCTTTCCGAAGCCCTCGGTCGTGTTGCTGCCGCCGAGGTCCGGGGTGTGGTTGGCGACGTTGTCCAGGCCGGTCTCGACCGCCTTGAACATGGAGGCCGCCGCCTGCGCCAAATCGTTGCGCGAGGTCCGCCGCCCCAGTTCTTCAAGCATCATCGCCGTCGACAGCATCATCGCCGTCGGGTTGGCGACGCCCTTGCCCGCGATATCGGGGGCCGAGCCATGCTGCGCCTGGGCGAAGACATGGCCCTTGCCCGCGTTGATCGAACCGGCAAGGCCGAGGCTGCCCGACAGTTCCGAGCAGAGGTCCGACAGGATGTCGCCGAAGGCATTCGTCGTGCAGATGACGTCGAAATCCTCGGGCCGCTTGACCAGATGCGCGGTGGCGGCGTCGATGATCAGTTCTTCCGTCTCGACGTTGGGAAATTCCTCGGCGACCTTCATGCAGGTGTTGAGGAACAGGCCGTCGGTCATGCGCAGAACGTTCGCCTTGTGCACGAAAGTCACCTTCTTGCGCCGCTCCAACGCCATTTCGAAGGCCTGGCGGGCGATCCGCTCTGATCCTTCGCGGGTGATCTTGCGCACGGAAAGGGCCACGTCCTCGGTCGGCATGAATTCGCCGGAGCCCATGAACATATTGCGGTCGGCATAGAGGCCTTCCGTGTTCTCGCGGACGATGACCAGGTCCATCTGCTTGACCACCGAGGGCACGCCCGGGCGCGTGCGTGCCGGGCGGATATTGGCGAACAGGTCGAAGACCTTTCGGAAGGACTTGGACGGGTTGACCCCTCCCTGGGCTTCCGACGGATACTCGTAGGACGACACCGGACCCAGCAGGACGCCGTCCGCGGCGTCGCAGGCGTCGTAGACGCGCTGCGGGATGGTCTGGCCTTCGGCCTTCAGGGCGCGCATGCCGCTGACCATGTGTTCCAATTCGATGTTGAGCCCGTACATTTCGTCGAGCTTCTGCACAACCGGCAGGGTCGCGGCCATGATTTCCGGCCCGATGCCGTCGTTGTCGAGGACGATGAATTTCATTCTTGGATGTTTCCTTGTTCGTGGGTCGTACGGCGGTCGCGTGTCACGCCGCCGGGAATTTGCGGAACTTCGTCGTTCCGTCTTTTTCCAACTGATTGACCAGATTGATCTCCCAGCTCAGGTATTGCTTCATGGCGCCTTCGTTGGTGTCGTCCATGTCGTAGGGCCGGTACCAGACGTCGTTGGTTTCGTCCGCCATGCTGGTGAAGCCTTTTTCAAGCTCCCGGCGCTCGGCCTTCCAGGCATCGGTGCCGTCGACCAGGACGGCGACCCGCCGGCCCATGGCCTTCAACTCAGGAGCGGCCAATTGCGCCAGCACGCCATCGGGCGACGTGAGAACCGTGAAGCGGGCGTCGGGGATTTTCTTGATCGAGTCCTTCAGGCGCGCCCGCACGGCGAACCATGCACCCGGGATATGACCGTCGCGGTAGGTCAGGCTGTCGGCCAGATCGATGACGACGCAGACCTTGTCGGCGATCATCCGCTCCAGTCCTTCCGGCGTGACCGTTTCGGCGGCGGCGGCGTCCAGGCCGTGGATGCGCGGCCGGTGCGGGCCACGAACCAGGGGCTGGCCGTCCAACGCCTTCTCAAGCACATAGACCTCGGTCCAGCCCATCTGGATCAGCCAGCTGGCCGTCATCGTGGCGCGCACGCCGTCGTCGTCGACCAGGACGATACGCGCACCCAGAACGGCGATGTATTTATCCCAGGCTTGAACCAACTGTCCGCCCGGCGCGTGCCGGCTGTCGGCCAGGTGACCGGCCTTGAACTCGTCCGGATTGCGCACATCGAGCAGATAGGTCGTCCGCCCCGTCTCGGCCTGCCAAGCATCCAATTGGGCGTGACTACATGTCGGCACGCCGAAGCGTTTGGCGACCCGGTCGGCCACCTCGCGGGCCTTGGCGCGGCCGTTCTCGGACAGGTCGGGGAAATTCCGTTCCTGGCCGTACTCTAGGGTCAGCCCCGCCAGATGCCATCCCATGGTGCCGTTTTCCAAGGCCACGACCTTGTTCGGGATACCGGCGTTGATCAGCGACTGCGCCCCGATGATGGAGCGTGTGCGCCCGGCGCAGTTGACGACCACGGTGGTTTCCGGATCGGGCGCCAAGTCGTGCACCCGATACGCCAGTTCGGCCCCCGGGCAATCGACGCCCGTGGGGATGTTCATCTGGTGATATTCGGACCAGGGGCGGCTGTCGAGAATGACCATGTTCTCACCCCGGTCGATCATCGCCTTCACTTCCTCGGGCGGGATGCGCGGCGTGTCGTAGGTATGTTCGACGAATTCACCGAACGCCTTGGACGGCACGTTGACGCCGGAGAAGACCTCGAACCCGGCCTTCTCCCAACCGTCGAGCCCGCCGTCGAGAATGGCGACATCGGTGTAGCCCCAGGCGATCAGCCTTTCGGCACCGAGTTCGACCAGATGGGCGTCGGCGGCCCCTTCCGAACAAAGCACGAGCGGCGTGTCCTGGCGCGGCACGAAATCGTCGATCCGGGTTTCCAGATGACTCAAGGGGCAGCTGATGGCGAACAGCATATGGCCGTCGCCGAACACGCCCCACTCGCGCAGATCGAGAATGGCGATCTCGTCGCCCGAGAGAATGCGTTCGCGGACCGTTGCCGCGTCCAAACGTTTGGCTTGGCTCATGGTCAGCTTGCCTTCTTAAAACGCTTCTTCAGATGGTCCATCAGGCCGCCGTCGTTGACCATCTCCATCAGGTGCGCCGGGACGGTGTCGCAGGCATAGGTCTCA
This sequence comes from uncultured Rhodospirillaceae bacterium, assembly GCA_913030825.1. Lineage (GTDB taxonomy): Bacteria > Pseudomonadota > Alphaproteobacteria > Rhodospirillales > Casp-alpha2 > UBA1479. The sequence continues at coordinate 62,447 of CAJWCU010000015.1, read as the reverse complement.
CCCTTGGTCAGGTTGCGGACCTCGCCCTTTTCCATGTCGACTTCCAATTCGTCGCCCATGGAAATCTTATGCGTCTCGGTGCAGACCAGGGCCGGCACCGCCAGGTTGAAGCAGTTTCGGTAGAAGATACGGGCGAAGGATTTCGCCAGGATCACCCGGATACCGCAGGACCTCAGGTATTGCGGTGCCCATTCGCGGGACGATCCGATGCCCAGGTTGTCCTCGGCGACGAAGACGTCTCCGACCTGGCAGCTTTTGGCGAAGTTGGGATCGACGTCCTGCAGGCACTGAACGTACTGCTCTTCCGGTTTGGCGGCGGTCAGCGCCGAAATCGGGGCCAGCAGGTCGGTGTCGATGTTGGAGCCGTATTTCCAGGCATTGCCTTTCTGGATCATTGTTCTGTTCCTCCCGTTCAGATCATGTCGCGCGGATCGGCGATCTCGCCGGCGACGGCAGAAGCCGCAACCGTGAACGGCGAGGCCAGATAAAGCTTCGACGAAGCGGGCCCGGCCCGGCCGACGAAGTTGCGGTTGGTCGAGGAAATGCCGACGGCGTCCTCGGCCAGACGGGCATCGCCCAGGCCGATGCAGCCGCCGCAACCGGACGGCAGGATCGTCGCCCCGGCTTCTTCGAGAATACCGAGCGTGCCCTCAGCGGCGGCCAGTTCACGCATCTTTACGGTCGAAGGCGCGACCAGGAAACGGGTGCCGGAAGCGACCTTCTTGCCCTTCATGACCTGGGCGGCCATGCGTAGGTCTTCCAGCTTGGCGCCGGTGCAGGCCCCAAGATAAGCCTGGTTCAGCTTGACGTTTTTGTAGTTGCCGACGTCGTCGGCGTTTTCCGGGCTGGACGGGGCCGCGACCTGCGGCGCCAGGGCGTCGCCGTCGATCTTGATGTGCTTGGCATAGACCGCGTCGGCGTCCGACTGCCATTCCGCCGGGTCGATCCCGGTGACGCCCCAGGCGGCCAGCAATTCGACCGTCTTGGCGTCCGGAGCGATGATCCCCGTCTTGGCGCCGATCTCGGCCGCCATGTTGGTCAGGGTCATGCGATCCTGGGCGGACATGTTGGTCACGCCTTCGCCACAAAATTCCACGACCTGATAGCCGAAGCCCATGATGCCGTGGTCGCCGCAGATCTTCAGGATCACATCCTTGCCTGCGACGCCCGGCTTCAGGTTGCCGGTCACTTCCATGCGGACGTTCTCGGGCACGCGGGCCCAAATCTCGCCGGTCGCCATGACACCGGTGATTTCCGTCGCCCCGACGCCGACCATGAAGGCACCGAAGGCCCCCGCGGTGGTCGAATGGCTGTCGGCGCCGACGCAGAACATGCCCGGTTTGACGTGGCCTTCCTGCGGCAGAACGATGTGGCAGATGCCCTGGTTACGGATGAAATTCTGAACCTTGTGCGTTTCGCACCAGGTGTCGCAGATGTCCTGCACGTTCTTGGCGGCGGCATCGTCTAGGTTGACGTAATGGTCGGAGATGACCACCAGCTTGCTCATGTCCCAGACGGGAACGCCCAGCTCGTCCAGCTTCTTGCCCGACGTGCGCGGACCTGAAGAGTCGTGAACCATCGCCAGATCGACCTGACAGGTTACGATATCTCCAGGTTTAACGGTTTCCTGACCCGAAGCGCGGGCAAGGATCTTTTCACTGATTGTCTGTCCCAAGGTGGCATCCTCCCATTGGTATTCTTTTCAGACTTAGCCCCCTTAGAAATCAGATTACCCCCGCTTTGCGCAATTCGGCGAGACGATTTTTTTCATACCCAAGGTCCGAGAGAATTTTTTCCGTATCCTCACCCAGCGCCGAGACCGGTTTGGCCGGGGTCGGCGTGGCCGAGCGGACGGGTGTGTCGACCATGCGAATTTGGCCGTGGCCTTCGAGTTCGAGGCTCTGAACGATGTTCTGTTCGGCGACGAACGGGTTTTCCAATGCTTGCGCCAAGTCGTAGACAGGCGCCGCCGGGACGACGCCGGAAAAAGCCTCGAGCCAGTCGTCGGTGCTCCGTTCGCTCAACCGCTCGTCCAAAAGTTCCTGAACAAGTTCGCGGTTGGCGAGCCGTTCCTTGAAGGTCTTGAACCGTTCGTCCGTCGCCCAGGCGGATTCGCCGATCGCATCGCAGAGCGCCGGCCAGAACTTTTCCTTGTTGCACATGATGTAAATCCAGCCGTCCTTGGTCCGGTACAGCTGGCACGGCACCAACGAAGCATGCCCCGACCGCGCCGTGCGGCCCTGGACATGCCCGGAATTCAGATACCAGGTCGACGTATAGACGTTCAGCATATGCGCCATGTGGAACAGCGACGTATCCAGGTCCTGACCCTTGCCCGTCGCCCGCGCGCCGACGATGCCCGAAGCGACCGCGAATGCGAGTCCCAGGCCCGTTGCCAGATCGACCACGGAAAGCCCCAGGCGTGTCGGCGGGCTGCCCGGTTCGCCGGTCACCGAGAAATGCCCCGCCTCGGCCTGCATCAGGAAGTCGAACCCCGGCCAGGATGCCCGCGAGCCCGTGCGGCCGTAGGCCGACAGATGGGCGCAGACGATTTTCTCGTTCACGTCCTTCAACTGCTCATAGGTGATGCCCAGCCGGTCCGCGACGTCGCCCCGTGAATTGCTCGCAACGGCATCCGCCGTCTTGACCAGATCGCGGAACACGGCCTGACCTTCGGGCTTCTTGAGGTCCAGGGTCAGGCTTTTCTTGTTGCGGTTGAAGGAATGGAAGAACTGGCTTTCGCCGTTCTCGAAGAAATGCGGACCCAGGGCACGGGCATAGTCGCCGCCCGGGGCGCCCTGCGTCGCCGGGGCCTCGATCTTGATGACCTCGGCGCCGGCGTCGGCCAGAAACTGAGTGCCGAAAGGCCCGGCACCGTATTGTTCCACGGCCAGAATGCGGACACCGTCCAATGACAGCATGGTCAGCTTCCGGCTCGTTCGGCCAACTGGCGGGCGATGATGATGCGCTGCAGTTCGTTGGTGCCTTCGCCGATGCAGAGCAACGGCGCGTCGCGGAAATAGCGTTCCACGTTGTATTCCTTGGAATAACCGTAAGCACCATGAATGCGCATCGCCTCGATGGCGTTTTCCAGGGCCGCTTCGGTCGCGAACAGCTTGGCCATCCCGGCCTCCATGTCACAGCGCAGACCCGCATCATAGGCCTTGGCGGCGCTGTCGACCAACAGACGCGCGGCCTCGACCCGGGTCGCCATATCGGCCAGCTTGATCTGGATCGCCTGATGCTCGGCGATCGGCTTGCCGAAGGTCTTACGGTCCAGGGCATAAGCGACAGCGTCGTCCAACGCGGCCTGAGCCACGCCGACACCGCGCGCGGCGACGTTGATCCGGCCCAGTTCCAGGCCAGCCAGAATCTGCTGCAGCCCCCGGCCCTCGTCCGGGCCAATCAGGTTCATGGTCGGCACGCGGGTGTCGTCGAACACGATCTCGCCGGTGTCGATGCCTTTGTATCCGAGCTTCTCCAGCTTCGACGTCTTATAGCCGGCGTCCTTCTCAACCATGATCAGGCTCATGCCCTTGTGGCGGGGGTCGGCCTCGGGATCGGTCTTGGCCAGGACGGCCAGGAAATTGCCCTGGACGCAGTTGGTGATCCACATCTTGTTGCCAGTGAGGACGTATTTGTTGCCGTCCTTCTTGGCCGTCGTACGAACGGCCTGAAGGTCGGTGCCGCAATCGGGCTCGGTCAGGGCGATGCCACCCCGCATCTCGCCTGCCGCCATCTTGGGCAGCCAGGTCTGCTTCTGCTCTTCCGTGCCGAACCGTTCGACGGCGGCGGCGGCGATCAGGTGCGAATTGAAGATGCCGGAAACGGACATCCAGCAGGACGCGACCTTGGACACGATCTTGGAATAGGTCCGGGCACTCAGGCCCAGGCCGCCGTATTCCTCGCCGATGGTCGCCCCCATCAGGCCCAGTTCGGCCAGCTTGTCGGCGATCTCGGTCGGGTATTCGTCCTTGGCCTCCAGGTCGTGGGCATAGGGGCGCACGTCCTGTTCGATGAATTTATCGACGGAGGACAGGATGATCCGTTCTTCCTCGGTCATGTCTTCGGCGATCGCCGCGTCGGGGGCCATGTGCCTTGCCTTCTTTCTAGTAGTTCACTTTGTCGTCGACCGCGTGCCCGCGCTTGGGCACCAGGATCGTGCGCTCGAAGGTCATGACCACCGAGCCGTCCTGCTTGGTCGCCGTCGTCTTGACGGTGACGATGCCCTGGGTCGGGCGCGACTTGCTTTCGCGCACCGCCAGGACCTCGCTTTCCGCATAGAGCGTATCGCCGACGAACACCGGGTTCGGCATGACGATATCGGTCCAGCCCAGATTGCCGATGGCTTTCTGGCTGACGTCCGACACGCTCATGCCCGCGACGATGGACAGCGTCAGACAAGAATTGACCAGCGGCTTTCCGAACTCGCTCTTGGCGGCGTATTCGTTGTCGAAGTGCAGCGGGTGCTGGTTCATGGTCAAAAGCGTGAACCAGGTGTTGTCGCTTTCCGTGATGGACCGGCCGGGACGGTGTTCGTAGATGTCGCCGACCTTGAAGTCCTCAAGGCTGCGTCCATAGGATTCACGATATCGGTTGGGTCCGACTTCTTTTGCTTCGGCAACCATGGGTTAGGCTTCTCCGTGACTGAGGGCAAGGACGGAACGCATGCTGTTGGCCTCTTCCAGGCTGAGCAGCGCACCGGCGAATTTTTCGACCTGATCGGCGTTCATGTAGGGCGCGCAAAGGCCGTCGAATTTGGCGCGGAATTCGGTCGGGTTCATGAAGTTGTCGGGCTCGCCCTTGGGAATTTCAACGAACCGTTCCAAAACCTCGCCGGACTTCAGCTTGATCGTCGCCTTGCCCGCCATGTTGTCGGGATAGGCGGCTTCGGCGTCGGCATCGACGACCGTGGAAATGCGCTTGGTCAGATCCAGGGTCGCGGCGTCCGTCAGGTGGGTCTTGTAATCGTCCCAAACCATATTGCCGGTACGCATCACGACGGCCGCGCAGAACGGCATGGAAAACTGGCCTTCGACGATGGATTTCGGGTTCTGCTTTTCCGGATCGCTATCGCCGACGATCTTCCAGCCCGTTTCCGGTACGCCGATGGCCGCCTCGGCGACATCGTCACCGGTGAAGCCATGTTCGGCGGACAACTGACGGATCGCGTCCATCGCGGCATGGGTGTATCGGCAGCTGGGATAGGGTTTCACGCCCAGTTCCAGGGTCAACCAATCGGCGCCCAAGCCCTCGGTCGCCTTTTCCGGGCGGGCGTCGGGCGAGAACGAATGCAGGAAGCCCCATTTGCCTTCGATGGCTTCCTTGGGGCCTTTGAACCCCTCAGCCGCCATGGTCGCACAGATCAAACCGTTCTGCGCCGCCTGACCGACGTGGGACCGCTTGGTCCAGGCGCCGTCGGCGAGGAACTGCATCGAGCCGGAGGCCTGCGACAAGGCGATGCCAAGCGCACTTTCGATGCCGTCGGCGTCCAGGCCCAGAACCTTGGCCGCCGCCGCCGCCGCCGCCATGGTGCCGCAGGTCGCCGTCGGGTGATAGCCGCGGTCGTAATGCAGCTTCGGCACCAGGGCCTCGGCCAGGCGAATTTGAACCTCATAGCCGACGACGCAGGCGGTGATGACGTCCTTGCCGCTGGCGCCGGTCATTTCGGCCGCCGCCAGAACCGCCGGCACGATGGGGGCGGAGGAATGCAACGAGGCTTCCGCATGGGTATCGTCGAAGTCCAGCGAATGCGCCATGGCGCCGTTGACGAGCGCTGCCGCCGAAGCCGCGTAGCCCTTGACGTCGCCGAGGACCGAGCATTCGCCCTTGGCCAGGCCCAGGCGTTCGACCGCACTGACCAGCGACGGCGTGCTTTCCGCGTCGTGCCGGGCGCGGACCATGATGCCCGCCGTATCCAGAATCAGAAGTTTGGTGCGCGACGCGACGTCGGCGGGAACTTTGTCGTAGGAAAGGTCAGATGCGAAGTCGGCCAACTGTCGGGTGATGCCCGTCATGGTCCGGTTTCCTCCATGAAATGACGCCGCGTTTCATCGCGGCTCGGTTTGCAAAACGAGGGGCGACTACATCACAACGGATGTGATAGTACCAATAGAAATATATGCACCATTGTTCTGGAAATAAGATCAATCGCCATGCTGCCCATGACCCTGAAACAGTTGGAGATTTTCGTCGCCGTGGCGGAGCACAACGGCTTCCGGCGGGCCTCGGAGAGCCTGAACCTCAGCCAGTCGGCGGTGACGGCGCATATCAAGCTGCTGGAAACCCATCTGGGGGTATCGCTGTTTCACCGGACGACGCGATCGATCCGCCTGACCGAAGCGGGAGAAAACCTCTACCGCCGCACGGGCCGCATCCTGGACGGACTGGAAGACATCGTCCGCGTGTTTCATGACGAAGCGACGATGACCCGGGGCCGCGTGCTGCTGACCTCGGCCCCCAGTTTCGCGGCGACGCGCCTGCCCCGCATTCTGGCGCGGTTCCGCGACCTCAACCGCAACATCACGGTGCAGGTGCGCGAAGCCTACGGCGCCGACATTCTGGATATCGTGCGGCGCGGCGACGCCGATTTCGGCATCGGCCCCATGGAACGCCAGCAACGCGAATTCGAATTTCATCAGTTCCTCGAAGACGGCTATGTCGCCGTTGTCGCGCCGGATCATCCGTTGGCCGGAAAAACGGATATCCCGCTGGATGCCTTACGGGATGAGACGATCCTCGCCCTGCCCGCGCCGTCGCGAACCCGAGGCCAGGTCGAAACGGCGTTTCAGTCCGTCGGCATGACCCTGGTGCCGCATTTCGAGATGCTCCACCACCAGACCCTGATCTCCCTGGCCGAAGAGGGCTTAGGTGCCGCCATCCTGCCGGAAACCGCCGTGCCGCCGTCACGCGACGGCGGATATTGGGCGGCCCGGATCGACCATCCGGACCTGACCCGGCGCATCGGCATCATCACCCTGCGCGGCCAGACGCTGCCGCCGGGCGCACAGGCCCTTGCCGACCTGATCGCCGAGACGGGTGCCACCACCTGACGGCTCCTGGCCAACGCCGGATTGTATACAAAGCCGTTTTGCCTCAGAGTGACCGAAACACCCCCCGAACGGCGCGCCCGAACGACGCCGGAAACATCCCAGGACGAGGCATCCATGACGCATCCCAACAGCTTCAATGCGCGCGCGGCCCTTTCCGCGAACGGCACCGATTACACCTATTTCAGCCTGCCTCAGGCCGAGGCCGCCGGCCTTTCCGGCACATCCCGCCTGCCCTATTGCCTGAAGGTGCTGTTGGAAAACGTCCTGCGCCACGAAGACGGCGAGACGGTGACGACGGAAACCGCAGAAGCCTTCAAGACCTGGGTCGACAACGCGGGCAACCCGGCGGAGATCAGCTTCTTCCCCACCCGCATCATGGTGCATGACGTTTCGGGCATCCCGTTGCTGACGGATTTGGCCGCCATGCGCGAACACATGCAGGCCATGGGCAAGGATCCTTCGCTGGTCAATCCGGTGCGGCCACTGGATTACGTCACCGACCATTCGGTGATCGTCAACGTCGCCGGACAGGCCGATGCCCTGACCCGCAACATGGCGGCCGAATTCGAACAGAACGCCGAACGCTACCGGGTCGCCAAATGGGCGCAGAAGGCCTTCCGCAATCTGCGCGTCCTGCCGCCGGGCCAAGGCATCTGCCATCAGATCAACTTGGAACGCCTGGCCCGCGTCGTCTGGTCGGAAGACGACCCCGAATTGGGGCCGGTCGCCTTCCCCGACAGTCTGCTCGCCTGCGACAGCCATACCCCGATGATCAACGCGTTGGCCGTTCTCGGCTGGGGCGTCGGCGCGATCGAGGCCCTGTCCGCGACCCTGGGCGAGCCGGTCAGCATGCTGATCCCCGACGTCGTCGGCGTGCGCCTTACCGGCCGAATGCGCGAAGGCACGACGACGACCGATCTGGTGCTGTCCCTGACCAAGGCGCTCCGCGACTACGGCGTGGTGCAGAAGTTCGTCGAATTCACGGGCCCTGCCCTCGACATCCTCAGCCTGCCGGAACGGGCGACGCTTTCGAACATGGCGCCGGAATACGGCGCCAGCGTCGCCTTCTTCCCCATCGACGAGAAAGCCCTCGCCTATCTGGAATTGACCGGGCGCGGCGATCAGGTGCCCTTGGTCGAAGCCTATGCCAAGGCCCAAGGCATGTGGCGCGACGATAGGGCCGAGGTCGTCTATTCCGACGTCATCGAATTCGACCTGGACCAGGTCGAAGCCTGTCTTGCCGGGCCGAAACTGCCGCAAAGCCGGGTGCCCCTCAGCACCGCGCCGCAATCCGCCGAAGCGGCGATCCGGGAAAACGGCGGCGATCCCGCCGCCGAGCCGGCAGACGGCCCGATTCACGATGGTGACCTCGCCATCGCGGCGATTACCTCTTGCACCAATACCTCGAACCCCAGTGTCATGATCGCCGCCGGTCTGTTGGCGAAGAACGCGCGGGCGAAGGGTCTTACGGCCAAGCCCTGGATCAAGACCTCGCTGTCGCCGGGATCGCGCGCGGTCGGCGACTACCTGACCCGGGCGGGCCTGATCGAACCGCTGGAAGAATTGGGATTCCACATTGCGGGCTACGGCTGCATGACTTGCTGCGGCGGGTCGGGCGGCCTACGCGACGACATCGCCCAGGCGATCAAGGCCGACAACCTGAGCGTCGCCGCCGTGCTGTCGGGCAACCGCAATTTCGAAGGCCGCGTCCATCCGCAGGTCAAACTCAACTACCTGGGCTCGCCGCCGCTGGTCGTCGCCTATGCGATCCTCGGCACGGTTCTGAAAGACATCACCACCGCGCCGCTGGGCGATGACGCCGACGGCAATCCGGTTTACCTCGCCGATATCTGGCCCAGCGCCCAGGACGTGGAGGCCGCGATCCGCGATAACATCACCCAGGGCCTTTACCTGGATCGTCTCTCCCGCCCGGAGGACGCAAACCCCATGTGGGACGACATCGACCCGGGCGACGCCGGAGCCTTCGACTGGGACGACGACAGCACCTACATCGTCAAGCCGCCCTATCTGGAAACGGCCCGCCGACAGGTACCGTTCCCGGGCGTCGAAGGGGCCGCGATCCTGGCGATGCTGGGCGACAACGTCACCACCGACCACATCTCACCCGGCAGCCGCATTCAGGAAGGCAGTCTCGCGGGCGATCATCTGTCCGCCCAGGGCGTCGCACCCGCCGACTATTCCGGTTTCCTGCAACGCCGCGCCAATCATGAAATCATTCTGCGCGGCGCCTTCAACAACCCCTACGTCCAGAACGAAATGACGCCGGACCGGCGGGGCGGCTGGACCCGGTATCAGCCGACAGGCGAGGAAACGACGATCTTCGACGCGGCTGGGCGCTACGCCGCCGAAGGCCGCCCGGCGGTCGTCGTCGCCGGGACCGGATACGGCATCGGATCGTCGCGCGACGGGGCCGCGCGCGGCCCGCACCTGTTGGGCGTGCGCGCGATCATCGCCGAGGACGTGGAGCGCATCCACCGCTCGAACCTGATCGGCATGGGGATCATGCCGCTGCAGTTCCCGGCGGGGACGACGCGCAAGACGCTGGGCCTGGACGGCACGGAGACCGTGGACATCACGGGTTTCGGCGGCACGATCACCCCAGGTCAGACGGCGCAGGTCCGCTTCACCAAACCGGACGGCACGGTGATCGAGACCGACGTTCTCTGCCGTCTGGATACGGCACGCGAGGTCGCCTGGTTCGAAAACGGCGGGGTCATGCCCTACGTGCTGGAGAAATTCAGGGGCGCCAACGCCGCCTGACGCGTTTCGCATTCCGCTTCACGGTCGATGCAATAGGGAGGACCGACCATGCCCATCTTCGAGAACGGCGACGTCAAAATTCATTACGAGGAAGCCGGCTCCGGCTTTCCCCTACTGGTGCTGCCCGGCGGCGGCCTGAACGCGACCATCGCCGGCATGGCCAAGCATGCCTTCGATCCGCTGGAGGCGTTCAGCGACAGATACCGCGTCATCGCCCTCGATATCCGCAACGCCAACGGCGGCCAGACGGAAGGGCCATTGGATGTCGATCGCCCCTGGGACGCCCTGGTCGACGACCAATTGGCGCTGCTGGGTCACCTGGGCGTCGATAAATTCATGGTCCTCGGGTTCTGCATCGGCGGGCCGATGATCTGGAACCTGATCAAGCACGCGGGCGACCGCGTGGTCGCGGCGACCCTGGTGCATCCCAGCGGCTATACCTCGAGCCACCCCAATAATTTCTACAACAACAACATCAAGGGCTGGGCCCCCGTCTTCCGCGAACGGCGGCCGGAGATCACGCAGCAGATGGTCGAGGACTATCTGAACAATATGTACACGAAGCGCGCGGATTTCGTGTTCACAGTCGACCGCGATTTCGTGCGCAACTGCCAGACGCCGGTGCTAATCTTGCCCGACGACATTCCGTCCCATCCTTACGCGACGGCGATGGAAGCGGCTTTGCTCGCCCCCAATTCACAGGTCAGCCTGTATCCGTGGAAAGAAAACGACCGTAAGATCGAACTGGCCCTGCGGCACATCCGCATGTTCCTGGGCGCGAACGCCCCGGCCGCTTAAAAGGCCGGGCCTAACCCAGCCCGTAAGCCGTCGCCCATTTAAGCGATGCCTTGGTCGCCCCCGGCTGGGTTTTGTCGTGCGCCGCGTATTCCAAGCCCAACCAACCGTCGAAACCGAGCCGGTCGCAAAGATCGAAGACGAACGGGTAATTGATTTCCCCCTCGTCCGGCGGCAAACGGCCCGGGTTGCCCGCGATCTGCACGTGACGGATATCGGGCAGGTGCTTCTCAAAGGTCCGGGCCAAATCGCCTTCCATGATCTGGGCGTTATGGAAATCGTACTGAATGCCGATGTTGTCGTGGCCGGCCGATTTGACGGCATCGACCACCCGCTGGCCCTCGGCCGTCGTGCCGACCAGATAGCCCGGGCGGGCGTGCCAGTTGATGGGCTCGGTCAGGGCGACCAGCCCAGCCTCGGCCAGGACCGGGCAGGCCCATTTCAGATTGTCGATGAAGGTTGCGAAGCCTTCCTCGCGGTCCCAATCGCCGGATTGCCATCCCGACAGGACATGCAGGTAGGTCGATCCCAGTTCATTGGCGTAGTCGATGGCCGTGCCGATGGTGTCCTGGAATTCCGCTTCCCTGCCCTTCAGCCCCGCGATGCCGTAGGAATCGTCGCCGCTGCCCGGCGGCGAATTGAACAGAACGAATTCGACCCCGGCGGCCTTTGCCGCATCGCCCATCGCCGATGCCTCTTCGTCGTAGACGGAGATCGGGCATTCGACGGCGGCGAAGCCCAGGTCGCGGACCAACTGGAATCTTTCCAGCATGGGCACTTCCTGAGCCAGCCAGCCGATATTGGCGGCGAACTTGGGCATGGTCGGGCGGGCTCCGTCGGGCCTGGATTACAGGGCGTCGTTGTCCTGTTCGCCCGTACGGATGCGCACGGCGGAGTCCATGTTGTAGACGAAGACCTTGCCGTCGCCGATCTTGCCCGTGTTGGCCGAGGTCTGAATGGCCTCGACGACTTGGGCGACCTTGTCGTCGGCGACCGCGATCTCGACCTTCACCTTGGGCAGGAAATGCACCTGATATTCGGCGCCGCGGTAGATTTCCGTCTGGCCGCGCTGGCGGCCGTAGCCCTTCACTTCGGAAACGGTCATGCCTTCGACCCCGGTGGCGCCCAGCGCCTCGCGGACGGCGTCCAGCTTATGCGGTTTGATCACCGCCATGACGAACTTCATGTTGTCCTCTCCTAATCTTGGTCTTGTTTTTCTTGGTCTTGGTTTTTGGTTGGTCTGATGGGCGGAGCATCGTTGCTCCGCCCGTTATAGCACGTCAGTCAAGCCGATAGGCAGTCTCACCATGCGCGGTGATGTCGAGGCCTTCCAGCTCGTCGTCCTCGCGCACGCGGATGCCGCTGGTCAGACCGGCGGTGATCTTGACCAGGATAAAGGTCGCGACCGCCGACCAAGCGACCGTCGCCGCAAGGCCGATGGCCTGCACACCGAAGGCGTCCCACATGGTCTTGCCTTCCGGCAGGCCGAGACCGCCGAATTCCGGAGCGCAAAGGAACGCGACCAGCAAGGTGCCCAGCGAGCCGCCGACACCGTGCACGGCGAAGACGTCGAGGGAATCATCCAGTTTCCACGCCTGTTTCACGATCTGCACCATCTTGAAGCAGACGAAGCCGGCGGCGACACCGATGATCAACGCGCCCAGCGGGCCGACAAAGCCCGACGCCGGGGTGATCGTCGCGAGACCCGCAATGGTCCCGGTGACGAGGCCGACCAAGGACGGTTTGCCGTACTTTTTCCATTCGATCAGCATCCAGACCAGCGACGCCGTGGCGGCCGCGATATGGGTGACGGTCAAGGCCATGCCGGCCGAACCGTCGGCCGCCAGGGCCGAGCCGCCGTTGAAACCGAACCAACCGACCCAGAGCATGCAGGCCCCCATGGCGACCATGCCGGGGTTATGCGGCGGCGCGGAATCGTTGGGGAAGCCGTGGCGCGCACCCAAGGCACGGACGATAACCAGCGACGAAATGCCCGCCGTCGCATGGACGACCAGGCCGCCCGCGAAATCCATCACGCCCATATCGGCGAGCCAGCCGCCGCCCCAGACCCAATGGGTGACCGGCGCGTAAACGACGATCAGCCAGAGACCGGACAGGATCAGCACGGCGGAGAACTTGATGCGCTCCACATAGGCGCCGACCATCAGCGCCGGGGTAATCACGGCGAAGGTCATCTGGAAGGAAAAGAACACGTTCTCGGGAATCGAGCCCGCCAGGGTGTCGGTGCCGACGCCATCCAGGAACAGACGCGACAGGCCGCCGATCAATTGGTTCGCCCCTGCGCCGTCGGTGAACGCCAGGCTGTAGCCGACCATCAGCCACAGGACGCTCATCAAGCAGGCGATCGCAACGCAGTGCATCAGGACGCTCAGCACGTTCCGGCTTTGAACCAAGCCGCCGTAGAACAGCGCCAGCCCCGGCAGGGTCATGAACAGGACCAAGGCGGTGGCCGTCAAAATCCAGGCCGTATCGCCCGAATTAAGCTGATCGGCGGCAAAAGCGGAATGTGAAGGGAAAAGAGTCAGGAGAACGGCCACGAGCGACAATGCCGGCGCGGCCAGCCGGCGATAAGACTTGGACATGTATCTCCCCGTCGTTGGGTTGGCGATTTCGCGTCCTTGCGAAATCTTCTTAGCCGATATGGACCGGTTGACGGTTTCGGCGGGGCGGGTTGATCCCGCCTCCATACCGTATCCGGCCTCTCGTATTCAATTTATGCAAAGGCGTTCGGCGGCCCCGATAATGCCCGAGGCCCAGGCGTATGCAAGGCAAAACTCCCCGCCCGGACGGCCCCAGGGCCGCCCGGGAAAACGGGGAAAACAGGTCCGATTACTCGGCGGCGTATTTCTTTTCCGCTTCGTAGTATTCAGGGAAACCGACGATGTCGCGCAGTTCCGGGAAAGTGATCTGACCTTCCGGGTTCTTGCCGGACTTGAGGTTGGCCAGCACGCCTTCCATCGCCTTGATCGAGGCCAGCATCATGGACACCGGATAGATGGCGATCTTGTAGCCCATCTCGCCCAATTCATCCTCGAGCAGATAAGGCGTATCGCCCTGTTCCACCATGTTGGCCATCTTGGGGCCGTCCACTTCCTTGCAGTAGCGGCGCATCTGGTCCTTGTCCAAGGGCGCTTCCAGGAAGGTGATGTCGACGCCGATCTCGCGGAAGGCGTTGCAGCGGTCGATCGCTTCTTCGATGCCGTCGGTCCAGTTGGCGTCCGTGCGCGCCATGATCAGGATGTCGGCGCCGTCGTTACGGGCGTCGACGGCTGCCTGAATGCGCTGAAACGCTTCTTCGCGCGACACGATGGATTTGCCACGGGTATGACCGCAGCGCTTGGGCGCGACCTGGTCTTCGATCATCACGCAAGCCATCCCGGCCTGGGCGAAGCCCTGAACCGTGCGCTTGACGTTGATCGCGTTGCCGAAGCCGGTATCGCCGTCGCCGATGATCGGGATCGAGGTGACCGCCGCCATATTGCGGCCCTGATCGACCATTTCGGCATAGCTGATCAGGCCCGTGTCGGGCAGGCCGATGCGGGCGGCCGAAACGCCGAAGCCGGTCATGAAGGCGGCCTCGAAACCGGCGCGCTCGACCAGCATGGCCGACATGGCGTCGTACACGCCGGGCAGGGTCCGGCAGCCGGGGCGTTCGAGAAGTTCGCGCAGTTTATCGGCGCGGGATTGGGTGCTCATTTTTCTTCCTCCAAGGAGTTTGCAAATTCGTTCGGGTGTTGTTTGGCCGCAGATTACGCCAGCTTCGCTGCGAATCCAACGCCCGCCGCCCACATGATCCTATGCCGGATCACTGTGCCTTGAACGCGGGTTTTTCCTTGGCCAGGAAGGCGCGCACGCCTTCCTTGTAGTCGGCGGAATCACACAACGCGTAGCTGGATTTCACCTCGTCCGGGGTGATCGGCGCCGGCTGCAGCAGACGGCGCAGAATCTTTTTCGACCCACGCGCGGCCAAGGGTGCGCCCTTGGCGATCCGCCAGGCCAGGGTCTCGGCCTCGTCGTCCAGTTGCTCGACCGGCACCAGGCGCGTGACGATGCCCTTGGCGTAGGCTTCGTCGCTTTCAAGGATACGGCCTTCCAACAACAATTCCATGATCACCGATGCCGGGATGACCGACAGCGCCGCCGCCATTTCCGGATAGGCGAAGGCATGGCCCAGCCGATTGATGGGAATACCGAAGCGCGAGCCTTCGGCCGCCAGTCGGAGATCGCAACAACAGGCGATTTCCAGCCCACCGCCGGTGCACGCCCCCCGGATCACCGCCACCGTGGGATGGCGCAGGTTGGCGAACCGGTCCAGGGCATCGGCGACGACGGCGCCGTATTCCTCGGCCTGGGCCGCACTCATGCGCTTTTCCGGGAATTCGGAGATATCGGCACCGGCGGCGAAATGCTCGCCCGCGCCGGTCACCAGAACACAGCGCAGGTCGTCGTCGGCTTCCAGTTCCGCCGCTAACTCGGTCAAGCGCCGCCAGGCATCCAGGTTGAGCGCGTTGCGCTTTTGCGGGTTGTTCAGGATCAGGGTCGCAATCGCCCCGTTCTTTTCCAAACGGATGATGTCGTCGGTCATTATGGTCAGGTCTTTCGTCTTGGTCGTGGTGATTGGTCGTCAGTCGGCGGCGTTGAGCACGCGCACCGGCGCGCCGTCCATCCAGCCTTTGATGCATTCCACGGCGTCGGGATACATCTGTTCGTAGTTTTCGCGCATGACATAGCCCAGGTGCCCGGTCAGCACCGCGTTGTCCAATTTGCGTAATTCATGATCGGCGGGCAGCGGCTCGACATCGAACACGTCCAGCCCGGCCCCCTTGATCTTGTTCGTCTTGAGCGCGTCGATCAACGCCGCCTCGTCGACGATGGGCCCGCGCGAGGTATTCACCAGATAGGCCGAGGGCTTCATCAGCGCCAGTTCGTCGGCCCCGACCAGACCGCGTGTGCGGTCGGACAGCAGGACGTGGATGGTGATGACGTCCGCCTGCTTGAACAGGTTTTCCTTGGACACGCGAACGGCACCGCATTCGGCGGCGCGGGCTTCGGTCAGGTTTTCCGACCAGGCGATGACCTTCATCCCCAAGGCCTGGCCGAGCGCCGCCGATTGCGCGCCCAGCTTGCCCAGGCCGACCACCCCCAGGGTCTTCTCCCGCAGGCCGACGGGGAAACTCTCCTGCCAGCCGCCCGCCTTCATGCAGCGGTCTTCCTTGGGAATTTCCTTGGTCACGGCGAAGATCAGGGCCCAGGTCTGCTCAAACGCCGGATAGGGCAGGATCGAGGTGCCGCAGACGGGGATGCCCATCTCACGGGCCTTGTCCATGTCCCAGGCCAGGTTCCGCATGCCGGTGGTCACCATCATCTTGAGATCCGGCAGTTTCTCCAACTGCGACGCGGGAAACCGCGTACGTTCCCGCATGCCGACGACGACGTCGTACCCGGCCAGAGCCTGGGCCAAACGGTCTTCATCGGTTTGCAGGAATTCGTTGAAGGCGGTGACCTCCACGTCGGGGCCCAGGCTGTCCCAATCGGCCAGGTCCAAGGCCACATTCTGATAATCGTCCAGGATCGCGATTCGCGTCATCGTGTCGTTTCCTCTTAAATTATTGCTGTCCGGCCTGGCGGTCGTATCCGGCCTGATTCGGTCTTTCCGCAGGATATGGCCAGACCCAAGGCGCCACAGCAAGGCATTAAGCCCTTCTTAGGGCGTCAGGTTTATATAAGGTCTGGCGTTTATGTTACGGATATTGCAAGTATTCCCCCCGGGGAAACCATCTAAAAACCAAAAAAGCTCCACGGGTGCGAAAGCAGGGCTCAGCCATGAAATTGGACGCGGATTTTTCCTTTTCGGACATCGTCGCTAAGGCAAACGACGCCGTTTTCGTCGCCACGATCTCGGACCAAGCAGGCGCAAAGCCGAAAATCAGCTACGTCAACGAAGCCTTCTGTCGCCTTTCCGGTTATTCGGAAAAGGAAGCGATCGGCAAATTGCCTAATTTCCAGGACGGCGCCGAGACGGATGCCGAGACCCGGGACAAGATCAATGACGCCATCAAGGCCGGTCGCCACACCCGTACGCGCCTTCTGCAATACACCAAGACCGGCGAAACCTATTGGGTGGATATGAACGTCATGCCGCTGTTCGGCACTGACGGCAAGTTGACCCATATCGCCGCGATCCAGCGCGACGTCACCGAAAACGTGGAACGCGAAGAAGAATTACTCTCTCTCGCCACCACCGACGATCTGACCGGCGCCAAGAACCGCCGCCACTTCATGGAACGCGCCGAACTGGAAGTTCATCGCCTGCGCCGTCACCGGGTGCCGTTTTCCGTGGCGCTGCTGGACCTCGACCATTTCAAACAAGTCAACGACACGCATGGCCACCAGGCCGGCGACGAAGTGCTGAAGGAAGCCGTTCAACGCTGGCAGAAAGGCCGCCGGCCGTTCGACACCCTGGGCCGTATCGGCGGCGAGGAATTCGCCATTCTATTGCCGGGCGCCGATGCCGATGCCGCGATGATCGTGGCGGAACGGCTGCGCGCGGTGATCGACGACGCGCCGTTCGACACCATCGACGGCGAAATCGACGTCACCGTTTCGATTGGCGTCGCCGAAGCGGAAGACGCGGACAACACCATCGAAGGCACGCTGGGCCGCGCCGATGCGGCGCTCTATCATTCCAAGCATGCCGGCCGGAACCGCGCGACCAAGGCGTCGCCGATCCCGACCAAACGGCGCAAGGCCGTCGAGGGCTAAGCCCTCCAATCAGTTAACTTGAATCCGAGCCGGCCGTCCGCCGGTCAGGCGGCGCGGTCGTCGCGCAGACGCATCGGCGTGCGCGGGCCCATGTTGTAGTGGTCCGCGAACTGCGGATCGAGTTGGCGGGCGCCTTCCCGCATGTTCATCCAGATCCGCAGCAGGTTGCGCTTACGATCGGGTTCCGGCCAATCCTCGAACGCCCCCCGCGAATGTAAGGTCACGTAGTTGTTGAGGATCTGAATGTCGCCCGGCTGGAAGTCCATGTCGAAGCGGAATTTGTCGCTGACGCAAAGCTCCTGCATGTAGTCGAGCGCCGCCAGGGCCAAATCGGAAACCGGCTCGCCCACGAATTGCTGCCCTTCGACGATGGCCTTGCGCAGATAGCGGCAGCTGAGCCGTCCGTCGCACCAGCTATAGACCGGCACCTTGTGACGGGTTACCGGATGGGTCTCTCCCGCTTCGCCTTCGCCGCGCAGGTTGAAATGAAAACCTTCCAACAGCGGCGGCAGGTATTCGGGATGAGTGGCGAGGATTTCGTTATATACGGCCATGCTCGACGCGATCTGGCTTTCGCCGCCCGACATGGACGGCTGCAGACAAAGCAGGCTGACCAGATCCATCCCGTCGCAGTGGAAGAACAGTTTCTGTTTCGTCTTGTAGCCTCGGATCAGCGGATCGTTGTAATCGAGCCCCTTGTCCGTGACCTCGCCAATCAAGTCGCCGTCCGGGTTCTGATGCATGGGCACGGCGAACAGCAACGTCAGCGCCCAGTACATGGCTTCGATCTCGTCCCGTGCGTAGCGGTCGACCTCCAGCCCGCGAAGCACCGCACAACCGCGGCCGTGTTCCAGTTCGTTGGCGATCCAATCGGCCAGGGATTTGAGCGTCGCCGATTGAACGTCGGCAAGACCGAAGTTCGGCGCCCGCTTTCCGGCATCCAGAAGCTCGCGGGCGACCCGCTCAAGTTCGCCGATCTCGTCGCCGGAAAGATGGCGGGTCCAACTACGGTCGGCGGCCATGTCGGCGGCGGTCCAGGCGGATTTTTCGGTTACGGGGGTCAGGGGATATTCGATCATGGGGATGTTCCGTTGTGTGGTGGGGGCGTCGTCACGCGGTCCGTTGCGCCGCGCGTTTCTCGAACGCTTTCAGAAATTCGACATCGATCGCCAAGGGTGCGCCCAGCCAAAGGGCGTTTTCCGTATGGTCGGCCACGGGCGATCCGGTTTCGGGATGGACCAGAATGCTCAACCCCGCCCGGTTCAGCATCAGATACGGCACCGCGTTGGCGAAGCGGTCGACCGGAATATGCACCAGGATATCGGGCAGCGGATGCGGGCCGCCCGGCTCTTCCCGAATGCCGCCCGGCGTTCCACCGAACTCCGACAGCAAGGCCGCGCGCAGAGCATAGGCATGGTCGCGCGCCGTCGCGCCCTCGAAATAGATGTGGGCGTGGAATTCGGAAATGGACGTTGGACCGTGGTCCGTCATGGGCGACTTTCGGAAAAGGATGTCCTTCATAGATGGCAAACCGCCGCGGTTTTTGCAACGCCGATCGAATTAAACGGGTGCGGCATTTGGCATGAAATTGTATACAGTTCGACAAACTTAACTCCCAAATCGACACACCCGAACGGAGGACTCCCATGACTTGGCTTGAAGGCAACGCCCGCGACAAACGCCCCGCCGGCGCACGACTGCGCGAACTTTTGGACCGCAAGGAAATTCTCCGCGTGCCGGGGGCGCATAACGCCTTCGCGGGCATGATCGCCAAACAAGCCGGGTTCGACGCGCTTTATATCTCGGGCGGCGCGGTAACGGCCTCCTTGGGCCTGCCGGACCTGGGCATCATGACGCTGGATGAAATGTGCGGCGTCGTGCGAAGCGTGTCGCGGACCACGGACCTGCCCTTGATCGTCGACGGCGACACCGGCTACGGCGGCACCCTGAACGCCATGCGCGTGGTGCAGGAAATGGAATTGGCCGGCGCCGGCGCGATCCATATCGAGGATCAGATGCTGCCCAAGAAATGCGGCCACTTGAACGACAAGCGCCTGGTCGATCCGGAAGAAGCGGCGACCAAGATCGCCGCCGCCAAGAAGGCGTCGTCCGATCTGGTCATCATCGCGCGTACGGACGCCGCCGGCGTCGAAGGCCTGGACGCCGCCATCAAGCGGTCCAACCTGTACCGTGAAGCCGGCGCCGACGTGTCCTTCCCCGACGGCCTGCCGTCGGCCGAGGACCATGTGGAATACGCCAAGAAGGTCCCGGGCCTGAAGATGGCCAACATGACCGAATATGGCCGCACGCCCTTCTTCACCGGCCAGGAGTTCGAGGACATGGGCTTCGACATCGTGATCTGGCCGGCGACTTCCATGCGCGCCGCCGCCAAACTGTTCCAGGACCTCTACGGCCATATGAAGGAACATGACGGCACCGAAGGCTTCATGGACAAAGTGATGTCGCGCGGCGAACAGTACGACACCCTGGCCTATTACGATTACGAAGCGCTCGACCAGTCGGTCGCCCGTACGGTACTGCCCGAATACGGCAAGTAAGCCGGCGCAAGTAAGCCGATCAAGGCATCAAACGAAGAAACGGCCCCTCAGCAGGGGCCGTTTCGCATTTTGGGTTGTCGGCAAACGCCGTCACGGCGCCGGTGGCGCGCCCCGGCCCTTGATCAAGTGTGCGATCAGGGCGAGCGCGAACAGCACGATGAAGACGAAGAATAGAAGCTGCGCGATATCGACCGCCGTGGCGGCAATGCCGCCGAAGCCGAACACCGCGGCAATCATTGCAATAATCAAAAAGGTTACGGCCCATCTCAGCATGGGGAATCTCCTTGCTCTATGAACAGCGCGCGCCGCAGCCGTTGCCCTGTCAGGCAGGGCGGCTCGGACGGCGGCAGGCCAATGTAATCCGGAAAGATCAGCGGCCTGGCGGGGTATGAACATTGCCCCCGCATCGATCGGGGACGCGCCCCGACATATCGCGCTTGACCCATGACGTAGTCAGACCATCCGGCGATTGCCAATATTTTTGGTACGGAATTCAGACCATTGCTTGAGGGCGGCGGACAACACCCGTCGCTAAGTCAGGTGTCTCTAAGTCAGGTATTGCACGGCAATCGGATAATGGCGCTCACCGTTGTGATGACTGGCATGTACGACCGTCCGGTTGTCGAACAGGCAGACTTCGCCCGTCCCCGGGGGCCCGTCCCAGGCCATCCGGACCATCACCTTGCCGAGCGCCGCCGCCGCCGTTTCCGGTTGGAACAACACGAGGTTCCGTGCCCCGGCCGCATCGCGCTGCCCTTCCCGTTCTGCCTGCAGGAAGAAGACGGCGTTCGGAATGATCAACGTCGAAGTCCGCCGAGGTGGGCGATGATCCGGGTCCGCCGGGTTTCGATAGAATAAGGACACCTGATTTTCGAACAACGCGCCCCGGTCCGTGTGGAACTTGAGATCGGGAAAGATGTTCTTCTGAAATTCCTTGTCCGGCGGTACGGGCAAGGAGACGTTGGAAAAGGTACAGACGCCGAACTGGTCCACGGCACGCCGATAATCCGAGGCCAGACATAGGTCCTCGCCGAAGGCTTCCAACCGATGCGGCGCATCGAAGCGCACCGCGAGCCCGAACGTCCGGAACGGCATCTCCGCCAGTTCTTTTTCCAGGCCCGGCACATCGGCATAGTACCCACGGGCGGCCTGAGCGATATCGGGGATCAGGACGGTCGCCGTGAAGCCCTGTCCCGCGGATCTGCCCCGCACGGGTTCGTCGGGTCGGGCGATCAGCCGCTTGATGACATCGGGTTCCAGACACCCCATGGGCTCAACCGCCGCCCGGGCTCAATTTCTCGCAGGCTCGGTTGAACTCCGCCTCCAGGCCGGCACTGATCGTTGCGATATCCGATTGCAGGCGTTCGAGACCGACACCATGGGCGTCGGCGCCGGGTTCCAGGCTGAAAGTGGTATCCGCGTTGGCGTCGTCTGAGAACGTCACGGTCACCTGCCAACGGGTCGACAACACCCCGCGCACCGACATTTCGTTGATCGCATCGGAGAGCAGGCGCAGATGAACCACGGAATCGGCGTAAAACCAGACGCGCGGCAGTTTCCATAATTTGCCGGAGGGATCGTTGTGCCCCTCGCACGACCAACAGGGAAAGAACACGCCGAGCTTCTTCAACTCGAAGACCAGAGGGGCGATCTTTTCCTCGACGGGAAAACGATCCGGGTCGCTGGACAACCGGGCGGGTGCCTTGGCGCAATCCCGGCGGCAGCCGGCCCGAAGGTCGTAATCCGGGCAGGCGTCAACGCAGACCGGCGCCTGCAACGGGCCTTCCGTGCGCGCACGGCGAACATCCTGATCGATCCGTTCCTTCGCGCCTGACGGCCCCGACCGTTCCTTTATCCGCACCTCGGTAAATCCCTTCGTGTGTCATATGGTTGAATTATATATCGATCATCTCCCCCATTGGAGGCACAATTGCCACCACGGCGAACGCTTCAAAGCCCCAACCAAACGGCCGTCAAATCATCGTCCAACGGCAAACGGGTCCGAGCCATAAACCGATCCACCAATCGATCGAGCGGCGGCTCGGCCCCGGGCACCTCAAGTATTGACTGAACCAGTTTCATGAGCCCGTCGTCGCCCAGCATGTCGCCGCCCGGTGACGGGCATTCGAGCAAGGCATCGCTGTACAGCAACATGAACCCGGCCTCGGGAATATCGATGACCCGGTCTTCGAATGTCGACTTCCGCGACAGGCCCAGCGGCACGCCTGACGTCTCACCGGCCGCCAGGATCGTCCCGTCGGCCTTGCCGAAAATGATCGGCGGACAGCCCGTCGCGGCATAGGTAAAACGCCGCTCCGCGACATCAAATATTCCATAGAGCATCGTCGCGTACTGACCCCTCGGCAAAATGGAACAGATCCGGCTGTTCAAGCGGGTCAAATAACCGCCCGGCCCGTCCAGCGGCGGTGGGTTGTCCCGCATCAAGGTGTGCAGCCGGAAGGTATTGATCGCGGGCCCGACGCCATGCCCGGAAAAATCCACCATGTAGAGGCCGAACAAACCGTCGCCGAAATCGCTCAGCCCCCACCAATCGCCGCCCAATTCGGAGGACATCTGGAAGCGGGCGGACAATTGGATGCCGGTGGCTTCCGAGACCGCCGCCATCGCGTCGTGAGACGGCATCAATTCTTCCTGCATGCGTTGGGCCTGGCGCAATTCGACCGTCACGCGGCGTTGATAGGCGCGAAGTTGGCGAACCGCCAAAAGCTTCTCGAGAAGTTGCCGCGTCCGGTGGATCAAAAGGTCCGGATCGACCGGCTTGGTCATGACGTTGGTCGCGCCGGCCCGCAGGGCATCGGCCCGAAATGCCCGATCCTCATGGGCGCTGACCAATAGCACGGGAAGTTCGCGTGTTTTCTCCTGTTCCCGCACTTTCGCGATCACGTCCAGGCCGGTCATGTCCGGCATGCTATGATCCAAGATGACGAAATCGGGATTATCGGCGTTGATCTTGGCCCAGGCGTCCGACCCGTTCGAGGCCGTATCGATCCGTTTGAACCCGGCGTCCTGCAACTGAAAGGCGGTCATTTCGACCAGAATTTCCTCGTCGTCCACGATCAGGATCGGACAATCGAAAACCGATCCATGCAAACGCGCAACCACATCGCCGGCCGGGCTGTCGGGTGATGTGTCCCTAGAGCGCGGCTCGACACGGCGGCGAAACGACAATTCGGTCCGCCGGCCGCCATCTGCCACCCGCATTTCCCCGACCAAGGCGCGCACGATGTCCAGTCCGCGGCCGGTGTACCCATCCCCGGACTTGTCGCTCGAAGACGGTGTATAACCCGGCCCTTCGTCGATCACGGCAAAGGTCACCGCATCGGGACGCAACGTGGCCGTGACCCGAACCCGCCGCGCCGCATAAGGCAGTTCGGATGCACGCGCGTTGACGCTGGAATGAAACGCCTTAAGTCCCTCGGACGTTTTCTCCGGCGACGGTAGCTCCATATTGCCGTGAACCGCCGCATTGACCAGAATCTCGCGCAGGGCGGTCGAGATATCCTGAAGCCGGCGCTCACCCAGCTCTTCGGCGATCCCCAATTGGCCGAGCGCCCCTTGGGCGACGATGTCCGGAAAGTCGAAATCCAGGCAACTGGCGCTTCTTACCGACGCGAACCACGCGCCGGTCGCACGGCCCCAACGCGCTTCATCTAGAACAGCCGCAACGTCTTCTTCATCGGAGACTTCGATCACACCCGACGAAGATGTGTCGGCCATCGCATCCGCGACCGGCGCCGGGGCGCCGTGAAACACAACGACCCCCGGAGCAACCCGTCCGCCACCCAATTCTGCCAGCGCGACGCCAAGCTGATCGGCGAAACCGCTGGAAAGACCTGCTGAGATGACCTTCACGCCGGAAAATCCGCGTCGAGGGCGATCAGCCCTCGACGTTCATCAACTGATCGAACCGCGAAATGTCTAACATCTTTTTGACCTGGCCCGAGGCACCGCGGACAGCGAACTTGCCGCCACTGTCTTCGATCTCATCCTTGATCAGGACAATCATGCCAAGACCCGCGGAATCGATTTTTTCGACACTGCTCAGGTTCAAAACAACGGACCCAGCGCGTTTGTCGACGAGGGATTCGACCAATTGCTCCACGCTCACGTTGTCGGCGAACCCGAAGGTTCCCTGCATCATAACTTCGTGGGCATCACCCGCTTCATTGATTGTGTATTCCAATTTTCGAACTCCGGTAATTTGATGTTTCGCCGCGCGGCAGGCGCGACATAAAAAACGCCAGAGCCACTAGCTCTTGAGGAAACGCTCAATACTGGATTGCAGTTCACCGACCGGATCGAGCAGTTTTCTTGTTTTCCAGATAACCTTGATCGCCGACCCCATGCCGAGAAGGTTGCGCTGCGTGACGTCGGAGACGTTGTCCGTCACCTTGTTCATCGCGGCGGTCGATTCCTGGACGTTGGCGCTGATTTCCTGCGTCGCATCGGTTTGTTGCGAAATCGCCGAACGCACCTCGCTGGTCATATTGTCGATATCGCGGATGATCTGGGAAATCTCCTTGATCGCCTCGACCGATTCCTTGGTCTCGTTCTGGACGGCGATGATCTGGCTGGAAATCTCCTCCGTCGCCTTGGTCGTTTGATTGGCAAGGTTCTTGACCTCAGACGCGACGACGGCGAAGCCCTTGCCGGCATCGCCGGCGCGGGCGGCCTCGATCGTGGCGTTCAGGGCCAACAGGTTGGTTTGTTCGGCGACGTCGCGGATCAATTCGACCACGTTGCCGATCCGGTTCGCCGCCTCGGCCAGGCCAGTTACCCGGTTGTTGGCGTCGTCGGCGCGCTGAACGGCGGCCTGGGCCACTTCGGAGGATCGAACGACCTGGCTTTCCACTTCGCTGACGGAACTGGCGAGTTCCTCGGCCGCGGCCGCAACGGCGGTAATTCGATCCAGGGTTTCCTGTGCCAGATCGGCCACATCGACCGACCGGTTGGAGCTGGCTTCCGAGCCCTGCACCATGCTTTCCGCGGTTTTCAAAACGTCCTGCGCGGACCTACCGACAAGACTGGTGACCTCGGTCGCCTTCTTGGTGATGGCGACCTGCTCGGTGACGACGCTCCAGGTGACCATCGGCCCGACGTAGTAGCCGGTGCTGTCGATCATCGCCGCGACGTTGAGATCGAGCATTTCATCGCCAAGCTGGATTTTCGCCCGGTGCGGCAGGTTCTTGGGATCGGCAAGCAGCTTGCGTTGGTGTTCCGGATGCTTGTGGAAGACGTCGATACAGGTACCGAAGAGATCGGTCGCCTTCACCGGCAGCAGATGTTCGATCTCCTTCAGGGTTTTCATGCTCGTATCGTTGAGGTAGTTCAGCTCCAGCGTATCGCGATCGCAGGTCATCACGTTGATGGGCAGGTTGTTGACCATCAACGCTAGGTTTTCCCGCTCGGTCACGACGCTCCAGTTGAGCATCACCTTGGTCACCTTGCCGCCGGAGGTTTCGATGGCGGCGATATCCAATTCCAAAAGTTCCGGGCCGACGCGGATGATCGCGTGGTGCGGCAGGTTCTTGGGATCGGACAGCAATTTCCGCTGATGTTCGGGATTTTTATGAAAGACGTCGATCGATCGGCCGATGATCGAATCGCCATTCACGCCTTCGGGCAACAGGTGAGAAATTTCGTTCAGGGTCTCGCGGCTTTTCCGATTGGCGTAGACAATCTTGAAATCGCGGGTATCACAGGCCATCACGGCGCTGGGTAGATTCTCTAGTACGCTGCGCATGTCCGAAGCGGACAGCCCGCCGGAGGAGGATCCAAAAAAGCTCATAGCACACCCTCATTTTTTACCCCGGACCTGTCCCCCCAAGGTACGGGTGAATGAATAACGCTATAACATTGGAATTTTTATTCATACCTTGACCAAAGTCATAAAAACCGGCTCTTTTGAATAAGTTGCATTAGCGCGGCAGCAATGTTTCACCACGGAAAATATACGCATTTAAATATACATATTAATTTTGTTGTAATAAGGCGTAGGCTTTCTGCCTGTTTTGCCGGAGCCGCCTGTGGCACGACCCGCATGCAGGCGCTTGCGCCCAAACAGGTTGCGGCGCAGAATACATTAGGCATTTCTGGAGAAGCCCGGCCCACGCGACCCGGATTTGCTGCACCGGGCGCTTCTCCGCCACCGGCCAGAGACGGTCGGCGCGGCTGCGTGATAAGCCGGGCCCGAAGAAGGCATGTTGCTGATATCAAGGAGGTATCGACATGACTCTTCGACGCGTTTCCCTCGTCCTAAACCTTCCCCACGACCTAACCCGTAACGTCATCAATACTGACGGTTTCCGGCTTGCTGCCGCCGTCCTGCTGTTTACGCTCTTCGCACCGCTGCAAAGCGCCCAAGCCGCGCCACAGATTCTCGCCGCCTTGGAAACCCAGGAAGGCATGCCCTTCATCTGCGACGGCGGCACCTGCGAAACCGATATCACCACCTTCTGCCTGCAACAGGACCGGGACAGCCCCCGGTCCGGGACGGCCTATACACCCGCCGAGGCAAGCCACTTCCTATTGCGCCTGACCGACGCGGCGGGGGCCCAGCGCGATATTCCCGCGAACAATGTGACCTTCACCAGCGGCCGTGGCTTCACCCATGTGCGGGTCAGCATGACAGCCGGGCATTTGGCCCAATTGGGCGCAGCCAGCGTGCGTCTGGTGGTAACTCGCCAGGCCTCCCTGCTCCCCACCCCGCTGGCGGGCGATCCGGACCCGATCACCCCGGCGGAAGCCGAATACGTCACCCGAAGCCTGCGTGCCGTTGGGGAAGAGATGGTCGACGGCCAGCCTCTCGCGACCTCTGCCCGGCTGGTCGGGCGCGTCGCGTCGGCCATCGTCGATTACCGGGCCGCCCCCACACCCGCCAATGTCGAAAGGCTATGGAACGACGTCGTCGACGACATGGCGCCCGTCCTCAAGGACCAAGGCGCCGGCGCGGTCGGCGCCGCCCGGCGGGAGATCGACCGCTGTGCCCGGCCCGGCCATCACCATTCCATGGCCGGCGTGAAATCCTGCCTGGAATACCGTCACGGCGACCTGATGCGCGACCTCAACATCGACTATTGGAATCACAAGCCCGGAAGCTGACACCATGACGGATACCAAGACACCGGACGCGGGAGCGCCGAGCCAGGAAACGGGGGCGACGGCGGAAACGCCGATCGACCCGAATTCCCCCCGCGAACGTCTGCGCGCATGGCTGAATTGGCTGCCGGTCTGGTTCCTGATCCCGTTCGGTCTGGGCCCGCGCGGCGACGGGACCAGTGCCGGCGGCTATGAAGGTGGCTATGAAGGCGGCTACCACGGCCCATTGGACAGCCCCAGCCACCTCGACGGCGGCTTCGGCGATCACGGCGGCGGTGACATCGGCGGCGGTGGTTCGGGCGGTTTCTAGGTCGCTTTCACTGATCCATAAAAAAAATTTTCCAACGATTCTCATATTGTGTGAAAATTTACGATAAGTTCAATGATGGAGAGCAACCTGTGACGCGCCTACGGGCTCTCGCGAAGCAATTGTGTTTGGCACCGCTTGATCTGCTATCGGCTTATTGGCCATTCAACGCGAGAAATACCGCAGGTGACAAAGGCACCGAGGCCGCGCGGATGAACCCATATCGCTCTGACGCGGACAATTTCGGGCAGCACAGTTGGTCCGGCGCGGAAAAGCAGGGGTACGGGAATTCCGATGCCAGCAGCCTTCCAGACACTGTCGGCGTTCCCACAGACGTAGGTGGTGATTTTTCCGGCGGCGGCGAATAGATGAAAGGCCGGGAGCCGTCGCAGCCTCCCGGCATCTCTTACTTGCAAACAGAACGACTAAGGACCGGCGGCTGGGTCAACCAGACCAATGTTTCCTGTTCGATTTCCAAATCCTCCCAAGAGGAAGCCACCAGCTCCTCCTAGTGCCGTTCCTACGGCCTTGCCAATACGGGCTCCACCTGGCAAGCCGGCGCCAATTGCTTCGCCCAAGCTACCTGCTTCCCTCGCCCTGTCTGTTGCGGCTTTCAATGCACCTCTCGGGTCGAACGTTGCTTTCTCGTCTCCGAAGAACTCTTCGTTCGACGGACGGTCTCCAGACGAAGGGGCATTCGGCTCTTCACCACCATATATCGGTGGCGTCGGAGCATCGTACAAATCTTGCTCACGCAACCGCTCGGCCATCCGGTGATAAGTCGGACCATCCGACTTCATGACCTTGTCAGCCGCTAAATTCTCGGTCACTTGAAAGCGCTTGATACCGTCGAGCATGGGCTGGTCAGGGAATTCGTCGATGCCGTACTCTGGTGTTTCGAATAAACCCAATCGGCCGAGCGCGGTTTTGACCTTGAGAACGTCTGATAAATCGTGGTTCACGTCGGGCCCGACGGTTCGGTTCAGCTTGAAGACATACTGCATGGGAAAGTTCCTTTATTTTCAAGGAAAGACAACCGCCCATGAAAAAACCGCCAGCCCTTGCGGGCGGCGGTCATATAGCGATAAGCGGTCTGCGAATTGCCGCTACAGAAACAAAGGCGCATCTGTGACGATCGGCAGACTCAATACATAGGAAAATTTTCGGAATTAAAGAATTTTACCTCAAAATATCTGGTTGAGATAACCTATCATCAAACGCCGATCAGCCGTTGAAACCCACAACCATGCTCCCGGATTACCGCTAGCAGCCCATCGCCTCCGCGACGCCGATCAAATCCTTCGCCACGACCTCCCAGTCGCTTTCCGGCGCCTGGTCGGCTTCCTGGTCGGGGCCGTATTCCTTCCTCGGCAGAAAGGCCGTCTTCATGCCGTGGCTGCGCGCGGCCTCCAGGTCGTAGTTGTGGCAGGCCGTCAGCATGCACATCTCCGGCGTTGCCTTCATGCCCATCAGTTCGATGGCCTTCAGATAGACGTTGGGGTGCGGTTTATAGACCCCGGCGTTCTCGGCCGTCAGGATTGCATCGAACGGCAAGTTTCCGTGCTTGGCGATGGCCGTCAGCCAGGCGAAGGAGCCGTTGGATAGGGTCACCAACGTGTATTTGGACGCCAGCCGCCTCAGGCCCTCGACTGCATCGGGCCAAGGATCGATCTTCAGCCAGAGATGCAGGATGTCCTGCTTTTGCGCCTCGGAGAGCCCGTCCAAGCCGAAATCGCCAATCACTTGGTTCATGCGTTCCAGATACATCTCATCCAGATTGAAATAGGGCCTGGCCCCCGAAATCACGGCGTCCATGGCGGGACGGTAACCGGCCTTCCAGGCCGTCAGGAAACCCGGCCAATCGGCTTCGATCCCTTGTTTCTCACCGTATTCCGCCAAAAGGCGCAGCAGGCTCGACCGCCAATCGACGACCGTGCCGAAAACATCGAAGAAGATGACCTTTACGTCTGGGCTGGGCATGGCTGTTTCCTGTTCCTTGGCGTGTTTTATTGGCCCCTGAAAGGGGCTCTGGGCTAATCTCACCACAGTCCCCTCCCCCCCTACAAACCCATTCGGATGACCACCATGACCATCGAACTGACCCTGCGCCCACCCAAGTCCGACGAGTACGAGGCCTGGCACCGGCTGTGGGACGGCTACAACGCCTTCTATAAACGCACCGGCCCCCTCACCGTTTCAGAGGAAATGACCCGACTGACCTGGGACCGCTTTTTCGACGGGTACGAGCCGATCCACGCGATCGTTGCCGAGGCAGAGGGCCGGCTGGTCGGCCTCGTCCATTATGTTTTCCACCGTCATTCCATCATGCGGGGACCGATCTGCTATCTGCACGATCTGTTCACCGATCCGGACCTGCGCGGACAGGGTATCGGCAAGGCCCTGATCGAGGAGGTCTACGAGCGGGCCCGCGAAGCCGGGTCGCCCCGCGTCTATTGGCATACCCACGAAACCAACGCGACGGCGATGCGCCTCTACGATCAGGTCGCGACGCACTCGGGCTTTGTCGTCTACCGCAAAGAGCTTTAACCTGCGTCCACCGACAATCAACAAAGGCGGCCGCCATAAGCCGCAAGACATCAGGGAGCCTTCATCCATGGTTACGTCCCCCAATGAAACGGTCCTCACCGAGGTCCGCGACGGCGTTTGCCGCATCACCTTCAACCGGCCCGAGGCGTTGAACGCCATCAGCATCGACGTCATGAAGGCGATGAAGGAGATCACCGATCAGTTGCGCACGGCGACCGACGTGCGGGTCGTCATCCTGAAAGGTCAGGGAGACCACTTCATGGCCGGCGGCGACGTGAAGGCCTTCAAGACCATGCTGGACGAGGAACCGGATCGCGACAAGACGGCGGAACAGTTCGACGCCCGCCTGACCCGCGTTCATGCCACGGTCGAAAACATGCGCGCCCTGCCGCAGCCGATCATCGCTTCGGTGCGGGGGGCCGCCGCGGGCGCGGGCGTCAGCCTGATGCTGGCCTGCGACCTGGCATTGGTTGCCGAAGACGCGTTCTTCACCCTCGCCTATTGCCACATCGGCACCAGCCCCGACGGTGGGTCGACCTATTCCCTACCGCGCACCGTCGGCATGAAGAAGGCGATGGAAATCGCCTTGCTGGGCGACCGCTTCACGGCACAGGATGCCCTCGACTGGGGCCTGATCAACCGCATCGTGCCCGCGGCGGACCTGGAGGCCGAGACGGACAAGCTGGCCGGGCGCCTGGCCAAGGCCGCCGGCCGCGCCAATGCCGAGGCCAAGGCACTCCTCAATGCGTCCTGGCACAACAGCCTGGCGGAGCAGCTGGACGCGGAGAAGGCCGCCTTCATCCGCAATACGCGGACCGCCGATTTCTACGAAGGCGTCAGCGCCTTTGCGGAAAAGCGCAAGCCGGACTTCAAGGGGGAGTAGATTTCCGATGATCATCGATTGCCACGGTCACTATACGACAGCACCCGAGGCCCATACGGCCTGGCGCAAGGAACAGATCGACGCCAACGGCGACCTGTCAAAGATGAGCGCCAAGGAGCCGCAAATCTCCGACGACGAACTCAAGGAAAGCGTCGCCAACACGCAACTCCGCCTGCAGCAGGAACGCGGCACGGACATGACTATCTTCTCGCCTCGCGCCGGCGGCATGGGCCACCATGTCGGCGACGAGAAGATGAGCATGCAGTGGTCGCGCATCTGCAACGACCAGATCAAACGTATCTGCGACATCTTCCCCAACAACTTCGCGCCGGTCGGCCAGTTGCCGCAATCGCCCGGCTGCTCGCCGTCGAACTCCATCCCGGAACTGGAGCGCCTGGTCAACGAACTGGGCTTCATCGGCGTCAACCTGAACCCGGACCCGTCGGGCGGGAATTGGACCGACCCGCCCCTGACCGACCCCTGGTGGTTCGATCTCTACGCCAAGCTTGAAGAACTGCAGGTCCCGGCGATGATCCACGTCAGCCAATCCTGCAATCCGAACTTCCATTTCACGGGCGCCCATTACATCAACGCCGATACGGCGGCCTTCATGCAGTTGCTGCAATCGGACCTGTTCGAACGGTTCCCGGGACTGAAGTTGATCATTCCTCACGGCGGCGGCGCCGTGCCCTATCACTGGGGCCGCTACCGGGGCATCGCCATGGGCATGGACCGGCCGGAACCCAAGGACATGATGGGCGACAACCTGTTCTTCGACACCTGCGTCTATCACCAGCCGGGCATCAACCTGATGACCGAGGTCGTTCCCGTGGACAACATCCTGTTCGCGTCCGAACTGCACGGCGCCGTGCGCTGCAAGGACCCGGACACCGGCCAATGGTTCGACGATACCCGGCGCTATATCGAAGCGACGCCGCACCTCTCGGCCGAGGAAAAGGACAAGGTGTTCTACAAGAACGCCTTAAAGGTATTCACGAAACTCAAGCTCGCGGCCGCCTAAGAGCCGCCAAGCAGACCTCAAGGAGACCATCCAAATGACTGTCGGATTTCGCATCAAACAATCCTGGGACCGTATCGACCCGGCCCTGATCGAGAAATTCAAATCGATCCCCGTGGCCAACGTCGGCGACTGCATGTGGCGCATGTACGCCGGGTCGAACGCCCTCCGCCCCATGCATAAGGACGGCGTATTGGCCGGCCCGGCCTATACGGTGCTGACCCGGCCCGGCGACAACCTGATGCTGCACAAAGCCATCGACACGGCGCAGCCGGGCGACGTCATCGTCTGTGACGGCGGCGGCGACCTGACCAATTCGCTGTTCGGCGAACTGATGCTGCTGCAGGCCATGAAACGCGGGATCGCGGGCCTCGTGTTCAACGGCGCCATCCGCGACCGCGATGCGTTCCTGGAACACAACTTCCCGACCTATGCGGCAGGCGTCAGCCACCGCGGCCCGTTCAAGGACGGCCCGGGCGAGATCGGCTTCCCGATCAGCCTCTACGGCATGCCGGTGAAGCCGGGCGACCTGATCCTGGGCGATTGCGACGGCGTGCTCTGCGTGCCTCGGGAAGAGGCCGAGACGGTTCTCGCCGCCGCCCAGGCCAAGAACGACGCCGAAGAGCAGACCATGAAGGAAATCGCCGACGGCTCCATCGACCGAGCCTGGGTCGACAAGACGTTGAAGGATCGCGGCTGCGAATTCATCGACTGAGGCCCGGCCCACTTCCGCCCCCATCCGCCTTCGCCACGAGACAAAGCCCGCCATCCTTCATAAGATGGTGGGCAATGGTGGGCGCATGCCCATAGGCCAATAAACGTGAACCCGGACGACCGGGGAGAGGAAACGACATGACCGACAAATCATTGGCGGGCAAGACCGCCGTCATCACGGGATCGTCCCGCAACATCGGGAAAGCCACCGCGCTTGCCCTCGCCGCCGACGGCGCCAACGTCGTCGTCAACGGTATCAGCGATCAAGAAACTCTGAACGCCACGGTGAAGGAAATCGAAGCCGCCGGCGGCACGGCCATCGGCATCCTGTCCGACGCATCGACCAAGGACGGCTGCGACACCCTGATCGGCACGGCGGCCGATACCTTCGGCGGCGTCGATATCGTCGTCGTCAACGCCTCGACACGCGGCCAGAAGCCGTTCCTGGAAATGAGCCACGAAGAATTCCGCACCGTCATCGACCTGACGTTGGACAGCGCCTTCTTCCTTTGCCAGGCAGCCGTGCCCTACATGCAGAAGGCCGGATGGGGCCGGGTCGTCACCCTGGGTGGTGTATCGACCTACGTCGGCATGCCCGATCGCATTCACAACCTGGCGGGAAAGGCGGCGATCGTCGGCTTCACCCGCGGGATCGCCCGTGAATTCGCCGCCGACGGCGTGACCGCGAACGTGGTCGCACCGGGGGCGACGGAAACGGTCCGCCCCGCCTCGGCCGGGGCAGGCAACAACCGGGCCGCCATGAACATTCCGGTCGGCCGATTGGGTGATGTGAAGGAGATGGCGGCGACCATCCGTTTCCTGTGTCAGCCGGAGGCCGCGTACATCACCGGCCAGACCGTCCACGTGAACGGTGGTCTGTACTACGGCACCTGACACGCCTGGATGCAGTAGAACAAAATGATCGGCCCGGGTGCCTCATGGCCCCGGGCCGTTTCATTATCGGTTCTGGATATCGTTCCACTGACCGAGCGTACGCCGCGCCTGATCGACGATCGGATAGTCGATGAAGTAGCCGTCCAATTGAATGGATGCGAGGCCCTGGGCTTCGGCTTCCTCGAAGGCGGCAACCACCTTCTCCGCGAAGGCGACCTGCTCTTCCGTCGGCGTGAACACGGCATTGGTCGGGCCGATCTGATCGGGGTGAATGCAGAGTTTGCCCTGAAATCCCATGTCGCGGACTTTTTCCGCCGAACGGGTCAGGCCGTCCTGGTCCTTGATATGGATCCAGACGGAATCGACGGGCGGCTCCAGCCCTTCGGCGCGGGACGCCAGCGCCACCTCGGCCCGGGCGTGATCGATCTCGGTTTCTTCCAGCGTCCAGCGCATGCCCATGTCCTTGGTGTAATCACCCGCCCCGAAGCTGAGACGCTTGACGCGCGTATCGGCGGCGGCGATGGCGCGGGCGTTGGCGATACCCTTGCCGGTCTCCAGGATCGGGATCAGATCGATGGCGCCGGGCTCCATGCCCTTATCGCGCTCGATGCTCGCCAAAATCCAATCGACGGCGATCAACTGCGCCGCCTCTTCGACCTTCGGCAGGATGATGCCCGTCAGCCAAGGCCCGGTAACGGCCAGAATGTCGTTGAAGCAAAAATCCGTATCCCAGGCATTGACCCGGACATAACCGCGTTTGCCGGTTTGCTGTTTCAATGCCTCGACGACCAACGCGCGGGTCGCCGGTTTTTCGGCGACGGCGACGGCGTCTTCGAGATCCAGGATGACGGCGTCGCAGTCCAGGGTGAAGGCTTTCTCGACCCGGCGGGGATGGTTACCGGGCGCAAACAGGTAGGTGCGGTGAACGGCCATGAGATGTTCCGTGTTTTCTTATGGTTGGATGGTGGGGTGAAGGCGCGGCGGCGAGCGTCACGCGCGGAGTTATGATTGCGGCCGGCCGGCCAGATCGGGGCGGTCCTCTTTTTCGTCGGCTTCATAGCAGGCTTCGGCCGGACGGCCCGCCCAATCGGTGATACCGGAAACGAAGTCGTTCACGGCCCGCGTCCCCGCCCCGCTTTGCTGGGCCGCTTCTCCTTCGGCGGGGGCCGTCGACGCGTCACCGGCCCGCGCCGTCAACGGCGACACCAGAACGAAGACTGTCAGCAACCAGGCGGCGGGACGAAACATCACCGTGACCTCGCGGTTAAAGAGGCGGAAATCATACGCTTTCCGGCCCAAATTGTCACCACGGGGGCAGTTTCCAGGTCGTGTCCTGATCCAACGGAAAGACCGGCCGGCACAGATCGCCCCATTCGAAATTGGAGAACACCGGCGACGTCAGCCCCGGGCAATCGACCTCGATCACCTGTTCCGGCGGGAAGTACTCGTCGAACCCGGCGCGGAAGTGGCCGCGAGATTTGACAACCACCGTGCGGACCTCGGCGATATCGACACCGAACATCTCCAGCATCGCGGGATCGGCGCATTGTTTACGGAACGTCCCGACGGCGACACGAATGCCGCCGACCCGCAACAGCGCCGCCGGACCGACGGTCAGGGCGCGCCCGCGCAGGATACCCCGCCGGCCGACGAAGGAGCCGTCGGTCAGCTTGAGCACTTCGGCCTCGACCTCGAACGCTTCCTCGAAGGCTGTTTTCGGCGACCGGTTGAAACGCGCGGTGAAGGTTGCCCCCTCGCCGGCCGCATGCGCATCGTCGGCGACGCCGCCGTCGATCACGATCCCCATGACGACACCGTCGGCTCCGGCCTCGACCAGGCCTTTGAGAAGATAGATTGTGCTGCCCGTGCCGCCGCCGCCGGGATTATCGGCGACGTCCGCCAGGATTTGCGCGGAACGAGCGGCGTCCTTCCCGTTCGCGACCGCCATGCCAACCGCATCGGCCAGCGGCGTTAGCGCCTTCTGATACCGTTCATGATCGGCCCAAAGCCGCTCCGCCAAATCTCCGGCGAGGGCTCGCGCCGCCTCCAAATCGTCACGCGCGGTCACAACGACCGTCATGCCGCATTTGGGGCTGTCGGAATAAATGAACCCGGCCGCGACGGACACGTTGAGAATCTTGCCGCCGGAGGCTTCCTGCGCCGCCTGCCCGGCATTAATGATATCGGCATAGGGCCCTTCGGCGCTCAAAAGCACCACCGAAGGTGCCGCTATCGGCACCTTCACGAAAGCCGTCTGCGGCTTCATTCCCTTGAACATTTCGTCCATCGCACGGGCCGCTTCGCCCGCCCGTTCGCGTTGGTCGACATGCGGGTTGGTGAGGTAGGCGATCAGGACGTCCGCCCGATCCGACATTTCCCGGGAGATGTTGGTGTGCAGGTCCAACGTCGCCAGGATCGGCACATCGGGGCCGACGATGTCGCGCACACGGCCATAAAGCAAACCGTCCGGATCGTTCTCCCGCTCGGCCCGCATCGCGCCATGGCTGATGATATAGACGCCGTCGACCGGCCCGGCTTCCTTGAGCCGCCGTTCAACTTCGGACACGAACCATTGGAAGAACCCGTGCTCAACCGGGCCACCCGGCTCGGCATCGCCGATCAGGATCGGCACCGGCACCCAGGCGTCGGGCCGCAATTTTTCCATCTGCTGACAGAACGCATTGGCCTCCAACGGCAGGCGCGGATTGGGCTTGGCCAGTTCGTCGAGGATATCCTCGCCACCGATCAGGCAACGGCGTTCGTAATCCTCACGGGTCGTCAGCGGCGCGAAGGCGTTACTTTCCAAAAGAAAGCCCAGGATGGCGATGCGTTTGGTCATGGGTGGGTCCGTCTTGTTCTGAAGGTCATTCAAAGTGATCGGGGGGGGCACCATCAGAAAGGGCGGCCGAAGCCGCCCTTTCCTAAGATGTAACGTTGGACGCTTGCGTCACCGCGAGCGCAGTTTCGGATCCAACGTGTCGCGGACGGCGTCCCCGAACAGGTTGAAGCCGAACACGCTGAGCGAGATCGCAACACCCGGGTAGATGGCAACCCACGGCGAGCCCTCGAAGAACTCGGACGCGTTGGTCAGCATTAGGCCCCAGGCCGGGATCGGATCCTGAACGCCCAGGCCGAGGAACGACAGCGAGGCTTCCAACAGGATCGCCTGACCCAAGAACGTGGTCAGCATGATCAGGTACGGAGCCATGACGTTCGGCACCATGTGACGCAGGATGATGCGGGCGTTGGAGAAGCCGAGCGCGCGAGCCGCGTCCACATACGGGATTTCACGGATCGCCAGGGCGTTCGACCGAACCACGCGTGCACACTGCGGCACGAAGGGCAGGATGATCGCGATCATGACGTTCTCGATCCCCGGGCCCAAGGTCGCGACGACGGCGAGGGCCAGGATGATCAGCGGGAATGCCATGAAGACGTCAAGCACACGCTGCAGGATGAGGTCGAACAGGCCCCCGAAATAGGCACTGGCGACGCCAAGGACGAGACCGGCGGTCGAGCCCACGATGGCGCAGACGAAACCAACCAGCAGCGCCGTGCGCGAGCCGTAGATCAGTCGCGACAGAATGTCGCGGCCGAACTCGTCCGTGCCCAGCAGGTAGCTGTCCGTGCCCGGGGGCACCAGCATGGCATCGAAATGCTCTTGCAGCGGGTTGAAGGGAGAAACCACGTTGGCCAGCGCCGCGGCGACGACCATGGCAAGCACGATCGCCAGGCCGAACACGCCGAGCGGCTGCTTGCGGGACAGGTCCATTGCGACCTGCGTCCAGGCTTTCTTCGGGGCGACTTCTTCGAAGTCGGCTTCGGTTTGAACTTCAGATACGGTAACCATCATCTACTCTCCTCATCAAGAGTAGCGAATGCGCGGATCAAGCCACGCATAGGCCAAGTCGGTAAGAAGGTTGATGAAGACGTAGATGATTACGACCAGCATCACCAGGTTCTGGGTCATCGCAAAGTCCTGACGCTCGACACCATCGACCATCAAGTTCCCGAGACCGTTCAGGTTAAAGACCTGCTCCGTCACGACCAGACCGCCCATCAGGAACGCAAACTCAAGCGCCAGGATGGTAACCACCGGCAACAGCGCGTTTTTCAACGCATGGCGGTTAATGACGATCTTTTCGACCATACCCTTGGCGCGGGCGGTGCGGACATAGTCCTCACGCAGCACCTCGAGCATCGCCGAGCGGGTCATACGCGTCGCGACCGCCGAATAACGGTAACCGGTGGCGACGGCAGGCCAGATCAGCTGGGCCATGTTGTGGATCGGGTCTTCCCAGATCGATTTGAACTCGATGGGAGGCATCCAAGGTTCGCCGAGCCATGATTGTGTGACAATCAACAGCCCCAAGATGATCATCAGACCAAGCCAGAAGGAGGGAATTGCAATCCCTGCGATGGCGAAGCCACGAACCACATAGTCGGTGATCGTGTTCTGACGAACGGCGGAGATGATGCCCAGCGGAATGGCGATGATCGTGGCAACCAGCGTCGCCATGATCGCGATCTGCAAGGACAGTTCGAAGCGGATGGCGATCTCGTGGGTCACGGGCTGGCCGGTCCACATGGAGTCACCAAGGTCAAAAACGACGTAGCCCCAGATGAAATCAAAGAATTGCACGATCTGTGGCTTATTGAGCCCCAACTGTTCGCGGCATAGCTCGATCTGCGACTCGTCGATGGCGAGACCGGATCCCAAGTACCGCACGGCGCAGATGTCGCCGGGGGCCATGCGCAACAGCAAGAATACCAGGATCGCGGCGCCGATCAGCGTCGGGATCATTAGGAGTACGCGTTTGAAGATATACTTGCCCATGTCTTCCTCTATCGGGTTGACCGCCCACCGCCTTGACCGGCGGCGGGCGGTCCCCGTTTGTTGTTGTTAGTGCTGCGTCAGGCGCAACTTACTTGTCGAGCCAAACCTGATCCAGGGACTGGTTCAGATAGTGGCTCGGCGCGATCTTCCAGCCCTTCACATAGGAACGGTGCGGGTTGATCTTGTACCACCACAACGTGATGCCTTCGTGCGCCTGGTCGGACAGAGCCCGCTTTTCCATGACACGCATGATTTCACGCTGTTTGGCTTCATCGCCTTCCTGGACCAGCTGGTTGTAGATGTCTTCCAGCTCCTGATCCTGACCGGCGTAGTTGCCATAGTTGTTACCGGCGGAACCGATGTACTTGGACACGTCGACGATCGGGTTGATGACCGACTGGCAGTTGAAGTCGACCGACACGTCGAAGTCGTGGGTCTTACGCAGCGAGTTGTAGAACGACTTGGTCGGTTCCACGCGCTGGGTGACCTGCGCACCGATCTGACGCCACTGGCCGATCAGCCAGGTGCCGACGATCTTGTACGGCTGGTCCGTACCGCGGTTCAGCAGTTCGAACTTGATGCCCGCCTTGCCGGCCTCGGCGAGAAGCTTCTTGGCTTCTTCACGCGCGGCCTTGATGTCGGTGCCATAGCCTTTCAGGCGAACCAGCTCGGCCTTGGTGGCGGCCAGCGGGTGGTTCGGGAAGGCGATGCCGCCGACGGTCTTGACGATGGCGATCCGGCTCAGGTGCTGCGAGCCGCCCCAACGGTCAACGGCCAGGGTCAGAGCCTGACGAACCCGCGGGTCCTGCATGATCGGACGGCCGTGGTTCGGCGTGTACAGCAGGACGCAGTTCCAGTCGCTTTCCTGGACGGTGATGTCTTTGCCCAGGGCTTTGACCAGGTCGTCACGCTGCTTCGGCGGGAAACCACGGAATTCGATGGAGGCACGGTCACCACGGATCGCCTGAACGCGAATGGCCATTTTACGCGAGATCAGCGCCTTATAGCCATCCAGGTACGGCTTGCCGTCCACGTGGAAGTCATCGAACTTGACCGCTTCGACGTGGGAACCGGCAACGGCTTCCTTGAACTTGAAGGCACCGGTGCCGTTCACGTTCTTTTCATGCCAGTCGTAGCCGTGTTCCTTCAAATCCTTGGCGGAATAGGTGTAGTTGAAGGGCGTGGCAAGTGCCGGAATGAAGGCACCGGTCGCGAACTTCAGCTTGAAGACGAGCGTTTCGTCATCGGGCGCCTCGACCGCATCGACCATCTTGAAGAAGGCCTTACGAGCGGAAGAAACCCCGTCGGGCGGGAAGATGATCTTGTTGTAGGTGGCGACCAAGTCGTTCGCGGTCAGAGTCTGACCGTCGTGAAACTTGACACCCTTCTTGATCTTGAAGGTGTAGGTCTTGCCGCCGTCGGTCGGCTTCGGAACGCTGCCGACGCAAAGGTCACACTGGAAATCCGTCGGCGAGGACGGGTTATCCGGGTTGACACGAATCAGCAAGCTGTAGAACGGCCGCGTCGGATGGACCATGGCGAAGGTCGATTCCTTGTGACCGTCGTAAGACGGGGATTCAGCAGCGACGATGAAGTTGAGGATGCCCCCCTTCTTCGGCGTCTCCGCCTTTGCCGATCCGCCAGCCCCGACGGCCAGGCCAACGCCCGCCGCGAGAGCAAACGCGAAACCTGCGTATTTACTCATGTGAAGTCTCCTTACCCATTTATGTTCGGGGGAAGTTCTTTCCTCCCCCACTCTTCTGTGTCCTCCCTCTGAGGGGGAGATCACACTTCCGTGCAGGCCACCCAGTGGCCTTTGCGCACCTCTCTAAAGTCTGGAATCTTTTGGCTGCATGAGTCCACAGCTAATGGACAACGCGGGTGAAATACGCAGCCGGAAGGAGGATTGATCGGGCTGGGGATTTCTCCCTTAATGATCTGATGTCCCCGGGTTTTTTCAAGTTCGGGATCTGGGATCGGGACCGCGGCAAGCAGGGCCTGAGAGTACGGATGCATGGCGTGGTCGAACAGCTCGTCGCAGTCCGCCAATTCCACCATGTGACCAAGATACATGACCGCAACGCGGTGGCAGATATGACGCACCACCGAGAGGTCATGACTGATGAACAGGTAGGTCAGGTTGAACTCGTCACGGAGCTCTTCCAGAAGGTTGATGACCTGTGCCTGAATCGACACGTCGAGGGCCGAAACGGCCTCGTCGCAGATGATGAATTCCGGCTCCATGGCCAGAGCACGGGCGATGCCCACGCGCTGGCGCTGACCACCCGACATTTCATGCGGGTAACGGTCGGCGAAGTCCGGGTGCAGACCGCAGCGGCCAAGCAGGTAGCCGATGCGCTCGCGGCGCTTGGCTTCATCGGTGATGATGCCGTGCACGCGCAGCGGCTCGCCGATGATCTCGCCGATCTTCATACGCGGGTTCAACGAGCTGTACGGGTCCTGGAAGATGACCTGGATCTTCTTGCGGATGTCGATCAGCTCGTTGTTGTTGAGCTGACAGATATCTTTGCCGTCGTAGATGATTTCGCCCG
Organism: uncultured Rhodospirillaceae bacterium; assembly: GCA_913030825.1. Lineage (GTDB taxonomy): Bacteria > Pseudomonadota > Alphaproteobacteria > Rhodospirillales > Casp-alpha2 > UBA1479. The sequence continues at coordinate 21,607 of CAJWCU010000015.1, read as the reverse complement.
CCGTCGGATCCTCAAGGCGCAGAATGCAGCGCCCCGTGGTCGTCTTGCCACAGCCCGATTCACCGACCAGGCCGAGGGTTTCACCTTTGCGAATGTAGAAGTCGACGCCGTCGACCGCCTTCACGTCGGCGACTTTGCGCGGGATGATGACACCTTCCGTGATCGGGAAGTGCATCTTAAGCCCTTTAACCGTGATCAGGACTTCATCGGAAACCTGTCCACGAAACTGGGCGCCGGAATCCTGTCCGGCCGTTGCCTGAGCTTCACTCATAGTTCGATCTCCGCGAGATTCTCTTTAGACCGGAAACAAGCGCTGAAGTGCGATCCGCCCACGTCTTCGAGAGCCGGGTACGACTTGGCGCATTCCTCCACCGCGAATTTGCAGCGCGGGCGGAACGAACATCCGCCGTCGAGCCGTGTCAAATCCGGCGGCTGGCCTTCAACAGGATCCAGCTTGGCCTGGCGCGGACGGTCCATGCGGGGCACGGACTTGAGCAGAGCCAGGGTATAGGGATGACGCGGACGGTGATAGATGTCCGTGGCCGAACCGGATTCGACGATCCGCCCGGCATACATCACGTTGACCCGGTCCGCATAGCGCGCGACCACACCCAGGTTGTGGGTGATGATGATCATCGCCACACCCATGTCGCGGGTCAGATTCTTCATCAGTTCGAGAATCTGCGCCTGGATCGTCACGTCGAGGGCCGTGGTCGGCTCGTCCGCGATGATCAGCTTCGGCTCGCAGGCCAGCGACATGGCGATCATGACGCGCTGGCGCATGCCACCGGACAGGTGGTGCGGGTATTGGTCGATACGCCGACGGGGTTCGTTGATCCCGACCATTTCCAGAAGCTTGACCGCCCGTTCCTTGGCGTCCGCTTCGGACATGTTCATATGCGCCAGCATCGGTTCCGTCAGCTGCATGCCGATGGAAAGAACCGGGTTCAGCGACGTCATCGGCTCCTGGAAGATCATGGAGATGTCCCGGCCACGGATCTCACGGATCTCGTCTTCGGAACAGAACGCCAAGTTCTTACCTTGGAAACGAATTTCGCCGCCGACGATTTCGCCGGGCGGTTTGGGGATCAGCCGAAGGATGCTGAGCGCGGTAACGGACTTGCCGGAACCGGACTCGCCCACAACGGCGACGGTTTCACCAGCGTTGACATCGTAGGAAACGCCATCAACAGCTTTAACGGTTCCCCCAGACGTGAAGAAGTGCGTCTGGAGATTATCAATCTCGAGGAGTGCCCCCACAGAATGTTTCCTTCCCACTGTTTTCTTAGGTGCGGGAGTTTTTTATTTTTCTCCCTGGGTTACGCGTGAAACCTAGAAGCCCCCCCTGCCGTTGTCAACGGGTTCACAAACAGGTTTCGTATTTTCACATCAAGGCATCCGGCGTGTTGCGGTGCGGTATTAAAATATTTCTCGGCGCGCCGGGGGGTTCTGGTATATGCCACCCCTATCAGGAATGTATACAAAGTGACTGAGATAACCCACCAGGGAGAACATCCGACAATGACGAACTCGACTAAAATGCACGACATGGGGATGAAATACCGGCGCGAAGTGCTGGGCGATGCCTATGTCGATAAATCCATGGGCGGCGCCGACGATTTCAATCGCGGCTTCCAGGAATTCGTGACTGAGTATTGCTGGGGCGGCAGCTGGGGCCGAGGAATCCTGTCCAAGCGCGACCGTTCGATTCTCAACCTAGGCATGCTGGCCGCGCTCAACCGGCCGCACGAATTCCGCCTGCATTTCCGCGGCGCCATCAACAATGGCCTGACCGTCGCGGACCTGCGCGAAATCTGCACCCAGGTCGCCATCTACTGCGGCATTCCCGCGGGCATCGAAGCCTTCCGCCTGGCCCGCGAAGTGTTCAACGAAGAAGGCATCGATATCTCCACGATCGACGTCAAACACGATCTGGAGGATTGACCCATGGCTGAACAACGCACCTACGGTTTCATCGGCCTCGGCGCAATGGGCGGCCCGATGGCCGAAAACATCGCCAAGGCTGGTCTGCCGGTCCACGTCTATGACGCCGCCGGCACCAAAGAACGCGCCCATGAAAAGGCCATCGCCCATGATTCGCTGGCCGGCGTGTTGGCCAATGCGGATACGGTTTTCCTGTCCCTGCCCGACGGCCCGATCTGCACTGCCGTCGCCAAGGAAATCGTCCAGGTCAACGACCGCAAGACCTCGGTCGTCATCGACCTGTCGACCATCGGCACGGCGGCGGCCCAGGAAATCGACGGCATCCTGAAGGACGCCAAGATCACCTATATGGATGCACCCGTCTCAGGCGGCCGCCGCGGCGCCATCAACGCCACCATCGCCGTGATGGTCGGCGGGCCGAAGGCGGTCTATGACGATCACTTGGAAGTCTTCAAGGCATTCGCCAAGAATCCGTTCCACGTCGGCGAGGAACCGGGCCAGGGCCAGGTCGTCAAGATGCTCAACAACTTCCTGTCGGCGACCGCTCTCGCCGCCTCGTCCGAAGCCATGCTGTTCGGCCTGTCCCAGGGCCTTGAGGCACAGGCGATCCTGGACGTGGTCAACGTCTCGACCGGCATGAACACGGCGACCCTGGACAAGCTGCCCAACCGCATCATGTCCGGCACCTGGGACGCCGGCTTTACCAACAAGCTGTTGGCCAAGGACGTGCGCCTGTTCTTCGAAAACTCAACGAAGGCCGGCACGCCGAACTCCATCGGCAACCTGGTGACCCAGATCTTCGAAGGCGCCGAAAAAGACCGGCCCGGCTCGGACATCTCGTTGGTCTACAAATACATCGAGGAAGGCAACGAGCCGAAGATCTAGGCTTCTGCCCCTTCGCCCTGCCCGGCCTTGTCGGCCGGGTACGGAAACGAGAAAGGCCGGCCCCCTCGGGGCCGGCCTTTTCCGTTCAGGGCCGCCGATGCGGCAATGGGCTCAGTACCCCTCGCCGAGCAGCGGGAAGCCCGAGAACTGGTGCGGGTCCGCAACCGCCAAGGGCTCCTTATAAACATACTCGGGGCCCAGTTCGTCATAGCCGGTGACGCCCAGTAGCATGAGGGCGATCTGCACCTCATGCTCCAGGATCTCCAGCATACGCACCAGGGCGTCCTCGCCGCCGGCGGCCAGCGCCAGCGCCTGCAGACGACCCAGACCGACCATGTCGGCGCCCAATGCCATCGCCTTGACGATGTCCGTGCCGCGCATGAAGCCGCCGTCGATCCAGACCTGCGCCTGACCGTTCACAGCCTCCACGCATTCCGGCAGCACGTCGAGCCCGCCGCGGCCATGGTCGAGCTGCCGCCCGCCATGATTCGAGACATAGACCACATCAACGCCGTGCTCGACGGCCAGCTTGGAATCCTCGGCCGTCGCGATGCCCTTCAGGATGAAGGGGATCTTGCAGATCTTCTTGATCCGATCGACATCGGACCAGTCGAATCGGGCCTGATGGGTCTCGCCCACGGCGGCCTGCCGGCCGGCGGTGACGAAGCGCTTCGAGATATCCCGTTCACGCCGCGAATAGGCGTCCAGATCGATAGTCACGGCAAAGGCCTTGTAGCCCAGGTCCTGGGCCTGGCGGACCTTGTCGTCGACCCAGTCCTCGTCGCCGCGCACGTAAAGCTGGAAGATACGGCAGGCGTCCGGCGCGGCCTCGGCCACGGCATCCATGCCGGGCTCGCAGACGCTCGACAGCATATGGGCACAGCCGAAGCGACCGGCGCCCGAGGCCGCCGCGGCACCGCCGCCGGACGAAATCTGCTGAAGCGATCCGATCGGCGCCAGGCAGACCGGCAGCTTGAGCCGCATGCCGAAACGGTCGACCCCGGCGTTCATTTTCGAAACGTCGCGCATGACGCGCGGACGCAGGGCATGGGTTTCGATGGCCATGCGGTTGCGCCTGACCGTGGTTTCGGTTTCGGCGCCGCCGAAGACATAGTCGTAGATGTTCTTATTCAGGTTGTTCTTCGCCGCCTTGGCGAATTCATGCAGGACCTGGAACTTCTCAATGATCTCCGCGGGCAGGTCTTGTTGTTTGTCAGTCATGAAGTTTCTTCTCCGATACGATAACGCCGTCCAGGTCGGCATAGAGCCATTCACCGGGGCGGATCACGATCCCCCCGAAATTCACATCCACGTCCTTCAGGCCAATGCCGTCCGTGCGCGGGCGCATGGGCGTCGCAGCCATCGCCTTGACGCCAAGGTCTAGGTCGGTGAATTCGTGCTGGTCGCGGATGCAACCGTTATAGACCAGACCTTCCCAGCCATACTGTTCGGCCTCGGCGGCGATGTTGCCGCCTGTCAAAGCGCGGCGGCGCGAGCCCCGGCCATCGACGACCAGAACCCGACCCTTGCCGCCTTCGGCAAGGATTTCGCGGATACCTTTGTTGTCCTCGAACGTGGAAAAGGTCGTGATCTGGCCGTGGAAGTGGGTGCGTTTGGCGAAATCGGTGAAAGTCATTTGACAGACGCGAACGTCCGGATGGTCGTCGCATAGGTCCGCCGTCAGCAACGGCTTGTCGCTCATTCTTGGGAGTCCTCCGGGTCGGGTCGATTCTTAATGTCGACGGTTTTGTTTGTTGTGTTACGGCGCGCATATTGGGAAATTGTACACAATCTGTCACCCACTAATGGGCGGCACCATTTCATTTGTCCCAGGAGGAACTCCAACCATGGCCGGAAAATTCGCCATCATCGTCACCATCAAATGCAAGCCCGGCAAAGGGAAGGACTTCATGCCGATCATCATGGAGAACGCCGTCGCGGCCCGCCGGGATGAACCCAACTGCCACGAATTCCGCGTCATGACCGCGAAGGACGATCCGGACACCTTCTTCTTCTATGAGGTCTATACCAACGAAGCCGCGTTGGATTCGCACCGGGAGGAACCCCACTACATCAAGTTCCGCGACGCCGGCGCCGACTTAATCGAAGATCGCCAAATCCAAATGACCACCGTCCATATCTGATCCGTTTCTCGCTGAAACCAATCTGAACAACGAAAGCCCGCCGAATGGCGGGCTTTTTTGTGCACTGCAAACTTCCTGTCAGCATAGCAACGTATGTTCCGTTCTTACGGACCGATTCCTATGCGCCAGCCAGCTTCGGCTGCTGTTCGGCATCCGTCAAAAAACCTTTGGAGACAATAAAATGCCCCACCTCTCCCGCCTCACCATCAGCGCCAAGCTCTACCTGGTCATTCCCCTGGTCATCGTCGGCACCGTCTCTCTATTCGCATTCAACCTCTACGAATTTCACGAACGCCTCTACGAATCGCGGAGCACCGACATCCGGCATTCGGTCGAATTGGCGGAAAGCATCGCGCAGAGCCACTACGACCGCGCTCAGGCAGGCGAGATGACCGACGAAACCGCCCGAACCCTGGCCTTGGGCGAGATCAAAAAGTTGCGCTATGGCGGGAAAGAATATTTCTGGGTCAACGATCTGGCGGGCGTGATGCTGATGCATCCGATCAAACCGCAATTGGACGGCAAGAACTTGATCGACTTCAAGGACCCGAACGGCGTGGCCCTGTTCAAGAACATGGTCGATATCGTCAAGGCAGAGGGGGCGGGGACGGTTAATTACCACTGGCCGAAACCCGGGTTCGAAAACCCCGTGGCGAAGATTTCCTTCGTCAGCGGCTTCCAGCCCTGGGGCTGGGTGATCGGCACCGGCGTCTACGTCGACGACGTCGAGGCCGCGTTCCGCCAGCACGTGATGCAGTTGGTCGGCGCCGGCACCGTCGTGATCGGCCTGATGGCGCTTGTTCTATGGCTGGTATCGCGATCGATCTCCCGGCCGATCGCCGCCATGACCGAATTCATGGGAGATCTCGCGGCGGGCGAGACCGGCAAAGCCGTTCCGGGCACCGACCGCGGCGATGAAATCGGCCGCATGGCCGCCGCCGTTCAGGTGTTCAAGGACGCCATGAGCGAGGCCGATCGCCTGGCGCTGGAACAACGCAAGGAACAACAGGCCCGCGAACAGCGGACCCGCCGGATAGATGAGCTGACCCGGGCCTTCGATTCGTCCGTCACCGAGGTCCTGACCGTCGTCACCTCTTCGACCAGCGATATGGAAACAACGGCCCAGGCCATGTCGCGGACAGCCGACAATACCGCCCATCAGGCAGGCACCGTCGCGACGGCGTCTGAACAGACGTCCGACAACGTCACGACCGTCGCCAGCGCGACCGAGGAACTGACCAGTTCGATCCAGGAAATCAGCCGCCAGGTCACGCGGTCCAGCCAGATCACCCGCGACGCCGTGGACCAGACCGAAGTCACCCGCCGGACCGTCTCCGATCTGGCGGCCTCTGCCCAGCGGATCGGCGAAGTTCTTTCGCTGATCACGGATATCGCGGAGAAGACGAACCTCCTGGCCCTCAACGCGACGATCGAAGCGGCCCGTGCCGGCGAGGCCGGCAAAGGCTTCGCCGTGGTCGCCAGCGAGGTCAAGAACCTGGCCAATCAGACCGCCCGCGCGACCGAGGAAATCGCGCAGCAGATTTCCGGCATCCGCGAAACCACGGACCGGGCCGTCTCGGCGACCGAGGGCGTCAGCGGCATCATCACGGAAATCAACGACATCGCCACCGGCATCGCGGCCGCGATCGAGGAACAGCAGGCGGCAACCCAGGAAATCGCGCGGAATGTCGAACAGGCCGCCATGGGCACCCGCGAGATGACCTCGACCATCGTCGCCGTGAATCAGGCCGCGAACGATACCGGCAACGCATCGGAGCAGGTTCTCGGCGTCTCGCGCGAACTGACGGCCAAGGCCCAGAACTTGAAAAGCGTCGTCGAGAAATTCCTCAACGAAGTCCGGGCCGCCTAGGGGCCCGGACGTCCCGCGCCGTTATTACTGCGAGTCATTCCGTTCCGGTGTCGTAGGTTCTGCGCTTCGGCCCGGTACGAACCAGGAAATAAAGAATAACCATGCCGATAACGACGCAGCCCGCGGTGACCAGCCAGCCGGCCGTGAAACCGCCCAGGTTGTCGACGGCGAAACCGAACACCGCCGGCGCCAAGGTCGCGCAGCTATGGGTCCAGAGCATGTTGTAGCCGACGGCCGAGCCCGCCAGATGGGGCGAAACCATTTCGACCTGGATCGCCTGGGCGACCGGCGCGAAGCTGGCGATGGTCAATCCCAGGCAGGTCGCCAAGCCGAACCCCAGGACATAGCCCCAGGTCTCGTTGACCAGCGGCATCAGGGCCAAGAACAGGACCGCCGCCGCGCACATCCAGGCCATGGTGACGATTCGCCGCCCACCGAACGCCTTATCCGAAACGGCACCCCAGCCCATTCGACCGATGGCGCTGGTCCCTTGCGCGACGGCCATGGCGAAGGAAACGGTCTGCTGGCCCATGCGCGCGGCCTCGACCAGGAACAAGGTCAAAAAGCCGAAGAAGTTCGCCTGCCCCATGTTGATGATGCCGCCGCTGATGGCAAAAGCGTTGACCCGGCCGTCCTTCATCACGTCGGCGATGTTCTTGCCGGCCCCGCGTCCGCGCGTCGATATGGGCACCAGCGTCAGGCAGGCCAGGCCGTTGATCGTGATGATCAAGGCGACCCCCAGCATCAGAAGATGCCAATCGTAATAGGCCGCGAGAAAACCACAGCCGGCGCCGATCATGCCGCCGATCGGCACCCCGACCTGCTTGATCCCCATGGCGGCGCCCCGCCGGTGCGCTGGGAACCATTCGAAGACGCCGCGCGCCGTCGACGGGTTCAGCATCGAATAACCGATCCCCATGAAGAATGCCGCGACCATGCAGGTCGTGAAATCGGGCGAATAACTCATCAGAACCGCAGCCGCAGCCATGATCGCATGCCCGATCACCAGTGCCCAGCCAACCCCCAGCCGGTCGGTCATGCCACCGGACGGGACGGACCACAAAGCCTGTCCGCCATAATAACAAGACACGAATATTCCGAATTGCGTCGCCGTCAGGTTGAAGGCAGCGGAAATCACCGGCGCCATGGACAGCACCGCGACGCTGTTGGTGGTTCCCGTGGCATGGGCGCCGATCAGGATCGGCAGGCGGGTTTTCCAAGGGTTCACACCACTGGTGTCAGGCGGCGGTGGCGGGGGCGCGCCGGTCATGTCGGGATTATCGGTCATGGGCCTGGGCAAGTCTTTCGAATGGCGGCGGCGGAACGCCGCCGAGGTGCGGGCAACCTACCGGGCGTCAATGGGCCGGCGGCTTGGCGCAGAGCAGGTCGTAGGCATAAGGCTTCGTGATCATCCCGGCCTTGACGAAGACGTCCTGGGCAACGGCGAGCGCTTCTTCGGTGATCTCCACATGCGGCGACCAGTTTCCCAGGCCCTGGTAGGCAAGAACGCATTTGGCCAGGACCGACGCATGAATGTCGGGGAAGTATTCACCGACCTTGAGCGCGATCTCGTCCGCCGGGGTTTCGTTCAGCCAAACCCGCGTCTTGGCATAGGCCCGGGTGAAGGCCGCCGCCATGTCGGTTTCCAACCATTCCGGCATGGCCGCCAGCGACGAGAAGGCCAACGGACCGATCGGACGGCCGACCTCGGCGACGACATGGCTCACGCCTTCGTATTCCAGGTTCTGCGGCGCCGGTCCCTGCAGCACGACGTAATCGCCTTGCCCGCCGCGAAACGCCTTTTCCATGTCGGGCCCGCCGCCGACGTTGCTGACCGTCAGCTTGCCGTAGTCGATGCCCGCCTTCATGCAGGCGTATTTGAACATGGCCAGCGGCTGAATGCCGTGATCGACCAGGACCTCAGCCCCCTCCAGCTTTGCCCATTCGAAGTCCGGATCGGCATGGCGGCCCGAAATGAAGAAACCGTCCTTTTCATTGATCTGGGCGAAATGACGGGGGGCCGGTGTTTCACCGCGCGCCAGCTGCGCGATGCTGACACCCACCGCCGATTGGGCGACATGGGTCGTGCCGTCCGTCAGCTTGGCGATGGCATCATCGTTATTGGCCGCCTTCGACCATTCGTATTCCAACCCTTCGTCGTCGAGGAAGCCGCCGGCCATGGTCGCGATCAGCGGCGTGTAGAAGGCGGAGAAACGGGAAAACTGAATATGAATTTTGCTCATGGAATTCTTTCCGAATGGTCCTTGATGAATTGTCGTCGATGATTGTCCCGCGCCCGTCGGTGGGCTGACAGGAAGAATTCGGTTAGGGCAAGGGGGCGCCGTCTACATCCCCGTAATCCAGGCCCAGGTGACGCAGAACCGTCGGCGCCAGATCGACCGTGCAGGTCGGGTCGCCGCTTTTCGTCCCGCCCTGATAGAGCGGCCCGCGGGCCATGGCGAAGGGGCTCTGTTCATAGGTACCGAGGCCGCCGTGCTGGCCGCAGCCCTGGTTGTTGGAAATCTTCAAGGTGCCCTGGAAGGCGACGGAGCCACCCTTGACCCCGAATTCGTTCGGCTCCTCCGTCGCCGCACCGGTCACCGCGATGCGCGGCGCCAATTCGTCCACGGGCATGCCCAGCTTGGCCAGATCTGCACCGTGGGTGATGCCGCCGACATAAGGCTGACCTTTCAGGAATTCGACGATGGCCCCTTCGCGGTCCATGGCTTCCGGTGCCAAGTAGATGGTCACGGAGGTGCCCTGCGGCGCGATGGCGACCTCGCGGCTGTCCGGGCTGTCTTTCAGGCCCGCGGCGACCAGCATGTCGTCCATGTCGACGATCTCGGTCGTCGTCTCATGGCCGTGGTCCGATCCGATGATCAACAGAATGTTCTCGCCCGTGGGATCCAGTTCTTCGACACGCGCCGCGATGCGCCCGGCGTTGGCGTCGGCGGCGGCAATGACTTCCAGATGTTTAGGCGACCCCAGCTTCACTTCGTGTTGGGTATGATCCGGCTCGCATTGCCAAATCAGGGAATAGGCAGGCCCGCCCGGGATCAGGATTTCATCCAGGAAGCGGTCGGTCATCACCGTATCGCCCGCCGCCGAATGCTCGGTGCCCAGCGGTTCGATCTCGGTCCGCCCCGGCCCCTGGCCGAAGACGCGATGAACGATGACGCCATGACCGTCCGGATCATGGAACATCGCCGCCCCCGGCGAGACGTTGGAATAGACAACGGCTTGTCCGCCGGCACCGGTCACCCGTTCCGCCAGGGTCGGCATGGTCAAGGTCCGGCCGCGCGCCTTTTCCAATCGGTCGCGGAAATCGGGGGGGCCGACACTCAGAACCTCGAACCGGCCGTTCTCCTCCAACGCCATGGCGTTGCCTTCCAGGCCATGACGTGCCGGGAAACAGCCCGTCGCAATGGAGGCCGCGTTGGTCCGCGTCGTCGAGGGAAAGACGCTGCGATGATTGCCGTAGGTACGGAACCGTTCCTTCAAGCGCCACAGGTTCGGGGTCCATTCCGGATTGATCAGGTCGGCGCGAAGGCCGTCGCAGATCACCACAACCGCGCGTTTCTCATTGGGCATGGATGTCGTCTCTTCTCTTAATATATTTGACGAAGGAGCCGGACCGGCTCAGCGGGCCGCCGTGACCATGATTTCGACCTTAAGATCCGGCGCCGCCAGGATCGCCTGGACACAGGCGCGCACGGGCTTGGCCTCGGGATCGACCCAGGCGTCCCAGATCTCGTTCATTTCGGCGAAGTTGGCCATGTCGGTGATCCAGATCTGCGCCTGCAGAAGATTGGATTTGTCCGTGCCCATTTCGGCCAGGTAGGCGTCGATATTGCCGAGGATTTCCCGCGTCTGTTCGGCCACGCTGGCACCCCGGGCATCGCCCGAGGCGACCTGTCCGGCCAGATACACCGTATCGGCCGTGGCGACGACTTGGCTCATCCGCGCGTTGGCGTGGCGGCGTTCGATGGATTTGTTCTGCGTGGTCATGGGTGCCTCCCTCCCTTGGATGGCCCAATCGGCCCCTTTCGGCGATGTTATGCCGATCAGGATACGCCGAACCCATGACGGTTCAAAGTAAGCTTACCTCAAGGCAGCGTTAGCTGGATTTGAGCCTCAGCAAGGCATCGACGGCGACGACACCCGCGCCGTCTTCGCGCACCATCAGCGGATTGATTTCGGCCTCCAGCACGGAGGCGTCGAGAACCGCCAGCGTCGACAACGCCGCCAATGCCTCGGCCAATGCCTTCAGATCGCCCGGCGGCTTGCCACGGAACCCCCGGATCGGCGCCAGACCCTTGACCTCTTCGATCATTTCCATGGCTTCGGCGGCGTCGATGGGCGCCGTGCGCACGGCCGCGTCGTCATAGACCTCGGCCAGAATACCGCCCGGCCCGACCAGGACGATGGGCCCGGCTTCGGCGTCCAGGCGGTAGCCGGCGATCAGCTCGCCCATCACGCCCTGGGCCATGGACTGAACCAGGATGCCTTCGGCCTCGGGGGCGAGCGCCAGCAATTCCTCGGCGGCCTGCCAGAGCTCTTCAGGGCTGTCGATGCCTAGGCGCACCAGGCCGCGTTCGGTCTTGTGCTGGATGTCGCGCGCCAGGACCTTGACCGCCACGGGGAACGGCACGGCGACGGGCTCGCCCGCCCCCTTGATGACCTGGGCCGGGGCGATGGGCAGGCCCAGGGCCTCGAACACCAGCGAGGCTTCGCGTTCGTTCAAGTTGGCGGCGGGGGCCCGGGACAGGATCGCCTCGGCCTTTTCCTTGGCGTGATCGTCCACGGCGGGAACGGGGCGCGGCGCCTGGCGATTGAGAAACGCCATGACGGCGTCGGCGCAGGCTTCGGGCGTGCGGAAGTTGGCGATGCCCGCCTCCTGCAACAACGCAAGCGACTTGTCCGCCTGGGGGGCGATGAAGGCGGCGACAGGTTTGTCCGACCCAGCGGCCTTTTCGACGATGGGCGCCACGGCCAACTCGGGTTTGAACTGCCCGGACGAGCCGACAACCGTCACGACGGCGTCGATGCCGTCGTCGGCCAAAAGGTGTTCCAGTGCCGCGCCGTAGACCCCTTCCCGCGTGCCGGCCATGGTCAAGTCGACCAGCGGCCCACGACCGATTTCCAGTCCGTGCTCTCGCAGTGCCGTGCGCACCGCTTCCGGCGCCGGGGCCAGTGTGGCACCCAAGGCTCCTAAGCGGTCGGCGACGGAAGCCGCCCCGCCGCCCGTGGTGGTGACCACGGCGACGCGTTTACCCTTGGGCGGCGGATGGCCCATGAACAAGGGCGGCGCTTCCAGCAAACCTTCCAGCATTTCGACGCGGGCGATGGCATGGGCCTGGAAGAAGGCGTCGGCGGCCTTGGCCGGGCCGGCGATGGCGCCGGAGTGGCTGAGCGCCAATTCCCGGCCCGCTTCCGACCGGCCTAGCTTATAGGTAATGACCGGCTTGCCTGCGTCGTAGGCGCGGCGCGCGGCGGCGGCCAGCTTGTCCGCATCGCGCACGGCTTCCAGGAACAACAGGATCGACTTGGTCGCCGGGTCGTCGACCAGCAGATCGACCAACTCGCCGACCGCCAGATCGCTTTCGTTGCCGACGCCGATCATGCGGGCAAACCCGATGCCCCGCGCCGCACCACGCGACAACAGCGTGCCCAGGATCGTGCCGCTTTGGGAAATCAGCGACAGACCGCCCGGCTTGATGCCTTCCATTTCCAGGACGGCGTTGACCGACAACGTCAGGCTGGAAGCCGGATGAATGACGCCCATGGAATTCGGGCCGATCAGACGCACGCCAACCTCGCGCGCCGTAGCGACCAGGCGTTCCTGCATCTTGCGGCCGTCGTCGCCGGTTTCGGCGAAGCCGTCGGAATAGATCGTCGCGACCCGCACGCCCTTGGCCCCGCAGTCGCGGATCGCGTCCTCGACGAATTTGGCCGGAACCATGACGAAGGCGTGATCGACCGGGCCCGGCACGTCTGCGACGCTCTTATATGCCTTGACCCCCTGGACCTCGTCACGGCCGGGATTGATGGGATAGACCTCGCCCGTGAACCCGTGCGCTTTTAGGAACCGCTGCGGGCGCCCGGAATTCTTCGTCGGGTCGCCGGACGCGCCGATCAGGGCGACGCCGCGCGGCGTGAACAGGGCGTCGGCGAGGCTCGCCGGGGTGGCCGTCCGGTCATTGGTATCGGGCATGGTTCGGTCCTTTACTCGGGTCTTCTTGTCTTCTTATTTCGCTCTGGGCGGACGTTGCGAGAAACGCTTGTCGAACACGCCCTCGGCGATCCGGTTCTTGAGGATTTCAATGGAACCGCCGGCGATCATCCAGCCGCGCGTGCGGCGGAAGCAATATTCGACCAGCGTTTCCTGGCTGTAGCCGGTGCCGCCCATGACCTGCAGGGCTTCCGACGAAATCCAATGCCCGGCTTCGTTACAGAACGCCTTGGCGATGGCCGTTTCCTGGGCCGACGGAAAGCCGTTGTCGGCATTCACGGCGGCGCGGTAGAGCAGCAGCTGCCCGGCGTCGAGCTTCATCTGCATTTCCGCGAACTTCCATTGCAGGCCCTGGAATTCGGCCAAGGGGCGGTCGAACTGCTTGCGGGTCAGAGCATGTTCGCGGGCCGTCTCGAAGGCCAGACGGCCGAGTGCGATGGACCGCGCCGTATTGCCGATGCGTTCCACATTGAATCCGGCGATCTGTTTCTTGAAGCCGCCTTCGCGCAGCAGGATGTTTTCCGGCGGCACGTAAAGGTCGGTGAAGAACAGCGGCGCCCAGTCGTCGCCGCCCAAGAACGGCGTCGCCTGCCCGAATTCCAAGCCTTCCGCGTCGCGCGGGATCAGGACCGATCCGATGCCGTCCACGCCCGGGCCGTAGCGCACGTAGACCAAAAATACGTCGGCTTCCGGCGAATGGCTGGTGAAGCATTTCTGACCGTTGATCCGCAAGCCATCGCCGTCCGGCGTCGCGGTGGTGCGCAGATCCGTCACCGCCGATCCGGCGTCCGGCTCCGTCATGCCGACGGCGATCAGGCTTTCACCGGCCAGCAGCGGCTTCAAATACCGTTCCTTCTGATCCGGCGTGCCGTAGGCCGCCAGCACGCGGATCGCGCCGAAGCTTCCGGCCTGGATCACGTCGGCGGAACGCGGGCAATGCATGGCGACTTCCTGGATCGCGATGACCGCGTCCATCAGGCTGCCGCCCTGGCCGCCGTCCTCTTCCGGGATGGTGATGCCCAACAGGCCGTTTTCGGCCATGAGCTTGGCCACATCACGGGGATATTCCCCCTGATGGGCACGTTCAAGCGCCCCTTCGGCCAGGTTGTCCCGGGCAAAGGCGCGTACCGCGTCCTGAAACAGACGCTGTTCTTCGGTGAGTTCGAAATTCATGATGGCGGATTGTATACAATTCTGTTTTCAGAATTGGAAGCGAAGGTTTGATGTTCGGAAACATATCCTGCCATCGCTCTTCCCGCCACCTGATCAGGCAAATGCAGGCCCGCGTTTCGACGGGCCCGCGCCGGTCGCCCGCCCCTTGACCAGCGCGACCGAGGCGCCGGGGTCAGTTGCCCTGTTGTGCCTGAAAAATGGAGCGCGTCGATTTCGAACGCATGGGCGGCAGTTTGCACGGCTCGCCCTCGAACAACGGATAGTCGGGATGGCGGCCACGGACGATCGCACCATTGAAACGGCTCTGTTGATTGTGCGGCATCAGCGGCAGGCAATTCGCCGCCGAATAGGCGAACAACAGGAAGGGGCGCGCCTTCGTCGGGTGGTTGTTGGGCATGGAGCCGTGGACCGCGCGGCAGTGGTGGATGGTGATGCTGCCCGCCGGTCCCTTGAGGTAATGCGCCGAGGCCGTATCGACATTCTCAAGGTCGGCATCGCCAATGAAGCCGCGCCAGTTGCCGTCAGAGTCGTAGTGATCGTAGATCGGCCCTTTGTGGCTTCCGGGAACGACACCCATGGGGCCCATTTGGTCGTCGATGTCGTCCAATGCGACGCCGATCGTTAGAACGTTATAGGCCGTATGCGGCCAGAACGGGATGTCCTGGTGCCATTTGATTTCCGCGCCGCCACCCGACCATTTGAAGTTCAACTTGCCGTGGTGGAACTTGAGGTCCGGGCCGAGAATATCCTCCGCCAGATCGACGATCGGTCCGTTCATGGCGAATTCGGCAAACACCGGGTGATGATCCTGCGGCTTCATCAAGCGGCGCAGGCGCGGGTTGTCCGGCGTGTGGTCGGGCTCGATATCGAACTGATCGTTGCTTTCGGTCACGGTGCGGCTTTCCTCCGCCATCTCCTGCGTCGCGTCCTGCAACTTCGCCAGCCAGTCGCCGCGGACGAAAGAATCCAAACCCAAAAGTCCAGTCGCGTGGTAGTCCTCGACCTGTTGGGGGGCCAACGCCTTCAACGGTTGCGGAGCCGTCGCCAGTCCTTCCATGATTTCCTCCCAGTCATCACAAACTTCGGGCGCCATCAGCGATCATCGCATCCGGCTTTCTTAATGTTACCGGTAACATTGTCAATTTCCCGAGTCAATGGTATCGATATCATTCGTTCATCGATGCGACGTTGAGGCGCCCATGGCGACCCCCCTCTCCCCCACGACCAAGGGCGCGAAAGCGCGCACCAATTGGGTCACCATGGAAGACGTCGCCATCCGCGCGCAGGTCTCCAAGATCACCGTGTCGCGCGTTCTTAGGGCGCCCGAGAAAGTCCGCGCGGAAACCCGGGAGCGGGTTCTGGCGGCGGTCCGTGACCTGGGATATGTACCGGACGACGCCGCCGGCGCGCTGACCACCCGATCGTCCAAGATCGTCGCGGCTCTGATCTCGACCCTCGAAGGATCGACCTTCGCCTCCACCGTCGACGGCCTGTCCCGCAACCTTCGTGCCGCAGGCTACCAATTGCTTCTGGCGACCACGGACTATTCGCCCGAGCGCGAGGCCGAAATCCTATCGATGCTGCTGCGTCAACGCCCGGACGGGCTGGTCATGACAAGCAGCCATCACACGGCCGATGCGTTGGCATTGCTCAAACGGGCGCAGATCCCGGTGGTCGAGCTTTGGGAACTCCCGCCGAAGCCGATCGATTCTTCCGTCGGATTTTCGAACTTCGGCGCGGGTAAGGCGATGACGGGCTTCCTGCTCGACCGGGGATATCGCCGGCCGGCCTTCATCGGCCCGCGCGCGGGCATCGACGGCCGTGTGAAAAGCCGGTCGGAAGGCTACGCGGCCGTCGTCTCCGAACGCGCTGCCTTCCCGCCCCGCATCATCACCGCCCCGGAGGCCGTGACCAGCCTTACGGACGGCGGCGCATCGGGCCTCGTCACCGCGTTGGAGCGGTGGCCCGACACCGATTGCGTTTTCTGCTCGTCGGACTCCGTCGCTCTCGGCGCGATCAGCGAGGCCCGCCGCCGCAATCTGCGCGTCCCGGAGGACATCGCCGTTGCCGGCTATGGGGATTTCGACCTTGCGGGGAACTCTGGCCTGGAACTGACGACGGTCCGCATCGCCGGCACCGAAATCGGCGAACGGGCCGCGGAGTTGATCCTGCAACGCATGCAGGGCGAACGGCCCCAACACAAATCGATCGATGTAGGGTTCGAGGTCGTACCGCGCGCGTCGGCCTAACCCCCCGTGGGGACGGTCAATTGCCGAAGGTCAACCGCGCCGGCGAGATCAGGACGTCGAACTGTTCGCACCAGATCACGACGTGACCGTAATCCTTCAGGTTCAGACCGGCGGGGATTTGGTAGTTCTGCCCGCCCTTGAAAGCGCGCAGGCGGCCCAGGTCAACGTACATGGTTTCGTCGACCGCCGTTTCAGGCGTGACCTCGTTCAGCGGCACCAGATAGACGTGGTATTTGGGCCCGGGGCCGACTTCGAAGTCGGCCTCGAGCCTGACCGTGCCTTCATGCACCGTGGCCCCGCCCCGGCCCCAATGGATCGGGTCCGACGGATTGGCGTGGATGAACGTGCCGCTGGCGACGACCGCCCCGGCACCTTCACCGGGGGCTGCTTCGTCGGCGACGATGTCGGCCAGGAAGATATAGGGATAGGCGAAGATGCCGACGGCGAACCCGGCGGCCAATCCCAAGAATCCCCCGGTCAGGAAAATGATGAAGGCTTTCTTCATTCTGCGGGCCCTCCCATGGCCTGCCGGGACGCGGATCATCCGCCCTCCAGGCTTCGGTCTTCACATCCCAGCACACCATCGGGTCCGATGTCGACCAGTCGGAACGGATGCGGCGCCGAACAGAACGCCGGCGGCACGGAATAGAGCACGCCTGTATCCGATACGAGGTGGCTGCCCGGATGGAAATGCCCGGACAGCGCCGCCGCGACGCAGCCGGAGGCGTTGATGCGGTCTCGATACCGCTCCGCATCCGTGTAGTGATATTGCAGATTGGTCCAGGTTGGTGGGTCGATCATGTAATGCTGAACGTGGATTTGGAGCGGGCCGTCTCTGCCCTCGCCGATCACACGGTCGAACAGATCCCGATTGTCCTTGCCCCGGACCGGCGTGCGGTCGGAATTGAGGAAATCGCGGAAACAGACGAAACGCAGACCCGCCTTGTCCTGGACCGGCGTCCAGCCGTCGAAGACTTTGTCGAACAAAGCCTCATCGTCGTGGTTGCCCGGGATCAGGACGTACGGTTTGCCCATCGCGTCCATCAAATCCTTGAACTCGCGGTAATCAGCCTCGGCTTGGGCGGTCATCTCGGCCCGTTCCGCCGGATCGCTCAGGCTGCCGTCGATGTATTCGTCGGGCACGTCCAACAGGTCGCCCGTCACAAGGACAAGATCAACCCCCAGATCGTCCAGCCGCCCGGCCAGATCGCGCACCCTGTCAGGCATCTGGCGCGACAGGCGCTCGGGCTTGTTGGCCGAGCCCGCCAAGGCGCGGCGCATGTGCAGGTCGGTCAGATGCAGAATGCGGACAGGGTCAGCCATCGTGTGAGACCGGCAGCCCTAGGCCGCGCCGAGGAAGGTGTCGTAGCGCGTGCCGATTTCGTCGATGGCGGCATTGTAGAGAAGCTCGCCCGCCTCGATCGTCGCCTTGCGCGGGTCCGAGCCGATCCGCCCATCGGGGAACCGGCGGCGGTAGTCATCGCAATCGAAGATCGGCCCGTCGCCGGCCCGGCCCGCGGCCATTTCGGCGTCCTTCACGCGGGCGGCGTCCTTCTGGAACCCATAGTAGGTCAAGGAGACCTCACCACAGGTCGCATGGGCGCCGTCGTCGTCGCCGAACTGTTCGGCGCTGATCTTCATGACGCTTTTGCAGTCGAACCAGTTGACCAGGGTGCAGCGCACGGGCGGGCGGTTGTCGCCGGCGCGGCCCAGGGAATGTTCGGCATAAATTTCCGAGAACGCGGCGTTGAGCGTTGCGATGTTGCCGCCGTGGCCGTTCAGGAAAAAGAAGCGTTCGAACCCGTGCTTGGCGAGCGAATTCACGACGTCCTGGACCATGGCGATCATGGTCGAAGGGCGGAGCGTCACCGAGCCCGCGAAGCCCAGGTGGTGCTGCGCCATGCCGATGGAGAGCGTGGGCGCGATCATCACCGGATTGTCTTCGGCGGCACGCTTCTCCGACAATCCATAGGCGAGGATTTCCGGGCAGAGCGCGTCCGTTCCGATGAAACCGGTGGGGCCGTGCTGTTCGGTGGAGCCGACGGGGATGATGACGCCTTTGGAGGTATCGAGATAGCGCTCGACCTCGGGCCAGGTGGAAAGCTGCAGACGCATGGGAAACCTCCGTATGATCGGGCGAACGCTCACACCGGAGGATGAAGGGCCGATGGACCGGAGGTCAAGCGGCCTTCTGCAATTGCAGGCGCATCCAGACGTCTTTCAACGCCGCGACCAGTTCGTCCATCACCCCGTCGTCGTGGAACGGCGTCGGCGTGATGCGCAGGCGCTCCGTCCCGACCGGCACGGTGGGATAGTTGATCGGCTGGATATAGACGCCGTAATCGTCGAGCAACATGTCCGTCGCCTGCTTACAGCGCAGTGCGTCGCCGACCATGATCGGCACGATATGGGTGACCGACGGCATGACCGGCAGGCCGGCCTCGACCAGCAAGTCCTTCAACCGCTGGGCGCGTTCCTGATGGCGCACGCGCAGGTCGTTGGTCGCCCGCACATGGCGGATCGAGGTGATGGCCCCGGCCACCAAAGGCGGCGGCAGGGTCGTGGTGAAGATGAAGCCCGGCGCGGCGCAGCGCACGGCATCGACCATGGCTTCGGATCCGGCGATATAGCCGCCCATCAGGCCGAACGCCTTGGCCAGGGTGCCCTCGATCACCGTAATCCGGTGGGCGACGCCTTCGCGTTCGGACACGCCGCCGCCGCGTTCGCCATACAGGCCCACAGCATGGACTTCGTCCAGATAGGTCATGGCGTTGTATTTGTCGGCCAGATCGCAGATCGCCGCCATGGGCGAAATGTCGCCATCCATGGAATAAACGCTTTCGAAGGCGATCAGCTTCGGCGCCGCTTTCGGCAGTTCCTTGAGGATTTCCTCCAGGTGTGCCACGTCGTTGTGCCGATAGATGCGTTTTTCACAGCCCGAATGGCGGATGCCGGCGATCATCGAGGCATGGTTCAACGCGTCCGACAGAATGATGCAGTCCGGCATCAACTGCGCGATGGTCGAGATCGCGGCGTCGTTGGAGACATAGCCCGACGTGAACAGCAGGGCCGCTTCCTTGCCGTGCAGGTCGGCCAATTCCTTTTCCAACTCGCCATGCAGATAGGTCGTCCCGGCGATGTTGCGCGTGCCGCCCGAGCCCACGCCCATGCGCGCGCCCGCTTCCGACAAGGCCGCCAAGACGTCTTTGTTCTGGGCCTGGCCCAGGTAGTCGTTGGAGCACCAGACCACGACCTCGGACGTCGAACCGTCGTCATGATGGCGGGTCGCATGGGGGAAATTTCCGGCGTGCCGTTCCAAGTGGGCGAAAACGCGATAGCGTCCTTCGGCCTTCACCTTGTCGACCGCGTCCTGGAAGACTTTTTCGTAGTCCATTTTAATCGCTCCAAAAAATCCGGCGGCCCAGGTTGATCTTTGAATTTAGCGCCGGAGGGAACGGACGTCCTTGACGGACGTCAATCGTCCCGGTGGCAAACTTTACAAAGGGATGCCGAGATTCCCCAGAAAAATCTTGTGCAACTTTTCCGGATTGGGGCATCGCCGCCGATTTCACGCCTTGCTCAAGAAAACGTGCTTTCGCGCCACAGGGGACTTCCGCGTAATCTGGCCAGCGAATCCCAGCCGACCGGAGAACGCCCGCCCATGATGCCCTACCTCATCCCCGCCATCGCGGCGGTCGCCATCGCCAGTTTCCTGATTTCCCCCCGGGTGCGCAGCATCGACGGGTTCTTCCGCGGGACCGACGACGCGGGTAACGCGCCCGGTCTGCTGACCCTGGCGCTGTCGCAGGTGACGACATGGATCTTCGCGCGGTCGTTGATGAACGCGGCGATCCTGGGCTTCTACTACGGCATTTCCGGCGCCCTGGCCTACGCCGCCTATTACCTGAGCTTCCTGACCGGCGGATTGATCGTCGACCGCATCCGGTTCCGCCATGGGGCCGCCAGCGTGCAGGACTACCTGAGCGGTCATTACGGGGCCATGGGGCGCTGGGCCTATAACGTCGTCGTCGGCGTGCGACTGCTCAGCGAGGTCTTCGCCAACCTTCTCGTCATCGGCATCATCTTCGGCGCGGCAGGGACGACGGGATACACGTTCGCCGTCATCGGCGTCGCGGTTCTTACATTGGGCTATTCGATGATCGGCGGCCTGCGCGCCGCGTTGCGCACGGACGTGCTCCAGACGGCGGTGCTCTATGCCGGCCTGGCGGTCCTACTGATCCTGACCGTGATGCGGCCCGAATTCGATCTAGGCGCGGTGATCGCCTCCAGCCCCGACGCCACCGGCCCCGGATGGGTGCTTCTGGCTGTCGCCTTCCTGCAGATCTGGAGCTATCCGCTGCACGATCCGGTGATGATGGACCGGGGCTTCCTGGCGGACCGCGAAACAACGCGCAAAAGCTTCCTGCATGCCGCCTGGATTTCCATCGTCGGTATTCTGATCTTCGGCCTGATCGGCGTTTATGCGGGCCTCAACAAGGGTGAGGGCGAGGCCATGGTCGCCGCCCTGACCCGCCTGTTGGGCGAACCGGCGATGGTGCTGTTCAATCTGGCGCTGGTGGTCTCCGCCGTCTCGACCTTGGATTCCACCTTCGCCAGCGCGTCCAAGCTGGTCGTCGCCGATATGCGCCTGATGGCGCCGTCGGTGCGCAACGGGCGGATCGCCATGGCTGGGTTTCTGCTGGGCGGATTGGCGTTCCTGTTCCTCGGCAACAAGGACCTGTTCGCCGCCGTCGCCGTTTCGGGCACGGCATCGATGTTCCTGGCCCCGGTGGTGTTCTTCAACATCCTGGGCGGACGGCAGGTCCGGCCCTGGGCCTTCGGCTTCGCCTTCGCGCTCGCGATCGCAGGCGGCGCGCTCTACATGCTGGAGGCAGGCGGCCACGTGCAATTGATCGAACCGCTGACGGGCGTCGCCCATAAGTATTCGAAATTGCTGGTGATCTGTATCGCGGTCCTGGTGGGAAGCTGCGGCGCCTTTGCCCTGGCGACGGCCCGGGCGGGGCACCGGCCGGCCGCCGCCTGATCCCCCGGAAAGGCCCGCAAAAATACCCGCCATCGGCCCGGCAATTTTGCGGACAACGCCCCGGTT